>NZ_CP129992.1:0-1465259 GCF_030505615.1 Salinibaculum rarum
CGGAGACAGGCGACACCAGCCACCGAGTCGAAGTCTCCGCAACCACTAAACGCGCGACTGTCCTGTCTTTCGGTAATGGATTGGACCGAAAAGTACCGCCCCTCGACGCTCTCGGAGGTGCGGGGCAACGACAAGGCCCGTGACGCCCTGAAACAGTGGGCCGAGACGTGGGACGACCACCGCGAAGCGGTCATCCTGTACGGGTCACCTGGCGTCGGGAAAACCTCGGCCGCCCACGCGCTGGCAAGCGACATGGGCTGGCCGACCATCGAGTTCAACGCCAGCGACACGCGGACGAAAGACGTCATCGAGCGGGTGGCCGGCGAGGCCGCAAAGTCAGGCACCCTCACCGCCGGCGGGGACGGGCGCAGGGTCGTCATCATGGACGAGGCCGACAACATCCACGGGAACGCCGACCGGGGCGGGTCCCGGGCGGTCACCAGCCTCGTCAAGGAAGCCGGGCAGCCGATGATTCTCATCGCCAACGACTTTTACGAGATGTCCAACGGCGTCCGGAACGCTTGCCAGGACATCGAGTTCCGGGACGTGTCCAAACGGTCGATTCTCCCGGTCCTCCGGGACGTGTGCCGGAAGGAGGGCATCGAGTTCGAGGACGAGGCGCTCGAATCTATCGCCCAGATGAACAGCGGCGACCTCCGTGGCGCAATCAAGGACCTGCAGGCCCAGGCCGACGGGAAGGACCGCCTCACCGCCGACGACGTCGTCAGCGGCGAGCGCGACACGACCGAGGGTGTCTTCGACTACCTCGATACGGTCATCAAGACGGCCGGTCCACAGGAGGCTCTGGAGGCGTCCTACGACGTCGACGAGACGCCCGACGACCTCATCAACTGGATAGAGGACAACATGCCCAAAGACTACGAGGGGCGGGAACTGGCCCGCGCGTACGGCTATCTGGCCGACGCCGACCGATGGCTCGGCCGGGTGCGCGCGACACAGAACTACTCGTTTTGGCGCTATGCCGGGGACAACATGACCGCGGGGGTCGCGGCCGCTCGCGACGGCAAAAAGAGTGGGTGGACCCGCTATGGCCCGCCGAGTTACTGGTCGAAACTCGGTCGCACGCGGGGGACACGGGACAAACGCGACTACATCGCCCAGCAAATCGCCGAGTCAAACGGCGTCTCGATGAGTACGGCCCGCCGGGAGATTATGCCCCACCTCTCGGTGATGACCCACCACTGCAAGAACCGGGAGTTGACCGTCGCGATGGCCGCCCGCTACGAACTGGATGCCGAACACGTCTCCTTTGTCACCGGCAGTGGCAAAGACACCAACAAGGTCCAGTCGATAGTCGAGGACGCAGAGCAACTCCGCGAGGAGGCGGCGACCGAACACACCGACGGTGCCTTCGAGGGTAGTAGTTCCGGAGCGTCGATTTCGGAGACCGAGAGTGACCCAGAGCCGGATGACAGCGACAACGAGAGTGAGCAGCAGGTGACCCTCGGCGGCGATTCTGCGGAAACAGACGACGAAGACGAATCTGCCGACTCGGAGTCAGCAGCGGACGACGACTCCCAGGCGGGGCTCTCGGACTTTATGTAGGAATCTCGGACCGACAGGCCGGTCACTCACGCGGACCGCAAGCCATCATTCCTGTGGACGACAGTGTCAGTCAGTCGTCGGTGCTGCGTGCGCGCTCGTCAGAGCCGGTTCCTGCTGTCGCAGTGTCACCAGTCGACGCAGCGGGACTGTCACTGTCGACGAACGCCAGCGTCGTCGTCACCGTCAGCGCGGTGAGGATGAGCAATGCCGCGGCGTGGTGGAGGACCTGCGCAACCACACCGAAGTTGAAGATGGTGTTTGCACCGAGCAGGACCTGCACGGGGAGGACGACGACTGCGACGGCCGACGCGTAGCGAATCCAGCGGTTCCGGCCCTTACGCCAGGCGCTGATTCCGACACCGAGGATGAAAAAGCCGGCAATCATCGCGACGAAGCGGTGGAACCACTCGATAAAGCTAGGCCAGTTCGCCGGGAAGAGCCCGAGCCAACCGTCACAGAGCGGCCATCGACCGGCACAGGCGAGTCCCGCGCCCATCGCACCGGTGTACACACCGAGCAGGATAAGCGAGAACGCCAGCCCTGTCGTCACCGCTGCGAGGTGGCGAAAGGATAGCTTCATATTCCACGCTCGGGACTGCACCCATATCAACCCCGCTATTCCGACCATCACCGAAAAGTTCGACTGACGACGTACTTCTGTCCGATGGGCTTTTTGTGGCGGCCCGGGAGGAAGTTACTATGGGACTTGATGATGACTCACTCGACTACCACCGGGAAGAACCGCCCGGGAAGATAGAGATATCGACAACGAAGCCGACGAACACACAACGGGACCTGAGCCTCGCGTACTCGCCGGGCGTCGCCGCGCCGTGTCGTGCCATTCGGGACGACGAGGGAGAGGCCTACTCCTACACTGCCAAGGGGAACCTCGTCGGGGTCGCCTCGAACGGCTCGGCAGTCCTCGGACTCGGCGACATCGGCCCGTCGGCATCGAAGCCAGTCATGGAGGGGAAGGGGGTCCTCTTCAAGCGCTTTGCCGACATCGACGTGTTCGACATCGAACTCGACCAGGACAGCGCCGAGGAGATGGTCACCTCCATCAGCGCGATGGAGCCGACCTTCGGGGGCATCAACTTAGAAGACATCAAGGCGCCGGAGTGTTTCGAGGTGGAAGAGCGGCTCCGCGAGGAGATGGACATCCCCGTCTTCCACGACGACCAGCACGGCACCGCCATCATCTCCGGGGCCGCGTTGCTCAACGCCGTCGACATCTCCGGGAAGGAACTCGCTGACCTGGACATCGTCTTCTCCGGTGCGGGCGCGAGTGCCATCGCTACCGCCCGGTTTTACGTCTCGCTGGGTGCCTCCCGGGAGAACATCACGATGTGTGACTCCAGTGGCATCATCACCGAACAGCGGGCCGAGGAGGGCGACGTCAACGAGTTCAAACAGGAGTTTGCCCGTGACGTGCCCGAGGGTGACCTCGCGGACGCGATGGAGGGTGCCGACGTGTTCGTCGGCCTCTCCATCGGTGGCCTCGTCGACGAGGACATGGTCCGGGCGATGGGCGACAACCCCATCATCTTCGCGATGGCAAACCCAGACCCGGAAATCGACTATCACCAGGCGAAAAACGCCCGCGACGACACGGTCATCGTCGCGACCGGTCGGTCTGACTACCCGAACCAGGTCAACAACGTGCTGGGCTTTCCCTTCATCTTCCGGGGGGCACTCGACGCCCGCGCCACCGAAATCAACGAGGAGATGAAAGTCGCCGCCGCCGAGGCGCTGGCGACGCTCTCGCGTGAAGACGTTCCCGACGCCGTCGTCAAGGCCTACGGCGACCAGCCACTCCAGTTCGGACCCGAATATATCATCCCGAAACCGCTCGACCCGCGAGTACTCTTCGAAGTCGCACCTGCTGTCGCCCGCGCGGCGATGGAAAGTGGCGCGGCACGGCGGGAACTCGACCTCGAGGACTACGCCGAACAGCTCGAAGCCCGACTCGGCAAATCCCGCGAGATGATGCGGGTCGTGCTCAACAAGGCAAAGAACGACCCCAAGCGGGTCGTGCTCGCCGAGGGCGACGACGAGAAGATGATTCGTGCGGCGTACCAACTCATCGACCAGGGTATCGCACAGCCGATTCTCATCGGCGACCGGGAAGTTATCTGGGAGGAGATGGAGCGACTCGGACTGAGTTTCGAGCCCGAAATCGTCGACCCGGACGAGTCGAGTCTCGACCCCTACGCGGAGCGGCTGTACGAACTCCGCCAGCGGAAGGGACTCACCCGACGTGAGGCGGACGAACTCATCCGCGACGGCAACTATCTTGGCAGCGTCATGGTCGAGATGGGCGACGCCGACGCGATGTTGACCGGGCTGATGCACCACTACCCCTCCGCACTCCGGCCGCCACTGCGGGTCGTCGGTACCGCCGAAGACGCCGACTACGCCGCCGGTGTCTACATGCTCACGTTCAAAAATCGCGTCATCTTCTGTGTCGACGCGACGGTCAACCAGGACCCCACACAGGAGGTCCTCTCGGAGATTACCAAACACACCGCGGAACTGGCCCGCCGGTTCAACGTCGAGCCACGCGCCGCGCTCCTGTCGTACTCTGATTTCGGCAGTGTCGAAAACGCCGGGACCCGGAAGGTCAGGAAAGCCGCCGACCAGCTGCGGGCCGACCCCGAAGTTGACTTTCCGGTCGACGGGGAGATGCAGGCCGACACCGCTGTCGTCGAGGACATTATGAACGACACCTACAGTTTCTCCGAACTCGAAGACCCCGCGAACATTCTGGTCTTCCCGAACCTCGAAGCGGGCAACATCGGATACAAACTGCTCCAGCGGCTCGGCGGGGCCGAAGCTATCGGGCCGATGCTCGTCGGCATGGACGAACCCGTCCACGTCCTCCAGCGCGGTGACGAGGTCAAAGACATCGTCAACCTGGCTGGTGTCGCAGTGGTCGACGCACAGGAACAGGACTAGCGACGCACTCTCTTTTGGCGGATTCGCACAGAAAAGGACCGGTTATCGGGACGAGCGGGGCGGATTTCTCGTCGGAGGGTGGACGAACAGCGCGTCGACGACCGCCACCAGCCCGACGACAGCACCGGTGGCGACGGCGACCAGGAACGGCATCGTCGTCATGACGTGTGCGACAAACGCCAGCGCGAATCCGAGCGGAATCACGGCCAACAGCAGGTCGTACCACGACACCTCCCCGAAGGGCCACCGGCGCGGTCTCTTCGTGCCGATACGTCCTGGGTTACGACGTACTGCCATTGGCTGCTCACCTCCTATCAGAAAATACGCGAGATGCACACTAAAATATTTCGCTGATACAGTTTTCCGAACGTTTTAGAGGTTTTTATTGCCCATCTTTGTTACTTTGGCATAAGTTATAAATTGAATTTTTCAGCATAACCGGCAGACACAGGTGCCTCATCGTGGACTACCAGTGTCAGCGGGAATCGAAAAGCGAGAAGAGTCGTCAGTCAGTCGCTTGCGCCGCCGCGGTTCGAGCGGGAGGGCGGGGGAATACGTTCGGCAGCGACCGGCGCTTCCGGAAGGATACACCGGTCCGGTTCGTGATTAACGTGTGCGTACTGTTCGGGTGCGTTTGCGAGGGGATGAGCGGGGTTGCGGTCGCTGGCGATACGAGCGGCCCGGACCTGCTCGAAGCCGTGGAGTCGGGCACGGATGCCACGCCAGTGGAGTCCGGTCTGGTTCGGAACGGACACTTCGTGTGGGGAGTCGTAGCGTGTCTCCGTCGCGAGTACCGAGGCGTTGACGTTCCCGGCGAGTTGGTCGTGGTCGATGAGGACGCCGACACGCGTGTCTGCTGGCGTTCGTGCAGCCAGCACGTCGAGTCCGAGATGAAGCGCACGGTACTCAGCGACGTTGTTGTCGGGCGCCTGGTTGGGCACCGAGAGCCGGGCGACGCGCTCGCCGTCTCGGGTTTCGATGACGACGCCGAGACCGCCACCGGAGTCTCTGAACGAACCATCTGTGGCGAGATAGAAGTCCCGGTGGTGGGTCCGCGGGGGATGCGCGATGTGTGGCGTCGGCGACTCGTCGAACAGGTCTCGTAGTGACGGCCGGCCGTATGCGGCCATACCTTCTGTTGGTGTGGGGGGATTAAATATATTGTCCAGAATTGGGCGCCAGTGTTCGACGCCCGGGCACGAATCGGCCGGTTAGTCGAGGACGTGGACGGTTACCTCGTGTGGCCCGGCCGCCGTCTCGAGGGTGACCGACTCGACGATGCCGTTCCGGACCGCCTCTCGCCACTCCCGGACCGCCGTCTCGTGGTACTCGCGGTGGCGCTCGACGGTGTACTCTGCGTCCGGGTCAGAGCGCAGTTCGTCCTCTGTGGCAGATGGCCGCGGATACGCTGGCGTCTCGTCTGCAAGGAGTTGCGTCGGGGGAATGTGAATCGCGGCGGGCTCTTCGGTGTCGTCGAGACAGACGTGCAACCGGGCGCGCATCCGGCCGCTAAAGGGAGGCGTCACGCGGAGGACAGCTGTCCGCTCGCTCGTCCGGTTGGTCTCCGCTGCGGTGACCACGTCCTCTGCTGTCACGGCGATCGACCTGAGCGCCCCGGGGTCCGACTCTGTCGACATACTTCGAATATGGGATGAACGTTCAAGACGATTCTGGAGCGCCGCCGGCGAGTTCGACCCCGTCTCCGAATCGGCCGATGGTGTTTAATCAGTCGGGACAAAACCCTGGCGTATGGTGACTGGGGACGACAGCTGGGTGCTGGAGACGACGGCCGCAAACCCAGAGCGGAAGCGGGCTCTCCGTGGGCTCGACAGGCAAGCCGGAAGCGTCGCTCTGTCAACCGTGTGGCGTGATACGTGGTATCGCGTGCATCGAAAATCAGAGACGATACTGGACAAGATAGATGTAAATACGCCCCACCAGAAATTTTGTGATAGTGTTTCACGGTGGGGAAAAAGAGATAATGGAGACCGCTAGAGAGTCTATGACTGACGAACAGACGATTCTGGTCGTCGACGACGAACACGACATCGCGGACCTCTATACCACCTGGCTGGAGACGGACCACGATGTTCGGACCGCATACGGCGGCGAGGAGGCCCTCGAAAAGGTCGACAGCGACGTCGACATCGTGTTCCTCGACCGGCAGATGCCCGCCTACTCGGGCGACGAAGTACTCGAGCGCATCCGCGAGCAGGACCTCGATTGCAGAGTCGTGATGGTGACAGCCGTCGACCCGGACTTTGACATCCTCGAGATGGGGTTCGACGACTACCTCACCAAGCCGGTGATGCACGAGGACTTGAGCGACGCTGTCGAGACGATGTACGAACGCGACGGCTACGACGAGACGCTCCAGCAGTACTTCGCGCTCACGTCGAAGAAGGCCACGCTCGAAGCCGAGAAGACCCCATCGGAACTCGAAAACAGCGAGGAGTACCAGCGGATGGTCGAACGCGTCGAGGAACTCGAAGCGGAAGCGGACATGGCCGTCACCAGTTTTGACGACGACGACTTCGACTCGCTGTTTCAGGACTTTCCCGACGGATAGACTCTCTGTCCCGGCTGAACACTTTCACGGCCGGTACGGTGGCAATCCCGGCCGAGAGAACTCACTCTGTTTCTGCACTGCCGTTCTGGTCGATGACGACCCGCTCGGGGAGTTCCGTATCGGGTTCCCGGCCGGTCGTGAACAGTCGCTCGGTGAGTGTCAGCTCCTCGGTCGCAGGGCTGGGCTTGGACATCGTGCTGAACTCGACTGCCACGCCGTCGTCGGCCGCTTCGATACGGACTGCGGGAAGTTGATACGAGGGATAGAACACCGGCGGGAGCACGCCGATGATACCGTCGCGGCGGTGCAGTCGCTTGAGCCACGTTCCAGAGTTGACCAGTGCCCCGCCGTCTATCTTCTTGACCCCCGGTCGGTGGGTGTGGCCATAACAGAACACCACCGTCTCCGGGTTCTCACTGAAGACGTCGCGGGCCGCCGTCTCGTAGGCCTTCTCCGGGTCGACAGTCAGCGTAGTCTCGAAGATGCCAAATCGCGCAATCGTCTTCCGGATGTCCCGACGGATGAAGTACAACGGAATCCCCACGAGCAGCAGTAGACCGGCGACGACGACGTTGATTGCCAGCAGAAACCAGATGACAGTCCCCGCTCTGCCAAACTGGCCGAGAAACGCCGTGGTGCGGTCGACGGGCATCGACCAGATGCCGGCCAGGTCCAGCCCCGCCAGAATCGCCAGCAGAACGCTGATATTGAACAGCAGGAGAAACGGGACCAGCGAGTACCTGAGAACGGGATTCATCTCCCTGTAGAAGTACTTCGAGAACAGCCAGACCGGCATCCGTTCGGTCGGCGTGACCGCCTGGACGTCCTTGAGCCAGTTGTATCGGCCGCGGTCTGACAGCTTGCCCGCTCGGCTGGTCACGAGCGTGTTGTAGAAGTAGCCAAGCGGCGTCGCGTGGGGATTGCCCCAGTCCTCGATTCGGTTGTTGGGGTCCTGCTGGTGGCCGTGTTCGACGTGTATCGCCTTGTCACCGACGGGTCGCGAAACCGACCCCTCCTGGACGAGGTCGACGTTGTACTCGGCGAGGCGGTCGACGTACTCGTCGTAGGCGGCGAGTTCGTGGTCGTGGTTGCCCGGCAACAGCGTAATATCGACGTTCTCGCCGGTCTTGCGGAGCTGGTCGAACAGGTCCGGGTAGGACTCCTCGAGGACGTCGAACTTTTCCATGCCCTCGACGGTGGTAAACTCCCAGAGTCCGAACGCATCACCGTTGATGAGTAACTCGGCGTTTTCCTCGGTCGTTTCGAGCCGGCGGAGAAACTGGAGTAACTCGTCTAGGAACTCGACTTCCTCGAGTTGCTCGTCACCACCGACGTGCAAGTCGCTGATGACGTAATACACCCTCTCGTCGGCGTCGTCTGTCACTGTCTCGGGCACCGTTCCGAGTGCTAAAATCCTTGCCGGTACGCTGTTCTGTCCGTTTCACGCATTCCGAGGGATGCTGTCTAATAGGGGGAAATTTCCAGCCTCGACGTCTTCGAGACGCGATGGTGATGTTGTCTCAACATGTCATAACTTACATTTCTCCGGCGCATGTGCTACCGCGCATGGACCTGAGACGGCGGCAGGTGTTGCTCGGGTTGAGTGGTGCTGTCAGTGCTGGTCTCGCCGGATGTACTGAGGAACTTCCCATCCCAGATTCAGAATCGGCCCCAGAGGGAGAGGGTGATACTGGAGAGACAACGTCGGCTGAGCCTGCTGGCTCGACGGCGGGTTCGGGTAGCTCCAGCCTGGTTTTCAGTCGCATTGGACTGGAGACGGCTATTAGAGAACAGGTAAACGAGTATCGCACAGAGAACGACGAGGAGAAACTCCGGTGGGAACCGCTTTACCAGGAGGGGTGTCGTCAGCACTCTGAGGCGATGGCTGCAGCTGGTACGTTACAGACCAGTGTCGGAGGTGCGTCAGCATCGGAACGGGTCAGGAAGAAGACGAACTGCGGTGCGGATATTACGATCACTCGGCTCTCTCGGGTGGACGAGCTCGATGCAGCTGCACAACGGGTGATACAGGAGTGGCGACAGGAGTCACAAGCCAGAACAAAGATCCTGGATCCGGTTTCCACTCGAATCGGGGTTGGCGTCGAAACGAGTGCAGACAACTACGTGTATGTGACCGCAGCCTACTGCTGAACAGTCAGGACTGCAGTACCCGGACACTTCACTGTCGGCCCGGACCACAGCGTCACCACTCTCTCCGTTCGCGGTTCCGTAGAAATGCCCGGGGAGGGCTCGAACAACGGCAAATCGAACGCGATTTGCCTCGTCTGTGCTCACTGGCGTTCGCACAGACCCTCCCGGGTTCTCCGCCCACCACCGGCATTCTCCGGTGTCGCCACTCGCACAAGGTTCGTGGCAGCGGTAGAATGCCCGGGGAGGGCTCCGAACCCTCGATCTCCGCATATCCCAGGTGCGAGGCCGAAACCTCGCGGGAATGCCGGAGCGGTGCCGCGTGTGTGTGAAACCCTATGAGTGCGGCGCTATGTCCAGCTAAGCCACCCGGGCGCACTCGGTGATTGCAGACTATGTTTCTTTAACCTTCCCATCTCGAGTCGCCAGACGGCGGTGTGTTACCGACTCACGCGAGTGCGAGTGGCAGACCGAACGTGACGAGTAGTCCGACGAGCAAGACGACAAAGCCGAAGCCGACCTGTCCCATGGTAAAGTCACCTTGCGGTGCCGTACTCCGGAGTGGCGGCTCTCGGTCTGGCGGTGCTGGCGACGCCGGGTCGTACTCTGGGCGCTCCTCGTCGTGGTGGTCGTCTGTCATAGTCGGCAGTTCGCGTGGCCCGTACTTCGGTGTATCGGAGTCGGACGGAAATTGACCGGACCCGAAACGGTCAAACGCGCGTCGCTCGAAGAGGTTGTACGTGCTCACGAAGCGAATCATCCCCTGTATCGACGTCGACGTCGACGACGAGGGGAACGCGGCAGTCTACACGGGGACGAATTTTGAGGATCTGAAATACACCGGCGACCCCGTCGAGATGGCCAAACGCTACAACGAGGCCGGCGCCGACGAGTTCGTCTTCCTGGACATCACCGCCTCCGCCGAGGGCCGCGAGACGATGCTCGACACCGTCTCGGCCGTCGCCGACGAGGTGTTTATCCCGCTTACCGTCGGCGGTGGCATCCGCACGCGCGAGGACATCAAAGAGACACTGCGTGCCGGCGCCGACAAAGTCTCTATCAACACCGGCGCGCTGAAAAATCCCGACCTCATCGAGGAAGGGGCGCGCGCCTTTGGTAACCAGTGTATCGTCATCTCCGTCGACGCACGCCGGCGGTTCGACGAGGACGGCGAGTACTACGCCGACGTCGACGGGGAGTCGTGCTGGTTCGAATGCACCGTCAAGGGCGGCCGCGAGGGGACCGGCATCGACGTGGTCGCGTGGGCCAAGGAGGCCGAAAAGCGCGGTGCCGGCGAACTCTTCGTCAACTCCATCGACGCCGACGGCACCAAGGACGGCTACGACATCCCGCTGATGAAGGCCGTCTGTGACGCCGTCTCGACACCGGTCATCGCCTCCTCCGGCTGTGGTGAGCCCGAAGACGCCTACGAGGTGTTCACCGAGGCAGACGCAGACGCCGCACTCGCCGCGTCTATCTTCCACTTCGACGAGTACTCGATCGAGGAGACGAAACAGTATCTCCACGAGCGCGGGATTCCGGTTCGACTGTAGGATTCGACGGCTGGACGACAACGCCTTTTCGACGTGGGAGTGGAATATCGAACAGAGACGCATGGCGACACTGGCCCAGCAGCTAGAACAGTTCATCAGTCTCGGCATCTTCATCGTCGGGTTTGCACTGGCGGCGTTGAGCTGGATTGCGTATCGTCGCGAGCGCGACAGGCGACTGCTCACCGTGACGGCTGCCTACGCGCTGTTTAGCATCTACGGTCTCGTGGTCTTTCTCGAGTATTTCATCATGGGAATACTCAGCTACGAGACCGTCGAATTGCTCGAACACGCGTCGGCAGTCCTGATTCTCGTCGGCTTGCTGGCGTTCTTTGTCGCCCTTGGCGAGTGACGATGAGCGAGGACATCCCCGACAATCTGGAACTGGAGACACGGCGGACAATCTACCAGCACATCCTCGATACGCCGGGGATTCATTTCCGGGCGCTGTTCGAGGAACTCGACGTTGCCAAGGGCACACTCCAGTATCACCTCCACTGGCTGGCAGACGAGTCACTGCTGGACGTTCGCGACGGCGAGGAGTACACCCGGTATTTTCCGGCGGGGTCGTTCGACGAGAGCGACCGTGCGGTCCTGGACGCGCTGCGTCGAACCATCGCCCGGCGGATTCTCGCCTACCTCGTCAGCGAGGGGCCGCTGACGACGACGGAACTCGGGGACCGACTCGAAAAGTCACCGTCGACAATCTCCTGGCACCTCTCGAATCTGGTCGACGCCGGCCTCGTCGAAAAAGAGCGTGACGGGCGAGAGGTCTACTACGAGGTGAGCGACGCCGACCGCGTCCAGTATCTCTACACGGTGTATCGCGGCTCGTTTACCGACAGGCTCGTCGACCAGCTGTTCGACCTTTTCGAGGCGTACTAAACCGGCGTTTCCGTCTCGAATACCTCGCCCGAGCAGGGAAAATCCACGAGAGAAGTCAGGTCCGGTCGCCAGCGGGGTCCGGAAACAGGGCGGGGCGGACGGACACGAGCAACCGCAACAGGAGGACGTAGCCGAGAAAGGCGAGTGACGCAGCGCAGAGCGGCGACAGGAGCGACACGACGTCGGTCCCGACAGCAGCAGCGTGGATGGTCGCAAAAGCGAATCCGGCGTAGGCAAACGCGTGGACCACGGTCGGTCCCCACGGGCTGTCGAATCGGTGTGGCGACAGGAATCCGAGCACCGCAACGACCACCAAGAGTAACGCGCCGGCTCCGACAGCGACGCCGACGAGGAGATACTCGAGCGAGTAGCTCGGCTGTGGGACCTGCCCGGACGCGACGAGATAGGTGTCGAGAACTCCCAGCAGTCCGTGCGCGAGCGTCACGAGCATCGCGAGTACCGACACTTCGATGTGGACCCGCCGGGCCGCCCGATGGAGGCTCGCAAACTGCTCGGTGTTGTAGAAGATGCCACTCAGGACGGCCAGATACAGCGCCGGGTAGGCCACGAGCGCCGTCGCGCGGTCGAGATACCAGACCAGTTCCATCTACGACGCCCCCGTCGTCGCGACGACATCCGGACAGCCGTCGCTGTCCTGATACCCGTTGTCGGTTTCGGGCCGCGTCGGACAGGCGTCGGCGCCATCGGAGATGCCGTCCCCGTCGTAGTCGGTTGCTGCCTGTCGCTCAGTGACCTGGTCGTCGACGAGAGCCTGTCGTTGCTGGTCGGTGGCCTGCCGTTCGCGGACGTCAGCGAGAGCGAGCACTGACGGCACCGTCGCCGCGATGACGAGGAAGGCGACCACCGTCACCACCGCGTCACGCTGTCGCGACATGGCCCTCGAAGCCGGCGGTTCGTCTGAAGACGCCATCCGTGACGAGCAGTGCTTCGATGCCGTCCCACCCGTCGGCGAGGGCGAGTGCCTCCGTGTGGGGAAGTGCCGAGAGGGTCGTCGCGAGCGCGTCCGCAGTCGTGCAGTCGCGTGCTGCGAGGACCGTCACGAGGTCGTGTTCGCCGCCGACGGCAGCGTCGCGTGGGTCGTAGATGTGGTCGTGGCCCGAGCGCTCCCGGCGATAGCCGCCCGACGTCGCCACCGCCCAGTCCGTCTCGAGATGGGTCAGGTGCGAGCCAGTGTCCCACGGACTCTCGACGCCGACGACACCGGGCGGTGGCGTCATGTCGCCGCCGCCGCTGACGAAGGCAGTCCGGCCGAAGCCGTCCGCAACCGCGTGTACCTCGTCGACGATGTATCCCTTGGCGAGGCCGTTGAGGTCGAGTGGAGCGGTCGTCTCGACCGTGGTTCCCTCGATAGAGACGCTGGCGTAGCCGGACTCTGTCGGCTCCGGCGGAGTGTCGGCATCGCCGCGTAGATACTCTTTGAGCGAGTGTTCGAGTTGCCCGCGTCGAACGTCAAAGGCACCACCGGTCCGGTCGTGGATTTCGAGCGCTCGCTCGAGGAGGCGAGCGACGTGTTCGTTGTCGACGCTCCCCTGCTTGTTGAGACGGGAGACGGCACTGCCGTCCCGGAACGCATCGAGCTGTGCTTCCAGGTCCCGGGCCGTTCGCTCGGCGCGTTCGAGCGCCCGGTCTGCACCCGGCCCGTTGACCTCGATAGTGAAGGAGGTATCACAGCAGTCGAAGTCCGTCGTGGCGGTTCCGAGGCGAGCAACGACGGCTGCCAGCCGACCGGCCATCGTCAGTTTCCTCCGGTCGGGGCCACGTCACTACTGCTCGGAACGGAAGAGCCGATGCGGTCGTACGCTTCGTACTCCTCGTCTTCGTACTCCTCGTCTTCGTCCTCGTCATCCTCGTCGTCCTCCTCGTACTCGTCGTGTTCTTCGTACTCGTCCTCCTCACCGCCATCGGCGACAGACGGGCTGAAATCGTCGTTCGGTGTCGGTGCATCGGCGCCGAGGTCAGCGGTGGTGCCACCGCCAGTCTGCTGGTCGATGCCGAACACGCCGGGAGCGAGCAGGCCAGCCGCGACGGCGGCTGTCAGTATCGCACCGACGAGCGTCAACTGAGTGAGTCGACTGCGTGGAATCGGGAGTCGCATCTCGACTGGCAGTCACCAGCGGAGTCTAAAGGCCGTTCGCGTCCACCAATCGAATCGTCGTCCAGTCCTCGAATGGTCCAGCGAACGGTACATACTTGCGGGTTTGTGCCCTAGCTCGTCCCAATGGACTGGCGGTGTGAATGGTGTGGGAAACCCCACGAAGAGAACGACCCACCGTGTGACAACTGTGGGCACGGAGCGTTCGAGAAAGCAGTGGTTCGACGGACCGACCTCGCCGACGACGGCGCTCTGGAATCGACGACAGTCTGGGTCTGCACGGAGTGTGGCCGGACCCACACGAAACACTCGCCGCCGTGTAGTCGGTGCGGAAACCACAAACTCGTCAGGGAGGAACAGCGCGTCGACGACGACGAACTCTCGGTGCCGAGCTACCTCGATTTGCTGACGCCACGATACGTCCTCGGCCTCGTCGTCGTGCTCGTACTCGCGGGCGTGTTCCTCGGCGGCCTCACCGGCGTCCTAGACGTGCCTGGATTTGGCAACGAAGTACCCGAGGTCGAGAACGTCCCGGGTGACCCAGACACGGCAGGGAGCATGAACCTCACGAACGTGGAGACGGCGTATCTCGACAGCGTCAACGACGCGCGGGCAAACGCCAGCGACGGCCGCATCTCCCGTAACGACCGGCTCGACGAGGTGGCCGAATACACGAACCGGCGGCTGGTCAAAAGCGAGTACGGCGACGGGTCACTCCCGTCACGGGACCACATCGCCGAACTCGTCGGCGACAGTTGCCAGAGCGGATTCACCCTCGAATCGTACACGGTCCGGGGCGGCAACTACACGTCGGGAGACGCGCTCGGGTCGGCCTTCGCCTCGAAACAGTTTGCCGACAGTAAAATCAGCGCTGCGTCGACCACGACCGTCGGCATGGACGTCCATACGGCGCCCGACGGGACGGTCTTTCTGACACAGATTGTCTGTTAGACCGCGGCCTCGAACGCGTCGCGGAAGCCGTTTGATTTGTCGATGACGCGGTCTGCGCCGTCTTCGAGTGCGTCGAGTGCGTCCACGTCGGACTCGGTTTTGACCGTCAGAATCGGCTCGGTCTGTCCACCCGACTGCTCAGGGTTGACGTCGTACGTTGCGGCGTTGACACCATCGGTCTCCAGTAGCGCCCCTTTCAGGACGTTCATGAAGGTGTGGTCCTCGCCGGCGATTTCGATAGACAGCATCGTGTCCTCTTTCTCGATGACCCGCAGTTCCATACCCTACCGTTCGGCCGTTCGCGCACCTGAACCTTACGGTCGGGCCACGTCAGACGAGCGCATAGCCCATCAGGAAAACGAAGTACAACAGGACGAGTAGTCCCAGCGCCTTCAGTCGGAACTGCCGTATCTCGGCCTGCTCGTCCTGGTAGGCCGCTTCGAAGGCCGCGCGCTGGTCGTCAGTGAGCGCGTCGGAGTGGGCATGGCCCCGGTGCAGTGCGCGCAACTCCTCGTCAGCGAAGGGGGCCCCACAGTACTCACAGACGACGGCATCGGGCGCGTCGGCGTATTCGAGGTCATCGGCGGAGTCGCCTCCATCGGTGGCGGTCACGGTGGCGGCACCTCCGGTTGGGCGATAATCCACAGGCTCGTCATCGTATAGCAGACCATCACCAGAATGAACGGATACTGGCTACGGATAGCCTGTAGGCGACCGGGGAAGATGGCGTAGGCCGTGCCGTGGGCGACCCAGATGGCGAGCAAGTGCCCGAGCAGGATGGTGACCATGCCGACCGTCTCGAACCAGCCCGGCAGGACGAGCAGCGTCACCTCCGCCGGCGGCGACAGCGGCGCTGTGGCCACGGCCGCCAGCGCGGGGAGCAAAGAGAGGAAATAGCCCAGATAGTGAGCGAGGTGATAGCCGGCGGCGATAGCGAGCAGCGACGGCGCAAATCGCCGAGCGAGCGTCGCCGCTGTCAGGTAGGTGTCGGCCGTCCGCCTGCTCGCGCGGGCGGCCCCGTAGAAGGCAGCGAGAAAGAGCCCAAAGCCGGCCACCAAGGCGAGCGGGTAGAGTGCGACCAGCGGAACCGTCGGCGTCGCCACGTCGACGATGGTGGTCCAGGCCGGCGTCGCGACAAAGCCGTCGAAGGTCGTCACCCACAGCAGGGCGACGACGAACGCCACCTCGCTGCGGGTCGTCAACGAGAGGTCACGAAGCGCCTCGCCGGGGACGCGAGCGGCCAGTCCGTCGCCGTCGTGCTGGAGCGTTGCGACGTGGCCGTAGTGGTCGAAGACACGCGAGACGGGGTCGGCGCGAGCGAACCACGTCTCGGGACCGAAGACGACGGCACCGGCGAGGGTGACAAGCGAGTATGTCACGATGACGCCGACCAGAACGGCCGGCACGTCGGCGATTGGACTCGCCACCTCGACCCAGACGAGCGCGAGCAGCGCGCCCGTCGCCGGCCAGACACCGAGTCCGTCAGGGTACGAGCGGTCCAACGTCGGGAGAAGCGCGGCGACGGTCCGCCAGGGGTTCAGCGCGGGCCAGGCGTTACCCAGAAGATAGGTCGTCATCGTGAACCCGGCCCACCAGCCGACCCAGACGAACAACAGTCCGAAGTTGGCAAGGGGCTGCTGTGGACCGACGAGGCCGACAGCAATCGTCACAGCGAGGAGGACGACACCGAGGATACGAACCAGCCCGGCGACCACTCGAAGCATCGGCCCGGAGGAAAGCAGGGGACGCGTCCAGGACTCGATGTCGCGGACGAGTCGGCGGTCGGTGACGAAACTGGCGAGCAAGAAGGACGCGCCGACGGCCGCGCCGCCGGTCAGCAACACGAGCCACGTCGGGACGGTCACAGTCTGTCTCCCGGCAGACCCGAGGCTGCCGCCGTGGGCGAGTGCAGGCCCCGAGAACGCGAACAGGCCGCCGACAGCGACGAGGAGAGACCACGCGAGTCGGCGACAGCGCGCTGTCATCGATGGCAGTTAGGTCGGTACCGCCGAGTATGTTCCGAAGCGACGACGGGGCCAACCACGTCGGGGGAACGGGCGGGCACAGTTGGGAGGGTTTTTGGTAGTCGGCCAGTAACACGGTGATATGAGTCTCGCAAAGGAAGATTCGTCAGACGACCACGGGGGACACCACCTGCCCGCCGTCGAGGACTGGCCTCGTGGCTTCGGTGAGGCCAGTTGGTGGCCCTTCGTCGCCGCGCTCGGTGCCAGCGGAATCTACGTCGGCATCGCGCTCTTTATCATGGGCAACGGACAGAACGACATCGTCAGCCCCGTCGCTGGCCCCGTCGCAATCGTCGTCAGCACGGGCGCGTTCCTGCTTGGCCTGTACGGCTGGCTGTATCACGCCTTCATCGTCAACTTCTGGGAGCACGGAACGGAAGGGTACGGCTCGGGCACACTGAAACTCGCGATGCTGTGTTTCCTGGGTAGCGAAATCGCAACCTTCGGTGCTGGCTTCGTATACTTCTTTTTCATCCGGACCGGTGCCTGGGACCCGGTGAACATGCCCCACCTGCTGTCGAGTCTCATCCTCATCAACACCTCGATACTCATCCTGAGCAGTATCACGCTGCACTTTGCCCACACGTCGTTGCTGAAGGACAACCACAAACGGTTCGTGCGCCTGCTCGGCGTCACGCTCCTGCTGGGAATTATCTTCCTCGGCGGACAGGCCCTGGAGTACTACGAGTTCCTCGTCCACGAGGGCTTTAGTCTCGAAACCGGCGCTTTCGGCTCGGCGTTCTACGGACTGACCGGCCTGCACGGCCTGCACGTCTCGCTGGGCGCGATTCTGATTGCAGTTATCTTCTTCCGCGGCCTCTACGGCCACTACTCCTCGGACAAGCACACCTCTGTCAGCACCGTCTCGATGTACTGGCACTTCGTCGACGTCGTCTGGGTGTTCCTCGTCGTCATCCTCTACGTCGGTGCCGAAATCGGCGTCTGAACGCTCGCAGCCACGGTTTTCTCGGCTACGTATGGAACAGCTCGATATCTCCGATGGGTTCGACATGCACGACTACCGGCACGGACTGAAGTTGCTCCGGGACGACCGCGAGACCAAACAGCTCGCCAACCCCGACGAGAAATTCGCCTGCCCGGCCTGTGGTGAGCCATTCGAGCGATTGTTCGTCTCGGAAAAGCGGACCAACTCGTTTGGCGACCCGGGGACGGCCTTCTGTCTGGCCCGTACCGACGAGAAGTTCCTCCTCCTGACACACTGAGCTACAGGTCGCCCTGTCGTGCCCGCTCGCGAAGGTCTCCAGCCTGCTCGCGAATCGCTGTCAGTTCCCCTTCGCTCTTGTTATCGAGGTGGCTGTAGACCAGTCCCATCCGGTGGTTCGACCGCAAGCGCTCCTCGTTGCGGTCCAGAAAGTCCCAGTAGAGGGTGTTGAACGGACAGGCCCCCTCGCCAGTGGTCTTCGTCTTGTAGTACGGACAGTCGCCACAGTAATCGCTCATCTTGTCGACGTAGTTGGCCGACGCGGCGTAGGGTTTCGTCGCGAAGAGGTCCCCGGCGTACAGCCCCATCTCGACGACGTTCGGCGTCGTCACCCAGTGGAAGGCGTCGACGTAGCCGGCGTGGAACCACCGGTTGAGCTGGGCGGGTTCGACGCCGTAGAGGAGGGCGAAATTCGAGAGGAGCATCAGCCGCTCGATGTGGTGTGAGTAACCCCGCGTGCGGACGCCGTCAACGACATCGGAAAGGCAGGCCATCTCCGTCTCGCCGGTCCAGTAAAATTCGGGGAGGTCCTCGGTCGCTTCGAGGGCGTTGGCAGTCGCAAGTTCTGGCATCTCGCGGCGGTAGACGTGCCGGAGAAACTCCCGCCACCCCAGTACCTGCCGAACGAACCCTTCGACGCAGTTCAGCGGGGCGTGTCCGTCGTGGTAGGCCTCGATAGCGCGCTCGATGACCTCCCTCGGGTGGAGAATCCCGAGGTTCAGCGACGTCGAGAGGAGGCTGTGGGACAGCGCCCACTCCGAGTCGAGCATCGCGTCCTGATAGTCGCCGAAGGTCGGGAGGCGATTCGAGACGAAATCATCGAGCGCTCGCACGGCCTGCCGGCGGGTGACCGGCCAGCGAAACTCTTCCGGGTCAGCCCACGAGCCACCGTAGGGGGGACTGTCGTATCCGCCGTCGAACCGCTCTGTGACCCACCGCTCGACGTCGCGTGTCGTCTCGTCGGGTTCGAACGACGGGACCGGCGGTGCCTCCCAGTCGTCGGGCGGCGTCTCCCGGTTCTGGTCGTCGTAGTTCCACTCGCCACCGACGGGTTCGCCGTCGGCCATCAGGTAGCCCGTCTTGCGGCGCATGAACCGATAGAAGTCTTCGTGGCGGTATCCCTCGCGGTCGCTCGCCCACTCGTCGAACGTCTCGGCGTCGCACATGAAGAGGTCGTTGTCGACGAACTCGATGTCGAGGCCCGCCCCGGTTGCGGCCTCGCGAAGGCCGTCGGCGCTCCCGTGTGTCGACGGGCGGAGACAGTGAAGTGTCGCGTCCGGATGGTCGGCGGCGTACTGTTCGAACCCATCCCGGAACGTCTCACTCTGGACGTAGTGGACGGTCCGGCCCTGCTCACGGAGGCGGTCCCGGAAGTGTCGCATCGCGCTGAACACGAGCGTCAGTTTGTGAGGGTGGTAGGGGAGTCGCTCGGCGAAGGCCGTCGACTCGACGAGCAACACCGGGTCGTCTGGACGGGTGGCGAGTGGGCCGTGGCGGGGCGACAACTGGTCGCCGAGAACGAGGACAGTCAGTGCAATCACCTGTGGGACTGTTGTGCCGGACCGGGTATAGCCGCTGTGCCAAAGTGGTTGGTCTCTGGGTGTCGACTGAACAGGAACACCTGCGATTTGGGGTCCACGCTGGAGCAATCGCTACCGGCGTTCGTTCACAGCAGAAAGCCGGTGGAGGGCTTACTGAACAAGGGTTCAAAACCTTCTTTGACCTGTAGACTGTAGTAGGGGTATGCCGATAGCCGACTTTGCCCGTGAGCTTGAGAGAGCAAGCGAAAATATCGAAGCGTCCGACGACATTCTCGACCGGAACAAAGACCTGATCCTCAATTACAAGCAAGACCGAGTGCTCGACGGACTGAGTGAAGCAACGCTGTTGCGGAACACGCAACGGCTCAAGAAGATTGCTGAGCAAGCCGAGAAGCCCTTTGATGAAATGGACAAGCGGGGCGTCAAGGGGCTGGTGACGTGGGTGCACGAACAGGATTACACCGACGAAACGATTGATACCTACAAGTCGGTGATCAAGGCATTTTGGAGTTGGCTGAAGGACGCCGAACAGGACGAAACGCCGGAAGAGGTGAAGTGGATCAAGCTGAGCAACGGCAACGGCAACGGTGATACGCTTCCGAAGGACTTGCTCACGAAAGACGACATTCGAGCACAAGCCGACGCCGCGAAGAATCCTCGGGACAAGGCGTTTATTTGGTTGCTGTATGAGACGGGTGCCCGGATCGGTGAGCTGATCGACCTAACCGTAGGGGATATTGAGGACCGGCAGCATGGCAAGAAAGTCGTGATCAACGGGAAGACGGGTGCCCGCCGGCTCCCGCTTGTCGAGTCCGTCCCGTACCTGAACAGTTGGCTGAACAAGCACCCGAACCCCGAGAAAGATGCCCCCTTGTGGTGCAAGATCCAGCAAGGTGGTCCAACCGAGCACCTGAACCCGCACGATGTTGACGACATATGTGACGTGCACGGGATCGGTCCGTCCCGAGCGGACAAACTGAACGACGCCGGCATTGAGACGGGCACCGACTTAGTAGATTACTCGGCCGAAGAGCTTGCGGACATAGTGAGCGTCAACGTCACAACGGCCGATAAGTGGCTGCGGCAATTCGATTCTGACGCAACCCTCACGTCGGATATGAAACTCGGCTACCGCTATCTTCGAGAGAAAATCCTTGCGGCAACGATGGATCGGGCTGGAATCGACAAGCCCTCGAATCCACACCACTATCGGCATTCCCGAGCATCGTACCTTGCCACCGAAATGACTGAAGCGCAACTTTGTGAGTGGTTCGGGTGGGTGCAAGGGTCAGACGTTCCCGCGAAGTACGTCCACCTGAGCGGGCGCGACATCGACAACGCCTACGATCAGATGCACGGACTGTACGAACCAGACGAAGATGAGCAAGAACCGGCTATCGTTCAGTGCCCTCGGTGTGACGAACTGAACGAACCACATGCGGCTTTCTGTATGCGGTGCGGGTTCGCTATCGACCAGGAAGCGGCTGAATCGCTTGAAACGACGGTTGACAATGACCTGAAACATTCTTATGCAGAATCAGATCCAGAGGACGATGACACGCAGGAGAAGATTCAAGAGTTAGATAGCCTGCTTGATGATCCTGAAGTCAAACAGGCTCTACTGGAACGTGTGACAGATTAAGCCGTTCGTAGATGTAGTCGATATAATAATAGATTCGTGCTATAACAGTCATAGAAATACCTGGACTACACTTGCTCCTGTTCGGGGTGAACTGGGTGGGATCACAAGAATCCCTATCGAACTACTGGAACCAGTAGCAGGGGAAGATCGTAGACGTGCGTCGGGTTCGGAAGCGGGATGATCGGTGGCTGATCAGGGACGGCGACAGCCGCGTGTCGACCCGCCAGTACCTGGGGAAACCGATGGGGATCCCGTGTGATCTGGCTTCGATGGATCCAGCCGACGTTCGGGATGCAGTGGATCAGCGTCGGGCTGGGGAACGATCCAGTGAACTGTGGAAGCTGACCCTGTATTGGGCTTCCGGAAAACAGTTCTGGGACGGCACACCCGGACTGAAGGATCCACAGACATCGGATGAAGGGCTGCCCCGCATCACCCAGTATCGATTCGTGGGGGCAGCCAGATATGATAACATTCCGGCCCACATTCGACATAGGGCTATGTTCTTTATCAGAAACACAGGACTGCCTCCACCGGCAGCAATTTCTACGGGTGACGGGACTTAGATTGCAACAGGCAGTTCAAATCTGTCTTACTGATCACCCCCAGGGAATCAAGTATGTGGGTTTAGATTCTTTGTCCATGACCAATTTATCTACGGTTCTGTGGCCCGATTAAGGACCTGGCCAGCAGCAGTTACCCCACGGTTTCGGATGTAGGGTAGCCCGTGGGCAACGGCTGATCCCGCCCTGATGTAGATCTCGAAGATGTGACTTCATCCAGTTTCAGCGGTGGTTTAGAAGTGTATGGAAACAAAACACGAACTAAGGGACAGATGGCCACTACGGAAACGAATTCAGCCATATGCGGCTGGCAGGATACGACCACAGGGGAGCCGTGCCAGAACTCGGTGTCTGATCCGGATGATCACTGCTACCTGCACGGGCCTGATGGGGACGTTCCGGACGGCCACGGTGCGCCAGAAGGGAATCCTGGTGGGAAGTCGGGCAGATCTGGCCCGCCAGGAAATTCGAACGCTGAAGGAAATCTCGGGAACCCGGATGCAGCCCCGCCGGATGGGAACGCTAATGCGATGAAACACGGGCTTCACATGACGGCTGAACGCCTGCTGGAAGTGATGAATGATCAGCAGCGGGAAGCGGTGAAGGGGACGTTTCTGGAATACCGGGACAAGTGCATGAACGACAGACAGGCCCTGAAGATAGCGGTTCTGGATGTGATGGAAACGGATCTGATTCGGAAGCTGATTGATGGGGATCAAGAAACCACCATCTACACCGATGAAGGCCAGTCGGTGGATGTATTTGCTGATAAGATGGTGCAGGCTGTTCAGGGGTATCGACGCGAAATCCGGCTGGGGCTGCACTACGAGGGGAATTCAGCACAGCACGCTAGCGATGAATCCAGTGGCCACGACAACCTGGATGCGCTGGTAAAAGATGGGAACGTGAATCAGGATTAATCAGCGTCCCTGGCCCCCATAGCTGTAGCCATCTAATGAACCTTGTAGCATTTGGAGATTCTATCAAGTGTGAGAATTCTTCAGAGGAGATTTTCGATTTCCCTGCTTTCCCGACCCTTTTGCCAGTCAGGAACTGCGGATTGCGATAGAACAGGCTGTTACTGCAACCCCCCCGAAAACCAGCGTGATGCTGCTTTATCATTGACAGTGCCAATGTCAAGAATACCGATGTCGTCTAAATCGGAAACGACCATTCCGGTGTCAAAGGACACTAGAAGGAAAGTGAAGGCCTGTAAACGAGCCGGTGAACATTACGATGATTTGCTTCAAAAGATGGTTGATCAGTATGAACCTGAACCTGTGGAGGTAAACGCCTGAAAGAACCGGGCCACCGGATCAGTCCCTTCCAAAGTCTTGATCCGGCGGTCCGTCACCGTTCCACCATTTCATAGGTGAAACATGTCTAACAAAGCTACCCAAGAAAATAAATCCCGGTCTCTTTCGGATTCCAGCCAGCAATCGTTGCGGGAAAGCCGGGAGGCACTTGAAACGATAGCTAAATCGGATCTCCCCGCTTCATGGGTCGCAGAGGAACTGTTGGCACTTATTGATCACGGTGGAGAGTGATTGAGATGGATGGAGGGCTGGAAGTCTGTGAACGAACAGGTGGGTTTAGCCACGACCACTATAGCTGGCGCGACGTGTATGCGGCCATGCACGCAGCCGAAGAGATAGCTCATGGGTGATTATGCTACTGTCCACATGTTCCTGGAGGGGACGCCGTTGGATGGTGGTCATTGGAGTAATTCTGGCGTCCGGAGCAATTACGATTGTCTCTCCTGTATTCGGTCAACGCTCGTACAGTCGACCGATCATATCTTCGACTTCGTCTCTGCCAACTACGACGAGCAGGTCCGGGAACTGGGGTGGAACGTATGACTAACGAACCGCCGCCACGCCCGGACCCCCTTCCGTTCGATCCGGAACCTGTCCCCGATACACTCGCTGACCGGTGCCAATGGGTCGCCTGGCGCTATCGGTTCGACACAGATCGAGATGAGTGGACGAAAGTACCGGTTGACCCGAACACCGGCGAGTTCGCCAAGTCCACCGACCAGGATACGTGGACGTCATTCTCCGACGCCGTCGCCTACCATGACCGGACTAGGACCAATACAGACGGGGTTGGATTCGTTGTCCACGACGGGGAGGACGTGGTCGGGTTCGACCTCGATGACTGCCGAGACCAAGACACAGGCTCCCTCGAGCAGTGGGCCGAGGATGTACTCGACACCGTCCCGACCTACGCCGAGGTGTCCCCGTCCGGCACCGGCCTCAGGCTGTTCGGACTCGGTGACGTGCCCGACGGCGGGACCCGGAATGATGTCGACGGCGCCGAGGGTCACCTGGAGATGTACGAAACGGGTCGGTATCTCACCGTGACTGGCCACGCGCTCGACAAGACGCCCGCGGATGTCCGGCGGGTGGGGGACTACATCACGACCGTCCACGCGGACTATATCATCGACGATGAGCCAGGTGTGGAAGAACCAAAACCCCCCGATGACGGTGGTGTGCAATCCGATTCACCGGACGTGAATCATAGGGTTGATATCAGGGATATGGGCCCCTCTAACGCCGCGAGTGAACTCTCCGACGACGAGCTGCTCAACAAGGCCAAGAACGCCGAGAACGGCGAGAAGTTCACGCTACTGTGGAGCGGGGACATCTCCGACTACCCGAGCCACAGCGAGGCCGATCTCGCACTTTGTGGGCTCCTCGCGTTCTGGTCCGGGGGCGATCGGCAGCGAATCAATCGGCTGTTTCGGCGGTCAGATCTCTACCGGGAGAAGTGGGACCGCGACGACTACCGCAAGCGTACTATCGACAAGACGCTCTCGGGCCGGAGCGAGTTCTATGATCCCGATGATCACAGCAACGAGAACGCAAGTCGGCCGAACGAACCCGGCGAAGTTATCGATCGCGACAGGAGCGAGATCAACGGGATGAACGTCACGCTCACGCCGGCGGAAGTGGCGGCGTGGGCTGGGCTCGGTGAAGACGAAGACGTGTCGGACCTTACCGACCGCGAGAAGGCGGCCTGCGTGTGGGATCTGCTGGAACACACCGACGAGTTCCACGTCCGCGTTCGCCGGGACAACGGCTCACTATGGGCTTACGATGATGGCGTGTGGAAGCCGGAAGGCGAGCGGGCGCTTCGCCACGCCGCCCGGCGCGCACTCGGGAGCATGAACTACGGCCAGAACGTGCTCACCGAACTGAAAGCACAAGCACGGAGTGACCCTCGCGTTGAAGTCGGAGCCAACGAGTTCGGCCTGGCGCCGGGGACCATCGCCGTCGAGAACGGCCTCGTGTATCTTGACGCCGCTGCGGATGGCGTCGGCGAGGACGCGCTCCGGGAACTGAAGCCCGACGACTACGCGCTTACGCGGGTGCCCGTGGAGTACAATCCGAGCGCGGATTATGACGAGTGGGCCGACTACGTCAACGAGTGGTCCGAGGACGGACGCGCTGACGCGCTCCAAGAGTACGTCGGTTACTGTCTCCACGTCGGCGCGATGCCGCTCCACCGCGCGCTGCTACTCGTAGGCTCTGGTGCGAACGGGAAAGGAACGTTTCTCCACGTGGTCCGGTCGCTACTTGGGCGCGAGAATACATCATCTATCGAACTCCAGACCCTCGCCAACGAGAAGGATGCCGTGGCTGACTTCTACGGTGCGCTCGCGAACATCGACGACGATCTCTCTGCGCGCAAACTCGGTCAAGGGATCGGGATGTTCAAGAAACTGGTCGGTGGCGACCGCGTCCGTGCCCGTCGGCTCTACGAGGACGGGTTCGAGTTCGACGCCACAGGTAAGCATCTGTATGCGGCGAACGAAGTGCCGGACGTTAACGTCCCTGACGACGACGAGGCGTTCTGGCGCCGCTGGCTTCTCGTGGAGTTCCCGAACCACTATCCCCCGAGCCAGCGCGATCCCGACCTACGGGAGTGCTTCACCGACCCAGACGTACTGTCCGGCGTGCTCAACTGGGCCATCGATGGGTGGTCTCGGTTGCTGGACCAGAGTCACTTCACCGGCGAGGAACAGTACGCACAGGCAAAGCGCGAGCGCTGGCAGGCCTGGGGCGACTCCGTCGACAAGTTTATTTCCAAGTGTGTCGAGCGAGATTCCGACGCTGAGAACGTGTCGACCGGTGATGTCCACCGGGTCTACGCCGCGTGGTGTCGAGAGAACGGCGAGCGGCCGGCGAGCCAGCAGAAGCTCACGGCCGAACTGAAGAACGAGGACCTCGATTACGCGAAGCGTGTCCGCCCCGGCGGGACCGGCACGCCGGCGCGCGGATATAAGTCGCTCGGGTTCACCGAGGACGCCCCAGACGTCGACAATACGCCGGAACGCAGGAGCGGCCAGCAACAGCTAGGGTAGATCCTACAACATTTTCCCCTGACTACACCTATAGACCCTGACTACAGGATTTCCTGGGGTAAAACACAGCTTGCTGTTCTATTTCGATGTATGTAGTCGATGTAGTCGGGCACTTCGCGAAAGTCGCGTCGAGCGGCTGGTTTAGATAGACGAGACACTAGGTTAACTATAGAACAGAAGGTTCGAAAAACACCCGACTACATCGACTACATATTCTCTCTTGAAGTTATCACCACTATCGAAGGGTCGAGTGTACCTGACGCAAAAACTTGCAGGTGGTTATCGGGCCGAGACGCAATGAGCAGCCTCCTGTTGTGGCAGGAGATCAAGTCGGAGTAATGGTTCCAATAGCTGCTGAAAGCTCTCCCCGACGTCAATATGAAAACAGGGACCAGCACTCCGCCGTAATTCCAAACCGTTGGTTGCAACGAACCCTAACGTGACAGGCCCTTCTGGAGGGAGACACCTTTCCAATCCTGTATGATTCAACAGGGTGAAATTTTATCTACCTCACTTCTGTGGAAACACGGAAAAACGTTCGGCATCATACCGCTGTGACATCACCGATATTACAAAAACAAACTCCTGTAATAGTAAAGATGTCATCATCCCTCCGCCTGGCCACGCAGATTGCCCCATCCAACGAAAGACGATTCCAAACCAAAATATTACATTCGATATTGGAGAGGGTGTAACGCTTGGATTTGAGTACCTCGAACAGCAGTTCCGTGAGACAGTCAAGCTGATAGGGTGGGAAGTTCAAATCGGAAACCCATCGCTATACAAGGGTGGTGGAACTATCTCATATATCTACGAGAGCCGCAAAGAGAGTGAAGAACTGCAGCGACGGGACGACATACGACTTATAAATCTAGGAGGACATGATCGATGAAAGACGATAGCACCGTTCGATACGATGAGTCACTCTCTGTAATACTACCAGCATTCAATGAAGAATCAATCATTGAAGAAATGGTTAATCTGACACTGGACTATCTTACGTCGAGATTCGAGGAGTTTGAGATTATTATTGTCGACGATGGGAGTACCGACCGCACCGGCAAAATCGCTGAGCGACTCTCCTCAGAGAGAAATAATATCAAAGTGTTACGGAATTCGGAAAGCTCCGGGAAAGCAACAGCTTTTCAACACGGATTCAGGGAGTCTTCATACGATTCTATATTGCTGTTGGATGCCGATCTGGAGTTAGACCCCCACCGTCTCGACGCATTCATAAGTATACGTGATCGAGAAAATGCCGATATCGTCGTCGGCTCCAAACGTCACACTGAGTCAGACGTAGAATATACGCTGTTGCGGACAATTTTGAGCCGTGGATATGCCCTGATAATACAGATACTGTTTTCGCTGGATGTCCGCGACCCCCAGACGGGAATGAAATTGTTTAATCGGCGTGCGCTTGAGGTGTGTCTTCCGAAGCTAACCGTCAAAGGACTTGCTTTCAGCGTCGAACTTCTCATCATCGCCCAAGAGCAGGGTTTCCATATCAGTGAGGCCCCCATTTCGCTAGATTACTCTGGTAATACCAGCCTCAGTGTCAGAACGATCGGAGAGATGCTCTACGATACCGTATCTATATTAGTGCAGCGTTATTTGTAATTTATAGAACAAGAAACGTAAGTAGGCACGACCGCAGTATGCCGAATTCCCAGATTCAGAGGCTCAGCATACTGTCCCCGTCGATACAGAGGCCCGAGCGGTTTTGAATGCTCACCGTACGACAGAGAAACCCCGTGGCAAAAAAGTCCGTCGCTCATCTGTAGAAGTCAGTACTTAGGATTTTCTCGAACCACTGGTCTGTGTTGAGTGTGAGGCTGAGGAAGTTCAGATAGCCCTGTAAGTGGTGTTTTGAGACACCTCGGAACCTTCGCAACCAGTTGCGAAGGAAACTGTGGCGGTTCTCACAGCTGTTCGTGTGAGCATCTCCGACCACGTAGTGGTCGTCGTGATTGATGGCGAGATGGCCATCAATCTCGTCGTACTCGTCGATTCCATCGTAGATGGTGTACTGATCTGTGCAGAGGATCGCTGGATCGTCTTCATCGCCGTATTCAACGATGTCTTCGTCTACGTCTTCGAGATTCTCACGAACGAGAAACCGAACTCGTCCGTCGGAGCGACGGACGAGTGTCACGACTGGCGGTTTGTCTGACTCGAAGGTTCCGCGTCCCTTTTTTGAGTCCGCGCTCGCGCGGACTCGCATGCTTGGTGCCTTTCTCACCCGCAACGACGTAGACTTCGTCAGCCTCACAGACCCCGTAAAGGTCAAATTCGGGGTCTTCCTCCAGAGCGTCTTGGACTTCATGCACGAAGTCCAAGACTGTCTTGTACGTCCGATCGATTTCTTGAAAGATGTCGTTGGTTGTGTGTCCTTCCATTTTGCTGATGATGTGAAACATTTCAGGGACAGAAAGCTGATGTTCCGCAAAGATAGTCTCAGTGAGATCGTTAAAGATACTATTACAGTTCTTACATTGGTAGCGTTGCGCACCCTTTCTGGTCGTTCCCTTCTTGATCGTGTCCGCACTGCGAGAGTGCGGACACGTCACCCCGTTCGGCCACCGGTGATCACGCAGGTACTCCAAACAGTCCTCTTTGTCAGGCAGAAACACCTCGCTGACGCTCTCTCTGCTGACCATGCTGTAGCAGACTACGAACTCCAGTCATGAGAAAGTATCCACCACTACAGATGAGCGAAAGTCCGTTGGGTGGTCCCACGCCACAGCGGGGACAACTTCGCCAGCCTCGTAGCCGCCATAGGGTGCGAATGGATCACTGTAAAGTGTGATCCATTGTCGAACTTCCGCACGGTCCTGTACTGTGATGACTTAGCTATCTGATGTTACCCGTTAGACCGCATGGCAACGTAACACAAGTGATCATCCTTGGTACGTTGGTCACGAACTGTATAGCCAAGTTGTGTGAATAGGCCTATCATAGTGTCCGGTTGATACTCAATCGCAACCCCACTTTCGTCACAGACAGCGTGGTGTTCGGCGATGATCAGGTCAGGACGTATTTCGATTTTCCTCAGGATGGAAAGCTCAGCACCGTCAGAGTCAATTAATAGGACATCACACTCTGGTAACTCTTCGGGAGCTTTAATTGCTGCCCCACCTTCATTGCCTCGCAGGCTAATTCTCTCGCCGACGATCGTGTGGTTGACCGCTACCCGGTTCTCGACGCCATTCAGGCGTATCGTTTGCTCTACCCTCTGAACGGACTGCTCAGATCCCTCGAAAACGATTACTTCGCCGGTTTTGCCGACTGATTCGGCCGCAACCACAGTAGAGACACCCCATCCACCGCCGATGACGACTACCCGTTCACCTTCCTCGATATAATCTTGGATGCACGCGACGTAGTTCTCCTCGTAATTCGGCTTGTCGGGAAACCAGGGGATAAATCGATCTCCGTAGGACTCCGGAAAAACCGCTCTGCCGTTGTACTGTACGTATTGCCCTGTCTCGGGAAGGAACGGTCGTATTGTTCTTCCGTATACTATCCAAATAAGACTGATGTATAGAATATATACCGTTCTCTTGAACAATTTGTAGAAACCAGCCGTCTTCTGAAATTCATTTGCCCGATAGATCCAAGATTTCATATCGTATAAATACCCCAAGGATACAAATTTTTTATTGTTTATACTGCTGGTGTGGTCGACCCCATCGAGAAAGAAGTAGTCGAGCCAGAGTGGGTCGGTAACTACTGTTGCCTGATTGTATGGGAGAAAACGGAAAGGATATTTTCGCGTGTGGACACACCGACAATGCGGCGTATTCCCGCAGTTTGTCTGTATAGCATTGGCCTGTCAATTAAAAAGAAAGAATCCGTTGACTCGAAAATAGCGTCACAGTGTCCTCAGTGAGTGCTGCAAGAAATCCAATCCCTCACGAGAGGCCGACTGTTGACGTGCCGACCTCTCGTGAATGCAAACTATTGCACGTAAAGTCGGCTCCAACAGTTCTCCGAAACTGATCGATTGTGACAACCACTGCATCCTGGTCGCGGTGTCCGAATTATTGACCGCACCATCATATTTTACAAGTACCTCCACAGTTGCTGAAGACGGCGCTGGCCGAAGTTGAAACGTTTGGATCCACAGTATAGTTTCAATCCCGTTCTACCAGCCAGCACGTACTTCTCCGCTGGCCAGTAACTTCATCTAACGAAAGACATATACTCCTATCTGTTTACTTTTTCCGAAAAGATAATGCTCTCAGGAAAAAATATTATATGTTCATTGCTTCGGGCGTACTCATCTTCGTGGATCCGGATTGTAATAGAGAGGCTCGGTATCCCTTCGATAACGTTCCGGTTATATCCGTACATGACAAAAGTTACAGGTTTGATTGAGAACCCTCTCCCATCGTGGAAATTAAAAAGCATTTCCAACCCTTATACAGTTGAATTTGGGGAATTTTCTATCAGATACCGCATCACAAATCCGCGAGAATATCGTGAAATCTGTGGAATGAGCTGTACGGACAGAGTAGTCGTTCCCGACCTGCTCGAAAGGCTCCAGACCGACGATATTTTTTGGGATATCGGCGCTAATCTTGGTACATTCACGTATTTCGCCGCGAAAGCGGCTTCAGAAGGCCGAGTCATCGCCATTGACGCCCAAAAACAAAACGTCGCCTACATCGAACAGACCGCACAATTAAATGATTTAGATGTAGAGGTTTATTCCCGAATTCTTTCTGCGAACGAAGGTGTTGGTTTGTTTTTGGGGGGTGAAGACCCAGGAGCATACGGATTTCTTGTTGACGAAGATTCGTACGAGGCGTCCAATGAGTACAACGGTTCCAAGGTCTCGACGGTCACAGGTGACGCATTAGTAGCCAATGAAGGAGTTCCTTTGCCTGATGTTATTAAGATTGACGTCTGTGCAAACGAGTATCCAACTTTGCAGGGCTTGCACGAAGTCCTTGCTCACAGCAACTGCCGGTTGCTATATTGTAATGTATACCGAGATCGGGGTAATCGATATCAGGAATCCCCCGGACAGGTTGAGGAATTGATTGAGCGTTACGGTTTCGATATTGAGTACTTGATAGACTGGTGGGGCGGCTATTATATTCGTTGTGAGCGTTAGTCCTCACTTTCAATTTCTGCCAGATTCAGAGTTTCAGATACGATGCAAACGACTCGGTCGTTTCGGAAGTCGGTCCAAGGTGTGCCGCAGATACGTTCAGCTGAGCGGTCACAGTGCATTGCTGTTTTGATCGATAGATGGAGGAGTTCGTGATCACTTCAGAGTGAACCTTGGTGGGTGATCCGAGAAGCATACGCAGTCATCCCAGAAGTTGTAGTACAAGCTCAGCAGATCGCAACGGAACCCAGTTGGTGATCACGTGGTTCTTCGGGACGGGCCGTAACAATACCTTAGTTAAGGTCACTGACGACCGTCGCGTCATCAGTAAGTGGGTCGTGTCATCGAGATCAATAGCAGTTCTTCCAGTGAGCACAGACCGACAGATCCAGCAGAGAACGATACCCTTCGGCGGTGGCTTCGCCGAGCGTAGGTGTGATAGAATGAGACGAGTGGTCGTCAGATTGGGAGTGAAACATTGTGAGGTCAGCAATGACCCTACCAGCATCTGAGTGAGCGACGCAGTCGGGTAGGACAGCAAAAGCAATTCGTGCAATAGGAAGAACCGATACGATGTGACGTATCATCTGCACGTCTCAGTCGAAAACTCAGCGACTCGAAAAACTCAGCGAGTCGGATCCGATAGAACCACGCGACCCCGATGATGCGAGAGGGATACTTGGCGATTCATCACGCCGTGCCAGATGTCTATTCATTTCGTTCAGCAAACTCACGAATCGTAATAAGATCAAAGTTTGTCTCGGCGAGAGAGATGACTCGCTCACTCGTGAGACCCTTTAAATCGTTCTCTCTCGCTGCATTCAGATCTTTTCGTGACGTCTGTCGATTTTCTTCATATTCACCCGGATGAACACAGAGCTCTGTCGAGGGGAACGCACTACTTTCGAGAAGGGATGTCAGAACCGATTCAGTCATATTACCAACATGAACCACACCAGCAAACGAGTCCGTGGCGATACTGGAGCGTCGACGAGTGAATGCACCTAGTATCGATAAGACAAATTTCTTTATTATCCCAGGATTGGCAATTGTTCGAAATAAATAGCCACTCGTGATAGCCCGTGTAGTCAACGGTAGTCTTTCGTGGCTATACCGTACATAAGGAATGTCATATTCCTTCGCGTATTTATCAAATATATCATATATTTTCGGTATCATATGGATGTGCATATGTGAGTTGAGGTGATCGACAGAATCCAAACGTGACATCGCGAGTGCTATCTGAGCGTTCACCTCTTTTCTAACGTGGGTAGGATCGATTCGACCCCTGAACCAATTCGTGTAGAAAGTGAAACCATCTGAATAAAAGGTGCCGTCGTCAGTTACGAGTGTTTCGACAGCATCCGAGTCAGTAATCGGCTCGCCGTCGGTGAGGGCGACATGGATGCCTCGTCCCAACCCAGGTCGCTGGTTAAGACATGTAATAGCATCATCGACTGCCTCTCCGACCATCATCAAAGAGGTACTCGTGAGAATCCCATTGTCATACGAACGTCGAATCCCGTTATTGATTCCAACAGACATACCTAAGTCGTCTGCATTGACGATGAGCTGATTTTCGCTCATCGCAGATAGTTCGGGGTGGATACAGAGAGACCGGAACGTTGCCTCTGAGTAATAGTCACAGACCTACACATAATCAATAACTATGACTAGTCCTATTAAATCATTACCCACTTATAGGGCACATTGTTGATTCAAAACGTTCACACACACACGTCGACTCGATTATCCCAGAGAAGGTATTTCTCTTGAGGTTTATCAACACAGGACGCCCGAGTTTATACCGCACATTCTATATATATTGGTGTATTCTAGTTCGACAATGGAGGTGAGGTCTGTCGTTGATAAGAACCATCTTGTGCTGTACATCATTACTACTGGGATTGTGTGTGGTCTTGTAGCCATCTCCTCGACGTCTGTTTTCAGTTCAATTCAGTTATCCTATATGAGCCCAATGCTCGTCCTGCTCTTGCTGGTGGCGTTCTTGATCCGGAGTTTCGTTGGATTACCACTCAGTATATTGATTGTTTTCGTTGGATTCAAATACCCGATCCGGATCGCATTCATTTTGGCGTTTACGGGTGCAATTATCTCTGCAATCCCTCCATTTGTTGTCGCACGACACATCAAGACGCCCTCTGGAGTAATCGGTATTGCTTCAGCAAAAAGTGAGACAATCGTATCGCGAATCGGGGGGCTGCGAAGCATCGTAGCTGCACGGATCTCAGTGGTTCCTAGTGATGTCGTCTCGTACGGATCGGGATTCTCGAATATTTCAGCCCGTACCTACGTGGCCGGCACGTCCATCGGCTGGTTCCCGGTAATAATGGTTCTTGTCACCATGGGAAACTCTTTGCAATCGCTCTCGTTTCAGTCAACTACGCTCCCACCAGAGTTCCTAATATCTGGCAGTCTACTAGCAATATTAATTCTCCTCCCGACTGTTTTTTCTGAGTTAGACATTCGGTAGTTCGCTAAGAGTTCTATGTTGTTCCGGATAATGGATCATCACTACCGTTGGTGCGGTGGCACGTTCGTATCCCAGATAGTGAGCGCTGTGACTTTGTCTTCCGACGATATCACGGGCTATGAATGCCGGTAACGACATTTCTCGAGAAACGAGTAGACCCGTCAACGATTACGGAACTAGCGACCAAGCAAAGCCTCTCGATGCGGGTATAGAATCAGTGCACTGGCTCCGAGTAATGCCAGAAGCGACAAGATTCCACCGAGATAGAACGGTGTGCGGTCGAACTGCAAACGCACTTCATGCGTGCCAGCAGGCACAAATACACCTCTGAAGCGCGCGTCTGCTCGGACGATGGTCGTTTTTTCTCCATCGATTGTAGCCGTCCACCACGGGTGATATGCGTCGGTAATGAGCACGAACGTGGGTCCTGTAGTGTCTGTCCGCAGAGTGACTTCATTTTGTGAGTAACCGACCACGTCTACCGATCCGTTCCCGAGACTTTGATTCTGTGGGACCCACGAGGGGACGGCACCTGGGTCAACGACCGCAGTCCGTCGTGGGTCGACACCGTCCATCGTCTCCAACTGTGAACGATATCCTTTTGTCGGCGCAGTCACGACTCGGTCGACTGCGAACGCACGGCTAAAGGCATCTGGATTCCGGTAGACCCAGACCGACGACTCCGACTGACGCCATATTCGCTCATCTCTCTGCCAGTACCCCTCCTCAGAGTTGACCTGTGCGTATGGATGCCAGCCTGAGTCGTTGGTAAGGTTGAGGCGCTCGTTCGTGACGCGGAACTCGATGTTGAACGCGTCGGGGTGCGCTTGCATGATTCTCACCAACCGGTTTTGTTCCGGTGGCGGGAGCGGGTCGTAGCTCCTGACTGGGTGAAACTCGTATGGCCCGGCGTAATGACGGTAAGGTAGCTGGCTGTGGAAAATGACTCGCGACGGTGGTGACTCTTCAGTCGCGTTCGACAGTGTTTCAGTTACGTTGTTGTGCTCAAAGATTGCTGCCGGCGACGCGTCATGGCGCTGTTCCATTAAGGGAATGTGGAGTCCGGCACCAACCAGGAGCACGGCGACCAAGATCAGAATATATTGATCATCCCGGCCACCGGCGTACGTGTACAACGCAGCGACGACAATGGCGAGCATGAACGTGAACACGACCCAGGAATGCACGACCGCTGTCAGTTCGATCGGTATCCCCCGTAGCGTCCCACCTCCGACGATAGTTCGCACGGTCATCAATGAGACCGTGATCAGCGCTGTCGGGGCGATAAGGAATGGTATGGCTTTTCGGAGTTGTCTGAGCAGATCCTCGGCTGGTACAGCACGGTCGATTCGCTGCGCAACTGCGCCAGTCGTGACGCTGCCGAAGATGACGAACCAGAGGAAATAGTGGTGGATGCTCCGCCAGCGCCCAAGGCCGGGGACGGTGAAGTATGCCCACTGCTGTAATAGTGTCTGGATCCCAGTCGCCAGCCCGAGGCCCAGTAGTGCCATCAACAGGGAGAACGTTATCGGAGTGTCACGCAAATCCGGTCGGTATGCTGCAATCACTAGCATCGCTAACGGCAGCAAACCAACGTATCCGATCCAGTACTCGCCAGCCATCGACGGCAACAGGAGCTGGTAGAACGACTCGAAACCGAAGTTGTACGCGCTGTTCCACGTGAGCGAGGCGACGCTTGTCCTAAACGAACTCTGATAGGCGACATAGGACGGTACCGCCTGTACGGCGAACAGGCCCAGGGACAGGACCACCGTCAAGCCAATCCAGGTCCAGTGGCGTTTCAGGACCGGCCATGGTGTGTTCCACGGCGGGTCGCGGTAGAGCAACACCCCAATCATTGCCGGTCCAACGACGAACGCGGGGGTGAAATGGTAACCCCCAAGCAGACTGAATCCGAGCAACACTGCCGTGACGCCGGTAAACCGTATGTCATCGCGTTTCAGGCTCCGATGCCATGCATACAGTACTGCTGGCGCCAGCGTAAACCCGATAATTTGTGGCGGACCGACGATGTATACATTAATATATCCCGCAGTCTCGAAAGCTAGTCCGGCAAGAACGGCGAATCGCCATTCCAAGTCGGCAAACGACCGCGCGAACAGTGCCGTCGCAATTCCGCCGATGACGACGTGGGCGACGAGGAAAGCATACACGACGCGGAGGTAGAGTTGGGGGCCGATGAGGCTTCCGACGCCATAGACGAGCCAGTTCGGCGGATACAGAAACCCGCGTAGCGGGTCTGCAGCCAGATGTTGTCCACCAAGGTTCCCAGGTGGGAACCACTGCGGGAACGTACCCGAACTCAGCCACGCTTGACCTTCAAGATACGCCGGATAATGGTAGATCGGAAAGTCACAGCAGAGGTGAACTTGATCCTGAGGCGCCGCCAGTACTAATCGCCAGTTCAACGCGAACGGAACGACCATCAGCAACAAGAGACCGAGCGTGCGACGGGAGCGGACACGCTCTCGCAATGCCGGCACTCGGAACGAGCTATCGGTTCCCATTGTTTGAGACGAACTACTTTCCGAGTTGCATACCGGTGCCATTCAAACTACCGATCATCGATACGGTAGCCAACCGCTGCGTTGATTTCGTGTCGCCTTCTCCAACTCCAGGATCGCAATTTCCATTTGGATTATTTCGTTCAATTCGAGACTGCTGTTAGTGCGGTTCCACCGAACGGATACAGCCGATTCCTCCACCTGACAGTGAATTTGTTAAAATCTAATACTTTGTTCCAGCATCCCAATCAATATGATACAACCTCGCACCCGTGTTGAGGGACGTCGGCGTGTTCACTCGACTGCTGATCGTCGGTCGAGTTGTTTGTGGAAGAACCCCACCGGGTCTGCGAAAGCATCGAGCACGAGTGAGCGGCAAGAAGACGCCCCAGGAGATCCGGCAGTACCTGAAGGTGCTCCACGGCGCCGACGGGGTCACGAGTCTTCAACCAGTCGGACGTCGTCGACGCCGCGGCGGACATCCTGCAAGAGAAGCTGCCGAACCAGGCGGCATTCAGAGAGGAGTTCGAGCGGACGGACTGGGGACGCGGCGAAAAGAGTCGCTACGTCCTCGCGGTGCTCGAGCACGAGCATTTCCGTCCTCCACGGACCCGCCATGACGGGTTCGGCGGCCCGCTACTCGGAGAGCCAGACCACATTGCCCCGCGCGGTGCGTACCGCTGTCTCAAGTACGCCCGCTGGGCTCACCGCCTCGACGGCACGGAGGAAGAGTTCGAACATCTGCGGGACCGCATCGGGAATCTCACGCTGCTCGACGCCCCGGCGAACTACAAGGCAGGGACCGACCCCTACCTCGAGAAGCGCGACAAGTACTACGAGAACCACCCCGATTACGCGATGACGGCGAAGCTCGCCAACGACTACGATTCGGAGTGGTCGCTCGACAACATCCGGGACCAGTCACGAGAAATCGCTGACATCGCCGCCGACATCTGGTGGTTCTAGCCACCTGAGTCGGCCGCCAGTCGATCTCACTCGTTCGTCTATTCCGGATTTGACACCGCCAGAAACAGCCAATTTCACAATCGGCCGTTTAAATAGCAGAATCTCAAGAAGGATTTGAACCCTTTTTATGTAAGCCGGTGGAGGGATTTGAACCCTCGGCCTATTCCTTACGAAGGAATCGCTCTAGCCAGTCTGAGCTACACCGGCAGACGGCGTCAGCGGTCTCCCGTGCGCACCTGTTTCTTGTACCGATAACCGCAATAAGGATTGCGAATCCGGACGGCCGGTTCAGTTCCGGCTGAGTCGCACGTCCAGCACGACGTTCAGTTCGTGTGGGGCGTACGAACGGACGGTGTGGCGCGTCTCGACGGTCACGTCGTAGTCCGGCGTTGCCGCCTCGCGAATCGCGCGCTCGCCGGGCCCGTACGGGTCGTCCTCGTGCTGGATGTCGTAGTAGTGAATCACACACTCCTCGCCGGCCAGCGCGACGGCCGTGTCGAGAAACTCGTCGGCGCTGTGTGGCAGATTCATCACGAGTCGCTCGGCCCAGCCCTCGTACTCGTCAGCGACCGCTCGAACGTCCCCGCAGATGGCTGTGACGCGCTCGGTCACGTCGTTTCGCTCGGCGTTCTCGCGGAGATACTCGATAGCGTCGTCGTTGATGTCGACGCCGACGGCCGCCGCGCCGCGCTTTGCCGCCGGGACGACGAAAGGCCCGACCCCCGCGAACATATCGAAGACGTGCTCGCCCTCCCGGACCTGCTCGACGACGCGGTGGCGTTCGGTCGCCAGCCGCGGCGAGAAATACACCGTCGCGAGGTCGAGGGCAAACGAACAGCCGTACTCCCGGTGGACGGCCTCGGTTTCGGTCCCGGCGAGGACCTCCCAGTCCCGGACCCGCTCTGTCCCCTGAATCTTCGATGCACGGTTGAGGACGGATTTGACCGGGATGGCCGACTCCATCAGCGCGTCGGCAAGTGCCTGCGCGCGCTCGGGGTCGTCCTCGTCGACGATTGCGATGTCACCGAGGCGCTCGTAGGACGGGGAAAAGTCGAGCAGGTCAGCGGGCATCGTCTGTGTCTCCCGCTCGGGCATCTCGCGGTGCACCACGTCGTATGTCGCCGGCACAGCGTCGGCGTCGGTCACGGGCACGTACAGCCACCCGTCCTCGACCACGATTTCGTGGGCGTCGTCGACAATGTCCAGTTCGGCCAGCGACGCGCGGGCCTGTTCGCCCGCCTCTCGCTCGACGCGAACGCACGGAACCGACATACGAGTGAGTCTGTGACCGGGTGCGGTAAGCCTGACGTTCGGCGCGTTTATTCGCCTCGCCCACGAGTGGCGAGTATGCTGACGTTCATCGGGCTCGGACTCTACGACGAGCGCTCGATTACGCTCCAGGGAAAAGACGCACTCGACGACGCCGACCAGGCGTTCGCCGAGTTCTACACCAGTTTTCTCGCCGGTGCGACCATCGACGAGGTCGAATCGGCCCACGACATCGACATCACGGTTCGGGACCGCGCCGGCGTCGAACAGGACCCCGAGCCGATTCTCGACGCCGCCGAGAGCGGCCACGCCGCCTTTCTCACCGCCGGCGACCCGATGATTTCGACGACACACGTCGACCTCCGCCTGCGCGCTCTCGACCGCGGTATCGAGACGCGCGTCGTCCACGGCACCACCGCACAGACCGCCGCCAGTTCGCTCACGGGGCTCCAGAACTACCGCTTTGGGAAAGCCACCACACTCCCCTTCGAGCGCTCCCACGGCGGCGACGGCGTCCCCGCGAGCGTGCTCGAGACCATCGAAGCCAACACCGAGCGGGACCTCCACACGCTCGTCTACCTGGACATCGACCGGGAAAACGACGACTACATGACCGGCGACCACGCCGCAGACCTACTCAGCGAGGCTGGGCTCGACACACTCGGCGTCGTCGTCGCTCAGGCCGGCAGCGACGGCCCGACTGTCGTCGCCGACGACCTCTCAGACCTTGCCGAGCAGTCTTTCGGGGACCCACTTCACATGCTGGTGCTCCCTGGTGACCTTCACCCGCTCGAACGGGACGCACTCGAAGAACTCGCCGGCGCGCCGGTCGACACCTAGGCGGGGTCGCTCTCTGGCGGCACAAAGCCGAGGGCGTCCTGCAGGTCGTACTCCTGTCGGGTGAGCACGTAGAGGACGTCCTCGATTATCGACAGCACTTCGGGGAGTTCGCGCACGACGAGCCACGTGATGACCACGAGCGCGACCACGGAGAGTCCCTGTGCGACGATTCGGTCCGAAATGATGTAGGAGACCTGCCACTGAGACTCCAGCGAGAACACCGCCATGACCACGTCGGGGAAGAAGTTCGTCATCTGGTTCCCGAACGTAATCCCGATGAAGACGTTCCGGAAGAGGTTCAACACGTAGATAACCGGAATCGACACCGCGAGCGCGCGGAGTTTCCGTTCGGCCGGCGCCCGGACGGCCAGGATGAGGCCGATGAAAATCGCCATGCTCCCGATGCCAGTACAGGCCATCACGATGGTGTAGGTGAGCACCGGCTGTTCCATGTACCCGATGTCAGACGTATCGAAGACGAAGGTACTCCGGAAGGGATTGCTCTTCTTTGCGATGTTGACCGTCGACCCGTCGGGGTACGTGAGCGTCGTCCCGTCGACGACCTGCGGGGAGTAGCCGAGCAACTGCATCAGGAACTCGGTCTGGCGGGTCACCGACTCGATGAGCAGCTGATTGACCACCGGCACGGAGACGGCCGAAAAGTAGACCACGCCCATGATGGCGATAGCTCGGGAGAGGACGAAAAGCGAGTCACGGCCCCGCCAGAGTAGCGCACCAATATAAATTGCGAGCGGGATGGCGATGAGGCTGCCGAGTCCCTCGACGATGCTGCGCTGGACGAAAATGAAGTGGTGGACAAGCGACAGCCAGAAGACGCCGAAGATACCCCACGCGAGCGCGACTGCCGGTCGGGCGTACTCGCGGTCGTAGTACTCCAGTATGGCCCCGAACAGAAAGAGCCCGATAGCCATCCACCCGAGCGGCGTCGAATACGCGCCAAAGGCGTCGAGGCCCGCCCAGAGCTGGTCGAGTATCACTGCCAGCCTGTATGGCGATACGAAATATATGTCTTGTCGTTACGGGTACGACCGCCACAGAAGCGCCGGGAGCGACACAGCAGATGCTCCACCCGGCAAAATAGATTCCTTCTATCGCTCGACGAGTTCGATTTCGTGCCCGTCGCAGTCTTTCGTGAAGGCGTACTTGTTGTCACAGCTCTCGGGGTCCCGATAGTCCTCGGCGTGTCGACCCATCAGCGTCGCCCAGTACGCCTGGAGGTCGTCTGCGCGCACGGCCACGTGACCCCACGCGTCACCGAAGTCGTAGGTGCGCCCGTCGTAGTTGTAGGTGAGTTCGACGGACATCGCCTCGTCGGGGGCGTCGCCGGGTTTCAGGAAGTATAGCGCAAAGTCCTCGAACTCCTCGCGGCGAAAGAGGTCGTAATCGAGCTTTCGCGTGTACCAGCCGATTGCCTCGTCGGCGTCCTCGATGCGAAGCATGGTGTGGTCGAGACTCCACTTTGCGCCGTGGTCGCGCTCGACCAGTTCGATTTCGTGGCCGTCGGGGTCGGTGACGAAGGCGTAGGAACCACCGCAGGAGTCGGGGTCGCGGTAGTCGGAGACGCCCTCATCGAGGAGTTGGTCGTAGGCGTCGTACACGTCGCGCACACGCACGGCGACATGGCCCCAGGCGTCGCCGAAATCGTAGGTCCGACCGTCGTGGTTGTACGTGAGTTCGAGGAAGGCACCGTCCTCGTGGGCGTCGGGTGCCTGCAGGTAGACGTTGGTGAAGGTGTCGGCCTCCCAGCGGCCGACTTCCTCGTAGCCAAAGTGTGTCTTGTACCAGTCGAGCGATTCGTCGAGGTCTTCGACGCGCATCATGACGTGGTCGAGTGTTCCGCTCATAGCGGGGAGATGGGGCCGGCGGACGAAAAGCGTACTGTCTGGCTACTGACTCGCTGGCGCGAGGTCGCGGAGCGTCTTCCAGTCGAACCACCAGACGACGGTCCAGCACAGGAGCGTGCCAAGCGGGACCGCGAACGTGTAGTTGCGCCGGGAGAATCCCCACGCGAAGGACAACTGGGTGAGTCCGACGATGACCAGCAACAGTGCAGTCACGCGGCGGTCCTCCCGGTCGAAGAGAATCCCCGAGATGGCGCTGGCGATGGCGAGCACGTAGATGCCGACGCCGAGTGGCCACGCTTCGAGAAACTGCGGGAGCCCCCGCGTGTACACGGTGACGTACGTGACGATGTCGGTCAGGTAGAACGGCTGTGGGTCGACGAGGCCGAAGGCGAACACGAGCGTGAGTTCGTCGCCGGCGAAAACCAGCGACCACGGGAGAAGTCCGACCGCGAGAATCGCGGCGAGTCGCCGGTTCATTTCCGGCGGAGGATACGGAGTACGTCCTCGTCGGCCAGTTCGTGGTCCATCCCGACCTGCTGGTCGTCGTGTTTGGCACTCGACCCGGAGACACGCGCAAAGCGGAATCGCTCTTTGAACTCCCCGCCGAGTTTCTCACAGGCGTCCTCGACGGTGTCACCCTCGCGGAGCATCAGCGGCTCCTCGCGGTCGACGCCTCGACCGGGTTTGTCCATGTAGATTCGGATGAGACCGAGTTCTTCCCAGATGGTCTCTTTGAGCGCGTCCAGTCCTTTTTCTTCCTCGGCGCTGATGAAGATGGCCTCGTCGGGGTCGATGTCGTGTTCACGGAGGTTTTCCTCGACGGTCGGGAGGTAGTCCGGTTCGATGAGGTCGGCCTTGTTGACGGTCACGAGAGAAGGAACGTACTCGCGGTTGTCCATCACGCCGTCGATGAGCCGGTCGATGTCGAGTTGCTCGCCGACGGTCACGTCCGCGTTGACGTAGCCGCGTTCGCGGAGGACGTCGGTGACCGTCTCCTCGTCCAAATCGAGGTCGACGCTGGCGTTGACGGTGATGCCGTCCTTGTGTTTTTTCCGGACTGACACCCGCGGTGGCTCCTGGTCGAGCCGGATGCCGTTCTTGTAGAGTTCCTCGTAGAGGCGCTGGTACTGCTCGATTTCGAACACAGAGAGGACGAAGACGACGAGGTCTGCGGTCCGGACGACCGAGAGGACCGCCTGGCCGTCACCGCGACCGCCCGCCGCGCCTTCGATGAGCCCCGGCACGTCGAGCATCTGGATGTTCGCGCCGCGGTATTTGAGCATCCCGGGGTTGACATCGAGGGTCGTAAACTCGTAGGAGCCGACCTCGCTGTCGGCGTTCGTGAGGCTGTTCAACAGCGTGGACTTGCCGACGCTGGGGAAGCCTACGAGTGCCACGGTCGCGTCGCCGTGTTTCTCGACAGCGTATCCCGGCCCACCGCCGGAGGAGGATTGCTGTTTCTCCAGTTCTTCTTTCTTCTCGGCGAGTTTGGCCTTCAGTCGGCCGATGTGGGCCTCCGTGGACTTGTTGTAGGGCGTGCTGGCGATTTCCTCTTCGAGTTCGCGAATCTCGTCTTCGAGGCCCATTATCCCAGTCTCGGCCGTCCACCCTCAATAGGGTTTTCGTCCTGACCGGGAGACGCTCAGCCACGCATCAGGTTCATGACTTCGTCGATGACCGCGGGTTCGGCCGCGACGACATAGGACTCGCCGGGTTCGAGAACCGTCTCGGGACCGGCGATGGTGTTCCCGGCCGCATCGGAGACGAACAGACTCCCCGTCGGGAGTGCGATGTCGCTCAGCGTCTTGCCCGCGACGGGCGCGCCCTCGGCGACGTGGACCTCGAGGATGTCGAGTTCGCCGGTCACGTCCGCCAGTGAGCTTACGTCGGACTCGATTGCGTTGACCGCCGCGCGTGCCCCCGCCCGCTCGGGGAAGATGACCTCGTCGACAAAGCGGTCGAACTCGTTGCCTGCCTCTCGCTCGGTCCTGACGACTGTCTGAACGTCTGTTCCCATGTCCTTGACCATCATGCCAATCGCGAGATTCGTCCCAGTGTCGTTGGTGAGGGCGGCGACCACGTCCGTCCGGTCGAGGTCTGCCTGTTCGAGGATAGTCGGCCGGGCCGCATCGCCCGTGATGACGGTCGCGACGTACTCGTCGCTGATTTCGTCCGCGCGCTCGGCGTCGGCTTCGATGACCACGACATCGTGACCGCGGTCGTCGAGCAGGTGTGCGACGCGGCGACCGACACGACCGCCACCCGCAATCACGACTCGGAAGTTTCCGTCCATAGGTTAGGTCTCGCCTCCCTCGGCAATAGGACTGTCCGTGTTGTCGTGGTCGGTGGCCGCTCGTCGGCGTGCGCGCAGTCCGTAGAACGCACCGACGCCGACCAGAATCCAACTCCCACTCAGCAAGAGCGCGAGCGGGTCGGTCTGAACGAGGTAGACGATCAGTACGACGGTGAGCACGGAGTTGAGGACGATGCCGAGAACTGCCGGAATCGGGTAGTAGGGCATCTCGTAGGGCCGGTTCATGTTCGGGCGCTCCCGGCGGAGTTTGATGACCGCACCGTTGACGATGATAAAGGACAGCAAGAAGAACAGACTCGACATGTTACCCGCGCTCTGGGTCGGCAACGCGACCGAGGCGAGCATCACGACGGCGCTGGCGAGGATAGCGAGGAACGGCGTCCCGTAGCGGTGGTGGATGTTCCCGAACCGGCGGAGGAGTTGTCCCTCCCGGCCCATCGAGAAGGCCACGCGCGAGGAGGCGATGACGACCGCGTTGAGCGCGGTCAGCGTCGAGAAGACGGCCCCGAAGACGATGAGCGCGCCGCCGTTCTGGATGATTGGCAGCCCCGTCGGCATGAACGAGGTGGCTGCCGCAGCGATACCGGCCTCGCCGGCCGCGGCCAGCCCCTCTGCGCCGAGCGTTCCGATAGCGACGACGACGACCAGCATGTAGACGATGACGGTCGCGACCAGACTGAAGAAAATCGCCTTCGGGATGTTCTCGCGTGGATTCTCCACCTCTTCGGTGACAGTCGTGATGAGGTCGTACCCCTCGAAGGCGATGAAGGTCAGCCCCATCGCCGGGAGAATACTCGCCGGTGACTTGCTGTCGGGAAAGAGCGGGTCGAAGTTCTGGAGCGTAAAGCTCGTCTCACCGCCCGCGTTGACCGAGAGGAAGCCGAAGACGACGAAGACGACTAGAATGGAGACTTTGATAATCGTAAAGATGGTCTCGGCGCTCCCGCTTGCGGCCGTCGAGACGGCGTTGAGACCGACCAGTCCCCCGACGGCGACGAGCGCCAAGCCGACTTTCGCCGGAATCGCGACGGAAAGCAGCGGGACCGCGAGCGCACCGACCTCACCCGGCGCGGCAGTAACGCCGTAGACGTGGAGCAGTTCGAGGAAGTTCGGCGCGAAACCGAGCGCGTAGAGTGCGCCGGCAATCATGTAGGCAAACCAGAGCATCCAGCCCATGATGAACGACGGGAGGTCGGCGAAGATTTCGCGGACGAACGCGTAGCCGCCACCGGACTTGGGAATCGCCGAGGCGAGTTCCGCATACGAGAGGCCGGTAAAGGCAGTGACGACACCGTTCAACACGAACACGAGAATCGCGGCAGGACCGGCGATTTCGGCGGCAAGCCCGGTCAACACGAAGATACCGGCCCCTATCATCGCGCCCATTCCAATCATCGTCGCGTCCAGCAAGCCGAGCTCGGCCGCGGGAGCGCGTTCGCCGCTACTACTCATTGCCTGCCTACTCTGTCCCAAGCCGGTTAGGTTTTGCGAGTCCGCTCTGGCACCTGCCGTGTCCTTTTGCCCGTTGGACCCCACATCGACGTATGAAGCGCCGTCAGTTCCTCACTGTTGCCGCGCTGGCCGGAGTCGCCGGCTGTGGCGGCCACACCGGAGGAGAAAGCGGGAGTCTCCCTGGCACCCCCGAGGAAGTCGCGCTCGAAACGCTCGCAAGCGGACTCTCCGGCCCGCTCGACGTTGCTTTCGTTCCCGACGCCGACCAGCGATACGTCGCCGAACAGCGCGGTCTGGTCCGGGTCCACGACGGAGACAGTCTGCGTTCCTCGCCACTCCTCGACCTGCGAGACACCGTCGTCGCCGGCGGCGAACAGGGACTGCTCGGCATCGCGCTCCACCCCGAGTTTGCCGACAACCGCCGGCTGTTCGTCCGCTACTCTGCCCCGTCCAGAGCAGGAACACCGAGCGAGTACAGCCACACGTTCGTGCTCTCGGAATTTCGCGTCAGCGACGACGGGCAGTCAGTCCGGGCCGGGTCAGAGCGGACCATCATGGAGATACCCCAGCCACAGGCCAACCACAACGCGGGCGCCATCGTGTTCGGCCCCGACGGGTCCCTCTTTGTCGCTGTCGGCGACGGCGGTGCCGGGGGCGACCAGGGCCGCGGTCACGTCGAAGACTGGTACGACGGCGTCGCCGGCGGCAACGGCCAGGACGTGACCGAAAACCTGCTCGGGAGCATCCTCCGAATCGACGTAGACACTGACGCCGAAAGATACGCCGTCCCCGACGACAACCCGCTCGTCCGCCGCGACGGACTGGGCGAACACTACGCGTGGGGACTGCGCAACCCCTGGCGACTTGCCTTCGACGGCGAGACACTCTACGCCGGCGACGTGGGGCAGAGTCGCTACGAGGAACTCGACCGCATCGAGAAGGGCGGCAACTACGGCTGGAACGTCAAAGAGGGAACCCACTGTTACGAATCCGACGCCTGTCCGGACAGGACACCAGACAGCGTGCGCGGGGGCGAGCGCCTGCGCGACCCCATCGTCGAGTACCCCCACTCCGGCGCTCCCGTCAGTGGCGTCTCGATTATCGCGGGAAACGTCTACCGCGGGACCGACCTGCCGGGCCTCGATGGAACCTTCGTCTTCGGTGATTATCTGGCCAAAGGCGAACTGTTCGTCGCTTCGCCGTCCGACGACGGACTCTGGGACACCGGCGTCCTCCCCGTCGTCGCTGACGACGCTGGCAAACTGCAACAGCTCCGAGCGTTCGGACGCGAGAACGGCGAGCTGTACGTTCTCAGCGTTGGTAACGAGGGTGGCGGCCTCCACCGACTCGCTGCGGCCGGCGAGTGAGCCCTGCCAGGGGATGTGACCGACCAGAGTGTACTTCGACACACATATACTCGGCGCGCTGTCAATAACGATAATGACAGATGTGGGCCGACTGCGTGACAGTACGCAGATTCTCCTCCCGGAAAGTGCAATAGAGGGACTCGAGGAGGAGGTTGAGTCGCGGTTCGTGGTGACGGTACGGTCCGAGCAGCGCCGTGTCCGTATCATCGGGAGTCCGGTCGAAATCAAGGACGTCAGTGACTTTCTGACACGTAACGGAGTCGCCGTCGCGTGACGACGGGAAAAAGCAATTCTTAAAACTGCCCGTACGGACAACTGGGTATGGCTGATACTATCGAAGTGCTTGTCCCCGGTGGGCAGGCCAACCCCGGTCCGCCGCTGGGTCCCGAACTGGGTCCGACACCTGTCGACGTACAGGCTGTCGTACAGGAAATCAACGACCAGACCGAAGCGTTCGACGGAACGGAAGTCCCCGTCACCATCGAATACGAGGACGACGGGTCCTTCGGCATCGAGGTCGGTGTCCCGCCGACGGCCGAACTCATCAAAGACGAGGCCGGCTTCGAGACGGGCAGCGGCGAACCCCAGGAGGACTTCGTCGCTGACCTCTCTGTCGACCAGATCAAGCAGATTGCAGAGCAGAAGCTTCCAGACCTGCTCGCCTACGATCAGAAAAACGCCGCCAAGGAAATCGTGGGAACGTGTACCTCGCTCGGTGTCACCATCGAAGGCGAGAACCCCCGCGAGTTCAAGGAGAAAATCGACGCTGGCGAGTACGACGACGTGTTCGCAGAAGAAGCAGCCGCATAGGCTGTTTCGAGCGAAGACTCGCAAAACGAACGCAGTGAGTTTTGCGGTGTGTTTGCCGAGGAAGCAGCGGCGTAAGCCGGTGCTCACGAGGGCAAACCGACCGACGTGAACTTTTCGTAGTTTCGCCCCGGAGCACTCGCTGTGGTGTACTGGGGTGGACAGTAGCGACACGACAGCCACAGGCGTGTTTCTCGCAGTCGCGCGTGTGCGTCCATCATGGCTAGCCCACCGCCCGGTACGGGAATGTGGCACAGCCACACGGGAGACGCCCCTTCGACGGTTTTAAATGCGGCGTTGGCGTGTACCCGCACGAGACAGGCGTAGGCCTGTTTCACTGACCCGTAGGAGCCGCAGGCGCACTACGGAGGTGAACAATGGCAGATCAGGAAATAGAGGAGGCAGTCTCTCGCGCACTCGAGGATGCACCCCCACGGAACTTCCGTGAGACGGTGGACCTCGCGATTAACTTGCGCGACCTAGACCTCAACGACCCATCGAACCGGGTAGACGAGAGTATCGTTCTTCCCGAAGGTACTGGACAAGAAACATCCATTGTCGTGTTCGCGGACGGCGAGACCGCCGTTCGTGCCGAGGAAGTCGCAGACGACGTTCTCGACGGCGACGACCTCGCCGACCTCGGCGACGACGACGATGCCGCGAAAGACCTCGCGGAGGACACCGACTTCTTCATCGCGGAAGAGGCCATGATGCAGGATATCGGCCGTTACCTCGGGACCGTGCTCGGTCCGCGAGGGAAGATGCCGGACCCGCTCGGCCCCGACGACGACGTACAGGAAGTCGTCGAGCGACTGAAGAACTCGGTGCAACTTCGCAGTGGTGACCGTCGGACGTTCCACACGCGCGTCGGCGCGGAGGACATGTCCGCCGAGGACATCGCGGACAACATCGACGTCATCCTTCGTCGTCTCCACGCGGACCTCGAGAAGGGCCCGCTGAACATCGACAACGTGTTCGTGAAGACGACGATGGGCCCAGCAGTGGAGGTGGCCTAAATGAGCGCCGAGAGTGAACGCAAGACCGAGACGATTCCCCAGTGGAAAAAGGACGAGGTCGACGCTATCGTCGAGTTCCTCGACAGCTACGACAGCGTCGGTGTCGTAGACATCACGGGCATTCCGAGCCAGCAGCTCCAGGACATGCGCCGGAATCTCCACGGGACCGCCGAGCTCCGCGTCTCGCGGAACACGCTGCTGTCGCGGGCACTCGACTGGGCCGACGAAGGCCTCGGCGACCTGACCGACTACATCAGCGGCCAGGTCGGCCTCATCGGCACCAACGAGAATCCCTTCGGGCTCTACCAGCAACTGGAAGCCTCGAAGACGTCGGCACCCATCAACGCCGGCGAGGTCGCCCCGAACGACGTCGTCGTGCCGGAAGGCGACACCGGCGTCGACCCGGGACCGTTCGTCGGCGAACTCCAGGCTGTCGGTGCGAACGCACGCATCGACGGCGGGTCCATCCAGGTCATGGAGGACTCGACGGTTCTGGATGCCGGCGAAGTCGTCTCACAGGACCTCGCGAACGTCCTCGCCGAGTTGGGTATCGAACCCAAGGAAGTCGGGCTGGACCTGCGTGCCGTCTTCGCGGACGGCGTGCTGTTCGAACCCGAGGACCTCGAACTCGACGTCGAGAAGTACCAGCAGGACGTGGAGGCCGCAGCCGCTCGCGCACGGAACCTCGCACTCAACGCGACGTTCCCGACCGCGTCGACGATGCCCCCGCTGCTGGCCAAGGCCAGTGGGGAGTCGAAGAACCTCGCAATCCACGCGGCCATAGAGGACCCCGACGTGATGCCGGACCTCGTTGGCAAGGCGGACTCGCAGGTGCGCGCACTCGCCGCACAGATCGACGACGAGGAGGCACTCCCAGAGGAACTGCAAGACCTCGACGAACCTGCCACGGCAACGCCTGCAGACACCGAATCGACTGACGACCAAGACGACACCGAGGACGACACCAGCGACGACGCCGAGGAAGCCGAGGCTGACGAGGCCGAGGACGACGAAGACGACGGTGACACTGGTGCCGCTCTCGACGACATGTTCTAACAACAATGGAATACGTTTACGCAGCACTCATCCTGAACGAATCGGGCGAAGAAATCAACGAAGACAACCTGACCGGCGTCCTCGAAGCGGCGGGCGTCGACGTGGAAGAGTCCCGCGTCAAGGCCCTCGTCGCCGCGCTCGAAGACGTCGACATCGACGAGGCCGTCGAAGAGGCCGCCGCAGTGCCGGCCGCAACCGGTGGCAGCGCAGCCCCGGCCGCTGACGAAGGCGGCGAAGAGGAAGCCGCTGACGAAGGCGGCGACGAAGAAGAAGAGGAAGCCGCAGAAGAGGAAGCCGCCGACGACGACGATGACGACGAGGAGGCCGGCGAAGGCCTCGGCGAACTCTTCGGTTAACTCACCATTCGACCCCTTTCTTTCGACGCCACCGGGTAGCGACAGCGCCGAGTGTGACGCCCCGGCCACGTGCCTGCCGAACGTTCAAGTAGCATAACGGAACCAACCCCGTGCGATGGACATCGGAGGCGTCGCCGTCACAATCGACCCGACAGCGACAGCGGCGGCGCTAGCATTCGTCACGGCTGGCGTCGCGCTTGGCAGCGTCAGCGGACTGGTGCCGGGCCTGCACGCGAACAACTTCGCGCTCCTCCTGGCTGCGTTCGCGCCGGCGATGCCCGGTCCCGCCCGGTACGTCGGCGCGGCGATGCTCGCGGCCGGCGTCGTCCACACGTTCCTCGACATCGTGCCCGCGCTGGCGCTGGGGGTGCCCGACCCGTCGATGGCAGCCACCGCCCTGCCCGGCCACCGACTCGTCTTGCGAGGACAGGGCCGGGAAGCGCTGAGACTGTCCGCACTCGGGAGCGGTCTGGCCGTCGCCTTCGCCGTCCCGCTGGCACTGCCCGTGACAGCAGTGATGGAGGAGTTCTACCCCGCGATTCGGGCACACCTCCCGCTGGTCCTCGGAAGCGTCGTCGCACTCCTGCTCGTCACCGAGCGGACGTGGACAGCGCGGGTCGGCGCGGCACTCGCGGTCGGTGCAAGCGGCGTCCTCGGACTGGTGACACTCGACGTTCAGGCAACGGGTATCCTGCCGACGGGGAGCGTACTCGCCCCGCTGTTTGCCGGCCTCTTCGGTGCGCCCGTGCTCGTCGAGGCACTCGGCGGCGCGGGCGTCCCGCCGCAGGCGAGCGCGACCATCACCACCTCGCGGCAGTTTATCGGCGAGGTCGCACTCGTCGGCACCCTGGCCGGGGCGGTCGTGGGCTACCTGCCCGGCATCTCCAGTGCGATTGCGGCGACCGGCGCGCTCGTCGTCCTCCCCCAGCGTGGCCCCCGGCCGTTCGTCGTCGCCACGAGCGGCGTGAATACGGCAAACACCATCTTCGCACTCTTCGCGCTGGTCGCACTCGGCACTCCACGGACAGGCGTACTGGTCGCACTCGATGAGACTGGGGCGCCGCTGACGCTGGGACTGTATCTGTGTGCCGTCGCTATCGCCGCAGCAATCGGGTTCGTCCTCGTCCTCGCAGTGGGTGACCGGTATCTTGCCGTCGTGGGCAGCGTAGACAACACTCGCCTGTCCGTTGGCGTGCTCGGACTGCTCTGTGTGCTCGTGGTTGCGCTGACTGGCGCTCTCGGACTGGGTATCTTCGCGGTCAGTGCCGTGATTGGACTCGTCCCCGCACGCTTTGGCGCGCGCCGAGCGAATCTGATGGGGGTGTTGCTCGTCCCGCTGTCGCTGGGTGGCTGACTAGCGTTGAATCTCGTCGAGGAAGCCGACCCAGCGCTTGTGGTCCTCGATGCTGGCGGCGCCGTCCTCGTCGGCAAAGTCCGGCCGGCGGATGTTCTCGAGGGCGTTTAGCGCGCGGTCGATACCGATGATTTCGTCGGCGAGTCGCTCTGCTGTCTCGACATCGAGCGGGTCGGATTCGAGCCGGTCCATCCGAGTCCCACGCTCGCGCCGGAGGGTGCGCTTTGCCTTGGTAAGTGTCTCTTCGGCGTCGGGCGGGATGCGGTCGACCGACCGAGTCTCGATGATAAACTCCCGGAGCGCGAGTTCCTTCCCGTCGACTGTGAGCGTCTCCGGTGTCGACGCCCCGACCGTCGCCGTCTTTCTGTTGACCCGTTCAATCAGGTCTTCGCGGGTCGCCTCGTCCATACGGCGACCACGGAGCCGACTGCAAAAACGTCACCGCTCGAACCGAAACGACGCGCCGTCGTCGGTGTCCTGGACCTCGATGCCGAGTGTTTCAAGTTCGTCCCGCAGCTCGTCTGCTCGCTCGTAGTTGCCGGCGTCGCGTTCCCGCTCGCGAACGGAGAGGACGAGTTCGACCAGGTCCTCGGCGACAGTCACGTCGCCCTCGCCGTCGCCGCCACCCAGCGACAGCCCGAGGACGCCGCCGGCAAACTCCTCGGTTGTCTCGATGGCCCGCCGGAGGCCACGGTAGTCGAACTCGTCGTGGCCGTCGATATGGGTGTTAATTGCGGAGACTAGCTCTTCCAGCGCCGCGAGCGCGCGGCGGGTGTTGAAGTCGTCATTCATCGCCGCCTCGAAGTCCTCGCGTGCGGTGTCGACCGCGTCCCGAAGCGCTCCGTCCTCGACGGTCGTCCGTGCGTCGACGCTGTCACACGCCTCGACGGCACGTTCGTACCCGCGTTCGAGACTCTCCCAGCGCTCGACGGCTTCGCGCATGGTCTCCTGGCTGTAGACAGCCTCGTTGTGGTAAGCCGTCGACAGCAGGAACGTGCGGACGGCGTCGGTACCGTACGCCTCGATGGCTTCGGCGACAGTCTCGAAGTTGCCAAGCGAGGAGGACATCTTCTCCTCGTCGGCGGCATCGAGCAGACGAACGTGGAGCCAGTAGCGCGCGAAGGTGTCACCGGTCGCGGCCTCGCTCTGGGCAATCTCGTTTTCGTGGTGGGGAAAGACGAGGTCCTGCCCGCCGACGTGGATGTCGATGGTGTCGTCGAGGTGGGTCATGCTCATCGCCGAACACTCGATGTGCCAGCCGGGACGCCCCTCGCCCCACGGGGAGTCCCAGGTCTGGGCGGTCTGGCAGGCTTCCTCGGCGGGAGCAGCCTCCTCGTGCTGGTGGTCGCTGATTTCCTCGGGCGAGACGCCGTCGGCTTTCCAGAGGGCGAAGTCGGTGGGGTTTCGCTTCTCGGAGCGCTCGTCGGGGTCGCCCTGCGCGTCGAGTTCGTCGGGGTCCTGATTCGAGAGTTTGCCGTACTCGTCGAAGGCAGTCACGTCGAAGTAGACGGAGCCGTCGGCCTCGTAGGCGTACCCCTTCTCGACGAGCGTCTCGACGAGGTCGATAATCTGGGGGACGTGCTCGGAAACGCGGGGGTACACCTCCGCCCGCTTGAGGTTCAGCGAGCGCATGTCGGCGATGATGTCCCGGATGTACGACCGGGCGGCGTCAGCCTCGCTGTCGCCGGCCTCGCCGACGCGGGCGACGATTTTCTCGTTGACGTCGGTGAAGTTCTCGACGTGGCGGACGTCGTAGCCCAACTGTTCGAGCCAGCGGCACATCACGTCGACGTGGACCCAGCCACGCGCGTGGCCCAGGTGTGCGGGGTCGGAGGTCGTCAGGCCACAGTAGTACAGAAGTACCGAGTCGGGGTCCTGTGGCTCGAAGACCTCGCGGTCGCCCGTCAGCGTATTCGTCACGCGGAGTGTCATTGGCGGAAGGTACACGGGCCAGCGTTTCAAGCCTGCGGTCCCGCGAGCGTCAGTTCTGCGCGGTTGCGGAGTCTGCAACCACGTTTCCAGTTTTAAATAGGGGCCCCCCTAGCCACAGAGTGTGAGTGAGGACTGCGACGACGAGGAGATACTCGCGCTTCTCGACGACGAGTACGCTCGCGCAATCCTCACAGCGACGAGTGCCGAACCCATGTCTGCACAAACGTTAAGCGAGCGGTGCGACGCGTCAGTGACGACCATCTACAGGCGCCTCGACCGCTTACAGGACTGTGACCTCGTGGAGGAACAGCTCCGGCCACAACCCGACGGCAACCACTACAAGGTGTTTGCCTCACGGCTGGAATCGTTTTCCGTGACCTTCGAGGACGGCGAGATGCGCGCCGACATCGAACGCGCGGAGACGGAAGAAGACGTCGCCGACCGCTTTACCAGGATGTGGCAAGACCTATGAACATCGGACAGAGCTACACGCTGCTTGACTGGAGTCAGCTCGGCGTCTCCGTCGCCTCTGTCGTCCTCGGGTTGATTATCGGCTACCAGGCCTACCGGGGCTTCCGCCGCAACGACAGCCGGTCGATGCAGTTTCTCTCGGTCGGGCTCATCCTGCTGACAGCGGTCCCGTTTACGCTCTCGTTTACCGCGACACTCGCGATACGACTGGAGCCGGGGCTGGCCGACATCGAGCAGGAGCTGTTTTTGCTCGTGCGCCTCATCCAGTTTGTCGGGCTGGCCTGTATCACCTACTCGCTGTACGAGAAACCCTGAGACGGCCGCTGGGTTCGGCACTCGTCTCACTGTTCAACACGCGTAGACACGTTCCGGGGCAGAGACCAGCCGCTCCAGGCAACCGAAAGAGCTTCAACGGGGCAATTGGGATGACACGGTATGGAAGCGCTCGAACTCGTCCCCGAAGTGGTAGAGTTGGTCATCGTCGGCATCGGAACCGTCGCACTGTCGCTTGCCAGTGCGTACATCGAACTGTTCGCGTTCGCGACGGCACAGAGTGGCGATACGATGGTCGCCCTGTGGGCCGGCGTCGTGGGCGTCGTGCTCCTGACGTTTGCCTACTTTCTCGGCACCGACAAGCTCGCAGCCAAGGTCCGGGAGTTCAGACAGTCGACCGGTAGCCACTGACTGAGACAGACCACGGACGAGTCGACGGTAGTCGTGGCAAGTCAGCGAAGTCACTAAGAACGCGTCGGTCCAAGCGACGGTAATGGGACAGGCACTCGTCGTCGCGGCACACGGCTCTCACCTGAATCCTGGGTCGAGCGAACCGGCCTTTGCCCACGCAGACAGGATTCGACAGACCAGTGTGTTCGACGAGGTACGCGAGACGTTCTGGAAGGAGGAACCGTCGTTCCGGGAGGTACTGCGGACAGTCGACGCCGACGAGGTGTACGTCGTGCCGCTGTTTATCAGTGAGGGGTATTTCACAGAGGAGGTGATTCCACGCGAACTGCGACTGGACGGGTGGGACCGGTCGCTGTGGGACTCCGATGGGACCAGTGCCAGCCACGCGACGCTGACCGCGAGCGACGTCGAGGCGACCGTCCACTACTGTGGCCCGGTCGGGACCCACGACGCGATGAGCGACGTCATCGTCCGCCGCGCGGAGTCGGTCACCGACGACCCCGACGTCGGGCCGGGCTTTGGACTCGCTGTCGTCGGCCACGGCACCAGACGAAACGAGAACTCCGCGAAAGCCATCGAGTACCACGCCGACCGCATCCGCGAGTGGGACCGCTTCGACGAAGTGCAGGCACTGTTCATGGACGAACCCCCCGAAATCGACGACGTGGCCGACCACTTCGACACCGAGGACGTCGTCGTCGTCCCGCTGTTTGTCGCCGACGGCTACCACACCGAGGAGGACATCCCCGAGGATATGGGCCTGACCGACGACGCAAGCGACGGGTGGGAGACGCCGGCGACGGTCGACGGGCGTCGTATCTGGTACTCGGGGGCTGTCGGGACCGAACCGCTGCTCGCCGACGTCGTCCTCGAACGGGCACTCGACGCCGGCGCGACCAGTGACCACTCCAGCACCGCTGTGACAGCGGAGGGGAACGAATGACCGCGAGCCAGTTCGACGCACTCGTCGACGCCGCCGAGACCGGTCTGGACAGCGACACGCTGACCGTCGACACCGACGGGGAAACGTACGACTTCGCGGTTCCCGACGGGGAGTACAGTGGGCTCAGCGAGAGCGAACTCCGGGAGGCCGCGGCCCAACACCGGGAATATGTTGCCGAGTGGTACTTCTGGCACCACGTCGCCCCCGACGCGCCCGAGCGGCGGGCGTTTCTCCGCTGGGTCGAACGAAGCGACGACGGGACCGTCCCCGAGCGCCACGAACGACTCCACGCGGGAACGACACGACGGTGGGGCCAACTCCGGATCCGCGTCCAGCTCGCCGAGGCCGGCCGACGGACCTACCAGGTCCGTCACGTCGACGACGAGGACGAGCCGGTCGAAGACCTCGCGATTCACACCGACCCGCTCGATGCACGCGAGATTCGCAAATACGACGACGACGGGCGCTACCGGCCGCTGTCGACGGCCCCGACGCTCGGTCGGGGGTGGGTGTTCGTCGACCTCACGGCCGCGCAACTGGTCTCGACCGTCGACACCGTCTATCCCGCGACGGTGGCAAACTGGTATCGCGAACGGGAGGGCGAACTCGACGTGACCCACTGGCACGAGGCCGTTTCGCGCCAGACCGGCATCTACGGCGTCGTCGAGACCTGGGACCGCGGTAACGGACACGACCACGTCGAGTGGGTCGCGGAGGCCTGCTGTGACGACTCACAGTGTCTGAAACGCCGGGAGTGGGAGTACGACGAGGAGACGCCGCTCGACGTCGATGGAGGTGCGGGGCGTTTTCCCTGCCGAGAGCCCTGTTCGCTGGTCGTCTCTGCGGCGCGCAAGTGGACTCGCATCGACGCCGAAGACGAACAGACCTACGAGTTCGAACTGACACCGAGCGAAAAGGAGCAAGTCGAGGAGATTATCGACGCCGTCGCGGAGGGGCGCGCTGACGAGATTCGCGAAGCCGACTTCGGTGACGGTGCCAACCGCTGGCGAGCGCGCTTTCTCCGCGCAAAACGGTTCGACGAGGACGGGAACCTCGGTGGCGTGTTGACAGAGCGCCCCGACGAAGAAGAGTAACGTCTTACTCCAGTTCGACCGTCGGTGGCTCGCCGTTCCAGCCATACGAGACGAACACGAACAGGAGCGCGAACAGGCCGACGACCATCAGTCCGAACTTGACCAGTTTGTCGAGCGTTCTGAGTGCCATATCCGGCAGTTGGACGGGGACCGACAAGTACGTTCATTTTCGCGTCGGCGGGCCCCGACGGCGGGACAGGGTCAGTCGAGTCGCTCGCCAGTCTCCTCGTAGGTCGACCCCAGTTTCGCGTAGTGGTCGATGGTCGAGTCGGTGACCGGCCCGTCGAGTTCGGTCTTGACCTCGGCCGGGGACCCGACGACGAGCGTCTCCGGTGGGACCTCCGTTCCCTCGGTGACGACGCTGCCAGCGCCGACGACGGCACCCTCGCCGACGTGGGCGTCGTCCAGCACGACGGCGTTCATCCCCACGAGCGCGTCCGATGCGACCGTACAGGCGTGGACGATTGCGCTGTGGCCGACCGTCACGTCCGATTCGAGGACCGCATCCTCGTGGAGGACGGCGTTGTCTTGGACGTTCGTCCGCTCGCCGACGACGATTTGCCCGTGGTCGCCACGGAGGGTGGTGTTGGGCCAGATGCTCGCGTCTTCCTCGACGACGACGTCGCCGATGACGACGGCGGCCTCGTCGACGTACGCGGAGTCGGCTATCTGCGGTTCGAGGCCGTCGACAGCGCGAATCATCTATCCCACTGTGCGCCCGGATTCGTCACCGCGCCGTTTGCCGCGGAGCCAAAGTCGCGGTGGTACTTCGCGAGGACGCCGCTGTCGTAGGTCGGCTCGGCGTCGTGGTCTTCCAGTCGCGCCTCGAGTTCCTCCTCGGTGAGGTCGACCGACAGTTCCAGGTTGTCGATGTCGACGGTGATGGTGTCGCCGTCTTCGAGTGCGGCGATTGGCCCGCCGACGTACGCCTCGGGAGCGACGTGACCGATAGAGAACCCACGGGTCGCCCCCGAAAAGCGGCCGTCGGTAAAGAGCGCCACGTCCTCGGCGTGACCCTGGCCGGCGACGGCGGAGGTGACACCGAGCATCTCGCGCATCCCCGGACCGCCGCGGGGCCCCTCGTTGCGGATTGCGATGACGTCGCCGGACTCAACGTGTCCCTCCTGGACGTACTCCATGGCACCTTCCTCGCCCTCGAAGACCCGAACCGGGCCCTCGTGGTGGAGGTGGTCCTCGCCGGTAATCTTGATGACCGCCCCATCTGGTGCGAGATTGCCGGTGAGGATGCGGATGGCACCGCGCTCGTGGATCGGGTCCTCGACCGTGTGCAGGTAGTCCACGTCGATGTCCTCGATAGCGGGCGGGTCGACGGCTTCCAGTTCCTCGCCGATGGTATTGCCCGTCACCGTCAGGGCGTCGTCGTGGAGCAGGCCGGCCTCGGAGAGGGCCTTCAGCACGACCGGAACGCCGCCGACCTCGTGGAGGTCGTTCATCACCCGTTCGCCGCCGGGCTGGAGGTTCGCAATCTTCGGGGTGCGGGCGCTAATCTCGTTGAACTCCTCGATGTCGAGGTCGATACCCGCCTCGGCGGCCATCGCGAGCAGGTGAAGCACGGCGTTGGTCGAGCCGCCGATGGCGACCTGGAGCGCGATGGCGTTCTCGAAGGACTCCTTCGAGAGGAAATCAGAGGGTTTCCGCTGTTCTTGCACGGCTTCGACGGCGAGTTCGCCCGAGCGGCGGGCCACGTCGTAGCGCCCTTCGTTCTCTGCGGGCGGGGAAGCACTGCCAAGCGGCGCGAAGCCAAGGGCCTCGGTAATCGAGGCCATCGTGTTCGCCGTGAACATCCCGCCACAGGAGCCCGCGCCGGGGCAGGCGTTTCGCTCCAGGTCGTCGAGTTCGTCCTCGGACATCTCGCCGTCGGCGACGGAACCGACGCCCTCGAAGACGTTCTGGATAGTGACTTCCCGGCCGTCGTGTTCGCCGGGCATGATAGAACCACCGTAGAGGAAGACGCTGGGCCGGTCGGTGCGGATGGCGGCCATCATCATCCCCGGCATGTTCTTGTCACAGCCGCCGATGACGACGAGTCCGTCCATGCGCTCGCCGAAAGTCACGAGTTCCACGGAATCGGCGATGATTTCCCGGGAGATGAGACTCGCTTTCATCCCCTCGGTCCCCATCGAGATGGCATCAGAGATGGTGATGGTGCCAAACTCGATTGGCATCCCGTCCGCGTCGTCGATGCCCTCGTATGCGGCCTCGGCGACGTCGTCTAAGTGGACGTTACAGGGCGTGATGTCGGCGGCAGGGTTGGCGACGCCGACCATCGGCGAGGAGAGGTCCTGGTCGTCGTATCCCATCGCGCGAAACATCGCGCGGTGGGGGGCACGCTCCGTGCCTTCGGTCACGTCGTTGCTCGGCAGGTCGGGGTCCTTGCCGGAGTCGGCTTCCGGCGGTTCCTGCTGGCTCATGTCTGGATAGTATCGACGGCCGGACTTAAGTCCCGTCTTCGGGCGCTCCGGGGGAGAACGCGACCAAGCCCCGGACGGTGCGAGCCAGCCACGACTGGCTGACTGGTGTGCTCGCTCTGAACCGGTAAGTGCTTTTGTCCCGTGGACGGAAGTGGTCGTATGTACGAGCGGATTCTCCTGCCGACCGACGGGAGCGACCACACGAAGCGGGCGACCGACCACGCAATCGACATCGCGAAACAGCGCGGCGCGACGCTGCACGTCTTCTCCGTCGTCGACGACCGCGCGTTCCTGGTGCTCGACGACGACCGCGTCGGCGAGGTCCGAGGCGAACTCGAGGAGAACGCGCTCGACGCCATCGCGACGGCCGTCCAAGCCGCCGAGCAGGAAGGCATCGAGACCACCTCCGACGTCGACGTCGGCAACCCGGCCAACTGCATCGTCGACTACGCCAGCGACAACGACATCGACCTCATCGTGATGGGGACCAGCGGCGACAAGTACGAGGCAAACGTCGTCGGCAGCGTCTCGAAGCGGGTCGTCGACACCTCGCCCGCGCCGGTGTTGACCGTTGGCCCGGACAGCTAAGTGATGGCCACAGTCGAGACGGGAGCGCGCCTGCACTTTGGCTTCCAGAACCTCGCGCTGGCTCACGACCGCCTCTACGGCGGGGTTGGGGTCGCACTCGCCGAGCCACGAATCAGCCTCACGGCTGCGCCAGCGTCGTCGGTCATTTGTGAGGACGCCGCAGTCGAGCCGTTCGTCGCCGACGCCGTCTCGGCACTGGGCGTCGACGGGGCACACGTCACCGTCGAGGAGCGATTCGAGCGCCACGCCGGCTTCGGGAGCGGGACCCAACTGGCACTCTCGACGCTCGTGGCCGTCGCCCGCGCACACGGCGAGTACGCTGACGCCCGAACGTACGCGCCGAGACTCGGGCGTGGCGGGCGCTCGGGTGTCGGCGTCGCCACCTTCGAACAGGGCGGGTTCGTCGTCGACGCCGGCCACCCGACCGAGCGCTTTACCTCCCGCCCACCGGCGGAGGGAAGCTGGACGGTCCCGGAACCAATCGTCCAGCGGGACCTCCCGAGTTCCTGGCGGTTCGTCCTCGTGACACCCGAGGCCGGAGCCGGAAAGAGCGGCAAACCGGAAGAGCAGAGCATGCGCGCCGTCGTCGAGCGCGCGGACCCGGGTATCGCAGACGACATCTCGCAGTTGCTGACCCGCCGACTCTTGCCCGCGGTCGCCGAACGCGACATCGCCGAGTTCGGGAGCGCAATCGCCCGCCTCGGCCGGCTCAACGGCGCGTGGTACGCCGACGAGCAGGGTGGGGTCTACCGGCCGCCGGCGGGCCAGCTCATCGACAGGCTCGGCGACAGCCCGGTCGTCCACGGCGCCGGTCAGTCCTCGTGGGGACCGACCGTCTACGGTGTCACCAGAGAACAGGACACTGGCGAAGCGCGAGAGGCGGCCCGGGAAGCCCTGGCGGCTGCCGGCCGAGAGGGGACTGTTCGGACCGCTGGCCCGCGAAATCGTGGTGCCACGCTCGAAGAAGACTGAGCACAGTCACGGCCACGCGGGAGGTTTTAAATCGCCGGACCGGTATGTGAGAGTATGAACCGCCTACCCTTCGGCATCAATCGGCTCGACGAGATGATTCAGGGCGGGGCACCGACGGGGAGTGTCGTCTTGCTGTCCGGGGAGGCAGGGGCCGGGGCGCGGGAGTTTATGTACACCACCGCCGTGATGAACGGGCTGGCACGGACCGACGACGGGTTGTTCGACCTCCACTACGGCGACCTCCATCCACAGGCCAGACAGCCCGACGGCATCCACTACATCACGTTCAACTCCGACCGCTCACAGCTCCGCCGGGAGATAGAGACAGTCATCGACGAGGAGATTACGGCCTCGGGACTTGACCCGGTGGACTTTTGCTCGCTCTCGCGGCAGTTCTTTCACGTCAGCCCGGTGCCACGGAACTGGTACGCCGACGAGACGCCCGACATCAAGAACCTCCGGAAGCGCCACGAGGAACGCGAGGGGCTGTTGAGCGCGCTCGGCGACGAACTCAGCAAGCGGGCGCCGGGGAACCTCGTCATCATCGACTCGCTGTCTGACCTCGTGGCGACTCTGGGTGAGGACCTGGAGTGGTCTGACGTCACCTACGTCGTCAAGGGGCTTCAGAAGGCCGCTCACGAGTGGAACGGGCTCATCCTCTTGCACGTCAACAACGAGACGCTCTCGGCGACACGGCACGGCCAGCTCGTCGAAGCCTGCACCGGGACGCTCGATTTCAGCTGGGAAAGCGGCGGGAGTACCCGGGCGCGAACGCTCGTCATCAAGCAGTTCCGCGGCGTGCTCTCACGGATTGAAGAGGAAAACATCGTTCAGTTCGAGACGGAGCTGGGCGATGCCGGCTTCGACATCAGCGATGTTCGCAAGATTCGGTAAGCGGCTCCGAGACGGGACTATCGGAACTCGAAATCAGCGGCAAACGCTTAACTGTGCAGTTGAAATAAGTGAATATAATGGCGAGTGAGTCGACCGAGGACGGGACGCTGACGGTGAGCCTGCCGGGCGAGTTGGACAGTTGGCTCACCGAGCGTGCCCAGGCGCTCGGTGTCGACCGCGAGGCCGTCCTGGTCCAGTTGCTCGCATCCTACCAAGCAGCGGACGAACTCGACGACGAGGAGGTGCCAGTCACGGACGCGAGTGCTGTCGACCAGCTGGTCGCCGACAGGCTGGCAGACACGGCCGACGCGATACAACAGGACGTCGACACCGTCAAGCAGGACGTCGATGCCGTCGAACAGCGCCACGAGGAGGACATCGAGGACGTGCGCAGCCGCGTCGTCCAGTTGAAACGCGAACTCGACAGCAAAGCCGGTGCGGACCACAGCCACGAGGAACTCGCTCGCCTCGACGACCTCCAGGAGGAACTGACCGAGATGCAGTCGGCGGTCGACGACGTCGAGGCGGAACTCGACTCGAGACTTACCGACCACGACGAGACGATAGCGACTATCGACGACCGCCTCGAAACACTCGAAGACCGGCTCCAGACCGTCGCCTGGGTCGTCAGTGACCTCCGGGACGCCCACGAATCACAGGGCAGCATCGAAGCGGTCGACCGCATCAAGCGCGCGGCGGCCAAAGCCGACATCGACCGGGCGAAATGCGAGAGCTGTGGCAACGGCGTCGAGATTGCGCTGTTGACCGATCCAGAGTGTCCCCACTGCCAGGCGACAGTCACCAACGTCGAGGCAGCCAACAGCTGGTTTGGCAAGCCGCGCCTGCTGGCCGCCTCGCAACTCGAATCGGGTGAAGACAAGTGAGCGACGACGAGGACGACCCCTTCGAGCGCCTCGACGAATCGGTCGGCGACCGCGACGGCGACCCCTTCGAATCCTTCGAGGACGTCGACCCCGACGACGCAGAGAGCCAGGACGACGCAACAGGCGAGGAGTCCGTGGACAGACCAGACGAGTCCCAGCCTGAGAGCCACCGACTCGAAGGGCCCCAGGTCGAGAGCGGTCCCGACCGGAGCTACGACGCCCACGACGTGACACCACCGGGCCATCAGGACGAGGTGGTCGACGACCACTCCCAAGACAGTGACGCTGGTGGACTCGGCGAGGCGGAAGACGATGACGACGACGGATTCGTCGAGCAGTCCGAACCGTCGATAGATGTGGGCACCGCGGCGACCGACGCCGGGTTCGAGGACGTAGAGCAAAGGGAGGGCGACCCCTTCGAGGACGTGTTCGAGGAGATGGACGTAGGGGAGATAGACCCCGATACGGTCTGGGAGTCGATTGCTGCGGCCGAAAGCGAGGGGCCAGTCAGCCGGCAGACGGACAGCCTGTACGCCGAGGTGTCCAAACACAGTTACTGCGAGCAGTGTGAGTTCTTCTCGGACCCGCCCGACGTACACTGCTCGCACGACGGGACGGAGATTCTGGAGTTTCTCGACCACGAGACCGTCCGCGTCGTTGACTGTCCGATCGTCGCCGAGCGCAAGGAACTGGCCAAACACGAGTGAGTTTTGGGTGTCGACCGGCTACCCGTTCCTATGCAATTCTGTGACGACTGCGGGTCGATGATGCAACCCGAGGGCGACGAGATGGTCTGTTCGTCCTGTGGGACCCGCACCGGCAAAGACGAAGAGACGGCAGCGAGTTTCGTCAGCACCGCCGAACAGTCCGATGACGAACTCATCGAGACCGAAGAAGGCGCGGACTTCGAGGGGAAACCGACCGCAGACGACGTCCACTGCGACGAGTGTGGCCACGGGAAGGCGTGGTACACCATCAAACAGACCGGCGCCGCCGACGAACCGCCGACACGCTTTTTCAAATGCCAGGACTGTGGAAACCGCTGGCGCGAGTACAACTGACGTGACTCAGACGGGGTCGTCGGGGTCGTGGCGGTCCATCATCCGCTCGGCTTCGGCCGCGTAGCGCTCGCGTTTCTCGTCGTCGTCGACCGGCACGAGCGCGTCGGGGTCTGTCTCGATTGCGGCGGTCACCTCCGGCGCGTTGCCGCCAAAGCGGTTGTAGGCGCGCTCTTTCTGGAGGTACCGCTCGCCGTCCGGTGTCGCGTAGACGATGACCAGGATGTGTGGCGAGTCCTCGGAGAAGGTCCGCTCGACCATCCAGACGCGTTCGGTCGCCTCGGCCTCCGCTGTACTGGGTGTCGTTGTCATACGAGAGGATAGACGAGTCGGCAATTCAACGCCGCCGCCGATTCCCGTCGTATGAGAACGGGACTGTGACGGGTACTCACGGCTGGAACGTCCAGCGAGAGACTTTTCGCCGTCGAACGCGAACGCGTGCTGTGTCCATCGAGCGCGGCCAGGCCGTGACAGTCCACCCCGGCAAAGAGGCAGTCGTCGACTTCGACCCGACGCTGACGTTCGAGTGTGTCGACGACTGCACCTGGTGTTGCCAGCACGGCGTCATGCTGTACGAACCGGACTTTCTCCAGTTGGCCGACGTGGCCTCACTCGCGGAGGCGACCACACAGGTTCGCGGGCAGGATTTCGTCCGCAAAGAGCAGAAAGACCGTGAGGAACACACCGACGACGACGGCGAGGCCTGCTTTTTCCTGCGCGACGACGGGCTCTGCTCGCTCCACGCCGAACACGACTGGAAACCGGCCCGCTGTTCGGTGTTCCCGCTGGAAGTGACCGTCGAACCGGGGACGCGAACGGCCAGAGCGGGCGGCGACATCCACATCACGGTCCGCGAGGCGGCCCACGACCACTGTGAGGGGTTGGGCGTCTCAGAACGGCGCGTCGTCGAGCATCTGGACGCGTTTCTGCCGGCCGTGCTGTGGGACCTGGACGACCCGAAGACGCGCCGGGAACTGTAAGCGGCGGGCCTACGCGACGACCCACCAGGCCAGAAAGACGGCGAGCGCACCGATGGCGGTGCTGGCGACAGCGTGTGAGCGGAGCTGGTCGAGCCGCCGGTGGGAGTGTTCCGAGAGCGAACACACTTGGTCGACTTCGCCGCCGGCCTCACACGAGGGCAGGAAATCCATCGCCAGGTGGAGGAAGACGCCGGCGGCAAAGCCGAAGATGGCACCGTTGATAGCGGGTGCGTTCGGGAGCTCGAGGAGTGCAGAGGGAATCGCGGTGAGCCCGATAGCCGCGGCCGGGAGCAACAGTGCAGAGACCGGCTCGCCGCTCTCGCGGAGGCGGTGGGCGGCGGCGTACCCGGCTGGCCCTTTGTGCGAGACGATAGCGAGCCCGAGCAAGAGACCCAGGTTTGGCATCGAGCCGTAGACGATACCGATGATGAAACCTGCCGAGAGCGCGTGGGCGGTAATCTGTGCAGCGGTGAGGTCCAAGCCGACGTTGATATGCGAGAGGCGGTGGCCGACGACGTGGGCGGCGTAACCGACGAGCAGGCCGGCAGCGATGCCAAAGCCGCCGTACTGTGGGTCCATCCCCATGGCCTGCGGGACCAGGAAGACCGCAGAGCTGGTCACCATCGCGCCGCTCGCGAGACCGTATCCCCAGACCAGCCGCTTCGGGTAGGAGGCGTCGTACCGCGAGCCGAGGACGGCGCCGAGTGCCATCGCAACGAAGGCCACCCAGGAGACGACCAGCACCTTCGTCAGGCCCGTCGCCAGCGCGACGGCCGAAAACACCCCGAGCAGCGCAGTCCCCCCGAGCCCAATCGGCGAGAGCGACCGTACAGTGGGCGAGACTTCGGACGATTCGAGAGGAGTCATTCGAATAATAAAATTGCCAGTGATGTTAATAAGTCCTGCGATGCGGCCGGCGTTACCCGGTCGCCTGGCGGTACGCGCGGCGGTCGAGGAGCGTTCCATCGATGGTGTCAGCGTCGGCGTCGCTTGCCGCCCAGCGAAACTGGAGTGCCACGTCGGCGGTGTCCCGGCCCTGCCCGCCGGTGAGGTCGGTCGCGACCTGGCCCGGGTCGACGACACAGACGGCCTGTTGGATGTCGTCGGCAAAGTGCATCGCGACGGATTCGGCAGCGGCTTTCGAGACGGCATACGAGCCAAAGCCAGCGCGGGTGTCGCGGGCGACGACGCCGGACGAGACCAGGACACGGGCGTCGGGAGCGAGATGGGGCAGCGCCTCGCGGATGGTCGCGAAGACGCCGCGGGCGTTCGTCCGGAGGTGGTCGTCGAACGCCGAGTACGACTCGCGGGTGAGTGGCGTCTCTCGGGGAGTGCCGTGATAGACGCCGGCGTTGGCGACGACGATATCTATCCCGCCGCCCTCGCGTGCGGCCTGTTCCATCAACCGCTCGACGTCGAACTCGTCGCGGACATCTGCCCGAATCCCCGTGGCCGAGCCACCTTCCTCGCGGATTTCCTCGGCGACTGTCGAAACGGCGTCCCCGTCGCGTGCACAGACGACGACGTGTGCGCCAGCGTCCGCGAAGGCGTGTGCCACTGCCGCACCGATACCACGACTCCCGCCCGTGACCACCGCTGTCTGCCCGTCCATACCCTATCGTGAGAGTCCATCACAAAGTATCCTTCCGCGAGTCGGCCCAAACCGACGGACGTGACCGACTCACACGGACCCCACAGGTTTGGAGGACAGTTTATCATGGCTGGAGGTGAACATGAAAACAATGACACGGCTTGCAGGGTCTGACGTGGTTGTCGTCGGGGCGGGAATCGGCGGCCTCTCGGCGGCCTGCTTTCTGGCGGATGCAGGTGCCGACGTGCGTCTCCTCGAGAAAAACGACCAGCTCGGCGGACGGGCGAGTCGCCTCGAAACGGAGGGCTTTCGCTTCGATATGGGACCGTCGTGGTACATGATGCCCGACGTCTTCGAGCGGTTCTTCGACCAGTTCGACCGGACGCCCGAGGATTACTACACGCTGAGCCACCTCGACCCCCACTACCGGATGTTCTTCAAGGACGGCGACGAGGTGGACATCCGGCCGGACAACGACTATCTGCACGACCTCTTCGAATCCTACGAAGACGGTGCCGGTGAGGCGTTCGACGAGTATCTGGAGACCAGCCAGCACCACTACGAGACGGCGATGGACAAGTTCGTCTACGAGGACCGCTCGCGCCTGCGCGACTGGATAGACCTCGACGTGGTCCGGGCCGCGCCGGTCGGGCTCCAGCTCGTCGGCTCGATGCAGGGCCACGTCGAGAAGTACTTCGACAACCCGAAGCTCCAGCAAATCATGCAGTACACGCTGGTCTTCCTGGGCGGCTCGCCGAAGAACACGCCCGCACTCTACAACATCATGAGCCACGTCGACTTCAACCTCGGCGTCTACTACCCCGACGGCGGGCTGGGTGCCGTCGTCGACGGCATCGCCGAACTCGGCGAGGAACTCGGCGTCACCTACGAGACGGGCGCAGCGGTCACCGAAATCACCCGGCGAAAGGACGGCTTCCTCGTCGAAACCGAAGCCGAGACGTACAACCCCGAGTACGTCGTCAGCAACGCCGACTACCGCCACACCGAACAGGAACTCCTGCCGGAACACGAACGGCAGTACGACGCCGACTACTGGGACAAACGCACCTACGCACCCTCTGCCTATCTCATCTACATGGGCGTCGAGGGCGACGTGGAGCCACTCGCCCACCACACGCTCGTGCTCCCGGAGGACTGGGACCCCCACTTCGAGCAGATCTTCGAGGACCCGTCCTGGCCCGACGAGCCGGCCTACTACATCTGTGCGCCCTCGAAGACCGACGACACCGTCGCACCGGAGGGACACAGCAACCTCTTTGTCCTGGTTCCGATTGCCCCCGGTCTCCACGACGGCGAGCAGGTCCGCGAGGACTACCGCGAGACGATTCTGGCCGACATCGCCGAGCACACCGGCGTGGACCTCCGGGACCGCATCGTCGTCGAAGAGCAGTTCTCGGTGAGCGACTTCGGTGAGCGGTACAACGCCACGGAGGGGACGGCACTGGGACTTGCCCACACACTCCGTCAGACCTCGCTGTTGCGGCCGTCGAACCGCTCGTCGGCCGTCGACGGGCTGTATTTCACCGGCTCGTTTACCACGCCGGGTATCGGCGTCCCGATGTGTCTCATCAGCGGCGAACACGCCGCGAACGCGCTCATCGAAGAGCAGACCTAAGAGTCGAGTCGTCGACAGTCAACTATGAGCGAGGAGACAGAGCGATTGGCGGCGCTTGCCCCCTCCGAGCAGTCGCTCGTGGGCTATCTGTTCTGGCTCTCGCGCCCCCGATTCTGGTTCTATCTGGCCGGCCCCGTCGTCGTCGGCGTCGTCTACGCTGCCGACAGCGTCTCCGAGTTTTTCACGCCGTTGACCGTCGCGCTGTTCGCGTACTTTCTCGTCCCCGCGAACGTCTTCCTGTACGGCGTCAACGACATCTACGACGCCGACGTCGACGAACACAACCCGAAAAAGTCCGAGGAGGGAAAGGAGGTCAAATATCAGGGCGATGCCGTCGTCGTGATGGTCGTCTTCCTGTTGACTGCACTGGGGGCGCTCTTTGTCCCCTTCCTTCCAGTCGAGGGCATCTACGTCCTCGCGCTGTTTTTCGCACTCGGCGCGGAGTACAGCGCACCGCCGCTCCGACTGAAGACCACGCCCTTCCTCGATTCGCTGTCGAACGGGCTGTACATCCTGCCGGGGGTGCTTGCGTATCTCGCTGTCGCACGGACGTTTCCGCCGCTGCTTGCCGTCGCCGGCGGGTGGCTCTGGACGATGGCGATGCACACTTTCTCGGCGGTGCCCGACATCGAACCCGACAGCGCGGCCGGCATCCAGACGACGGCAACGTTCCTTGGCGAGCGGGGCGCACTCGTCTACTGTGGGGTCTGCTGGCTGGCCGGTGCGGCGTTGATGGCACTGGTCCACCCGTTCCTGGGTGGCGTCTTCGCCGTCTATCCACTCTTCGTCCTTGGAATCGTCGCCGCGGACGTCGACATCGACCGTGCGTACTGGTGGTTCCCCGTCCTCAACACGCTCGCGGGGATGGTGCTGACGATGGCCGGTATCTGGGTGATTCTGTATGGCTGAGGCGTTTGCCCGGCCCAGCGACCGACAGGAAATCGAACAGCGACTCGACGCCCTCGTCGAGCGCAACCGGTTTACCATCGCCGTCGTCTTTCCGCTGGTCGGCGCGGTGCTGTTGCTCGCCAGTGCCGAGGGACTTCTGCCCGCGATTCTGGCGTTCAATCCCTACCTCGTCTTGAGCGGCGTCCTCGTGATGCGGTTGCCGCTCGTCGCCGGGTTGCTCCCGCTGGTCGGCAAGCGCGCACTCACTGCACTCTCGGTACTGACGCTGTACTCCTACGCTATCGAGTACGTCGGCGCCACGACAGGGTTCCCGTACGGCGACTTCGTCTACGAGGTTCCGCTGGGACCGATGCTGGCCGACACGATTCCGGTCGGCCTCCCGGTCTTTTTCCTCCCGCTCGTGCTCAACAGCTACCTGCTCTGTCTGCTCTTGCTCGGCGAGCGGGCCAAATCCGCCTTTGTTCGCCTTCCAGCGGTCATCGCCGCCGTTCTCGCCGTTGACATGGTGCTCGACCCCGCGGCCGTGGCGCTCGGGTTCTGGTCGTACGGCGGCGGCGTCTACTACGGCGTGCCCCTGTCGAACTACGCCGGGTGGGTGCTGAGCGCGACAGTCGCGACACTGCTCGTCGACTTTGCCTTCGATAGCACCGACCTCGTCAATCGGGTCCGGTCGTGTCCGTTCATGCTCGACGACCTGGTGAGTTTCGTCTTGCTGTGGGGGGCAGTCAACGCCGTCTACGGTGCGTGGATTCCGGTCGGTGTGGCACTTTTGTTCGGGGTCGGACTCGTCCAGCTCGACCGCTTCGATTTCGCAGTGTGGAACGGGCTCCCTGGCCGGACCCGAAAATAGAGCGGCTTGCCGTCACTCGGCGTGAAAGACACCTGGCGTCTCCTCGACGTCGGGGACGCCAGCGTCGGCTTCCGGAATCGGGCTGACGCGCCGGAACACGGTCACGGGGTCCTCGAAGCGTCGCCAGTTCCACCACGTCTTCGAGACGACCCACAGTTTCCGTGCGGTCGACAGCGACGGCCGCGTCGAGAGCACGTCGAAGTCCTGCTTGCGGATGAGTCGGTGGTGTTCGGCGTACAGTGTCGCCGCCAGCACGACGGCAAACTGGCAGTCCTTCGGCAGGTGTTCGATACCGGCCACGCCCTGACGGTAGAGCTGTTCGGCCCGGCGGACCTCGGCCTGAATCGCCTGACGAAACGCCGGCGTACACTCCTCGTTTCGGAGCTGGTCGACGGTCACGTCGTAGGCATCGAGTGTCTCCATCGGGAGATATACCCGGTCGAGTTCGCGGATGTCCTCGCGGACATCCCGGATGAAGTTCGTCAACTGGAACGCCTCGCCGAGCTTCTCAGCGTGCGGACTCGCAGCCTCGCGGTCGTCGGGCTCCATCAGAGCACACATCATCTGCCCGACGGCGGCCGCCGACCCGCGCATGTACCCTTCCAGGTCCTCGTAGGTCTCGTAGCGCTCGGTGTCGATGTCGGTCATCATCGCGTCGATGAACTCGTCTATGTCCTCGTCGGGGATGTCGTACTCCGCGCGAATCTCGGCGAACGCGTCGACCACGGGGTCTTCGGCGTCGGCGGTACCGAGTGCCGCGTCACGGATGTGTTCGAGCTGGTCTCGCTTTTCGGCCGGTGACAACCCCTGGTTGCCGTCGACGACCTCGTCAGCGATGCGGAAGAAACCGTACAGAACGTACGTCGGCGTCCGGATTCGGGACGGCAGGAGGCGTGTCGCGTAATAGAAGGTCTGGCCAGTCTCCTTGTGGATGGCCTTTCCCCTGTCGAGCTGGGACTCTTTCACAGACGTAGTTTTCTCGCCACGCTTGTGTAAGTTACCTACCTAATGTATTGGGTATGATGCAATCGCACTAACACCAGACGTACCCGAACCACCCTCAAACCACTACAGGGGCAATATATGGAGGTGCATATTTATACCGAGTGGCGGAGTACACGGGTCCATGACACGACTACTCGTTGGAACCGACAGCACAGAGACGAGTGAACAACTCCTGGACTATCTGGAACGCCAAATCGACGAGGGCGACACGGTGTATGTTATTAATTCTCTAGTAGGTGGAGACGAGACTTCGAGCATCGACGTTTCAGATGGAGAAGAAGCAATCGAGACGCTCGAAGAGTCCCTCAGCGGGCACGTGACAGTCGAGAGCCACCAGTACATCCGCGGGAACGCACCCATCGAAGACCTGCTGGAAGCCGCCGAGGAGTTCGACGTCGACGAGCACGTCATCGGCATCCGCAAGCGCTCGCCAGTCGGCAAGATGATGTTCGGGAGTACCGCACAGAACCTCCTCCTCGAGAGCGACATCCCCGTCCGGTGTGTCCCGCTCGTCTCCGAGTAACCGAAACCGTTTTTTGACCGGTCAATCGACTATCGTCTATGACAAGAGAGAACCTCGCAACGGCGAGTGACCTGATCGCGACAGCAGCAGACGGCAGCAACGACGCCTCAGACCGACTCGAATCGCTGGCCGACCAACTTGAGACGCTGGCAGACAGGGACCGCGGCCCCGACCACGGTCGACTCGCACGCATCGAATCCGGCCTCGACGAAATTCAGGCCGACGCCAGCGACGACGTCGCTGCGACCATCGAAGAAGCACTGGACGCCATCCGAGCGTACCGAGAGACCGTCGAGGGCGTCTAGTCCCGCGTTTTATCCGGCGTTCGGTCCGGCCGGAGTGTCACGCCGTGGTCTCACACCGGACGGTCCACTCTACGTCCCAGCCATCCGAGAGTCGGTCAAAAAGCGCCTGTAGCCCCGCCGATTCCGTTTCTGGAAGGACGTGGAACCGTATCTGACCGTCACGGACGGAGACGCGGAACACGTCGCCGGTCTCGTCGTCACGGACCAGATACAGCGGCATCGGCAGGTCGAAGAAATCCGCGTAGCGGTACGGCCCCGCCGCCAGCACGCGTCGAAGGAGCGAATCGAGGCTGTCCTCGCCCTGCGGTGGCCGCGGCTGGAGCAAGAACACCGTTTCACCCTCGTACTCGACGCCGCCCTCGTAGGGGTAGCGCCGCTGTGGGCGGGCCGGTATCGCAAACGCCTCGTCCGATGCCATCTCGCCAACAGGTAGGGCAGTATCGGGTTTAAATCCGCGGGCAGGGTCCTCCGAGTCGGGGGTTTATCGGCGCAGGTCCCCACAGATAGCGTATGTGTGGCCGTTACAGTCTGTTCACACCCCCTGAGGACATCGAAGCGCGCTTTGGCGCCACCTTCACCGAGTCGTTCCAGCCCCGGTACAACGCCGCGCCGAGCCAGTCGCTGCCGGTCATCACGGACGCGAGCCCCGAGCGCATCGACACGAAAGAGTGGGGATTCGTCCCGCCGTGGGCCGATTCACGCAGTGACTTCGGTTTCATCAACGCCCGCGCCGAGACGGTGACAGAGAAGCCCACGTTCCGGGATGCGGTCACACAATCGTCGCGAGACGGCTTCCGGATGGGACGGTGTCTGGTCCCCGCCGACGGGTTCTACGAGTGGGTCGACGACGGAAGCGAGAACCAGCCCTACCGGGTCACGCTGGCCGACGACGAACCGTTCGCGATGGCCGGGCTGTGGGCCGAGTGGCAGCCACCCCAGACACAGACAGGATTAGACGCGTTTAGCGGAGGCGACGGCAGCGACACCAGTCCCGACGTTGTCGAGACGTTCACCATCGTCACGACGGAGCCAAACGAGTTCGTGGCCGACCTCCACCACCGGATGGCGGTGATACTCGACGGCGACGAACGCGACCGGTGGCTGACCGGCGCCGCCGAGGAAGCGACGGCGCTTCTGGACCCGTACGACGGTGAGATGCGGGCGTACCCGGTGTCGACGGCGGTTAACGACCCGTCGAACGACTCGCCGGCGCTGGTCGAGCCGGTCGGAGAGTAAGGTAACGAGGACTTATCGGCCGCGCCGCCGAACGGTCGACAATGACAGCCCAGCAGGCTGTTCTCGGCACAGTGACGCGGCTGGGAGCGCTCGTCGGACTGCTCCAGACGTACGCCGTTCCCGTCCGCTGGAACCAGGGCCCCGAGAGCAGGTGGTGGGAGCCGGTCAGACGGGTCGCCTCCCGACTGCTCGGTGCGGCCCTCGACGAGCGTGCCGGACCACGACCCATCACGGGGGGAGAGTTTGCCGGCACGCTGCACCGGTCCCACGACGAGGCCGAACGGCTCCTGTGGACGTGGGGGTTCGTCCGCAGTCCGTTTGCCCGCCTGAAAACCCGTGACGGCCAGGCAGAACTGGGATCGTGGGTGTACCGCGACTCGCCGCTCGCACGCCGCCAGGTCCACGTCATGCTGTTTCCCGCGCCCTCAGGCGTCGACGTGTACGCACACGAGGAACCATCGAGTGTGCATCCGCTGGTCGGGGCAGAACATTTCGATGGGCAGGAACAGCACATCGCCAAAGGTGTTCGAGTCGTGAGAGAGCGGCTACCACTGGATACGAGTAACGCGCCGGAAGAACCACCAGCGGGGGCGTGGGATAGCCGTCTGCCCGAGTAAACAGCAGGCGAAAACCGAAGTCTGCGACGGATAACAGCCGAGTCAGTAGACGGCGTCTACGATGTCGTCGGCGAGTGTCTCGAACTGAGCGAGGTACTCGCGGCGGTCCTCGCGCATCGCTTCGAGTTCGCTCTCGTAGTCGTCGAACTGGTTGGGCGGGTAGAACTCCTCGACGTCGACACCAGGGACCGACTCGGGCAGTTCCAGGCCGAGTCGCTCGTCGTGGTTCCACTCGATGTCACCACGGGCAGCACCGACGAGGATGTTCACCGAGTCCTCGACGCCGATATCGGCGTCGGGGGAGCCGACGTAGCCAGTGTTGATGACGTACGTCTCGACGTCGTTGTCGTCGATGAGGTCGTAAAAGCGGTTGCCCTCCTCTCCCTCCGGGCCGATGATGAAGGGGTTGGTGCCGACGACGCGGATGGACTCGCCGGCCGCGTCGGGGTCGCCGGCGCTGGTCTGGATGGACTCGCCGAGCATGAACGCGACGGCCGCCTGCTTCGGGGAGAGGCGCGCGATAGCAGGCATCGTCGGATTTCGCGTGATGAAGAATATCTGGTCGACTTCGTCTAAGTCGATGTCCTCGGCGGCGCTGTCGAGACACTCCCGGAGGATGACCGCGCGACCGTTGGTCGTCAGTTCCGTGTCGTCGAAGTCGACAGTCCCGTCCTCGAAGACGCTGACGTTCTCGAAGACGGCCGACTCGTCGGTCGCCGCGTCGTAGAGTGCGGGCTGTTCCTCGCGGTCGAGGCCGTCGGTCTTGATGTAGAGCCCGTTCCCTTCGCTTCCGGTCACCTGCCCGTCCGGCAGGAGGGCGCAGACGTCGTCCTGGAGCATCTCGGCGCCTTCGGGGTCGTCGAGCCAGCAGCCGTGCCCGGTCAGCGTCGACTTGCCAGTCGCGGAGAGGCCGAGGAAGGCCTGTCCGACCTCTTCGATGCCGTCCTCGCCCTCGATTCGGACGCGCTTGCTGCCGGCGTGGATGCCGAGGCCGCCCTGCTGTTTGGCGCGGTACATGTACAGACGGAGGAAGGATTTCTTCGCTTCGCCGGTGTAGTCGCTGCCGAGAACGAAGGTCAGCCCCTCATCTGGCAGGATGCGGATACGGCGACGCTGGCCGTCCTGCGTGTCCCAGTCGGGCAACTGGAGCGTCTGGAAGTCGGGTTCGCCCTGTGCGGGTTCGAGCAGTTTCGCCCACGAGAGGGCGATGCGCGAGAACTCCTTGGGAACGAAGAGGCGACAGACGTAGGACGTCTCCGGGTGGCGACCGACCATCCGGTCGAGACAGACGAACTCGTAGTCTCCGACACCGTCGAGTGCCGATTCGATGCTCGCCCAGTCCTCGTCGGTAAACTCGTCGTCGACGAGGTTTTTCGTCTGGTCGGCGCTCCGAGACTTCTGTTCGCTGATGTAGCTTGGACTGCCGTACTCGGTCGTCGTTTCGTCGTGTTTGGCGAACACTCGGAGTTCGTCGAACGTCGGATTATATACGACGTTATCTGCTGTCTCCGGGTCCGGGAACTCGTCCTGCAGTTGGGACGTCTCCACCCGTTGGCTGGACATATATTGTGTCCGGTGGCTGGCGGGACGCATAAAGCCACGGAAATCAACGTACATCGACTCACTCTCACATATGACAGAATACTAGCAGTGGCTCCGTGCAGATAATCGGCGTGTCCTACGAGATGGTTCGCACAACGGAGAAAAGTCTCTCAGCTCGCATGCTGGCGTTTTAGTGGCTGGTGGCACGCGGTAAAATGGCTGGTAGATAACTGTATTATGTAATCGTTATATACGCTTGACCTAATCATGCGGAATGTATCACGTTATCCCTTTCGCGAACGCGGACATCTGTGTCGAACGACTCAGGAGAGGATACGACTCCAGCGAGAATGGTTCCCACAAAGGAAAGAGTGGTATCTGGGAGGGGCGCCAACAGGGGGTCAGTGCAACCAAATTGGCCGGCTGAGTATCACCCGAAAGCACCGTGCTGCGAGGACTTGTGAGGGGTGACTCGGCGTGACGAGTGGTACCACGACTATAACGTAGTTTATGTGTGTGGAAACCCTCCTTAAAGTATGAGCGAGAATTCAGGCCGCCGGGACCTCCGGATGCCATCCGACGACGAAGTCTTCGCAGTAGTGACAGAACACCTTGGTGGAAACCACGTCCGCCTCCAGTGTGCGGACGGAGAGACCCGAATGGGTCGTATCCCCGGCCGGATGAAGTTCCGGACCTGGATCAACGAGGACGACGTCGTGCTGGCCGAACCGTGGGACTGGCAAGACGAGAAGGCAAACGTCGAATGGCGCTACGACGGGCAGGCCGCAGACCAGCTCCGCCGCGAAGGACACATCGAATAATCGCAGTTTCTGCCGTCTGATTTCAGTCTCCGGGAGCGACAGCGCTCGCGCTACCGATGGTCGACCACAGCGCTGTCGCTCGCGGTATAGCGCTCGAAAGAAGCGTTGTTGTCCGACGGAGCTTACTCGCGAGTGAGGTTCGTCGCGCGCGGGCCCTTCGGTGCCTGTTCGATGTCGAATTCGACGTCAGTTCCTTCTTCGAGGTCCGGACCGCCAACGTCCTCCATGTGGAAGAATACGTCGTCGTCCGCGTCTTCAGTCTCGATGAAACCGTAACCGCCTGTGTCGTTGAAGAAATCAACCGTACCGTTTGCCATTGCGACTGCTCAAAGGCTAAGGGCACAAATAAGGGTTCCGAATGAAACGCTAACACGGCCCATGGAATCCGACCCGCCTCAGGAGAGGTCGAAGTGTTCCGTGGCCTGCTCGATGTCTTTGTCCCCTCGTCCGGAGAGGTTGACGAGGATAGAGTCGTAGTCACCGTCGGCAGCGAGCTCCGTCGCCAGCGCGATGCCGTGGCTCGACTCCAGTGCGGGAATGATACCCTCCGCTTCGCTGAGTTCGCGAAACGCAGCGAGTGCGTCGTCGTCGTGGATACCGTGGTACTCCGCGCGGCCGACCTCGCGGAACATGGCGTGTTCGGGGCCGACACCGGGGTAGTCCAGCCCTGCAGAGACGGAGTGGACGTCGACGTCGTCTTCGATGACACGCGTTTTCATCCCGTGGATGACGTCGTCGTCGCCCGCTGCCAGTGGGGCCGCGTGGCGGTCCGAATCAGACCCCTCACCGCCACCTTCGGCACCGTAGAAGTCCACGTCGTCGTCCCGGAACGCGTGGAACAGGCCCATCGCGTTGGAGCCGCCACCGACACAGGCGACAGCGGCGTCGGGGAGGCCGCCGGTCCGCTCGCGGAACTGTTCGCGAGCCTCGCGCCCGATGACACTCTGGAAGTCCCGGACCATCCGCGGGAAGGGGTCCGGACCGACGACAGACCCGACGAGGTAGTGTGTGTCGTCGATGTTCTTGGCCATGTCTTCGAGCGCGGCGTCGACGGCGTCGGCCAGTCCTTCGCCGCCCCGGCTCACTTCGTTGACCGTCGCGCCCATCAGGCGCATCCGGAAGACGTTCATCTTCTGGCGTTCGATGTCCTTTTTCCCCATGTAAATCTCGGTGTCGAGGTCGAGGAGGGCCCCGGCCATCGCCGTCGCGGTCCCGTGCTGTCCGGCCCCGGTCTCGGCGATGAGGCGGGATTTGCCCGCTTTCTTCGCGAGGAGCGCCTGCCCGAGCGTGTTGTTGATTTTGTGAGCGCCCCCGTGGAGGAGGTCCTCGCGTTTGAGGTAGATGTCGGTCCCGTAGCGTTCGCTCAGCGTCTCCGCGTAGAAAAGCGGCGTCGGCCGGCCGGCGAAATCTTCGAGCAGCGCGTGGAGTTCGGCGTGGAACTCGTCGCTGTCTTTGACGTTGTCGTAGCCGTCGGCGAGCTGTTCGAGCGCGTCTTCCAGGGCTTCGGGGACGTGGCGTCCACCGTATCCCCCGAACGTACCATCGGACATATCTCTACAGATTCTCCCCATTTTGATAAACTGTATTATCCGACTGCGTCGGCACCGACGACCGGCACCATGCGAGTGACAGTGAAGTCACTGACGGCGTAGTTCTTGAAAGAAACAAAGGTCCGAAAGTCGCTGGAAAGCGACGGTGTGAACCTGTTTAGCTGCGAACGACGTTAGTCGCGCGCGGGCCCTTTGGGGCTTGTTCGATGTCGAATTCGATCTCGGTCCCTTCGGTCAGATCCTCACCGCCAACGTCCTCCATGTGGAAGAAAACGTCGTCGTCAGCATCCTCAGTCTCGATGAAACCGTAACCGCCTGTGTCGTTGAAGAAATCAACCTTACCGTTTGCCATTGCAATTATATGAATGACGGGTACACTGATAAGTATTGCGACTTTGTATTTTCATTTCGGATTTTGCAAAACAATTGCACTACGAAAAACCTCTTTTGTAGATATTCATACACAGTGTGTCGGTTCTCGGGGAGTGTTGTGCCCAATCGGTCACGGCCCGAACAGTATAGGATGGGATTCGGCACTCTCGGTGTGCATCCGGCCGGCGTCTGTGGGTTCCAGTCACACGATTCTGTCAAAATCGGCCCGGACGGCGTTCAGTCCGCCGTCGAGTCGCCATCCGTCTCGTGGACCTGAACCGTCGAAATCCGGGTCCCCTCGACGCTGGTCACCTCGATGGCGTAGCCACCGACCTCGATGCTGTCGCCGGCTTCGGGGGCGCGGTCGAGTTCACCGAGGACCAGTCCGCCGATCGTTTCGACGGCTTCGCTCTCGAAGTCGGCCCCGAGTGCGTCGTTGACTGCCGACAGCGTGACACTCCCGTCGATATCGTACGTGCCGTCCTCGCGCTCGCGTACCGAGTGTTCGCGCTCGTCGACGTCGAACCCGTCGCGGAGGTCACCGACAACGGCCTCGACGACGTCCTCGATAGTCGCAATTCCCTCGAAAGCTCCCCACTCGTCGATAACCGCAGCCATCTGCTGGTGTTCGGACCGGAACTGCACCAGCAGGTCGTTGATAGTCGTCGTCTCCGGGACGACGAGTATCTCCCGCGCTAGCTCGCCGGCAGTGATACGCTCTGAGTCGGGCTCCTCGCTCGCACGCAGGACGTCTTTGACGTCGACGAAGCCGACCACTTGCTCGCTGTCGCCGGCTTCCAGAACCGGATAGCGCGTCCGCCCGGATTCGAGGACGACCGCACGGAGTTCGGAGAGCGTCGCATCTTCCGGAACGCTCACCACGTCCGGTCGTGGCACCATGACCTCCCGCACGGCGGTGTCGTCGAGGTCGAACACGCGCTCTATCATCGCCACCTCCGAGACGTCGATATCACCTTCCTCCCCGGAGCGGACCAGCACCCGTCGAATCTCCCGCTCGCCGAGCGTCTCGTCGGTCTCCGACGCTGGCGGGACGCCGAGCATCCGCGTGAATGCGTTTGCCGCCCCGTTGAACACGACCAGCCCCGGATAGAAGATGATGTAGAAGAACTTCATCGGCGGGGCGAGAAACAGGGAGAGTCGTTCGGTCTGTGAGATTGCAATCGTCTTCGGGGCGAGTTCGCCAAAGACGACGTGGAGGAACGTGATGACGCTGAAGCCGACGGCGAAAGCGACTAAGTGGACGACATTCGTTGGCAAAACCGGCCCCAGGACGGGTTCGAGCAGCGACGCGACGGCGGGTTCGCCGACCCACCCGAGGCCAAGCGAGGCGATTGTGATACCGAGTTGGGTCACCGCCAGGTAGTCGTCGAGGCCGTCCATCACACCCTGGAGCGCCCGCGAGCCGGTGCGGCCCTCTTCGACGAGCTGTTCGACGGCCGTGCCACGGACGCGCACGAATGCAAACTCCGCGGCGACGAAAAAGCCGTTCAGTACCACGAGAAACAGCGCGACGAAGAGTTGTGCCACCGAGAGCGCGATGTTTACCATCGGTCCTCCGAAGGCGTATCGGCAGTCGGTCGTGACGAGTCCATACCAGTACGTCGCGGTCAACTCATTAAAATGGTCGAATCTGTGTCCGTCTCTATAGGTCCGACTGAGTTGTGGCGTGGGAACACAGATTTGTCCCAGAACAATGCAACTCCAAAGTAATAATAACTTAGTAGACAATAAAGGAATTCAATGACGGAGCTGTACGAGTCAGTCGTCGAAGAGAGCAACGACGGGATATTCGTTGCTCGAGACGGCGAAATTATCTACGCGAATCCGAAATTACAGCGGCTGACGGGCTATTCTCGTGCAGAACTCGTCGGGGAGTCCAAGACGAAACTCGTCGCGCCGGACGACAAGCAACAGGTCGAGGCCTACCACCGGGCACGGATGAGTGACGGCTCCGCACCGGACAAATACGAAGTCGAATTCGAAACCCAGAGCGGAGACCGGATTCCTGTCGAACTTTCCGTCAGCCGAATCGACCACGAGGGCTCTGCCGCGGCCGTGACGTTCTGTCGTGACATCGGCGAACGCTCCAAACGCGAGCGGGAACTCGAGCGCACGCAACAGCGATTCAAAGCACTCTTCGAGAAAGCGCCCGACGCGATAGCCATCCACGACGCCGAGGGGGAGATTGTGGATGCCAACGAGCAACTCTCCGATACGCTCGGGTACACGCACGAGGAACTGCTGTCGATGAACGTCACCGACTTCGAAGTCGCGGTCGACGCGACAGCAATCCGCGAGCAGTGGGCGACGATGGACATCGGGGAAACGCTCAAAATCGAAGGGGAACACGAACGCAAAGACGGGTCAACGTTTCCGGTAGAGGTCTGGGTGTCGAAAATCGAATTCGACGACGAGCCACACTTTCTCGGCCTCACTCGAGATATCACCGAACGCAGAGAGCGACAAAACGAACTCAAGGACCTCAAAGAGCGCCTCGAACTCGCAATCGAGGGCGCCCAGTTAGGAGTCTGGGACTGGGATATGACGACCGATGCGGTGGATTTCAACGAGCAGTGGGCCCAGATGCTCGGGTACTCACTCGACGAAATCGACCCCCACGTCGAGGAGTGGGAAAAGCGGGTCCATCCCGACGACCTCGAAGCGGTCGAGGACGCGCTGGACGACCACATCGCGGGCGAGACCGAATACTACGATACGGAACACCGGATGCGGACCGCCGACGGCGACTGGAAGTGGATTCGCGACATCGGGAAAGTCGTCGAGCGCGGCGCGGACGGTGCGCCAGTTCGGGCCGTCGGCATCCATCTCGACATCGACGAGCGCAAGACCTACCAGCGACAGTTAGAAGAAGAGCGGGACATGTTCACACAGGGGCCGGCAGTGGTCTTCAAGTGGCGGGAAGCGAGCGGGTGGCCGGTCGAACACGTCTCGGAGAACGTCAAAGACGTGCTGGGCTATGATGCCGAAGAACTCACGTCCGGGGCAGTGTCCTTTTCCGAGATTATCCACGAGGCGGACCGCGAGCGGGTGACCCAGACGGTAATGGAACACAGCGAGGAAGGTGTCGAGCAGTTCAGTCACCAGCCCTATCGGGTCGTCACTGCCGACGGTGCCGTGCGGTGGGTTCTCGATTTCACCAGAAACGTCTGGGAAGACGGGGAGATTGTCCATCGGCTGGGTTATCTCGTCGACATTACGGAGCGACGCCAAAACGAGCGGTACCTCCAGACCGCACAGGAAGTCGCCGACATCGGCTGGTGGCGAAAAGAGATTCCCTCGGACCGCATTTACTGGTCTGACCGCGTCTACGACATGTGGGGCGCAGACGGCGAACGCGGGTATCTCGACCACGAGCAGTTCCTCGAGTTCATCCATCCCGAGGATACAGACCGGGTCGACCAGGCGTGGCAGGCCGCCCTCGACGGGGAGCCCTACGACATCGAACACCGGATTATCACCGGCGACGGCGACGTGCGGTGGATGCGTGAGGTCGCCGAATTCAGCTACGATACGGACGACAATCCGACCGGGGCCATCGGGATCGTCCAGGACATCACCGAGCGAAAAGAGTACGAGGAAGCCCTCGAAGCGGCCCGCGAAGAGCTCCGCCAGATTATCGACCTCGTGCCGGACCTGGTCTTCGTGAAAAATCGCGAGGGCGAGTACCTGCTGGCCAACGAGGCGACAGCCGAGGCCTACGGCCTGACACCCGAAGAAGTCGAGGGAAAGCGTGAGGCAGAAATCATCCCGACGGTCGAAGATTCCGAGGAGTTTCGCAAGGACGACCTGGACGTAATCGAGTCGGGCGAGCCAAAGAAAATCCCGGAGGAAGAACTGACGACCGCCGATGGCGAGACGCGCATTCTCGAGACGACGAAAATACCGTACGAGACCTCGGCGGGCGGCGAAACCGCGGTGCTGGGCTACGCCCGCGACGTGACCGAACTCAAAGAATACGAACAGCGACTCGAAACCCAGCGGGACAACCTCGATATACTCAATCAGGTCGTCCGCCACGACATCCGCAACGACCTCCAGCTCGTGTTGACCTACGGGGAGACACTGGAGGCGTACGTCGAAGAAGACGGTCAGGAGTACGTCCAGCGAGTTCTAGAGGCGGCTCACAACGCAGTCGAGATAACGACGACTGCGCGGGACGTGACCGAAGTGATGCTCCAGTCCGACGTCGACCGGCAGCCCGTCCAGTTGCGGGCCGCGCTCGAACGAGAGGTAACGAGCGTCCAGTCGAGTCAGGAACGCGCGCTGGTCAAAGTAGACGGGTCGATTCCAGCCGTCGAGGTGTACGCTGACGACATGCTGGAGTCTGTGTTCCGGAATCTACTCAGCAACGCGGTCCAGCACAACGACAAGGAAGTACCGGAGGTGACCGTCTCGGCGACGGTCGCGGACGGGGAGGTTGTCGTTCGCGTCGCCGACAACGGCCCTGGCATCCCCGACGAGCGCAAGGCAGATATTTTCGAGCAGGGCGAGATGGGCCTCGACAGCGAGGGAACCGGTCTCGGGCTGTATCTCGTCGACACGCTCGTCGGGCGCTACGGCGGCGAGATTCACGTCGAAGACAACGAGCCCGACGGCTCCGTGTTCGTCGTGAGACTCCCGGTTGTCTCGGAGTGACCGAGAACCAAACTCGAATGTGCACGGAAAGCCGGTTCAACCCTAAGTGACGTTTGGTAACATTGTTCAAATGTCAATAGTATATCGTTAAAGAGCTCTTAGGGTATTTTCAGTCTCAGAAAAGCCAGGAATGCGTTTCGACAATACTGGCTGGCTCGGGCTGGGCGGTAATGATAACCCAGTTGTGTAAACTGGGGTGAACGATATGGACTGTATATTTCGCATGCGCAAAAATTTGGTTTTCGGGGAGAGAAGTTCAGATGACCGACGAAACCGACAACATTGATTGGGGAATCGACAGGCGAACCATACTGAAGGGCGCAGCAGTGGGGGCTGGAATCACCGGAATGCCGGGACTGGCTACCGCAAAACCTGGCGGTGGCGGCCCGTGCTTCAAAGACTTCGAATGCGAGGACGGTACTTCCGTCAAAATCGAGTTTGTCATCGAAGAGGATGACGAGGGAAACATCGCCGACTGCTACTTCGAGGAGGAGACCGACACCGACCTGGTGACGGTTGATGACTGGGAGAGCAAGGACGGCGAGGAGTGCGACCCCACCTCAGTTACGCTATCTTACGCCGACGGCTTCACCGCATCGAAGCTGATGGCGTATGGTGGCAGGGACTGCGATACCGAGACGGTCGATGTCACGGAGGAAGAGTTGGACGCCTACGAGTCGGGGCTGGAGACGAAAAGCGGCAACCGGGCCGCTATCAGCAACCTTCAGTTTTGCATCGTAGAAGACCAGATTTTCGGGAGCGGCGAGGTCGCATTCGGTTATGAAGACCTTCCCAAGACCGGTTCGGACTGGGACGTGAACGACCTCGTGGTCGACATGAACGCCTCGTTCGAGGCGTCGGGACGGACCGACGGGAACCCAAACGTCACCCAGCTCACGTTCGATATCATCCCGCAGGCTCTCGGTGCCGGGGACGACCACGAGTGGAGGCTGGACTTCTCGGATTCGGAAATCTGCTCCGGGTCGTACACGCTGACCACCTATGACACCGTCGGCAATCAGGTGAGTGAAGAGACTGGCACTGTCCCTGATGAGATTACCGTGTTCGAATCGACCCAGGCACTGTTTGACGAGTCCCTGTCGAACGCGGAGAGGCCGGGAGAGGTCGACGGGTGCGAGAAACCGAACAAGTGGGCGAGGCTCACTATCACCTTCGACAGTGGGTGCCCGCTTGACATCCCAGAGACGCCTGACGCTCTCAATGTCAACGCCTCAGGCCTGTTCTTCGGCCCCGTGCTATACAACAAGAACAAGGAACTGTTCGTCCGGAGAGACGACGAGCGTCTGGTGGCCGTGCCGGAGACTTGGGCGTGGCCGCTCGGTGCGGTCCAAATTTGGGATGCCTATGACAACGTTAGTGCGGAGAATGGCATGCCGTCCTACGACTCGAGCACATGGTACAGCGATGGACTCGAAGACGGTGCAGAGGACTTGGTGACCAACTGCAACTTCGAACCAGCAGACGACAAAAGCATAGAGAGCGTCTAAACGGAACTGCCCGACAACCGCTAGGTTTGGCCTGGTGCAGTGGGGTGGTTCCCACCCTCAAATCCTCTCACGAGAACCTTCCAGGCCAGCTACTCGACGGTAAACATCATTACCGCTACGAAGGGGGTAGCCACGAGGGGGTCAAGTGTCGGGCCCAGGTTACCGAATATCGCTGCGAGTTTTCGAGTAGCAGATTGGCCTCGGCACTCATAGGGTTCGTCATCGCGAATGCGGGTTCACACCCCGCAGACTCGGAACACGAGTTTTCGTCATCGGCCACGCGGCGGTACGCACCACAGTACAAAAAGCCCGGCCAGTGTACACGACAGGTGTACTGTAAGTCACAAAAGGTTATGTGATAGAGTGTGCAATGCCAGGCAAGCAATGATAGACAGGCAGGCAACCGACCATCATCGTCAGGGGACAGCAGGCAGGTATCGACAGGGGAACACGGTGGCGCAGTGTCCATGAACGGACCGAAACTCGCCGGACTCGTCGTTATCGGGCTCTTGCTGTTCGGTGTCGTCGGCGCCGCAAACGCCGTGACCACGGCCGAACGGACGGTCATGGACGCGGAGTACGTCGACAGCCGAATCGAGGCAGAGGACGGCTACGAATCGATTCGGGACGCGACCGTCGATGCAGTCGTCGACCGCGTCGAGAGCGGCACCACCGGTGAGAGCCAACAACTCCTCCAGGCGGGGAACGGGACAGATAGCAGGGAACTCGTCTCCGATGCGGTGACCGAGGAGTACATCCAGGAGCAGGCAAGCGAGAACATCCGGGCGCTGTACGCGTACCTGCACGGCGAGGAGGACTCGCTGACACTGGAAATCGACGTGAAGCCGCTGAAAGACAATCTCGCGGACTCGTTTGCGGCACAGATCGAGCAGAAAGACACGAGTACGCTCATCGATGAGCTTGGCCCCGACAGTTCCGAAACGTCGGTCCCGATCGACGGCCAGCTCGTCGAGCAGATGCGGTCGGGTCCCACGGGCTACCAACAGGCCCGGCTCGACTTCCGGGTCGACCTGGGCTATCAGGTGACGACCACCGACCAGAAGTTGATACTCATCGGCGAGGACCCACGACTGTACTCCGAAAGCAGGAAAGAGGAGATCGTCCAAGAAAACGAACAGGACATCCGGGACGCAATCAGACAGGAGCTACAGGACGAGTCGAGTCGCCTCTCTTCGGAGGTCGATCAGGAACTCGACCAGCGGCGAGGCGACGCGAAAGACCGCATCTGTACGGCGACGGTCAGCGAACTCGAACCCGATGCCGGACAGGGTATCTGTTCGCCCGGCTACGAGGACGGCAGTGACACGACGCATCTGGACAACGTGAGCTACGCGGCAGTCCAGTTGCAGTACGTCGTCGTCGACGGACTGACCCGCGATGGGACCCAGTACGATTATGCCCAGTTCGACGAGGACCTCACCCAGGCAGAGAGCCACCTCTCGGAGGAGACGGCCGACCTGGCCAGGGACCGCATCGGACAGGAAGTGCCGGACACGGTGGACGTCTCCGAGGAGTTCGGTGCCGAGACGACGAGCCAACTCGAGGACGCACGGCGTACTGTCGGGCTCATCGATACGATGTACCTCGTGTTGCCCATCGTGGCGCTCGTTCTCGTGGCACTTGCCTTCCTCGTGACGCGCTCGCTGGAGACGACGGCGACCGTGACCGGCATCGCCCTCGCCGTTGCAGGCGGACTCCAGTTTGCACTCGCGACGATACTCAGCGGAATCGTGGTCTCGCAGGTCGAGTCGGCGCTCCAGAGCGGTAATACGGCCGAATTTGCCGATATCGTCGTGGGACTCGTCGAAGACGTCCTCGGCGTGCTCGCGACGCAGTCGGGTCTGTTGCTGATCGTCGGCATCGTGCTGTTCGTGCTGGCGCAACTGAGCAAGAGCGGACGGCTGGACCCACTGAAAGAGAAGGTCAGTGGCGGTCGGCAGGGCGAACAGCAGTAACCGCGGCGTGTTTTTTATTCGTGTTCGATTCGCTCGCGAGCGGCAGCGACGACCAGCGGGAGCGTAATCGTCGCATCGGCGTAGACGGAGGCGTTCCGGGCGGCCCGTTCGAGTTTCCCCCACGAGCGCGCCTCGTCGAGCGTCGCGCCGGAGAGGCCGCCGGTCTGTGGCGGGTCCATCGTCAACTGGACACCGTAGTCGTAGGCGTCGGGTGCGACCAGCATCGTCTGGAGGACGTAGTTTTTCGGGACGCCGCCACCGACGACCAGCGCACCAGCGTCCTCGGCCTCGAAGGCCTGGTCGGTTAACTCGTCCATATCTGCGAGCGCGTCAAGCGAGAAGTCACTCGTCTGGGAGTACATCCACGACTGCAATCCGAGTACCGAGTCCTGGACTGCCGGACAGTAGATGGGTACGTCCTCCTCGTATGCGGTCGCAGCGATGCCCGGCGACTCGTCGACGTTCTCCCGGTCGTTGACCGCGGCGTTTGCCCGGCCGAGTTCTTTGGTGAGTCGCTGAATACTGACGATGCCCTCGTCGGCGAGCGTCGGGAACACCTCGTCTCTGAGATGGGACTCGAAGGCGGCGAAGTGTTCCTGTGGGAGATAGACGTTGTAGATTCGGTCGACGCCCTCTTCGCGGAGCTGTTCGTCGTGGTCGCGTTCGGATTTCTCGGGGTCGTCGTGTGGCCCGGTCCGGCCGTGGTGGTGTTTCCCGCCGATTGCCTCGATGGTGTCGTGAGTGAGATTCGCGCCGGTCGTGACGAGCGCGTCGACGTAGCCGTCGCGAATCAGGTCGGCAACGATGGTACGCATCCCAGCCGGGACCATCGCGCCGGCAAGTCCCATGAAGACGGTCGTGTCGTCGTCGCCGAACATCTCGGCGGTGATGTCGACGGCCTCGTGGATAGTGCGGCCGCCGATACCGCTGTGTGCGTACCCGTCGGCGAGGTCGCCGACGCTCATGTCCGCGCGTGCCTCCGCGTGAGCGACGGGGTCGTGGTGGAACTCCTCTCGCTCTGGTTCGTCAGTCATTGTTCCTGTGTGGTCGGCCAGCGGGCTAAAACACGGCGGTCTCGGGGCAAGAAGTTTTGCCGGCCGGCCGCGACGATACTGGAATGACAGTCAGTCCTCCGCCCGGATACGACGGCCCCTCGCTTGCCGACCTGGCCGCCGACGTCTCGACCGACAGCGACGAGACGCTCTCCGTGTCAGCGCCGTTTACGGGCGAGACGGTCGGCAACGTCCCAGCGTGTACGCCCGCCGACGTGCGAGGGGCGGCCGAGCGCGCACGCGAGACACAGCAGTCGTGGTCGGACCGGCCAGTCGGCGAGCGGGCGGCCACAATCGAACGGTTCGCCTCGCTCGTCGAAGATTCTCGGGGCGACCTTCTGGACCTCATCCAAATAGAGAGCGGGAAGGCCCGTCTCGACGCCCACGAGGAAGTCCTCGACGTGGTCGCGACGACAAGCTACTACGCCGACCGTGCGGCCGAGTATCTTACCCCCGAGCGGAAAGCGGGCGTGGTGCCACTGTTGACCAGCGTGCACAAGCACCGCGACCCCTACGGCGTCGTGGGGTTCATCACGCCGTGGAACTACCCGCTGACCCTGGCCGTCTCGGATGCCCTGCCAGCACTGCTTGCGGGCAACGCCGTCCTCGTCAAACCGGCAGAGGAGACACCCCACACCGCACTCTTCGTCGCCCGACTCCTCCGGGAAGCCGGCGTCCCCGAGGACTGCTTTCGGGTCCTGCCCGGCGAGGGTAAGCGACTGGGTGAACCGCTCGTCGAGTCGGTCGACGCCGTCAGTTTCACCGGCAGCACCGCCGTCGGGCGGGAAGTCGCTGCTCAGGCCGGGCGCGAACTCGTCCCGGCGACGCTGGAACTCGGCGGCAACGGGCCGATAGTCGTCCGCGAGGACGCCCCACTCGGACGCACGGTCACTGGCGCGGTCCGTGGCGGATTCGCCAGTGCCGGCCAGCTCTGTATCGCCACCGAGCGCATCTACGTCCACGAATCGCGATACGACGTGTTCTGTGACCGACTGGTCGAGCGCGTGCGCAACCTCGACCTCGGAGCAAACTTCGAGTACAGCACCGACGTCGGCTCGCTCATCTCCGAGACACAGCTCTCGAAGGTACAGTCACACGTCGACGAGGCCGTCGAGGCGGGGGCGACACTGCTGACTGGCGGTCGCCACCGCCCCGACGTGGGACCGCTCGCCTACGAGCCGACGGTGCTGACGGACGTTCCGGACGACACCGCCGTCGCCTGCGAGGAGACGTTCGGCCCGGTCGTGACCGTCACGCCGGTCGAAGACGACGAGGACGCACTCGCCCGCGCGAACGACGACCCCTACGGACTGCACGGCTCTGTCTGGACGGGCGACCCTGCGACCGGCAAGAGCGTCGCCCGAGAACTCGACTGTGGCACGGTCTGTGTCAACGACGCGTACATCTCGATGTGGGCCTCGACGGGCGCGCCGATGGGCGGGCGCAACGACTCCGGTATCGGTCGCCGGCACGGTGACGAGGGCTTCCAGAAGTACACCGAAACCCAGAGCGTCGCCGTCCAGCGGGGCCACCCCATCGCACCACCGGCCGGCGTCCCGAACCGAGTCGTCGCCGCTACCCTCTCGGCGTACCTCCGGCTCACGCGAGCGGTGGGACTGCGATGACGGCCTTTCTCACCGGCTTTCCCGGCTTTCTCGGCGTCTCGCTGACCGAACGGCTGCTCGAACGCGGCGAGACTGTTACCTGTCTCGTCCAGCCGAAGTACCACGACACCGCCGGCGAGCGCGCAGAGGAGCTCCGACATTCGACCGGCGTTGCGAGCGAGCGCCTCACGCTTGTGACCGGTGACATCACCGACCCGAATCTCGGTCTGGACGACCCCGAAACCGTCCGAGAGCAGACGAGCGAACTCTACCACCTCGCGGCCATCTACGACCTCGGTGTCGACCGTGCGCCCGCCGAGGCGGTCAACGTCGGCGGCACAGAACGAGTCCTCGATTTCACAATGCAGGCCGGCGTCGAGCGCCTGCACTACGTCAGCACCTGCTACGTCAGCGGTCGCCACGACGGCGTGTTCGGTCCCGACGACCTCGATGTGGGCCAGTCGTTCAACAACCACTACGAGGCGACGAAATTCGAGGCCGAGGTCGCCGTCCAGGAACGGATGGACGACGGTCTCCCGGCGACAATCTACCGGCCGGCAATCGCCGTCGGCGACAGCCAGACTGGCGAGACGGCAAAGTACGACGGGCTCTACTATCTGCTGAGACTGTTCGACCGCCAGCCCAGGATTGCGGTGGGGCCGATCCACCCGCCCAGTCGGCGATACGAGTTCAACGTCGTCCCGCGGGATTTCGTCGTCGACGCTATCGCCGAGTTGAGCGGACGCGCGGAGACTGCGGGGTCGGTGTTCCAGCTCTGTAACCCGAACCCGCCGACGGTTCGGCAACTCCTGGCGCTGTGTGTCGAGGCGCTCGGTCGGCGTATCGTGCCTGTTCCGGTTCACGCCGGCGCGACTCGCCGTCTGTTAGAGCGGTTCGACTGGCTCGCGCGAGCGCTGGACGTAGAGCCGGCGACGATGGACTATCTCGCACACCCGACGCGGTACGTCTCCCCGAACACCCAGCGGGCGCTGGCAGAGACCGACATCTCCTGTCCGCCGCTGTCGGCGTATCTCGATACGCTGGTCGCGTACATGCGCGCCCACCCCGAGGTGTCGGCCGACGCGATGGTCTAGCAAATCGTAGCTACGCCTGCCGGTCGACCCACCGACAGAACGCGTCGAAATCGCGGGCGCCAGCCTGGTCAGCGATGCTCCGGAGTGTCCCAGTATCGAGACTCCCGTGCATCGGGACACTGACGACGCGAATATCGTCGTCGTTGGTCGGATGTTCGTATCTGAGTTTGACGTGGCTCCCTGTCCGGTCGACGATGTAGAATCGGTTTTTCGTGAGCGCCTTCACCACGTCTCGGCCAGAGAAGTCTCGACCGTCCATCGATTACTGCATGAACTCGGGGAGTGAGTCGGCATCTTCACGAGCGCGTTCGACCTCGTCGGGGTCGATACCCAATTCGTCCAGAATCGCACGCTCTTGCTCGGACGTCTCGACCGGGTCGTTTTCCGCTCCGCGCTGGAGTGAAACAGCCTCATCGAGGTTCGATAGCGCTTCCGAGCGCGTCTTGCCCTGACTGGCAATGCCAGTCTCGACGTCCGTCGCGACCCACCACGTTCCGGAATCGACGAGCCGAATCTCTTGTTCCGGGTCGTCGCCGTCGGCAGTCGAACTCGCCATAAACGGCTGTAGGCCGGAATCGAATAAAAGGATTCGGCCGTGAGTGGCGTCTACAATCCGGTCGGATGGTCGATGTACGTCGTGTCGACGCCCCACTCGCCGACGAGTTCTTGCAGCGCCTGTACGCCGAAAGTCTCGGTCGCGTAGTGGCCGGCCAGGAAAACGTGAATCCCCGCCTCGCGTGCCTCGTGGTAGGCTTTCCCCTTTCCCTCGCCGGTGACCAGCGCGTCGACGTCCTTCTCTACGGCCTCGTCCAGCCAGTCGACGCCGCTGCCGGTGACGATTGCCACGTCGCGAATCTGTGCCGGCCCGAAGTCGAGCACCTGAATGTCCTGCCCGCCGGTATCGAGGTTCGCCTCCAGTCGCTCGGCGAGAGCGTCGACGGTGTACGGGTCGGTCGCGTCACCGCGCTGGCCGATGTACTCGCCGCCGAGTTCGCCAAACGGCGACCGATTGCCCAGGTCGAGTACGTCGGCGACACCGGCGGCGTTGCCAAACTCCTGGTGGCCGTCCAGCGGGAGATGCGAGACGTACAGTGCAATATCGTCGTCGAGCAAGGCGGCGATGCGCCGGTACTGTTTGCCCGTCACCCGCTCGAAGCCGCCCCAGGAGATGCCGTGGTGGGTGACGAGCACGTCCGCACCGGCGTCGCTGGCCCGGTCGATGGTCTCGACGGCGGCGTCGACGGCGAAAGCGACGTGGTCGACCTGCTGTGTCTCGGGACCGACCTGCAGACCGTTGGCACTCGCATCGAGGTCGGCGTACGCGGCGGTCGCGAGTTCGTCGTCCAGTCTGGCAGAGAGTTCGGAACAGTTCATACTGGATAGTTGACTGGGCCACGCCGTATGCGTTGTGCCGTCCTGCGTCCGGCCGTCACTCCGAGCGGACCAGCTGATCGCCGTCCTCGTCGATGAGTCCACGGTCGACCGCGAGGTCGATAACCTCCGCACACTGTGTCTGGGAGAGGTCGTAGGCGTTGGCGGCGACCGTCTCGATTTCGTCGCGGGCGACCGGAAACTCCCGATTCTGGAGGAGCCGCATCACCTTGTTGTACTCCAGTGCGGAGATGTTCGTCCGCGCTGGCTGTTCGTCCGTCGTTGTTTCGGACTCCGAAGCCTCAGAATCTGCCGCCTCCTCGGATGCTGTCGGTTCGGAATCGACCGCCTCCTCGGATTCTGCCGTCTCGGACTCCGCCACGTCGTCGGCGACGTCGGCGGTGTCACTCTCTGCTGGCTCTGCATCTGGGTCGGGTTCCGTGGCCCCGGCGTCGTCGCTCCCGGATTCAGTGGAAGAACCCTGGAACTCCGCGGGCATCTCCGCTGTCATCGCAGACCGAAGTCTCTCGTCTTCGTCGTCCTGACTTTCGTCTTCGTCGTCCTCGAGGATGCTGGAGTCAATATCACCGGCCAGCGCCTCGACGTCTTCGGCAGTTACGTCGTCGGTCTCCGATTCCGGTTCGGTGTCCTCAGCAGCGACGTCGTCGGTCTCCGACGCTGATTCGGTGTCGTCTGTAGTGTCGAACGCATCGGGGACGTCTGCCTCCATCGCCGACTGTAGCTCGTCGTCTTCGTCGTCGGTGTCGTCGTCATCGTCTTCGAGGATACTGGGGTCTATGTCGCCGGCGAGTGCAGCCACGTCGTCGGCAGTGACCGGTTCGTCGTCTGCGTCGTCGTCACCTTCGCTCCCTCCGTCGTCTTCGCTTCCGAGTTCTTCCCACTCGTCTTCCTCGTCTGTGGCTTCGGCCGCGGCGCTCTCTGCGGTCTCGTCCGCGTCTACGTCCTCGGCTGCCGAATCCCACATCTCGTCCCCCGACACCAGTTCAGGTTCCTCGGCTGTTTCGCTCTCGTCGGCCGACGCAGTCTCCTCGGTCGGCTGTGAGCCCGCAGCGGCTCCGGCAGACGCTGTCTCGTCTAACCCACTGCCGGTCGAATCGACGTCGTCGGCGGCAGAAACAGCGCCACTCGGGCGGTCGTCGGCTGTACTCAACGAGATGTCGTCGCCGTCGAGAACGGCGTCGAGAACCGTTTCGAGTTTCTGGCGACAGGCCGGGCATAGTGTCGCCGTGGTCGCGTCCCCGTCGTCCTGGCGTGGCTCGGGGACGACAGCGTACTCCTGGAGTCGCGTGTCCAGTGAGCCCCCACAGAAGTAACACGAAGAGAGATGGTCCATGCCTGAACGGAGCGGTGCGGGTGGCAAAAACCCAACGCCCGTCAGGCGTCGGCGCAAGCGTAGACGAACGCCCGAAGGAGTTTCGCTGCCAGTGTCGCCGCCTGTCCGTCGTCGCGGTCGTTGACTTCCACCACGTCGAAGCCGACGCTGTGGGGTGCGACCGACCGGACTACGTCGTGCATGGTCGACGGCTCCAGTCCGAACGGTTCTTTCGTTCCCGTCCCCGGCGCGAAGCCGGGGTCTGCGGCGTCGATATCAACACTCAGGTACGCGTCACCTACAAAGTCGGGGTCCCAGGATGGGACGTCTGCCGGCGGGACGACAGTCACGTCCGCCCCCTCGGCCCGGGCCCACTCGGCTTCACAGCCAGCGCGGGCGCCCAGGATGATGGCCCGGTCTGCGACGTCGAGTGCGTGGCGAGTGACAGTCGCGTGGCTCAGTTCGTTCCCGGCGTAGGACTCCCGGAGGTCCAGGTGGGCATCGAGACAGACGAACACGTCCGGGTCCAGCGCACGGACCCCGGCGACGGTGACGGTGTGTTCGCCGCCCACGAGCAGCGGCACAGCGCCCCCGGCCGTGAAATCAGAGAGGGCACCGCCGAGAAAGTCGAGATACTCGGCAGTGTCGTCCGTGGGCGCGATGTTACCGTGGTCGTAGACTGCGAGGTCAGTAAAGTGAGAGCCTGTGTGCTGGTCGTAATCTTCGAACGAGTTGGCAAGGTGGCGCACGCGGCGCGGGCCAAAGCGGGTGCCGGGCTGGAACGTCGTCGAGACGTCCAGTGGCGCACCGACGACGGCGTAGTCGGCTTCGCTCCGGTTGGCCACGGCGCCGGGAAACATTAGACGATTTTGCGCTGTTCCTCGTACTGGAGGAACTCGATTTCGTCGTCGGCCGAGAGGTCTTCCTCGCCGGCGCGCATGACGAAGTTGTCGTAGGTTTCGAGGTCCATGACCTGTACCTCGTCGTCACGGACGTCGAGCACCTGGCCCTGTTTCCGGTTGATAATCGGGACCCAGACCTTCGCGTCGACAGGCTGAGAGAGCGAGCGCTTCTTGCCGTCGAAGACGCCCTTCGCGTCGATACGCGCCTTCGCACTGCCGTGTTTGCCGGGCTTGGCCGTGCTGTAGGAGGTAATCTTACAGGGAGTGTCGTCAATCATCACGTAGCTTCCTTCGTCAAGGTCGCGAACTTCCGTCTGCTGTCGTGGCATGCTCCGGGATAATCTACCGGCGAGTATAAACGGTTTGGAATGGCTCAGCGGCCGTCGTCGCCGTCGTCGGACTGCTGGACCGCCGCGTCACTGAATCCGAGCGCGCCGTTTGCCGCCTCTTCGTCCTCACGCTGGCGGAGGTTCTGCCGGGTGAACTGCGGTTTCGCACGGATGCCTCGCTGTTTCCGGAACGACCGATAGAGCAAGAACCCGACCCCGAGCGTGAGCGCGCCTGCCGTCGCGATGGCGGCGGTCGAGTCCGGCTGGAACGAGTACAGCATCGACGTGGAGATACCCCCGGCAGCGAGTGCCAGTCCCAGCACCAGCCGCTTACCGAGGCGTTCGAGCACTCGCTCGGAGTCTTCGACGTCCGCGCGGATGTGGAAGTCCTCGCGTTCGACCCGGTCGAGTGCGTCCTCGATTTTCGGCGGAATCCGTACGGTCGATTCGACGGCATCCCGACCCTCCTGGACGCGGTCATCGACGAAATCACGGACCCCCGCCTCGATGTACCCCTCCTCGTTGAGATACTCCGTCGCAACGGAGATGAAATCGAAGTCCGGGTCGAGCGTCACGCAGACGCCCTCGACAACGGTTGCCACCCGGAGAACGAGTGCGAGATTCGACGGGAGCCGAAGCGGGAACTCGTAGATGGTGTCCTCGACTTGCTGGACGATTTGCTGGACGCGGTACTGCTCGACGTCCTCACCGCGAGCGTCGGCGATGGCCAGTTCCATCACGTCGCTCATCACCTGTCGGTCGGCCTCGGGACTGAGCGTCCCCATCTCGATGAGCGTATCGAGGATGGCATCGATGTCCTGGGCGGCGACAGCGGTGTAGAAGTCGACGATTTTGTTCTGGATGAACGGGTCGACGTAGCCACTCATGCCGAAGTCGTAGAACACGAGCGTCCCGTCGTCTTGCACGGCGAGATTGCCGGGGTGGGGGTCGGCGTGGAAGACGCCGTCCTCGATAATCATATCCAGGTAGGCCCGCTGGAGTGTCTCCGCCAGGCGGGTCCGGTCGAGATGCTGCGTGTCCAGTTCCTCGACGTCGGAGATTTTCGTCCCGGGGACGTACTCCATAGTCAGGACGCGACCCGTCGAGTGGGTGCCGATGACCTCCGGGATGCGGATGTCGTCGTTGTCCTGGAAGTTGGCCTTGATTTCGGTAAGCATCCGGGCCTCGCGGTTGTAGTCCATCTCCTGGCGGATGGTCCGGTCGAACTCGTCGGCCAGCGTCTCCAGGGAAAACGCCTGTGCGTCGCCGACGAAACGGATGAGCAGCGGAATCGACCAGCGGACGACCTTCAGGTCGGACTCGACGAGGTCCTTGACACCAGGGCGTCGAATCTTCACGGCGACCGGTTTTCCGTCGATTTCGGCGTAGTAGACCTGCCCGAGGCTGGCACCGCTGATGGCGTCGGTATCGAACTCGGCAAAGCGCTCCTCGACGGGACCGAGTTCCTCCTCGAGGACAGCCTTGGCATCGGGCCACTCGGCCGGCGGGACGCTGTCCTGGAGTTTCGTGAACTCGTCGATGTACTCCGGCGGGAGAATGTCCGGCCGGGTCGAGAGCAGTTGGCCCAGTTTGATGAAGGTCGGGCCGAGCGTGAGCAGGGAGTTCAAAAGCGACGCCGCACGGTTGCGCCGCTGCTCGTTTGACACATCCCGGGAGCCGCCAAACAGCAGGAATCGCCGGCGGTCACGGGCGTACGCAAGCATCAGCGGCAGGAACTGGTAGGCGACGACGACGAACCGCCAGTACGCACGCAGGTTCACCGTCGCTCACCCATCGATGGGAATCGTCGTCTCCGGCACGGCCGACTGCTTGGGGATGTGAAGCTCTAACACCCCACGCTCGATGGTCCCTTCGGCACCGGATCCGGTCGCGTCCGGCGGGAGCGGGAGTTCGGCGTCCAGGAACAGCGAGCGCTCCTCGCTGACGTACCGGAATTCCGGCGGGACATCCTTCTCGCGGCGTGCCTCGATGGCGAGTTTGCCGCTCTCGACGCGCGCGTCGACGGTTTCCGGGGTCGTTCCGGGCAAATCGATGACGAGCACGTACGCGTCCTCACCTTCCAGCAGGTCGGCATACACTGCGTCGGGCAGGTCACGCAACGCCTCTCGGAGCGCGGACATACCACGTCGTATGGGCGGACCAGCGTTAAAGGCCCCGGTACGACCCGGACACTCACTCCGTTGCCCTCACTCGGCGAGGTCGGTCAGCGCGGCCACGCGGTCGGCATTGAGCATCCGCTCGCCCGCCCAGTTCCGGTCGGGCCGGGAGACGTGAATCCCGTCGATACCCGCGTTGTGAGCGGCCTCGACGTCTGTCGGGTCGTCACCGACCATCGCGCCGACGTGGCCGTTGTGTGCGACACCCAACTCCGACATCGCCATCTCGACCGGCGTCGGGTCGGGTTTCCAGCCCGTCTCGTCGGAGCAACAGACGACGGTGTCGAACCAGTCGGCGATGTCGAGCCGGTCCAGCACCGGCCCGGTCAGGTACTCCTGGCAGTGTGTGACGACGCCGACCGGCATCTCCAGGTTCGGAACGAACGCCGCCGCGTCGTCGTAGACGTACGTCGATTCGGCCCGCGTCCTCGGGTCCTCGACCTCGTGGAACACGTCCCAGAAGCGGTCGGGGTCGATGTCACCCGCGGTGAGCAACTGCTCGCGTGCGTTGCCGATGCCGTACCACAGCAACTCGGCCTCGCGGTCGGAGAACTCGTGACCCAGCCGGTCGCCAATCTCGCCGACCACGTCGTGGATGTACGGCTGTTCGATGTCCACGACGGTCCCGTCGAGGTCTAACAGCCAGAAGTCGTAGTCGTCACCGGCCATCGGATTCAGCTTCTAGGTCGGTTGGAGATAAGTACGTTCCGGTGAATATGACCGGTGGTTGCGTCTCACAGCCCGCCACTGTGGGAGAGTCCGACGGCACCGACAGACGCCGGTTCCTGGCGGGGAGATTATTCGTAGAGTTCGTCGAACCGCCCGGCGAGTTCGATGTCTTTCTCGGTAATCCCGCCGGCGTCGTGGGTGGTCAGCCTGACTTCGACTTCCCCCCAGGTAATCGTCATCTCGGGGTGGTGCCAGGCGTCCTCTGCGACGCCGCCCGCTCCCGACGCGAAGCCGATTCCGTCGAGATAGGAGTCGAAGTCGTATCTGCGGACGATTTCGTCGCCCTCCTGGGACCACTCTTCGGGGAGCTGTGCTTCGATTTCCGCGGCCGTGAGTACGTCTGCCATGCACGGACGAACGGCTGCCACGCCGAAGATAGTTTGGGTGGAAAATCAGTCGTCGAGCTGTTCGAGGACGGCGGTCGGCATCTCCTCGCGCATCTCCGGTGGAATCTCGTCGGGACTCATCCCTGCGACGAAGGAGGGTGGAACGTCGTCTTCCGGTCCGAAGTTGGGGTCGAACAGCCGGAGTGCCGTCTGGATTGTCGACCAGTCGTCCTCGGCGGCGGCGTCCCGGAGACTGCTCGTCGGTGCCGCAAGGAGCTGTGAGACGATTGCGTCGGCCATCGACTCGACGATGGCCTCTTCGTCCTCGTCGAGGTCGAGTTTGCCCAGTGCCGTCTGCAGTTCACTCGCCTTGACCCGCTCTGCGCTCTCGTACATCGCGGAGATGACCTGGTCGGCGCGCTTTCGCTTGTACTGGTCGAGCAGGTTCTCGAACTCCGCGTCGACGATGTCCTCGACTTCGTTTGCGGCCCGCTCGCGCTGGCGGCGGGTCTTGGCGGTCACCGACTCGAGTGCGTCGAGGTCGTAGACGGTGACGTTCTCCAGGTCGTCGGCTGCGGGCGCGACGTCACGCGGCTGGGCGATGTCGACGACGAACGTCTCGCCGGCGTCGGCGAGTGCGTCCCGGTCGATGACGGGCCCCGACGAACCGGTCGCCGAGACGACCACGTCCGCCTCGGCGACGGCGACTGCCAGCGCGTCGAGTGCGATGGCGCTTGCCTCCGTGTCTGCCTGCTCAGCGAGGTGGGACGCGTGTGGAACTGTGCGGTTGGCGACGAGCAGTCGCTCGACGTGCTCGCCCAGCGACTTGACGGCAAGTGCCCCCATCTCGCCGGCGCCGACGACCAGCCCGGTCCCCGATTCGAGGGCGCGCTGTTCGCTCGCCAACTGGACGGCCGCACTCGCAAGCGAGACAACGCCCTCGTTGATACCCGTCTCCGTGCGTGCGCGCTCGCCGACGTGAATCGCCTTCGTCACGCCGTCTTCCAGTAACGGCCCGATACCACCGACGCCCCGAGCATCCTCGTAGGCACTGCTGACCTGGCCGAGAATCTGGTCTTCCCCGAGAACGAGCGATTCCAGACCCGCTGCCACCCGCAGCAAGTGCCGGAGACTCTCCTCGTGGTCCATCTCGACGACACAGTCGCTGTGGACCCCGTCAGTGATGACACCGAGTGCCGCCTGTCCCGTCTCGTAGTCACTCGTGACGACGTATCCCTCTACCCGGTTGCACGTCTGCAGGACGAACGCCTCCTCGACGCCCTGCTGGTCGAGCAGTGTCGCCACCGTGCCGCGCTGGCCCGTTTCGGCGGCAGACTCCAGTTGCTCGACTGACGCGTCCGCGTGGGAAATGCTGACACCTGTGATGACGCCGGACCCGACTGTCACGGGCAATCACCTGTCACGTCCGAAATCACGTCAGTCACTCTCTGGTCGATGTTTGAACTGCCACTATCTAAACCCTTCCAAACCGCGTCGTCTCTGACAACCTCCCGGAGGACGGCACGTCGCTCGCCGGCCGGCAGTCGCTCTTTCAGGTCCGAGCGCAAGTCGGCTGTCAGGTCGGCCATCGCGCCGGCGTTCTCGACGAGCGGTTCGATGCGCTCGCGAAGCGCCCGACTCAGGGCCGGACTCCGGCCGCCGGTGGCGACGCTGACGACCACGGGCCCGTCCCGGACCGTCGCGGGCACGACGACGCTCCCAGGGTCTCGCGGGCCGGATTGGTCGGCGCGATTACAGAGGATGTTCTGGTCGCTGGCGGCCGTCTCGACGGCGTCGTTGACCGTCTCGTCGTCGGTCGCCGCCACTACCAGCGCCGGGTCAGTGCGTGCCACCCACGCCGCGACAGCATCGGCGTCGGGGTCGGCCCGAATCAGTTCGGCACCGCCGAAATCGGCCGCCGAGAACGACGGGCTGACGACGATGACCGCGGCCTCGCGGGCGAAATGTCTCGCTTTCCGGGCACCGACGCTCCCGCCGCCGAAGACAAGTACCGTCTCCCCCTCGAAATCGTGCAACAGTGGAATCATCGCAATCGTTAGCGGTGTTGGACCGTCTGCGAACTTAAACAACTCGCCCGTTCTCAGCGCGCAGGACTCACTCGACGACTGCCGAGGCCGGACTCTCGGCGTCGCCCCGGACGGCCGTCGCATCGTAGCCGTCTGCGACGACGGCGTCCAGAATTCCCTCGGTGTCGGCGCTCGCCTCGAAGTAAAACACCACGTCGAAGCTTCCGTCCCGAAGGAGTTGCTGGCACTCCCAGACGAACTCCTCGCCGTCGAGTGTCAGTCCCTGGTGCTGGTTCGACGCAAACTCCGCGTCGTCGGTCCCCGAGTAGACGAACGTGTCCGTCGGGTCCAGACCGGCGTGTTCGGCGATGATGTCGCCGACGTCGACGGTCAGCTGGTGCATCCGCGTCTCGTCGCTGCCGTCGTAGTCGGTGTGGACGACCAGCCCGTCGAGTTCGATGTCGCCGGGCTGGAGCAGTTCCCAGGTCCGCCGCCGCAGGTCCGCGTCGATGGCGTCACTCATACCGGACAGTCCGCAGGCGCGCCTAAACGCCTCACGGTTCGTCGCTCCGCGTGGCGACGGGCTGACCGAGACGTCCCCGCCGTCTGCTGGCGGTCAGGCCCCGCCGAGTCTCCCAAGCACAAGATTCTTATCGGCAGGCTGATGTTCTTTCAGTAATGTTGCGCCGGTTGCGTCGTCTTGCCGATAGCGCCTACGAGCGGCTCTTAGAGCGCGAACTCGGCCAGACGCCGTCCCACGTCGCAATCATCCAGGACGGCAACCGCCGCTACGCGAGCAAGCAGGGACAGGACAAGACCGAAGGCCACCGCGAGGGTGCACAGACGACCGAGCAGATTCTCCACTGGTGTGACGAACTCGACATCGACGAGGTGACTCTCTATGCGCTCTCGACGGAGAACTTCGAGCGCCCCGAGGAGGAACTGGAGGCGCTGTACGACCTCATCACCGAGAAGCTCTACGACTTCGCCGACGCCGACCGGGTCCACGAGGCCGGCGTCCGCATCCGCGCCATCGGCGACATCGACCGGTTGCCCGACCGCGTCCAGGACGCTATCGCCTACGCCGACCGACGCACCGGCGACTACGAACAACTCCACCTCAACATCGCGCTGGCCTACGGCGGCCGCGCGGAACTGCTCGATGCGACCCGCGACGTGGCCCGACGAGTCCTCGAGGACGACCTGGCACCGGACGATATCGACGACGAGACCGTCTCGGAAGCGCTGTACGACGGTCCGACCCGCGACGTGGACCTCATCATCCGCACCGGGGGTGACGAGCGGACCTCGAATTTCCTCCCGTGGCAGGCCAACGGCAACGAGGCGGCGGTGTACTTCTGTGCGCCGTACTGGCCGGAGTTCCGGAAGATAGACTTCCTGCGCTCGATTCGGACCTACGAGAACCGCGAGCGGTCGTGGCGGCGGACCCGCGCTCGCCGCGCGCTGACGCTCGTCCGTGCCCTCGGCGAGACGGAGTGTGCCGAGGCCACACGCATTCTCCAGCGGTTTCGAGAGGCACTCCCCAGTAGCGAGCGGGAGACGATAGACGCCGACCCCGTCGATGAACACGACCCCGCCGCCGACTAGTCGTATTTCGGGGATTGAAGCGCCGTCTGTGCTGCTGGCGATTCTTCGACGAGTTCCTGCATCCGCGGCGAGAAATCCCAGGTGTGGAGCCGCGACGGGTCGATGGTGATGGTGACTTCCTCGCGCTCGTCGCTGAGGAGCCACTGTGCCATCTCCGCCTCCCGGGTCCCGAGATAGCGGTCGACGAGCGCCCGGAGCACGTCCTTGGCGCCGTCTTCTTCGAGCGTCGCCGTCCCAGCGCCGCGCACGCCCATGTACGGCGGCCGGTTTGTCGACACCTCGAAGCAGACGTCGTCGTCCTCCCGGAGAAATCGCACGACATCCGCGCCCATCGAGGTGGCACACTCGAAGACGCCGTCGCGGTAGCGAAACCACAGCGACAGCATCCAGAGACCACCACTCGGGTTGTGACAGCCGAGCCGAATCGGAACGATGGCCTCGTCGAGAAAGGTCGCTGCCTCTTCCTGTGACCAGACGCCGTCGACAGTCGTCATTGTCACGACATTCGTGGGCATTCGCCATACGCCTTCGGGAGGAGATGCCGTGGATGGGCGGTCGACGTAGCTTGGTTTGGCCTACCGGCCAAATCTCCGCTGACGGTCCTGATAATCCCGGAGCGCGCGCAGGTAATCGCGCTTGCGAAAGTTCTGCCAGTTCACGTCGGTGAAGTACAGCTCCGAATAGACGGACTGCCAGATCATGAAATCGGAGAGGCGTTCGGCCCCCGTCTTGACCACCAGGTCCGGCGCGGTCGGGAAGATGAGTCGCTCTTCGATGTCCGCCTCGGAGATGTTCTCGGGCGAGAGCTCCCCGGCGTCGACGGCTTCCGCGATACTCTGGACGGCGGCGGCGAACTCGTGTTTCCCACCGAGACCGATACCCACCTGGATGGGTGCGTCGGCACGCTCGTGGTCCTCCGGCCCGCGGACGGCGATGTCTCGGGGCGCGTCGATGGTTTCGAGCGGTTCACGCAGCGTCGACACCGCCTCCCTGTCGAGGACGCTCACGTAGACGACGACCTGTTGGGCGCCGTACTCGAAGACCCAGTCCAGAAGCGCCGCCAGGGTGTCGTACCCGCCCGCCGTCAGCAGGTCGTGCTCGGTGACGATGACAGCGACAGTATCGGGGAGGGCGGCGTCGCTGAGACGGATGCGAGCGGCGAGATAGGTGTCGTACAGGCCCACACCGACGTTTTTCGGGGCAGGCGCCTAAAGCCAACGGCTCCGTGGCCGCTTCGGAAAGAGTAAGTGCATCTCGGAAATAGCCGGCGGTAGTGACCTCTACTGTCCGGCGGGCCGCCGCGTTCGCGCTCGTCGGGAGTCTCGCGTTCGCAGTGCCCGTCTTCGCGAGGATAGACGAACCGGCGTTTGCCACCGTCGCGACTGCCGGTCCCTTCCTCGTCGTCGCCGCCTTCGCGCTCGCAATCGAACAGGGAACGACGGCCTTTGAACTGTTCGCGCGACCCGGGGACCGCCGCGACGGAAAGCTCTACGGACTGGCCGGATTCACGCTCGCTGCGGCCGGCCTCGCTATCTTCACCGTCGGCTTCGGGATGCCACACCACGTCTTCGTCGGGACGGTCCTGCTGGTCTCGTTTGGCAACCTCGGCTCGCAAATCGTCCGCCTCTGGACGAGCGACCGCGCGCTCGCGACCGCCGGGTTCGTCACGGTCGGCACCGTCGCCGCCGCCGTCGGACAGTTCAGCTCGGCGTGGCTCGTCGACGTCCCGGCACAGGTGCCCCGACTCGCCTTCCTCGCGACCAGTGGCGCCCTGCTCGCGGCGCTGCTCCGGGCCGTGCTCTTCCAGCGTGACGACCCACTCGTGATGGCCGTCGTCGCCATGTTTCTGTGGCTGTTTACGACGCTGACCGGCGACATCTCGACGACACGCATCGCCGTCGCACTCGCTGTCACCGTCGTCCTCGGGTACGCGTCCTACGCGCTTGAGACCGCCTCGCTGCCCGGCATGCTCACCGGCGTCTTGCTCGGTCTGTGGACTATCGTGCTGGGCGATTACGGCTGGTTCGCGATGCTCATCGCCTTTTTCGGCATCGGCGGCCTGGCCGCGAAGTACCGCTACGAAGAGAAGAAACGCCGGGGCATCGCCGAAGAAAACGAGGGCGCTCGCGGCTCCAGAAACGTCCTCGCGAACTCGCTTGTCGCGCTCGTCGCGGTGCTCGCGTCCGCGGCCAGCCCCGACTTCGGCGTGCCGTCGCGGCTCTTTCTCTTTGCCTTTGCCGGCTCTGTCGCCGCCGCGATGTCCGATACCCTCTCCAGTGAACTCGGCGGCCTCTTCGACAGACCGCGACTCATCACGACCCTGCAGGTAGTCGAACCGGGCACCGACGGCGCGGTGACCTGGCAGGGTGAACTGGCGGGGCTGGCCGGTGCCGCCATCGTGGCCGCAATCGCACTGCTGACCTTCGGGACGATTCAGCCGATTGGTGCCGGTGTCATCGTCGCGGCGGGCGTCGCCGGGATGACCGTCGACAGTATCCTCGGGGCGACCATCGAGGGGTGGCTGGTCGGCAACCAGGGTGTGAACTTCCTCGCGACGCTTTCGGCGGCGCTCGTCGGCGGAGCACTGGCAGTCGTCGTCGGACTCACCACACTATGACGGAGATTCGAGAGGGACGACCGGACGACCTGCCTCGCCTTCGTGCTATTCAGTCGGCGCTCGCGGAGCCGTGGCCGGAACTCCTCGCGACGGCGACGGAGGGGCCACCCCCGCTGTACGTGCTCGTCGACGGGCAACCGGTCGGCTACGCGCTCGTCGTCGGCGAACAGGAAGCCGTCGCCTACGTCCCCGAGTTCGCCGTCCACCCCGACCAGCAGGGACAGGGCTACGGCTCGCAGTTGATGGCGTGGCTCTGTGAGCGCCTGACCGGGGAGTACGACGAGATACGTCTGACCGTCCAGGAGAGCGACGAGCGGGCCCAGGAGTTCTACCGCGCCCACGAATTCGAGCAACTCGAGCGCCTCGCCGACCACTTCGAAAGCGGCGACGGCCTGTTGCTCGCCCGCCCGCTGTCCGACTAGAAATCCGACCCAGCGCGGACGCGGACGCTCGTTGGCTGTTTGACGAACTCGTCGGTGTCGGCAGCGACGACCTGGTCGACGCCGCGCTGGGCCGCCACGTCGAGGATTCGCTGGCTGAGTTTGCCATCGAGGACCACCGTCGCAGGCACCGTCTCGGCGTCCTCTATCCGTTCGAACGCTTCGTCGACAGCCGACTCCTCGAGAACCGCAAGCGACTCGTCGAGCAGTCGTACCCGACCGCTGGCCTCGCCGATGACGGCATCGACGTGGCCCGCCAGCGTCTCCGGTTTCCCAGCCCTCGCCTCGTCGGTCTGGGACGGCTCCGCCGTCGCGGCGTCCTCACGCTGTGACGGCTCCGCTGTCGCCGAGTCCGCACGTTCGGCGTCTGACTGTGTCGACGCCTCGTCCTCACTCTGCTGCTCGGTTTCGACAGCCCCCGCATCTGAGGCTGGTTGTTCGACCACGGCCGAAGACTGACCCGAACCTGTCGCCTCCGCACTGGCAGCGTCGTCGGTGCCTGACGCAGCCGACCCGTCGGGTGAAGCGACAGCCTCGGTAGTGGTCTTGTCGTCTGTCGAACCGTCCTCGCGCGCTGTTTCTGTCTCGGCATGGTCCGCTTCCGACTCGTCGGCGCTGTCTGTCCCGTCGTCGCCGTCGGCCTCGTCGTCCGAGGCGTCGGATTCGACAGCAGCGCCGGCGGTCAGATACTCGTGTGGCGAGGGGTGGTCCTCGACCTCGTCGTAGAGGGCCTTCTTCCGGAGTGCGGAGAGAATCTCCGACCGGGAGAGGTCCTCGACCGAGCGGCCGTGTGGCGCGAAGGTCACGTAGTCGACGGCTCCGACCTGTGCGAGTTCCTTCAAGATGAGGTCGCCACCGCGGTCGCCGTCGAGAAACGCGGTCACCGTCCTGCTGTGGGTCAACTCCGCGATGGTGTCGGGGACGTCGGTCCCTTCGACGGCGACGGCGTTTTTGATGCCGTACTGGAGGAGCGTCAACACGTCCGCACGACCCTCGACGAGGATGATGGCGTCGCTGTTTGCCACCCGCGGCCCCGCCGGCAGTCCTTTGTACTCCGTGATGTGTTCGACGCGAACGTTCTGGCGGACCTCCTCGACGAGTTCGGTACTCGAGAGTGTCGACTCCTCGAACTCCGCGAGCAGGTCCGTCGCGCGTTCGACGATCGTGCGGCGCTTGGCCGCGCGTGCGTCCTCGAGTTCGGTCACCTCGAACTCCGCGCGGCAGGGACCGACCCGGTCTATCGTCTCTAGTCCGGCCGCGAGCACGGCCGTCTCGACTTTGTCGAGTCCGCTCGCGATGGTAACGGTCCCGAACGAGCGGCCGCCCTCGGACTCTATCTGTACGTCGATGCGGCCGACCTTGGAGGACTCCTGGAGGTCACGGAGGTCGAGGTCGTCACCGAGCAAGCCTTCGGTCTGACCGAAGATGGCGCCGACGACGTCACTCCGTTCGACCACCCCGCTCGCGCGGATGTCTGCGTGAATGAGATATTTGGCTGAATCCTGCATGATGTATCGCCCCCTGTGCGGGGAATGCGCGTGTGAATCGTGAGAGTGCCATGAGTTGGCTCATGGACGCATTTAAATAGGGGAGGAATGGGGAAATAGCTGGCGGGATATCAGTCCAGACAGAGCTAACCGTGTCGAGATAGTAGTGTGACACATGGTAGCAACAGCCGCGGCAGTTGTGGGGGTGATATTCGCACTCGCGTTCGTGCTGGCACCACTGGTCCGGAGTGAAGCAGACCTGAAGCCGCTTCGACGGCGGCGGCCGGGGACGAGACACCGCCGCGGGCTCGACGGCGCCGACGTCGACGTGCTGGACCCCGACCAGCGAACCTGTCCACACTGTGGCGCGACTGTCAGAGCCGGGTTCGACTTCTGTGGGGAGTGTGCCTCGCCGCTGCCGTGACCACTCCCAGAGTGTGAACCATCGCGTAGCGGACGCGTTCGAGAGTTGTACTACGTATCGTGCCAATAGACAGGGTTAAATCCCACAGAGTGGGAACTCCGAATATGGAGGGCACTGTGTCGCTCATCCCTGCGCTGGTACTGGCCCTTGCATACATCCTGCAGCCACTGGTCTCGACCAACCTCGACACACCGTGGAGAAAGTTCTGGACGTTCTCTAGGGAGCCATCGGGCGAGACCTCCCCTCCGAACGGTTCGTCGTCACCGGACCGGCGGCCGATGACAGACGGCGGTCGCGTCTGTCACAACTGCGGGTCTCACGTCGAAGGCGACTACCTCTACTGTGCCGAGTGTCTGATGCCACGCGTGTGAGCCGCCCCAGCCTGGCCCGCGGTAGGCCAGTCTGAAACCTTTTGACTCCCACCCCAGTAGAGGCGGACATGCAGACACACATCGTCCCGGTCGGGTTCGACTACGACCGGCTCATCGCGCCGCTCGTACGCGAGCAGATGGACGTCGACCGCGTCATCCTGCTGGAGGGCGCCGTGGGCAGCGAGGCCAACGTCGAGTATTCCCGCCGTCTCGCCGAGAAACTCGAACAGGACTACCGGAACCTGCTGGGGGCCGAAACCGAACGGGTCGTCATCGAGGACGTCTACGACTACGACACCGCCTTCGAGCAGGCGTTCGAACTCATCAACGCCGAACTCGACCGGAAAGGCGAAGGCGAGAGCAGCGCCTCCGGGGAAGTCTGGGTCAACATCTCCGCGATGCCCCGCACCGTCTCCTTTGCCTTCGCGACGGCCGCCCACTCGATTATGGTCGAACGAGAGGACGACCGGCGGCGCATCCACACCTACTACACCGTCCCCGAGAAGTATCTCGAAACGGAACTCGCCGAGGAACTCCGGCGACAGATCGACTTACTCGAGGACGTCCGCGACGACACTGGCGACGACGAGGACGAACGCGTCGCCGAGCGCCTCGACAGCGCCCGGACGCTGCTCTCGGAGTTCGACGAGCGTGGCACCACCATCGGCGCGAAGGAAATCGACGGCAGCCACATCGTCGAACTGCCCGTCGCCTCCTTCTCGAACGTCAAACCCTTCGAGGAAGTCATCCTCTTTACGCTCGGCGAACACGGCGTCTTCGAATCGGTCTCGGAACTCGCCCAGCAACTCGCCCGCGAACTCGGCGAGGAGTACACCGACAGTTTCCGCTCGAAGGTCATCTACAATGTCGACCGACTCGGCCCCGGCGGTAAGGGCTACATCGAACAGGAAGAACACGGCAAGTCCTACCGGACACGCCTCTCCCGTATCGGCGAGCTGTGGGTCCGTGCCCACGGCGACAGCGAACCCGACGCGCTGGCCTGAGAGTCGCGCGCTCGTCAGTTACTGTGGCTTCTGTCGAAGCTTGGCTACTCGAGTTGTCAGCGCGAGAAATACGGCCAGGATGGTCAACACTACGGCCCACCCGGCAGCGAGGTCGTGTGCGGGAATCGCGTGGGTAATCCCGCCAGCACCGACTTCCGCGCGCAGGATGGTGTGGTGTGGCCCCTCCAAAATTGGCCAGAAGTAATCGACGACGTCGTTGAAGCCATACCAGACGGTGGCGACGGCGACCGCCGGCACGGAAAAGGAGGCATAGCGGTGGATGACGAAGGCTTCGACGGCCATCGCCAAGTGGCTCAAGACGAGAAACCAGTAGAGCCAGGCCGCGATACCGTCAGAACCGTTCAACACGAGTTGGACGTAGGGGGTCCAGAGGCCGAGTTTGATACACCCGAAGAAGGCGAGCATGTGAATCGGTTCGGCGACCGACCAGTCGAGTCGCCACGCGATCAGCGAGAGGGCGATAAACAGCGTCGCGACGGGCGAGTCGGGGACGAGCGGCCACGCCGCGAGCGGCGCCATCCCGAGTTGGCCGCCGACAGCAAACTCCATGGGACGACCGGCGTAGTACCAGAAGCCAAAGAGCGTCCCGACGAGGTTGACGATGGCGATAGGCCAGGCCAGTCGGAGCGCGACGTTCTCCAGCCACACCGGCAGTGGCGCGACGTACCACGGGAGCCCCTTGGGGTCGGGAATAGAGGCGTCGAAAAAACGAGCGACCAGAGAGTCGATGCGAGCGCCGACGCCAGTCGTTGCCATTACCGGTGTCTCGGGCGCGGGTGGCAAAACGATAGCGGTCGGAGCGGCCGCCGCCCACAGTGGTCACACCGGACCGGCGTCGCCGCGGATTCCGGCCGCCCGACTGTGGCCTGAGAGTCGGTTCAGTGGCTGGTGTGGTCGCTGCTCTTGCGCTCGGACTGTCGCATCCGAATCATCTGTGCGACCTCTTCGTAGTCGCTGATGCCGCCGAGAGTCATGTGAGCGCCCTGGAAGCCAGGAAGCGGAATGGCGGCAAACAGGAGGCTCAGACCCGGCAGACTGTTCGTTCGCGGGATGATTTCCGTCGAGATGCTGATGTGACCGTGCCCGAGGATGCGCTCCAGGAAGGACGCCCCGGTCTGCATGCCACGGACGTCCTCCATCCAGGCCTCGTTTGTCGTCTCCGAGGAAATCCCGGTCAACACCAGCACGCGTTTGTCGGTGATGAGATAGCGCACTTTCCGGCGCTGGTAGAAGACATACCCCACGATGCCGAGGGCAATCACGACAGCGATTCCCAGCGGCGCGTTCCCGGTCGTCCGGTTGCCCGACGCCAGGAGGCCGAAAATTATCACCAGACCCGCAACCACCAGCTGGCCGGCGAAGGCCGACCACGCCGGACGGGCGTCGATGAGCACCTCTTCCTCGGGGAGCAGCGGCGCACTCTCACGCATCTCTCGGAGTCGCCGCTTGTCATCCTGTCCACCACCCTGGGTCGACTGTCCGTCGCCCTGCTGGGGCGATTGCTGACTTGCACCTGCTTCTTGCCTGTTAGTACCCATGTGTTCTCATGTTCAGAACACTTGTAAAAGATTTGCTATTCAGGAAGGAGTTGACAGTAATCGCCAGCGCAGAGGACACGGGTGTGTCTGTTCCGTCCAGCACAGTCCGACAACTCCCGTCGCGAGTGTGTCGACTGATACTGTCGGACAGGCGTAGGAGAACGCTTGCACGTTCCGGTGGCCGCCACGTGGCCCGCACAGAGACTCCACGGAAAGAGACTCGTTAAGTAATTCCAACCGCTAGAAACAGCCATGTCTGACGAGACGGACTTAGAGGAGTTGCGGCGCGGGACCGAGCTGGTCAAGCGCGGGTTCGCGAAGATGCAAAAGGGCGGCGTCATCATGGACGTCGTCAACCGCGAACAGGCCCGCATCGCCGAGGACGTGGGCGCAGTCGCGGTGATGAACCTCGAAGCAGTCCCTGCGGACATCCGCAAGCGCGGCGGCGTCGCGCGGATGGCCGACCCCGCCTCTCTGCAAGAGATTATCGACGAAGTCTCTATCCCGGTGATGGGCAAGTCCCGCATCGGCCACACCAAGGAAGCCCAGATTCTCGAAGCCGCCGGCGCGGATATGGTCGACGAGAGTGAAGTCCTCACGCCGGCCGACGACCGCTATCACATCGACAAGCGCGACTTTACCGCTCCCTTCGTCTGTGGCGCGCGCAACCTCGGCGAGGCGCTTCGCCGCATCGACGAGGGCGCGGCCATGATTCGCACCAAAGGCGAGGCCGGCACCGGCGACGTAAACCAGGCCGTCCACCACCAGCGCAACATCAAAGGCGCCATCCGCAAACTCGAAGGGATGAGCCACGAGGAGCGCGAGAAGTGGGCCCGCGAGAACGACGCGCCGGCCGACCTCGTCCACGACACCGCAGAGCGTGGCCGCCTGCCGGTCGTCAACTTCGCCGCCGGCGGCATCGCGACGCCTGCCGACGCCGCGCTGATGATGCACCACGGCTGTGACGGCATCTTCGTCGGCTCCGGTATCTTCGGTGCCGAGAACCCCGAAGCGATGGGGACGGCCATCGTCGAAGCGGTCAACAACTGGGACGACCCCGAGAAACTGGTCGAAATCGCCTCCAACGCCGGCCAGGGGATGAGCGGCGACGCTAACGTCGACCTGCCAGAAGAAGAGAAGATGCAGGGCCGCGGCGTCTGAAGACGATGACTGACGGCAGCGACCGCCCGGACGCTGACGCGACGGTCGACAGCGACCGCTCGCCCGCCGACATCGTCGACGACATCGACCGGCCGGTCCTGCTGTTCGACGGCGTGTGTAACCTCTGTAACTCGACGATTCGGGCTATCGTCCGGCTGGACGACGAGGGGGAGATTCTGTTTGCACCCCTCCAGTCGGACGTGGCGGCGGAACTGCTCGACCGCGCCGGCATGGACGCCGACTACTTCGATTCGGTCGTCCTCGTCGAACGGAGCGGCCACCTGGACTCCGGCGACGCCGACGACTGGGACGTGTCCACCAAATCGACGGCAGTACTCGAGGTCTGTCGAAAGCTCGACGGCCCCGCACCGCTGCTGTACCCACTCGTCAATCTCCCCGAGAGACTCCGGAACGGCGTCTACGACTTCGTCGCCGAGCACCGCTATCGGGTGTTTGGCAGAAAGGACGAGTGTCCGATACCACCCGAACGTCTCCGCCAGCGGTTCCTCGAACGGTCGCTGGCCTGACTCGCCCGGAAAGCCCGCACGTCGGGGCGCAATCTTTCCGGTCGTCCAGCCCCTAAGGCCGACGATGCCGGCTTTCGAAATGGAGTGGCGCGACGTGTTCTTCGCCAGCTTTCCAGTCGACCCAGCAGTTGTCAGCCCGCAGTTGCCCGACAGACTCAGCCTCGATACCTTCGACGGGGATGCGTACCTCTCGGTGGTCCCGTTTGTCATCGGCGACATCCGGCCGCGGGGACTCCCGGCCGCAGTCGGGGTGACGACACCGGAGTTGAACCTGCGGACGTACGTGCGTCTCGACGACGCGCCCGGCGTCTACTTTTTCAATCTCGACGCTGGGGACCTGCTCGGGGTGGTGGGCGCGCGGCTGTTCAATCAGTTGCCGTACTACTACGCCGACATGGACTACGAGCGGGGACCCCCGACTCGCTTCGAGAGTCGCCGGCGTACACCCGGTGCGCGGCCGCTCGACTTCGCAGCCACGTACGGTCCCGACGGTGACCCCTACCGGCCCGACCCCGGGACGGTCGAGCACTTCCTCGTCGAACGCTATCGGTACTTCACCGAAGGGCAAGACGGGACCTTGCGCTATGCGGACATAGAACACGAACCGTGGACGCTCCGCCCGGGGACGTGGACCGTCGAGAAGAATACGATTTTTGCGGCCAACGGCTTCAACCGGCCAGACAGCGACCCCATCCTCTCTCACAGCCACGGTCTGGCAGTGTCGGCCAGCACCAGCGAAGAGTGGGGCCGCTGACACCAGTGAAAAGGCCCAAGTCACCGCCCTCCTTTCGAGCGGGTATGCAGGCCGTCCCAGTCGTCACGTTACAGAATACGCCGTTGCCGTCCGAAGCGCAGGGGCTACTGGAGCAGTTGACCTCGACGGAAGGGCGACTGGGAGTCAGTCTCGGCATCCTCATCGTGACGCTTCTCATCGGCGTGGCTATCGCCCCGTTCATCGTCCGGCGCGTGGCCACATACACAAAGAGCGCTCTCCCGGCCGGTCGGGCAAGCGATGGCCTCGACCGGATGACAGAGTACGTCCCGACGACGCTGAGTGGCCTCTTCTTGCGCGTGCTCCAACTCGTCTTGCTGTTGACCGCAGTCGTCTCGCTGCTGGTCGTCTGGGGGCTGGTCGACCTGGCGGTTGACGTGCTCAGACTTCTCGGGCTGTCGATACCGCTGCTGGCAAACGTCGTGACGACAATCGCCATCGGGCTGATCTCCTACATCGCCTCGGACATCCTCCGGGACAGCGTCGAGCGGCTCTCGACCGACAGCGACCGCGTCACGGAACACCAGACGGAAATTATCCTCCGGGTGGGCAACATCAGCATCATCGCGCTGTTTTTGGCGAGTGCGCTCACTATCTGGGGCGTCGACCTCTCGGGGCTGCTCGTCGGGGCGGGCTTTCTCGGTATCGTCGTCGGTCTGGCCGCACGGCAGACGCTGGGGTCGCTCATCGCCGGCTTCGTGTTGATGTTCTCCCGTCCGTTCACCATCGGTGACTGGGTCGAAATCGGCGACCAAGAGGGCGTCGTCACGGAGATTACCATCGTCAACACGCGCCTGGAGAACTTCGACGGTGAGACTATCGTCCTCCCGAACGACATGGTGAGCAACAAGTCGATTATCAACCGCAGCGAGCGGGGCCACCACCGCATCCGCCTGGACGTGGGAATCGACTACGCGACCGACCCCGACCGCGCAATTGACGTCGCACAGGAGGCCATCGCCGACCTCAAACCCGTCAGCGACTCCCCGCCGCCGCGCATCGTTCCCAAATCCTTCGGCGACTCCGCCGTCGTCCTGGAGATGCGCTTCTGGATAGACAATCCGATGCCGCCGCGCAAGTGGCGCGCTATCAGCGCTGTCGTCCGCTCGGTCAGGGAGGCCTACGCTGCAGCAGACATCAAGATTCCCTTCCCACAGCAGGAACTCTCCGGGCGCGCAGAGACCGGCGGCTTCCGGGTCAACGAGGAAACAATCGACCGGCAGGACGGCGAGGAGCGAAGCGTCGAGCCGTCCGCCGAAGAGTGAGTGCGCACAGCCACAGCGTCAGTACAGCGTCGCGCCGTCGCCGATGCGCGTCTGGTGGACGCGCGCGTCGACGCCGTGGGCGTCGAACGCCTCGAGCATCGCTGTCCCGACAGAACGGCGGTCGCCGTCGTGACAGGCCGCGAGGACCGCGGGACCGGCACCGCTTATCGTCACGCCCGTGGCGCCGGCGTCGAAGGCCGCCTCCCGAACGTCGTCGTACCCGTCGATGAGCTTCGCGCGAGCCGGCGTCACGACCGAATCGTACATCCCCTGGCCGACGAGGTCGGGGTCGTCGCGGTGCATCCCGGTCGTGAGCGTGGCGGCGTTACCGACTGTCTCGACCAACTGGGAGACTTTCGCTCCGTCGGGGACGACGTTGCGCGCGTCCCGGGTCGAGACGACGATGTCGGGGAGGCAGGCGACCAGGGGCACGTCGGCGTCGACTTTCGTGACGCCGTCGTCGGTCGCGATGGTAAACCCACCCATGATAGCCGGGGCGACGTTGTCGTCGTGGGCGTCACCGGAGACGACCGCCTCGCCTTTGGCGGCAATTGGGACCAGTTCCTCACGGGAGTGGCCGCGGTCGTAGAGTTCGTTGAGTGCAACGGCGGCCGCAGCGGCGCTGGCGGCCGACGAGCCCAGCCCCGACGCCGGGCGGATTCCCTTGTCGATTTTGATGCGGGCGGGCGCATCGAGTGCCTCGGCGACGGCGCCGACGGTGTTCTTGTCGGGGTCCTCGGGGATGTACTGGCTCCCCGCGCCGGTCACTTCGATAGTGACCTCGTCGGCTTTCTCCACGCGGACCACGTCTGCCGGGTGCGAGAGCGCAACCCCGAACACGTCGAAGCCGCTCCCGAGGTTCGCACTCGTCGCCGGAGCCCGGACAGTCAGCATACTCCCGCGTTTCGGTGAGGCAAGCAAAAAGGTAGCGGACCACGGTGGGGACTCAATCGTCCGCGAAGTCGGTTCGAGTGCTGTCTCGGTCGGCGTCGGTGTCCATGTCGGCGTCGACGGTCGGCCAGTCCACACAGTAGACGACCGCACAGGCAACGGCGTAGCTGCCGAGCCACACCAGGCCGAGATCGAGCAGTGCGAACGGCGAGCCGACGATACGACCCGAGATGGGGTCGAGCAAGGGCACTCGGGCGAGCGAGAACACGAGCCAGGAGAGTCCCGCGAACGCGAACAGCCGAATCCCCGACGGTCGGCGGTCGCTGAAGACGGCCACGCTCGCGAGGAGTGCCGCGGGCGGGACGGCCAACGCGACACCCACGAGCAGTCCCGGACTGGGAATCGGCAGGTGCGTCGTCACCGACACACCGAGTGTCAACCCGAGCGTGAGAATGCCCGGGAAATACCGAACGAACTCCGAGACGAACCCGGGGTCGTCGCCCCGACTCATGCGCCCACCTCCAGTGCGACCAGATTGTCGTCGGCCGTCGCATAGATTGCGTCGTCGGCGACAGCCAGCGAGTGAACGGTCCGTCCGGAGAGGAGTCTGTCACCGCGCTGGCTGCCGGTCGCAGCGTCGAGCGCCACGAGTCCGTCTGTCGTCGGAATGTAGGCCGTCGACGGCGTCACGACGGGCTCGGGCGAGGAACTGTCTATCGTCCTCGTCCACTGCGCTTCGCCGGTCGCATACTCTATCGCGCGAACCTGTCGACCGGTTCCGACGTAGACCAGTTCCGGGCCGGCACTGATGGCAGACCCGGTGTCGATGTCGTCGCTCGTCGTCCACAGTTCCCCACCGCCGTCCCTGTCGAGAGCCGTCACGACCAGGTCGTTGTCGGTCGAGCGATGGCGCACGACGACCGCGCTGTCGGTCACTGCGATGCCGCGACCGCTCGGCGGGTGAGACCGTCCGAGCGACCGACGCCACTGCGTCTCACCGTCGGTATCGGTCATGTGGAGGAGGCCGTTTGCCCACCAGAACAGCGACTGGTCGCCTGCGGCCACCAGCGTGCCGAGCGTCTTCGCGTCAAACGTCTGTCGGTGAAAGCCCGTGGCGGGGTGGACGCCGAGATACGTGCGTCCGCCCGGCAGGTAGGCGGTTCCGTCAAGTGTGACCGTCGCAGAGCGGGGCTGGTGCGTCGTGGCGAAGTGGCCAGTCCAGCGGGCCGACCCGTCGTCGGCCGCGACCGCGTGAACGGTCGCGTTCTCCTGGACGACGAGGGTGTTGCCGACCAGCGAAGGGAACGAAAAGGACCCCTCGTCCGCCGAGTAGGTCCACTGCCGACTGCCGTCGTCGCGGCGGTAGGCGAGCAGTCGGTTGTACCCTCTGGCGTAGATGCGGTCGGGGCCGATACACTCGACTGTCAGTGAGCCGGCGTCCTCGGGCGTGAGCGTCCACGACTGCCCGAGGTCGGTGGGGTCGGGGTCGGCGGACGTGAACTTCCGCTGTGTCGAATCACCCCAGCGTTGCTGCCAGCCAGTGGCACCACTGGCCGAATCCGTGCCGCTGAACACCCCCGAATCGAGGAGATAGCTCCCGGCAAAACAACTGCCACCTGCGGAGAGAAGGGCACGCCGAGAAAGCGTCTGGGGAGGGGACATTACGTCTATTGTGCCCTCTGTATGCATATATGGTTTGTCAACTCCGCCAGCTATCGACCGGAACGGAACGGTTTTAGGGCCGTCCCGGGGTAGTCCGGGCTATGATTGGCGTCGTCGGTGGCGGTATCGCAGGGCTCGCGGCGGCCTACCGGCTGCAGGAACTGGGTCACGAGGTGCAGGTCTTCGAGGCGAGCGACGCGCTCGGCGGGCTGGCTGCCACCTACGACACTGCCGGCGACCGCATCGAGAAGTTCTACCACCACCTCTCGAAGTCCGAACGGACCATCGTCGAACTGGCCGAGGACCTCGGCGTGGGCGACCGACTGGAGTGGCGCTACGGCTCAGACGCCTACTACGTCGACGGCGTCGTCCACCCGATGAACAAACCCTGGGAGATACTGGCCTATCCCCACCTCTCGGTGTACGACAAGTTCCGCCTCGGAATGCTGGTCCTCGACATCGACGTGCGCGGCGGCGTGCCCTCCTTTGACACCTACGAACGACTGGAGGACTTCGAGGACGTCCCCGTCAAGGAGTTTATTCTCGACCACACCTCGCGTGGCTGTTTCGAGAACTTCTTTCGGCCACTACTGGACGCGAAGTTCGGCGACCGCTGGGAGGACGTGTCCGCGGCGTGGCTGCTGGGCCGCATCAAGTTCCGCGGGGAACGGGACATCCTCAAAGGCGAAGTGCTGGGGTACTTCGACGGCGGGTTCGGCGTCTTGCTCGACGCGCTCGTCGACGCCGTCGGCCGGGAGAACATCACGACGGGCGCACGCGTGACCGACCTCGGAACGGCCGACGGCGCCGTCGAGTCGCTGACGGTCGACACCGCGGACGGACAAACGACACACGACGTCGAGGCGGCCGTCGTCGCGACGATGCCCAACGTGCTCGAAGACCTGACCGGCTACACCTGCGACATCGACTTCCAGGGGACGGTCTGTTCGGTCATCAGCATGGACGAGTCACTGACCGACACCTACTGGCTGAACATCGCCGAGGAGGTCCCCTTCGGCGCGCTCATCGAGCACACGAACTTCGTCTCGCCCGACCGCTACGGCGGCGAACACCTGCTCTATGCGGTCAGCTACATCCAGTCACCTGACGAAAAGCTCTGGCAGTTGGACGACGACGGCGTCGAGGAGGCGTGGCTGTCCGGCATCGAGTCGCTCTTCCCGGACTTCTCGCGGGCGTCTGTCAACTGGATTGAAACAGCGCGCAATCCACGGACTGCTCCCATCTACGAGCGGGGGTATCTCGACATGGTGATTCCCTACGACCTCTCGGATGCCGTCGCGGAGGGGGTCTACTACGCGGGGATGGCCTCGCGTGCACAGTACCCCGAACGGTCGCTCAACGGCGGTATCGAGGCCGGCTACGCCTGTGCCGACGGTGTGGCAGCGCGGGTCGAGGACTGAGACAGCGTTCGTGGGAAACTTTAATTGGAGCGGGATTGTATTGTACAGATGCTACAATAAATGAGCGACCAGAGAGAGGCAAATGGACTCAGTCCGTTGCAATGGACAGCTGTCGCACTCGTCGCCACTACCGGCATACTGCACGTCTATGCCGGCTTCATCGAAGGACGTATTCCGGTGCTGTTGGCCGGCGTCGGGTACGGCGGCGCACTTGTTCTGTTCGCACTCGATTACCGTCGGCGTCTCCTCTATCTGGTCGGCATCCCGTACACGCTCGTCCAGATTCCGCTCTGGTACGTCGCCAACGCCGGGGAGTTCACCGTCGTGGGATACGCCGACAAGGCGACGCAGGTACTGCTCGTCCTCACGCTTGTGTATCTCTACTGGCGCGAGCGGTCCCTCGCGGCCGCCAGTAGCACGCCCACAGCCTGACCGGCCGCCATCGGCTGGGGCACGTCCAGAACACTCAAACGCCCGTTTGAGTCTATTGTACTTCCTTTAGTGTCCGACTCGTTGGGGAGTGTATGCCCTCCACCAGACGCACCGTCCTCGCATCGCTGGGGACAGCACTGGTCTCGGCCGGTTGTCTCGTCTCGGCCGAGGACCGGAGCGACAGCCCCGGGGACGACCCCAACGCAAACACACCAGCGAGAGAGCCAGACGGCCCCTATTCGGACGGCCCCACAGCGCGGGGTCGCTTCGCCGACGAGCCCTGCCCATCCTTTGCCGAGACAGACCGGACAGTCTGTGCCCACAGCCGCGGTGACAGCGACATCTACCTCGAATCCTCGAGTGAGGTGTTCCGCCCGGACCCGAGCACGGACAGCGTCGAGAGTCTCACGTTCACGCTGTGTAACGACCACGACCGCCCGTTCCGGTTCAACCCGCACGCCTGGCAACTCTACGACAAGGAAAACGGAGAGTGGTCGCTCGTTGCCCCCGAGGTCTACATCGAACCGGTCTCGGAGATTCCCCCTGGCGGGAGCTACGAGTGGGTCCTGAGCCGACAGCCCCGGCCGGGAGCGAGCGCGGACGACTGGCTGGACGTGACCGTCGACGTCACGCCGGGACGCAAGGCGTTTACCGTCGACGGCTGGTTCGGCACGGCCGGCGAAGGTGCCGAAACCCACTCCGTGGAGTGTCTCGCGCTGTTCGACGTGGTGGACATCGTCGAAGGGTGAAACTGCCTAGGCGTCGACTTCGTCGGCGTCATCGGGGACGCCCGGCGCGTCGGTCACGTCGACCTGCTCGGGTTCCGCTGTGCCGCCGACGACGACCTCGCCGTCGGCCGTCTCGACGTACACGTCGTCGGCGAAGCCACCCTCCGCGTGAGGGTGTTTGGGGTCGTCGAGTTTCGCCGGCGTCGAGGGGGCCTCGGCGATGCCCGCGGCGGGGCGGAAGACACCGAGCGGGTCGTCGATGCTGATGTCGTACTGTTCGAAGAACTTCCCGTAGCGTTCGTAGTGGGCCTCGATTTCGTCGCTGGGAAACTCCATCATCTCCGTCCAGCCGTGGTTGTAGAAGTCGAAGTTGGCCTGCGCGTGCGTAATCTCGCGGGCCTCGGCCTCGGGATAGCCGTCTTCGAGCGCAGCGATGTAGGTGTCCATCGTCGCGTCGAAGAAGTCGTCGAGGTGCTCGCGGCGCTCCTCGCGGCGCGTCTCCTCGGCGCGGTCGAGGAAGACGCTGGTGTGGATGTTCACCAGTTTATCGTTGACGTAGCCGCTGACGACCGGCGCAGTCAGTGCCTGCTTGGCTGCCCAGTGGCGGACGTTCTGACGAATTTTCATCTCGTCGTCTCTAGGGACACAAGACCCTTGAATCGTCCGGATGCGACGGCCAGCGGTGTCGAGACTGGATACTTCGACATCTGCAACTGGCGCCAGAGAGATAGCAATCCACATTAAGCCCGGTGTTCAATAGGGGGAACATGAGCACGTCGCACGTAATCGTCGGTGATGGTATCGCCGGGAGTTCGGCCGCCGAGACAATCCGGGAGCAAGACCCGGACGCAGACGTGACCGTCATCACCGACGAAGGGGAAACGCTGTACAATCGCATCCTCATCAAGGAGTTTGCCAAAGGAAAGCTCCCGGAGGCGCCAATATCCATCCACGAGCCGGAGTGGTACGAGGAGCGGGACATCGACCTCGAACTCAACACGCACGTCACCGAAGTCGACACGGACGCACACGAGATTCGGACCCACAGCGGTGACGTCTACGGGTACGACAAGCTTCTTATCGCGACCGGCGGGACGCCCGCACAGCTCCCGGTCGAAAACTCCGACGCCGATGGCATCCACCACTTCTGGACGTTCCAGGACGCCCGGAATATTCGCGAGCACGCAGACGACTCCGAACAGGGCATCATCGTCGGTGCGGGCCTGCTCGGTATCGACCTCGCGGCCGTCTGTGCCGCACAGGACATCGAGGCCAACTACCTGATGCGTGGCAACCGCTGGTGGCGCTACGCACTCTCGGAGGAGGGCGCAGAAATCATCCACGACGCACTCGAAGACCACGGCGTCACGCCCGTCTTCGACTCCGGCGTCGACCACTTCGAAGTCGACGACGACGGCCACGTCGAAGCCGCCATCGACCCCAACGGCGAGCGGTTCGACGGTGACTTCTGTGGCATCGCTATCGGTCTCGACTTCAACACCGAGTGGCTCCAGGGCAGCGGTATCGAGGTCGAGGACGGCGTCGTCGTCGACGAGTACATGCAGACCAACGTCGAGGACGTCTACGCCGCAGGCGACATCACGGAGTTCCACGACACCATCATCGGCGAGCAGGCACAGAACGGTGCCTGGGGGTCGGCCAAAGAACAGGGCGCGACGGCCGGCAAGAACATGGTCGCCGACAGCGAGGAAGACGAGTTCCGCTGGGTGTCTTCCTACTCGATTACCCACTTCGACTTCCCGTTCCTCTCCTTTGGTCACCCGACCATAGGCGACGAGACGGCCGAGCGAAAGTACAACGAGGGCGAGTGGCGGCGACTCGCGTTCAAGAACGGCCAGCTCGTCGGTGGCGTCCTCATCGGCGACCTCTCCCAGCAGTCGCGGTTCAAACAGCTCATCCGCGAGGAGCGCCAGGTCGCAGACCAGAAAGAGCTCCTGCTCGAGGAGAACGTCGACCTCGAAAAGCTCGAGTCGGCACCGCAGGCCGAATAACCCCGCTTCCAGCCCGGCCGAGATACCACCCTTTTATTTTCGCGGCAGTGCCTGTCGCAAGCGATGCGCAGCGCCCGAATCTTCGCCTCCGCCCGGAGCCGGCGGGTCGCCCTCGCCGCGCTCGTGGCCCTCCTGGCCGTCTTTCTGGGGAGTCTCTTCGTCCTCGACCAGTACGCGGCGTGGCTGACCGACCCCTTTGTGGTCCGAGAGCGGATTCGCAGCTACGGGCCGCTCGCGCCGCTGGCGTTTATGGCGCTGCAGACCGCGCAGGTCATCCTGGCACCCATTCCCGGCCAAGTGCTGGGACTGGCCAGTGGCTTCCTGTTCGGGGCGCTGTGGGGAACCGTCTACAGCATCGTGGGCGCGACAGTCGGGACGTACGTCGCGTTCACGCTGGCGCGTCGGCTGGGCCGCCCCTACGTCGAGGAACTCGTCACCGACGACGCGCTGACGACCTTCGATTCCTTTACCGACAACGAGGGGCCCCTCGCGCTCTTTCTCATCTTTCTGGTCCCCGGCCTGCCCGACGACGTCATCTGCTTTCTCGCGGGACTGACCGACATGGACATCCCGAAGATGGTCGCCATCTCGGTGGTCGGTCGGCTCCCCGGCTACCTGGCTGTCAACGCCGCCGGTGCCGGTCTGGCTTCCAGGCGCACCCTCGAAGCGGTAACCTTGCTCGTCGCGCTCGCGGTGCTGTCGGCTGTCGCGTACCGTTACCGGGAACGGCTGTTCGAATCTATCCTCGAGTTCGATCAGAGGTAGCGCTCGGGAACGTACGGCCGAATCCGTGCGGGAACGAAAAGAGAGAGGTTCTCGGCGACGTCGGGCAGTCGCTTTCGGACGACCGTGTACACGCCCGAGACGGCGACGGCGAGTGTCACGAGCGGGTCGACTGCGCTCCACTCGATGAAAAACACCGGGAGCGCGAACGCACTCGCCAGTGCGAGGTCGGTCGGCGACCCGTCGTAGTCGACCCAGCGCCGCGGGCGGAGCCACCGGCCGTGATAGTGCGAGTAAACCGCCCGCTCGGAGGTCCCCTCCCAGGGACGCAGTTCGAGGCCGCCACCGAACATGTCGGTCACGGAGTGGAGTGCGGCCGCGAGCAAGAAGACGGCGAGCCCGACACTCGCCGCCGTCGGCACGAGAAGGGCAACTGCCAGTGCCGGCACCGCCGCGACGCTGTAGTACACCGGGAAGTGCAGCGTCTTCCGGTGGTTCCCGTACAGGTCGAGGTCCGGAAACAACCCCCCGGCAAAGCCCGCAAGCATCGCAGCGGGCGCAAGCTCCGGTGCGACGAGAACGGTGAGTGCACCGAGCAACAGTCCGGCCAGTGCGTGGGTCGTCGCCATCATCGTTATCTGTTCTTTGGCATACAACAGATATAATCGTATCGGCAGTCGTGTTACCAGGACGCAGGCACAGTAGACATAAATCGCTGGCTCGCCTCTCGGGAGGTGTGTCCCCCAAGGCTCGCGGGCCGTTGTTGGTCCATCGGTCCCTGCAGGGCATCATCGCCGTCATCTTCGTCGTCGGCCTCGCACTCGGAAGTGTCGCCGTCCTCGTCAACGCGGCGCTGGCACTCGGTGCGACGCTGTTGCCGGCAGTCCTCCGGCGTGACTACGACATCCGCCTCTCGACGGGACTGACGGTGTGGATTACCAGTGCGGTGACGCTTCACACCGTGGGGATGATTGCGCTGTACGAGCAGGTCTGGTGGTGGGACCACCTGACACACTTCGTGTCGGCGGCGCTGGTCGCGAGTGTCGGCTACGCGGTGACGACCACGTTAGACGAACACTCCGCGGCGATTCACATTCCGGAGCCGTTCCTGGCGGTGTACATTCTCCTCTTTACCATCGCAGCGGGCGTCGTCTGGGAACTCTCCGAGATGGTCGGCCGCGAACTGTCCCGGACCTACAGCCTTGAAGCCATCCTCGTCGTCTACGGTATAGAAGACACGATGCTCGATTTGGTGTTCGACATGGTCGGGGCCGTCGTCGTCGCCGTAGTCGGTGGTGAGAAACTGCGCGACCTGGTGCAACTCCCGAGAGCGTGGCAACGTCGCGAGCAGTGAGCGTTTCGACACCGTTTTGCGCACGCCTCGCCGAAGCGAGTGTATGAACGGCGGCAGTGGCGACATGACGCTCGCGTTCGACCTCGAGGCGCTGAAACAGCTGGCGCGCCCGGACGTCGTCTTCAACGACGCACGCCAGTGGAGCGAGTACGTCGGCGTCATCTCGGAGAAACCGACCTACGTCGTGACGAACTTCACGCGCAAACACCGCATCCGTCAGGACTTCTTCTCCGGGCCACGCGGGCGCGAGGAGAGCCTCGACAACGTCAAAGAGCAGTTCGGGACGGACCGGCACGTCTACGTCGGGACCGGCGAAGACGACGAGGCCGTCGCCGACGCGAGCGACTGGGAGTATCTCTCCGTCGAGGACGCCGCCGACGCCGCCGAGTGGGAACTGGGCGAACCCGAAAGCGAAGTCGAATCCGCCGACCAGACGCGCGACGACTGGCCCTAACATCCGGTCGGTTTCGCGGTCTTTATCCACCCGAGCGCACTATCGTGAGCAATGGCACAGCCTGGTGTCCCCGGTGGGCCGAGCGAGCAACTGGACCTCCCCTGTGGGGAGACCATCCACACCCACGACCTCGATTTGGGGGTGCGGGAGTTCGAGTGTGACTGTGGCGACCGCCACGCTGTCGTGATGGACCTCCACCCACTGGGTCGGTTCGTCCCCGAGTTTCTGGTCGACGTGCTCCGACAGACCATCGAGACCGACGACGAGTTCGAGGAGTTCACGACCGCTCACATGATGGGGATGGTCACCGAGGAGTTTCCCGACCAACTCGTCAGCGCCGACAGTTCTGAGGACGGACAGGTGGGATACGCGCTGGTGTGGGTCAGCGACTTCGGGGCGCGTCGCCTCCACGAAATCGTCGTCGAACTGGTCATCGAGTTGATGGAACACGCCGTCAGCCACGCCGACGACGACAGCGCACTCTCGGAGTTCGAGGGGTACATGAACGACTTCGACGTCGACGAGTTCGTCGAGGAGTACCGCGAGGAGCGGGAGTTCGAATCCGAGCACGACTCGGCGGTGTAAACGACAGGACATATGCGCCGGTAGCCCCGAGAGAGTGCACACGAGATGTCATTCGACATAGCCCAGACCCTCCGGAGCGGTGCCGAGCGAGCGACAGCGCGGAACGGACTCCTCGCGTTTGGCTTGCTCTTTGCCTTCCGACTCGTGGACGCAGTCGTCAACGACTCGTTTACCGAGCGGTTTTTCGTCGACGTCCTCGAGTACGAATTGATACTCGCCGACCTGCGGGCACAGGCCAACCAGCCGATTCAGGACCCCCTCGTCGGTGAGTTTCCGTTTGCCGTCATCGACCTGCCGGTGTCGGTGCTGGGCGCGCTGGCACTGACCTTGTTCGTCGTCGGCGTCGTCGTCCGGATAGGCATCATTCGCACGTTTACGAGCGAGGAAACGGAGTCGCTCCCGACCGAGAACTTCACCCGACGGCTGGTGTGGACGCTGCTCAACCTCATCATCGGCGCCATCATGTACTTCGTCGCGGTCGCCGTCGGATTCGTCCTGTTTGTCGTCCCCGGCATCTACATCGCCGTGGCGCTGTTTTTCTACAACTACGAGATCATCGTCGCCGAGAAAGGCGTCATCGACGCGTTCTCGGGCAGTCTGGACCTCACGGCGAACAATCGGCTCCCGCTGTTCCTGCTTGGACTCATCTTCGTGGTTCTCGGCGCTGTCGCCAGCAACCTCGTCGGCGTCGCCCTGCCGGGAACCACCGTCGCCGGCGCGACCGTCCAGACGCTGTCCAACGCCGCCGTGGCAGTCTTTGGCATCGCCGTCGCCGCGCAGGCGTACACCCAACTCCGGTCGCGCCAGCAGGAGCCACGCGTCGAGTAAAGCCCAGAGCGGAATCTACATCGCACAGGCCCACTTGGCGAGAATCTGTCAGCCCAGCGTATGACAGTCGGTCACACGTCCGCGATGGTCCGCCGTCCGTCGATTATCACTGAATCGGCGTCTGACGCGCGTCTGACGGCGTTTAATGGGGATGTAGGTCCTAGACGCGTGTATGGCCATACGTCACGGCGAGTTCGAGCGCATCCGGTCGGTGCTCGAGCGTGCCGATGCCGACGAGCCCCTGACGGCACGCGAGATTCTGCGTGTCCTCGAAGAGCACGGCGAGGACTTCGACAGCGCCCACCGCGTCGCGACGGTACTGGGTCGTCGCGAGGAAACCGGCGACATCGAGGTCATCCGTGACCAGCCGTACCGCTACCGGGTCGTCTCCGGGAACAACTGACCGACCCGCGGCGACACCCCCGAGTGGCTACTCATTGTCTCCGAACGAACCACCACCTCGTGGTCTCCTGCCGGTGTCGAGACCGTGTCGTGGCAGGCCACCCCGTGGTACGTAGGCTCAATACGATATTCGAAATTCGGTTACGAGTTTCGTACTCTATCGCCGGGCTTATTACGATGTGCCGGCTTCGACCGGGTAATGAAGGACGAAGACCGGACGATACTGCTTATCGGGAGTGGACCGATACAGATAGGCCAGGCGGCCGAATTCGACTACTCCGGCGCGCAGGCGTGTCGCGCGCTCCAGGAAGAGGGTGCCCGAGTCGTGCTGGTCAATTCCAACCCGGCGACTATCATGACCGACCCGGAGATGGCCGACGAGGTGTACATCGAACCCATCAACACCGAAGCCATCAGCGAGATTATCCGGAAGGAAAACCCCGACGGCGTGATTGCCGGCCTCGGTGGCCAGACCGGTCTGAACGTCACTGCCGAACTCGCCGAAGAGGGCGTCCTCGACGAGTACGACGTGGACGTGATGGGGACGCCACTGGACACCATCTACGCGACGGAGGACCGCGACCAGTTCCGCCAGCGCATGGAGTCTATCGACGAGCCGGTCCCCGAATCCGTCACCATCGAGAGCATGGACGATATCGAGGACGCCGTCGAGCAGGTCGGCGGCCTTCCGGTCATCATGCGGACGACCTACACGCTCGGCGGTGCCGGGTCGGGCGTCATCGACGACATGGACGAACTCACCGAGGCCGTCCGGAAGGGACTGAACCTCTCCCGGGACAACCGCGTGATGATTACCGAGTCCATCGACGGCTGGATCGAACTGGAGTACGAGGTCATGCGGGACGCCGACGATTCCTGTATCATCATCTGTAACATGGAGAACCTGGACCCGATGGGGATTCACACCGGCGAATCCGTCGTCGTCACCCCAAGTCAGGTCATCCCCGACGAGGGCCACCAGGAGATGCGCGACACCGCGCTGAAGGTGATTCGTGAACTGGGCATCCAGGGTGGCTGTAACATCCAGTTCGCGTGGCGCGACGACGGCACACCCGGCGGCCAGTACCGCGTCGTCGAGGTCAACCCCCGCGTCTCCCGGTCGTCCGCGCTGGCCTCGAAGGCGACTGGCTACCCGATTGCCCGTGTCACCGCGAAGGTGGCACTCGGCAAGCGCCTCCACGAGATCGAAAACGAGATTACCGGCCAGACCACCGCCGCCTTCGAGCCGGCAATCGACTACATCGTGACGAAGGTGCCCCGCTGGCCCAAAGACAAGTTCCGCGACGTGGAGTTCGAACTCGGGCCGGCGATGAAATCGACCGGCGAGGCGATGGCCATCGGCCGGACCTTCGAGGAGTCACTGCTGAAGGCGCTCAGAAGCTCCGAATACGACCCGGCCGTCGACTGGTCGGAGGTCGACGACGACGAACTCGAAGACCAGTGGCTCGAACGCCCGACACCTGACCGCCCGTACGCCATCTTCGAGGCGTTCGAACGCGGCTACACCGTCGAGGAAATCAACGACCTCACCGAGATTCGGGAGTGGTACCTCGAACGCTACGAGCGCATCGCCGACGCCGCCGTCGCCGCCGCAGAGGGTGACTTCGAGACGGCCGCCTCCAGTGGCTTTACCGACCACGAAATCACCGCACTGGCCGGTGGCGACTTCGACGACACCCACGCCTCCTGGCTCCCGGACCGCCTGCTCGACGAACGCGGCGCAGTCGAGGGCGACGAAGTACCGCCACAGACCGACGGTGGCGTCGAGAGCGAGGCGACGGACGCGTCCTCGGAGCCTCGGTCCGACGGTGGCACCGCGGCAACCGTCGACACTGTCGACGAGGCGACGGTCGACCGCGACTTCAAACTGGTCGACACCTGTGCCGGCGAGTTCGCCGCGACGACGCCGTACTACTACTCTACGCGTGACCCCGTTTCGGAGTTGCACCGCGACGAACTCCGCGTCGACCGCGACATCGAGAGCGTCGTCGTCGTCGGCGGTGGTCCCATCCGCATCGGGCAGGGCGTGGAGTTCGACTACTGTTCGGTCCACGCCGTCAACGCCCTCCAGGAGATGGGCATCGACGCACACGTCATCAACAACAACCCCGAAACGGTCTCGACTGACTACGACACCTCCGACGGCCTCTTCTTCGAGCCGGTTACCGCCGAGGAGGTCGCAGACGTCGTCGAGTCGGTCAACGCCGACGGCGTGATGGTCCAGTTCGGTGGGCAGACCTCCGTCGACGTGGGCGACCCACTGGAGACGGAACTGGCGCGCCGTGACCTCGACTGTGAGATTATGGGAACCTCCGTCGACGCGATGGACCTCGCGGAGGACCGCAACCGGTTCAACAAACTGATGGACGAACTCGGTATCTCCCAGGCCGAGGGTGGCACTGCCACCAGCGAGGCGGAAGCCCTCGAACTCGCCCACGACATCGGCTATCCCGTGCTCGTCCGTCCGTCCTACGTCCTCGGTGGGCGTGCGATGGAAGTCGTCTACAACGACGACGACCTGAAGACCTACATCGAGGAGGCCGTCCGCGTGAGTCCGGACAAGCCGATTCTCGTCGACGAGTTCCTCGCCGACGCCGTGGAACTGGACGTCGACGCCGTTTCGGACGGCGAGAACGTCCTCATCGGCGGCGTGATGGAACACATCGAAACTGCCGGGGTCCACTCCGGGGACTCGGCGTGTATGATTCCGCCACGCTCGCTCGGCCGTGACGTGAACCGCCGCGTGCGCGAAGTCGTCGAGGACATCGCGACCGCACTCGACACCGTCGGTCTGCTGAACGTCCAACTCGCTGTCCGTGACGGCGAAGTGTTCGTCCTGGAGGCGAACCCACGCTCCTCGCGAACGGTACCGTTCGTCTCGAAGGCGACGGGCGTTCCGATTGCCAAAGTGGCCGCGAAGGTCATGGCGGGCGCCACGCTCGAAGAGCTGGACTACGAAGAGCAGATTCCCGAGCAGGTCAGCGTGAAGGAAGTCGTCCTGCCGTTCGACCGCCTGCCGGGGTCGGACCCGCGTCTCGGTCCGGAGATGAAATCCACCGGCGAAGTGATGGGCACGGCCGACTCCTTTGGCAAGGCCTACCAGAAAGCCCAGATGAGCGTCGGCAAGGCGATTCCGCTGGACGGAACCGCCATCGTCGATATGCCCGTCGCCGGCTTCGAGGAGTTCTTCGACGTCCAGACGCTGGACGACTACGAGGACGAAGCGGCCATCAAGGAAGCGCTTCACGCGGGCGATATCGACCTCGTACTCTCGCGGAACCGCGACGTTCTCGAAGTCTGCGTCGAGGAGAGCATTACCTACTTCTCGACCATCGAGAGCGCCCAGGCCGCACTGGAGGCTATCCGTCACTCCGACGAGCCACTCGACGTGGAGTCGGTCGGCGACCGTCCGAAACTCCAGGAGTACTGGGGCCAGCCCAAGGAACGCGAAGACCTCCGCAGCCAGATTGCGACGCTGCGCGACATCGCGAGCGAGGGCTACCTCGACGCACTTGCCGGCGAAGAAAGCGAAGACGTGGTTGCGGCACTCGACACCGTCCTCGGAACCATCGACAGTTCCGTGCTCCTGCTTGGCTCTGCCCCGGACGACGAACTCGCAGGGCTCGAAGCACGCCTGGACGACTTCGGGTACAACGCCAACGTCGCTGCGGCCCTGCCCGGCGAGGGCGACGACACCACCGCGACGTACATGATGCTCTCGAAGTTCTCCATCCTCGTCGACCGCGACCCGTCGACGCGCCTGACGGAAGTCGAGACGGCGAAAGCACACAACGACATCCTCGCCCGTCTGGTCCCGGCCGACGTCGAACGCCAGGAGACCCACCTGCTTGGCGGCCACGAGGCAGAGGACGCCGACCACATCCGGTCGTTCGAGTTCGAGGACAGCCCCGACGAAGTGCTCGACGACGCTATCGAGTGGGCCGAAGACGTCGTCGAACGCCGCGAATCGGGCCAGTAGGCGTCCGTCGGCGACAGTCCGGCGACCGTACTAACGGACCGATTTTTTCACGACGCGTCGATACAACCGAAACCGGCGACAGTCAGAGTTCGCTCTGGACGTCGAGTGCGTTCATCTCGTCGACCTCGCCGCTGGTTTCCTGACTCTTCGTCGTTTGCGCTTCGAGACCCGGATTCTGAGAACGCCACAGGCTGCCAGAAAGATAGTTTGTGAATCAGTCAGGCGGAAAACGCGCCGAGTTACTTACTCTTCGGCCAGCGCGAGCACGTCGTCGAAGAAGTCGAGCGAGTCGTTCGGCCCGGGGTTGGCTTCGGGGTGGTACTGGCGGGTGATGATGCCCAGTTCGTCGTTTTCCAGTCCTTCGGGCGTGTCGTCGTTGACGTTGACCTGCGTGATGTCGAGTTTGTCACCGGGGTCTGCGACGGTGTAGCCGTGGTTCTGTGTCGTCATCACGACGCGGTCGGTCCGCAGGTCACGCACCGGCTGGTTGACGCCGCGGTGACCGAACTCCATTTTCGTGGTTCGCCCGCCCAGCGCGTTGGCGACGACCTGCTGGCCGAGACAGATCCCTGCGAGTGGTACCTCGCCGACGTACTCTTCGACGATGGCGCCGGCCTGCTCGAAGTTCTCGGGGTCGCCGGGACCGTTGGAGATAAAGAGGAGGTCCGGGTCGATAGCCTCGATGTCGTCTTCGGTGGCATCGTAGGGCAGTTGGTGGACGACGGCGTCGCGCTCGACCAGCGATGATGCAATCGAGCCCTTCGCACCGCAGTCGACCAGCGCGACCGTCTTGCCGTCGCCGTCCTCGTTGCTGACGGTGTGTTCGTCGACGGAGACCTGTTTGCCGATGTCGACGTGGTCGGACATGTGCTTGCACTCGTGAAGTTCGGCGATTGCGTCCTCCTCGGTGGCGTCGGGGCCAGCGGCGATACCACACTTCATCGCGCCCTCGTCGCGGATTTCGGTGACGATGTCGCGGGAGTCGAGGTGGTCGACGGCGGGTACACCTTCGGATTCGAGCCACTCGGCCACGTCGTCGGTGAGTTCGCGGGCGACGACGGCGTTGGGCTGGACCTGGTCGGACTCGAAGCGCTCCTCTCGGACGCCGTAGTTGCCGATGAGCGGATAGGAGAAGGTCAGAACCTGTTCGGCATAGCTGGGGTCGGTGAGACTCTCCTCGTAGCCCGTGTAGGCTGTCGTGAAGACGATTTCACCGCGCGCGATTCCTGGCGAGCGAGCGCGCGCCTCGATGATGCGTTCACCCTCGATAGCGACGTAGGCGTCTGTCATTACGAGATACGTACGAAATGTCCGTTGATAAGGGTTGCTTTCGAAGGTGAGTTACGAAATTCGTAGCGTTGAAGTGTGGACCCGACGAAGGCACATATCTCGATGGACGACCTCGACCGGCAGATACTGGACGTGTTGCGCCGGGACGCCAGAACGCCGTATACGGAGATTGCAGACCGCATCGGGACCTCGGAGGGTACCGTACGCAACCGCGTCGACCAGCTCATCGATGACGGCGTCATCGAGCGGTTTACCGTCTCCACGCAGACGGGCAACGTCAAGGCGATGGTCGAAATCGGAATCGACGTCAACGCCAAGACGGAGGGGCTGACAGACCGCCTGGCCAGCTGGGACGAGGTCGATTTCGTCTGGCACGTCTCCGGCGAGGAGGACATCGTGCTCGTCATCGACGCCGCCGACACGTCGAGTCTGAACGACCTCATCACGCAGGCCCGGGAGTTGCAAGAGGTGGAGTCGACGAAGACGAGGTTAATCCTCGACGAGTGGCTCGGGTAATCGACAGCGGCGTGACCACCGCCGACAATCGAAGCCGGTTTGAATAGGGTCACCGTTGTGACGAGTAATGAGTGCGGACGACGAAGTCCACGAGAACGCAGGACAGGACGTTATCGCCGTCGACGCCGACGACAACGAACAGGGTCTGGTCAACCGGCTGGACGCCCACACGGGCGAAGGCATCCGCCACCGGGCTTTCACCACACTGTTGTTCGACGAGGGCGGCCACATTCTGCTGGCACAGCGCAGCCCCGGCAAGCGCCTGTGGGACACCCACTGGGACGGCACCGTCGCCTCCCACCCCGTCGAGGGCCAGACCCAAATCGAAGCGGCCACCGAGCGACTGGAGGAGGAACTCGGCATCACGCCCGACCAGTACGACGACATGGAGGTCACCGACCGCTTCGAGTACAAACGCTACTACGAGAACGCCGGTGTCGAACACGAAGTCTGTGCCGTGCTGAAGGCCACCCTTTCTGACACCCGGCTCGAACCGGACCCCGAAGAAGTCGGCGGCGTCATGTGGGTTCCCTACGAGCGGCTGTACCACAATCCCAAGTGGTACCGCCAGCTCCGACTCTGCCCCTGGTTCGAGATTGCGATGCGGCGCGACTTCGAGTAGCGACTTCTTTTTTCGAGCTCGCGGGCAGTCTGTGGCCTGTTCTACTCGCGTGCGTCAGCCGTCTGACCAGCCTCGCTCTGGGCGCGCGGGAGACGGACGCTGACGGTCGTGCCCGCCGGCGTCGTCTGGAAGGAAAGGGAGCCGCCGTTGTGCTCGACGACCCAGTTTGCCAGCCACAGCCCGACGCCGCTTGCGTGTTCCAGCGGTGTTTCCCGGCCCTCCGCGAGCGCTCGATACTCCTGTTCCTCGATTCCCGGGCCGTTGTCGCTGACGGTGACGACGACAGTGGCATCGTCGCTGGCGCGCTCGTCGACTGCGAGGGCGACCCGAGGAGTGTCACTGTCGTTGTGTTCGATGGCGTTGACGACGAGTTCCTCGAAGGCGACGGGCAGCGTCGGGCCGGCCTCGACGAGAAGAGGGGCAGGAAAGGCGAGGTCGATGTCGGCGTCGGGATAGTTCCGGCTGGTTCGGTCGAGGTCGGCTGCGAGGTGGTCGGCGAGGTCGAGTGTCCCGTCGGTGTCGGTGTCGAACAGCCGGGAGAGGCGGCCGACCTTCTCACTGCGTTCGACGACCGTATCGAGAGCCTGGATAGCGGTCCGGAGGCGAGCGCGGGTGTGTTCGTCTTCGATATCGTCGCGTGCGAGGTCGACGTTCCCGCGGACGACGTTCAGTTCGTTGCGGACGTTGTGCCGGAGGAGCCGATTGAGCACGTCCAGTTGCTGTTCGCGACGGCGCTGGTCGGTCACCTCGCGGAGGCTCACCAGCCGACCAGAGAGCGTCCCGTAGGCCCGCGAAATCGAGGAGACCTGGATGTCGTAGTAGCGGACCGACCCGCCGGTGTCGAATCGCAACAGCGACTGCCCGGAGTCGATTGCGTCGGCGAGCGACGGCAGCGCGGTCCCGAGCGACTGACCGAGATGCGACGATTCGGTCGCATCGAGGAGTTGCTCGCCTGCCGGGTTGGTCTCGATGATGCGGTCGTCCTCGTCGAGGATGTAGAGACAGTCGTCGAGTTCGGTCAGGACCACCTCCCGGCCGAGTTCCCGAACCGCCGGTGCAATCTGGAGCAGTCGGGTACGGAACATCGCACCGGCGAGGACGACCCCGCTCAGGACGTACGTGAGTCCGCTGGGGTCGATACCGGCTGGAAGCAACTCGAAGATGTACAGCGCGTTCCCGGCCATCGAAATCGTGATTGCGAACAAAAGCGCAGTGCTCTGACTCCGATAGAGCTGGTTCGATGCCAGTACCATCCGGAAGAGCAGGACTGCGCCAGCGGTGACAAGCAGATACGAGTAGACCTGATGGCCCCAGAACGCCAGGCCAAACTCGAGGACGAGCGTGGTGTACTCCCCGAGGACGACCTGACTGGCGTCGGTCCAGACGAGCCCGTGGCCGGTGTTTGTCCAGACGAGAAAGACGAACACGGCGGGTTCGACCAGCAACAGGCCGAGCCGGGAGCGGCTCAACCACTGTTCACGGCCGGTGTACTCGAGGACGACGGCCAGCCAGGCGATCGGAACGATAGTCGAGAAGGTAAACCCGACCTGCGTCCAGAACCGGAGGGACCCGACGCCCGCCGTGGCGATGGCCAGCCCCTCCGCGACGGCCCAGAAACTCGCCGCGGCGACGAGAATCGTGAGCGGTCGCGCGCCCGGCTGGTCGCCCTGCAGCCAGGCAAAAAAGCCGACGCCCATCCCGACGACGGCCGCGAGCAACACTATCGGGAGATAGAACAGCTCTGCCATCGCCTCTCACCCGCTCCAACGGGACACTCGTTTAAATATTCCAGTCCCGGCGTGGTCGCCCTGTGAGTGGCTGTTCATGACGAGCGCGCGCGGACGGCAGCCCAGACGGCCACCACACCGAGCAGGAAGGCAGGAATCAGCGGCAAGACGAGATAGGCGTCCCGGAGTGTCAGGCCAATCGAACGCACGAGCGACTGGGCCTCCGGGAGATAGAGCAGGGCAATCGGAACGACGAGGAAGGCAAAGACGATGACGCCGACGAGCAGCCAGCCGTGCCAGCCGAAGTTGCCGTCGGTCGGTCGCGCCTGCGTCGGCGGCGAGGACCGGGGCTGGTGGACGTACCCCTCGTCGCTGCTCTCGCTGTCGTCATCGTCGTCGGGTGCATCCGAGGCCGTCACCCCGTTGCCTGTCATTGGTCTATGTCGCTGCCACTGTCGCAAAACGCTGTCGTTCTCGAAAACTACACGAACCGCCTGCTGTGGGGCGCTGCCCGCTACAGTTCGCTGTCGGGGATGACGACGACTTTCCCGAAGCCTTCCCGCTCCTCGATAATCTCGTGGGCGCGGTCGGCCTCGCTCATCGGCAGCGTCTCCCGGATGCGGGGCTCGAACTCGCCGTCCCAGACCAGTTCGAGCACGTCGTCGACTTCGCCGGGCGTGCCCATCGTCGAGCCGTAAATCTCCAGTTGATTCCAGAAGATGTTGTTGATGTCCGTCTCGGGGTCGCCGCCCGTGGTCGCACCGCAGGTGACGACGCGGCCGCCCTTCGCGAGACTGTCTAGAGAGTCTTGCCACGTCGCCTTGCCGATGTGGTCGACGACCACATCGACGCCGCGCTCGTCGGTCGCCTCGTCGATGGCCTCGGCGAAGTCGTTCTCGTCGTAGTTGATAGTGTGGTCCGCGCCGATGTCCGCGGCGTATTCGAGTTTCTCGTCGGTACTGGCGGTGGCGTACACCTCGGCACCGAGGTAATCGGCAATCTGGACCGCGGCGTGACCGACGCCACCGCTGGCGCCGAGAACGAGAATCGACTCGCCGGGCTGGAGGTCCGCACGCGTGACGAGCATCCGCCAGGCCGTCTGGAAGACGAGCGGCGCCGCGGCCGCGACCTCCCAGTCGACGCCCTCCGGTACCGGGACGAGATTCTCGGCGGGCACCGCCGCCAGTTCGCTGTGGACGCCGCGGACGTGTTCGCCGAGAATCTGGAAGTCCTCACAGAGGGTCGGGTCGCCGTCCCGGCAGAACTCACAGTGGCCACACGCCAGTCCCGCAGAGACCGCGACACGGTCGCCGGGTTCGAGTCGCTCGACGTCGTCGCCGACTTCCTCGACAACACCCGCGGCGTCGCTGCCGGGGATGTGGGGCATCTCCAGGTCGAGTCGCTGGAGCGCGCCCAGCCCCATCCGTGTGAACACGTCGAGGTGGTTCAGCGCGCCGGCTTTGACGTCGACGAGCACCTCGTCGCGGTCGATATCCGGGTCGTCGAAGTCGCCGTATTCGAGCACGTCTCTGCGGCCGTGTTCCGAAAATTGGACTGCTTTCATACACGAGTAATCAAGCGGCCCTGAAAAAACAATGGTGGTACAACGTTCGTCTGCCGGTACATCGACAGTCGACGAACGATTCCGGAGCGCCAGGGTCGAACTTTTAGCCCGTGAGACCCCACTCCGGCGTATGGTCGACTTCCAGTCACGGGACACGAGCAGGGGATACGGGGACGAGGACGAGACTGAGGACGACGACGATACCACGGAGACCGAGCCAGAAGAAGAGACGAAACCGGACGAAGAGGCCACGACAGAAGAAGAGATAGAAACGGACGAAGAGACCGTGACAGAAGAGGCGACGACAGCGGCATCGGCGGAGGTCGAATCAGCAGCGGCCGCGTCTGCGGACGAGACAGCGGCGTTCGGCCCGGAAACACTTCCCTACGCGGTCGTGACGGTCGGCAGCGAGCGAACCGTCGAGGAGGACGCCACCGGAGAGGTGGTCGTCGACGCCGTCGAGCACGCCGGCGACGCCGTCGCGACCCGGGAGCTCATCGGCTCTGAGTACGACAGCGTCCAGAGTACGGTCGGCACACTCGCTCGTCGCAAAGACGTCTCGGCAATCGTCACCGTCGGCGGGACGGGCGTCTCGCCCGACGACGTGACCATCGACGCCGTCGAACCACTGTTCGACAAACACCTCCCGGGCTTTGGAGAGTTGTACCGCGTACTCTCCCACGACTTCGATGGAACGGCGGTCGTTCGCACGCGAGCGACGGCCGGCATCGTCGACGGCGTTCCGGTGTTCTGTCTCCCGGGTGATACCGAACGCGCGCGGCGGGGCGTCGAACAAATCGTCCTCGAAGAGGCCGAGGCGCTCGCCGAAGAAGCACGCGATGAAGAGCCGTCGGAGAAAAGTTAGGACGGCTAGTAGCCCAGTTGCTCGCGGACGAGGACCACGGTGGTCCGTCCCTCTTCGAGTTCCTGTCGGAAGATGAGCTGTTTGGCGATTTCGCTCTCGACGCCGTAGGCCTCCTTGGCGCGCTCGTTTTCCAGCGGGTAGGCGACTGATTCGAGGCGGTCGAGCGCGGCATCGAGGTCCGGGACGACCTTGTTCGCGCCGCTGACGATGACGACGTTGCTGGCGGCGAAGGGATAAGCACCGATACGGCTGCCCGAGCGGTCGGCCGCGACGAGTTCGCCCGTCGCCGCGACGGCGTTGATACCACCGAGGAAGTAGTCGGCCGTCTGTGCCTCGCGGCGGGCGGCCTGCCGGCGCTCGTCATCGTCGATGCTCCAGATTTCGTCGGGGAGACTCTCCCACTCGTGGTCGCCCTCGCTCAGGTACTCGGCGAAGCCGATTTCTTCGAGCGTCGTCGAGTGACCGTTCATCACGGACGCACCGGCCGGGATGTGCGATTGCAGCGTCTCCAGCGCGTCCTCGGCGGTGTCGACGACGACGACCTCAAAGCCGTTGGCCTCGAGGTTCGCGACGGCCTCGTCGAGACGGGTTTCGTCCGGCAGTTCGTCGAGCGATGCGTCGATGTCTGTGTCGTCGGCGTAGTCGGATTTTCGTTGGGACATAGGCGGTGTCGGTCTTCGACCGCAGGTAGCACCGAGAGACGCATAAGCACTCGCGGACGCCGGTGTCAGGTGGTTACACCGGTGCCACCGCCTCTCGGCCGCCAAACATTCATGCCTGTTTAGCCCTGCAGTCCGGTAATGACGGCGTCTCCGCCCGGTCCACGCGGTGAACCGCTCTTTGGTAGCAGTCGCCGATACGCGAAAGACCCGTTCCGGTTTCTCTCCGCCTGTGAGAGCGCGTACGGCGATATTGTCGAGTTCAAACTCGGAACCCTGCCGACGTACATGCTCACCAACCCCACCGACATCGAGCGGGTTCTGGTCTCGGAGGCCGATAACTTCCGGAAGCCGGACTTCCAGAGCGACGCGCTCGGGGACCTGCTCGGCGAGGGGCTTCTCCTGAGCGAAGGGGAGACGTGGGAGAAGCAACGCGAGTTGACCAACCCCGCCTTCGCGATGGGGCGGCTGGCGAACTTCGCGGACCGCATCGTCGACCACGCCGACACGATGCTGTCGGGGTGGGCCGACGGCCAGCGCGTCGACGTCGAACAGGAGATGACGGCGGTGACACTCGACGTCATCGCGGACCTGATGCTCGGCGTGGAGTTGAGCGAAGAGCGCATCGAGACGGTCCGCCGGAGTCTCGACCCCCTGGGCGCGCAGTTCGAACCCGACCCGGTCCGCTTTGCCACCCCGAACTGGGTGCCGATGCCCGGCGACCGGGAGTACCAGCAAGCACTCGAGACTCTGGAGGGGGTCGTCGACGACATCATCGCCGAACGGCGCGGCACCGAGGGCAACCCGGAGGCCGACCGGGGTGCCGACGTGCCAATGGATATGCTCTCGATTCTGTTGCGCGCCCAGGAGCGGGGCGAACAGTCCGCCGAGCAACTCCGGGACGAGGTGGTCACGATGTTGCTCGCCGGCCACGACACGACGGCGCTGACCCTGACCTACACCTGGTATCTCCTCTCGGAACACCCGAGTGCCCGCGAGAAGGTCCACGAGGAGGTCGACTCGGTGGTCGACGGGCGCCCGACGATGGACGACGTCCGGCAGTTCGAGTACACCGAGTGGGTCATCGACGAGGCGATGCGGCTCTATCCGCCCGTGTACACCATCTTCAGAGAGCCGACGGCAGACGTGGAACTTGCGGGCTACCCGGTCGAGTCCGGGTCGGCGCTCATGCTGCCACAGTGGGCGGTCCACCGCTCCGAGCGGTGGTGGGACGAGCCAGCGCAGTTCGACCCCGAGCGTTGGACCACAGAGCGCCAGCAGGAGCGCCCGCGCTTTGCCTACTTCCCCTTCGGCGGCGGGCCGCGCCACTGCATCGGCAAGCACCTCGCGAAACTGGAAGCGCAGTTGATTCTCGCCCGAACAGCAAGCCAGTACGAACTCGAATACGCTCGCGACGGGCACTTCGAGTTCCGGCCGTCGCTGACGGTGCACCCGAAAGACGGGATGCCGATGACCGTCCACGAACGGTAGTCCCAAACTGGCAGGTGTCGCCACTTTTGTGGCTCCCACCCCAACCGTGGGTATGGTGACGCGACTCGCCGACGGTGTGTGGTGGTTCGACCTGCAGGGCGTCAACGCCTATCTAGTCGACGACGGCGAGGTGACGCTGGTGGACACAGGGATGCCCTGGCACGCCAGCGAGATTCAGACGGGTATCGAACGCGTCGTCGGGTCGCTCTCGGCCGTCGACCGCGTTTTGATGACACATTTCGATTTCGACCACGTCGGCGGCCTGAACGGACTCGTCGACAGCGGACTCGACGCGCCGGTCGCAATCGGCGTCGACGACGAACCGTATCTCGCGCGTCGCGAGCGCCCGGTCTGGCACAACCGGAAGGGACTCTTTCAGCGCGTGACCGACATCACCCGTGACGCGCCGGCGGTCCCGCTCGAACCAGTCGAAGACGGCGACACGGTCGGTGGGTTCAACGTCTACCACACGCCCGGCCACACACCAGGCCACACGGCATTCGTCGACGAATCCCGCTCGCTGGCGCTGGTCGGTGACCTCGTCCGCGAACGGGGCGGAGAGTTCAGGGTGCCACCGTGGTTTCTCAACTACGACCACCAGGAAGCAGAGGCGAGTCTCCAGTCGTACGTCGAACGCGCACCAGCGGTCGATGTCGTCTGTCAGGGTCACGGCACGCCGTTCGTCGAGAGCGGAAGCGACCAACTCTCGGCAGTCGCGGGCACGCTCGCGGCCGCCGAGTGACGACGCGGTCAGGAATCCAGTTCTTCGGCGACCGCGTCGGCGTCGAGAAGCGCCGGGTCGACCAGCATATCCGCCTGCCGGGAGGCAAAGTCAGGGAGCGAGCCCTCGCTGTAGAAGACGACCTTCAGGTCCTCGTTGAGGTCCTTGGCGACGGCAATCGCGGTCGCCTGTTCGACTTCGGTCAACACGAGGACGCTCGCGTCGTGGGTACCCGCTTCCTCCAGTGCGGGGCGGTTGGCGATGTCCACGCGGGAGACGCTGTGGCCCTCAGATTCGATGGCGGCGGCGATGTCGTGGTCGTCAGTGCCGGCGACGATGACGTTCATTGATGTGGCGGTAGTGTCGCGGGGGCTTGTGTCTTGTCACCCGCGGCCGCGCGACTCCGACAGCGTTACTCGTACTCGATGGTCGCCGGCGGCTTGTGGGTCACGTCGTAGAGCACGCGGGCGACGTTCTCGTTTTCGCCGGTAATCCGGGACTGGATGCGCTGGAGCGTGTCCCAGTCGACGTTCTGGGCGCGGGCGGTCATGCCGTCGCGCGATTCGACCGAGCGGACGGCGACGACCCAGCCGTGAACGCGGTTGTCGCCTTTGACGCCCGTTGCCTTCCCGATGACGGCGGCGAGTGCCTGCCACGGTTCGTGCTCTATCAGTTCCTCCTCGACGACGTGGTTTGCCTCGCGTGCGACGCCGAGTTTCTCCTCGGTGACCTCACCGAGGATGCGCACTGCGAGCCCCGGACCGGGGAAAGGCATCCGCTCGGCGACGATTTCGTCCAGGTCGAGTTCCCGCGCGACTTCCCGGACTTCGTCCTTGTAGAGGTCGCGCATCGGTTCGACGATGCCCTCGAAGTCCACGACTTCGGGGAGGCCGCCGACGTTGTGGTGGCTCTTTATCGTCCCTTCAGATTCGATGCGGTCGGGGTAGATGGTCCCCTGGACGAGGTAGTCGGCGTCGACCTCACGGGCGACCGTCTCGAACTCCCGGATGAACTGCTCGCCGATGGCGTGGCGCTTCTCCTCGGGGTCGGTGATACCTTCGAGGGCATCGAGGAAGCGGTCTTTCGCGTCGATGATTTGCAGCGAGTCCATGTACGCGAAGGTCTCCCGAATCTGGTCGGTTTCGCCCTTGCGCATCAGGCCGGTGTCGACGTAGACGGGCGTGAGCTGGTCGCCGATGGCGTCGTAGGCCAGCGCGGCGGCCGTCGAGGAGTCGACACCGCCCGAGAGCGCGATGACGGCGTTTGCGTCACCGATTTCTTCAGCGATTTCCTCACGAGCGTCGGCAATAAAGGAGTCGACGTCGACCATCAGTGGTCACCTCCTGCGACGGCGAGTTCGTCCTGTGTCGAGAGGATACCGTCGAGAAAGCCCACGAAGGGCGGGCTCGCACGTGTCGGTCGCGAGCGGAACTCGGGATGGAACTGCGTCCCGAAGAAGTACGGGTGGTCGGCCAGTTCCAGAATCTCCATCCGGTTGCCGGAGGTGCCCGAGAAGGTCATCCCGGCGGCCTTGAGGTCGTCGATGTACTCGGGGTTGACCTCGTAGCGGTGACGGTGGCGCTCGGTACAGGAGTCGCTGTCGTAGAGGTCGTGGGCCAGCGTGCCCGATTCGATTTCGGTGACGTGTGCGCCAAGGCGCATCGTCCCGCCCATATCGTCCATCTCCTTTTGTTCGGGCAGGAGGTCGATGACCGGGTGCGGTGTCGACTCGTCCAGTTCCGCGGAGTGGGCACCGTCGAGGTCGAGCACGTTCCGAGCGTACTCGACGACGGCCATCTGGAAGCCCAGACAGAGCCCGAGGAAGGGCACATCGTTTTGCCGGCAGTACCGGATAGCTTCGATTTTCCCTTCGGTTCCGCGGGAGCCAAAGCCACCGGGGACGATGACCCCATCGACGTCGTCGAGTTGGCTGTCGACGCCGTCCGCGAGGTTCTCCGAGTTTATCCACTTGCGCTCGACCTCGACTTGCTTTTCGAGGCCGGCGTGTTTCAGCGACTCGTGAATCGAGATGTAGGCGTCCTCCAGTCCGTACTTGCCCACGAGGGCGACTTTCACCGACCCCTCTTTGTCCTGGGTGACGGTCTCGCGCCAGGTCGTGTCGCGCTCGGGTTCGGGGAGTGCCTCGTCGGCGATGTCGAAGTGGTCCATCACGAAGTCGTCGAGGCCCTCGTCTTCGACGACCAGCGGGACTTTGTAGATGTCGTCCACGTCGGGATTCGAGAAGACGGCATCTTCGGGGACGTCACAGAACAGCGCAATCTTCTCGCGGGTCTCGGGGTCGAGGGGGTCCTCACAGCGGCCGACCAGCACGTCGGGCTGGAGCCCGATAGAGCGCAGTTCCTTGACGCTGTGCTGGGTCGGCTTGGTCTTCTGTTCGCCGTTTTTCGAGTAGGGGACGAGCGTGACGTGCGTAAAGAGAATGTCTTCCTCGTCTTCCTCGTGGGCGAACTGGCGGAGCGCTTCGAGGTAGGGCATCCCCTCGATGTCCCCGACGGTGCCACCGACTTCGACGATGCAGACGTCGGTGTCTTCGGCGGCCTCCCGGACGTGCCGTTTGATTTCGTCGGTGATGTGCGGGATAATCTGGACGGTCTTGCCCAGGTAGTCGCCCGCGCGCTCGGCCTCGATGACCTCCTGGTAGACCTTGCCCGTGGTGACGTTGTGGTCGAAGGTCATGTCGATGTCGAGGAACCGCTCGTAGTTCCCCAGGTCGAGGTCGACCTCGCCACCGTCTTTGAGAACGTAGACCTCGCCGTGCTGGAAGGGGTTCATCGTCCCGGCGTCAACGTTGAGATAGGGGTCAATCTTGACCGCGGTCACGTCGAAGCCGGCGTTGGCCAGCAGGCGACCGGTACTCGCAGCAGTGATACCTTTGCCCAGTCCGGACATCACACCGCCCGTTACGAAAAGGAACTTCCGTCCCAGGCTCGGATCGTAGCCCGTCTCGGATTCTGTCGGCATATCGACCGTGTGCTGGCAGGCCTCAAAACCGTTTCGAACCGACCAGGATTCGCCACGGTGGCGACCGCCCCAGCGGGGACTGTTCGGGGACCGAGCAGGACCGACGGTCGGGCTGGACTTACTTTGCCTGGCGGATACACCAGCCACACGTCGGACAGTTCAGCCGCTCTTCCTCGAACGTGAGTCCACAGCCGACACACTCGAAGTCGGGGTCGCGGCCGATACGGCTTCGAATCTGCTGTTTGATGCTCATTGATATCTGGTCGTCAGTCTATCTTGCCACAGGTGCGACAGCGGGACTTGCCAATCTCCGCGTCGAACACCAGCGACCCCTCCTCACAGAAGCGACACCCCATGTAGCTTGCACAGCGGAGGCTCGGCGAGTCGGTGCTCTCGGTTGCCGATGCAGATTCGACGGCTGAGTCGTTTACGCTCATCAACTACACCAATTGGTCGCCTTTACTAAAAACTTCTGTGTGTATGTGCTAGATAGTCCTAATATACTACTATATTGTGCAATGTATTGAGGAAGAGATGGTCGTTCGTCTGTATTTCTCGTCAGAATTGTCGGTTCGCCCAGTCCGGCCCCTCGATTGGAGCGGCGAGTGGACGAGCGTCGAGTACTGGCCGTATCGGCGGAGCGCCAGCGGTTCGCTCGTCAGGACCGACTACATCGAGTCGGCGAAAAAGGTCGCCACCGATTCGGCGACACGAGCCTGCTGGCCGACGAAAAAGTGGTCTGCCGACAGCGCCTCGACGGTGTGGCCCCGCTCGCGAGCGCGCTGGGCGACGGGGACAGAATCGACGGTGTCGTCGCGCTCGCCGTAGAGGACCTGGACCGGACAGGGGACAGCATCGACGGCGTCGACGACCGAGTCGCCGGCGAGGCTGTTTGCGGGGGCAAGCAGGGAGAGTGCCGCCGGTGCAGAGTCCGACTGACTCTCCTGTGTGGCCGCCCGGAGTGCGACGGCCCCGCCGAAACTGTATCCGAACAGCCCGACCGTCTGGAAGTTCTCGCGGGCCCACGCGAGCGCGCTCCGCGCGTCGGTCACCTCCGCCTGCCCCTCGTCCCACGGGCCGTAGTCGAAACGCAGGCAGGCAATCGCGCGGTCGTCGAGCGCGTCGCTGACGGCGCGCAGTCGCCCGTCACGGCGGTCGCCGCCCATCTGGGGGTGGGGCGGACAGGCGACGACAGCGGCCTCGGTATCGGTTCGTGAGACGGTCGCGCGCACGTCCCGCGGGCCGGGGAGCCGGAGCGTCTCGGACATACCCGAAGCCAATGCGTGTAAGAATTTTAAGTTTCGGCGGCTAACGTGTCGGTATATGGGAATCCTCTCGCGTGCATCGTACGTCATCCGGTCGAAACTCAACGCGGTGCTCAACCGCAGCGAGGACCCGGGTCAGACGCTCGATTACTCCTACGAACAGCTCCGGGACCAGCTCCAGGACGTAAAGCAGGGCATCGCGGACCTGACGACACAGAAAAAGCGCCTTGAAATCCAGAAACGCCGCCTCGAAGAGAACGTCGAGAAACACAACGAGCAGGCCCGCGCCGCCGTCGAGCAGGACCGCGACGACCTCGCGCGGCGTGCGCTGGAGAAGAAAAAACAGAAGATGACACAGATAGAGGAGCTGGAAGGGCAGATTGCGGACCTCCAGGCGAAACAGGACCAGCTCGTCGAAAAGAAAGACGAACTCCAGGAGCAAATCGAGCAGTTCCGGACGCGCAAGGAGACGATGAAAGCCCGCTACGAGGCCGCCGAAGCCAGCGCCCGCGTCTCCGAGGCGATGACCGGTGCCGGCGACGAGATGAGCGAAGTTTCGAGGACTATCGAACGCGCCGAAGAGCGCACCGAGGAGATGGAAGCACGCTCTGCGGCGCTCGATGAACTCCAGGAGACCGGCGCACTCGAAAACCAGTTGTCCGACAAGAGCAGCCTCGACCGCGAACTCGAGGATATCACACAGGACAACGAAGTCGACGCGGAACTGGAGACGCTCAAATCCGAGATGAGCGAGGACCGTGACGCAGTCGAGGCGGACACCGCCGATGTGGAATCAACCGAGGCCGACACAGCGGACACGGAGAGTGCCGACGTGGAGACGCCGGCGGTCGACGAAAGCGAGGTCGAAGCGGAACTCGAGGAACTCAAAGACGAGGAGTGAGCGTCACCTGCGAGAAGGGCTGTTTTCGGGGCATAGACCGACAGCGCGATAGCGCGGCCATTCGGCACGCTTTTTACTGCCCATCGGGTTTCCTGTGGTATGCGACTGCTGTTCATTCACTCCGACCATCTGGAGTTCGAGGCGCGGGAAAAGGCCGGCCCCGACAGCCTCGCCGAGACAGAGGGGGTTCCGATGGAGGGACGCATGGAAGAGTGTGTCACGGCCTTCATCAGCGTCGAGTCCGACGACGAGGAAGACATCGACGGCGTCGTCGAGAACGCACTGGAGGAGTTGCGGGACGTGACCGGCCAGCTCAACACCCGCAACGTCGTCCTCTACCCCTACGCCCACCTGAGCGAAGACCTCGCCAGTCCCGACGCCGCAAAGCGCGTCATGCAGGACCTCGAAGCCGCCCTGGAAGCCGAGGACTACGAGATTCTGCGCGCACCGTTTGGCTGGTACAAATCCTTCGAGGTCTCCTGTAAGGGCCACCCGCTCTCGGAGCTGTCCCGTCACGTCGCTCACCACCGCGACGAGGAGAAGGACGAAGAAGACCTAGACCGCGAACCCAGCGACTGGGAAGTGATGTATCCGGGCGGCGAGACAGACGACGCCGTCAGCGCCAAGGCCGACACCAGTTCGGACATGCAGGCCTTCATCGAGGACGAAGTCGAGGACATCGTCGCCAGCGCCGGCGAGGAGCCGCCCCACCTCGAGATTATGAAAGAGAAGGAACTGGTGGGCTACGACGACCTCTCTGACGTTGGCAACCTCCGCTTTTACCCGCGTGGGAAGCTCATCCGGGATGCCCTGATGGAGTACGTCAACGACCTGGTCGTCGACTACGGCGGGATGCCCGTCGAGACGCCCATCATGTACGACCTGGGTGCACGCTGTATCGACGAACACGCCGGGAAGTTCGGCGAGCGCCAGTACCGCTTCGAGTCCGGCGACCGTCGGATGATGCTGCGCTTTGCCGCGTGTTTCGGCCAGTTCTCCATCATGCGCGATATGCACATCTCGGAGAACGACCTCCCGCTGCGCATCTACGAGATGTCGACGTACTCGTTCCGCCGCGAGCAGAAGGGTGAGGTGACCGGCCTCAAGCGCCTTCGTGCCTTTACGATGCCGGACATGCACACCGCCACAGGGGACATGGACCAGGCCCGCGAGGAGCTGATGAAACAGGCCAAACTCGCGCTCCAGACCTCCGAGGACCTCGATATCAACTACGAGCCGGCCATCCGGATGACCCGGGAGTTCTACGAGGAAAACGAGGCGTGGGTCGAGGAAGTCGTCGACGAACTCGGCAAGCCCGCACTCCTCGAAATTATCCCCGAGCGCCACCACTACTGGTCTGCGAAAATCGACTTCGCCGCCATCGACGGGCTGGGCCGTCCAATCGAGAACCCGACGGTGCAGATAGACGTCGAGAGCGCCGAACGGTTCGACATCGAGTACACCGACGGAACGAACCAGCACCACCCGCCAATCCTCCACTACTCGCCGTCGGGCGGTATCGAGCGCGTGATGGCCGCACTGCTGGAACAGACGGCGACGATGGACAACCCGCGCCTGCCGACGTGGCTCTCGCCGACGCAGGTCCGATTTATTCCGGTCAACCCCAACGAACACCTCGAGTACTGCGAGGAGTTGTCCGACGAACTCGAAGCGGCAGACATCCGCGTCGACATCGACGAGCGCGACGAGTCCGTCGGCAAGCGCATCGCCGAGGCCGAGACCGACTGGGTGCCCTACTACATCATCGTCGGGAGCGACGAAATCGAGGGCGACCAGCTCGGTGTCAACGTCCGCGCCGAGGGCGAAGAGATCGACATGACCCTGGAGGAACTCGTCGACACCGTCGAAGAAGACATCGCCGACCTGCCACAGCAGGCCCGCTACCTGCCAAAGCACGTCAGCAATCACCCGAAGTTCACGGGTAACTGATAGAACAATAGTTTCCGTGTGTCCGACACACACGGCCGCTATCTAACAGTAGTTTTACCATCATTCTGCAAATTTTACACTAACGGCAAGCCGACAGACGGTACTCCGGCCGATATCGCAAGCGCCGGAAAACAATTAAGTCCGGTCGCGGAGTGGCGCACATCATGTACGACGACATTCTCCTGCCGACCGACGGGAGTTCCGCCATGGCCACCGCGCTCGAGCATGCAGTAGCCATCGCCACCGACCAGGACGCACGTATCCACGTCATCTATGTCGTGGACAAACGGCTGTACACGGCCGCAAGCGAGGACAGCACTGACGAGATTCGCCAGTCGCTCGAAGAGGAGGCGGAGATTGCCCTCGACGACGCACGCGTCCACATCGAGGACGAGGGCATCGAGTGTCTCACACACAGTGAAGAAGGGATTCCGTACACGACGATTACCGACTACGCCGACGAGCAGGAAGTCGACCTCGTGGTGATGGGAACGCACGGCGAGACCGGCCGCGAGCGGATGGTCAACCTCGGGAGCACCACCGAGCGCGTTCTGAAGAACGCCTCGATGCCCGTGCTCGTCGTCGACCTCGAGTGACCGGTCAGACTCAAACGTTTTGTCGGAGGGGTACCTGCGCTCGCTATGGACAGTCGCAGCTACACGTTCGACGGAGCGGACCCCGACATCCACGAGAGCGCCTCGGTGAGCCAGGAGAGTACGCTGGTCGGCGAGGTGCGCGTCGGGCCCGACGTGACCGTCTGGCCCGGCGCGGTTCTCCGTGGCGACGTCGACCCGGTCGAACTCGGCGCGGGGAGCGCAATCGGTGACAACGCCGTCTTGCACGCCTCGACGGTCGGCGAGGACGGCCTGGTCGGCCACGGCGCAGTGCTCAACGACAGCCACGTCGAGTCCGGCGCGATGGTCGGGTTCAACGCCACCATCTCGGAGGCCACGGTCGGCTCTGGCAGTCTCGTCGCCATGGGGACGGTCGTCCCCTCCGGGTACGAGGTCCCACCAGACTCGTTCGTGCGCGGGACGCCCGCCCGCGTGACCCCCCTCTCGGAGACCGACATCGACCGCGAGAGCGTCTTCGAGGACTTCGCCTCCGGCGACTACGCCCACCTCGTCGACGGACACGAGGAACTGTTCGACCGATGACCGACCTCGCCGACATCGTCGAGCGGTCGCTGACTGCAGAGACGGAAGCTACCTTCACCGAGCGGGTCGACCGGCAAGCCGCCACACTCCGGGACGGTATCGTGGCCGGCGAGATGGACAACGACGAGTTCGCCGTCGGACTGGAGATGGAAGTGTACGCCGTCGCCCGAGGCGCGACCGACACGGACGCCGGTGAAGACGGGCGACTGGCGACGCTCCCGGCGAGTGTCTTCGAGAGTGCCGCGAACAAGGAGCTGGGAGTGCACAACGCCGAGTTGAACACCGACCCGAACGTCTTAGACGGGGAGGGACTCGCCGCCCAGGCCGACAGCATCGCCGAGCAGTTCGCGGCGGGCCAGGCCGCCGCCGAGGCACACGACCGGGAGCTCGTTCTCGATGCGATGTGGACCATCCCGCCGGCCGAGGGCAGTCTCGACTACCTCGATACCGTCGAGTGGCACGAGGACGTCGCGGTCGCCCGGAACATGCGCCCGGCACCGCGATACGTTGCCATCGACAACCACGTCCGGCGGCTCACCGACGGCCACATCGACCTCGACGTTCCCGGGGCGAGTCACACCTTCCAGACGATTCTCTTCGAGTCGCTGGCCACCTCGATTCAGCCACACCTCCAGATACCCTCCGCCGGGGTCTTTCCGACGTACTACAACACGGCCATCCGGACGATGGGACCGGTGGTGGCACTCAGCGCGAACTCGCCGTTCCTGCCCGCCGATTGTTACGACACGGTCTCCGACCCGGACTCGCTCGTCGACAAGACACATCACGAACTCCGGATTGCGGCCTTCGAGCAGTCGGTCAACCACACCGGCGAGAGCAAGGTCAGAGTGCCAGGGGACTTAGAGGACACCAGCGACGTCGTCGACCGCGTGGTCGAAGACGACCTCTATGCCCCGTTCCTGCGGGAGTGGGTCCACGACGGCGACCGCGAGACGTTCCACGACGACCACTGGGAGTTCGACCACAAGCGGGGCACCTACTGGCGGTGGCTCCGCTGTGTCGTCGGCGGCGACCCCGTCGGCACCGGCGACGAGCGCTCCCTGCGCATCGAGTATCGCCCCATTCCGACCCAGCCCACGATTCGGGACGTGGTCGGAATGCAGGCGCTGACGGCAGGCCTCGTCCGCGGACTGGTCGCCGCCGACCACCCGCTTGCTGACCTGGCGTGGGACGACGCCGAACAGTCCTTCTACAGCGCCGTCGAGGACGGCCTCGCTGCCGACCTCGCGTGGGTGACCAGTGACGGCAAGCGGACGACCGACAGCGAGGCCATCTTCGAGGAAGTGTTCGAGTTCGCCCGACACGGACTACACGAGTCCGGCGTCTCAGCGGCTGACATCGACCACTATCTCGCCCCCATCGAGTCCCGCTGGGACGACCGGACGACGCCCAGCGCCTGGAAGAAAGACCGGGTCCACGACCGGCTCGACGACGGGATGACACTCGACGCGGCGATTACAGCGATGCAACGCGACTACATCGACCGGAGCCGCCAGCACTCGTCGTTCGCGGAGTGGCTGTAGCCGAACGAACACGGAGCGGCTATCGCCGGACAGACGCGGGTGGCCGGCGAGACTACCGGGACACGGCGCCAGTCCCCGAATCGACGGCGTCGAGGTCCAGCCGTCCCTCGGGCATCGGCACGCCGTCGTAGGGGTCCTCGGCGAGCAAGAGCGCGCCGTCGAGGTCCACGTACTCACACAGCGGCGCGAGGTGGCAGGCGCCGGCGATAGCGGCGTTCGAGGTGACCATACAGCCGACCATCGTCTCCAGTCCGTGTGCGTTCGCGGTCGCAATCTGCTGGAGTGCGCCACGGAGACCGCCGCACTTGCTCACCTTCACGACGACGATGTCGACCGCGTCGGCCACGCGGGGCACGCCGTCGGCTGTCACACACGACTCGTCGGCCGCCACCGGGAGCGCGCCGTCCTCGGAGACGGCACGGAGGCCGTCGATGTCGTCGGCCGGAACCGGCTGTTCGACGAACTCGACGCCCTGGTCGGCCAGCCACTCTGTCGCAGCGATGGCTTCTTCCGGTTCCCAGCCGCCGTTGGCGTCTACGCGCAACCGGGCGTCGGGGGCGGCCTCCCGAATGGCTGCCACGCGAGCGCGGTCATCGTCTCGCGGCTCCGCCGCTCGGCTGTCCGCGGAGCGTCGCTCCGCGCTATCCGTTCCGACCTTGATTTTCAGGATAGAATACCCGTCGTCGACGGCGCGTTCGGCCTTTTCGGCCATCCGTTCGGGCGTGTCGATGCCGATGGAGTAGGAACTCGTCGGGGCTGTGTCGGGGTCCAGTCCCCACCGCCGGTAGAGCGGTTCGCTCTGCTGACTGGCAGCGAGGTCGTGAACCGCAATCGACACCGCTGCTCGCGCAGCGGCCTGGTCGGGAGCGCGCTCGCGCAGTCGACGCTCGATGCGTTGCTGTGCGTGCGGGTCGCCAACGTCCTCCACGACAACGAGCAACTCCGGGAGGACGGCGAGTGCGCTCTCGACGCTCTCGTCGTAGTAGGCGGCCGGCGACGCCGCACCGACCCCGACAGTCCCCGACTCGTCGGCGATACGGACGCGGACGTTCGCTGCAGTCTCGCGGGTCCCGTAGGTGGTTCCGAAGTCGTCGGCAAGCGGCAGCGAGAGTCGGTCGAAGTCAGTCGAGAGTGTCATTAGAGCAGGTCGTCGAACGGGCCGGCTTTGGCCGCTTCCAGACGCTGGAACTGGTCTGCCGAGAGGTCGACCGTCGCCGCGCGGAGATTTTCCTCCAGCTGGTCAGTCGTGCGCGCACCGACGATGGGTGCGGTGACGTCCGGATGGTGCAGGTGATAGGCCATCGCGACCTGTGCGGGCGTGGCCTCGACTTCTCCGGCGACGGCCTCGACGACGTCCAGCGCGTCGAAGTTCTCAGCGGTCAGGTAGCGGTCCTCCCAGCCCTCCGTGTCGGATGCAGTCGCGTCCTCGGGCATGTCCTCGTCGCGCTGGTACTTCCCGGTGAGAAAGCCCTGTGCGAGCGGACTCCAGGGAACCACTCCCACGTCGTTCGTCCGGCAAAACTCCAGATACTCCCCTTCGATTTCCCGGTTGGCGAGATTGTAGCGTGGCTGGGTGACAGTGAACGGCTCCCAGCCGTAGCGGTCGGCGATGTCGTTGGCGCGGGCAATCTTCCAGGCGTTCGGTGCAAGCGTCGACGCTCCCAGATAGTTGACTCTGCCATCCTGAACGAACCCATCGAGGGTACGCATGAGTTCGCGGGCGGGCGTGTCGTCGTCCCAGCGGTGGATATAGAGGAGGTCGAGATACTCCGTGCCGAGGCGGTCGAGAATCTGGTCGAGTTGCCGCCGAAGGTGTTTGCGGCTCAGCCCCCGTCCGTTGGGGTCGTCCTCGCGAGTAGGCCAGTAGATTTTGGAAGCGACGACGAAGTCTTCGCGGTCGCGGTCGGCAAGCCAGTCGCCAATCCAGGACTCGCTCGTCCCCTCGCCGTACACGTCAGCGGTATCGATAAAGCGGCCGCCGTGGGCCTCGTAGGTGTCGAGCAACGCCATCGCTGTCGAGCGGTCCGTTTCGAGGTTGCCCGCGTCGGTCTCGCGACCGAAGCGCCACGTCCCGAAGGCGAGTTCGCTCACGTCCAGTCCGGTCCGGCCGAGCGAAACGGTGTCTATGTCCATTATGCATCGGTACGACCGGCGCGGACAGAAAGGTTCGGGTCAGTCGGCAGCGTCGGCCGACACACTCCCCTCGGCGTCGCTCTCGATTTCGAAGTCCGCGACCGTCTTGCCCTCCCGGACCATCTTCTCGGCGACGATGAACTTCTCCATCCGGCCGAGTCGCTCCCAGTCGAGGTCGTCTGGCGGGGTCGCCTCGAAGTCCGTGAACTGCTGGTAGACCCCGTCGTGGACGAACCGACTGAACGCCCCACAGGCGTCGCAGGTCTGTTTGATGTGCGAGACGTTGAAGTCCCGGTCGACAGTTTCGTCGCGGCAGTCGAGACAGCGGTAAGTGGTGGTAGGCACTGTTAGGCGAACAACTCCTCGGTCGCTTCTAGAGCCTCGACCAACTTGTCGACTTCCGCGGTCGTGTTGTAGATGTAGAACGACGCACGCGCGGAGGCGGCGATGCCGAGTTTGTCGTGCAGGGGCTGCGTGCAGTGGTCACCGGCACGGACAGCGACGGCGAACTCGTTTAAGATTTCGCTGGTGTCGTGGGCGTGGACAGTACCCAGATTGAACGAAACCAGCGCACTCCGGTCGTCGGCCGGCGGGCCGAGAATCCGGATGTCGTCGAACGTCTCGGTGAGACGGTCGTGAGCGTACTCCGCGAGATGTTCGCCGTGAGCCCTGACGTTCTCCATCCCGATGTCGTCGAGGTAATCACACGCCTCCGCGAGCGCGATGCCCTGTGCGATGACCGGCGTCCCGGCCTCGAACTTCCAGGGGAGTTCGTGCCACGTCGAGTCCTCAAAGGTGACCTTCGAGATCATCATCCCACCGTAGAGGTACGGCTGCATCTCTTCTAACAGGTGTTCTTTCCCGTAGAGAACGCCGATACCGGTCGGTCCGCACATCTTGTGGCCCGAAAAGGCAAAGAAGTCGGCGTCGATGTCCTGGACGTCGACGGGCATGTGCGGGACCGACTGTGCGCCGTCGACGAAACAGAGCGCGTCGTGGTCGTGGGCGATGTCGGCGAGTTCGGAGACGGGGTTGATGGTGCCCAGCGTGTTCGAGACGTGGACGACGCTGACCATCTCGGTGTCGTCGGTAATCATCTCGCGAGCGGCGTCCATGTCGAGGTAGCCCTCGTCGTCGACCGGGACGAACTTCACTTCGGCACCGGTCTTTTTCGCGATTTGCTGCCAGGTGACGAGTGCGGCGTGGTGTTCCATCTCCGTGAGCACAATCTCGTCGCCGGGGCCGAGTTCGGCCAGTCCCCACGCGTAGGCGACGGTGTTCATGCTCTCGGTGGTGTTTTTCGTGAAGACGATTTCCTCGCGGCCCTCGGCACCGATGAAGTCGGCGACGCGGTCGTGGGCGTCCTCGTAGGCGATGGAGGCTTCCTGACTCAGTTGGTGGAGGCCGCGGTGGACGTTGGCGTTGGTGTGCCGGTAGTAATCGGCGATAGTGTCGACCACCTGGTCGGGGGTCTGTGAGGTGGCCGCGTTGTCCAGATAGACCAGTTGTTCGCCGCCGAACTCCCGGTCGAGGATGGGGAAGTCCTCCCGGATTCGCTCGACGTCGAGCACGTCTGACTCGGTGGTTGCCATTGTCGAACAGAACGGCTGGATAGCTAATTGTTCTTCGGTTTCCCGAAACTCTCCTTGGCGGAGTCGAAAGTCAGCGGTGGTCGGTGTCGACTACCTGCCGGGGGAGAACTTCCGACCCGTTCGTTCGTCGATGTCGAGTCCGTAGAGGGTCAGGTCGACGTCCGACAGCGGAACGCCCCAGACGCCCACGTCGGCGGGGAACTCGGCGTTGTCGGCCAGTGCCGCAAACGCCGCCTCCACGTCCGCCTCGGGGAACTTGACGAGCGTTCCGGTGATGATAGCGCTCTCCCACGTTCCGGGTTCCGGCTCGTCGTAGACTGTAAAACAGGCCGTCGAATCACCGTCAAGGCACTCCTGTTTGTGACTCTGTTCGGCCGCCCCGAGCTGGATAGAGAAAATTGGCTCTGTGCCGTCGTAACCAAACGACATTGGAATGGCGTACGGGTACGTGCCATCGAAAAGCGCAAGCACGCCGACGCCACACCGGGTCAGCAGGTCGTCAATTTCGTCCCCGGAGAGTGTTTCCATGTCTCTAAACGCGGCGCGCACTCTCAAAGATGCTTTGGAGACAGCGACCGGGTGAGAACCTACAGCCAGAGCAACTGTGCGTGACGTGTCCCCTCGAACTCGAGGACGTTCTCTTCGTCGACAAAGCCCTGCTCGACGGCGAGAGCGACCGCCCGCGTCCCGACGAGATTGGCCACTGAACAGCGTGCGAGACTCTCGAGTGCAGTCTCGTCGTCGACTTCCTCCCCGTCGTAGAACTCCGCGTCGACGGTCAGGGAGACGTCGTCGTTCTCGAACGATTCGCCGAGCACGTCGGCATCACAGACGGAGACGAGCAGGCCCTTCTGTGTCTGGCGTTCGTTGAGCAACAGTGCAGTCATGCAGACGGTGTCACTCGGAGAGGCGGTCGCTTTGCTTGTCGACCATCTTCTCTTCCTGTTGTTCGCGCAGGTCTTTGGCCTCCTCGGCGACCTCCTCGGCGCGTTCGTCCTCGCCGAGCGCTTCGAGGGCGACGGCCTTCTCCTCCAGTAGTTCGACGTTCTTGAAGCCGAGTCGAACGGCGTTGTCGAAGCAGTTCAGGGCATCCTCGGCGAGGCCGCGCTCGTTGAGGAAAAAGCCACGATTGTACCACGCCTGGCCAAAGCGGGGGTCGATTTCGACGGCGCGCTCTGAGTGCTCCAGTGCCTCCTCGGTGCGGCCAAACTCCCAGAGCGCGTAGGCGAGGTTCGTCTCGGCGGTCGCGGCGTGTTCGGAGTCCTCGTCGATGGCGATGGCCTCCTTGTACGCGCCGATGGCAGCGTCGTACTCTTCGAGTTCGGCGTGGGCCGCACCTTTGTTCACCCGCGCCTCCTGTTCGACGCGGTCGTCGTCGGTGTACTGTGCGGCACGCTCGAAGGTTTCGGTGGCCTGTTCGTGGCGCTTGATTCGCATGTAGTCCAGGCCAACGTCGATGAGTTCGTCAGCGTTGACGTTGTCGCTCCCGACGTTGTGCTTGTCGAGCATGTCGGTGACGACCCGCGTGTCGACGGGGTCGACCTGGTCGGGGTCGACCTCGAGCTCTGGCGGGTCGATGTCGAAGCCTTCGTAGGGGTCGTCGAACCCCTGTCCCTCCGAGAACGAGTGGTCGTCGGGGTCCTCAGTCATACACAGCTATAGCGCGGGAAGGTGGATAAGGGCTACGTAACACGACTATCGGAGTGTGGGCCCGACGGGCGCTGGATTCAAGCAGTCAGACTCGAAACCGTCTGCCATGAGCAAGCGGCTGTTCGTCAGCGTCGACCTCGACGGACTGGCCGAGGAAGTCGAGGCCATCCAGGAGCGATTCGAAGGAGCGAGTGGCCTGAATTTTACCGAGTCCGAACAGGCACATCTCACGCTGAAGTTCCTCGGTGATACCGACCCAGACCGTGTGCCGACACTGGTCGAAGAACTCACGGGAGCCGTCGAAGACAGCGGGGTCGAGCCCTTCGAGGCGGAGTTTGGCGGCCTCGGCGTCTTCCCCAGTCTCGAGTACATCAGCGTCGTCTGGCTCGGCGTCCGGGACGGCAGCGCGCAGTTGACCCGACTCCACGAGGCAATCGAGAAGCGAACGGCCGCGATGGGATTCGACGCTGAGGACCACGAGTTTACGCCCCACGTCACGCTTGCTCGGATGGACCACGCCGGCGGCAAAGAACAGGTCCAGCGCGTCGTCGAGAACGACGACCCGACCGCCGGACGGCTCACGGTCGACGACGTTCGGCTCACCGAGAGTACGCTCACTGCCGACGGTCCCGAGTACCGGACAGTCGAGTCGATACCGCTCCGGTAGACGCGATTTAGGGCCACCAAATCCATCAGTTCCGTGATAATTATAAACGGGACGAGTGTAGCGACAGCCATGGTAGCTCTGGAGAACGTGGGGCTCGTGTTCGTCGCCGGGTTCATCACGGCGCTGGCGACGGGGCTCGGTGCGATTCCGTTTTTCTTCTTCGACGACATCAGCCCCCGCTGGAACGTCATTCTCTGGGGGCTGGCGTCCGGTATCATGCTGTCTGCCTCACTGTTCGGCCTGATACTGGAGGGTGCCGCCGTCGTGGAGGGCACGTGGGTTGACGCGGGGATGGCGATTGTTCCAGGATTGCTCGCCGGCGTCGTCCTCGTCATCATCGGCCACGAACTCCTCGAAGGGGCCGAACTCGACCCCAAAGAGTACGAGGAAGCCGACTTCAAGAAGTTGGTCCTCATCCTCGGGATTTTGACCGTCCACAGTTTCCCGGAGGGCGTGGCCGTCGGCGTCTCGTTTGCCGAACTGGGTCTGGAGGGTGTCCCGACGAGCGACACCATCGTCCTCGCGGGGCTTACGCTCCCGATTCTGGCGGTGTTTATGACCGTCGCAATCTCGATTCACAACATTCCGGAAGGAGTGGCCATCTCGATTCCGCTCCGGTCGATGAGCGTCAGCGAGTGGCGGATGGTCTGGTGGGCAGTCTTCTCGAGTCTCCCCCAGCCGATCGGCGCCGCGCTCGCCTACTACTTCGTGACCCTGGCCAAGGAGTTCCTGCCGCTTGGCTTTGGCTTTGCGGCCGGCGCAATGATATATCTCGTCATCAGGGAGTTCATCCCGGAAGCACTCGAACTCGGCGAGGAACTTCCCCGCGGTGGCCGGCCAGAACTGACCGCCGGCGTGGCCGTCGGCGCGGCACTGATGGTGCCGCTGGCCTTCATATAATCGACGTGTTCTCGTAGAGTTTCAGGTCGACGAAGGCATCGAGTTGGTCCTGGGAGCTCTCGACGCGGACGCCTCGGCCGTAGTTCGAGTGGTCGACGACAAAGTAGTGGCTCCCTTCGGTGTCGATGCTCTTGCGGCCGCCGTCTTCGGGAACTTCGACTTCGAACTTGCCGCTGTCTCCGTCCGGGATAGCCGCCTGGCTGAAGTCCTTGTGACCGTCCGGCATCGTCGAATCGTCGTCCTTGTAGAGGTAGTTCTTGTAGTGGGTGAGCGACTGTTCGCTCTGAAAGTAGTAGACGTCGAACTGCTGGTTGGCACGGACAGTGTACGAGAGCGCGCCATCACCCTTCACGTCGGGGAGTTCCAGCCACCAGCCTTTCGTCGGTTCAACTCTGATACTCGTCGATTCGTCGACTGCGACCCGGCCGTTGGCGACACACCCAGCGGTCGCGGCGACGATACCGATACCCATCGTCTGCAGTGCGGCCCGGCGGTTCATATCTCACTGTTGTGTGCCCGGTGATTAATCCCCTCCGGGCCAAATCTCACGGGCGATAATTGCGTTTTGAGGCTTGACAGGCGGTTTTCAGGAGTGATACTGAGGAGGTGTCGCAGGGGAGTCGGCGCAAAAGAACACACATATAAGCCACGGCGCGGAACAAGGGCACATCATGAGCAAGAAATCGAAGGCGAAAAAGAAGCGCCTCGGCAAGCTCGACCGGCAGAACAGCCGCGTGCCGGCGTGGGTCATCCTCAAGACCGACCGGGACGTCCAGCGAAACCCCAAGCGCCGACAGTGGCGCCGGAGTGACACGGACGAATGAGCGCCAGTGATTTCGAGGAGCGGGTCGTCACGGTCCCGCTTCGCGAGGCGAAACGCGAGCCGAAAGGCGAACGCGCGGACAGAGCGATGTCGCTCATCCGGAGTCACCTCGCCCAGCACTTCTCGGTCGAGGAGGACGCCGTCCGGATGGACCCCAGCATCAACGAGGCGGTGTGGGAACAGGGCCGCAGTTCGCCCCCGAGCAAGCTCCGGGTGCGGGCCGCCCGGTTCGAAGAGGACGGCAAAAGTATCGTCGAAGCAGAGCCCGCTGAATAACGTTGCTTCGCGCGGCTTTCTCTGGTTCGTCTTACGTCGGCGTCTTTGCACGGGCCACCGACGAGTGTCTGCTCGTCCGCCCCGACATCGAAGAGTCGCTACAGGACGAGTGCGGCGATGAACTCGATGTTCCGGTCGTCCCGACGACCATCGCCGGCTCCGGCACCGTCGGCGCGCTCGCGACGGGCAACAGCAACGGGTTGCTCGTCAGCGCCCGGGTCAGCGAGCGCGAACGCGACCGCATCAGCGACGTGGTCGACGTTCCGGTTACCGAACTGCCCGGCCGCATCAACGCCGCCGGCAACGTCGTCCTGGCAAACGACACCGGTGCGTACGTTCACCCGGACCTCTCCCGGGAGGCCGTGCAAGCGGTCAAAGACGGCCTCGGTGTGCCGATCGAACGCGGTGACCTCGCCGGCGTCCAGACTGTCGGGACGGCCGCCGTCGCGACGAACAGGGGCGTCCTCTGTCACCCGAAATCCACCGACAGCGAACTCGACCATCTCGAAGATGTCCTCGGTGTTCCCGCCGACATCGGGACCATCAACTACGGCGCGCCGCTGGTCGGCTCCGGACTCATCGCCAACGACAGCGGCTACATCGTCGGCCAGGACACCAGCGGCCCCGAACTCGGCCGCATCGACTCTGCGCTTGGCTACGCCGACCTGTAGCGGCCTGTCCCGTTTTTCCGTTCAATTAGAGCACTCGCAGTGACAGCTGCAGAGTCGCGTGCAGGTAGAGTATAGGAAGATTCTTCCGGCGTGGTCCCCCACCCGTGAGTATGAGTGAGTTTACGGTTACCGGTCAATGGCAAGCCCGCGACGGGTGGCAGAAGTTCGAGAAGGCAATCGACGCCGAAAACGAGGACGTCGCCGTCGAGTACACCTACGCAGAGTTCGGTTCCAAGCACGGCCTGAAGCGTACACAGGTCGAAATCGAGGGGGTAGACGCATGAGCATGGGCGGGGGCAACCCCCAGATGCAGGAGGTTGCACAGCAAATCGAGGAAATCGAACAACAGCAGGAAGCTCTCGAACAAGAAGTCGAGAACCTCCAGACCGAAAAGCAGGAAGTCGACGAGGCAATCGAGGCCATCGGAGAACTCGAGAGCGGGTCGACAGTGCAGGTTCCGGTCGGCGGCGACGCGTACGTTCGCGCCGAAATCGAGAACATCGACGAGGTCGTCGTCAGCCTCGGTGGCGGCTACGCCGCAGAGCGCGACCAGGACGGCGCAGTCGACACCCTCGAGACGAAAAAGGAGACCCTCGACGACCGCATCGAGGGGCTTCAGTCGGACATCGCCGAGCTCGAAAGCGAGAGCGAAGAGCTCGAAGAGCGGGCCCAGCAGATGCAGGCCCAGCAGATGCAGCAGATGCAACAACAGCAAGAGCAACAGGACGAGTAGGCGATGTTCGACGGACTGAAGGACAAGCTCAACAGCTTCACCAGCGACGTCGAGGAGGACGCCGACGTCGAGGAGGGGAGTTCCGATTCTGCGGCCACTGACCCGGAAGCGACTGGTGAAGCCGTCGAGTCCGACGACGGAAACGCACCGCCGGCGGAAGCGACCGCTGAGTCAGCATCCGAACCGCCAGCGGAGACGACGACCGCTGAGACTGGAGTGGAGGCTGCGGCCGAGGCCGAACCAGACACAGACGACGCCGACGACGAAGTCGCCGACGCGCCAGCGGCCGACGAGTCAGCAGCGAGCGACGACGAAGCGGAGAGTCGTGGCCTGGCCGAGCGAGCCAAACTGTTGGCGACCGGGAAGACGGTCATCGACGAGGACGACCTGGAGGCCCACCTCGAGGAGCTGGAGTTTGCACTGCTTGGCAGCGACGTCGAGATGAGCGTCACCCAGGAGATTCTGGACGGCGTCGAGGAGAACCTCGTCGGCGAGACGCGCCGCCGACTGGAGAGTACGGGCAACATGGTCACCGACGCGGTGCGCGAGGCGCTGTACGACGTCATCAGCGTCGGCCAGTTCGACTTCGACGAGCGCGTCGCCGAGGCCGACAAGCCCGTCACCATCATCTTCACCGGCGTCAACGGCGTCGGCAAGACGACGACGATTGCGAAACTCGCCCACTACTTCGAGCAACAGGGGCTCTCGACGGTTCTCGCAAACGGGGACACCTACCGCGCCGGGGCAAACGAGCAACTCGAGCAACACTCGGACAACCTCGGTAAGAAGATTATCTCCCACGAGCAGGGTTCGGACCCGGCGGCAGTCATCTACGACGCCGTCGAATACGCCGAAGCCAACGACGTGGACGTGGTCCTCGGTGACACGGCCGGCCGGCTCCACACCAGCGACGGGCTGATGGACCAGCTCTCGAAAATCGACCGCGTCATCGACCCCGACATGACCCTGTTCGTCGACGAGGCCGTCGCCGGCCAGGACGCCGTCAACCGAGCGCGGGAGTTCAACGACGCCGCCGAAATCGACGGCACAGTGTTGACGAAAGCCGACGCCGACCAGCAGGGTGGCGCGGCAATCTCTATCGCTCACGTCACTGGCAAGCCGATTCTGTTCCTCGGTACTGGCCAGGACTACGACGATATCGAACGGTTCGACCCCGAACGTATCGTCGACGCGCTGCTGGGCGACGAATAAGACGCCGGTTTTTCAGATGACGAGTCCGGCCTGGAGCGCCGCGACCAGCACCGTCAGCACGCCGATGCTGGCGACGGTGGTGACGAAGATAGCGGTGCTGAGATACTCCGGCGCGGTGATGGTACCGGGGGCCACGTCTTCGGCGTACTCGATGGTCAGCGCCAGCGGCGTGACCGCGGCGGGTGCGGCCGATTCGAGGACGAACACCTTCGCGACCGTCGGGTCGGCAAAGCCGAGGACGAGCGCGATACCGAGGGCGACGACGGGCGCGGCGGCCAGTTTCAGGAAGGCCGGGGCGGCCGAGCGCGTCACTGCGGTCACGTCCGTCTCGGCCAGTTGGATGCCAAGCACCAGGAGCATCACCGGAATCGAGGCGTCGCCGACGAGCCCGACCGTCTGCAGTGCGGCGCCATCGAGTGCAGGAGCCAGTCCGAACGCGCGAATTGTGACAGCGAGACCGACCGCGTAGATGAGCGGCAGGCGGAAGATTTCGGCAATCGCCTCGCCGACACCGCGGTCGACGCCGCGAGAGGCGATGTAGACCCCGAGCGTGTAGACGACCAGACTCTGGATAGTCAGATAGAGGACGGCCGTGGTGCGGCCGACCTCACCGAAGGCAAACTCCGAGAGCGGAATCCCGACGAATCCAGAGTTTGGAAAGGCTGCAGCGAGCATCAGCGCGCCCAGTAGCGCACCGGACTCACCGACGACTTTCCCGACGACCCAGGCGATGGCAATCATCACGACGGCGTAGCCGACGACACCGACGGCGAGTTTGGCAACCTCGCCGCCGCCGAGGCTCGTCGTGACGATGCTGTGGAAGGCAAGCGCCGGAACGAGCACGTACAGCCCGGCCGTGTTCAGCGGGTCGACCGCGATGTCGGTCGTGCGCGCGAGAAGATAGCCAACCACCGCGACGGCGAGAATCGGCCCGACCGCGTTCGTAAACGCCGCTGTCAATCCCATCCGTTCGACCTCCACCTGATCTGGGGAGTGAACCGTGCTCCGTTCCTCCGTGTGTCGCTCATACACCGCCATCGGAGAGCCACCCACTAATATTATTTCAGTAAATGTTTCACTGCACGAAAAGGCGACAGCGGGGTGAACAGTTTCATCCCCTGTAACCGTTTCACGCCGTCCGCAGACGGGCCGGCCGAGAGCGTCCAGTGGCAGTACGAGGAGACGAAACCGTCTTGAGCACACCGCGAGAATGCCCGGTATGACCGACGCCGACCCACTGGAGGAAATCGAGTTTCTCGCGCGGTCGGCAAACCGTATCGAGGTCCTGGCCGCGCTCGTCGCGCAGCCACAGACGCGTCAGGCGCTCGCGGAAAGCGTCGGCGTCTCACAGCCAACCCTCGGTCGCATCCTGCGGGACCTCACGGAACGCAAGTGGGTGACGACCGACGGCGACCGGTACCGGGCGACCGCCACTGGTGAACTGGTCGCGACGGGTATCACCGACCTCCGGGAGCGACTGGCGACGGAGACGAAACTCCGGGACGTAATCGAGTGGGTCCCCACCGACACCGTCGACGTGGGGCTGCACCACTTCGCGGACGCGAAGATTACGACACCGAGCCAGACGCGCCCGAACGCACCGATACAGCGGATGCTCGAACTGCTCGGCGAGACCGACCACGCGCAGTTGCTCTCGCATGCGTTCAACGAACAGAAGCTCCGGCTCGTCCGCGACCGGACCGTCGACGGCGACCTGACGACCCAGGGCGTCTTCGGAGAAGCGGCCATCGAGGCAATCGAGGCGACGGCCGACCTCAGGGAGCTCCTGCTTGACATCGTCGCGGCAGAGGGCGCCGAGATACGGGTCGTCCGCGACGAGATTCCCGTCGCAGTCGAGGTGACCGACAGCCGGACACACCTCCTGTTGCGCAACGACGAGGGTATCGTCCGGGCGTCGCTTGACACCGACGACGATGCTGTCCGGGCGTGGGCAGAGCAACTCCACGAAGAGTACTGGGCCATCGGGACGCCGCTTTCTGTCGAAGACATCGAGGCGTGACCCGACGCCGAAGCCGGCGATGATGGACCCCCAATCAGCAACGTAGAGTATACCGGTTATATTCTCCCCTACCAGTGACGGGAGCAGTGTCCGACAACCGTCAGGTACGCCCGAATTTGCCAGACTGCACCGCATCGGCACGCGTTCACACATGCTCGGCAGAGAGGAATGAGTCGGCAACATCTTCCTGGAAAAGAGAAGTGAGGCGGTTTTGTCCGTGTTGACGACGGTAAAGAGGGTCGGGCGTTAGAAGGAGACAAGAGCGGCAGTTGTCCCCAGCACACCTGCCGAGTACCCAACTATGAATACAGTCGAAGAATGGAAACAGGAGAAGCACCCGCTCGAAATGGTCGAGCTGGTAGAGGAGTTCGCAGAGGACGGTCTCACCTTCGACGAGATAGAGGAACGCGAAGGAGAGGGCGTCTGGGAGCGCATGAAGTGGACCGGGATGTACACCCACGGCGTGCAACGCGGGTACATCATGATGCGCACCAAGGTGCCCGGCGGCTATCTCACGCCCGAACAGGCCGAGGTCATCGGTGAGGTGGCGACCGAATACGCCACCGCACCCGAGGAGTTCGGCGGCGAGACACAGAACGAACTGTGGGGTGACGCCTTCCTCGATATCACGACCCGACAGGACATCCAGAAACACTGGATAGAAATCGAGGACGTCCCCGAAATCTGGGACAAGTACGACGAGGTCGGGCTGACGACCATCGGCGGCTGTGGCGACGGCGCCCGGAACGTGCTCGGCTGTCCAGCCGCCGGCCTCTCGGACCACGAGTGTTTCAACGCCCAGCCGGTCATCGACGCCGTCTCGGATTTCTTCACGAACAACCGCGAGTACGGCAACCTCCCGCGGAAGTTCAAGATGACCATCACGGGCTGTAAACACGACTGCGGACAGTCTCAGATCAACGACGTCGGCCTGACGCCAGCGAAAAAAGAGATTGAGGGTTCGTGGCAGTACGGCTTCCACGTCAAGGTCGGTGGCGGCCTCTCCGATGGCCCCCGGATGGCCTCGCCGCTGGACGTGTTCGTCCCGCCAGAGGACGCCGTCGAGTTCTGCCGCGCCGTCGCCCAGACGTTCAAGGAACTGGGTGACCGGAACAACCGCGGCGTCTGCCGGATGCGCTATCTCGTCCAGCAGATGGGCGCAGAGAAGTTCGAGGAGGCCATCCGCGACCGGACGGACATCGAGTTCCCGACCCGCGGTGTCGACCTCACCGAGGGATACACCGGCGACCACGTGGGCGTCCACGACCAGAAAGGAGACGGCCTGAAATACGTCGGCTTCAACGTCATCACCGGCCGGATGGGTGGCGAGGAGTTCGCCGCGGCCGCCCGCGCCGCAGAGAAGTACGGCACGGACGAGGCCTCGATTCGGCTGGCGACCGACCAGAACTTCCTCGTGACGCACATTCCCGAGGAGAACGTCTCCGACCTACTGGCCGAGGACTTCGCGGCCGAGTACCAGCCAGACCCCGGCCCGTTCTCGCGGGGTGCCGTCGGCTGTACCGGCAACGAATTCTGTAACTACGCCATCATCGAGACGAAAAAGCGCACCAAGCAGTGGGCGCGCGAACTCGACGAGCGCATCGACACGCCCGACGACCTCGACGTGGTCCGGATGCACATGTCCGGCTGTTCCGCGTCGTGTGCCCAGCCACAGATTGCCGACATCGGCTTCCGTGGCGAGACGGTCAAAGTCGGAGAGGATGGCGAAGAACTCCCAGAAGACGCAGACCACGAGGACTACGAGGGCCTCGTCGAAGGGATGGACTTCGGGCTCGGCGGTGCGCTGGGCACCGACAACGAGTTCCTCGACTGGGTGGAGACGGCCGTCCCCGCCCACGCCGTGATTCCGGCACTCGAACAGCTGTTCGACGCCTACACCGACGAACGCACCGAAGGCGAACGGTTCTACGAGTGGAGTCGCCGCGTCGACAACAGCCGCCTGCGCTCGATTATGCAACAGGCAGACGCCAACGTCTCCGGAGGTGTTGCCCATGGCGACTGACGAGGACATCGAACTCGTCGAAGACGCACCAGCACCCGCCGCAAACGCCGGCGTCGGCGAACAGACAGAACCCGAACGCGGTCGGTCGGACGCGTTCCCCGGCGTCCCCGAGTCGGGCCGTGACGGTGCGAGCGTCCCACCAATCAACCAGCAGAGCGAGGACCGGACGCCGGCCCAGACGGAGACGATTCCACCGCAGGGCGACCGACCGGGCGACCACGCGGAGGCCGACGAGTGTTGTAGTGACGGCCACTGCACCTGTGGCGGTGACGACGACGGCACGCGCGCCGTCGCTGATGGAGCCGGTGCGGAAGCCGCAGGCGGAGCACCGACGAACGTCACCGAGGACGGCGAACTCACCGACCTCGACTTTACCGAACCGGAGACAGAGCAGAGCCAGCCCCTGGCCGGCGAGGGTCGCGGCGAGCAGGAACGGCCGGACAAGCGCGTCGGCGTGCCGGAGGGCGTCGACCTCGACACGCCGGGCTACTCCATCCGCTCGGAGATGAACGACATCGAGACGCCCGACGAGAAGACGTGGTTCATGGAACTGGACGAGGCGGTCATCGACGACGGCCGCTGTATCCAGTGTGGGACCTGTGTCGCGGCCTGCCCCTCCGATTCCATCGGCATCGGCGACGACGGCCTGCCCGAACTCGTCGAGATGTGTACCGGCTGTTCGCTCTGTTGGGACTTCTGTCCCCGCGGCGGGATGCGCTACGAGCGCCAGTGGAAGATTACCGGCGGCGAGGACAACGTGAAAGGCGCCGGCGACCCTATCACAGAGTTTTCCGCCCGCGTCGAAGACGACTGGCGTGAAGACTCACAAGACGGCGGCGTCGTCACGGGCGTCCTCGGACACCTGCTCGAATCGGGCGAAATCGACGGCGCGCTCATCGCCACCGAGTCAGAGGAAGACCCCTGGAAGGCAGAGGGCTTCATGGCCACCTCCGTCGAAGAACTCATCGAGAACACCGGCACCATCTACAACCAGACGATGGCGCTGGGGCATCTCGATTTCAAGCAGTGGGAAGACAAATTCGAGAAAGACTGGGAGGACATCTCGCTGGCACTGGTCGGCACGCCGTGTGAAATCGAGGGCATCAGCGCACTGCAGGACTTCGAGTGGGAGTACGGCTCCCAGGAAGCGGGCGTGCGCGCAATCGACTACAAGATTTCGCTGATGTGTACGAAGAACTTCAACTACGAACGGCTCATCGGCGAGAAGCTCCAGGACGAGCGCGGCATCGACATCGACAACGTCGGCAAGATGGACGTGCTCCACGGGAAACTGATGGTCGACGACCTCGATGGGGAGCGCATCCTCGAAGAGGACATCGAGGAGTTCCACGACGCCGCGCTGAAAGGCTGTGACGAGTGTGCCGATTTCACCGGCTTCTGTGCGGACCTCACGGTCGGGTCGGTCGGCTCCAGCGACGAGTACTCCTCGGTCATCGTCCGGAGCGAACAGGGCCTGAAAGCCTGGAATCTGACCAAAGAGGACCTAGACTACCACGACCTGGAAGACAAGTCCGCGGTCGGCAAACTGCAGGGCTGGGACAAGAAGAAGGCCTTCGAGGCGCTCGAACGGCCCTTCGACCCCGACGCCCCGCGGTTTATCGACTACACCGACCACGCCGAAAACTACGGCACCGTCAAGAATCCCCACGACGCCGACCACTGACGGCCGCCGTCGTCTTTTGAGAGAAAGTCTTTACCGGTGGAGTCGCGTACCCGGTAGCAAATGGTACTCGACGACCTGGGAAGTTCCCTGCGGGGAACACTCGACAACCTCCGCGGGAAGTCCCGCATCTCCGAGGAAGACGTCGACGACGTCGTCAAGGAGATTCAGCGGTCGCTGATTCAGGCCGACGTTGACATCGCCCTCGTCCAGGACCTCTCGGACAGCATCAAAACGCGGGCACTAGAGGAGGAACCGCCAGCGGGCACCTCGCCGCGTGACTGGGTGCTTCGTATCGTCTACGAGGAACTGGTCGAACTGGTGGGGGAGTCGACCGAACTGCCACTCGAAAATCAGACCATCATGCTCGCCGGCCTCTACGGGTCGGGGAAGACCACCACCGCGGCGAAGATGGCCTGGTGGTTCTCGAAGAAGGGGCTCCGGCCGGCCATCATCCAGACTGACACCGACCGACCGGGTGCCTACGACCAGGCAAAGCAGATGGCCGAAAACGCCGAAGTCGACTTCTACGGCGACCCCGATTCGAACGACCCCGTCGCGATTGCCGAGGAGGGGCTGGAAGCGACCGAAGAGGCCGACGTGCGTATCGTCGACACTGCCGGACGTGACGGGCTCAACCGAGAACTCATCGACCAGATAGAGGACATCGAGTCGGTCGTCGACCCCGACCGGAACCTGCTCGTGCTGGACGCGGCGATGGGCCAGTCCGCCAAAGACCAGGCCTCGGAGTTCGAGGAGGCAATCGGCATCAACGGCGTCGTCATCACGAAACTCGACGGGACGGCGAAAGGTGGTGGCGCGCTGGCGGCGGTCAACGAGACCGAGTCGACGATCGCCTTCCTCGGGACCGGTGAGACGGTCAAGGACATAGAGCGCTTCGAGGCGAGCGGCTTCGTCTCGCGACTGCTCGGGATGGGCGACTTAGAACAGCTCACCGAGCGCGTCGAGCGTGCGATGGCCGAAACCCAGGAAGAAGACGAAGACTGGGAGCCCGAGGACATCCTGGAGGGACAGTTCACCCTGAAGGACATGCGAAAGCAGATGGACGCGATGAACCGGATGGGGCCGCTAGACCAGGTGATGGACATGATTCCGGGACTGGGCGGTGGCCTAAAGGACCAGTTGCCGGACGACGCGATGGACGTCACCGAAGACCGGATGCGCGATTTCGACGTCGTGATGGACTCGATGACCGAGGAGGAACTGGAGAACCCGCGAGTCATCGGCGCGAGCCGGACGAAACGCATCGCACGCGGGTCCGGCAAGCCCGAAGACCGGGTCCGGGAACTGCTCCAGCAACACAAGATGATGGAGAAGACGCTCAAGCAGTTCCAGGGGATGGGCGACGCCGACATGGAGCGGATGATGCAACAGATGCAACAGGGCGGCGGTCCCGGCGGCATGGGCGGGATGGGCGGTGGCCCCGGCGGCGGAATGGGCGGCGGTGGCGGCCCGTTCGGCGACGACTAGTCGGACCCACGCGCCCCGTTGTACTGCTGGATGACTTTATCGAGTGCCGCCGTTTCTGCATCGCCTCGGTCGATAGTCAACGGTGAGACGCTTATTTCGCCGTCGACGAGCGCCCGGCGGTCGCTCCCGGCCGGGTAGCGCTCGCGGTGTTGTTCCGTCGGCGGGAACGGGTTCTCGAAGCCGACCACGTCCGGCCAGACTTCTTCGTGCATCCGGACGACGGTCCCCTCCGTGTCCGCATCGAGGCCGCCGTCGCGGCCGATTGCGTCGACAGCGTCGATGTCGTCGGGGTCGGCGTCGTGTTCGACGTGGAGGTCGTAGTCCGGGAGCGGCCGCGTCAGGCGCATCTCGGGGTCGGGCACGTCAAGCGGGACGTTGACGTTCAACAACGTGCCTGCCGTGAACAACCCAGCGTCGGCAGCACGTTGACAGAGGTCGACGGTCACGCGTGCCGGCCGGCCGAAATCGTAGTCGCTGGCGGGGTCCGGGAAGAAATCCTCGTGGTGGTACGCGGAGACGGCGACGGCGGGCGTCCCGAGAAAGGCCGCCTCGATGCCGGCGCCGACGGTTCCCGAGCGACCGGTGACGTAGTTGCCGGCGTTTGGACCGTGGTTACAGCCCGAGACGACAAAGTCGAAGTCGGTGTCGAGCCCGCGCAGGCCGTAGGCCACACAGTCTGCGGGCGTCCCGGAGAGGGTGTAGCCCCACGGGTGGTCCTGGCGGACCACGGCGTGTGAGCGGGCGCGTCCGACGCCGCTCTGATTTTCCGATGGCGCGACGACGGTCACCTCGCCGAGTGCAGTGAGTTCCTCGTAGAGTCGAACGAGCCCGGCAGCGTCGATGCCGTCGTCGTTCGTCAGCAGAATGGCGGGGTCGGCCATGACAGCCGTAGCGACTCCGGAGACGAAATCGTTGTGGAACAGTCGGCCGGCCATCGGGTGGTCATCCCTGCGCCGCGTCGCCGGCCGTCGTTCCCTCCCCGAGCGCGCGCAGCAACGCCACGGCGACGCCCATACCAGCCTTGACTTCGGGGTCGCGAAGCGCCTTGACGAGCCCGACAGCACCGACGGGTTCCGGGTCCTCGCTCGTCGCGTCGCCGACCGCGTGCAGCATCGATTCGAGGCCCTGTGCCACTTCCTCGTCGCTGGCGGTGTCGGCCAGTTCGCCCAGCCGAGAGCCCATGCTCGTCAGCGAGGTGACCATCTCGTCGTCCATCGCCGCCGACAGCAGGGCGATCGTGTCGGCAAACGCCGCCAGGTCGTCGAGTGTCCCGCTCTCCTGGAGTTCGACGACCGTCTCGACGCCCTCGGCAAGCGAGTCGGCGTTGTCGCCGACGGACTCGCCGAGTTCGGCGAGTTCTGGCGTCGCCGCGCCGTCGGCAGCGGCACCCAAGTTCGACCCGTCGGCCGCGAGACGCTGGACCATGCCGTCGTCTATCGCCGCGGTGGCGACTGCCGAAGCGTCCAGAAGGTCGTTGACCTGCCCTGCGTTCTGGACGAGCCGGGCGACCTCCTCGGGATTGTCTTCGACGGCAGTGACCAGTTCCGGTGGGACCGGTTGCTCGCCGCCGCCGGCTCCGTTGTGGTGGTCCTCGGCAGTCTCGCCGTCCTGTCCGGCGGTATCGGCGTGCTGTTCGTCACTCATACTACCACCTCACAGGAGTCCCCTGGCGGTCAGCCAATACGATTCGTTGTAGCCCAACTTCGCCCAGTGAACGGGCTTCGAGGCGGGCCGGACCGTCGGTTCGTCGCCGAAGTTGAACTCGATGAACGTTGCCTCGTCCATGCCGGCCTCGATGAAACACACCGTCTTGCCTTCGTAGGTCGCGGTAGGAACCTGGCCGCGGGCGTTGCTCGCGATGCGGTCGGCGACGACGCCGGCCTCGTAGTGGGCGACGCTGCCTGCCTTGCTGGTGGGGACGTCAGCCACGTCACCGATGGCGTAGACGTCGTCTGCGGCCGTCGCTTCGAGCGTGTGCTTGTCCACGTCGACCCAGCCGCCGTCACCGAGTCCGGCATCTGTCACGAGGTCGCTGCCGGTGTGGGGCGGGATGCCAACGAGCAGGTCGAAGTCGAGTTCGTTGCCCTCCATCGTGTGCAGGACCTTCTCCTCGGGGTCGACCTCGTCGGCGTTGAAGAACGTCTCGACGTTGACGTCGCGCTCCTCGAACTGGTCGGTCGCCCAGTCTGCCACCGACTGGATGCCGTGGGCCCGCTGGATGGGGTAGGTATACGTAATCTCGACGTCCTCGCGGACGCCGCGCTTGCGGAGCCAGTCGTCGGCCATCAGCGTGAACTCGACCGGTGCGGCCGGGCACATGTGCGGGACGCCGATGACGCTCAACACGAGGTGTCCCTCGGTGAACTCCGCGAGAGCCTCCTGGAGCTGTTCGGCGCCGTCGGCCCCGTAGAAGTGGTGGCCTCCCTCCTGGAGTCCGGGTACCTCGTCGGGGACGAGCTCGACGCCCATCGCGAGCGTGAGGTGGTCGTAGTCGAGCGGTCGCCCGTCGGCAAGCGAGAGTCGCTGGCCGTCGGTGTCGACGTCTGTCACCCGGTCGTAGGTGATGTCGACGCGCCGGTCGACCAGCTCGCGGACCGGCCGGCGAGCGTCCGCTGTGGTCTTTTTCCCGAACGGGACGTAGAGGAACGTCGGTTTGTAGACGTGGTCCTCGTTGTCGGTGACCATCGTCACCTGGACGTCCCCGCTGTCGATTTCGGGAGCGAGTTTCTCTGCGAGTCGATTCGCCAGTACCGTGCCGCCGGTGCCACCGCCGACAATGAGTATGTGTTCGGTCATGCTTCTGGGGAACGAGAGCCGTGCCCGTCGTGGGTCACGAGGTCTCCACGTAGACGCTCCAGTGGTCGTCGTGTTCGACGACGTCCAGCAGTTCGTGGCCCGCTTCGTCGAGCCAGTCGGGGACGTCGCTTTTCGAGGAGTCGTCAGACGTCTGTAGTTCGATGACGGTCCCGGAGTCTGCCTCTTTGACCTTGCCGATAAGGTCCATCAGCGGACCGGGACACGTTGCACCGCGCGAGTCGACCGTCACGTCGGGTTGGATTGATTCACTCATAGTTTTCAGTTTAGACGAACAGCACCTGTTTGTCGCGAGCGCGTGAGAGGAAGCCGGCGACGCCGAGTTCCTCGTCGAACACGTCCACGTAGTCGTCCAGTTCGGTTCCCATGACGTCCATCGCCATCGAGCAGGCGTACACCGACAGCGGCCCGAGTTCTTTGGCCTGTGCGAGTTGCTCGGTAAAGATGGGCATCTCGTCGCCCTCACTGGAGAGCATCGCCTGGCCGACCGGGCCGCCGACGTCGAAATCACCGCTTTCGACGCGGTCGCGGTTGAAGGCCGTCAGCCCGTTCATCGTCACGAACACCTCGACCGGTGTATCCGACGACGCTGCTATCGACCCGATCATACTGACCGCCTGTATCCGCTCGAGCTCGCTCGACGCGACTACTATTGCGTATCCTGACATGGGACTCACCCAGGTGAACGTATCCACCCAGCATATATAATAGTGTGTGTTCTTTCCAAGACTGTGAGAATAGACCACCACTAGAGTTGTTTAAAATGTCTTTTAGATGTTTGCTATTGTCTCATTATCGAACATCCGTCCGAGTGGAAAGTGCGCGTTTCTGGTGGAACGCAGACAGGGGCCAGCCACAGCACGGCACGTCCAACTCGGAGTATCGACAGGCGCGAGGAGGCGGTATTTTTAGTCCCGGGGGCCGTGGCCACAACCGATGAACGTGGTCGCCCGGGTGGCACGCGACACTGGGAGCCAGCCAGCCCCACCCTGGCCGGGCGACAGCGGGGGTGAGTGTCGGTGACTATCCGCGAAGTCGTCGGGACTGCATACCGGGAGGGACTGCCGGCGCTTGCTGCAAGTGCCGTCGGCGGCCTGCTCGCGGGCGTCGTCCTGGGCGGGATGCGCGCGGAGTTTCAGGCGGTCCCCGGGTTGCTCGTGTTGGTGCCGGCGTTGCTCGCCACTCGTGGGAACGTCTACGGGTCGCTCGGTGCGCGACTGGCGACCGGCCTCCACCAGGGGCTCGTGACGGCGAATATCCGCGAGGCCGACAACAGGCTGTACCGGGCGGTCGTCGCCGCCGTCTCGAACGGGCTGATAGCGAGCGTGTTCGCGGCCGTCCTCGCTTTCGTGGCGCTGACTGTGCTGGGCGACTCCCCGGCACCGCTTGGAACGCTCGTCGGGATTGCGCTGCTCGCGGGACTGCTCTCGGGTGTCGTCCTCTCTGCGACTGTCGTCGTCGTGGTGTTTGCCGGGTATCGACGCGGGTACAACCCCGACACGCTGGTCGGTCCGATCGTCACCACCGCGGGCGACGTGTTCGGGGTTGCCTTCCTCCTGCTCGCGGTCAGAATCGTCCTCGCGATTACGGGAGTGGGATAGATGCAGACCGACTGGACAGTCCGGGCGATAACGCGGGCGATGCTCCCCGTCTTGCTCGTGCTCACGCTCGTCGAAATCGGCAGTGGCCTCGTCCTCGGGAGTTTCCAGGCCCAACTGCTGCGCTCGCCCTCCTTGCTCGTGCTCGTCCCCGTCACCATCGGGACGGCCGGAAACCTCGGGAGCATCCTCGCGGCCCGGCTCTCGACTGCGTTTCACCTGGGGACACTCTCCTTTGACCCGACCGACGACACGCTCGCCGGCAACGCCGTGACGACGGTGCTGCTCGCGGCGACGGTGTTCCCGCTTATCGGCCTCGGTGCCTGGGTTCTGGCGGACCTGACTGCCACCGCACGCCTCGCCCCGCTGACTGTCGCCACCATCGCCGTCATCAGCGGTCTCGTCCTTTCGGTTCTCGCGGTGACGGTCACCGTCATCGCCACCTACGCCGCCTACCGGTTCGAACTCGACCCCGACGACGTCGTGATTCCGGCGGTGACCAACATCTGTGACGTGCTCGGTGTCGTCGTGCTCTTCGTCGTCGTGGAGCTGGTGTTATAAAATACCGAAAATAGGAGGGATGAGATACGTTCCCATAGAGGGGCTAGCCTGACTGGAGACAGATGGGCCACCAGCCAGAGTTCGACATCCCGGCACTCCTCGACGAGCACGGTCCGGCGAGCGGGCCGGAACTCGCGCAGTTGCTCGATGCACACCCCTCGACGGTCGAGCGGCGCTGTAGAACACTCCAGCGAGACGGCCAGATTCGACTGGTTACAGGTGGACAGTACGCCATCGTCGAGCAAGACACCGTCCGAACACGGTCGGCATCGGACTGACTGCCTTCACTCGGCGCCGTCGGGAACCGAGTCGGCGATGACCGCCGCCTCCCCGTCGATGACCGCCTCGTCGTCGCTGCGGACGACTTCCGTCGAGAGCCGGAAGCGATTGTTCCCGATGTTCTCGACGACCTCACACACCGCAGTGACTTCTTCGCCCAGCGGGACGGGGCCGAGATAGCTCACGTCCTGTGAGAGATAAATTACCATCCCAGGGAGGCGCGCGAGCGCCGAACTGATGATACCGACGACGAGAGTGCCGTGGGCGATACGGCCGCCAAACCGGGTCTGGGCTGCGAACTCCTCGTCCATGTGGAGGCGGTTCGTGTCGCCGCTGGCCTCGGCGAAGGCTTCGACGTCCGCCTCGGAGATCGTCTTCGTAAACCGGACCGTGTCGCCGACGTCTATCTGTGCCTCGTTGCCCAGGTACTCGAAGGTCCACTCGTCGCGCTCGTAGGCGGTGTCGGCGCGGACGCTCACCCGCTCGCGGTCAGTGTCGGGTTCCTCGTCGCGCCCCATCTGGACGAGATGCGGAAGGAAGTTCGCCAGGTCCGTCGTCGTGACGATGCCGACGACAGTCTCGTCTTCGACGACGGGCAGGCGCTTGATGTTGTGTGCTCGCATCCGTTCGGCGGCGTCCTCGATTGGCTCGTCGACGGCGACGGAGACGAGTGGTGTCGACATCACCACCTCGACTGCCGTCGTTTCGGGGTCGTGTCCCTCCGAGACGAGCTGTGAGATGTCGACGTCGGTGATGATACCGACCGGACTCCCGTTCTCACAGACGACGAGCGAGCCGATTCCCGCTTCGAACAGCCGCGTTGCTGCTGTCCGGACGGAATCAGACGGTTGTATCGTCTCGACGGGCGAGCGCATGACCTCTTCGACCGTGATGGGCGCAAGCATCGATATGGTGAGGGTCGTCCCCCGGCCTAATCAATGCCCTGCCGGGAGACACGCGCCCGTCAGGTGTCGACCGGTTTGCCGTCCTCGGTCGGGGGCGCGATGTGGTCGATAAACTCCTCGGCAGTCGGGTCCTCGACGCGGACGCGAACCGTGATAGCACCGAGTTCGCCCGGCTCGTCGACGGAGAAGTTCACCACGCCCTCGAAGGCGGCCTGCTTTTTCAGCTGAAAGGAGACGGTGTCGTCGGACAGCGTCTCGAAGAAGATGCCCCGGGCAGTGTCGAGAATCTCCTGTCTGTGGAGCAGTTCCGAGACGTGTTCGACGTCGTGGACCGTCGCGTGGAGTTCGCCGTGTCGAAACTCGGGGTCTGCGGTCGGGAAGATGGCCGTGATGGCGTCTGCGACCCGGTCGGTCACTTCCGTGTCGTACACCGGTGCCGTGATTTCGGCGTCGATGCTGTATATCATTGGTTGTCCGTCATTGCTGTGGGGCCCTCGGTCAGGAGCGTGCGCACGCGGTCGTGAAACGCCGCCAGCGAGTCGGTGTTCTCGATGGTCAGGTCGGCCCGTTCCATCGCCTCACCCATGCCGAATCCGAGTTCGCGCTCGTCGCGGTCTTCGAGTGACTCCCCGCCGTCTTCGGCGCTCGCATCCCGTCCCCGCAGGTCGAGGCGCTCGGCGCGTTCCTCGAAGGGGGCCTCGATGCTGACGAGCACGAAGTCCGCGCCGAAGGCGTCTTCGAAACGGTCGACCTCGGTGTCCGAGCGGATGCCATCGACCAGCACCGTCTCGGCCGTCTCCAGTTCCGACTCGATGACCGGGAGCGACCGCTCGGCGATGGCGCCCGGCCCGTTTTCCTCACGGAGGGCCGTGGCAACCTCGCCGTGGTGGGTCGCAGGGTCAAGTCCCCGGTCGCGACACTCCGCCCTGATGACATCGCCCATCGTCACGACGGGGATGTCGAGGTCGGCAGCGACGGCGGCGGCCTCGCTCTTGCCGCTTCCGGGGAGGCCGACGATTCCGATGACAGTCATACCGGTCGCTTACTCGGAGACCAAGATAAGGACTGCGTCTCGGCGAGGCTACAGGACGAGGAAAAATCCGGCAACAACCGCGAGTGCGAGCAGACAGACCGACGAGCCGGCGACGACGTACCACGTTCGGCCGTCGAACTCGATTTCGGGGTCGAGAAACAGTTCCGTCGGTTCCATCAGGAAGCCCCCACCCGCCAGCGAGACGCCGAGCAAGAGCAACATCGGCCCGGTGGTAGCCTCGACAGTCCCCGATTGGGTCGCGAGTGCCGAACCGAGCGAGATTGCGCCGACGAAAAACGAGGTGATGCCCAGCCAGATGGCGAGTGGTCGAAGGACCGTCCGGAGGTGGTCAGGGCGGTCGACGATTTCGTCGAGTTCCAATCCAGTTCCCATATGCGTCGGTACAACACCGACCGACAAAGAGGTTCTGGCGTTACCTGTCACGGACGACGACAAACTCCGCGAGGTCCCGGAGATACGCCATCGCCTGTGAGTCCTCGATGTCGACCGAGTCGAGTGCGGCCAGCGCGGCGTCGGAGGTGTCGTGTGCCCGCTCGTTTGCCTCCTCAGGGGTGAGGTCGGTCACCTCGACGATGGAGGGGCGTTCCATCTCGGCGTCGTGGCCGGTCGGCTTGCCGAGCTGTTCGGCGTTTGCCGTCGCGTCGAGGACGTCGTCGCGCATCTGGAAGGCGACGCCGACGCGCTCGGCGTACTGCCCGAAGGCTTCGACGGTGTAGGCGTCGGCGTCGGCGGCTATCGCGCCCAGTTCGGCCGCCGCACGAAAGAGCGCGCCCGTCTTCCGGCGAGCCAGTTCCACGTACTCTTCTTCGGTGACTGGCTGGTCGACGAGTTCGGTCGCCTCCCCCTCGCCGAGTTCGACCATCGACTCGGCGACGGCCTGCATCGCGCGCTCGTTGGCCGAAAAGAGCGCGAAAGCCTCGCCGAGCAGGCCGTCGGAAGCGACGATAGCGGGACCGTAGCCGAATTCGGTCCAGGCGGCAGGCGTGTCACGGCGGCGTTCGGAATCGTCGATGATGTCGTCGATGACCAGCGAGGCGTTGTGGACGAGTTCGACGCCGACGGCGTAGTCGACTGCCGTCTCGACGTCCCCGTCGAGTGCCTCACAGACTAACACCGTGACCGTCGGACGAACGCGCTTGCCGCCAGCGAGCGCGACGTGTTCGACCTCCGTGCGGAGTTCGTCGGGTTCGACCGCCTCGAGGACCGCCGTCAACCGGTCCTCGACGCGTTCGCGGCGACTCTCCAGATACTCCATTAGAGCGTGCTAGGGGATTGTTCGGGAAGTACGTGACGACTCTCGTCGTTCGAGTACATATAAAGACCGGCCGAACATCTTCCCGTCCCCTCCTGGCAGCCGAGAATCCTGCGACCCCGTATATGGCGGGTCTTCTTACCCCACGGTGTAATGACTCACCCAATCGGTGCTCCCGGAGACGGACTGTCGCGGCGTGACTTTGTCAAGGCAACAGGTACCGCGGGTATCGTGGGCGCCGCGGGCTGTGCGGCTGCGCCGAAGGCTGGCGACGGCGAGGGGACTCAACAACAGCAAAACGACCTCCCGACGACCAGCCCGCCGGAAGTCGTCAACGTCGACGAGCAAGGAAACGAGCTGACTATCAGCTCCGTCGCCGCTCGCCACGACGTACACCCCGAGGAGACGATGGGCGGACCGGTCGAGCTCCCCCACGTGTGGGCGTTCAAAGCCGACGACGGCGAGCCAAGCGTCCCCGGCCCGATTATCCGGACGACGGAAGGCGAAGACATGGAGATTACGCTCGACAACACCGGCCACAGCATGCCCCACACCCTGCACTTCCACGGGGTGACCAAGACGTGGGAGAACGACGGCGTCCCCACGACGACGGGAATCACGGTCGGACCCGGGGAGAAACACACCTACGAGATTCCGGCCAACGTTCCCGGGACCCACCTCTATCACTGCCATTACCAGACCCACCGCCACATCGAGATGGGGATGTACGGCATTCTCCGCGTCGACCCGAAAGACTACGAACCGGCCGACAAGGAGTACTTCATGACTATTCGGGACTGGGACTCGGGGCTCTCCCGGCAGTTCGCCGGTGAAGACGCCAGCTACGACCCGCGGAACCGCAACCCCGACATCTTCACCGTCAACGGCAAGTCCGCACCCCGGACACTCCACCCGGAGAAGGGCTCGCCCATCATCGTTTCGGAGGGCGACACGGTCCGGCTTCACTTCGTCAACGCCGGCTACAACAGCCACCCGATGCACCTCCACAACCACCGCTTCCGGACCGTCGAGAAAGACGGCGGCCAGGTGCCCGAGGCGGCCCAGCACGAGGAAGACGTCGTCAACATCGCGCCCGCCCAGCGTCGGACCATCGAGTTCGACGCCACCGTCGACCCCGGCATCTACCTCATGCACTGTCACAAGGTCAACCACGTCATGAACGGCAACACCTACCCCGGTGGGATGCTCGGCGGCATCGTCTACGAGAGCGTCATGGACACGGACATCTTCGCGGACCTGATGAGCTACGCCGGCTACGAGGCGTAGTCGACGGCCGAAGACGAAACGCCTTATTCTGCTCCGTCTGCTACGGACTCTATGAACATCTTGCGGGTCGTGTGGGGCAGCGCCACCGGCCCGACGGCTATGGCCGCCTACGACGCCGCCCTGGCCGACGCGAACATCCACAACTACAATCTCGTGACCGTCTCCTCGGTCATCCCCGCCGAGCCACCGCTGGAGGTCGTCGGCACGGCACCCGACCTGGGGCCGGTCGGCAACCGCCTCACCGTCGTCCAGAGCAAAGCGACGACGGCACCAGGTGAATCGGGCGCTGCCGCCGCCGGCATCGGATGGGCGCGCAGCGAGTCAGGGCGAGGCATCTTCTACGAGGCGACCGGCGAGGATACCGCCGAGGTTCGAGAGACTATCGAGCGCGGCCTCGATGCAGGGACGGAACTTCGTGACTGGACGTTCGTCGACGAGGACACGCTGGTTCGGGAGACACCGGCAAGCGCGGACGAACACACGGCACTGATTGTCTGTGCGGTCTACGGCGACAGTACGCCGATTTTGTAACTCACTCGACTCTGCACGTTTATAAACTGCCCTCAGAATGGAGAAAGAGGTGGTCGATGTCTTTCATCAGTCCATCGAGATCGCGGTCTGGTTGATCGCGCACCCACGAAAACATGTTGTAGATCGTCTCCTTGAGACCGTGTTCGAGTTGTGATCGGAGCGACGAGGCTTTCGAGACAAGTCGCTCCGAGGCGCTCGGTTCCGGACCAAGCCGAAGAAGGCTGTAGGCCAGCATCTGAAGGTGCCAGTGACGACTGGCACCGTCAGAATCACGAACCTCGCAGTCTCCTAAGCCAAGATCCTCTTTCGAGTCCTCGAAGAATGTCTCTACTCGCCATCTGTACGAATAACTCCGAATAATGTGTGCCGAAGGCGCGTCAATCTTGTTTGTTGCGAGGTACTTGACCGGATTCTCGTCGTCCTCATCGGTAACCTTCTCTGTGATTACCAGCCGAACCTCACCTAATTTCGAGATAGGGACTGTCTTAGTCCAGATTTTGTACGTTTCACCGTCAACTTCTCGCTCTTCCTTGTCGATGCACTCTTCGAGCGCATCGACGGTCTCTCTTTGTTCGCGTAGGTAACCTGTCGGTTGCCCCGTAGTGGTCCAATCCAGTCCTTGCCGTGTGATTCGACGTGTTCGATCAGACCGGAGTCATGAGCAAACCATGCATCGAAGAGGTAGGTGTCCGCAGGCACACCTACCTCTTCTTCTAATTCCGTGATTATCTCTCGTGCGAGGTCGTATTTTGTCTCCTGTTCGTCTTCCTCGTCCTCGTCGTCGGCCTTCTCGTACTGGCGAAAAGCAAGTGGATAGGACGTTTTCTCATCGGTATAGAACGCGTAGACGAGGTTCTGTCCCCAAACAGGCTCACCCTCAGAGTGATCGTAGAACTCTCCAGCACCGGGAAGAGACTTCCCGGTTCGCTGGATAACTGAATCGTCAATAACGATGTAGCCGTCTTGTGACCAGCGTGTCTCTCCGTGTTTTTGCAGTTCCTCTAACCGCTCGTGATTGAGCTGATCCTCATCCCAATCGTATTCAGTGATGAACTTGTTGAGTGCTCGGTCACTTCCGGCGGGAAGGACCTCTCGTGCAATTCCGGTTACAGTCTTGCTGCGGCCCGCAGCAAGACCTGTCACGTACGTTTTGGCGTGAGTCGTTTGATGATATGATAGCGAGTCGAATTCATCCAGCACGTCGGTGCACGAGAGGAAATCCGTAATCGGCAGCATCAGGTTTCAATGCTGCCTACACCACGCCCCTACTTAAACGTGCAGAGCCGAGTAACTCAGCCGTCGACGGCCGTGTCGGTGACCGTCCCGTCGACAGTCACCGACCCGAAATCGAGGACAACGGTATCGCCGGTCTGGACTGGTCGACCGTGAAACCAGAGGGTACCGTCATTGGTCTGTCGTGCCCCGACAGAGACAGTGAGTGTCACGTCCTCGTTGACAGGGTGGTCACGGGCGTAGATGTTCCCACTCTCGGTTCGGAGAATTTCGGTCGCAGGTTCGCGCGTCACGTCGGTAATGGTGGCGTCTGCCCCACGGTGCTGTTCGGCCATTCCGGCGGTGACGGCGTCGGCCAGCGCTGGCCGAACATCTTCCCACTCAACCTGGAGGGTCGCATCGACCGGAGTACCGTACCGTGAGTTAGTTTGGCTCACGATGGTCCCATTGAATTGGTAGGAAGAATTCTCAAACGGAATAGTAGAACCAATTCGAACCGGATTTTCGAGGAACTGTCGTTGACCATCTATGACCGATGTCCTGAGCGTAAGCGTCGTCACAAGTCGCTGTTTAGACGACTCAGCGACGGGATACACAGCTACCGAATCAATTTCGGCGACCGTCCGTTGACCAACATTGTACTGATCCACCCTCATTTACGTGTCCAGAGACTGGCTCAGAGACAGTTGTCACAACCTGTACCGTCACCTTCTCCGACGAGGGTTCTACCTGGTTCAACTGGTCGCCCGCGCCAGTAACGAGCGCAACTCCAGCTACCAGAACCGCCAAAACAAACAGAAGAACCAGAGCATCGACAACGTTGACGTATCCGAGGAGGCGTCCCTCTGAATCGATTATCTGCATGTGATACTGGAAATGGTAGTAAGCCGGCATTGTAAGTGTCGGTGACAGACGCAGTCAGCTCACAGTGTGCCGGCCGTTCATCCCACCGGGCAATATCGTGAGAGCCGGCGAGTTTTTAAGTCCGCCACCCGTATCGATGAGTCACTCCGCATGTATGGAAACACGCCGTTCGGCGACGAACCGGCCGTCGAACTCACTGCAGACCAGCGGAAGGCGCTCCGACAGGACCTCTCCAGTGTCGCCGCCCGGACCCGCGAACTGCTCCCCAGCGAGTTCGTCGTCGGCTCGGAGATTACAGAGGGCAACAACGGCCCGCGAGCGACCGTCGCCGTCCAGCCCCCGGTCGGCTCGGTCGTCTCCGCCGACTACGCACCCGAAGAAGACATCACTATCGAGGAGCCCGAACGCGAGGACCTCGCGATGGGACTCGCCGCGAGCGCGGCGCTCCAGATGAAACAGGCGATGCCCGACGACCCCTCCCCGACAGCCCAGTAAATTCTCACGCAGTTTCGTGTCTCCCCGGCGGACGATAGAACAACGCATAGCCCATCGTCCCCGTCGCCGGTACGCTCCCGGCACCGAGCGCGACTGACATTCCAACTGGCAAGAGCGCGCCAGCCATCCCAGCGACCACGAGTGGCAGTGCTATCGCTGCCAGCAACAGGTCGTGTCTCGTCACTGAGTCGCCGGGAAGCATCGTATCAGGCCGTTGCGTCGCGACCTAATTAAATATTATTACTCGTGGTGTCGACGGAGTGCCGCGGCTCCCCAAAGTGGCTCGGCTCGTTCGAAAAGACGGCGGCTGTGGTCGGGTTATTTGCCCCAGAAGGGGTCCCGTTCGCGGTGTTTGTCGAGGTACATCGAGAGGACTTCCCGCTCGTCGGCGGTGATATCCTCGGTGAGTTCCTGTTCGAGAATCTTTGCGTGTTTCTCGGGAATCTCCACCCACAGTTCGTCGCCCTCCTCGATTTGGCGGCCGACGGTCGGGCCGTCGATGGAGACGGCGACGCGCTCGCCGGTGCGTGCCTCGTCGACGTCTTCGCCCTCGTCTTGCACCGTCTTGAGCATCCCGACGCGTTCGGGTTCGGAGCCGTCGAATTTGACGATGCGTGAATTGCGCCGGAGGAGGCCGCCGCGGATTTCGACGCCGACGACGGCGGGGTCGGATTGGCGGAAGGTGTGGTCGTCGAGAATCTCGAAGCGGGCGGGTCTGGTGATGTTTTCTAGGACCTGCTCTTGTTGGGCCTGTTCGATGGATTCGACGTGTTCCTCGTACTCCTCGATGAGCCGGTAGATGACGTCGTTTTCGAACAGTTTGACCTCTTCTTGCTCGGCCAGGTTTCGCGCATCGCTGAGCACGTCGACGTTGAAGGCGAGAATCGCGCGGTGGGTCGACTCGTTTGCCGTCTCGGCGACGCGGATGTCCCGCGGTGCGACGTCGCCGACCTCCGCGCGCATGATTGGAATTTCTGCCTCCGCGAGGGTGCTGGCGAGCGCTTCGAGACTTCCGAGCGTATCGGCCTTGACGACGAGGCCTTCCTCCTCGGTCGTAACCTCGATTTCGGCCAGTTCCTGTTCGACTTCGGCGATAACTTCGTCTACGTCGCGGTCACGAACCACACGAATCGGTGCGCCGGCCATCGCGTCGTCTAGGTCCGGCGCTGCGATTTTCACACCGTCGGCCGCGGTGACTTCGGGGACGCTCTCGAACTCCTCGTCGGTCCGAATCTCCGAGAGCGGTTTCGGCTCCAAGAGGGCACGGACCTCGGTGACGATTGGTCTGGTCAGGCCACCGACGACAATCTGGTCGTCCTCGCGAATCGTCCCGTCGTAGATGACGGCGTCGAGTGTCGTCCCGAAGCCCTGCGTGTCCTTGACCTCCAGGACTGTGCCCGCGCCGGGGCCGTCGACGTCGACGGCCATCTCCTCTTTCATGTAGCGCTGGGACAGGCCCATCAGCACCGTCAGCAGGTCCGGAATGCCCTCGCCAGTTTCGGCGGAGACGGGAACGACGCCGATGTTGCTCTGGAAGTTCTGGACGCGCCAGTACATGTCCGCCGAGAAGCCCGAATCCGAGAGCTGGCCGATAATCTCGTAGAGGTTCTCGTTTAGGTCCGTCTCGACGCGGTCCGATTGGGCCTCGATAGCGACTTTCGAGGGACGGTCCTTCTCGGGGTTCCACCCCGGCGTCGTGTCGATTTTGTTCGCAGCGACGATGAAGGGCGTCGCCGTGCGCTTGAGAATGTCGATTGCCTCGTGGGTCTGTGGCTGGAAACCGTCGTTGACGTCGACGACAAGGACGGCGATGTCCGCGAGCGCACCCCCGCGCGAGCGGAGCGTCGAAAACGAGTGGTGGCCCGGCGTGTCGATAAAGAGCAGGCCGGGGAGGTCGAAGTCGTCGGGGTCGACGAGGTCCCCAGCAACGTCCGAGATAACCGAGAGTGGGACGGCCGTCGAGCCGATGTGCTGGGTAATCGCGCCAGCCTCACCCTCGCTGACTGCGGAGCCGCGAATCTGGTCGAGGAGGCTGGTCTTGCCGTGATCGACGTGACCGAGGACGGCGACGATGGGGGTGCGCAACGTCGCCGCCTCTGTCGTGTCGGTTTGTTTCTCTTCAGACATCCCGTCTCACCCTAAAATGCTTGGTTGAACCCAGCCTCCCTCGGCAGTTAAGTACATCGTCTTTCGGGCGACGCGCAAACGCCCCCGTCAACCGCTGTCACTCGGTGACGGTAAACGACCCTGTCATCCCTGCCCCACGGTGTGGATTGCAGTAGTAGGTGTACTCGCCCGCCACCTCGAACGTATAGCGGTACGTGTACCCCTCGTCGAAGAGTCGGTCGGGCGAACCGGGCGAGCCGGTCCAGTCGGCGTCGGACGGCATCGCCTCCGGCGTCACGTTGTGGTTGCTGCTGTCCCAGACCCACTCGACGGTGTCCCCAGCGCGAATGGTAAACGAATCCGGTGCAAACGAGAGTCTTCCGTCTGCACCGACTTCGACAGTCTGTGCGGCGGGGATCGGCGTCGGTGTTGGCTCGGGAGTCGGTTCCGGCGTCGCAGTCGGCGTCTCGGTCGGCGTTGCAGCCGGTGTGGCAGTGGACGCTGGTGTCGAGGATTCGGCTGGCGTGTCCGGCCCCGGCGTCGTCTCTGCCGGCGTCGCGTCGGCACTCTCACCACAGCCGGCGACAGCAGTAGTGAGGCCAACCGCGAGCGACTGGAGGAGTCTGCGACGGTGCATACCCACAGGAGGAGCGGAGCGCAGTTAGTCGCTGGGGTTAGCCGCGTCAGACAGCCCGTGGCGTTTATGTTGCCCCACTCAGAAGAACGAGGCATGGCAGAGATACTCGCGGAGAACCTCTCCGGCAAGGCCGTGATGGGCACTGACGGAGCGGAACTCGGCATGCTGTACAATATCACGATGGACCTCGACTCGGGGCGGCTGGACAACCTCGTCATCACGCCGAACGACGACCGGGGCGTCCAGACGGACTTCAACACAGACCAGGCCGGCCGCCTGCTCGTCCCCGTCGGACGAGTGCAGGCTGTGAAAGACCACATGATTATCGAACGCTAACTTCGGATGTATATTCTCGACTCCTCAGCTTTTATCAACGAGTATCACACCGACGAGCGCATCGCGACGATTCCGCTCGTTCGAGAGGAACTGGAAGACGAGAGTGCCTACCGCTTCGACGCCATGGAGGGGTCGGGGATGTACCTCCACATCCCCGACGAGGAAACCGTCGAGCGCATCGAACGGGCCGCCCGCGAGACGGGTGATTTCGACGAGCTCTCCCGGACGGACATCCGGCTTGTCGCCGCCGCGTTCGAACTCGACGGTCGGCTGGTGACCGACGACTACGCGATGCAAAACGTCGCCGAAAAACTGGAGGTGCCGGTCGAAGTCATCAACCAGGACGGCATCACCGAACAGCGCGAGTGGATTTTCCAGTGCCAGGGCTGTGGCCGCGAGTTCGAGGAGAGCCACGACCGCTGTCCCATCTGCGGAAGCGAACTCTCCCGAAAGAACCCCGCCTAGACCGGAGCTTGCTCGTCGACTTCGGCCAACCCGAGGTCGATGAGCTGGCGGAGCACCTCCTCCTCGGTGAGGTCGAACTCCCGTGCCAGCGTCTCCACGTCACGGGCCAGGTCGTCGTCACAGACGACCGTAAACCGGGTTGCCATACCGTGAGATTGCGACGCATGCACACATAAAAACACGTCAGACAACCGTCGGACGGCGGTAGCCGCCCCAGAAACGGGTCGGCCGTCACCCGGTCGGGACCATGCCGGTGACGCGGGCGTACATCGCGAGGAAGGTCAGGGCGTTGTAGGTGCCGTGGATGAGGATAGGGACCACGAGGTTCTCCGACCGAGCGTAGGAGTAGCCAAGCACCAGCGAGAGAACGAAGACCACAGACAGCGAGACGAGCATCTGGAGCGGGTCCGGACTGGCGTACTGGCCGAAGTGAATCGCCGCGAAGATGGCGCTGGCGGCGACGACAGCACCGACTTTGCCGAGAGTGTCATAGAGGTACTTCTGGACGAGTCCCCGATAGAGCAGTTCCTCGCTGGGTGCAATCGCGAGAAACGAAAGCGGAGCGAGTACGAGCAGGAACTCGGGGTTGTCGGACTGGCGGGCCTGCTGTTCGACGCCGCTCTCGACGGCGGGAAGCCCCAGTTCCGAGATGAGCGCCGTCAGGACGTTCAGCGCCAGGATGAGCACGAGGAGGCCAGCGACGACCAGCCCGAGGCCGCGAAGCGACGGCACGGAGAGGTCAATCCACGAGCGGTCCGCACCGAGCCACCGTAGCGTGGCGGCGACGAAGACAAAGGTTGCGAGGGCGACGGCGACGGTCAACAGCGGGTAGGTCACGCTCGTCGCCGTCGTATCGAGCGCGATGAGGAAGGGGACGACGAGGATGTTCCCGCCGACGATGCTGACGAAAAATCCCAGGCCGCCGACGGCCGTCATCAGCGAAATCGCCTTCGTGACCGAGAACACCCGGCGGTCCGGGAGCGACAGTGCCATCGCTGCACCCATCCCGACGACGGATATCGCACCGGCGGTGGCCAGCGGGAGTCCCGCCGGTTGTCGCCAGACGTTCAGTTCGCCAAAGAGCGTGAGCAAGTCGGCACTGGCGACGACCAGTCCTGCGGCGACGACGAGCGCGCCGACCGCCCGTTCTGGGATGTCGACACGGCGCGCGAGCACGAACGCGAGCAGGGCACCGACAGCGGCCACCCGACCCAGCGTCGCCAGCGGAAGCGACTGGACCGTCGTATCGGTCCCGGTTCCAGGAACGAACAGGACGGCGAGCGTCAGCCCCGCCGCGACCGTCCCGATAGTCGGCGCAATCGGTCGGAGGGGGTCGGCCGGTCGCGCCGGACCGCGCTCGAGGCCAGCGGAGTCATCTGCCATTGCCAAGGATAGTGGCGGCAGAAACTAAAGTCACACCGTTCGGCACGTCACGGCGGCGGGATTACTCGACGACGAGGCGTTCTTTCTCGGCGACGGCGTCGGCCTCCGGGAACTCCCCGTCGGCCCCGAGCAGTCCGCGCGCGGCGTTTTTCCCCCACTCGACGGCGGGCTGGGTGAACGTCTCGACGCCGTAGAGTTCGCCCGCGAGGATGCAGGCGGCCTCCATCGCGTAGAGCAGTTCGCCGATGCCGTGGGCGTCGAGTCGGTCGAGTTCGATGCGAACGTTGGGTCGGCCGGCCGCGGCCAGGCTGGCTTCCGTCGCCTCGAACTCCGCGTCGAGCAACTCGCCAAGGCCCGTACCGCCGAGGTAGGCGAGGTCGTCGACGTCTGTTTCGGGAATCTCACGGTCGGTGCGTTCGCTCGCGCGGACGAGCGTGACCATCTTGTCACGCGGGCCGGCGCGGTAGAGTTGTAACTGAGAGTGTTGGTCGGTCGCACCGAGCGCGCGGGCTGGGGTCTGTCCGAGACCATCCTTGCCGAGGCTCTCGGCCCACAGCTGTGCGAACCACTCCGCGAAGGGTTCGAGTCGCTCGGCGTAGGGCATCACGGCGTTGACCGACGCCCCCCGCTGGTCGAGTGCGTACGCGAGCGCGCCGTAGGCGTACGCGGGACAGTCGTACAGCGAATCGGAGAGTGAGTCCATCGCCGCCTGCCCACCGGCCAGCACCGCCTCGATGTCGTGGCCCTGAATCGCCGCCGGGACCAGTCCGACCGCAGACAGCGCCGAAAAGCGGCCCGGAACGCCGTCGGGCACCTCCAGCGCGGGCAGGTCGTGTTCCTCGGCGAGTGCGCGGAGCGGTCCCGACTCGCCGGTCGTCACGACGGTCCGGTCGGTCCAGTCGACGCCAGCCTGGTCCATCCCGTCCCGAACCACGAGGAAATTCGAGAGCGTCTCCGCCGTCGTGCCCGAACGAGAGACGACGTTGACCGCCGTCGATTCGAGCGGGAGGTCGTCGATGACTTCGGTGACTGCCTCGGGGTCGACGTTGTCCAGCACGCGGTGGGTGGTGTCGCTGGGGCCGAGTGCGGTCGAAACCGTCGCCGCGCCGAGTGCGCTGCCGCCGATGCCGACGGTGAGAACGGCATCGCTGTCAGCGAGTGGTTCGACCGCCGATTCGATGGCAGCGGCGTCGGTCCGCTCGGGGAGGTTCAGCGAAGCGTAGCCGAAGTCGTCGTCGGCCATGCCGCTGGCGATGCGGTCGTGAGCGCTGGCGACCCGGTCGTCGAGTGCGTCGAGGGCGTCCGCGCCGACGCCGGGGTCGGTTACCGACGCGAGCGCGTTTCCGATATCTACGTGCATGGATGGGTGCTCGCCACCGGCCGCAATAGGTGTCACGACTCCCGGAGCAGGCACTACCGGTCGTCAGACTGTCCAGGGCCGGACCGCGCCGCTTTTCCTCTCGCCGACTAACCGTCGAACAATGAGCGACGGCGAGGCAGGTGCCAGCCCGACGGAGACAGCAGCCACGGACGGGACCGAGGACAGCGACGAGTACGGCGGCATCTTCGGGACGTTCCCCTACGCTTACCGGCACAGCGAGTCACGCCTCCTGCGCAGTTACGTCGTCATCGGCGGCCTGCTGGCGGGACTGGTCGCGCTCGTGTTCGTCTTCGCGTCTATCACGACGATTGCCAGTACGCTCGGTGCCGGCGGCGGGACGTTCACCTTCGCGCGCTCCTTTGTCGTCGTAGTCGGCGCACTGGTGGTCGTCCCCCTCGTCGGGCCAGTCGTCTTCGTCGCCCGTCGACACCGCCGCACGGAGTCGACGCTGGCCTACGACCGCGCGCTCGCGGCAGGTGGCTACCTCTTTGCGTTCTCGCTGTATCTCACGCTTGTCATCAGTGCGCCACCGGAACTCCGGGACGACCCCAGCGGCGCGCTCGCACCCGTCGTGGAACTGCTCTACGACCTGCCGGCCGTCGCCGGCGCAGTCCCACCACTGCTCGCGCTCGGTGTCGGCTATCTGCTCCATCGCCGCTATCGATAGCAGACCCGTCAGCGGACACCGCCAGCCGAAACCCACAAACCCGGACCCGGCGTACCACGGGCTATGACTGACGGCCCGAAACAGGGAACCTTTCTCGTGACCAGCGCCGACACGTCCTCGGCGGTCCTCCGCGACGTCGCCGACGGGCAGGTCCTCACGCTCTCGACGAACCCCGACGTGAGCGAGGGAGAGATTCTGGAAGCGACGGTCGCACCGGAGCCGCCGATGGAGGTGACCTGGACTGTCGAGGAAGTCGTCTCACAGCGAGCGATTCCGGTAGAGGAGAGTTCCGAACCGCCGACCAAGCAAGCCCGCGAAATCGCGAGCGAGCAGCCAGTCGGCGAGATAACCAGACAAGAACGGGCCGGCGAGGGAGAACTGCACGTCATCACCGTGCCGGAAGCACAAACGGACCAAGCCGTCGCCGACGTACTGGACGACGAGACGACGCTGACGCAGGCGGCGACACTCGGGGTGGCCCGCGTCGAAATCCGGGCCGCAGACGGCGTCGTCAGCGTCCGATACTTGCCGGACTGAGTGATTCCAGGCAGCAGAATTCTTTTGTAACGATGTGGCGTTTGTTCGGATATGGACGCGAGAGATGGTGACTCACTGGCGTTCGCTGCCATAGAGGAGTCACTTTGCCGCGACCCGGACATCGAATTTGCAGTGATGTTCGGGTCACAGACGACGGACAGGGTGCGGTCGTCGTCTGATCTGGACATCGCAGTCAAATTCTGCGAAGCTCTCTCGTCACACGAGCGGTTTCGGAAACGGTGTTTCCTCGCGGGCGACCTTCAGCAGGCAGACGCACCGTTTGTCGACATCTCCGACATCGAAGCGTTGCCACTCGATGTTGCCCACGATGCCGTCACCGACGAGTTCCTCTGTGGTGACGAGCAGGCGTTCCACGAGTACAAAACCAGTATCGAAACGGAGTTCGAAGAGCGACGAGACGACATTCGTCGGCGACAGCGTGATGTCATCGACCGCATCGCAGAGGACGGACTACATGGTTGACAGCCGGGTCGTTGCGACAAAGCTCGAGCAAATCGAACAGTACTACAGCGAGTAACAGCCAAGCAGCGGTCGCTTGCCCGCGAAGAATTCCTGAACGACACGACCGAGCAACGGGCTGTCGAGCGGATGTTCGAGAACGCGATTCAGGCTTGCACTGACCTCGCTCAACACATCGCGACACGGGAGTTCAATTATGACGGCGGCGGGTCGAAAGGAGCGGTTCGTGTACTTCAGGAGCAGGATGTAATCGACGAAGAGACAATGCAGACACTGGTTGCTGCTGTCGGCTTTCGCAACGTTCTAGCTCACGAGTACGGCAGAGTCGACTACGGGGAGGTCTACGAAATGTTGCAGACAGAACTGACAGTATACGATAGGTTTAGCCGCCAGGTTGCTCAGTGGGTCCGTGACCAGGGCTGAGTCCGACGAACGGCGGCAAACACCGCTTGCGAGCCGCCTCCCTGCCAACCGTCAAAGGGAAGGCTTATTCCGGCCGCTCTCACACCACCGCGCATGGACTTCGAGGTATCGGACATCGATTACGAGCAGTACTCGAATCGCCAGCTTGCGCTGGTCCCCCTGGCGATACTCGGCGTTGCGCTGCTCGTTATCGCCGTCTGGTACGTTATGTTTGGCGTGCCGGTCGACCTCGGAATCGCCTTCACCGGCGGCACCGAGGTTCGTTTTACTGCGGACGATGGGCTCTCTGAGGTCAGAGAGACGCTCGGCGAGACGGAGTACGACTCTATCCAATCGACTGCCGGCGGTGGCACGTTTATTCTCACCACCCAGGCAGAAGACACCACGACCATCGAGACGGCCGCCGAGGAGGCAGGATACGAGATAGAGCAGGTCCAACAGCGGTCGGCGACCTTCGGGACCAACTCCCAGCAGCAAGCGCTGCTCGGGCTGGTCGTCGCCTTCGTCGGGATGAGCACACTCGTGTTCGTGCTCTTCCGGACGTTCATTCCCTCGATTGCCGTCGTCGTCTCCGCGTTCTCGGACATCGTGATTCCGCTCGCGCTGATGAACGTTCTCGACATCCCGCTGACGCTCGGGGCTGTGGCTGCACTGCTGATGCTCGTCGGTTACTCGGTGGACTCCGACATCCTGTTGAACAACCACATCCTCCGGCGTCGGGGCGGCTTTTACGAGAGTGCCTACCGGGCGATGCGGACCGGGATAACGATGACACTCACGTCTATCGCCGCGATGGTCGTGATGACTATCGTGGCGACCTTCTTCGAGATTCCGCTGCTTCCCGAAATCGGATTGATTCTGGTCTTCGGACTGACCGCCGACCTGATGAACACCTACATGTTGAACATGAGCTTGCTTCGCTACTACAAGTACGAGGGGGTCGCGAAATGATGGGAGGTGACTGGTGATGGGGATTCGTGAAAACTGGCGCATCGTCGCGCTGGTCGTGCTCCTCGTGTTGAGTGGCATCTCCCTGTTTGCGCCCACGGGCACCGCCGGTGGGACGGACAACGTGACCCAAGTCGATGCAAACGAGACGCAACTCTCGGCCGATGGCGGGATAACGAATCTGCAGTACGGCCTCGAACTCTCCGGTGGGACGCGCCTCCGCACACAGCTGGTCGGTCTGACCGCAGAGAACGCCGGTGTCGCAAACCAAGACACTGACGTGCGTGCGATTCGCCAGACCGTCTCCGGCGAACTCGGTGTCGACGCCATCGACGTGAACGTCCGCCCAGAGTCGAACACCGTCGAAGTGTTCGACGCGAACGTCACGAAGGAGGAGTTTGCGGCCGCACTCGGCGAAGCCGGACTCGACGTCTCGACAGACCAGATTCGTGACGGCGTGACGAGTGCGACCTTCGAGACCGCGGAGAACGTCCTCGACAAACGAATCAATAAAGGAGGACTGACCGGCGGCGACGCGTCGACCGTTCAGGCCGCGACCGGCGAAGATTTCCTCGTCATCGAGGTCCCCGGTGCCACCCGGTCGGAAGTGAAAGAACTCATCGGTGAGCCGGGTCGGGTCGAGATCGTCGCTGGCTACCCGGTCCAGACCGAGAACGGCACCGAGTACAGAAACGAGACGGTCGTCAGGCAGGACGGTATCACTCGCATCACACCGGTCCGCAGTCCCGACGGCGGCCGCCCGTATGTCGGTATCACGCTGACCGATTCGACGGCCGAGACCTACCGGCAGGTGTTGATAGACAAGGGGTTCACCAACGAGGGAGTCGGGCGATGCCGATGGCAACAAGAGCCCGAGAACCCGGGATATTGTCTTTACACCGTCGTCGACGGCGAGCGCAGGTCCGCAGCGACGATGACACAGGACCTGGCGACGACGCTCAAAGACGAAGATGCGTTCATCAACAACCCCTCGTTCCGTATCACGACAAACAACCTCTCGGATGCACAGGAGATCAAACTCAACCTCGAATCCGGGGCACTACCGACGGAACTGGACATCCAGTCCGAGATGTACCTGGCGCCGAGTCTGGCACAGGAATTCAAGCCACTCGCGCTCGTCACGGGCCTCGTCGCCTGGCTGGTCGTCAGCGGCGTCATCTTCTACCGCTACCGCGAGGCACGCGTCGCAGTCCCGATGTTGCTGACCGCCGGCGCTGAGGTGTTCATCCTGCTTGGCTTTGCCTCGGCGGTCGGGTTAGCCCTGAATCTCTCACACATCGCTGGACTCATCGCCGTGATTGGGACGGGGGTGGACGACCTCGTCATCATCGCCGACGAGATATTACAACGCGGAACGGTGGCGACCGGGCGGGTGTTCGAGAGTCGCTTCCGCAAGGCCTTCTGGGTCATCGGCGCGGCCGCGGCGACGACCATCATCGCGATGAGTCCGCTCGCGGTCCTCTCGCTGGGGGAACTCCAGGGCTTTGCCATCGTCACCATCGTCGGTGTCCTCATCGGTGTGCTCGTCACCCGGCCCGCCTACGGTGACGTGCTCCGGAACCTCCTGCTGGAAGAAGAAGAGTAGCCGACCACGCGGTTTGTAGCGCTTTTGAGTGCGTAAATAGCAGAGCGGTGCCAGAGGAAAGACACCCGTTCTCACGTCTCGGGAAGACTGGGGATTGTTAAAAAGTCACCTGAAGAACATTTACACATGGACCAAGACTTGGAAGACATCACCGGCATCGTCGTGCTTGCGCTTCTTGGCGTGGCCGTCGTCCTGGTCGCGGCTGGAATCGAGACAGTGGCAGGTTTCGACGTACTCGCGGCAGGGGAGTCTGCCGTCGGCTACCTCGCTGCCGGAAACTTTACTGTCGGCATCCTCTCTGCCGGCATCTTCTCCGTGGGCGTGTTCTCTGCGGGGATTTTCTCCGTTGGCATCTTCGCTATCGGTATCTTTTCGATTGGTATCTTCTCCTTTGGTATCTATGCAGCGGGCTTTTACGCGGCACAAAAACACCTCAAAGAGACCGAATAGCGCCCCACCGGCTCTGGTCTCTCACTCGATAACAGAGAACTCGCGCGTCACTCGGCGAGTAAGTCGGTAACGGTCCCCTCGACAGACCGGGTCGGTTCCCAGCCCAGTCGCTCGCGGGCGCGCGACCAGTCGACGTCGAAGTCACTGACCAGCGTCTCGTTGCCCCGCGGGTTCTCGACGATTTCAACCGGTGGTCGCTGGGCCTGCTGTTCGGCAGCGACGTCGGCGACGAGTTCGGCCATCGCCTCGACACTCGGGTCCTCGTCGGTCGCAATCTCGTACTTTTCGACACCGGTCTCGCCGGCTTCGACCTGCTCGACGAGGCGTTCCGTGCTCCGGACGAACGCCCGGGCCACGTCGACGACGTGGACGAAGTTCCGGGATTGGGTGCCGGGTTCGTACACGGTGAGCGTCTCCCCAGCGAGCGCCCGGTCGACGAAGAAGTTGATGACCGTCCCCTTCGAGATGTGCTGCCCGTCGATGGTGTGGTGCCCGTAGAGGTTCGAAATCATGAACTGGTGGGCCGGGAACGAGCCATCGGCGTAGGTCTCGATGCTGCGCTCGCTGAGGTACTTCGTTCGGCCATACCAGTTCATCGGGTCGCGCGGCTGGTCAGCGGTAATCGGGAACGACTGAGGGTCACCCAGCACGGCCATCGAGAACGGGAACGCCATCGCCGTCTCGGTCTTCCGGCAGAACCAGGCGACGTTGTCGGTCCCCTGCACGTTGACCTCGTAGGCCAGGTCGGCCTGCTCCTCGCAGTCGTCGACCCCGGAGATAGCCGCAAGATGCAACACCACGTCGGCACCGGAGAGGGCGTCCTCCAGTCGGTCGCGGTTCCGGATGTCGACGTGCTGAACCTCGACATCCCCGATGGCGCGAACGTCACCGAGATAGAAGTTGTCGAGCGCGGTCACCTCCCAGTCTGGATGGGTCTCCTGCAGTTCTGCGACGACGCGGCTGCCGATATAGCCCGCTGCGCCAGTGACGGCGACATGGGGCGACGATGTAGCTTGTGTGTCAGTCATGGATTTCGCTTCTGAACCGCTGTGCCAGGTCGCGCACGCCCTCGCGGAGCGTCCACGCCGGCTCGAAGTTCGTCTCGCCCAGGCGGTCGAAGTTGACGTGATACGACGGCCCGGGGTGTTCGTCTTCGAGGTACGTGATGTCCACGTCGCCGACCTCCTCGCGGACGATAGCTGCCACATCTGCGACGCGGTAGTTCTCGTCGGTGTCCCCGACGTTGTAGACGGTCTGGGGCCACTCGTCGGGATTGCAGGCGGCGTCGGCGTAGGCGCGTGCAGCGTCTTCGACGTGAATGAACGGCCGCCAGTTCGAACCGTCGCCGTAGACGGTCAGCGACCGCCCTGTCAGCGCCCGGAACACGAAGTAGTTGACGACGAGATTGAAGCGGACACCCGGCGAGTAGCCGTAGTTTGTACTCATCCGGAGTGCCGTTCCGGTCATATCGCCGTCCGAGCAATAGTCAGCGAGCAGCGACTCGGCCTGGAGTTTCGTCTCCGCGTAGGGATTGATGGGGTCGGGGTCGACCGTCTCGTCGATATCGGTGCTCGTCGCCCGCCCGTAGACGTTACACGAGGAGGCGAAGACGACGTTCTCGACATCTAGTTTGCTTGCGGCCTTCAGGACGTTCTCGGTCCCGTCGAGGTTGATTTCGAAGGTCTCCTCGCGACGGTCGTGCGTGCTCGCTGCGCCGGTAATCGCGGCGAGGTGGACCACGGTGTCGACCTCCCGCATCACGCTCTCGACGTCGCCGTACTCGCGAACGTCGCCGCGGTGGAACTCGATAGAGCCGTCGAGTTGCCCGAAGAACACACGGGGCGATCCCGACGACAGGTTGTCGAGAGCGACGATACGGTCGACGTCCTCGCGCTCGCGCAACTGTGCGACGAGTTCGCTCCCGATGTAGCCACACGCACCGGTGACGAGGACGTTCATATTGGTTTCTCCATCATCTATTATAAGTGCGCAAGTGAAACATCCCTGAAATCCGTTTCTCGGTCCGCTCGTCCATATTAGACGACCTGTTCGAGTTCTGCGAGTAGTTCGTCGAAGTCGGCAAGCCGCTCGTCGTGGCTCGTGCCCTTCATCGAGTGCGAGGATGGAATGTCCTCGACAGAACCATAGAGGCAGATACCGTCTTCGAGTATCTCTCGTTTCAGGTCACCAGATGCCTGTGAGAACGGAACAGCATCGACGGCATCCGTTCCGAGTACGGTAGTGAGTCGCTCGATGAGCGCGAGTCGTGTGCGCGTCCGCTCGGCTGAGGACAACGACTCGTCGAACTCGACTGCAATATCAACGTCACTCGACGAGGTCTCTTCGCCTCGAGCGTAGGAGCCGTACAGAATAGCAACGGCTACTGACGACTCCGCGAGAACGTCAACGATAGCCTCGACGTCCAGCGCCGAAACCGAGGCATCGTCAAGTGTTCGCATACGTCGATTGTACGAGAACGACTCACTTAACACTGTATTACTCCAGTACACCCGGGAGGAAGCGGTCCTCGTGGGCCTCGATGACGTCCGCGTAGCGGGTCAGCGACGCGAGGACGTCGTCCATCGCCGCCTCGAAGGATTGTGCCTGCCCACCGATGACCTCCTCGTAGCGGTCGTTCTCGATTTCCATCTTGTGGGTCTCGTCCTCGTCGCGGGGGTTCTCGAAGTGCTCGACAGCCACGTCGAGGTCGTAGGCGTCACCAGCGTCGGCAATCGTCTCGGCGACTTCGACGATGCTGATGGCGCGAGTGACCTGATTGTACACCGTGAGGTCGTCCGGACGCTCGTCGGCGTCGGTGAGTGCAATCTGGGCCAGCCCCTCGACAGCATCTTCCAGCGAGATGAAGGGTTTACGCTGCTCGCCCTTTCCGTAGACGGTGACCGGGTAGCCCGCGACGGCCTGGGCGCAGAAGCGGTGAGCGACCGTCCCGAAGTAGTAATCGAAGTCGAAGCGAGTCTTCAGCCGGTCATCCTGTCGGGTTTCCTCAGTCTCGGTGCCGTAGGTGATTGCCGTTCGCACATCCGAAATCGGGATGCCGAACTGGGTGTTGGCCAGACGCATGTTCTGGGCGTCGAAGCCCTTCGTGGCGTGATACCAGCTCCCGCCCATGTTGGGGAAGGGCACCTCGTCGCGCTCGCCGTCGTTTTCCATGACTGCGCCGCCTTCGGGAATGGGGAACTCGGGGGCGCCGTAGACGCCGGTCGTCGTCGTCTCGATGAAGTGGGTGTCGGTGAGGTCGTGGTCGTCGAGGCCCCACAGCAGGTTCCGGGTAGCCTGGAGGTTGTTGTGCTGGGTGTAGTTGGCCCGCTCGCCGTTGATCTGGGAGTACGGCGCGGAGGGCTGGGCCGCGGTGTGGACGATGACCGACGGTTCGTGGACCGTCAGGAGTTCGTCGACGAAGGACTTCTCGGTGAGGTCACCCTCGGCAAAGGAGAGGTTCCGAATTCCGAGCGTCTCCTCGGCCGCGTCGATACGCTCCTCGATGCTGGCGACGGGAATCGCGCTCACTGAGCCGACCTCTTCGACCCACTCACGGCGGGCGAAGTTGTCGACGGCGAGCACTCGTTCGTCGGTCCGGTCGGCGATGCGCAGGGCGGTCGGCCAGCCGATGTAGCCGTCGCCGCCTGTGACGAGTATCGTCATTGGTTACTCACGTTCTGAGTAACTTCCCAGCGATAAATATCTTGTCGTCTCGACAGCGCAGCGGCTAGCCACGCAGCGACGAGAGAGTCAGTACACTCAGAAATCGGAGAGCGAAGCCTGGTTTGCGGCCGCCAGCACGTCTTGGCTGGTCTGCCAGGACGTGCGCGCACACGCCGGCAGGCAGTCGTTGTCGGCGACGAACTCCCGGAGGAAATCCCGGGTCGCCGGGTCGCTCGGATAGCCACTCCCCACGTCGCCGTACTCGGCACTGAGACGGGCGACGTGGGCGTCGCGGGTTACCTTGGCGACGATGGAAGCCGCACCGACGATGGAATAGGTTTCGTCTGCACCGTGTTCGGCACGCAGGTCCACATCCGCGGCGACGCCGTCGCCGACGTTCTGCTCGAACCGGACGGCGTTGGTATCACCAGCGTCGACGTACGCCTCGTCACCATCGCTGGCGACCCCGGCGAGTGCCTCGACGTGCGCGGCGACGGTCAGAGCGTTCATGTCGGTTTCGGGGGCGTCGATGCGCTCGACGGGAATCTCGGCGACGGCAACCGTATCGGCCACCTCGTGGATGTCCAGGGACAGTTCCTCGCGGCGTGCTGGCGGGATGTCCTTGGAGTCGCCGACGTCGTTGGGCAGGCGCTCGGGGTCGGCACGCACCGCCGCGGCGAACATCGACCCCAATACGGGTCCCTTCCCCGCCTCGTCGACGCCGAGTTGCATAGCTATCCGGTTCGTGCCCCGGCAAAAAACGATTGTGCTTGGTTGTCTGACGGCTGTCAGTCGTCAGCAATTTCTGGCTCTTCGAACTCCGAGGTCTCGATTTCCGGTTTGTCTATCTCTGGCAGGTCCAGTTCCTCGGCTGGCTCATCGTCCGCGTCGTCTTCGGCCAGTTTGTCCCAGTGGGCGGACTCGGGTTCGCGGAAGTGGCACATCGGAGGTCACCAGGTCATGGTATGTGCTACCACGCCAAGTGGGTTTCGCCGACCCTGTGACACCGCAGTTCAGTTCACGTCGTCGTCTAAAGGTTGCTCGCCGGTATCACGAAAGAACTCCTCGTCGGCGAAGGGTTCGTCCTCACCTTCGACATCCAGCACGTCCAGTGCGGTGACTTCGGCACCGACGCCAAGGAGGCCGGCGAGGCTTGGTTCGGTCCGGCCCTCGTCGCTGCTGACCAGTTCTTTCACGTAGAGCCCGCCCTCGCCGTGGACTTCGAGTTCAGCGGTGTCACCGTCGACGGTTCCGTCGATGCCGTAGACCGCTCGCGTGCGTGTCTTGCTCGCGCGCCGGTGGTCGACACGCTGGGGCGTGTCCTGGTAGATGGTCGCCCCGTCGAGTTCCGCGAGTGCGGCCTCGAACGTCTCCTGGTCGACGGGGTCGTCGAGTGCGACGTCCATCCGATACGTTTTGCTGGCGTCGTGTTCCTTGACCCGTTCGACCATCTCGTGGGTCGCCAGGCGGAGTCCCTCGACTTCCGCTTTCCCGTCGGCGAAGTCGTTGATGTCCGCCTGGAGTTGGTCGGTGTCGACGTCGCGGACGTGAGGGTCCTCGATTTCGATGACGAAGGGGCGACCGGAGCCGAGCATCAGCGCGTCGACGTCCTCGCGGCCAGCGCCGTGGAAAGTGCCGCTGGCGCCGTCCATCGCCTCCTCGACGACCGGCGCGGTCAGTTGCTCGACGCTTTCGTCGTAGCGATAGCCCGTGCCGTCACAACCATCACAGAGTTCGTCGCGCTGGCGCCCGGTGCCGTTGCAGTCCCGGCAGGGCCACTTCGTCTGTGGGATATCTCGCTTCAGCTTCCGGTAGCGGCCGTAGACGAACGCGGAGTTGACCTGGACCTCGACCTCGTCGGTCGTGAGGTCGCAGTGGAGCATGATATCGGGGCGGCCGAAGTCGACTTCGGTGTCAGTCAGTCCGCCGAAGCGCTTGCCGACCTCGCGGTTGAACTCCGATTTGAGAAGTTCGCCGGCGTCCTCGTCGAGTCCCGCCTCCTCGCGGAGGAGCAAGTCGTTTTCCTCGATGAGCGGCGGCACGCGGGTGCCGACCTGGTAGGTCGCGAATTCGTAGCCTCGAACTGCGGCAGCGGCGTTTTCGGCCCACCAGTCGTAGCGGGCACACTCGCCTTCACAGACCCAACATTCCTCGTCGGGGTCTTCGAACGGCTCGTCGTCTTCGAGTGCGACGGCAACGCGGAGGCTGTGGCCGCGGTCGTCGTTGGTCAGCCCGAAGCTCCGGTCGGCGAAGAGACGGCCGAGACAGGCATCACAGAGCGGTCCCGTGGCGAGTGCGTCACGGGCGGCCGAAAGCAGTGTCATTGTCGGATTCACGGCGGGCCGGCGTATTTCCCTTTCGAACCGCTGGACAGGACACACCAGTATCCCGCGTGGTCTGGGTAGAGGTTTTGATTATTACTAGATTATACTAACCATTAATAGGCACGGGAAGTACAGTACCGATATGCCATTCACAGACGACCTCGCAACCATCGGCGACCCGATATGGGACGCCATCGTGGACCATCCGATGGTCGAGCAGTTGGGCGCGGGGACGCTCGACGAGGAGCCGTTCAAGTACTGGGTCCGGCAGGACTACGTCTACCTCGTCGAGTACGCCCGCGTGTTCGCCTACGGCGGGGCGAACGCGCCCGACCTCGACCGGATGGGGACGTTCGCGGAGTTGCTGGATTCGACTATCAACACCGAGATGGACCTCCACCGCGCCTACGCCGCCGACTTCGGCATCTCCGAGGCAGAACTGGAGGCGACCACGCCGTCGCCAACGACACAGGGGTACACCGACTTTCTCGTTCGCACGGCGGCGACGGACACCTTCGGCGAGTTGGTCGCCGCATTATTGCCCTGTATGTGGGGATTCAACGTCACCGGCAAGCGCCTCGCCGAGCAGGGGATGCCCGACCACGAGGGGTACGCCGAGTGGGTCGAGATGTACGCCAGCGACGAGTTCACCGAACTCACGGAGTGGTGCAAGGACCTGATGGACGACGTGGCAGCGGACGCGACAGCGACCGAGAAAGAGCGCTACCGGGAGCGGTTCCGGACCTCCGCCCGGTACGAGTACCTGTTCTGGGACGCCGCCTGGAACCAGCAGGGGTGGCCAATATGAGCGACGACGACGCAGATACGGAAGCAGGAGACGTGCCAGAGTCCTACGCGCTGTATGCCTACGAACGGACGGACGCACGATTTACCGACTGGGTCCGGGCTCGCGCCGAACCGTTATGGACCGAGGCAACGACCCACCGATTCACCGAGGAACTCCGAGCGGACACGCTGGACGACGACGTGTTCGGACGATATCTGATTCAGGACTACGCCTTCTTGGAAACGCTAGTCGGTGCGTTCGGTCATGCCGTCGCCGACGCGCCCACGATGAGTGCGAAATCCCGACTCTCTGACTTTCTCGGCGTGTTGACCGCCGACGAGAACGACTACTTCGAGCGGTCGTTCGACGCACTCGGGGTCGACGAGGCGACGTGCACCGACCCCGGCCTGACGCCGACGACGCGGGCCTTCGAGGACCTACTCGTCCGCGCCGCAGGCGAGGGCGGGTACGCCGAGACGCTCGCCGTTCTCGTCCCCGCAGAGTGGATATACCTGTCGTGGGCGACGCCCGAACCCGACCAGCGACCCGGTCGGTTCTATCTCGCGGAGTGGATCGACCTCCACGCGAACGACGAGTTCGCTCAGTTCGTCGGGTGGCTCCGAGCAGAACTGGACCGTGAAGGAGCAGCGGCATCCACACGCCGGCAAGCACGACTGGAGCGACTCTTCCGCCGGACCGTCGAACTGGAGGTCGCGTTCTTCGACGCGGCGTACGACCCCGACACCGGAGCACCGGACGGCCACGACTCCGACTCACCGGTATCGGGAGGTGGTGAGACGTGGTAAGCACCGCCGTCGCGCTGGGGCTGACTGTCGCGACGCTCGTGGTGTTTACCGCACTCGGCCTCTGGTACTCGCGAGGGTCGGTCCAGTCGGTGGAAGACCTCATCACCGCCCGTAATTCGGCGGGGAACGGGCAGATGACGGCAACGCTCGTCGCGTCCGTGATGGGCGTGTGGATACTCTTCTCGGCGCCAGAGGCAGGTGCCGGGTTCGGTATCGCCGCCGTCGTCGGCTACGCCATCGGCGAGGCCGCCCCGATGTTCGCATACTCGAAACTCGGCCCGCGCATCCGAGAACTCGTCCCCGACGGCCACTCGCTAACCGAGTACGCCCACGCCCGCTACGGCGACGCGATGTACGCCTTCGTCCTGCTCGTGAGCGCCCTCTACATGTTCGTCTTCCTCGCGGCCGAACTGACCGGCATCGCGGGCGCGCTCTCGCTGGTCGCCGGCGTCCCCCAGTGGCAGACAGCCGTTCTCGTCGGCGGCTTTGTGTTGCTGTACACCGGCTACGGCGGCCTCCGGGCGAGCATCTTCACGGACACCATCCAGGCGCTGCTCGTACTCCCCTTACTCGCCGTCGCCTTCGCCGGTGCGGTCGTCGCACTCGGCGGGAGCGGCGCCATCCACGCCGGCATCACGGCCGCCAATCCCGCACTCCTCGACCCCGGCTTCGCCGCCGGTCTGCAGTTCGGACTGGCACTCGCCTTCGCCATCCTCGGTGCCGAACTCATCAACCAGACCTGGTGGCAGCGCATCTACGCCGGGAGAGACAGCGAGACGGTCCGGCGCGGCTTCCGGAACGCGACCGTGGCCAACAGCCTCATCGTGTTCGTCGCTGCCCTCTTCGGTATCGTCGCCGTCGGCCAGACCGAGGTCGTCACGACGCTCGGCCCGGAGTACAACGCCGACATCTCCCTGTTCCTGTTGCTCGACGCGGCGTTTCCCGAGTGGGTCGTGCTGGCAATCGTCCTGCTGGCGCTCTTACTGGTGATGAGTTCCGTCGACACCCTGTTCAACGCGCTGTCGAGTATCGTCACTGCGGACCTCCCGCGCCTGCTCGCCGACCCCGACGACCGCACGCTCCGGCTGGGTGCCCGGACCCTGACGGTCGTCGTCGCCGTCGCCGCCATCTACGTCAGCCTCCGTGCACAGAGTGTCCTCCGGCTCTTCTTCCTAGCTGATTTGCTGGGTGCGGCCGTAGCCTTCCCGCTCGTCTACGGCCTCTACTCGCGGGGGCTGACCGGCCCCGGCGCACTCGCGAGCAGCGTCGTCGGGCTGGCTGTGGGACTGGCGTACTTCCCCGACTTCCGCGGCACCATCACTGCCATCCCAGTCGTCGGCGACCTGCTGCCGGCGGCCGACCCACTGTATCTCACCTCCTTTGGGGGTGCGTTCCTCGTCTCGACGGCACTGACGCTGCTCGTCTCCCGGTTGTCGGGCACCGAACAGGACCTCGATGCGCTTTCGGGAGAGACGAGTCGGCTGGACGACCCCGCCGTCGACGGCGGCACGGAGGTGTCTGACTGATGGCGGCCATCGGACCGACCCTCTTTGGGCTCTTGCTGTGGGGTGGCATCGTCGGCGTGTTCCTCGTGTTCTGCTACGAAGTCTACATCGTCGCGCGCGAAGCGGGCTGGCTGGTCGGTAACTGACCCCGAGCAGACTGGAGAATCTCGGAGCGAATCCGACTGCTTTTCACGGCGGCCGCCGCTCTCCCGCACATGGTCGACTGGCTGGTCGCCGCCGTCGTCGGGCTGGTGCAGGGCTTGCTGGAGTGGATACCGGTCTCCAGCGAGGGCAGCGTCGCGCTCGCACTCACCGCACTCGATGCCGACCCCAGCGCCGCGACGCAGTTTGCCCTCTTTTTGCACGCCGGCACCGGCGTCGCCGCGACAGTGTACTACCGCGACGTGCTCGCTGACGTGCTCGCCGACGTTCCGAACTGGTACCCGAGCACTGCCTTCGACAGCGAGACGGCGGACCTCACCTTCTTCGCACTCGCGACAGCCGTCTCGGTCGTCGTCGGCTTCACCGGGTATCTCGCACTCGAAGAACTGGTCTCTGCCGTCGCGGGCGGTGCCTTCGTCGCACTCATCGGTGCACTCCTGGTGGGGACGGGGATTTTGATGCGCACAGCCGAATCGCGTGCGCACGCCACGCGTGGCCAGCCGGACCTGGTCGACGCCGTCCTCGTCGGCGCGCTCCAGGGCGTCGCGGTGCTCCCGGGCGTCTCCCGGTCTGGAACCACCGTCAGCGCGCTCCTGTTGCGCGGCCACGAAGGTGGCGAATCCCTCAGACTCTCCTTTGTTCTCTCGATTCCAGCCGCCTTCGGTGCGGGCCTCCTCGTCGTGTTAGACGACGGGTTGCCCGCAATCGACCCCTCGACTGCGGCAGTCGCACTTGTGGTGAGTGGTGTTGTGGGCTATCTCACCGTGGACGCACTCACGCGCGTCGTCGAACGGGTGGCGTTCTGGAAAGTCTGTGTCGGATTTGGCGCGCTGGCAGTCGTCGGAGGCGGACTGCTGGTTCTGTGACAACCCTTTCTCGAAAAGCACACCAGAATGTCAGGCTGAAATATCGGTATCGCTGGTGAGATAGGTCACACTCCGTCGGATGACTTGCTCAACGAACGTAGCCGTCACGCTACCCTGGACACTCACGACGGCATCGTGTTTGACCGTGGCAAGAACCCACGGTGAGCAGTACGACGTCTTCTCCGGATGTCGACCAGCAACCCAGTTCTCGCCGACTTCGAGATTGTCAGAAAGGTTACTCAGTGTGAGGCCGGCACAGATGTACTCTTCACCGGCAAACGGCAACGAGTCGGCAGCGAGGACGAGCCAGGGGCGAGGGTCACTGCCAGTGTTGTACGGATCCGGTGCCCAGACGACGGTGCCAGTGTCGTAGCGCGAATCACTCATCGTCGCTTGTCCGTGGGTCGACAGCGTACTCCTGCCAGTCTTCGTACGAAGGTGTCTCGTCGTCGCTCTCGCGTTCGGCAAGCGTCTCCACAGCGTGTCCGGTGGCAGCATCGACGCTCTGGTCGTGGTCACTGATTCGCCAGTAGGTGCCACGATGGTCGACGCGACCCCGTTCACGTAGTCGAACCAGCGTCGGCCCGACCGACCCGGATTTGACAGCCGTCTCTGTTGCAATCTCACTCTGCGTGAACGCCTGGTCCGGATGCTCTCGCAGGAATGTGAGAATAGCCGCCGCGTTCGTTCCGGGGGACGGACCGTTCGAACTGTCCGACGAGATGCGCTCGAACCGGTCGCTACTGATTGGCATATCGTATCTTTGTACAGAATTGTATTGAATGTATTGCTGTATTATAATGCCCGCGTTTCAGAGGTGTCGAGACACAGACCAGACGACTTCCGGCTGAGACAGTAGTAACGGAGACACCCCGCCGATTCGTCAGCACTTATGTACGTCGGCCGACTAGCTCCGGACAACAACCGGCAATGAGTGAGGGAGAACAGAAGCTCGTCGACACCTCCGGCGACTACCGCTACGTCGTCAAGGACGGCCAGCGACTCGACGACAGCGACTGGCGGTCCTGCCGGGTCGTGCTGACGAGCGAACGGATGGTGCTGGCCACCAGCGGCGGCAAACAGGCCATCCCACACGCCCGAATTCTGGTCCCCAACGGCGAGGACGACCTCGTGCCGGACGACGTCGACACCACGACGGCGACGCCGTTGCAAATCGGCGACAACATCATCCTCATCGACGCACAGGGCGTCGGTGACTTCGAATCGGAGTACTGCCGGGCCGCGCTCCACGACGAGGTGATTCTGGTCAAAGACCAGGCCGTGGTCGGCGGGGTCATCCAGGACGACGCGTCGTGGTCGAAGTGCCGGTTTCGCCTCGACGACGACACGGTCAGCGTCGGCCTTCCCGGCGGTGAATCGCTCACCTTCGGCATCGAGGACGTCGGCACTATCGACACCGAAGACCAGCAAGTGATGGGCGAGAACCGCACCGTCGTCAAGGTCGAACACACCGACGACGAGGACCGCTCGGTCGAGACGCACTTCTCGGGGATGAAGTGGCATTCCCGCGCGCTGGAGTCGCTCCTGGAGACGGTCATCGAAGACCGGCAGGACGACGACTACGAACTCTCCGATATGGAGAGTCAAGTGCTGATGGCGCTGTACTCCGGCGTTTCACCGTTTGAAATGTCCGATTTCGTCGGTATCGACGTCGACCAGGTCGAAGAGATTTATCAGAAGCTCCTGGAGGTCGGCGCGGTAGACGAGGTCCGCGTCCGGACCGAAGTGTCGCTGAACGCCCAGGGGCGGAACATGGCCAGCGAAGCGATGAGCGAGGAGTGAGTAAGCGGAGACAGGCACCGTACTACCCGCAACGACTAATTGCACGAGTGGCTAACACTCGACAACGGCGGCTATGAGCAACTCAGAGAAGAAAATCGAGGACACCCAGGGCAAGTACATGCGGGCCGTCAAGAACGGCCACGACATCAACGACGCCTCTTGGCAGCAGTGCCGGGTCGTCCTGACCAACCAGCGCATCGCACTCATCGCCGACGGCAAGCTCACGATTCCGCTCGAAGACATCGACGAGATGGGCGAGCGCTACGACGTCAACCAGGCGGCCTCAAGCGAGTCGAACTACTCGACGCTGTACGTCGGCGACGACATCTTCCTGCTCGCGACGGCCGACCACGAGAACTTCCGGACGAACTTCTACCGGGCAATCCTCGACAACGCCGTCATCTACGTGCAACATCCGGCCGTCAAAGGCGGCGTCGTCCAGAACGCCGAGTGGCAGCGCGGCCGCCTCAAGGTCACCGAAGAGGCGGTGCGGATGGTCCTCGAAGACGGCCAGAAGTTCGCTATCGACCGCAACGACATCGGCGAACTCGAAACCGACGAGAAGGTCGTCGCCGACGAGGAACGTGCGGTCATCGAAGTCGAACACTCGATGGACGGCGCAAGCGTCGAGACACACCTCTCCGGACAGGAACACCACATCACCGTGCTCAAGCAACTCTTAGAGGAGGGTGCAGAGCAAAACCGCGCGAATCTGGACCTCGAACCGACCGAACGCCGCGTCATCATGGCGCTGTACTCGGGCGTCTCGCCGTTTGGCATCTCCGAGTTCGTCGGCATCGACGTCGAGAAAGTCGAAGAAATCTACGACCGACTCATCGAACTCGACGTCGTCGAAGTGGTCCGTGAGCGCAAGGAAGTCTCACTGACCGCCCAGGGACGGAAGGTCGCCGGTGAGGCGATGGGCGAGCGGTGACCAACTCCCAGGTTTGAGCCAGCTGTTCGAAGGAGAATCGGTCTATTCGCTGTCCTCGTCGGCGGCAGGTGTCCCGTCGTGGGCCGAACCCGTCACCGACCGCGAGAGGTTCACACCGAGTCCGGCTACGAATGCGAGCAGGGCCACGATGGCCAGCCAGCCGAGTGTTGGATGTTCGATACCGATGTGGAGTGGAGTCAGCATACTGGAGGGGTCTGGCTGCTGATATTTAATTGCTGAGGGTCGTTACCACAGCGTGAGACTCGGGACCGTTACTCGCGAGTACTGTCGTCGGCTGAACAGCCGAGACAGTCAGCTCCCACGTGTTGAGAACGCGGCGTACTTTTTATTTGGATGCTAGGAAGATTGCCGAATATGGCACCGGCGACAGCAGCTGAGACCCCAGCGACTCGGCGGAACTTTCTGAAGCTCGTCGGCACTGCTGCGGCTGGCTCGGTTATCACGGATTACGGAACAGAGGTCGCAGCGGCGCTTCGACGGGCGACAGATGGGCCCAAAGAGGTCGTCTGGATTCAGGGACAGACGTGTTCGGCCTGTACGATGTCGACACTCCAGGGGACGGCACCAAGTTTAGAGGAGGCCGTCCACGAGTTCCAACTGGACGTAACGTACCATCCCGAACTGATGGTCGAGTCGGGGACAGACGCGATAGACGCGATGAGCAAGTCCCCGGACGTACTCATCGTCGAGGGGGCGATTCCGACGAAAATCCCGTCGGCGGCGACGTTCGGACGCACCGAGGACGGCCGGCCGAAGCCGGTCTACGACTGGGTGATGGAACTGGCACCCGAGGCAGAGTACGTGATGGCCGTCGGGACCTGTGCCTCATACGGCGGCTGGCAGTCGGCACAGAACGGCGCCCCGGCGGTCATGGACGACCCCGAAGAGGGACCGTGGCTCGACGACAACGTGACCGGCGCGAAGGGACTCCAGTACACCCACCAGGACGGCGGCGACGGCGTTCTCGGCCCCGATTTCACCTCGAACGCAGAGTTGCCGGTCATCAACGTCCCGGGGTGTATGACCCACCCCGACTACGTGCTCCTCACCGTCGCGACGCTGCTCAACGGGCACGAACCCGACCTCGACGAGTTCAACCGTCCGACGGCGTTCTACGGGCCGCTGGTCCACGACCAGTGCTCGCGGCGGGGCTATTTCGACCGCGGGGAGTTCGTCGACCACGTCGGCGACGGCTCCGAGAAGTGTCTCTACAACGTCGGCTGTAAGGGACCGTACTGTCACTGTGACGACTCCGTCCGCCTGTGGAACGACGGAACCAGCGTCTGTCGGAACGTCGGCGCGCCCTGCATCGGCTGTATGGAACCCGGCTTCTGGGACCAGATGACGCCGTTCTACGAGCCAATCGAGAAACAGGGACTCGGTCTGACCGATGTCGAGACGTTCGGGAAGTTCGTCGTCGGCGGGACTGTCGCCGGTATCGGCGCCCACGCCGCCCGGAAGGCGATGGGCTACGGCGACGTCGACGAGGAGGACGGCGAAACCGCCGAGGCACGCACCGACGGCTGTGGCTGTGGGAGCGGGTGTGACTGCAAATCCGACGAGTAACTATGCCAGAAATAGAAATCGACCCGACAACACGCATCGAGGGCCACCACAGCACGACGCTGCACGTCGACGACGGCGTCGTCACGGAGGCCAAGAGCCACATGGACATGTTCCGCGGGATGGAACTGGTCGTCCTCGACCGCCCACCATCAGACGCCCCTGTCTTCACACAGCGGGTCTGTGGCGTCTGTTTCACCGTCCACCGTTACACCTCCCTGCGAGCCATCGAGAACGCGGCGGCGAAGGCAGGAGTCTTCGACGACATCCCGCCGACGGCAAAGCGCATGCGAAACCTGATGGAGGCGATGTTCACGCTGTGGAACCACGCTGTCCACATGTTCGCGCTGGCCGGCCCGGACTACTCGACGGCCGTCATGGGCGAGGACGGCGTTGCCCGCCTGGACCCGATGGAAGGCGAGGGGTATCTGACTGCACTGGAGATGCAGCGGGAACTCCTCCAGGGCTTTGCCGAGTTCGGCGGGAAGGCACCGCACCCGCTCACGTACTCGCCCGGCGGGATGGCCGCCACGCCGACGATGGAGAAGATTCAGAGCATCCGCGACCAACTGGAGACGGTCAGCGAGTGGCTCGGTCCGACCGAGGCGGTTCCTGACGTCGTCGAAGACGTCCGCAACGGCACTGTCGAAGCGAATTACGCGCAGGGTCTACACGACATCGTGGCGATGCTCGTCGCCGCAAAGCAGACGGGTGCCGACGACTTCGGCGTCGGCCCGGGGCGGTACTACTCCAACGGGAAGTACTACGACATGGACGGCGGGAAAGTGATGGACCCCGGCGTCTATCTCGACGGGACCCGACAGGTCAAGAGCAAAGACGAGATTACGTCGGCCATCACCGAGGACGTCGCTCGCGCGTGGTACACCGACGACTCGGGCGGGCCGCCGATGGACGAGACCCCGCCCAAACCAGACCCCGAGAAGGCGGGTGCCTACTCCTGGGGGAAAGCACCCCGGTACAACGGCCAGAACATGGAGTGTGGGCCGCTGGCACGGCTGGTGCTGGCCGACAGCGACCCGTTCGACCTCCGGGCGACGCTTGGCGGCGACACCACCAAATCGAGTACGCTCAACCGAATCATCGCCCGCGCACAGGAGTCGCTGTGGCTCCGCGACAAGGCCATGGAGTGGCTCGACGAAATCGAACCGCAGGGGACAGTCGGCCAGGAGTGGACCGACGACTTCACCGCCGAGGGTGTCGGCCTCTCGGAGGCATCGCGGGGCGCAATCTCTCACTGGGTCCGTGTCGAGGACGGCACGGTCACGAACTACCAGATTATCACACCCACGCTGTGGAACCTCGGCCCGCGTGACGCCGAGGGGACACCGAGTATCTTCGAAGGTGCCGTCGAAGGAATGAAAGTCGACGACGTCGAGAACCCCATCCACGTGTTGCGGACGGTCCGCTCGTTCGACCCGTGTCTCGCCTGCTCGGTCCACGTCGAGAGCCCCGACACAACGTACACCGAGGAAGTCACACCCGCCTCGCCCGCCGGCGCGATGGGCGGCGGCGACACCCCCTACGCCGGCCAGCGACCTGACGAGACATGACGACATCAGAGTCACCGCCCGGGTCGGGAAGCGGTGCCGATTCCGACCGGGAAACGTCCGGTTCGCTCCGCCATCGACTGGTCGGACTCCTCCGGGAGCTACTCCGACGGCCGGACGAGGCCGACGAGCGGTACGGCCGCATCCACGCGCTGCGGGGACGGGTCACCGTCCAGCGCCACAGCCTCGGCGCCCGCATCTCCCACTGGTTTCAGGCGCTCTGTATGTTGGTCCTGATGTGGACCGGGTTCGCCATCTGGACGGGGAGTTACTGGCCGCTCAACATCGCGCCGTGGGACGGCTACTACATCGCCTTCGGCCTGCATATCTGGGCCGGCATTCTGTTGATGGCGCTGCTGTTCGTCCTCTTTCCGATGTACCACATCTACGTCGACGGCCATCGGCAACTGGCAGAACTGGCGGACATCCGCGAGGCCGTTCACATCGGCCAGGCCTTTGCCGGGCTGAAATCGTACATCCCGGGCTATCACGACGCCCGCCAGACCTACGACGAGGAGGAAGGCGACTGGGTCGCGTACCACCCGATGCAGAAGACGTTCTTCTGGTGGATTTCCATCTTCTTTGGCGTGCTCGTCCTGACCGGGTTCGGGATGTACGCCGAGATGCGGACCGACCCGATATGGTGGGTCGACCTGCTTGGCTTCCTCGATGGATACGTCGGCTTCATCCTCCTGAAGCAGATTCACCTGCTTACCTTCTTCATCGTCGTCGCGATGGTCATCGGCCACGTCTACTTCGCGATCTTGCCGAGCAACCGCGAGACGCTCAAGTCGATGGTCTTCGGCGACATGGAGGCGTACGTCCTCGGCGACGAGGAGGGGGACGATGACGGCGAACGCTGAGGAGGCCACCGACGCCGCCACAAGCACGACACAGGCCGTCGTCGGCGTCGGCAGCATGGTCATGTCCGACGACGGCGTCGGCTACCACGCCATCGAGGCGTTGCGCGAGCGGTCGACGCCCGCAGCGACGCTCACCCACGCCGGTACGACGGCGTTTCTCGCGCTGGAAGCGATGAGCGGGGCCGACCGCGCCATCGTCGTCGACGCGCTGGCACTCGACGCCGACCCGGGGACCGTCCGGGAGTTCAGACTCGACAAGCCATCCGAGGAGTCGCCGGAGGTCACGATGCACGATTTCAGTTTCAGCGACGCGCTCGCCGTCGGGTCCTCGGCCTACGACCTGCCCGAGGAGGTGCTGCTCGCTGGTATCGTTCCCGAGACCATGACGCCGGGCGTCGGCCTCTCTGAGGCCGTCGAGGACGCGCTCCCGGAACTGGTCTCGCGCATCGAACGCCGACTCGCGACAGACACATGAACGGAACCTGGTACTGCACAGACTGCGAACAGCGCATCGAGAAAGAAGACATCGACGACCACGAGGCCGATGGCCACCACGTCAAGGGCCGCTTCCAACCCGACCGGCTCCTCCCGGGCGACCCGGAGATGGTCGGTGCCGGCATGGACACCGCCGACGGGGGTGACCGCTGATGTGTCTCGGTGTCCCCGGCGAGATAACCGAAATCGACGGCCGTGAAGCCGTCGCGGACTTCTGGGGTGTCGAGCGTCGGGTCCGCCTCGACGTGGTCGGCGACGCCGTCGATGTCGGCGACTACATCCTCAACCACGCCGGCTTTGCCATCCGGAAGATACCAGAACGGGAAGTCGAGGAGACGATGGCAGTCTACGAGTCGCTGTTCGGCGACAACCCCGAGGAAGCCCTCGAGGAGATGGGCGCCGACGACGACGCCGACATCGACATCGGACCGGGAGGGCGTCGACGGCCGGCCACCCCGGACACCAACCGGGGTGAGGGCGATGGCGACTGACGCCGACGACCTGAAGTTCCGCGACCCCGAGACCGCACAGGAAATCGCCGCCGACATAGAGGAGCAGATGGCCCGCATCGGCCAGCCAGTCGAGATTATGCACGTCTGTGGCAGCCACGAGCAGGTCATCGCGAAGTTCGGTCTGCGGTCGATGCTTCCCTCGGAGCTTACGATTACGATGGGGCCGGGCTGTCCGGTCTGTGTGACCAACATGCCGGAAGTCGACGAAGCCGTCGCGCTCGCCGAGGCCGGTAAGACGGTCGCCACCTACGGCGACATGTTCGAAGTACCGGGCACCACAAAGAGCCTCGCCGACGCTGCCGCCGAGGGCGCGGACGTGGAAGTCGTCTACAGCGCCAGCGACGCCGTCGAACTGGCCGAGGACAATCCCGACGAAGATGTGATCTTTTTCGCGACCGGCTTCGAGACGACCGCTGCACCGACGGCCGCCGTGTTGCAGGCCGACCCGCCGGAGAACTTCTACGTGCTCTCGGCACACAAGTACGTCCCGCCGGCGATGGAGGTCGTCGCGGAGATGCCGGCCACCAGCGTCGACGGCTTCCTCGCGGCCGGGCACGCGGCGACGATTACCGGCTACGGGCTCTTCGAGGACTTTGTCAGCGAGTACGACCTGCCCGTCGTCGTCGGCGGGTTCGAACCCATCGACGTACTCTTCGGCATCCGAAAACTGCTCTCCTTTATCGAGAACGACGAGGACGGCCTCGCCAACGCCTACCCGCGCTGTGTCTCCCGCGAGGGCAACGAGGCAGCCATGGATGCCATCGACGACGTGTTCGAACTCACGGCTGGCGAATGGCGCGGTATCGCGGACATCCCCGACGCGAACTTCGAACTCAGCGAGGAGTACGCCGACCACGCGGCCCGCCAGCAGTTCGACATCGGCGTCGTCGACGGCGACGCCGACCCGCTGACCGAGGAGTGTATCTGCGGGGACATCATGGCCGGAACGGCCTCACCCGACGGCTGTGACCTCTTTGGCGAGGAGTGTACGCCAACAAACCCCGTCGGAGCCTGTATGGTCTCGGACGAAGGAACCTGCAAAATCTGGCACGAGTACGGAGGGCGACCGGACCTATGAGCGAAGACGATGTCGTGACCGTCGCACACGGGTCCGGAGCCGGGCGAACCCGGGATTTCCTCGAAGAGCGTGTCGTCCCGCGCTTTGGCGGGGGAAGCGAGGACCTTCCGGTCGGGCTAGCTGCGCTGGACGACGGCGCTGTCCACGACCTCGGCGACCAATCGCTGGTCGTCACGACCGACAGCCACGTCGTCTCACCGCTCTCCTTTCCGGGCGGGGACATCGGCCGACTGGCCGTCGCGGGGACCGTCAACGACCTCGCGGTGATGGGCGCGACCGACCCGCTCGCGCTGACCTGTTCGCTCATCGTCGAGGCGGGCACGTCGACCGACCTGCTCGACTCGATTCTCGACTCGATGGAACGCACCTGCGAGGAAGCAGGCGTCGCAATCACGACCGGCGACACGAAGGTCATGGGCAGCGGCGAAGTCGACGGCGTCGTCATCAACACGACCGGCGTCGGCGTCGTCCCGCCCGGCGAACACGTCTCCGACGGCGGGCTCTCGCCGGGCGACAAAATCGTCCTCTCGGGGCCGGTCGGCGACCACGGTATCACGCTCCTGGCCGAGCGCGAGGGGTTCGACATCGACGGCGACCTCGAGAGCGACGTTGCACCGGTCGCAGACCTCGTTGCAGCCGCGATGGACGCCGGGACCGTGACAGCGATGAAAGACCCCACACGCGGCGGGTTCGCCACCGCAATCAACGAGATGGTACGGAAAGCCGACGTGGGTGTCACGCTCGAGGAACCCACTATCCCGGTCCGCGAGGCCGTCGCATCGACCGGCGAGTTGCTCGGTATCGACCCGTTCGACGTCGCCAACGAGGGCAAAGTCGTCTTCGGCGTCGCCGCCGACGATGCCGACGCCGTCGTCGACGCACTCAACGAGCACCCGATGGGCAGTGAGGCAGCCGTCGTCGGTGAGGTAACGGACGAAAACCGGGGCCGGGTGGTACTCGATACCGGCTTCGGCGAACGGTTCCTGAGCGAACCCGGCGGCGAACAACTGCCCCGAATCTGCTGACGATGCACGAACTCAGCGTTGCCGAAGCGATTCTCGACCATGCCCGTGAGGCCGCCGCCGACCACGGCGCAAACACTGTCGACACGGTGACGATAGCGCTCGGCGCGGCGACCCACGTCAACCCCGACCAGCTCCGATTTTGCATCGAGACGGTCGCCGAGGAGACGTCGCTTGCGGGCGTCGAGGTGGCAATCGAGCGCGTCGAACCGCGGGCGACCTGTGACTGTGGCTGGGCGGGCGAGCCGCCGGCGTTCGAGGGGACGGCAGCCGTCGTCCCGGCCGCGCGCTGTCCGGAGTGTGGCTCGCAGACGGACTTTACACAAGGGAAAGAATGCCGGCTGGCCAGCATCGACATCCCAGACGACGCAGCGAGGACACACCAATGACACAGCACGTATCGACACCACTGCCGCATCGTTCGCCAATCGAGTCCCTGCTGTCGGGACTCTTTGACCGGGCAGCGCCGGTCGCCCGGACACACCGGTTCGGTCACGGCAACGACGGCCACGACGGCGAGGCCAGCGAGGACGACATACTCGCACAGTTTCGCCAGCAAGCGCGGGACCTCCACGAGCGCGTCGTCCACGACCACGGCGTCTTCGTCGTCGAATTTCTTGGCGCGACCGGCGGCGGGAAGACGACGCTCGTCGAACGCCTCGTCGAGCGGGCACCCGACGACGAGCACATCGGCGTCATCGTCGGTGACGTGGCCGGGGACGACGACGCACGCCGGTTCCGCGAGCACGGCGTCAGCGTCGCGAACGTCACGACGGGCAAGGAGTGTCACCTCGACGCGAACATGGTCGAAGACGCCCTCAACGAATTCGACCTCGACGCGCTGGACCGTCTCTACGTCGAGAACGTCGGCAACATGGTCTGTCCGGCGGATTTCCCGCTCGGGGCACAGGCCCGAATCCTCGTCGTGAGTACGACCGAGGGCGACGACGTCGTGCGCAAACACCCGCTGCTGTTCGAGGCCTGTGACGCCGCCGTCGTCAACAAGACCGACATTGCCGAAGCCGTCGGCGCGGACGTGGCGACAATGTGCGAGGACATCGCCGAGGTTGCTCCCGACATGGACGTCTTCGAGACGAACGCCCGCGCCGACGAGGGCGTCGACGCACTCGCTGACTTCCTCGCCGACGTGCGCGAGAGCGGCCACCAGCACGCTCACGACCACGACGAAACACAGGTACACGACCACGACGAGACCCACGCGCACGACCACGCCCACCACGACTGACGATGCCCGACCGTACTCGTGCGGAGGTGCGGGTCACCGGCGTCGTCCAGGGCGTGGGCTTCCGGCCGTTCGTCTACCGGCGCGCCGTCGACGCTTCCCTCGACGGATACGTCCGCAACACCGGTGACGGAGTCGACGCCGTCTTCGAAGGCCCACAGCCAACTATCGAGACAGTCCTCGATGCCATCGAGTCCGACAACCCACCGCTGGCATGGGTCGACACGCTCGACCGGACCTGGACTGAACCCACCGGACTCGACGGGTTCGAGATACGCGAATCAAGCAGTAGCGGAGCGACGGGCGTCCCGGTCCCGCCGGATACTGGCATCTGTGAGCAGTGTCTCGACGACATCCGCGACCCAGCGAGTCACTACCACGACTACTGGGCGACCGCCTGCGTCGACTGCGGGCCCCGGTTTACCGTGGTGCGTGACGTACCCTACGACCGTCCACGTACCGCGATGGACGAATATCCGCTCTGCGAGGAGTGTCGAGCGCGCTACGAGACGCCGACTGACCGGCGCTATCACGCACAGACGGTCGCCTGTGCCGAGTGTGGCCCGACGCTCCGGTTCGAGATGGACGGGGAGACACGTTCCGAGGGTCGGACCGCCATCCGGCAGGCGAGTGACCAGCTCGCCGATGGTGACATCCTCGCCATTCGAGGCATCGGCGGGACACACATCGTCTGTGACGCGACGAGACCGGCCGTCGTCGAGCGCCTGCGTGAGCGAATTGGACGCCCGAACAAACCGTTCGCGGTGATGGCACCATCGCTGGACAGCGTCGAGTCCTTTGCTGACCTCGGGGACGGTGACCGGGACGCACTGACGGACGTTCGCCGCCCTATCGTGCTGGCCGACCGAGGCGACACGGACTGGCTCAATGCTGTCGCGCCCGGCGTGCACACCGTCGGCGTCATGCTCCCCTACGCCGGGCTCCACCACCTCCTGTTCGACGGCGTCGACGGGTCGCTCGTGATGACCAGCGCCAACAGGCCCGGCGAGCCGATGGTGACAACAGTCGGCGGTATCCGGGAGCGACTCGACAGCGTGGTCGACGGCGCGCTCGTTCACGACCGCGACATCGTCGCCCGCTGTGACGACAGCGTCGTCCGCGTCGTAGACGGCGACCGCCGCTTTGTCCGCCGCTCGCGAGGCTGGACGCCGGCCTCACTCCCGAATCCTGCGGCAGACAACGGGAACCAGCCAGTGCTCGCGCTCGGTCCGGAACGGGACGTGACGGCGGCCATCGCCGACGGCGACGGGGTCGTACTCTCACAGCACATCGGCGACGTGGACGACCCATCGACCCTAAAATTCCATCGCCAGGCTATCTCACACCTGACGGACCTGACTGGAATCGGCCCGGCCGTCGTCGCCTGCGACCAGCATCCCGATTTCTCGACGAGCGCCGAAGCGGAACGGTACGCCGAGGAGGGACTCGACGGTCCCGTCACAGTCCAGCACCACCACGCCCACGCCGCCGGACTGTGTGCGGAACACGGCGTCGAGCGGGCGATAGTCGTCGCAGCCGACGGGACTGGCTACGGTCCCGACGGGACCGTCTGGGGTGGTGAGGTCCTCGATGCGACGCTCGCAGACTTCGAGCGAGTCGGCGGCCTCGACACCTTTGGTCTCCCGGGCGGGGAAACGGCAGTCTGGTATCCGGCGCGGACACTGGCGACGCTCCTCGATGATGCAGATGTCGTCGACGAGCGACTGGTAGCCACCGGCGCAGTCGACTCCAAATCCGACGCCGAACTCGTCCGGGAGCAGGCACGCGCCGGCGTGAACACGCCAGCGACGACGAGCGCGGGGCGATTCCTCGATGCCGTTGCTGCACTGGTCGGCGCGTGTGACCGGCGCGACTACGAGGGCGAACCCGCACAGCGGCTGGAGACGCTCGCGGCGAGTGGCACGCCCCGTGAGCTGTCGGTGCCGATGACCGACCGGGAGGGCACGACCGTAGTCGCCGTCGACGAATTGCTGCAGTCACTGGCGGAACTCGACGCGCCGCCGGCGGACGTAGCGGCTACGGCCCAGGACGCGCTCGCACGCGGGCTCGGGCAGTTGAGTGTGGATGCAGCCCGCGAGCGTGGTGTCGACATCGTTGGATTCACTGGCGGCGTCGCGTACAACGAGGCTATCTCGGAGCAGTTGCGCCACGTCGTCGAAGAGCGTGGGCTGGACTATCTCGTACCCGAGCGAATACCGCCGGGCGACGGTGGTATCGCGTACGGGCAGGCCGTCGTCGCGACTGCACGGCAATAGTAACTTTTCCGGGTGGTCGCCGGCCGGGCACTCATCTGGAGTCAACTTACCACTCTCGGATCGGTTAAAAGATATTATTCTTTTAGAAAGGAATTATATGAGTTAAAGCCGTATCGGTGATTATGCCCGGGACTGATACATCAGACAGTCCGCCCCCGTTCGACGACCCGTTCAGCAGCGGTGATGTCGAACAGCAACTCTACGCGACTGTGCTCCAGACGCGAAGTCCACGAACCGCGGGTGCCATCGCGGAAGACGTTGAGTGTGACCCGAAGACTGCACGGAAGTACCTGCGATGGTTCGCCGAGTTGGGCATTGTCACGGAACACGACGGCCACCCGACAACGTACGAGCGCAACGATGCGTACTTCGAGTGGCGGCGAATCAATCAGTTGGCCACAGAATACACCGCCGACGAGCTGATTCAGCAGGTGAACGACCTCACAACCACAATCGAGCAATACCAGCAGCGATACGACGCAGAGACGCCGAGTGACGTAGATGCACTTGCCACCGCGAATAGCTCGGACGACCGGACGATAGACGACGTGTACAGTGACCTCGGAGACTGGGAAACGGTGCGTCGGGAGCGTCAACTCCACGAGCAGGCGCGCCAGCAACGAACCGGAGCGAGTGGGCGGGCGTCCGGCTAGCCGATGGTCCCTGCCGACGACGGCGGCAGTCCCGCCCCAATCGACCGACCAGTGCTGGAACTGCTTCGGGAGCGACTGCTGGGGACGACACAGGTTTCGGCGGCGAGAATTACCGACGAGGACGGCCATCTGGAGTTACGGACTGTCCTGTCGGATGCGTACTACCCGACGGCCGTTGAGCGAGCAGTGCTGTCCGTTCGGTGGTACACGAACGACGATTTCAAAATCCACTACCGGGAGGTTCGCGGCGACGACTGGCAGTGCCGATGGGATAGCCACCCCAACCCCCACAACTCGCGCGACCACTTTCATCCGCCACCGAACGCCGAAACGCCCGGTGAGGATGCGTCGTGGCCCGACGACTACCGGGAAGTGCTGGCACTCGTACTCGAAGAAATCGAGGGGCGAATCGACGACATCTGGCACTGACCGCCGGCCGCGAACGTTGCAGTTCCCAGAACGTTGAAATTCCCCGGCCGCCACCACCCGATATGAGCGTTCAGACTGCGGTCGTGCTGGCGGCCGGTGAGGGGACACGCCTGCGCCCGCTGACGCGCAATCGTCCCAAGCCGATGTTGCCAGCGGCGAACCGCCCTATCCTCGAACACGTCCTCGATGCACTCGTCGACGCCGGGATAGAGCGCATCGTCCTCGTCGTCGGCTACCGCCGCGAGCGCGTCCAGGAACACTTCGGTCCCTCCTATCGCTCGGTTCCCATCGACTACGTCGTCCAGCGCAAACAACTGGGCAGCGGCCACGCCCTCCTCCAGGCCCGCGAGACAGTCGACAGCGCACACCTCGTCGTCAACGGCGACCGTATCATCGAGGCTGCCGCTGTCGAGTCGGTCGTCGACGCCTTCGAAAACGACACCGCGCCAGCCGCACTCGCCGTCCTCGAACGGCCCGACGCCAGCCGCTACGGTGCGGTCACCCTCCACGACCGCGACATCGACGAAATCGTCGAGAAACCCGACAGCGACACCTACCGACTCATCAACGGCGGCATCTACGCCTTCGAACCGACGATTTTCGACGCGATCAACGAGACAGAACGCGAGGCGGGCGAACTCGCACTCACCGACACTATCGCCGGCCTCATCGACGAAAAACGGGTGCGGGGCGTCCGCATCGGTGGGCTCTGGGTCGACGCCACCTACCCCTGGGACCTCCTGCAGGTCGCCTCGGAAGTGCTTGCCCGCGGACGCATCAGTGAACCACAACGCCGCGAGAGTATCTGGGTCGACGCCGACGCCAGCGTCCACGACGACGCGACGTTGCGTGGCCCGGTCGTCGTCGGTCCCGACTGTGAAGTCGCCCCAGGTGCGGTCATCGGTCCGAACGTCGCACTTGGCCGGAACGTGACCATTGGGCCAAATGTCACCGCCGAGCGGACGGTGTTGGATTCGGACGCTCGCGTCGATGCGGGGTCGACGCTCCGTGATGCCGTCATCGGCCAGGACGTTCATCTGGGCGTTTCGACGACAATTCCGGGCGGCCCGAGCGACGTGCGCGTCAACCAGACGGTCTTCGAAGACCAGCGACTCGGTGCCGTCCTCGGAGACCGGACGCGCGCTCGCGGCGACGTGAGCGTCGAACCCGGGACGCTCGTCGGCCCGAACGTCACGCTCGGAACCGGCGCACACGTCCGTGGGACCATCCCCGAAGGTTCGGAGGTGTTCCGCTGATGTGTGGCATCATCGGCTGTGTCGGCCGCGACGGCGAGACGCTGGAGACGCTCGTCCACGGCCTCTCGAAACTGGAGTATCGGGGCTACGATTCGGCAGGCGTCGCGCTGACTGGCACCGGGCAAAACGTGGACATCACGAAGCGTGCCGGCGAAATCGACGAATTGCGCAGTGCACTCGAAACGCACGCGCCCAGCGGAGAGGTCGGCGTCGGCCACACTCGCTGGTCGACCCACGGCCCGCCGACCGACGAAAACGCTCACCCACACCAGGACTGTACCGGCGACGTGGCCGTCGTCCACAACGGCATCATCGAGAACTACCAGGCGCTGCGCGACGAACTCTCGACCAGCGGCCACACCTTCCGCAGCGACACCGACACCGAAGTCGTCCCCCACCTCATCGAGGACGCACTCGATGCGGGACTCGACCCCGAGGCCGCCTTCCGAGAGGCGCTCTCCCGCGTCGAGGGAAGCTTCGCGATTGCAGCAGTAATGGCCGGCGAGGACACCATCTTCGCGGCGCGCCACGACTCACCGCTGGTGCTGGGACTCGATGAGGACGCCTATTATCTCGCCAGCGACGTGCCCGCATTCCGCGACTTTACCGACCAAGTCATCTATCTGGCCGACGGTGAGTTCGCGCGACTGGACAGCGAGGGCTGGACTGTCACCGATGGGGACGGCGAGGTCGTCGAAAAGACCGTCGACACTGTCGACTGGGACCCCGAGGATGCTGGCAAGAGTGGCTACGACCATTTCATGCTCAAAGAGATTCACGAGCAACCCCGCGCACTCCGGCAGTGTCTGCGTGGCCGCGTCGACGAACTCGCCGGCGAAGTCGACATCGAGGACCTCGGCGACCTCTCGCCGCCAGGCGTCCAGTTCGTCGCCTGCGGGACCTCTTACCATGCTGCGCTGTACGGTGCGCAACTGTTCCAGCAGGCCGGCATCCCCGCCCAGGCGTTTCTCGCCAGCGAGTACGCGAGCTCACCCCCGCCAATCGGCGACTCGCTCGTCATCGGGGTGACCCAGAGCGGCGAGACGGCCGACACGCTCTCGGCGCTACGGGAGGCACACCGGCGGGGTGCACGAACGATGGCCGTGACGAACACTGTGGGGTCGACAGCCGCCCGCGAGTGCGACCACGTCTTCTACATCCGCGCCGGCCCGGAAATCGGCGTCGCCGCGACGAAGACCTTTGCCTCCCAGCTGGCCGCGCTGAACCTGCTCGTGTTGGGGATGGCCGGTGGCAACGCACGCGACATCGTCCCCGCATTGCGTGACCTGCCCGGTGACGTGCAGGCGCTGCTGGACGATTCGAACGCTGCTGCCGTCGCCGAGACCTACGAGGATTCGTCGGCGTACTTCTTCATCGGCCGGGGCTACCACTACCCCGTTGCGCTGGAGGGGGCGCTGAAGATGAAGGAGATTAGCTACAAGCACGCCGAAGGGTTCGCTGCCGGGGAGTTGAAACACGGCCCGCTGGCGCTGGTGACTGCGGACACGCCGGTGTTCGCGATTGTGACCGGTGACGGGGAGTCCGCCCGCAAGACCATCGGAAACGTCAAAGAGGTAGAAGCGCGCGACGCACCCGTCGTGGCTGTGACCGACGGTACTTCAGACGTCGAGCGGTACGCCGACCACGTCCTGAAAGTGCCCGAGACGCACCCGCGTGCAGCGAGCGTGCTGGCAAACGTCCAACTGCAGCTGGTGTCTTATCACGTGGCGAATCGGCTGGGGCGGTCGATCGACAAGCCGCGGAATCTGGCCAAGAGTGTGACTGTTGAGTAGCGGCGCTAGTACCGTCGCCGTCACGTCGTCCTCTTTGCTATCACACCTCAAACAACCTGAAAACCTTCCCCTCGCTATCTGGCACCGTATGGCGATCGAACTGACCGGCGAGCACACGACCGCACGCGTACTGGTCGACGACGAGACACTCGTCGAAGACGACTGCCTCAACCAGATTCAGGAGCTCATCGACCACCCGGCCTTCACCGAGCCGGTGCGGATGATGCCGGACACGCATCCAGGAGCGGGCGCGCCGATTGGCTTTACCATGCCACTTTCCGACCGTGTCGTCCCGAATATCGTCGGCGTCGACGTCGGCTGCGGGATGGCTGCGACCAACCTGGGTGCCGAACTCCCGCTTGCGAATTCCGAGCGCGAGCAGCGCGTCCGCGAGGCTGTCCCGATGGGGCGTGCGGTTCACGACTACGACGATGCACCCCATCTCGTCGATGAGTTTCCCTTCGAGCGTGCGAACACTGTCTTCGAGCACTTTGCGGCCGCCTACGAGGAACGGTTCGGCCATGCCATCGACCCGCTCGAGTTTGACTTCGACGGCTACGACGGCGAATACTTCAAATCACTCTGTAAGCGCGTGCTCGCCGGGCAGCGCCAGGGGATGGGTCACGTCATCAAGAGCGCGGGCACGCTCGGCGGCGGGAACCACTTCGTCGAGTTCGCACAGGCCCGCGACTCGGGTGCGTACTGGCTGGTCATCCACAGCGGCTCTCGCTATCTCGGGAAATCCGTCGCCGAGTACTGGCAACAGAAAGCCACTCAGTACCGCGAGGCCGACGCTCTCCGTGACGCGCTTCCTGCGGAGTACCACGAATACCTGAAATTCGACCCCGAGCGCGTGAGCGACGACGACCTCTTTGCGTGGGTCACCGGTGGCAAGGGAGAGTCACACCTCCGAAAAGCGCAGATTCGCGCTGATTTCGACGACGAGACTGTCGACGAAGTGTTCCAGCAGCTCTCACGTCCGCGGAAAGCGATCGGGGACCGCAACGAGGACCTCGACTGGCTCGAAGGGCAGGAGGCCCACGGCTACTACGTCGATATGCTGTTCGCCCAGCAGTACGCCCGCTGGAACCGCGAATTGATGAGCGATGCCATCTGCGAGGCACTCGGCATCGACCCAGTCGAGCGCTTCCAGTCGATTCACAACTACATCGACTTCCGCGACCTGACCATCCGGAAAGGTGCGACACCAGCCCGCGATGGCCAGCGACTGGTCGTCCCCTTCAACATGGCCGAGGGGTCGATACTCGCACGCGGGAAGGGCAACGACGCCTTTCACCAGACCGCACCCCACGGCGCTGGCCGCGTGATGAGCCGCCGTGAAGCCCACGAAACGGCGTCTATCGAAGCCTTCGAGCAAGCAATGGACGGTATCTACTCCGAGTCCGTCGTCGAGTCAGTGCTTGATGAGGCACCGATGGCGTACAAATCGGCCGAAGCGATAGCCGAGTCAATCGAACCGACCGCAAATATGATCGACTGGCTCGATGTCGTCCACAATCTGAAAGCAAAAAAATAGCCGAGACGGTTAATCGACAGCGACATTCCGCCACGATTAGGACAGGTGCCGCCAGATGTCGGTTGGGTCTGCGTCGTTCAGTTCGGCGTTCGTCTCCATCTTCCGGAGTTCAGTGATACACCGCTTGGCGACGAGCGGATACATCTCGCTGGGCGTGAACGACCTGTCGAGCCCCATTAGCTCCTGCCAGTTCTCGGCCCAGATATCTTCGACGACGCGCTCGTGGAGGTCGTCGTTCAGGTGGAGGCCGAACTCGCGGTTCTCCTCGATGACCATTTCGCGCACCTGCTTGCGGATGCGTCCGGGCGTGCAGTACGTAGCGACGACGTACGCCGCGCCGGAGTTGGCTTCCTCGGGACGGGTACCGAACTGCTCGCGGTTCAGTTCCTCGAAGGCCTCCCGGACCACTTTCACGCGCCGCTCACGGCTGTCACTGCGAACGATGACACCCTCAACGCGGGTCTCGTCAGCCAGTGACGAGGTGGGGAACTCGTAGTTCTTCGGGTCGAACGTGCTCCCGGGCTGCTCAAGTATCGTCGCCGGGACGAGGGCGTGCTCTCGTGGCGCGTCAGCGAGCCGAATACGGTCGAGGATGGTTTGCACGGCGTCGATATCGAGAAACCCCGCGTGGGTCTCCTCGTAGGGGTTGCCGTGGGGATTGATGTGCTCGATAGCGTCGCACGGGAGCACATCGAAGCCGATCAGCGCCGGAATCGCGCGCTCGGTGTAGCCGTAATCAAGCGTCGAGTAGACCATATTCTCGGCATACACGACGAGCGGACAGCCGTACTCGTTATGGAGAGTCCGGAGCGACTCGGTATCGACGCCCTCGCGGAGACAGCGCACAGCACGATGGAGTGCGCCGTCGATTTCCGAGAGGTCGTCCCGATGAGAGCCACGGATGCTCTTGCGCGTCCCGAAGACGAGACTCCCGTCGCCGTCTGCGTGTTCGGTGACCAGATTCGGATAGGCGTCCGCGTAGCGCTCGTCGTAGAGTGTGAACCGGAACGAACTCCCGTCGAACTTCTCAACGAGGACGAGGTCGTCGGTCTCGAAGTAGTCCTCCGGCACCACCGGATGGTCATAGCGTGGGATCTTCGGGTAGACCTTCACGGGCATGGCTGATCCCCGCATGACAAGAACTGTTTTTGAGGTGTGTTAGCACGCTTAAATGAGGCTCGTAGGTGGGGGCTTGTACCCACCACCACCGGCGGTGAGAAACACTTAATCATGCATATGACCCACATACGAGTCATGACCGGGGACAAAACACAGGCCGCTTCAGACGCGCTCACTCCCCTCATCAGAGACGCCTACTATGCCGGAAGATTAGATTTCGCTACCGTCGCAGCCGTCATAGGCACTGAACAGGCGATGCGAATGAGACTTCTCAAAAACACCGTCGACCGCGACCCGCCGCTACCGTCGGGCAAGAATGTCGCTCTACCTTTCGACGAAGCGTTTTACCACGGTAAAGTACCGACATGGACAGCAGAGAGAAACACCGAAACAGACGCTCATAGTGATGACAGCGAATGACAGGAGTCACTGAAAACCGTCGTAGACACAAACGCACTCCGACGTCCGGGTACAGTCACTCCGCATCGGGAGGGATGTCGAACCCGTTCTCAATGTCGCTCAAGTCGCGCTCAAGACGGGCGACGTGCGCTTCGAGTTCGTCGATGCTCATCAGCGCGAGGCGCAGGAACTCCTCGTCGCAGTCGGGCATCAGCGGCAATTGACTCTCCATGTCCGGGTCGTCGGACGTCTGGGAGCGTTTGCGGACCAGTTCCTTACGAGCGGCGCGGAGTTCACGCCGGAGCAGTTCTGCCTCATTTATAGTATCACCACACCACCAAAATGCCGCCCGCTACGGCCCTAGGCGGGCGGTCGCGCGGACAGCACAGCGGTGGCGTGGTTTACCGACCAACGGCTGACGACGCATCGCCCTGCCACTTTGCGGCTCGTGATAAGTGCTTTCTGTCGGTTACTCTCCGGATTCGAGGTCGTCAAGTGCTTTCTCGTACCGCCGTGCGAGATAGTCGACTGCTTCGTCCACTCGTGTTTCGAGGTACTCGGCGTGCTCTTCGACTGTCGCCTCGTTTAGGTCAGCCGTAGAGATACACTCAACGTACCCATCGAGTGCGGACTGGAACGTCTGGGAGTAGTGGTCGTAGGCCCCGTCGACGATGTTCATGTGCTCGGCGATACCTTCAGAGAGACCACGGTAGACCGCGGCCGCTTGTTCGTAGTTGTCGTTCTCACGATAGCGCTCGGCGAGGTCAGTGAGGTGTGAGAAGTCGATAGCGCCGGTGACGACTGGGTACTCCTGTGTGTGCTGGTCGAAGAGACGGTCGACCTCCTGCCGATACTCCCCGGGTGTGACCGTGGGTTCATCGCCGAATTCCGCGAGGAAACGCTCGCGCATCTCCGGGTCGCGTGTGAGTTCCTCGGAGACGAACGTACGGAGATTCTCGGTTGAGATGTCCGCCAGTAGGTCGTCGATGCGCTTGCTCTCGTCGTCAGGCATCTCGTCGGCAACAGCCAGCAGGACCGCGACGACGTGTTTACACTCACCGGGACCGCTGTAGGGGCAGGTACAGTGTGGGTCGAACTCGTCGCTGTCGAGATGGACGCGCGTCTCGTACAGTTCGGTGCCCTGCACGCGAGCCGTGACAGTCTTGCCGAAGCGGTCGAGCTGACGGATACGCCCCTCTTCGCGATACGTTTGTCCGCGCTCAAAGACAACATTGGTACACAATTCGTGGATGGTCGCTTCGTCGATAGTCACACTTCTTTAGCAGCTACGATGCGCAACAAGTTGGCTTCCCCGACTCTCGCTGCGCGGAGCACGGTCCCGTAATTCGTTGACTCAGATGCAATGGCTGCGGTCTAATCCCCCGACAATGTTAATTTCACCTCTCGAAATTCAAATAATGACTGTGGATTGGTATTTTTACTTCGTTTCTGGAGACACAGTGGAACTGGTGTCCGCAGATGGCCGATGTAGATGAATTTCGAGCGAGACGATGAGACTGGCTGCCGGACGGCCCACGGCTACAGGTCACACACCTCAAGCAGACTTAATACAATTGCCACGTTGATACCAAATCGAAGTCTTCACAGGATACACTCGCAACGAGGTGCTCCCGCACGATGAACCGCACTCGCCACACGCCACGGCACGCTCTTTGCTTCGCCACAAGTCGCGTGTTCGGCGAGGGCTTACGGTACCACCGTGCGGAATCCATGGTCGACCGCTGGACCGACGCTGGTTTCGAATCCAACGGTCCGAACCAACCCGGCCTTGTCCGGACACCTTTGCCCGCATAACTCGGCCCCCACGCGGACTACCCGCCCGGGACTGGGGAACACGGGCCTGCCGCCTGCAACCACACAGCGACGGTTCCGGTCAGTTCTGGTCGGGCCGCTGGCGTGTTGTTCGCGGTATACTGGTTCCTGCTCACGCTTGAGCGCGAGCGTACAGTGCGGTGTGTGCCGAACACACGGTGAGCGACTGGCAGACAATTACGAGGGATGCCCATCGAGGCAGGCAACGACTGTCGGTGTACGCCGATTCCACCGGCACTACTGAACCCGGAAGGGCCTGTAACCTGCATGAGCCGGTGTGGCATTCCCGGGACACCCCGAAGGACGCCCAGTGCGTGACCGGCAGTCATGACCGAGAGGGTCTGATGCCGGGTGCGCACGGAAAGGCACAGACACACCACCAACATCGCTGCGGGATAGGGTAGCGGTCCAGCCCGCGGGGCTCATAACCCCGAAGCCCAGGTTCGACCCCTGGTCCCGCAATGGCGGGCAGTCCAGTGGAGTGGACGCGCCGCTGACGACGGCGAGAGCGCACGTTCGAATCGTGTTCCGCCAATTGAGGTGAGAAAAATGGGACTGTTTGACACAGTCAAACTGTACGACGACGTTCGCCTGCCCGAGTACCCCGACGGCGTGCCGCCAGCCGACGAGGTTGCGTGGCAGACGAAAGGCATCGACAGACCGGAAATGGGGACGTTCCGGATCACCGCCAGTGGCCGACTCCTGAAAGAGGAGTGGCACTCCGAGGAGGTCCCACCGGAAGACCGCGAGTACGCAAGCCGTGACGATGTCGACGAAGACGACCCGCTATACATGGCCGGTTGCCTCCGAACGGTCCACGACGGCTGGATCGAACGCGACGACTTCCACGGTCGCTTCCAGATCACGTCCTCGTTTGAGAGTGTTGACCCGGTCGTCACCTACGAAGTGACGTTCACGCACGGCCAACTCGAACGGTTCGAGCGGGTTCGATGAGAGACACTGTAATTAAACCAGACCAGCACAACGGACGCTGAAGAATACTTACCTACCGAGTCGATATTGAGTCGTAACGAAACCGATGCCCCGTATTCAGACCGATATTCCTGAAGAGGACTACGAGCGACTCCAAGAGATCGTAGAGCAACGAGGACTCTCGATTCAACAGGCAATACAAGAAGCGATGAAAGTCTGGTTGAGAGAGCAAGCTATCGTCACTCCCGATGACGCGCTGTTCACATCGGTCAAGGACTGCAGAGATGGAAACCGTCGCGACGAGCAGACGAACGTCTTGGAAGCAGACGACATCGTCGAAGACTGGGAGGGTGACCCTAAGACGGTCTCGTTAGCCGACCCCGAAGAGTGACAGGCGTGGATGAATTCGAGTCCAACCGCGAACTGTTCGACCTGACAACACATCTCATGCTCAAATATTGCTGATCTTCTCGGAACGCAAGCAGTGTAGTCTGAGTATCACGCATGCCGTGGCCGTGACAGACGTTCACGACGCAGCGCCGTGAGCTCGGGAGAGCTTGCTCTCCCGATGTTCGAATCGTCTCTCGTGTATCGGAGCGTCGCCCGTGGTCTGTCCGCGGCGGCGTTCCACAACGGAGGTAGTAGTATGAAACTCACAACTGACAAAACCGAATCGACAGCGACTGCTATCGTCGCCGTCCGAGTCCCACGTGACTCGGGGGCCGACGTTGTGACCGCCACCGAACGACGTATCGTACGGGCCGACGGTGTCACGGAGGTGACCATCGACGGCCTCCGTGGCATGGAACCGCGCCTCTCGGCGACAATCGTGACCGTCGCTGTAACGATTCGAACGAGCGACAGTACAGCCATCGTCGACCGACTGACCGAGGTTCACGGCATTGAGTCCGTGGACCACTCAGACCAGTGACTGGCGACCAAACAGAGTGGACGACAGGACCACGAGCAGACACAAACGCGCAGGTGGCAGCATTCGAGGAGCGGTACGGTTTCAGACCACCAGATACCTACTGGAAGGACATCGGATACGATGTGCTGCTAAATGCTGACGCAAAGCTGTCGCCGTCGATTCCAGCGGAACGCAAAGACCAATTGCTCGTCATCTGGTTCCGGAAGCAGTTCGATTTCGCGGTCTTCATACCCCGAGAATCGGGAACGATTGTTCGCCACCAGACCGACGGTAAACTCATGAAACACCCCGAAATGGAAGGCACGCTCGTTCCGTTGGACCCACCGGCAGACCCGCGACTCCCGGACGCTTGGGGGACACCTGCCGAGTACGACCCACGAGCGCCGTGGGCGGAAATCAAGTCGTGGTTCCCCTTCGAGTTTGAGGACGTGCCCGCACCGGATGGCCTCGCACAGAATCAGGAGGGAATCCGCTGGATTCAGGTGGTAGAGATTCACGATAGTGCCTACGCAAGCGGTCCACAAATCGACGAGAGCGGAGAGGTTGTTGGCATAGACGAGCGTTACCGTCTTATATCTCCGTGGCAGTGGCTCGATATGGCGGCCGAACAACGGGTCGCGCTGTTCTATCAAAACTGCGACTAAGAGGGGTTGGACGAGCGATACTCAGAGGACAGATTGTAGCGGTGGAACTCAGTATCGTTGTACCGTCAGAATTCCCGGTAGTCGAAACGCCCTCGCTAACGACTCTGTCGAAGCAAAATATCGCGTGATCACTCGTCAGTCATCGTGATCCGCTCGAACTCGCGGATTTTCTCGCCTGTCGCTGCAACGAACTCATAGAGCGGCGCCGCGGTGGCAGCACCCGGCATCGCGCCGTAGCCATCCCACTCCCGAGCATACCGGACGACTATCCCAGTTGTTACACCCTCGTCTGCCGCCGTGTCGTACGATTCGTATTGGCGATCAATCCCCAAGACTAGCACCTCCCCCTCTTCTTGATGCCGATAGATACTCTCTGCTTCGAGGTCCATGGTATACGGTTTTTCGGCGCAATATTAAGTCACCCTGCGGTGGAACAGTATTGCATTACCTCGAATACCACTGATGACCACGCTGACAGCGGCCTTAACGTTCTGAATCACTGTCTGATTTGTTCGATTCCGGTGGCTCTGGTGGTTCGAGTGCAGCAACGAGATACCGATACGTTACCGATTCAGTACACTGCTCCCACGAGAGGCGAATACGAGTCCCAAGTGCCGCGATAACAAGAACGAGCAGTCGGAGACCGAATGCTGTTGATGAGAGTGTCCCCATGGTAAGTGAGACGGCGATTTCAGTCAGGAGCGCACTGACCGCGACGAGTGAGACGGTTCGAATCGGATGTGCACGGAGTGCGTCGGTAAGCGTCTGTGCGAGCGAGCCCGTACCGGCAGTCTGCCAGGCATTGACCAGGGGCGTGATAAGCCGGTCAAGAAGCGCGAGAATCGGGCCAACGGTGTACGTCTCGCGCAAGTCGATGACAATCACCTCCGGATCAGGTTCGGCCGTCAGCCAGCGATACAGGAACGAATGTCGTGTCCAGTTAGCGAGTCGTCTGCCGAGAGTCGCTAATCCCGATGAGTGGACCGCACGCTGGAGATACGATCCGGCGCGCCGGAAACGGGTCATCACCCACGACTGCTCCGCATGTGATACTGCCAATAAGAACCTCCGCCAGACGGCAACGACCGCGGACGTGTCAGTGGGCGACCGGTTACTCATAGATGTACTTATTTTGCGGCCCCTAATGAGTTTCCCGGAGCGGACTAGCCAGTGACATTCTCCGCATCGTAACCGGAGAGGGTCAAATATCTCACAGGCCACCGAGCATAGCCCAACCACGACGCGGCTTCTCTACAGAGACATACCGGTTATCAATCGGCAGTGAGATTCCAGGCCGATCTCTCAGCGTCATCTGCTAAGGTAGGCTCTGCTCAGTGGGTTGAACGTACTCGAGCAGAATCCAGCCTTCATACTTTGTCTTCAACACAGTTCTGCAACCGTGAATCGCCTCGGGGTCAAGCCCCAGGGCATTCGCCCCGAGCGCCTGTAAACACCCAAAACTTCTCTGATAACAAAACCAAACCGTTCGGCCAGAAAATCGAATTCACACCTAGTTCAATGTATCTACACCAGTTTCAGCCAATCATTTGACTAGTCTGACCAGAGCTGGATTTCCAATTACGTACCGGTTCACTAACCCAAACAAAGCAAACTGGCCGAAACAGACATCTCCTCATTGAACCGTTATTCCATACCTCGGCGAGGAACGACAATATACGCCTCTGAGTGAGGGCATTGGAGCCGTTTGCGGAGGGTGGTAGTGGCGGGTCGTGGGTGGTGGTTGGTAGGTGATAGGTGGTGGGTGGATGGGGGGTAGAGGTTTGGTTGTGTGTGGGGTACGGTGTGGTGTGGTTGGGGGTGGTGTTTGGTGTGGTGGGTTTGTTGCGGTTTGGTCATTGGGGGTTGTTTTGGTCGTTGGTATGTCGGGTCGGATGCGACGCGTTTTGAGTTCTTTTTCTGTGCGGGGTGTCTCATAGTAATGGTGTTTTTGGGGTTTGTTGGGGAGTTAGAAGTGTTTTGATTGGTGGGGTGTTATTTTGGGTTTGCGTGCTTTCGTCCTCTCTTACTGCGGGTGGGTTTTCTCGTTGGTGCTGCTGTGGTTTTTCGTATTGTTCATGGCGTCGTTTTTTCGCTGCTGTAGAGATGAGTGATAGGTCTCGTCGTTGAGCGGAGGGGGGAAGGAAAGGGGTATGAGGGGGGAGGGGGGTGTTTCCGGCAAACTAGTCAGCGAGCGTGTGCTGAAACGAGGTTTGTGGGCGTTATTTCACCAGGTGTTGGTTGAATTACGCGGTCAGTAGGCGGTGAGTTGAGTGGTGTCGGTTGTGAGTGTTCTACTGGCACCGCGCGTGAAAATCGTTTGCTCTACACTGTTCGGCGATTGATTGGAGTGTCCCGGATGGGATGTCGTCTGCTGGTTTCAGAGGAATTGTCACGATGCGTACGTCGTCTGTGTCGGTGATTCGGAGTGGAGTTGTAGATGGTTACCACTGCGGTCCGTTCGGTAGCCCGTTGCACGCTTTCGAGATTAGTTCAGACCCATCGTCTAGCGTTCACTACCGATAGAAATAGTCACTTTCACTAGACTAGAAGTCGGATTCAAGGTATGTCCAATACCGAATCCGACACTGACCAGAACACAGTTGATTCTCATAAGACTGCCGTTCGTGAGTACCTTCGAACCCACGGAGAGGTCGCCTCGAAACAAGAGCTCCGCGCCGGCACCGACGTGCCGGCGTGGTACATCACCCAGATCGCCGCTCAAGACGCCTTCTACACCTCGTTGAACCACAACAGCGAATACGTCGCCAGTAAGCACGTCGTCGGTCACCGCTCTACCCACGACGGCTTCTGGCGTCCCGAGGTGGATGACGGCCAAGCCGTCTTCCACCGCAAGGAAACCACTAAAGCTACTCTCAAGCATCTCGCGTTCTGCCGTCCATCTGGACTTACCGCACCCGAAGCAAACGATCTACTCGGTCGTCGCTGCTACCGGCCACTCCAGAAACTCGCCGACCAAGGCGAGGTTCACGCCGCTGACTGGGAAGATACCACCGTCTACGCCCACAGCTGGCCGTCCCGACGGGACGACCAGCTGACTCAGCGCGAAACCGACCAGCCAACCGATGTCACGCCAGACGATCCGGCTGACGACGGCTACCTCTACCGAGATGAACTCGTTGCGACGTTCCTTTCGGTCGCAGTCTCACAGATCCAGTCCATCACGCCGGAACGAGCTGCTGCACTCGTGTTGCGGCAGTTCGAGGGCGACTCATTCGACGCCCTCGAACGCCGTCTCCGGCGCAACCACTCTTTCCGCGAAGCACTGGAGTATACCGAGCCAGAGGATGTCCCCGACGGGACATCCCTCTGGCGGGCCTTCGACGAGCTTCAGCCAGAGGAACTCCGTGACTGCCTCCAGTCGATGTGTTGCGAACTGCTCGCCGATCACGACCATGCTGGCGAGTTCGTCGTGATCGACGGGACACACATCGCCGCCTGGGCAAATACGCGCGAGGAGATCGAAAACGGCGACGTTGAAGGCGCAAGCTGGGGCAAACACGAAGGCTCGTTCTACGGGTACAAGGTATATCTCGTCGTTGATGCAGCGAGTGAGTTGCCGGTCGCCATCACGATGGAGACCGGCAAGCGAAACGATACTGCGGCGTTTGAACCGCTCATCGAGGACTTCGATGAGCGGTACGACACCGACGATCTTCAGGCGGCGCTGGCCGATGCTGGCTTCGACAGTCAGGGCAATCGTGAGTTCTGCCAAGACCGCCTTGACTGTCCGTTGCTGACGGCGATCAATCCCCGCAGATCGTCGCCGTTAGCGACGATCAAGGAAGAAATCAAAGAACTGTTTGAGGAACACGGCGAGGAGATCGAGAGCCCATACGACGCGCTGGAGCGCCTGCCGCAAAACCTTCTCTCGGAATACGGCGTTGAGGCAGGGAGCGTTGAGGAGACGTACATTTTCCAGGCGATCAAAGAGCGGATGCATCGACACCTGCGAGCAGGTGTCGAGCGGGTCTTCTCGCGGCTGAAGTCGTTCACTGGCCTTGATCGCGTCCGCGCACGCAAGGAGAACAACGTCGAGACACACGTCGTTCTCTCCGCGGTTGCGCTGGTTGCGGCGTCACTAACCGCACAACGCCACGACAAACCAGGACTGATACGATCTCCAAGCCGCCTCATCTGACCGGTTCGGTATCCGCGCGGATGCCGCCGCCTGAGAGGCATAGTGACTAGACTAACTTATTGAGATAGTTGTCAAGATGATTCTCGATCCACGAGGAGGCGAAGCTAAGTTGGTTGGTCAAATTTCCGAACAGTTCTGTGATTCGTCTTCGATACTCATCTCCACCTTCGACAATGAATGGCGAAGATTCCCACTTGAGACTCTTCCAAACTGGCTCGATCGGATTGAGATCGGGCGATCCCACTGGAAGAAATATCAAATCTATCCCGAGTTCGTGTGCTCGCTTGCGCGTGTACTTACACACGTGTGACGAGAAATTATCCAACACGAGCAGAATCCGCTTGCCAGGATTCTGCTCGCGGACCTTCTCGAAACACCCGCAAATCTTCTCTTTCTCCTGATTCGGTGGAAACGACAGGACACTCTCACCGTTGAGGGCGTAGAATCCAGCTGCTGGTGTGTCGATCTTCACCAACTTCCGCTCAATGTGTGGCTCATCAACCGTATACATCCGCTGAGAATTGTCCCACGGTTGTGGGTGAGAGATATCGAAGAATCCGACAACAGCGCCTCCGTCTGTTCGGATATCCTCGTCGCGGTCCCAGTCTTCGTCGTCAGTATCATCTTCGCGTTTGTTGTGAGGTTGCTCAAGAGCCTCCTCGTCGAACGCGTACCTGACGCGTTCGTCGAGGATTTCTTCGGCGTTCTCTGGTCGCTTAGGGCGTTTTGTTCGAGGAATGGCGTAGTGGAGGCCGAGTTTATCCAGAAACGTTGGGAGGTAATGTGGGTGATATTCGACATCGAACTCCTCGTTGAGAAGATGCTGAATCTCTTGTTTCTTCCAGGGCTGTCCCTCACGGAGGCGTGCAATGAGTTGTTCTTGTTCTGCTTCGTCGAGCTTCGGGGGCCTGCCGCCCCCGAAGTTCGGCGTCAGTTTTCCGAGTCCACCTTCGTTCCACCGTGTCACCCAGTTACTTGCCGTTCCTTGTGAGATCCCTATATCTTCGGCAGCAGTTGCCAGCGTTGCACCATTGTAGAGCCGTTTGAGAAAGGTGAGGCGTTTGTATTCCTTTATGTCGTCTGCCTCAGCCTGTAATCGGTCAAGTTCTCCCTCACTCAGATGTTTGACGACATTTCTCTCACGGCCAACCATACACCGTCCAACTCACGCCAGCTTCACAAAAGCTTCCCTGAGATACTAGCGGAGACCATCCCTGGAGAAATTCAATTAGCCCTTGCTGAGGGTACATATCCCTCCGATTGGTCGCCTGTTACGAGATAGTGGCGAAATTCATCGGGGCTAAACACGTACGTGAAATATATAGGAGATTCGGCCAATTCTTGGGTCTTTCCCGAGGCGAAACTTACTGGTAGCGCGGTCAGAAACACCACACTATGACAGGCGACCCGTCGGGTGGACAACCGAATATCTTACTGGTCACTATTGACTCTTTGCGGGCAGATCATGTGTATTCTAACGCCGCCGAGACGCCGTCGCTTGACAGACTCGTTGAGCGTGGACGTAGCTACAGCACAGCGTTTGCACAGGGCCCGTTCACGACGTTCTCAATGCCGTCGCTTTTTACTTCCCAGTATCCCAGCGACCTCCAGTATACCGAACTCACCGAAAGCACGATTGGAGTCTCTATCGGGGACAATCCGACGATAGGGACTGTCCTATGCGAGAATGGATACGAGACAGCGGGCTTTCATTCGAACCCTCTGTTGTCGAACCTGTTTGGCTTCGATCGCGGGTTTGATGTCTTCGACGCTCGTCTACCGATGGACGGTATTGACGCACTGTCGGGCCGTACAAAGGTCCTGGCAGACAAGCTCTTGCGCCTCGTCCGAAAGCACCCCTATCTCCCGGCAGAGAAGTTAACTCAAAGAGGTCTGGATTGGCTTGACAGCCGCGACGGCGACGAACCGTTTTTCCTCTGGTTGCACTATATGGACGTCCACGGACCCTACCAGCCCAAGTCTGGTAATTCCTACTGGAACAAGTACCGCGGCGAGCGACTATGGCGAAAGGCTGTCACCAGTCCAACCGAAATTACCGACGACGAGCGGGAGACGCTTCGGGCATGGTATCGCGAGGAGGTTACCTACACCGACCGCTGTCTCGGGCGGTTCCTTGACGGCCTCCGCGAGCGCGACCAGTTCGCCGACACCGTCGTCGCCGTCACGGCCGATCACGGCGAACAGTTCGGCGAACACGGAACGTACTCACACCCCCACCAGCTCTACGACGAACTACTTCACGTGCCGCTTGTGTTTGCTGGACCGGACTGCGACTCGACGACAGTTGACGAGATCGTCGAACTGACGGACATCGCACCAACGCTCGCGACAATGGCCGGCTCGTCAGTTCCTGACGCGTTTGTCGGCGATCCGCTACCCGGATTCGACGATCGTGGACACGAACCAGCGGACGACCGAACCTCGGGTGACGGGGTCGCCATCGCCGAAGCCAACCTCGTGCCCGACTACGCCGGTTGTGTGCGTACCGACCGGTGGAAGTACATTCGAGACGGCGACAGCGAACTCCTGTTCGACCTCTCAGCCGACCCGACCGAACAGACAGATATCGGCGACGACGAGGAAGCGCGGCGCGCGGAGCTCGCGGAGCACCTCGACGACCATCTCGCCGTTGACGGCCGGTCAGCAGGATCGGATGGGTCTGTCGCCACAGTCGATATCGACGGTCAGGGGACGGAAGAACGGTTGAAGGATCTGGGCTATCTGGAGTGAAAGGCAGTCCTTCGATGGCAAAAAGGACGACGCTGACCGCGTCGCTTACAGGTAATACTCGACTGTCTTATCCAGTCCGTCCTCAAACGACCACTCCGGTTGCCACCCGAGTGCGTCGGTCTTGGTGGTGTCGAGCGCGTACCGCTGGTCGTGGCCTGGACGGTCTTCCACAAACGTGATCTGGTCTTCGGTGCCGCCGACAGCGTCGAGAATCGCCCTAGTGACTCCAAGAACGCTCCGCTCGTCTCCGGACCCGACGTTGTAGATATTCCCAGGATCACCCTCACGAAGGACTATATCGAGGGCGCGACAGTTGTCCTCAACGTAAATCCACTCGCGGATATTGGTCCCGTCGCCATACACCGGAAGATCCGCACCTTCAGCGGCTTTCTGGATGAATTTCGGGATGAGCTTTTCCGCGTGTTGTCGGGGGCCGTAATTGTTGCAGGTGCGAGTGATGAGAACCGGAAGACCGTGCGTCATCTGGTAACTCATTGCGAGTAGGTCGGCACCAGCTTTCGTCGCAGCGTACGGATTTCTTGGCATCAGTCGGTCGTTCGCGCTGAACTCTCCGTCGATGACCTGACCGTATACCTCGTCAGTCGAGATCTGGAGGAAGCGGTCAATCTCGGCGTCAACGGCGGCTTCGAGCAGTGTCTGGGCACCCCCGACGTTCGTTCTGACGAACGACTGTGCGCCCTCGATCGCCCGGTCGACGTGTGATTCTGCTGCAAAGTTGACGATGGCGTCAACGTCCGTAACGAGTTCGGAAACCAGTTCGCGATCACAGATGTCCCCCTCGACAAACTGGTGGCGCGGGTGGTCAAGAACCCCATCAAGGTTCGACCGCGATCCAGCGTACGTCAATGCGTCGAGCGTGACGATTTCGTCATCATCGTGTTCGTATAATACATGCTGGACGAAGTTCGACCCGATGAACCCGGCACCGCCAGTGACGAGAATACGCATCATCACCGAGATTTGCGATACCTATTTACAATACTGTCGGAATGCGGTGCCGTTAGGACAGCTCGTATCGGCCTCGATTGTCGAGGAAATGGTCTCGTGCGTCGGCGGGGAGGTCCTCGAAGCGGAGCAATTCCCGGCAGTCGAGCCCGGGGCAGTTCATCACGCGATTCGCTTCGAGTTCGTTTGCGGCGATGATGGTGCCACATGCAGGACAGGTGAGTGTGATGATTCGCATTATTAGAGTTTGAGCTGGGAGTTCTCTCCGACGACAAGACGCCGCCCTTCGGGCAAGTGATCGTCCGCGCTCTCGACATTCGTGCACCGACCAAGCAGGCTGTCGACGATACGGCCCGAAGCTGTGAGAGTGGAGTCACCGATCACGACACTGTTCTCGATGTGGATCCCGTCGAGAGTCGAGTTCGGACCGAGTGAGGTGTAGGGGCCGACGTATGTCCCGCTTTTGACAACGGTGTCGTCGGCGATCGAGACGGGGCCACGGACGACGGCACCGTCTTCGATGACAGCCGACTCGGCAAGTTCTATCCGGCCCTTCGTTTCGGCCCCATCCTCGACGGTACCTCGACGCTCAAGCGTCGTCTCTTCAAGAACGAGACGGTTTGCTTCGAGAATGTCCTCCGGTTTCCCAGTGTCTTTCCACCAGCCAGTGACGACGTGTGAGTCGATCTCGTAGCCATCGTCGAGGAGGAGATGGATCGCATCCGTGATCTCGAGTTCGCCGCGCCACGACGGTTCGAGTCGCTCGATGGCGTCGAAGATGGCTGGCGAGAAAACGTACATCCCGATTAGCGCGAGGTCCGTCGGCGGGTCATCGGGTTTCTCAACGAGTCCCGTGACGTTCTGGTCGTCATCGATGTCAACGACGCCGAACTGTCCCGGATAGTCGACCGCCTGCAACGCGATCCCCGCCCCGTATTTTCCCGCTTCGAAGCTCTCGACGAGGTCCGAGATCCCCTCGTTGAGAATATTATCTCCCAGATACATGACGAAGTCGTCGCCGTTGACAAAATCCCGGGCACACCCGGCCGCGTGAGCGAGTCCAAGCGGATTCCCTTGCACAATATACGTAATGTCCACACCGTATTCCGAGCCATCACCGAGTAGTTCCTGAATCTCCTCGCGACCCTTGTTCCCGAGTACAACACCAATCTCGGTGATGTTCGCTTCCTTGAGGTCCTCGATCGCGTATTCGAGGACCGGTTTATTCGCGACTGGAACCAACTGTTTCGGACCGGTGTGTGTTATCGGGCGGAGCCGCGAGCCCGTCCCGCCCGAGAGAAGGACGCCTTTCATCTGTTCACCCACTTGCTTCTTCGTCCCAGTTCAAAGGGATTTCGTCTGTATCATAGGGGAGCCGTTCCTCGTCGGGGTTCTCGTAGTCGTAGAGGTTCGTCGGGAAGTTGACGAGCATCGCCGGCTCGTCGCCAATCGCTTTGAACCCGTGCCAACAGTCACCCGGAATGCGAACGACCGCTTGGTCGTGTTCACCGACAACGAGTGTGTCCAGTTCGCCGTCCGTGGGTGACCCGTCCCGATCGTCGTAGATCCCCACCTTGATCCGGCCTTTCGGACAGACGAAGTGGTCAACCTGCCCTCTGGTGTGACGGTGCCAGGCTCTGGTGATCCCCGGGTAGGTCATTGAGTAGTAGCTCATCGCCGGGTTGGAGTCGTATTCTTCCCAGTCTTCACGAAAGATCTCAACGAGATGGCCACGCTCGTCGGCGTTCACCTGGAGATCGCGGACTTCCACGTCGTGGATAGTAGGCATGAACGGTTAATCGATATCACACGACTTGAAGCTACTTATCGGCAGAATCGACTCCGTTCGGAACCCGGTGACTGCTCGCCCGGACCGCGAACCCGTGGGAGTTGATGTCGATCGCGACTACGGGTAGGGACCTTTGCCTGTTTTTCCTGCGAGTCCATCGAATGCACCTCTGAGGAGTGCAACCAGTCCGGCGAATTCCGCGTGATAGACCCGTCTCGCGGTCTGGTAGCACAGGTACCGGAGGATGTGTGGGTAAAACGATGCGCTGTCGACCAAGGTAGGGAAATTCCGGGCAAAGATGAACCGGTTTCGCATGTTGTAATACGAGCGGATTGGTGCGATGGAGCCACCGCTGGTATTGCTGACACCGTGATACACCCGTCCCGGAAGGTACGTTTTGATCGCAAAACCTGCACGGGTTATCCGGGTACAGTAATCTAGGTCCCCGTAGTACATGAAGTATTCCTCGGGGTATAGGCCGACCCTCTCGAACACGGCTGGCCGGATCAGTGCAGCGATAAACGGCACGTAGTCATTGTCGATGAGGTCGGAGCCTGCTTCGACGGGTGGATACTCGTAGTCCGGCGTCGCCGTCTCGTGCCGGATTACCCCGCGACGGAAGTGGCATTCCCTACCCTCCAGACCCGTGTACACCTGCGGCGTGAGTATGCCGATATCGGGGTCGGCCTCCATCGTCTCAACCAATCCTTCGAAGAGCTGGTCGGTCGAAAACGTAACGTCGTTGTTCACCATCATGACGTAATCGGCACTGCGTTCAGTCGCCCACCGAACGCCACGGTTGTGACCGGGACCGAATCCCAAGTTTTCATCCAGAAATAGTGTCGAGATTTCCGGAAACTCCTTTGCCAGCCTTCGACCGGAGTCGTCCATGGAGCCGTTGTCAACGAGTAACACCTCCAGATTCGGATACGTGACGCCAAGCAACGATTCGATACACTCTCGGGTATCTTCGTAATTATTCCAGTTCAGAACACTGCAGACAATATACGGCTCCGTTTCGCTCATGACGATACTCGACTGATGAATCCCGCTTCTCTTATAAGAACGGGTCGACGACCGACGAGTCATTCCATTGCGGGTTAAGGAATGGATTGATGTGCTCTGTTGAATAGATTCTGAGTTATGGTTAGAGCGGCTCACAAAGAGATTCTATGTTGATGATGGCGAACATGAGGACGATTTCACGGAACTGTCGATACCAGCCCAGCGCTCGCACGGCGTCGCCGAGCGAGAGCTTCGTTGTCGAGTAGGAGGTTTCCGCCATCCAGCGCTGAGAGTCCCCTTTTGACCGAATGAGCGCGTTATTCGCAGTTGCATTCAGTGACGAACCACGGTAGTGAACGAGGTTGTCGAGATCCAGTGCAGCAATCTCGTATTCAGTGTGCCAGTCTTGGAACCCGTTGTCAGCAGCCACTGAGAGCAGGTCGTCCGCTGGAACGCGGACGACCTGCGGGCCGGTCTTGGTATCGTGTTGCCAGCGTGCTGAGATATGTACATCGAGTACGGCAAGCGATTCCACATCGGTTAATTTCGTCACTTTCAGCGTCTGAACAGAGTTTCCAGAGCGTTGGCGGTAATACGATGACGAGATGCGGCGGTCGAAGAACGTGCTATCGAGTGCTGCATGATCGGACTGCGGGTGTTGCTGCGCTGAAACGCGCAGCAACGCCCGCCAGACCCACATCTTCAGCCGGTCAAAGGATTTGTAGATCGTCGTGTAGTCCGGGAGATCGTCTTGATCAAGATCAAGAGCGTCACGGAGTTCCGACATGTATTCCAGCCGATTCGGCGTTACACGGTAGCTGTGGTCTTCTTCGAGGCGAAAACAGTGCAAGACGACGTGAACCCAGCGGGCGAACCCGCCGCTGGCGGGCTCGCCCGCGTGCTTCCCTAACGCTTGTTTGGCTAGGTGCCGACACTGCTCAACGAAGTCGAGGATATCGATCTCCATAGGCAGAGTCGAATTCCTCGGCTTCACCCTTCTACTCGGTGGTATCTGCCGATTAGATCGCTATTCAACACGGCAGATTGATTAGTTCTCAAGGCTCGTATCGTCGCAACCCGCCCGCCGTAGAGACCGGAGATACACTCGAAGAAACCCACACACGCTGTTCGAAAACCTATTGAAACCGGACACCAAGTATTGCAACATGATTCCTGTCTCCCGTCCCGACGTCGGTATCGCCGAACTGAGAGAGATAGCAGAAGCGCTCGAGACGGGGTGGATCGGTTTCGGACCGAAGGTCGACGAGTTCGAATCCGAATTCGGGGACAGGTACGAGTATGAGAATGTCATCGCGACGAACGCCGGGACGTCCGCGCTGGACTTGGCGATCAAAGCCAGCGACCTATCAGGGACCGAGATACTGGTACCACCCATTACGTGGATTTCGACAGCGCACGTCGCGCGGTACAACGACTACGAAGTCGGCTTCGTTGACGTGGATCCGGAGACGCTGAACATGGATCCCAGCGTTCTGGCGGACCGAATTTCGGAGCAGACAGCCGCAGTGATCCCAGTACACTATGGCGGGCAACCGGTGGAGATTCCCGAGATTGTCGAAATCGCCCACGCACACGACGCTGTGGTCATCGAGGATGCGGCCCATGCCGTCGGCGCCACCTACGAGGACGAGTTCATCGGGACGACCGGCGACGTCGGGTGTTTCAGTTTCCAAGCGACGAAGCCGCTCACGACCGGCGAGGGCGGAGCACTCGTGACCGACGACGATGAACTGGCTAGGACAGCCCGACGGTTGAGCAAACTTGGGGTCGACAAGTCAACCCACGAACGGTCAGACGACGAGGGCTATGACTGGTATTACGAGGTGACCCACGTCGGGTACAAGTATTTCATGCACGACATCTCGGCGGCGATGGGGCTGGTCCAACTCGAACGCCAGCCCGATCTCAGGGCCAAACGGCACGCGGTCGCGGACCGTTACGACAACGCGTTCGAGCGAATCGAAGAGACGACGCCGTTGCGCACGAAAGACCACGTCACACACGCCAGATACAACTACACGATGCGCGTTCCGGCGACAGAGCGTGACGCCCTGATCGCACACCTGAACGAACGTGACATCGGGGCGAGCGTCCACTATATGCCGCTGTACAAACACCCGGTCTTCGAGAGACACGACCCCGACCTTCCGACGACAGAAACAGTCTGGGAGGAACTGGTCACCATCCCCATGTCCCCGACACTCACGCCCGCGGAAGTCGACAGCGTGATTTCGGCTGTCGAGTCCTACGAGTGACAATGGGTCGACGCAGTCACTCCCCACGGTCCGGCGTCGACGACCGGGCTCGGCCGTTTCGCGCCCGCCCGTCGGATGACCGAGGTGACAGTCGATGAGCGACATCATCGGTAAGATCCGAAAAGCCTACCGTTCAGGTGGACTGTCCACCGTCATCGCCAAGGGTTGTCCGTACCTGTACAATCAGTCGATTCGTCCCCGGTTGCCACGGAAGCAGACCACCTACAACGGTATCCCAGTCCGGGCGGCACGCTGGTTCGATTCGATCGTCCCGTGGACGATGTCACCGGAACGTCCACACTACGAGTCCGGGTTAATCGACGCTCTCCGGCGATACGTTACAACGGGGGAAACAGTGGTGATAGTCGGTGGCGGCTGGGGTGTGTCAGCCGTCGTCGCGGCAAAGCTGGTCGGCGAGAACGGGTCAGTAATCGTCTTCGAAGGGGGCGCGACGAAAGTGGAACACGTCAGGGAAACAGCCCGGTTGAACAATGTCGCCGACCGAATAACTGTCCACCATGCCATTGTCGGCGATAAAATCTCCCTCAACGCCCGGGGCGGCAGTCCTCGTCAGCTCCCCGCATCCGAACTCCCGTCTTGTGACGTCCTTGAACTGGACTGTGAGGGAGCAGAAATCTCGATTCTGGAAGATCTGTCGGTGCGGCCAGCCGTGATTAACGTCGAAACGCACGGGTTCTTGGGCGCGCCCGCAACAGATGTCGCCGACCGACTGGAGGCGCTGTCTTACGAAGTTGTCTCAAAGGTGGTCGCGGAACAGGACCAGGCGACCCTCGCCAGAGAACACGACATCTACGTCCTGACAGCCGTCGATATCTCCGACAGGTAGACGCCTTCACAGGGTCACTCCGTTGCGTGTCAGCTGTCCTGTTCTTTGACCATGTCGGCGTAGCCAAGGTTATAGAGACGGTCGGAAACCTCCCCGGCAACATCCTCGCGGTGTTCTCTGGTCACGGACAGGTCAACGTCACGGTAGTCGATCTCGCAGATCAACGCGTCGGCGACTGGTTCACCGACGTACGCTCGCGGGACCGGTCGCCCCGACAGCGCCACTAGCGTCGGCGTGATGTCCTCAAAGGCGATGTCAATCTTACCCCAGTCCCGGATGTCAGGTCCAGCCATAGCCCAAGCGGCCGGATTGCGGTGGCCACCGCTCAGTCTGTCCAAGTCCGACAGGTCGACCTCGGTCTCCGATTTCAGGAATCGATGATAGAGGCTTTTCAGTTGGAACGGGACCGAGACGTAGCTGTCGACCAGCGACCCCACCGCGTGGAGGCGACCGGACGCGGGGTCTTTCCGCGGGCCGAACCCATGGTCGCTGAAGACAACGAGATTCGCGTCCGGTTGCGTCTCACGGATCCACCCGACCAAGTCGTCTACCTTCCGATAACACTCCAAAATGGTGTCGCCGAACGCGGGGTCGTCCCGATCCATGTGGGCCCAGAATGCGTGCTGGACGATGTCCATCGTCTTCAACAACGAGTAGAGAACGTCGAGGTCTTTCGACTTGATCGCGTATTTCGTGAAGGCTATCCGCGCCTCCAGCACGTCGAACATGTCCTCGCGCAACGTCGCCAGGTCGATCTCGTTGTCTTCCAGCAGTGCGTCGTCCAGGAACCCGTAGGGACGGTCACCGTACCGAACATCGATCTGGTAGCCGAACTTGTCGAGTTCGGACTTCATCGACGAGGGGAAGACGATCTTGTCGGCGTCGGGTGGCGTGATCATACCCGCGATACAGAACCCGCCGTCTAACTCTAGCGGCGGCCAGATCGGAAGCGGGTTGATCAGACCGACGGCGAGGCCATCCTCCGAGAGGAGTTCCGGGTAGGTCTTGACTGCGATGTCGGTCGTGGTGATGAGCTTGCGGTGGTCGATGGCTTCCTTTCTGAATGGGTTTTCAGTGGAACCGGTATCCTGCTCGTTGGCAGTGACGAAGTCGGTCACACCGTGGCGGTCCGGCGAGACGCCGGTGAAGTGTGTCGTCCACTGAGTAGCCGAGATCAACGACGAGCAGTTCGCGCGGCCGAACGCGCCCGCTTCCTGGAGGGATCGAATGTTGGGGAGCTCACCAGCGTCTACCCAGCGCTCGCGCAGCGTGGGGTCCATGCCGTCAACGCCGAGAGCGATTGTTCGCATTACCTATCGATCCTCGCTCGGGTGTATAAATTTCGCGTTCGGAACCCGTAAGTGAATCTGATAATCCGGTACTGTCTCCTGCGGGAAAACGATTTTATTTAACCGGGTCACTCCAATGTGGCGTCGCTGCGTACTTTTCGATATACTTGGTGTCCACAACACCGTCAGGAACACCACCGTCGTTTGCGACAATGCTCACGAGTTGCTCCATACGCTGGTGATAGTTGTGGTCTCTCTTCGCTCGCTCGTGTCCCTGCTCTGCAATTCGGTTTCGTTTCTCGTCATTGTTGAGGTAGTATTCGACGGTATCTCGCATCTCTTCGGGAGTTTCGACCGAAACAATCTCGTCACCTTCCTCGTACCAGTCCGGGTCATAGGTATCTACGATCTGCATCGTCCCCGCCACTGGTATCTCGAACAGGCGCATGTTACCGCCGTAACCAGAGCACCGGTGATGAACGTTGAGTGAAATCTTGGAATTATATATCGCCTTGATCCGCTCTTTCCCCCACGCCTCGCCTCGATGATACTCAGCCAATGGTGTTTCGTCCCAGCCGGGGCCGTAGAGAGCCACATCAACGTCTGGTAACTGTTCGAAATACATCACACGGCGGGGATATGGCTGCCCGACGAAAGAGACATCAGCAGTGAACCGTTCGTCGGTCTCCTTTACGGCCTTGGCAAACGCTGGCGCACAGCCCGATACCGGAAGCTGGACCGCGTTGACCCCGAGCGCTCGCCACGCCTGGGTGCGGTGGCTGGTGTTCGTGAAAGCGAAGTCGTAGTATTTGACCGCTATTTCCCGCTCACAGGCGTTCGAATAGTCAAACGGACCGACACCACACGTCCCGGCAATCGTTGCCCCAGTGACTGCTTTGATCCGTTCGATCGTGTGGGGAAACAGCTGCGTGTATCCGCCGGTTATTAAGACCAACTCTGGGTCGGCCGCGATGGCATTCGAAACGATCCGCTCGTTTCTGGCCCTTATCTCAGGGTTCAGCCGCTGTGGGATCGATCTGGATCCTTTCCGATACGCGGCAAACCCCAGCGAGGTCAGCCCTTTCAGCTTGCGATCGAATGCCGCACGCCGCTGTGGTGACACCAACTGACTGTCGGTATAACGCTCAACGGTGACTTGGTGGCCGTTGTCACGAAGTGCCTCGACCCAGAAATGCTGGGACTGCGTCGTGGGCAGTTCTGGCACTTCGTCGCTCCCGCTCACTTCATTCAAATAAAAGTCGTTCTCCGAAAGTCGATTCATTCCCGTGCGGGTGATCAGAAGTATGTTCACTGTTGGATCAGGGCTCCTGAGGTGTTATTCCGTTACGTACTGCAACCGAGTAGAACACCATCAAGCTTTTCTCACTACGTGGCTTCGGTGGCCAAATCGCATCGAATTTATTAATATTTTGAGTGTTAACTGAATGTTCCATCTGTTGGTCTATTTTTGCAGCGATAAATATATTTCCGGACTTGTCTGGTATCGATTCGAGATCCCACACCTCGAAAAGGATGTTGAGTTTGAAATATCGAATTATGGAATTCTTGACCATTCTGGGCTAACTTCTGGTTGGTATTGTATTAAACATTTAACTATCGCATAAATAGTCAACTGTATCCAGCGTTGCTAGTCGCCATTACCAATTAGCTCGATGACGATTTCTACGACCGGGTTTAAATTGCTACATTTCAAACCAGTGTTAGACAACGATCGACTGGACACTAACACCCTATCTCAGAGCCTTTCAGCTCCGCCGTGAATCTACAGAAAACCAGGTGACGAAGCGCTCAAACATGCTCTTGACGCCCCCTCTGAAATCAACAACGGCCTTCACAAGAGCGAACAACCTTACCCCATTTGGCAGATCTCCGACCGTCCTCATCCCAACTTTCGATAAATACGCCTGCCAGCGGGGAAAACAATATTTTGCCATAGAGCTAATACCCACTGCTGGATTTGACTTCTATTTTCAGGATTATGTATGTTACGTATCTCTTGTATTAGTATCTGTTTTTCACTCTGTGGGACTGCAATAATGTGCCCTTCAAACACTACTACATGATACGAATCAGAAATATCCTCAATAGCATGTATTATGTCCTGAATAGTTGGAAACTCATCTGGAGGGAACGGACGAGGTGGTGGCTGTAAGAAATGTATAACATCGTCAATGATGATAATGTGTTCGCCAGATGAGTGTTTAGAAAGTTGTTCTAATTCCGCAAGAAGAGGATTGATATCTTCAATATCATCGCTGACTTCGAAGTTATCTTTAGCCTTTTCAACACCATACCCACAATGAGCATCTAAATAGAACGTTGCTGGCGAGTTAAGAGTAGGTAGGATTTGAGACAAAATCTCTGCTGAATCTCCATGTCTGAATTCAATATTATCTGCATCTGTATTCTCTTGTGCTTCATTTAATAACCCGCGATCAATTTCTATTGTTACTACTTCCTCAAAATTTTGGCTTGCCCATCTAGCGGTTACACCATATAGTGTTCCAGTTTCAATAAATTTCTCAACCGACTTTGATCCACTTATAGATAAGATTACTTCAGCTAAGTTAGGGCCAAAGTTCTGACCGGTCATTAATAAGTGGGCCTTCTCCAGAACTATGAATAAGACTTTTGAATTCGTCTTCAGTTTAGTTCTTTGTGGTCGGTTACATGACAGTAGAAGCAGTTTCTGGAGGGTTTTCTATGTCACACTGATGAACAGATCAAGAAGGGGCAATGGTGAGTCCCCGAGGTAGTCATCCGGTCGATTAAAGAAAATGGGCGTGAATTCAAAAGATAGGTATTCCACACAGAATCTTCCAATTAGAGGCCAGTATTAGTTACGCTTAATTACATACCTGTATATATTTCTGAATAAATCTTTCAGAATAAATTTGGTTGCGAATCCGAACTGTTCGCGGGTACTCACGGGATAGTAGTCCCCCAGTTCAGTGGGGCCGTACGATTCTAGCGCGTTCTGTTGCACTCGTTCGAGGCCTTCGGGGAGCATATCGATCTTGAGATCGGCAATCTCGCTCATGAGATCGTCGTACGTGTGAACGTCTGCAGTTGTAGACGAGAAGAGAACTACCTCCCCGCCGTCGATAGTGTCTGTCAACCGCTGTAACGTCACGGTAATCTCGTCGTCCCCGTTCACGAACATGAGGGTAGGGCCCAGCCCCCGATACGTGCGAATATCGGCCGGATGGAAGCTCAACACGCCGTACTCCGTAGCCGTCAGTATGTCGCCGGTGACGAGTCCGAACCCGAACCGGACGATGACGTCCGTCTTTTCTTCGAACGAACTGACGACCTCCGACGGGAAAGTCACCCAGTTCTCGTCCATTTCGGTCGGCTGGCAGTACTCCAGCTCCGCCCGGTCGAAGACCGACAGCTTCTCAACCGGTTTCCGTTCGTGATGCGAGTGAAACCGGGGGTTTCCGAACAGTCGTCGCATCAGCCTGCGTTCGAAATTGATGAGCGACCACCCTCCGTGTTCCCAGAGCGATCTGCACTTCCGAGCGAGTCTCCCACTCAGAGACGACCTAGACCGCTCCCGGGAGGCCGACTCGTCGTCGAGTTCGCGACTGTCCACGACGACGTAGCTGATCTCGGCGTTCATCTCTGTGAGGGCCGCCCGGAGTGCCTCAGCACGGTAGGCTTCGACGTACGGGTCGGTGAGAACACCGATACGAACCCCTTCGGAACTCACTACACGGCACCTCCCGGAGGACGGTGAATATAGGTTTCGATATGCGCCACTTCGGTCGCTCTTGTACCAACGAGACCACAGGTGAAGTGGTGCTGTGATCTCTGTATTGACCGGCCCCACATCGTTCCACGCGGACTACTTCGTGACCGCTTATACACGCTTATTATTTCCCGTCACGACGAGGAGATATGATCGGCGATTCGCTTCGGGCGCTCCCCGAGGTCGACAACGTCTTCATCTACGTCGCGGATTCCCTGCGATACGACTCGCTTCCCGAATCAGTGAGCGAACGCGGCGTGTCCGTCAAAACGGTCGCGCCGGCGCTCGCCACGTACATGAGTATGCCATCGATAGTCACCGGCCTGTCACCGCGCCATCACGGTGTCCGCAGCTGGGGCGGCAAGATCCCGAAACAGCGCGACTTCCTCCACGACCCCGACGTCGAGACGGCCTATCCCGGCGACCCTGACGACGTCCACCACGAGATGTTACGCATGGACGAGGCGCGGGACCTCGACAACCTCGATTCGCCCTGGTTTTGCTACGTCCACTCGTATCTCTCGCATCTCCCCTACGAGATCGACGACCTGGAGGAGTTCGTCGCCGAGACCGCCGGCGACGTTGAGCGCACCCGGGAGCTGTACGATCGCGCGGTCGAGAGTGTCGCCGCGGATTTCAAGGAGCACTACCGGGCCGTCCGAGAGCGGGACGAACTGGAGGAGACCCTGTTCGTCTTCACGGGCGACCACGGCGAGTATCTGGGCGAGAGCGGACTCGTCGGTCACTCCTCGCCGATACGGCCCGAGGGCGTCTACGTCCCGACCGTGTTCATCCATCCGGATCTTCCGGACGCCCAGGCGGACGGTATCGTCCGGAGCGTCGACATCTATCCGACTGTGGTGAGCGCGACCGGGGACTCGGCGCCGGAGCGGATCGACGGGACGGACCTGTTCGCCAGCCAGCCCGAGTACGGCTACACGGACGCGCTGGCGAAACTGAACAACGAGACGGCGCTGTGGGACGCCGCCAGTGTCTGGGACGAAGGGGGTGGGTACGTCCAGGTCGATTCAGGGCTGGGCAAGCGACTCGCCACGGTGGCGGGCAAGGTCGGCAAGCCGTCGGGCTGGCAGGCGAAACATCTCCGGCGACGACCGCAGGACATCCCGGCATTCGCCCGCCACTACCTGCGCGGCTGGCAGACGTTCGGGACACCAGCAGTCACCGAACAGCGGGCGCGGCAGTTGCTCGCGGAGTACCGCGACCAGACCCCTGTCGAACCGGAACGGGAGGAGCTGACGGAAGCTCAGCGGGAGAACTTACAGGAACTTGGATACCTGTAACTCGAACCGGATAGGCTGTCGGTCAACAGGCAATGCAACCGGTAAGATGCCTTCCATGCCGGTCACCGCCTTGACTCGTATTTCGCACGGAGGGCTGTGAGAAACTGTTTGTCGATCTCTTCCAGACCGAGCAGATAGAGCGCCCCTCCAAAGACGAGCGAGCCGAAAATCGCCCCCACGGCGACAGCGGGGCCCGTTGGTAGAAGCTGCCGGACCGCGAGCAGCGTAGTGATCGTTACTCCGCCCGCGAGTATCGGCTTCAGAAACGCCACAGAATACGGGAATAATCCCTCAAGGTACCAAATTTCCACCACTCGTACCTGATTTATTAATATTCTTGTTGTAGCTGTTGCAATAGCCGCACCGAGAATATCGAACTGAAGTATGAGAATGTAGTTCAAGACTATATTCAGGGCAGCAAGTAGGAACTGGTTGATCAAAAGCAGATACTGGTGGTCGGTCATCATTAACACGTAGCCACTTGGTCCGGCCGCGGACCTGACTAGATAGCCAGCGGAGAGTACCACCACAGACGCGCCACCGATGAGGAACGAGGCGCCAAATAGCGAGAGGATCGTCTCTCGATAAACCGCAATTCCGATCGCCGGAAGAAGTGTGATGATCAGTCCCCATCGCGAAGCGGTACCGTAAATTGACTGTATCTGATCGAAATCTCCTGCTTTGTAGAGCCGTGAAATGATCGGTGGGACGAGTTGATTGATACCACGCAGGGGAAACAAAAGCACCCCAGACAGTAGCACAGCGATGTTGTAGATGCCAACGTCCGGGCCGGTAAGCAGGAACCCGATCATAAGAATGTCGATCCGCGTGACAATCAACCCTCCCACGTCTTTTATCGCGAGTGGAAACGAGAAATTATAGTGGGGGCGTAGCCGAGTGCGATAGCCCTCTATTGTCGGGTAAACTCCGGATCTCGATATTAGAAGGTAGCCCGTATAGGCGAAAATCAGCAGCACAGTGACTGCGATCGCGGCTACGACTCCGATCAGTGTCGCACCGATCAGTATGGCGATTCCCGTCGTGAGTAACTTGATGATCGGATTGAGGATGTCCCGGACGAAGACTTGGTACTCCAGACGCTCTTGGCTCCGGAAGACGCTCAGAATCACGTCGGTCAATGCGTGAAATGGAACGAGAACAGCGAATATCCGGACTACGTCCGTAAACAGCGGCGAGTTGAGTGTCCGCTCCGAGAGAACGGGAGCTAACCAAAAGAGCACGGCCGCAATAGCGCTACTCCCCACCAGTGCCGTTACGACCGAGATGAATAAGGTGACACTTCCGTTTCCTTCTCCCTCAGTCTCTGTTGGCAAAAATCGAAGGATGGCCCGGTCCGATCCGAGCGTCCCGAAGTCCGCCAGTATCGTCAGTATCGTGTAACTGAACGCATACACCCCATACATAGCGGCCCCCAGAGACTGGGTGAGGACGACATTCAGGACGAAACCGAGCGCTTTCGAGAATCCCGAGCCGGCTATGAAGACGACTGCGCCTCGCGAAAGTGACTGGAGCGATTCGACCAGTGAGTCCTGATCCGACTGTGATACCATCTGTAACGGGCTCAGAGGTACCCGAGTGCTTCAACGTGATCACGTTTCTCGGAGGAGTTTTGTCCCATGAGATCCACTGTGGTGTCGATCCTGCTCTCTCCAAAGGCCTGAACGATGGATATGTGTTTGATTATTTCAGTGCGCGCCCCCGGCGCGAAAGCGATAATCGTCACTAAAGAAACACTCGGTTAATCACTTTCAAATCATTTAATATTCACACATACAGCTGGGGCTGTACGAGACATCGTTCCAATGAAGAGGGAGCATGTGCTGTATACGTCCCCATAGAACTGATTGGATGCTAATAAGCGTATCCATGACCCAATTGACTATGTTTATACCTGTCGCGCTTTGTCATCAGATTCATGGAAGGGCTTGCGGTCTTCGGTCTTGGTTATGTCGGTCGAGAGGTCGCTGCTCTCGCTCTCGATCGTGGTATCGACGTGTATGGGGTTGACATTGACGAATCGGTCGTTGCTGCGGTCGAATCTGATTCACGTTTCACAACCGCTCCGGGCACGATTCAGGTGTCGACAGATGGGGACAGTGTGATAGACAACGTGCAATTTGTCGTCATCGCAGTCCCTACTCCCTTATCTTCGAAATCTCTCGTCGATTTGACGCCGCTCAAATCGGTGTGCCGGGATATTGCTGATCAAGTCACGTCACGCGATACGCCACTTTCGGTTGTGGTGGAATCGACGATCCCACCGGGAACGGTCTCTGACGTCGTGATACCGATATTCGAGTCCCAGAACCTAACCATCGGCGAGGACGTGTATATTGCACACGCACCGGAACGGATCGACCCCGGGAACAACGAGTGGCCGATCGAATCACTTCCCAGAGTCGTCGGAGCAGTGTCCGAAGACGGCGCGAACGCGATCGTAGGATTCTACGAACGGTTGCTTGATGCCGAGGTACACCGGGTCGAGAATCCATCAGTTGCAGCAGCTTCGAAGATCATCGAGAACACGTATCGAGATATCAATATTGCCTACGTCAACGAAATCGCCCTCACCCTAGATCAGCTCGATATCGACGTCGAGGATGCGCTGGATGCCGCGGAAACAAAGCCGTTCGGATTCACCCGATTCTCACCCGGCGCGGGGGTCGGGGGGCACTGTATCCCGATCGATCCGTACTTTCTTATCGAAAAGGCCAGCGACAACGGCTTTGAGAACCGATTTCTGAACACAGCACGGGACATCAACAACCGTATGCCGAAATACGTCGCCCAGAAAACGATTCGGTCGCTCATTCAGGAGGAAACTCTTCCACAGAATGCGAAAGGATTGCTTCTCGGAAAAGCGTTCAAACCCGGTGTCGAAGATACCCGCAACAGCCCGTATTTCAAGATTCGAGACGAGTTGAAATCGTACGACATGGCGATCGAGACCTACGACCCACAACTCCCGAGTGAATCGACGGCCGACAGTGTTTATACGAACGCCGACGTGGCGGTTCTCGTCACTGCCCATCCGGAGTTTCGCAATATCGATTTCGATCATCTCGCAGAGAACAATACCAGACTGTTAGTCGACGGGAGAAACATCTACAACCCAGCAGCAGTCGAGGAGGCGGGAATCACATATGTTGGAATGGGAAGATAAGATTCCTCCATTCGAAATTAAAATATCTATATCTGATTAAAATAGATGTTAGGTGTTAGTACGAGTAGATGAGTGTACACTTGTGATATATGATTGCAGAATGGCGTATTTGTGTCGCATAAATTCACTCGCTTCACTGCTTGAGTTGTTTCGCTTGCTCGCTAAGCCGAAGTCGGCGAGCCAAATCTAGCGTTCCAAGACGGTAACTGCGGCTATGCAGACTGTGTTATCGTGCTGATTCGCGGTTTCCGAGAGTACCTGAACTTTCACGTACTGATGGTTGCTAGACGGACTCCAAGAGATGCACGGTATCGTCGTTCGGCGAAGTCACGCGCGTCCTTACTTGGCAATCGAAGCGCGACGGCGAACCATGTAGTGGGAAAAATATCTGACGGTGTAAAAGACGAATGCAAAAATAATTGTCCGCATAAGCAGTGCCCGGGTCGTCCGAGTGTTCACTGACCAAAGACTGTACATGTACCACACGTTGGTGGCGTGGAAAGCTACAACCCACATGTTATCCGTATGGTCGTCCAAGAGTTCTGTCCAGATTCGAAAAATAACCCCCATTATAATGATCCCGACAACGATTCCAATGAGATGGAAGTTCAGATACCAAGATCCGAATGCGCCGAGGGACGCTGTCGTGTTCTCACCAATGAACCGAGCAAGTTCTGGCGGGATATTATTTTTGAGGAGAATATTCGTGTAGTAGCCACCGGCGAAGTAGGTGTCTCCACCGCCGACTGTCTGCGGAAGCAGTTTACCAATAAACGCCGGATATTGCCGGCCGAAAAGCAGATCTACTTCTCCCGCATTAACGAAGTATATGACCGTGACGAACGACTCGAACGGTGAGAGCCGTGCGATAACGTTGTTAGCAAATAGCGACGGAAACGTAATGATCATTCTGACAAACGACTCCTGAATACGTTCGAGTAGCGGGAGCGTCGAGCGAAGTCGATACTGTTTCCCGAAGATTGCAATCGCCACGAAGACAGTACCGAACTGAACGATGTGCAGGAGTTTTAGCTTCCGATACAGGAAATGATAGCACACCATCAACCCGAGGACGGGAACGATAACGTACGAGAGGTGGCCGTCCAGTAACAATACAGCGATGGTCCCGAGCGCCGCGGCGGTGGGCCAGCCTAGCACGCCCTTATCGTATACACCGACAACGAACAAAAGCGGCAAGAGCGCGTAGAGAAAATTTCGAGCGACAACAAAGAGAGGACCACTGAACTCTAATCCGAGAAACGCCAGCGTCACTCCGAACAGCAAGAAGGGGATCAGGACGTATTTCGCCAACGTTTGCTCGGTCTTGGTGGTGGTTGGCGGATCAGGGACCCTCGCAGCGAGAGTAGGCCCGAGTTGCGAATAGAACGTTATAATGAACAGTAAGTTCGCGCACGCAACGATCACCAGAGCTCTGAGGATCAGCGCTTTCGGGAGCGGCGCCGGGAAATACAGTCCCAAAATAAAGGGATTGCTCCCGTGGGTCCGGAAGAACAGTAACAGTGCGTTCAGTGCCGTCATCGAGAAGAAGATCGCGATCCCCATATCGGGATAGAGCGGAACGAAATCGCCCCGACGCTTGGCCTGCGCGTAATAGAAGAGCGTGTTTATCGACAGAATGACGGCGGCTGTGAAGACGGTTGCGACAGTCACCATGTTGGTCTTCGCCAGCAAGGCACCTCCGAGCGCAACCAGACTCGCGAGCGACAGGGCGAGAAGGAGTCGCCGTACCTGTATATTGTCAGTCATTTTCGACTCTGTCCGAGCCGGACTCATTCGCTTCCGTGCGTCAAGTAGTAGTGGTTTGCGTATTTAAACCCGGTGAGTGTCGCCTGCTTAAAAGCGGCAGTCATGATCTCGCGTTGACGGCATCCGTGGTACATGTCAGGAATAGCTGACCGGTAGATTGAACCGGCCCGGTACACGAACGGAACAGTAATCGATTTCGAACAATGGAGACCGACAGCCCGTTCCGGGATCCAGCGTTTCGAGAGTACATTCTGTCCCGTTACACTCTCGGTCTCCTACTGCTCTTGGTCGTTCCGTTCGCGTTGAACTGGCGGTTAGTGCTGGTGGCACCACGGAACCAAGTTCACCACTGCTGTGACTTTCCGATCTATCACTATCCGGCGTACCTCGAGGGGCAAGCGTGGCTGAGCACAGGTACGTTCCCGCAGTGGTTCCCCCCTGGGAACCTCGGGAGAAACATCTGGTAGCCGACCCGCCACGCGGGTTCCTGTATCCGCCAAACTGGCTAGTCTATGGCGTCGAAAGCTTCACCGGACCCGACTCTACCTCCGCGTCGTGTATGCTTTCCTTGTCGCCCACGTCGTCGTCGGTGGGATCGCGACGGCGCTATTCGCGCGGTCGTTCGCCGGCCTGGAGTGGCGATTCGCCATCTATCCGGGCTAACTTTCGAGACCGCGGGATTCATCAATGTGTACATCGTCGGTCCGCCGCATATTATCGGATTTACGCTGGCGCCGGCAGTACTGTACGCGTGGCACCGGAGTCTGCAACGTGACGACGTGCGGTTCACCGGCGTCGCGTCAAAAACGCACGCGGAGTCAGACAGGCGGTGTTAAGTTAAGAACGAGGCGGTCGGTGGTTCGAATGGTCTATGTCCGAATCCAACCGCCTCAGCGAGTCTACCGAGTGGATCGACTTGGAGTTTGTGGAGCGAGAGCGGACACCCCGCGAGATCATTGAAACGGGTATTCGCTACCACCTCGCAGGATTATCACTTTCGAATACAGTTGTGCTTCTTGAGGATTTGGGTGTCGAACGGAGTCGCGTCGCTGTTCACAACTGGGTGCAGAAAGCGGATTTACAGCCCGCTGGCGGTGAAAGTCCGGATCGCGTTGCGGTCGATCAGAAGGCTATCCGAGTCAATACCGAGCAGTACTGGCTGTACGCCGCCGTCGATCCTGAAACAAACAGAATCCTCCACTCGCGGCTGTTTCCGACGTATACGATTCCGATTGCTCGGGAATTTCTCGCCGAGCTGGCCGAGAAACATGACGTCTCTGACGCCGTGTTTCTCGTCGATGACGCCGATGACCTCATCGGCGGACTCCGCCGAGAAGGATACAGCTACCGCGTCCAACAACACGGCTTCAGAAACGCAGTTGAACGTGTCTTTAGAGAAGTACAACGCCGAACCTCTTCGTTCTCAAACTGTTTCAGCCATGTTGATCCAACGACCGCTGAAACCTGGTTACAAGCTCACGCCGTCTGGTGGAACCATGCCTAAGTTAACACGACCGTCAGACATCGAATATCCAGAGTTCCGGACAGTTCTCAACCGTGGCTACACATGGATGATCCGTATCCTCTTTTCGCGGGATGTCGGTGACCCACAGACAGGGATGAAACTATTCAGTCGGACCCCATTGGAAGAGTGTCTCCCAGAATTGAAGACCACCGGGCTCGCGTTCAGTGTTGAATTGCTGATTATCGCGCAACGTCACGGGTATCACATCGAGGAAGCACCGATCTCTCTCGACTATAGCGGCAATATGAGCGGCGGACTTTCAACAATCAGTAACATGTTCATCCAAACTGTGCAGCTGTTTTTCGAGTATCAAATCTTACGGAAACTCTGAGTTCGCTGGCTGGTGGGAGCACTTCGAGTAACGAATTCGGTTCAGCCGAACAGGTTGCGATAGAGCGTCTCGTACCGTTCCCCGACCGACTGCCAGTGGACCGTCTCGGCGTACGTATTCAAGGCCTCATTAGTAACGGACTCTTTGCCGCCAAGCACCGACTCGATAGTTATCGCCAGCGCAGTCGGGTCGCCGCGTTCGAACGTCACGCCGATTCCGTGTGCGTCGATGATACCGCCAACATCCGTCCCTGCGCTTCCGATGACTGGCGTTCCGACCATCCCGGCACGTCGGAGGTTCCCCGAGGTCCCGTACCGGCGGCGGTACGGCAACACTGCTACGTCCGCTGCAGCGAAATATGGATAGACATCTGCCTCGGGCACGTACTCAGTTCGCGCGACGAACTCCACCGTCTCGGGGGTTCCTCGCGCCCAGTCGGCGACATCGTCCCCGTCGAAGTAATCGGGTCCCCCGGCGAAGACAGCCGCAACGGGCACGTCAACCTCCCGGAGTGCGGCCGCGAGCACGTCAGGGCCTTTCGCATAGGCGAGCGCGCCGAAAAACAGCAGTATCGGCGTGTCAGTTGGTAGGTTGAGCTGTCGTCTAGCCTCGCGTGGCGAGAGGTCACTCTCAGGCTCCGGAGTCGGCGCGGGGATCGACGTGATCCGCTCGGGCGCGACCCCCATCGACGACCTGAGGCGGTCGCGCATGGTCGGTGGGTGGACCACTAACTTCGTGATTGTCCCGTCGTCCAGACACGATTTCATCGCGGCCCGGTTGCCCCAGTCGAACCCAGATTTCAGCAGTCGTTTCGCCCGGTCTGTGACCTGGGTTCCCGACTCGTGGTCGTCGGTCACCCGGTAGTCCCGATGGAGCGTGGCGACCAGCGGTGGAGTATCGATGCCAGCGAATGTGCCAACTCTGGTCGGTACCTGGAACCAGTCGAGTGTGAGTAGGTGGACGATATCGATGTCACGCTCGTGTGCGACTGCCATCCCTCGACGGAATTGGTCCAGTCGCCGCCACTGATCACCGACGGTTCCAAGATAGCTCCCCTCATCGGAGTTGACGCTGAGCGGACGCAGTTCAACGACATCGAACGCCGGATGAGTCGGAAGGTCGTCCAGACGGGCGTGGTTCGACGAGGTAAAAAACGTCACCGAGTGGCCAGAGTCCAGTAGGTACCGTGCTGTCAGACTCGCGTACGTTGTGTGATGACCGCGCCACTCGCTGTCAAACAGGCCGATGTGCAATGGTTCGCCAGGCATGAGCGATTATCAGTCGTCCCCCGGTGCCTCGGTGTTCCTCATTCCTTCAGTCATCCTTACCTGTACCTCCGTCTTGTATCTACTGACTCCGTCGGTCGCACCGGAGGTAGCGTGGACCGAGTACGAGCGAACACACCGATACAGGCCGACTAGATTGCAGGCGAACACACCAACGCTTAACCTCACACCGAGACCCACTTTCTGACGATGGACATCCTCGCTCTCTATCCGAAACTCGACCTGAACCGCCCCGTGGGAATGGACAGGAACCGGCTACTGTTGCTGGAGCGACTCTCCCGTGACCACAACGTGGATGTATGGATCACAGCAAACGGCCCCGCAAGCCACGAGATTGGCGTGTTAGAGGATATCGGTGCAACTGTACTCCACTCGAACGCGGCTAGTGTTGGACAGCCGGAACTGCTTGCACAGTCGTTGTTCGCCGAACACGTTCCGGAAAACGGGTCTGTGCTGGCGAACATCCCACGAAGTCGGGTCGGGAGAGAGTACGACATCGTGCATGTCGAGACCGCCGGCCTCGCGCCGCTCGTAAAGCGGTTTTCGGACCGCCCCGTGGTGTGGAGTCTCGTGGATTCGCCGTCCTACCGGAAAGAGCGACTCTACAGATACAATTCGGGCACAATCCGAGGGGGGAGGCAGTTCGTCGAGTGGAAAGTCACACAGCGGCTCGAATCGAGATACGGCCCGTACGCAGATGCCGTGCACGTCGTCTCCGAACAGGAAGCGACCTATCTGAACGACCAGTATGCCGGCGTCCGGGCACACGCCATACCGGTCGCACTTCCGGAGACGTTCACCGACTACCCACGAAACGACAGTTTCGAAAACAGAGTAGCGGTCCTCGGGAACCGGGATGTCCCCTACATCCAAGAGGGCATCTCGGAGTTCATCTTTCCGGCGGTTCGCGATATCGCCGAGTGCATTGAGGACCTACAGGTCATCTTGCTCGGGCGGGGCACCATGGAGATACCGGAGCGATACAGTGACATCGTCCACCAGCCTGGCTGGGTGGACGAGTATGTCGACGAACTGGCTCGGGCGTCCGTGGCGGTTGTCCCCGACCCGGTCGGGAGTGGGATCAAAAACCGGACAGTCCAGTCACTCGCGCTCGGCCTTCCTGTGGTCGGGACACGCTATGCGTTTGAGGGAATCGATATCAACCCGAGCTTAGTCGGTAGTGAGTTCGAGACGCCACATGAGCTTCGTGACTCACTGAAAAACATATTGACCGACGCGACGACACGAGAACAGATGGGCAAGCGTGGACAGACGTTCGCAACCAACAACTTCGATCCGGATAACGTCACGGCTTCTTGGCTCGAACTGTATCAGTGTATCACCAAATGAAGCGATGCCGCACCGCAAAGAAGTGCCCTACCGCTCGTGCAACAGCGTCTCCAGGTTCTCTTGGACGTATTCCTCGTCACGATGCTCCACGTACCAATCGATTGTCTCGGCCATCCCATCGTCCAGTGAGTACTCGGGTTCCCAGCCCAGCAGTTCCTCGGCACGCGTCGTATCAGCAGCACGATGCCGCACGCCGACGGGCTTGTCGGTCATATGGTTGATCGCCTCGGGTTTCCAGCCCATGTACTCGAAGATGGCTTCGGCCACATCATTAATAGAAATGTATTCCCGAATCCCAGCGTTGACCGGCGTCGCATCAGTAATCTTCTCATTGGCCAGCACTAACGCACTCACGATATCGTCGACGTACGTGAAGTTCCGCGTCTGCTCGCCGTCACCCCAAATCTGATAGGGGTCTTGTCCAGCGAAGGCCTTGGCAATCAGTGCAACAATTGCATGCGTCTCGTTTTCGCGCGGCCCGTAGGCGGTAAAGATACGGACCGAGCTCGCGTCGACACCGTGCTGGTCGTGAAAGGCCTGCAAGGAGCGTTCGCCCATCAGTTTTGCCCAGCCGTAGGCTTCGTCGGCGTAGGCACCGCCGCGTTCCTCGAAACTCACCATGTCCTCGGCGAGGCGCTGGCGCTCCTGCTGGATGTCCGTCGGGTAGGTGCAGGCAGATGAGGCGAAGGTGATTTTCTCGACGCCGTTCTCGACAGCCGTCTCAAAGACGATGTTGTCCAGCGCCATGTTCGTCGCGCAGTTGGCAGGGTAATTCGAGATGTAGCCCCGGCCGCCGTGGTCTGCCGCCAAGTGAAACAGGCGGTCAATGTCCTTGCTTGCCTCGTCGGCGAACTCCCAGTGCTTGAGGTTGCCTTCTAGAATCTCCACCTCGTCGGCAACGGCGTCGAGATTCGAGCGCTCACCACTTGAAAAGTCGTCTGCGACGCGCACGTCTGCGCCGCGTGCAACCAGTTCCTCGACCAGATGCGAGCCAATGAAGGAGGCACCGCCGGTCACCAGCACCGTGTCGTCGTCGTAGCTCATGCCGTTCCCTCCACAGCCCGCTCACTTGCGAGTTTCTCTTCTGCCCACTCGTAGACTTCGCGCACACCGTCTTCCAGCGAGACCTCGGGGTGCCAGTCCAATGACTCCTCCATAAGCGTCGTGTCGGCGGCGTACTTGTCCGTTCCTGTGGGTTTGGAGGTGTCGTGTTCGATGGTGAGGTCTTTCCCGGAGATGTCGATGATAGTCTCTGCGAGGTCGTTGATCGAGACGACTTCGTTCCCGTTGCCGAGGTTGATGGCCTCGCCGTCGGTCTTGTGTTCGAGTGCGCGAAGCATGCCCTCTGCGCAGTCGGTGGCGTGCATGAAGCCACGCTCTTGGGTGCCGTCGCCGAACAGTTCGATGGAGCCGCCGTTCGGTTCCTCGATGGCTTTCCGGCACAGCGACGGGATGACGTGGCTGCTGTCGGGGTCCAGATTCTCGCGAGTCCCGTACGCGTTGAAGATGCGGACCATCCCGCAGTCCATCTCGGTGTCCTCGTGGTAGGCGCGACAGCCGACTTCGCCGAGAATCTTCGCCCACCCGTAAGTGCTGTGTGGGTTCGCGGGGACGGCCTGATCTTCAGAGAAGCGATTGAGGTCGTCGTGTTGCTGGCGGTAGATACAGGCGCTCGACGCAAAGAGAAACCGCTCGACGCCGTTGCGCCGTGCGGCTTCGAGCAGGTGATGGTTCATCAGCACGCTCGGCGTGAGACCACCAACGTTCTCGCGCTGGATGTAGTGGATGCCGCCGACGCTCGCTGCGAGGTGAAAGACGTGGTCGATGCCCTCGGTCGCGCGTCGACAGCCAACCTCCGTGGTCAAATCGACCGGTCGGAGTTCGACCTCATCTTCGTACGGTTCGATGTGTTCGATCCGGCCGCGAGAAAAGTCGTCGGCAATGACAACCTCACAGTCTTCGTCCAGTAGTCGCTCAACGAGGTGGCTGCCGAGGAATCCAGCACCACCTGTCACGAGAACGTGGCTGCCGCCAAAGTCCATGCAACAGGAGCGTCTGCGCGCAGTAATATACCTTCTGACATCCAACCGTCAGGCTCAGTATCCCTGCCCCACCACTCTCGCCAATGGCTGAGTCAGCGGACGACGCGTCGGGCACACTCACGATTCTCACCGAATACTTCCACCCCGAGGAGGCCTCAACGGCACAGCTGCTGACCGAACTGGCGACAGGGCTCGTCGACCGCCACAATTTTTCGGTGTCCGTCATCACTGCCCTGCCAAACTACCATGACGACGACCGACAAACGTCCGTGCCGCGCCGCGAGGTACACGAGGGCGTCATTATCGAACGACTCCGCACAACTCGCTTCGACAAGGACTCACTGCCGCTCCGGCTGGTCAACTGGCTCTCTTTCACGCTGCTCGCATTCGTTCGCCTGCTCCGTGGCCACGGCAACGATGACGCCGTGCTCGTCCTCTCGAACCCACCTATCCTGCCCTTCGTGGCGTGGCTCAACCACAAGCTTCGGGGCACACCGTACGTCTACCTCATCTACGACGTGTACCCGGACATGGCCGTGGAACTGGGGTATCTTGACCGGGACGGACTCGTCGCCCGACTCTGGGACCGCGCAATGAGGCCCGTCTACCGTGATGCCGCACGCGTCGTCGTGCTCGGCGAGTCGATGGAACGACACATCGAGGCGAAGATGACTGACGACGACGGCTTCGACCCGGATCGAATCGAGAGTATCGCCAACTGGGAGGACGGCAACTTCATCGAACCCCGCGAGAAAGCGGATAACGACTTCGCGCAGGAACACGACACCGACGAGAAGTTTACCCTGCTGTATTCGGGGAACATCGGCCGATTTCACGAACTGGAGACGGCGATCGACGCCATCGACAGACTCGAATCGGCAGGCCGAACGGACATACAACTGCTTGTCATCGGCGAGGGCGCACGCAAAGCGGAACTCCAGCAAGACGTGACTCGACGAGGTATCGAGAATGTCCGCTTTCTCCCCTTCCAACCGCTCGAACGATTACCCGAAACGCTGACCTGCGGTGACGCCTCCCTCGTCGGCATCAAACCGGAAATGGAGGGGATGTGCGTCTCCTCGAAACTCTACTCCTCGCTGGCCGCTGGCGAGCCGATTCTCGCCATCGTCGGTGAAGATGATGAAGTGGCCCGTGTCGTCAGAGAGGAAGCGTGTGGCGCGTATATCGAACCTGGTGATGCAGAGGCGGCAGCCGAGGTACTGAAATCGTGGGCCGACGACCCCGACCGGGCGGCAGAACTCGGCGAAAACGCCCGCGCGTGTTTCGAGACACAGTACACGAAAGAACACGCTGTTGACCAGTACGCCGCCCTATTCGAGCGCGTTGTGGCCGACTCCTGATGTGTGACCACGGACGCTGTCTCATACTATTGATTGTAGCTTCGTAAGAATAGTCGGCACCCCGGGGTGCCGAAATTCATCGGGATTCGCCTTGACCACCAATAAAGAACGGTAGCAGTTGCAGCTATAGAACCACAATTCAAGATATTACTCGCGGTAGAGTCCGGAAGTCGTGCTGTTATGACGAACGGACGAGCGGTTCGTACCACTCCCGATTCGCGCGATACCACTCGATAAACTCTCCAACTCCTTCCCGAATCGTCCGCGTCGGCTCATACCCAAGTAACTCCCCGGCTTTCGAGCTATCCGCGTGGGTGTGCTCGGCGTCGGCATCGTGGCGCTCGGCAAACTCCAACTCTAACTCGGGCGCGATCTGGTCGCGAATCTCCTCGGCCAGCGTCAGAATCTCGATGTTGTCCGTACTCCCGATGTTGAGCGCCTCACCGTCAGCACCATCCTCCGAAAGCAGCGTCACGTTCGCTTCCACGACGTCCTCGATGAATGTGAAATCACGCGTCTGTGTGCCATCTCCATAGACCACCGGCGACTCACCGTTGAGACACCGCGAGACGAAATTCGAGATCGCCATGTTCGGCCGCATCCGCGGGCCATACACCGTAAAGTAGCGCAACGCGACCGCTGGTAAGTCGTACACTTCACTGTACGAACACGCGTAGCGCTCAGCGGCAAGCTTCGAGGCCCCGTACGGACTGACCGGTGTCGTCGGATGCACCTCGTCGTAGGGTAGATACTCCGGTTTGCCGTACACCGACGACGAGGAGGCCATGACGAACCGCTCGATCCCACTGTCACGCGCCGCGTCCAGTAGATTCAGCGTGCCGTCAACGTTGACTTCGTCGTACTTCCGGGGATTCTCCACGCTCGGGCGCACGCCAGCCTGTGCGGCCTGGTGGTAGACGTACTCCACGTCGCCAACCAGTTCCGCGACAACCTCAGCGTCCCGAACGTCACCCTCGACGAGTCGGTACGAGCCATCGCCAGCGTTAGCTGCGTCCTGACACACCTCGACAGTGTGCTCCTTGATACGCGTATCATAAAACGGGTCGAAATTATCCAAGACAACCACGTCGTGCCCGTCGCGGACGAACCGCTCAGCGAGGTGCCCGCCGATAAAGCCCGCGCCGCCAGTGACGAGAATTCGCATTGAGTATCCCGAGTCGCGGGTCGGTAAAAAGTCTCCCGCGTTCGCTGTCCGCAGAACGCGATTGACCAAGCGATATTCGAGTTAGGGGAACTCGCCAGCTATCGGGACGGTCCGCTCAGACTGAGAACAGCATGAGGAGCGCTTTCTTGACTTCCCGTTCCCCATCTGCTGTGAGTTGGCCGACGGCCCGGTTCGTCTCGAGCGACCCCGGAGCGATCGTACGGAGCGCCCACGGTAACAAATGTGGCGTCTTGCTGAACGTGATATCGTCGTAGTGGTGTTGCTTCAACTGTGGTGTCGGATGTTGGAACTGCGAGACACTTGTTCCGAGACACATCACGGCACATTCGGTTGCACCGTAGGGATGGGTATCGTGCGAGAGGACAACGACAGGTCGCTCCGGATGGATTCCGGTAGGATCCAGCCCAGCAAATTGAACCAGCAGAGAGCCGTTCAGACATCAAATTCGCCCTCTAAATTATCAAGCTCGGATTCAAGCGCAGTGTCGTCTACCGAACTCGCATCTGCCACTTGGCTCGGCTCCGGGTCCGGTGCAGCAGTAGTGTCGGGATGCGTCGCGAACATCGCTTCAGTTTCAGCGACACTGCGTGGGTACCGGCGCAAGTCGTCACGATCGTCTAATCCATGGTAATACCCATCTTCCATACGACCGACGTACCCGCGATTGTGGAGGCGGCGGAGTGTCGTCGTTGCAGTTCCGTTGGGAATATCCAATTCCTCAGCGACCTCACTGGGCGTGTATGCAAACTCAAGATTCTGATAGAGGAACACCACGATTTCTGATTTCGTTGTGCCCGGTTTCAGATCAACATCTTCAGGATGCGATTCCCGATGGATAGGCATGTACTCAAATGTAATCGTGTGTAGTCAAGTATCTTTTGCGAGTACAGGTACAAATTCAGTTACTCGGCTCTGCACGTTTAAGTAGGGGCGTGGTGTAGGCAGCATTGAAACCTGATGCTGCCGATTACGGATTTCCTCTCGTGCACCGACGTGCTGGATGAATTCGACTCGCTATCATATCATCAAACGACTCACGCCAAAACGTACGTGACAGGTCTTGCTGCGGGCCGCAGCAAGACTGTAACCGGAATTGCACGAGAGGTCCTTCCCGCCGGAAGTGACCGAGCACTCAACAAGTTCATCACTGAATACGATTGGGATGAGGATCAGCTCAATCACGAGCGGTTAGAGGAACTGCAAAAACACGGAGAGACACGCTGGTCACAAGACGGCTACATCGTTATTGACGATTCAGTTATCCAGCGAACCGGGAAGTCTCTTCCCGGTGCTGGAGAGTTCTACGATCACTCTGAGGGTGAGCCTGTTTGGGGACAGAACCTCGTCTACGCGTTCTATACCGATGAGAAAACGTCCTATCCACTTGCTTTTCGCCAGTACGAGAAGGCCGACGACGAGGACGAGGAAGACGAACAGGAGACAAAATACGACCTCGCACGAGAGATAATCACGGAATTAGAAGAAGAGGTAGGTGTGCCTGCGGACACCTACCTCTTCGATGCATGGTTTGCTCATGACTCCGGTCTGATCGAACACGTCGAATCACACGGCAAGGACTGGATTGGACCACTACGGGGCAACCGACAGGTTACCTACGCGAACAAAGAGAGACGCGTCGATGCGCTCGAAGAGTGCATCGACAAGGAAGAGCGAGAAGTTGACGGTGAAACGTACAAAATCTGGACTAAGACAGTCCCTATCTCGAAATTAGGTGAGGTTCGGCTGGTAATCACAGAGAAGGTTACCGATGAGGACGACGAGAATCCGGTCAAGTACCTCGCAACAAACAAGATTGACGCGCCTTCGGCACACATTATTCGGAGTTATTCGTACAGATGGCGAGTAGAGACATTCTTCGAGGACTCGAAAGAGGATCTTGGCTTAGGAGACTGCGAGGTTCGTGATTCTGACGGTGCCAGTCGTCACTGGCACCTTCAGATGCTGGCCTACAGCCTTCTTCGGCTTGGTCCGGAACCGAGCGCCTCGGAGCGACTTGTCTCGAAAGCCTCGTCGCTCCGATCACAACTCGAACACGGTCTCAAGGAGACGATCTACAACATGTTTTCGTGGGTGCGCGATCAACCAGACCGCGATCTCGATGGACTGATGGAAGACATCGACCACCTCTTTCTCCATTCTGAGGGCAGTTTATAAACGTGCAGAGTCGAGGACTTTACAGATGTATTCAGGTATCTCACTGGCCGCGTCGAGGGACCGTTCGTCGTCGCCATCGACGAATTCTCGTATCTCGTCGAGGCAGACGAAACGGTCACATCCGTCTTCCAGACAGTCGTCGACGAAATCCTCGACGAAACAGAGATCTCGCTCGTCTTGCTTGGCTCGTCCATTTCGATGATGGAGGAAGGCGTCCTGAGCTACGAAAGTCCCCTTTATGGGCGGCGGACTGGCCAATGGCGGCTCGAGCCGATGACACTTGGGCAGGCAGCAGCGTTCTTTCCCGAGTACGACCCGAAAGCGCTGGTCCAGACCTACAGTGTCGTCGGTGGTATCCCCGCCTATCTCGAGCAGTTCGATCCCGAAGCGAACCTACTGGCAAACATCGAGCAACACGTCCTTTCGAAGGGCGCATTCCTGTACGAGGAACCGGAGTTTCTCCTTCGACAAGAACTCCGCGAGCCTGCAACGTACATGGCGATTCTCGAAGCGATCGCAAGCGGAGCGAGCCGTGTAACGGAAATTGCAAACGAGATCGACAAGCAGGCGAACAGCCTCTCCAGATATCTCTCGAATCTAGAACGGCTCGCAATCATCGAGAAAGAGACGCCCGTCACAGATCCAGACGGACGAGGCGTTTACCGTTTGACCGACCAGTATCTCCGCTTCTGGTTTCGATACGTCTCACCGAATCGGGCGACGCTTGAACAGGGCCACACCACGCCCGTTCGTGAATCAATCGCAGACACGTTCCCAACACACGTGAGCTGGACGTTCGAAGATGTATGCCGACAGGCAGTGCGGACACCCACGTTTCCGGTCGAGTGTTCTCGCGTCGGCCGCTGGTGGTACAACAATATGGAAGTCGATATCGCTGGCGTCAACGAACAGACCGAGACGTTATTGCTCGGCGAGTGCAAGTGGACGAACGACACCGTCGGACCAGGCTTGCTCTCGGAGCTCGAACGAGTCGAACCCGAGGTTCGATGGCGGGACTCGGATCGCTCCGTTTCCTATGCGCTGTTCGCAAAGCGTGGCTTCAGTGACGAACTACGGACGCTCGCAGCCGAACGGGATGATCTCTCACTGTGGACAGTAAACGACGTTGTGAACCTATTCTGAGCGGTCTCCCACGCGCAAATGTCTTTCCAGATAGCAGCCACACCTTTCTCGTGTTTGTCCGCGAAGTCCGGACTAATATGATCTATCCGAACTCTACTGACGATTGACCACAGCGGAAAGATTATTTGTTTCCTAGTGTTATAAGTAGCTATCTTGCGTTACATGTAGTGATCCATTATGCCAGTCAATTTCGAAGAATACGAACAACAACACGAAGACGGGCTTGCGTTTGATCCAGATACGCATGCCTATCAAATCCTCACATTCCTCGGAGAGCACCCAGAAACAGGATTCAAGCCGTCCGAAATTGCCGAAGAGACGGGTATCAAACCAGGCAGCGTTCGTGGCACGCTGAAGCGACTCGAAGACAAAGGACTGGTTCGTCACGCCGAACCGTTCTGGGCGATTGGTGACGATGACCGCATCGCTGGCACGACCGGGACCATGTTAGGTCTCAAAGCACTCGGCGAGCGATATCCAGACGATGACTTTGAGGGCTGGGACGAGACTGCGGTTGACCCGCGTGAGATGCGTGACGAGTAGCCAGCCGTTCCAGCGAGCAGATGTCGTCAAGCATCCAGCACCGTTCAAGAATCCACCAAACTACCGGTATTTTGTCATTCTGAGCGACGACAGTCATCCGTTCCACGGGGAAGAGTACGCGGTCGTCGCATTGACATCGAAACAGCGACCAGAAGCTATCGCAATTGAGGCTGAGGACTGGCGATTCGGTGGGCCGCCCGGCGATAGTTACGCCTCTCCATGGTATGTCTTTACGATCAAACATGCGGACATCACCAACGCACAGGGGAGTGTCACAGACGCCATGGCCGATACAATTGCCGAGGAAACCGCGTCGTTCCTCGGCGTCTAGAACCGTACGTCCACGTTACTCCGTCGATGAACTAGCCTCGGCAGCCTCCTCGTCCGTCGGCTCAGCATCACCCTCCAGTCGCTGCTCTGCTTCATCGCGGTCCTCGGGATACCCAACGTCGATACGCCACCCGTCCATGCGAATCGCGTCGATGGTCCGCCCAGAGTGCAAGAGCAGGTCGATCGCGTCGCTGATCTCGTACTCGTCGCGATTCGAAGGTTGGACGAGGTGACAGGCGTGGAAGATAGCAGGCGTAAACGTATAGAAGCCAGTCATCACGAGATTCGACGGCGGGTCCTCGGGTTTCTCGACGACGTTCGTAATCTCGCCATACTTGTTGGTGTCACAGACCCCATACCGGCTTGCGTCCTCCCACGGTACTTCCTCAACGAGGAAGGCCGCATCAGCGCGGTCCTCGCGCTGGCGATTCAATACGTCCTGAAGGTTTGCTTGGAAGATGTTGTCGCCCAACATCAGCATGAAGTCATCGTCGATGTGCTCTTCGACGGTTAGCAGGGCGTGTGCGAGCCCGCTTTGCTCGCGCTGGTGGGCATAGGTGATCGGCACCCCCTCGAATTCGTCGCCGTAGTGCTCGATGATGGCCTCTTTCTTGTATCCGACGACGGCATAGAGTTCGTCGACACCCAACTCGACCAGTTGCTCAAAACAGTGCGTCAAGATGGGTTTGCCAGCCACCTCGACCATCCCCTTTGGCTTGTCTTCGGTCAGCGGGCGCAACCGGGTCCCCTCCCCGGCAGCGAGAACGACTGCTTGCATATCATACCACTCGTCGGTCATCCGATAAAAACGCTTGGAGAGTCAGCTACACCTCGATTGGTTCGAGGTCCGCTTCCAACTCCGCGACGTGGTCGTTGTACGCGCGAACAAACTCCCGAAACTGTGGTGCGTACTCGCGGATGTCGGCCGCCGCAGGTGGCTGGTACTGTGAGAGGAGATAGAGTCCGTTCGAGCCACCCACGCGAAGGTACGACGCACGGTCCTGTTCCCATTTTAGTTCCCAGCGGTCGTCGGCGACACGCGTCGCGTACGACCCGTAATCGCCACCCTCGTAGCGGTGGAGTTCGGCAGCGATACGGTCACAGACCTCTCGAATCTCACCGAGAATGCGGTCGCGTTCGGCGACGATGCCATCGGTCGGGGCGACATCCGGAAACGACGTGGGAATATCGTCGTAGAGCCCATCCAGCGAGTCGACGTAGTCATTGAATCCGGCGACGAACGCGTCGTAATCGGCGAGGGCCTCGGCCAGCGGTCCCGGCTCGGGTGGTTGTTTCGTAGAGACAACGTACACCTCCTCGCCCCGCGTTGGGTCGAAGCGGAGATACTCCAGGTCGCCAGCCTCGTACTTGACCGTCCACTCACCGCGGTCGGTCTCGACAGTCCGCTGACCGTAGTCGCCACCCTCCAGTCGGGCGAGCTGGTAGGCAATCTGGCCGGCGTGGTCGCGAACCGCAGCGACCCACTCGTCGCGTTCGTCTGCAATCGCGGTCGCATCTGTCGGGTCTGCCGGTGGCCAGTAGGTCATGACAGTCCCAGTGAGACGCGTATTGCACAATCAATCTTTGTCATCAGCACCTCGAGCACCCGTACATGCGTATTGGATAGTCAGTCATAGATATCAACGGTGTGGATTTACACCGGCCACGCAGGGAGCGATGGCCGCTCGTCCTCCCAGCGAATCGAATCTAACGCTGACGGGAATTGTTTGAGTCGGTCCTCAAGCACAGAGAGTGGGTGTGCATCGAGAAATGCAGCCTCATACCGGTCGACTGGCTCATCTTTGTAATCAAGCTGAATGTGACAGGGCCCGAGATCTGGATGGTCACCATCCTGATGAAAGCCGAGCATGAGATTCCGGTCCGGTTCGATCCAGTTGATCCGATAGTATTCGTGGTCCACACCGGCCGGATACCAGAAGCGCACCTCCAATCGCGCCCGCTCGACAGGAGAAGAGTCGGCCAGGAACGCCGGCGAATCGACATCTGCAATCACGTATCGAGGCCGTCGACGAGACGGTCGATAGCGTACGTCTTCACAGCCGGGTTGATTCGTCAATCTGTCGTGAACGTCTCGAAGGAGTGTCCGTTGCGTGTAGCGATCACGACCAGCAAGAAAGAACATGAATGGCTAAAAAACAGATTAGCTTGGGGCGCGATCGGTTGCGTCCGTCATATGTTCGCGTGCCGATTCGACATCGGAGTACAGTTTCAGCGCGTGTTTGATGAGTTTGCGGTCTTCCTCGTTCTCTTGCCAGAATGCGATTACGTCGCGTCGTTCACGAATATCAGCACTCGAAAGGTCACCGTCGCCAAGCGACTGTTCGAGTTCTTCCCACATCGCGACATCGTATGTCTCCTGCCACTCCTCGATTTCGTCGGTAATCGCCGCCAGTTCGTTGCGAAGTTCCTCACGCGTATTCTCCTCGATGAGCGTCCGGATTTCGTCGAAAAGCAAGCGAGTATAATCTGGCTGATAGAGCGTCGTCCCACCGGCTTCAACTCGTCGGAGTCGACCTTGCTCGACAAGGTCCTGGAGTTCCTCGTTCGTCGTGCTCCACGCTGCATCTGCCTGTTCGCTAATCCAGTTGATCGAGCGAGGCTCACGGAGCGTTTCGGCGATCGAGCGGATGCGCTCGCGTGCGCTCATCGTCTCGGTCCACGTCTCGACGCTGTCCCGCGAGGACTCGGACATACTGTTCACCTCTATCGTCGTCTTTTGTGCTGAATTCGCATATATGTTTGTGTCTTCTCGAATAATCAAGAGCTAGCTGTTGAGTTCAATTGGTCGAGACAGCTGTGTTGACAAAACACACGAACGCAGTAACGCAGAGAGCCACCGCCGGAGACCGAATCCTGAAGACCCAGGCAGGAGTACCCGATTCCAATGAACGTGAGCATCGTCGGCAGCGGCTATGTCGGGACGACAGTCGCGGCCTGCCTCGCCGATAGCGGTCACGATGTCATCAACGTCGACATCGACGAAGACGTGGTACAGTCGCTCAACGACGGCGAAGCCCCGATTCACGAGCCAGGACTCGACGAACTCGTTGCCGAACACGGTGGCGACAGGCTCCGGGCGACGACCGACTACGACACTATCCTCGACACCGACGTGACCTTCCTCGCGCTGCCGACGCCGAGCACCGACGACGGCAGTATCGACCTCGCGGCGATGAAAGCCGGCGCGCGCTCGGTCGGGAAAGCGCTGGCCAAGAAAGACGACTACCACCTCGTCGTCGTCAAAAGCACCGTCATCCCGGGCACCAACGAGGACGTACTCGCACCAATTATCGCAGATGCGTCCGGTGGTATCGAGGGCGAAGACTTCGACGTTGCCTCGAACCCCGAATTTCTCCGGGAGGGGACTGCTGTCGCGGACTTCCAGAACCCGGACAAGCTCGTCTTCGGAGCGACCACCGACCGGGCGTTCGAGCGCCTTCGGGACGTGTACGACCCGGTCGTGGACGACGCCGTGCCAGTCGTCGAAACGGGTCGCCGCGAGGCCGAGATGATAAAGTACGCCAACAACGCCTTCCTCGCGGCGAAAGTGAGCCTCATCAACGACATCGGAAACATCTGCAAGGAGTACGACGTCGACGCCTACGAGGTGGCCGACGCCATCGGCCTCGACGACCGCATCAGCACGAAGTTCCTCCGGAGCGGGGTTGGCTTTGGGGGAAGTTGTTTTCCAAAAGACGTGTCTGCAATCATCTCTGCGGCACACGCCGCTGACTATACGCCCGAGATGCTCGAAGCGACGCTCGACATCAACGAGATTCAGCCCCAGCGACTTCTCGGGCTCCTCGATGGGCACGTCGACGTGACGGGCAAGCGCGTCGCTGTGCTCGGACTCTCGTTCAAACCCGGTACCGACGACATCCGGAACTCGCGGGCAATCCCAGTCATCGAGGGATTACAAGAGCGTGGCGCAAGCGTGGTCGCGTACGACCCCGTTGCGGCCGACGAAATGCGCGAGCGGTTCCCAGACGTTACGTACGCCGACAATACTGCCGACGCACTCGCGGACGCACACGGCGCAGTCGTCGTCACCGACTGGGACGAGTTCGCTACACTCGACAGCGAGTTCGATGCGATGGCAGAACCGGTCGTCGTCGACGGCCGGCACGTCATCGAGCGTCGTGATGGGATTACATATGAAGGACTAACATGGTGAAAAAGAGGGTGTGATACACGAAGAGAGATCTGCTCGTCGTATTCCGCTCACGGAAATAGGTCATCATCAACAAAGCCAGTACAGTCGACAGGGATCTGCCGCCACATCTCGTAGACTGCACCGACACTGGTCCACCCCTCTCCGCGCATCAGAGTCTCACAGCCTTCACAAAAGGCCTGCTTGCCGATTTTATTTTGCTGGTAGAGAACGTAGAGAAGATACGTCGGTGGAAGGACTTTGAACTGATACGAATTCTCACCACGAAACCGTTGGAGGCGGTCTCGTGCCCAAGCATCGTTCAGTAAGACACGGCCGAATGCAGCAGAATCTTCATCAAGTACGCGACGGAGTGACTCCTCTCCTGCGCCCTCTCCGTTCGGTCGTGGCACAACAGTCAGGACACTAATCGAGACCTTATCGGATTGGTCGTCAAGCGCCGCCAGTGCCCGCTTGCACCCGCGGCGAATCCAGTGGTCGTCTGTCCCCTCGATTGAGTGCGATGGCGTCGCCTGTAGTTTCCGCTTGAGTTCCCCCTGTACGACATTTGTTGTCGTCATCGGGATAGAAACTCGAATCTCATCCCACAGGTCTGTATTAGGTATTTATATTCCAATCAAGACTCGGATTCACCATCCCCTAGTGACATCCTCGCCCGCCGTGAACGGCGGGATTCTCTCGCTGTTAGAAGATAGTCGTGACGACGTCACCCAGCACCTGCCAAATCTGTCGCACGACGATTTTCAGGTCGAACCAGAACGATTGGCGGCGAATGTACTCCACGTCGTAGCGGAGTTTCTCCTGGGGGTCGTGGCCGGTCGCATTGTTAATCTGTGCCAGCCCAGTGAGGCCGGGTTTGACGAACCAGCGACTCCGCCACTCGTCGGCCCCCCGATCCATATCCACATCCAGTTCCGGTCGCTCGGGTCTGGGACCGACGACGCTCATATCGCCGACAAGAATCGACCACAGTTGGGGGATCTCGTCAAGATGCGTCCGGCGGATGAACCGGCCGACACGAGTCACTCGCGGGTCGCGTTCACCCTTGTCCTCTTCAGAGAGTTTCGCTCCCGATTTTGCCTCCGCGTCGGGAACCATACTGCGGAATTTGAAGACGGTGAACGTCTCCCCAAACTCGGCGGTCCGGTCCTGACTGTACAGCACCGGCCCCGAACTATCCAGTTTGATTGCAGCGGCAAGCACAGCAATCACCGGCGAGAGCAAAAGCAATCCCAGGCCGGCAAACGTCACGTCGAACGTTCGCTTGACGATGTAGTTCTGCCAGTCCCACGGCGCCAGGTCGACTTCGACGAGGTCACCACCACCGACGCCAGCGGTGAGAACGTCATCAGCGTGGTCACGGTGGACCATCGCCGTCACACCGTATTCGGCACACGCATCAAGTGTCCCGAAAAACTCCGCGCGGTCGGTTTCGGCGAAGGCGAGCAGGGCGGTATCGATGTCGTGTTTCACGAACACCTCGTCGAGTCGCGAGAGGCCGCCGAGACTCTGGAGTGCGTCGAGTCGGGATTCGACCGTCCCACCGTCGGACAGTTCCACTCGTTCGGCCTGTGGTTCAGACCCCACAGCGAACGAAGAGGGCGGCGAGACGTAACCCAGAATCGGGATATCCGTCGCCTTGAGGATATCGGCCATCGTCTCGGGGTCGTCGCCAACGATGACCGCGCGGCTCGTCGACCGTGGGCGGCGACGGATAGCGACCATGTAGAGCGGGAGAACGACGAGCAAGAACGCGGTCGTCAACATGAGCGTCGCCCGCGGTAGCCGATAGGAGTAGTTGAAATAGCCCAGCGCCGCGAGGCCAATCATCGACAGCACGACGCGCTTCTGAGTCAGAATAATCGTGTCGAGAATCCGTCGCGGCCGGGGTTTGAACACCGGCCACAGTGCCGCGAGGACGACGACGAGGGTCGTCGCGGTCGCCCAGGCGAGGGTGCCGTTCGAAAGGACAACGGGAGCTGGCCGGCCAAAGTACGGAACAAGGGCGAACGCGTCCTGTACGGCTGGGTAGTTGACCACCGTGACAGCCGTCGCAGCCAGGATGACAGTCCCCAGCACGCTGGCAAGGCGGTACCGCCATCCTGATGCCATTTTCACTCGTTTGATTATCGACAACTGATATAAGACCTGCGGGACCGGCATACGACCGTCATACGAGTTTACTTCAGGTTGAGTCGCGTAACGAAATTGCCCGGTGAATTAAGTGCTGACAGCCAGTATCGGGAGTATGGAACGCGTAGAGGAGACCGATCTCAGACAGCGTCTCCCAGTTGATACCCTCCAGCAGCTATTCGAGGAGCGGCAGATCCGACTTGCAATCTGTTTTGGCTCTTACGCGACTGGTCGTACGCACTCCCAGAGTGACATTGATTTGGCAGTGGAATTCGAAGACATACGCCCTGGTGACGACTCGTACAACGAGACCTTCTTTAGCGTGTACGAGGCCGTGAGCACGACACTCGAAACCGACGATGTTGATCTCCTTGATATTCATTCTCTGTCCGGGTCGCTCGCACGGGCAGTTCTGACAGACGGTATTCTAGTATACGGCAATTCTGAGCGTGTAGAAATCCTTCGAGAGCAGTTCACTGTTGACGATACAGAACAACGGTCGCCCCGCGAGCGACTAGACACCGCCATCGAACGAATTGACGAGCATCTCGCTTAGGATGAGCGACGAGCTTGCAGACGACCAGTTACACCGGATTCTTACCAGAATTAACTCTCAGCAGCCACCGTTGTCCCGTTCATCACGGCATCTTCCGACACGTCGACCGTCCACGTCTGACCGTCGGCGGCCAGTTCGTAGGTGCCAGGATAGGCAACGTCGACGGTAAACTCGCCACTCGCGTTCGTCTGAACCTGTCGCTCGTAGGTGAACGCGGCACCCGGAATGTCGATGTCGGTTTCGAGCGAGACGGTCGCATTCGCTGGGGAAGTCCCATCAAGTGTCGCACCCGGAACGACGAGAAACGCTTTCCGATCACCACTCTCAGTAGCGTAGATGGCTCGATACCGTGAGAGGCCCTCAACGTCCTCGTAGCGGCTCCCGAAGTGGTCGTGGAGACGAACGCCCATCGCCGGACTGTCGACCGGGAACGGTTTGGTCACGAGGAATCGAACGCGACCGTTGAGCAGCCCAACAGCAGCGTCTGGGTCCGGTATGGCCATGAAAACGCGATAGTTGGACTGGGCGAATCCGTACGATTGGGATTGCCCGTTCACGAAGTAGTTGTAGACGCGATTTCGCCCCCAGTCGCTGAAGACGTAGCTGTCGGATTCAGTCTCCCAGCCACGATCGTCCGAGTATTCCGCGAGCCACGTTGCCGTTTCGACGGTGTCGTCATCGACGGTGACCTGTTGCATCTTCACGCCCGACTGGACGACGCCAGGACCGGTGACGAGGAGAAAGACCAAGAATACCGACACGACAGTCGACCCGTCAGGCCGTGCTGGCCACCAGTCGGACCAGTCACTCCCGTCGACGGGGGCGGGCACTTTCGCGAGGTCGACCCAGGCGGCAATCCAGACGAATCCCAGTCCGGCAAACAGTGCGGTAAATGGCGAGATTTCGCCGGTAAAGCGCACTTGAAACATAGCGAGTCCGAAGAAGTACCAGCCGTAGACGACGGGGACGAGCCACTCGTCGTCGCTGCGAGCGAGGCGCACAGTCGCCCAGACCATGAGTGGAAGGGCGATGATGAGAACGAATCCAAAGAGGAGCAGAAAGCCAAGGGTGTCAGCGCTGAACAGCGACTGGACCTCGGCGATATTGTCGCTACGGAGGATAGTGTCGATACCACCCTGAAGTTCACCCCAGATGTCGGGAAGGAACACGACCACGGCAGCGATTGTTCCGCCGCCAGCGACGAGTTCGACGACCGCGAGTTCGCGGACACTCCGCTCGAGTCGAGCGGCAGCCTCGCCAACCACAACGACGGCGACACTGCCAACAAAGAGCAGCGCAGGCACGGCAGCGACAGTCGTCGAGTGCCAGCCAGCTGTGGTGTGGACAGCGTACGCGAGCACGGCAGCCAGCGCGAGGCCGGCCAGCAGTGGTACGTTCGAAACGAGCGGCTGTCGGTCGTCGCGAACGTCGAGGAGCACGCCGAAGACAACGACGGCAGCGACGGGCACAACCAGTAGCGGGCCGTTGTCCCACGCCAGCACCTGTCCGGCGACACCGATACCGAGTCCGGTCGCAGCGAACCAGCGGGTGGGGTCGGCGTTGTCTCGCTGGCCCGTCAGCAGGACGGCCAGTGCGAGCGCAGTCAGGACCAGCCAGACATAGTCGAAGGCGTGGTGGTCGGCGTAGCCGAGGCTCGTCCGAAAGGCGTGACTCGGCGTGAACGCGAGCATTAGAACCGACGCCAGCGCGACGCGGCGGTCGGAACTCACCCGCAGTGCAAGAGCGTAGAGCAAGAGACCGGTGACGAGCGCAGCGAGCACTGGATAGAGTGCGAGTGCGAGACCGCTGCCACCGAGGAGTCCGGCCAGCCACGTCAGTGCAGCGACGAGAAACGGCTCACCACCGGCGATACCCTCTGGAACCTCACCGAGCGGGAGTACCCCGATGGTCCCGCCGGCGAGGGTCTGCTCGACCCAGTAGCGGTAGTAGTAGGGGTCGTTCCCCGAGAGAACGACGTAGCCATCGCGGAAAACGGCCCCGAATGGGAACAGACGGACCGCGACCAGCACGCCGAGGACGGCCGCGAGCAGTCCAGCCCCGCGACTGTCGATGCTCGGCAGTGACAGTGAGATGTCGCGGTCGGTCGGCTCTTCCGTAGTTGCGGGCTGCGGTTCGCCGTCGAGTGCAGCACGAACGGCATCGGGGTTGGCCAGGCGATACTCGCCGTCGGCTTTCTCGACGACGCCTTCCGAGACGAGTTGGCCGAAGGTTCCCGAGTCGATGGGAACGTCGTCGAACGTCCACGTCTCTCGGGTGGCGTCGACTTCCAGCACGTCTTCGAGTGCGGCTTCGAAGTCGGGCCTGTCCTGGAGAAGTTCCTCGACCCGACGACCGTCGGTCATACCTACTGAGTTTCCCGACTGGCAGAAAAACCCATCGGGGTCGAGTTGTCGAGCAAGTTACTCCTCGGCATGTCCCGTCGGTGCAGTTGCATCGGCGTTCACATCTCTGCGCCGGTCGACAGCGAAAACGAGCAGACTCACCGCGATTGCAGCGACAGGGACCAGCGGGTCAGAGGTGACGTACAGACTCGGCGTCGGTGGTCGATAGCTGGGGAACACCGGGAAAAGCCACTGACTTGCCCTGCCGTCGGCCCAGACGCGAAGCCCGTCGAGTGCAACGTGTGCGAGGCCCCCGGCGAGAAGGAGAGTGTAGACACGTCGCCACCACCGTCGCTCGAACAACAGTGTGATGGCCCCAGAGAGCAGCAGGACGCCACCGAGCGTGCTCGTGACGCTGTACGTAAACGGGATGCCGAGAGCGGCACTAACAGCGTCGGCATCGAGGAGGATGTCGACTTTCTGTAAATCGGGAATACAGGCCCCACCCATCCCGACGACGACCCAGCGCCGGTCCAGCCAGTCGACCCACCAGCCAGCGACGGTCAAGAGGACGTACGCCACCAGGACGTGTGTCAGCAAATCAGCCATTGCGGGCCTCCAGCGAGTAGGTCCCCCAGTCAATTCGCCAGTACCCGAAAAAGACGAGCAAGAAGAGAATCACTGCAACGACAGAGATGCCATATTTGAACAGCAGTGAGCTGCCGGCGGGGTTGACGACGGCGACGCGCTCGGCGTCGATGGTCTGGTCCGGTCCGAGCGTCCCGTACACCTGGACGGTGCCACCGGATTGGACTGACGCATCGAAATTGTGGACGGTCATCTGGAAGCTCCCCTCATCGTACTCGACCCGAATCTGGGCCGTGTCCGCACCGACTGACTCGACAGTGCCGAACAGCAGTGCTTGCTCTCCGGTATGGTCGTCGTACTCCGCCCCGAGCGCGTCGGCGGTCGGGTAGGGCCACCGGTCGTCCTCGGTGGCATCTGCGTACACGCCGAGTCCAGCCGTTGCCAGCAGCAGGAGTCCAATCAGCGCAAAACGTCGCCAGCGGGTCACATCCGGCGGTGACACTGCCGGTCCGAATAGACGTTTCGGTCTACCGAGTGGCGGTAGAGGTGGAATCTGTTTTATACGCTGAGCAGGCGCAATACCACGGCCTTCAGGCCGTGGATACGCGCCGTCACTCAGTGCCACGCTCCACCGATACCAACAGGGTCGGGATATTCCACCGCCACCAACTACCAATATTTACAAACGAAGCGATTATAATCGGTTATACAGGCGTTTCACGATGTTGGGAGTCCACCGCACCCGTCGAGCGAAAATCCGCAACCACTCGCAGGTGGCGGAGTCGCTCGACCGACACGGGTGGAGTGCCAGCAAACTCTGGAACGTTGCAAACTATCACTCCCGAGAAGTCTGGGAGGAAACGGGCGAGATTCCCAACCACGAGGAGTTAAAAGACGAGTTGAAGGAACACGACAAATACCGAGGACTGCACAGCCAGTCCAGTCAGCGGGTTCTGGAGGAACTCGCTGAAGCCTTCAACTCGTGGTACTCCAGCGACGACAACCGGGACAACCCGCCCGGCTACCGCAAAGAAAACTACGACGACGACCAAGGTCGCCGCGTCCACGAAGAACACCCGCGCTCGACAGTGACGTGGAAACAGAACGGTATCCGCCACGACACCAAGAATAACCGTGTTCGACTCTCTAAGGGTGCGAACCACAAGGAACACCCCCGAGCGCGGGAATACATCCTTGTCGAGTACGAGACACGCCCCGGAGTCACGGTCGAGGACCTGCAACAAGTCCGTGCCGTCTACGACCAAGCGAAGGGGCGATGGGAACTCCATCTCGTCTGCAAAGACGAGATCGAGACGCCCGACGCTCCCGGTAACGAGACAGCAGGTATTGACCTCGGTATCAGCAACTTCGCCGCCGTCGCCTACAGCTCCGAGGACGCCAACCTGTACCCTGGCAACCGCCTGAAACAGGACGGGTACTACTTCCCGAAAGAGATCGCCAAATGCGACGATAGCGGTGGTGAACAAGCCACACGTCTCCACGCGAAGTGGTCGGAACGCCGCACCCACTTCTTCCACGCCTTAGCGAAACACATCGTTGAACGGTGTGTTGAGAAGAACGTTGGCCGCATCAACGTCGGAGACTTGGAAGGCGTGCGCGAGGACGAGAACGGCGAGTCGAAAAACTGGGGGCGGCACGGCAACCTTGACCTGCATGGGTGGACGTTCGACCGCTTCACCAACATCCTCGAATACAAAGCGAAGGTTGAGGGTATCGAGGTCGTGGAAGTGTCCGAGCGCGACACGAGCAAGACGTGTTGTATCTGCGGGAAGGAAGACGAGAGTCAACGTGTCGAACGTGGCCTGTACGTCTGCGAGTCGTGTGATGCGGCGTTCAACGCTGACGTGAACGGGGCGGAGAACATTCGTCTCGACATCAACGACGAAAGTAACTCTGAATCTTCGCCCAGTTTGGGTGGAGATAGGAGTACCGGCTGGTTGGCACAGCCCGGAGTCTACCTGTATGACCTCTCCTGCGGATTCCAACCGCAACGAGAGGTGGTGGACTGCAAACCCTAATATCCCAACCTCGGGATTCCTCCGCCTTGCGGAGGAGGATGTCAATGACGCTCTAGCGCTATGGTTGCCAACTGTTTGTCACTCATTGAGCCACTCGTGCCATTCGTCAAGATTGACGAGACTGTTTGCTAGCTCGTCAGAGCCATACTGACCCAGCACTTCTTCGACTGTCCGAGCAAGTCCCTCTGGGTCCCGGTCTGGGAGGTCTTGTGTATAGTACAAAAGGAGTCCAGCATGGTCCAGTTCTTTGTGCAGCGCCTCGAAATCCTTCGCGTTGTTCGATAGCAGTAGAACGTTGTTGTCGGCGCACCACTGAAGTAATTCCTCATCCGTCGTCTGTTCGCCAAAGCGGTCTTTCGCTTGCGTAACTTGGCACCCGCATTCTCGAAGTACTCGCTCAAATACCCGGCTGACGTGTTCGTCAAGGAGCACGTGGCTGGCTGAACTCATGAAACCGGTTCTTTCGGTTTCAGCGAGGATTCACCGACGCGCTCGAACGCGTCAGCATTCTCGCGGTCGAGCGCCCGAAGTTCCTCGATATGTTCGTAATAGTACGCCATCGCCTCGTAAACAGAAGCAAGCGAAATATCGAGTTGATCGGCGACATAGGCTGGCGACCGCCCGCTATCGACCACCAGACCAGCGATGTGCCGCACACCGATTCGGGTTCCCTCGATTCGGGGTTCCCCACCGAGAACGTCGTCGTCTGTGGTGATCGTCATACCTAGAATTGGGTCTATGCTCATTTATACCTTTTCGGAGGCGATGAATCGTAACGAAGACGGCCTGTGGCGGAGTATTTACGACCGACCAAAGTTTGGCAATTCGAGAAGACTCTGCCGCTGGAACTAAGCCAGCCCTGACCAACCATCCGATATGCGCCAGTTCCTCGTCGTCGGCCACGACGCACCGACGACAGCCGACTTCTCGCTCAACGACCTTCCCGGCGCCGGGCGACTCGACGCGCTCTGTCGCTGTGTCACCAGCGCACTCCTGCTCTCGCACGACATCCGCGGGGACGTTCGGGTCTACCTCGTCCTCAGCAATCAGTTCACGGTCACATTCGACGGCAGCGAATTACAGGGACTCAACCCCGACGAACGGTCGACGGCCGCGCTCGTCCGGACGGCACTCGACGAACGCGAGGAGGCCATCGGTCACATCCCCGTCGAAACCTCACCGGGCGTCTCGCTCGTCCGGAAGGGGTTCGAGGCGACGCTCGACGACGCCGAGGCAGATGGAACGGTCGTCCAGCTCCACGGCGAGGGGACGCCTGCAATCGAAACGGAGCCACCGACAGACCCAGTTTTTGTCCTCTCGGACCACCGGAACTTCACCGACGAGGAGACTGCACTGCTCGACGACGTGGCCGATAAGCGAGTGAGTCTCGGACCGCGGCGTCTCCACGGTAATCAGGCTGTCACCGTTGCGCACAACTGGCTGGACACCGACGGCTTTTCGCAGTACTGAACCCCTGTTGGGCGGGCCAGTGTCCAGAGGACAATCGATATATGCCACAGGAGAGATTTCACCGCCATGGGAATATTCGGGCGGCTCAAACGGGGGGTAGCGCTGACGAAAGACAGCATCGTCGTGTTGCGGCACAATCCAGCGCTGATGACGTTCCCGCTGGTCGCGGGTGCGGCTGGTATTGTCTTTCTCGCACTCCTGCTCGGGGGCGCGTACGGCATGGTCGGCACCATCGAAGGGAACGAGACCGTCGGCTATGCCATCCTCTTCGTCGCGTATCTGGTGACGACGTTCATCTCGTCGTTTTTCACCGCAGGGCTGGTCTACGAGACGCGGCAGGCCTTCGACGGAAAACCGACCGATTTCCGCCGCGGCCTGAACGCCGCCTGGGGCGTGAAGGGAAAACTGCTCGTCTGGTCGGTCATCGCCGCGACCATCGGCGTCGTCATCAAGGCCATCGAATCCTCAGATAGCCGCATTGCACGCATCTTCGCGTGGATATTCAGCGCCGCGTGGTCGATTCTCACCTTCTTCGTCGTTCCCGTCGCCGTCCTCGAACCCGACGAGAACGTCCTGAGCATGTTCAAAACGAGCGGGCGAACCTTCCGGCAGACCTGGGGAGAGACGGCCATCGGGATGATTGGCCCGGGCCTGATTGCCTTCGCCGTCTTCGGTGTCGGCGCTGTCGCCGCGTTTGGCATCTTCACCGCGACCGGAAGCGCCCTCGTCGCCGGCGCCATCGTCGGCCTCTTTCTGGTCTTTGCCATCCTCCTCTCGGCGACAATCAAGGGCATCATCAAGACCTCGCTGTACGTCTACGCGACGGAGGGCAAGCGACCGAGCGAGTTCGGCGACACCGACTTCCAGTCGCTCAATTCGTGACCGGTCCAGCGATTCGCAACCGTTAAATCCGACGACGGACTCGCTTCGTATGCGGGCTGATGGGGTAGCTTGGTATCCTCGGAGCATCGGGTGCTTTGGACCTCGGTTCAAATCCGGGTCAGCCCACTTCTCTCTCGTCGACACTCGATAGCGTGACTGCTAGAGAGAACGGTTCTCTCGGACGGGACAGTCTAAACTTACCGAAGGCGACACAGTTTTTACCCCACGTTCCCCGGGAGCGGGTATGGAGTGGACGCCGACTGCGACGCCGTCGATGTTGAGCGCGTGTGAGTGTGGGAGTGACGCTGTCGAGGTGCGACCGGACGGGCTTGTGAAACTATACCGCTGTGCGGACTGTGAGTCGATTCTGGGCGACATCACAATGGGCCACGAACCATAGTCACGGGCTTTTCGACGGCACGGTTCGTCCGGGTTCAGGGCTCTTTTTATCACACCCGCCGAACGTCTAGACGATGTCAGACCTCTCGTGGGAGACCCTCTCGAGTGACGTTGCCTACTCCTGTGACGGATTCGACATCGTCAACGAAGACGTCCGACTCCCCGACGGCGAAGTCACGGAATTCGACTACCTCTCTGAATCCGAGAGCGTCGTCATCCTCCCGTTTACCGCCGATGACGAGGTCGTCGTCATCGACGAGTGGCGGCAGGCCGTCGACCGCCTCAATCGCGGGCTTCCCGCAGGGAGCATCGAAGACGACGAGGACCCCGACGATGCTGCACAGCGGGAACTCCGCGAGGAGACGGGCTACGAAGCAGACAGTGTCAGCCACATGACGACGATGGAACCCGCGAACGGCTTCTCCGATGCCGTCTTTCACTACTACGTCGCCCGAGAGTGCGAAGAGACCGGCGAGCAGGACCTAGACGACAACGAGAGCATCGCCGTCGAGACAGTGACACTTGATGAACTCGTCGAGTCCGTACGCGACAGCGAACTCCGTGATGGCCGCGCTGCTTTCGCGGTTGTCTACTATGCACTCTTTGAGGGTTCGCCGGAAATGTCGTCGCAGTAGTACTCTGCGCCGCCACCACAGAACGCAATCCTTACCGCTCGCGCTCACAGAGAGCAGTCAAATGTCCGGGGTCTTCGAGGTACGCGAGTACGACGCGGCCGGTCGGCGCGGCGAGTTGACGGTCCCCAGAGCAGACGTGACCGTCGAGACGCCGGCACTGTTGCCGGTCGTCAATCCGCACGTCCAGACGGTTCCGCCCAGCCAGCTCGAATCGGAGTTCGGCGCCGAAATTCTCATCACGAACAGCTACGTCCTCCACGGGAGCGAGGACCTCCGCGAGCCAGCACTCGAGCAGGGACTGCACGACTTGCTCGGCTTTTCGGGGGCGATTATGACAGACTCCGGCTCGTTCCAACTCGCCGAGTACGGCGAGATTACGGTGACGACCGAGGAGATTCTCCAGTTCCAGCACGACATCGGCTCCGACATCGGCACGCCAGTTGACATTCCAACCCCACCCGACGTAAGCCACGAGCAGGCCAGCGAAGAACTCGCGACCACCCAGGAACGGCTAGAGCTGGCCGAAACCGTCGACACCGGTGACATGCTCGTCACCGCGCCAGTCCAGGGGTCGACACATCCGGACCTCCGCGAGCGCGCGGGACGTGAGGCAGCCAGCACCTCGCTTGACGTGTTCCCAATCGGTGCGGTCGTGCCGTTGATGAACGAGTACCGCTTTTCCGACCTCGTGGACGTAGTAACGGCCGCAAAGCGGGGGCTGGGTGAGGCCGCGCCGGTCCACCTTTTCGGTGCGGGCCACCCGATGATGTTCGCGCTCGCGGTTGCGCTGGGCTGTGACCTCTTCGACTCGGCGGCGTACGCACTCTACGCCCGCGACGGCCGGTATCTGACTGTCCGCGGGACCGAACACCTCGAAGACCTCGATTACTTCCCCTGCTCGTGTCCGGTCTGTACCGACCACACCCCGGCAGACCTCCGGAATCTGGACGATGACCGAGAGTGCCAGCGACTTCTCGCCGAGCACAACCTGTACGTCTCCTTCGAGGAGATGCGGACCGTTCGGCAAGCGCTCCGTCGCGGGAACCTGCTCGAACTCGTCGAGATGCGCGCCCGCGGTCACCCGACGATGCTCGACGGCTATCGCACGCTGCTCGATTACGCCGACCAGTTAGAGCGGACCGACCCCGTCTCGAAGGACGCCTTCTTCTATCTCTCCTCGGAGAGCGCTCGTCGACCCGAAGTACTGCGCCACCACCAGCGCCTTTCCCGGCTCGACCCCGACGGCGAGATACTGCTGACGGAGGGCAATCACAGCGACGACTACGACGACTCCTGGCGACTGCTACCACCATTTGGTCCGGTGCCGCGGGAACTTGCTGACGCCTATCCACTCGCTGGGGAACTGCCCGAGCGGGTCGACGCGCAGTCCTACGAGGCGGCTGCAGAGGGTGTCCGGCGGCTGGCCGCAGACAGCGACGCCGAGTTGACTGTGTTCCACCGCGATTGGCCCGAAGCGGCGCTCGCGGTGCTACCCGAGGATGCTCGAGTAGAAGTGCTCGGCAATGAACCGACGGACAGTTACCCGGAGGACGAGGACGAGAAGCCATGACCGACTACTTCGAGGTCCACGACCGAGACGGGGCCGCCCGCATCGGGGAACTCCGCCTTGCCGAGTCGCTCCGGACGCCCGCCGTCGTGGACGACGTCCTCGTCGACGCCGGGAGTCGCTGGCCCGAAGCCCGCGACCTACCCGAGGGCGACGAGTCAGTGTTGACAGTCCTTCCCCACCGCGCGATTCCGGGTGGCACACCCGACGATGTCGCCGACGCCTTCGCCACCGACTACCCCGACGTGGACTACCCCAGCGCGACTGTCGTAACGCCCGACGCTGCGGCCGAAGCCACTTCCTCCAACCCGGACGCCTACGTGCTCTCGAACGCCCAGGCCGTCGCCGGCCACGCTCGGGCGTTCGTGGACGCAATCGTCCGCACGCGTGAGGTCGTCCCACACGACACCGCCCTCTATCTGCCGGGCGTCGCGACGCCGGCAAACGTCGCCACGCTCGCGTACGCCGGCGTCGACCTCGTCGACACCGACCGCGCCGTCGTGAAAGGCAGTCAGGGCAAGTACCTCACGACCGACGGCGAGCAGTTCCTCGAAGACCTCGACGAACTCCCCTGTGCCTGCCCGGCCTGCCAGCAACCCATCGAGGAGTTCGACCGCGCGGACTGTGAACGACACAACGAGAACGCACTCCGGGCCGCACTCGGGACTGTCCGCCAGCGTATCCGCCGGGGCAGACTCCGAGACTACATCGAGGGACAGGCCCGCCACGAGCAGTGGCTCACCGCCGTCTTCCGGCGGCTCGACCAGCAGTACAGCTACGCCGAGCAGCGCACGCCGGTCATTCGCCGCGCGGAGATTACGGCCGCCACCGAGGATACAATGGACCGCGTCGAGATTCAGCGCTTCGCCCAGCGGGTCACCGAGCGCTACCGCTGTCGGTTCGACAATCCGCTGGTCATCGTCCCCTGTTCGGCCGCGAAACCCTACAGCGAGTCCCAGAGCCACGGCCAGTACCACGACGCAATTCAGTTCCGCGGCCACACGCTCTCGATGACCTCTCCGATTGGAGTGGTTCCACAGGAACTCGAACTCACCTACCCGGCCCAGCACTACGATTCGGTCGTGACTGGCCACTGGTCCGCGACGGAGAAGGAATTCGTCGCCGACGTACTGGAGTCGTATCTCCGGCGCAACGAGTATCCGCGCGTCATCGCACACGTCCCCGGCGAGGGGTATCGAGAGATTTGCGAGCGTGTCGAGTCGTCGCTCGGACTGGACTTCGAGTACACCGTCGAGGACCATCCGACGACCACCGACTCGCTGGCGAACCTCGCCGCGACGCTCTCGGACGAACTGAAGTACGGCAAACGCGAGCGCCAGCACAACACCGTGCGCGCCATTGCCGATTATCAGTTCGGCGAGGGCGCTGGTGACGCGCTCTTCGATGACCTGCGGGTGGGGAGTCGCTACCCCAAGCTCCGGGCGCTCGACAGCGACGGCGAGCAACTGGCGGCGCTGGTCCCCCAGTACGGCGTCCTCTCGCTGACGCTGGCGGGCGCTCGCCGCTGGGTCGAGAGCGAGGCGCCCACAAAGCGAGTCGAAATCGACAACTTCGTTCCGCACGGCTCGGTGCTCGCACCGGGCGTCGTCGACGCCAGCGACGACATCCGCGTCGGCGACGAGGTCGTCATCGAGGGGCCACAGGCGTTCGGTATCGGCCGTGCTGAGATGTCCGGCCCCGAGATGGTCGACAGTACCCGTGGGATTGCGAGTGCCGTTCGGCACGTCGAGGAGACGTAAGGAGAGCGACGCCGCTCATGACAGGAGGACAGCCGAAAATGAACGACAGACTATTTCGATGGGGACCAGTCGTCCTCGTCGCCAGCGGCATTCTCGTCGCATCCGTCGTCCGGACAGCGGCGGGAGAACCAGCAATGGGGCCGCTCGGAGTCGGGGTCGACAAGTGGCTCCACGCGGTCGGTTACGGAGTCCTCGCTGGAACGATTGCAGTCGCATTGGGACGCCGCCCGACCGCCGGGGCGCTGGCGCTGGTCGTCGGTCTGACCGTCGGGTACGGCATCGTAATCGAGCTCGTCCAGTTGCCACTGTCCTATCGGTCGGCGAGCCTGCTGGATGTCGTGGCCGATGGAGTCGGTGCGGTGGTCGCCGCGGTGCTGTATTGGGTCCGACAGTCCACACCGGCCTAGGCGCAACGAAGCGGATTTACGCGCTCGTCTACTTCTTTTCCTCAATGAGCAAACCCAGTCCCGACGTCTACGAACAGGGAAAGGGAATGGACGCCCACAACCAGGCGATGCGGGAGATTCGGTCCCGCAAGGACGAGACCTACGACCCCCGCGAGCCCACGCGCGTCTGGCTCGACGAAGACAACACGCCAGACGGCGTCTACGACTCCCTGACCATCATTCTGAACACCGGCGGCTGCCGCTGGGCCCGCGCCGGCGGCTGTACGATGTGTGGCTACGTCGCCGAATCGGTCGAGGGCGGCAGTGTCAGCCACGAGGACCTGATGGCCCAGATAGACGTCTGTCTGGACCACGAAGCGGAGAATGCAGACGAGCCCGCCGGCCTCATCAAAATCTACACCTCCGGCTCCTTTCTCGACGAGCGGGAAGTCCCAGCCGAGACCCGCCGGGCAATCGCCGAGACGTTCGGTGACCGCGACCGCATCGTCGTCGAATCGCTCCCCGATTTCGTCTCCGAGGCAAAAATCGAGGACTTCACCGAACAGGGCCTCAACACCGACGTTGCGGTCGGCCTGGAGACGGCGACCGATAGAGTTCGCCGGGACTGCGTGAACAAGTACTTCGACTTTGCGGAGTTCGAGCGCGCGGCCGCCGACGCACGCGACGCCGGCGCCGGCATCAAAGCCTACCTCCTGATGAAACCGCCCTTCCTCTCGGAAGCGGAGGCGCTCGAAGACATGAAACGCTCGGTGCGAAAGTGCGCTGCCGTCGACGGCTGTCACACCGTCTCGATGAACCCCTGTAACGTCCAGCGACACACGATGGTCGAGGACCTCTTTCACGGCGACGGCTACCGCCCTCCGTGGCTCTGGAGCGTCGCGAGCGTGCTCGAAGACACCGCAGACGAGGACATCATCGTCGTCTCGGACCCCGTCGGCCACGGCAGCGACCGCGGCGCACACAACTGCGGGGAGTGTGACGAGCGCGTCCAGCGCGCCATCAAGGACTTCGACCTGCGCCAGGACCCCTCGGTCTTCGAGCAGGTGTCCTGTGAGTGTGAACGAACGCACGAACTCGTCCTCGAACGCGAGCGAAGCTACTCGATGCCGCTGGCACGGTGACCGGTCAGGACAGGTCGCCGCCACGGTCAGTCGCTTTTCTGTCTCGGTATTGCCGTCGACCCCGTCTGTCCCTCCGCCGCATTTCTGGAGGAAAGTCAGTCGTACAGATTGTCGGTATCGGCAATACGAACCGTGAGAACAAGTACCGTCACCGCTACGTTTTGCACTTTCACTTTCACTCCGGTAGGCCGGGATATTAGTGGCCCCCGCGAATACGAGTAGATAGGGCTGGGAGCCCACCGTCGCCGCTTACACGCCCGGCGACACCTGTCACACGCTCCAGGCCCTCGTTCCCCATCCTGTTTCCCCGAAACGACGAGTAGCTACCGCTGGAGTTTCGAGAGCCACGTTCCGAGTCGGCCGGCACTCCCGGTGACGACACGGTCGGAGTTGAACACGGAGACGGCCAGCGCGATAGCCGCCACCGCGAACAGCGCCTCGTATGCGATGCCGAGATAGACCAGCGTCGGGTCACCGAACATCAACTGCTTGGGCGCGACGACCGGATGAGTGAAGGGAATCGCAAAGAGTACTGCCTGGAGCGGCAAGGAGAGCGTCGAGAAATCGGTGAACATCGTCGCGAAAGCGGGGCCGATAGCCAGAATGGACAGTGGGAAGAGGAGTATCTGTGCACCCTGCCGGTCGCCGGCGAAGATACCGAGCACGAGCGCCAGCGCCAGCGCACCCACGACGGCAAAGAAGATTGCGACGCCGATAAGCGCGTAGTCGGCCAGACCGAGACTGAACGCCGCGGGGAGGTCACTGCCGCCACCACCCGTGATGCCGGACTGGTACTCCCGGAGCGCAATCGTCATGATACCGGCCGCGAGCAGTCCGATGGCGGCACTGCCGACCAGCTTCGCCGCGACGATGGTCCGACGCTTGACCGGCATCGTCAGCAGGGTTTCGAGGGTCTTGTTCTCCTTTTCCATGCCCATCGAATTGATGACCATCTGCCCGGAGAAGATGATGACCAGCATGATGATGACGGGGATGAAGATGAACTGCGAGGTGACGGCCCCCGAGAGTGTGCCCGGCGACTGACTGATTCGAGTACCCTTCACGTCCGTCGTGTAGGACGTTTCGATGGGGGCGAGTTGCTGTGGCGAAGCGCCGGTCGCGTTGATGGTAATCTGTGTGCCTGCAGTCTGGAGAATCGTCTCGACCTGGCCGGTCGAAGCGATACCGGTGAGACTGACGCTGTCGACTACAGTGTACAGACGGACCTGGCCGCGCTGCTGGCCCGTCTCGATTCGCTCGGTGAAGTTTTCGGGTATCACAATCAATGCCGTCCCACCCCTGTCCTGGGTTTCGTCGAGCGCGCGCTCGGGGTCCGTTCCGTTACTGCGATACACCACGTCGCTGCGCTGGTCGTACGTCGCCTCGACGAGGTTCCCGTACTCGCCGTCGTCGTTGTTGACGATGCCGACCTCCGGCGGTTCGGAGGTGGCCTCGTCCAGCCCGCCGAATCCCTGTCCGAGCGCGACGAAGATGATTGGAATAAAGAGAATCGGCAGGATGTACTGCGGACGGAGCAACTCGCGCATCTCCTTCCAGACGAGTCTGAGGAACGTGTTCATGCTGTGGCCTCCAGGAACGCGTCTTCGAGGTTGTCGGTCGCGTACTCGCCAACCAGTTCGGTTGGCGTCCCAACGTCGACGATCTGGCCCTCGTTTATCAGTCCGACGCGGTCACAGAGATACTCGACCTCCAGCATGTTGTGCGACGAGAGGATGACACTGCGGGATTCGCCGGGGTACTCCTTGATTGTGTCCCGAATCTGGCGGGCGTTGCGCACGTCGAGTCCCGACGTCGGTTCGTCGAGAATCGCCAGTTCGGGTTCGGTCATCAGCCCAGCAGCTAGCAGGAGTTTCCGGGTCATTCCTTTGCTGTACTCGCTGGTCTTGCTGTCGATGCGGTCGCCCAGGTCTGCAATCTCGATGCCCGTCTCGACCATCGACGCTGGACGGTCCGTATAGAAGGAGGCGATGAAGTCCAGATACTTGCGACCGGAGAAGTTCTCGTACGCACCGGCCTCCTCGGGAACGTATCGGAGCGCGGCACGGGCGTCGTTGGGTCGCTGTGCAACGTCTGCACCACAGACGGTGACGCTACCCTCGTCGGCGCTCAACAACGTCGACATGATGCGGAGGGTCGTGGACTTGCCGGCCCCGTTCGGGCCGACCAGGCCGAATATCTCGCCACGCCGTACTTCGAAAGTGATGCCATCGAGCGCCTGCACGTCACCGTAGCGCTTGGTGAGTCCATCGACGACAACTGCGGAGTCTGCCATTCGTATCGCAGTCTGTGCGGGCAGTTCGCTTAAAAATGGTCGCGCGTTTTCGGATTCAGCAAACGCGAGTCGTCAGCTCTCGAATCCACGCAGGACGGCCTGGCCGTCGGTCGCGCTCACGTCGGGCAGGGTAACGCGTTCGGGGTGGGGCATCAACACGGCGACGTGGTCGTGTTCGCCCAGCACGCCCGCGACGTTGTGTTTCGAGCCGTTCGGGTTGGCGTCGTCGCTCGGCTCGCCCGATTCGTCGCAGTAGCGAAAGAGCACCCGGTCGTCGATTTCCAGCCGTTCGAGTTCGTCGTCGTCGATTTCGAAGCGCCCCTCGCCGTGTGCGATGGGGAACTGGACGATTTCGCCCTCGTCGTAGCCACGCGTGAATGGCGTGTCGGCGTTCTCGACGCGCAGGTGGACGTATTCACACTGGAAGCGGGCACTCCGGTTGGTCGTAAACGCCCCCGGCGTGAGTGCGGCCTCAGAGCCGATTTGCGCGCCGTTACAGATACCCAGTACCGGTGTGCCCTCTTCGGCGGCGTCACGAACCTCGGACATGATAGGCGAGTTTGCGGCCATCGCGCCGGCACGGAGATAGTCACCGTAGGAAAACCCGCCGGGAATGACGATGCCGGCGGTGTCTTCGGGCAGTCCGTCCTCGTGCCAGACGCGCTGGGCGTCGATACCGAGGTGCTCCAGTGCCAGCACCGTGTCACGGTCGCAGTTGGAGCCGCCAAACTGGATGACGGTGACGGTCACAGTGACCACCTCGTGTGGGAACCGAGCGTCACCGGCAGTGAGACAGAGACCGTCATTGCTCCTCGACAGTGACCTCGTAGTCGTGGATAGTCGGGTTGGCGAGCAGGCGCTCGGTCATCTCTTCGGCGCGATCGTGGGCGCTGTCGGCGCTCTCGGCGTCGAGGTCGAGTTCGAACACGTCGGCAGAACGCAGGTCGTCAAGTTCGAAGCCAAGGCGTTCGAGCGAGCGCTGTGTCGTCTCGGCCTCGGGGTCGAGCACCCCGTGTTTGAGCCGGACGGTGACAGTGGCAGTGTAGGCGGTCATCGGTCGAGACACGGACGCCGCGAGCGAAAACGCTTGTGATTGCTGCCGGCAGTGGCCGCATCTTTTACTGGCAGCGCCGACGTTGGGGGGTGTATGGACAGCAGACGGGTGGCGAAAGCGGCCGGGGTGAGCGTCGGCGCGTTCGCACTCTTTGGCATCATCACGGGACTGGTCCCCAACAGTATCTACACGCGGATGGTCCCGCGGACGGGTCTCGATTACCTCTTTTTGGGGCTGACGGCTGTGTTTCTCGGTGCGTACACCTACCAGCGGACGAACGCACGGGGGCGCGACGACACGACAGTCACCGCGGGTGCGGTCCTTGGCTTTCTGGCGTTCGGGTGTCCGGTCTGCAACAGCATCCTTCTTGCACTGTTTAGCAGTTCCGCCCTGATGACGTATCTCGACCCGGTACGGCCGCTCCTCGGTGCGGTGAGCGTCCTCCTGTTTGCCGGGCTGCTGTACGCGCGGTCCAGACGGACCTGTGTCTCGTGTGCCGGCGAACAGTCGGCCCAGCCACAGTCGGACTGAGGCGGGAACCAGATACTTGTCGGCAGGGCGCCAACGCCGTGTCATGACTGACGACGACGCTGCCTCCCGGTGGTCGGTGCTGGGACTCGGTGGCCTGGCGAGTCTCTGCTGTCTCGGCCCGGGTGCAGCGGCAATCGGGGGTGGGGCGACCGCGAGCGCGCTCGGCGTCGGTCTCCTGCAAGTGGGAGTCACGGCGTTGACACTCGCACTCGTCGCCGCGGTTGTCCGTCGTCGGGTCGGCTGTCGGACCTGCAACGAGCCAGTCGACACGTAGTGGCGATTCCACTCGACGTCGTCCGGGAACTGGTCACAGTGGACCGGCTCGTGCGAACGGGTGTCAACTAGATTTACAACCATCCTCGTCGTTATATTAGATGTGGGCGGGCGTGCAGAAGAGTTCTCATAGCTCAACGATCGGACTTGCGATGTCACCTCCTCGTTCATGGTTAGCGATGACGACAGCCAAACGAAGACAGAGAGCGACGAAGACGTGAGTTTTTGCCCGTTCTCGGCCTCGGACTTGCGGAGTCCCGAGGCCGAGATCCTTGCACACGCCGATTGCTGTTTCGACCTGTGACCGGTTATCGTAGGTGTCGTCAAGCTGCTTTTCCCAGACGCGGACAGTGTCGCTATGTTCCTTGATTCGTTTCTGGATGCGGTACTCGATATCTGGTGGATCATTTGTGTTCCGTGGATTGTACGGAACCACTGGCACGACGCCTGCTTCAATCAGGTCGTCGTGCCAGTCCAACATGTCGAACTCTGCGTCACCAACGAACGTGACTGGCTTTTTGACGGCGAGCGCATCCTGTGTGATGCGCCTCGCCGTCGCCTTGTCCACAGATTTCTCATCTGTGAACTCTGCGGCAATCGGGATGTTGTTGTCGGTCGTCACCAGACAGCAACCGTAGCCGTAGTAAGTCTCCTCAGCTGTACTGTCGTAGTTCCACGAGGCATCCTCGTCCGGGCGAGGCGCCCGGACATCGGTGCCGTCAATCCGAAAGCAAGAACCCAGTTCAACTCGGACGAGCACTTGCTGGAGAATTCGTGAGAAGACTTCCTCAACGACACCAGAGAGATCGTCGATAAACCGGCCAATCGTCCGCCGTGACGGCGGTCGCTCGAACTCGCAGACACGCCAGACATCATCGTTGGCGAGTTCTTGAGCCATCGCTTCTGGTTCGTAGATTCTGTTGTAGAAGCAGTGAAGCAATCCTCGGAACAGTTCAGGTGGATGGAACTCCCGCGTTCGCCCCCGCGGATCGGGGGCGAACACGGGGAATTCATAGAGAAACTGGAGATCAAGATGTTCGAATAGTACTGTTGTCTCGGTTTCCAGTGATTTCAAGACCTCTGTGATCGTATCTTGGTGTGGCAGGGTAGTGGTTGACACATCTCACTGTCCCTGCCTCATCTCCGAGAGAGTTCCTATCGATCCTCCAGAATCGCTGATCAGCCAGCAGAGCCGTGCTAACTATTCTGCACGCCCGCCGATGTGTCCATGCACGAAGCGTCCTCGCTAATCCGACAGCCACCATATCCCCAACCTGCCACGCTCGCACAGCAACACCAACCAGCGCGCCGAATGACAGCGCCGGAGGTGACCAATGACTGAGCAACACAGCGAGTCGGTACCGACCAATCCGGTTGGTGCTGACGCGGCTCCGCTGACGGTGGAGTGTCTCGTCCGACCGGACCTCTCTCCGGTCAGTCAGCGACGCATCGACGCCATCTACTCGCGGCTGCAGGCGCTCGAAGAGACAGCATTCATCGACAGCGTGACCGTCAGTGAGTGGCCGCCACACCGGCCGGCCCCGGTCGAAGACGACACCGACACAGTGTACAGACAGGGACGGGTCGACGAGTTCGAACGGTGGGCAAACCGACAGAACTGCTCGCTCAAGCCGGCCTTCCGCCGGCAGCCGGTTCCCGAGTCGCTCCTCGACGACGACGAGCCACGCGAGGCGATTCGCGTCCCGGTTGTGACGCTTTCCCTGTCGGCGGTCGACGAGGAGACTCTGTCGGGAGTCGTCCCGTACACGGTCGATTACGGCACCGACGACGCCGAGACCTACACGGTCGACGACTGGCCCAGCGCCGCCGAAGCGACGACGGTTCCCGAACAGAGTCGCGACGCAGTCGCAGGAACGACCACAGAATCGGCCTGAATCGGTGAGTTATAGGTCCACGTCCTGCCACCCACTGGGCTGGTCGTCCAGTCCGCGCACGCGGAGTTGTCGCTGTCCGTCATCGTGTTTTCGCAGTTCGACCCGTGCGTCGAACGGCTGTGAGAGGGTCTGAACGGTCGTCCCCTCCTGAGCCGCAGGGTCGATGACGCTCACGCCGAGGCCGTTGGCGGTCCGGATGCGGCCGGTCACCGTATGGAGAAACCGGTAGAGTGGCTGGACCTTGTCGGTGTACATCACCAGCGGGTCGAGCGTACAGAGCCCGGTCCGAACGCGGTCGATGCCGGCACCGTAGAGGTCCTCGTAGAGACTGGAGAAGACGATACCGATACCGGTCAGGTCGCTGGGCGCGGCCACCGTGTGGATGTTTCTGGTCTCGTCGTCGTTGCTGGTTTGCATGCAGTCGACGATGGCCATCCGTGAGGTGTCGTACCGACAGCCACTGGCCTCGAAGTTCTCGATGCTCTCGACCCCGCGGAGGTCAGTCGAGAGCAAGAGCAGCCCCTCCGATTCGGAACAGCCGAGCAGTCGCATCGCGAGGTCACGGGAGCCGTGAAGCGGCGACCCGGTGACCAGCAGGTTCGTCCCCGGGGGAACCGGGTCAATCGGGATGCCGTCGTCGAACTCGTAGGTCTGTTGGTCGGCCTGACTCATTCACTCGTCCCTCCGTGTTCGGTGTCGAGTCGCCGACGCAGTTCCAGTTGTTCCGATACTTCGGCGGCAAACAGCTGGAGCTCTGTGAGTTCCTCGTCGGTGTATCCGCGCGGTTCGTCGTGGATGAGACAGAGCTCGCCGATGATAGAACCATCGGGTGCGGTGAGGTCCGCGCCGGCGTACGACCGGATGTCCAGTTGCTTTAGCGTCTCGTTGTACTCGAAGCGTGGGTCCGCCTGCACGTTCTCGATGACGGTGACGCCGTCTTCGACAATCGAGTAGGTACAGATAGTATCTTCGCGGTCGAGCGTCTCCCAGTCGGCGCCGTGACAGGCCACGAACCGCTCCTGGACCTCGTCGACGAGGCCGACAAAGCAGACGGCGACGTCGAAGTGGCTGGCAATGAGTTCCGAGAGGCGGTCGAAACTCTCGACGGCCGACAGGTCGGCGATGTCGTACTCGTGCAGCGCCGCGAGGCGTTCGTCCTCGTCGGGCGGGAGCGGAAACCCGACCTGCGTCCGGTTGCGGACGGTGTTGGAGACGATGTCGACGAGGCGGTCGTGTGTGTCGGCGCCGCCTTTCGGGAGATACTCCGCGACCGTCTCGCCGAACGCCGCGGAGTCGATGTCGGCGTGGTCGCGGTCGGTAAAGAGGACACAGGAGAGGTTGGGATTGTCCGCACGCGCCTGCTCGAAGAGTTCGAACGCCGTGCCGTCCTGGAGGTCGTACTCGGCGACGAGACAGTCGACGTCGGCCGTCGCGACTGTCTCGAGTGCGCCAGCGATGTCGGTCGCGCCGACCGCACGGACGTCCGCGCGGTCACGGAACGCCGCGATAGTCGCCTCGCGTGCGTCCGTCGCCGGGTCGACACACAATACCGTGAAGTCGTGGCCGTCGGTCACTGTCCGGCCGTTATGAGTCCAGACAAATAGAACTACTGTCGCTCAGGCGACGGGAACGCCCCCAGAAACGAAAGGTTTTGACCGCCGGCACACCTTCTGTCCGCCAATGACGACTGTAGCGCGTGTTCCGGGGTGGTGGTCGTGACCCGCGAGTTCACCGAGATAACCGTCGTCGGCGAAGACGACACGGGACTCATCGCCGAAGTCACATCGTTGCTGTTCGAGCGCTCGATTAACATCGAGGACCTAGACCAGGCTGTCCGGGAGGGCGTCTTCCGGATGACGATGCACGTCGACACCAGCGACATGGTCTGTACCGAGGGGAAACTCCGCGAGGACCTCAACGACCTCGGCGAAGACCTCGGCGTCGACGTGAAAGTCCGGTTCCCCGCCGACCGGGAGACCCAGCAGATTGCCGTCCTCGTCACCAAGGAGTCACACTGTCTGGAGGCCATCTTCGAGGCCTGGGCCAGCGGTGACCTCGATGCCGACGTGAACGTCGTCATCGGGAATCACCCGGACCTCGAACCGCTCGCCGAGAAGTACGACGTGCCCTTCCACAACATCGGCGACGAGAACGGCAACCCCGACGAGGAGCAACTGCTCGAACTACTCGCCGAATACGACGCCGACCTCATCGTCCTCGCACGCTACATGCGCATCCTCTCGCCGAGCGTGGTCTTTCGCTACGAGAGCCAGATTATCAACGTCCACCCCTCGCTTTTGCCCGCGTTCCCCGGGGCCGAGGCGTACCTGCAGGCTCTCGAAGAGGGCGTCCGCATCGCCGGCGTCACTGCCCACTACGTGACGACGGACTTAGACCAGGGGCCGATTATCACCCAGCGGGCGTTCAACGTCCCACAGGACTCAGACACCGAGCCGGAGGACCTGCGCAAGATTGGCCAGCCACTCGAAGCCGAAGCCCTGCTCGAGGCCATCGACTTGCACCTTCGCGACGAGGTGGCCGTCCACCGCGGACGGACGAAACTGCGAAATCCAGAGGAGAGTTCGGCCCAGCTCGGCGCCCCGAAGGAACTCAACGACCTGGTCCCGGACCGCCCAATCGACGGCCTCGGCGAGTTCGTCGCAGAGCACGAGGAGACAGAGGCCGACGACTGACTCGGAATCGAGTGTAGCGCGGCCGCTCTCGGGTATTCTCTCGAAAAAGATGCAAAGTTCGTGTGAGACGTCGCGCCGTAGTTAGGCTTCGGTGGCCTGCTCGACGACCTGCTGGGTCTGGGCCTGGAACTGCTCGGTGAGTTCCTCGGTCTGCTCGACGACTTCCTCTGCCTGGGATTCGAGCTCTTCGACCTGCGCCTCGAACTGACCCTGGACCTCTTCTGCCTGGGCTTCGACTTCGTCGAGCATCTCGACGAGCTGGGCTTCCAGCTCTTCGTGACCCTCGACGACGGTTTCGAGTTGTTCGTCGACGTTCTCGAGGAGGTCGGCGACGGCCTCGTCGTAGGCGTCTGCGCCTTCGTCGAGTTCGGCTTCGAGCGTGTCGAAGGCCTCACCGTGAGCGGCTTCGAGTTCCTCGAACTGCTCGTCGACGGCTGCGCGAACGTCCTCGAGCTGGTCGCCCATGCCGGGTACCGTCTGCTCGATGGCGTCGAGGTAGCTGTGGAGTGCCGTGGACGTCAGCTCGACAAGCTGGGCCTGACCGCGCTCGGTCGCGTCCAGCATGTCCTGCGTTGCCGTGACGAACTTGGTCTGGTAGTCCAGCGAGCGCTCGAATGCGTCCTGGCTCTGTGCGATTGCGGTCCGCTGTGCGTCGAACATCGTGGTGACGGGGGTTGTGTATGCTGCCATAGTGTGTTGCTCCTATCAATAGTAACGTGTCGACGGCATATAAAGTTTGCCACTGAAACCCATCTGATGCCATTGAATGGTATAGATATTCGAGACGGCGAATGAAGCGTAGAAGACGGTCGAGTTGGAGGGACGCACCGCTCACGGGTGCCAGGACCACGTCAAAACGAGAAGCGACACGGCAGACGGACGGCGCTGTGCAGTCAGAGGTCCTGAATCGTCTCGATGGCTTCGGAAACGGTGGGCGCGTCGAACGCCTCGCGGCCAACGTAGGCGTTCGTCCCAGCACAGTAGAGGTCACGCGCCGCCTGGATGACACGCTCGTCCAGCGGTTCGGGCGAGCGGTCACACAACGACTTCCAGTCGGCGACACCCTCCGTGGTGGCGCGTTCTTTGGCCGCACCGACTGCCTCGACCCACTCGGGTTGGGTCCGCTTGTGATACTGGCGGATGACCTCCTTGGAGACTTGAGTACCTTCGTAGGAAAATCGGTTCTCGTCGAACGTCCCGACGACGTCGGCGACGCGAATCTCGCCGTCGAAGGAGAGACACTCTATTTTCCCGTCCTGATGGACGAAGCCGGCTTCGTCGGCGCGGTCGGTGACGATGCGGTTGACCTCGCGCGCGACGGCCTCTAGGTCTTCGATGTCGGCCGTCCCCGCGATACGGTCGGCCTCCTCGCGGGAGAGATACCGGTCCTGCTTTTCGTACTTCGTGGAGAACTCGATGATGGCTTCGGGGAGGTCGACGGCCTCGTCGGGCCACTCGTCGTAGTCGAGGCCGTGGTCTGCGGGGTCGGTTCGCTTGCGCAGCGACGAGCCAGTCCCGACGCGGTTTCGGAAGACGATTTCCAGCGGCACGAGGAAGTTCTCGCTCGCCTCGGCGTGGTAGGCGTCGTAATCGTAGGTCCCGTCGGCGAAGGGCAGGTCAGGGACCTGCGTGAGGTCGATTGCCATCTCGGTCGGCGCGTGGCCGGCATCGAGTGCGGCCGCGAGCGAGCGCTCTTCGCCCTCGCTGACGACGCCGCGGTAGTGGGTCGGGATGCCGTTGTCTTCGAGCAGTTCGAAGTTGAACGCGCCCATCGTGCACAGCGACGCGCCCTTGTCGGGAATTGCGTCGGGCATCTTGCCCCAGTCGAACACGGAGTAGGCGTCGGTGAAGACGAACGCACCCCGCCCGAGGTCGTCGGCGGTTGCGGACTCGTCGACGCGGAAGTTCTTCACGCTGGTCATATCGCCGGTGTCGGGCCTGGGGGCAAGAAGCGTTCCGGTCGCGACTGAACGCGGTCTTTTTGCGTGTCCGTTCGGTGTACTCTCACGATGAGCGTCAACTACGCGCTCGCAACAGTCGTCATCCTCGGTGCCACCGCCGCCATCTGGAAGGGGAGCGACTGGCTGGAGACGACCAGTGCGCAACTCTCGGCGTACTACGGCCTGCCGATGGTCGTCCAGGGGGCCATCGTCACTGCCGTCGGGTCGAGTTTCCCGGAACTGGCGAGTGTCGTCTTCGCTGGCCTGGCCGGGTCGCTCGAACTCGGTGTGGGTGCCATCGTCGGCTCTGCCATCTTCAACATCCTCGTCATCCCCGGCGTCGCGGGCGTCGCAGCCGAAACGCCAGTCGAAGCCTCGCGCACGCTCGTCTACAAGGAAGCCCAGTTCTACATGCTCGCGGTCTCTGTGCTCCTCATCACCTTCGCGCTCGGAGTTATCTACTACCCCGTCGCCGGCGAACGCCTCCATGGTGAAGTGACACGGCCGCTGGCGCTGATTCCGCTGGCACTGTATGGCCTGTATATTTTCATCCAGTATCAGGACACCAGCGACCACGACACCGAACTCGACCGTGACGGCATCGACATCCGACGGCAGTGGGCGTACCTGCTCGCCAGTCTGGCAGTCATCCTCGTCGCCGTCGAGCAACTGGTCGGCCAGGTCGAGGCAATCGGCGTCGAACTCGGCGTCTCGCAGTTCCTGCTCGGCGTGACGATTATCGCGGCCGCGACCAGTCTCCCGGACACGCTCGTGAGCGTGCGCGCGGCGCGGGCCGGCCGCGGCGTCGTCTCGATGGCGAACGTCCTCGGGTCGAACACGTTCGACCTGCTGGTCGCGATTCCAGTCGGTATCATGCTCGTCGGCGCGACCGCCATCGACTTCGCGATGGCCGTCCCGATGTTCGGCGCGCTCACCGGCGCGACCATCCTCCTCTTTGCGCTGCTCCGGACGGATATGGTCCTGACAGAGACCGAATCGTACGTGCTCGTGGGCGCGTATTTCCTCTTTGTCGCCTGGGTGCTGGTAGAAGTCACGAGAATCGTCCCGGGCGTCCTCCCGGCGTAGCGTCACAGACGGTGGCAATCTACCCCCGGACCCGTCAGCTTTTACCCCACCGAGAGGCAGGAAGAGACAATGGCAGACGTCTCCGAGGTGGCCAACGTCCCGCGTGGCGAGTTCGACTTTGCGCACCAGCCGGAGACCGACCAGTCCTTCGAGAACGCGCTGGCGAAAGCGCGGGCCGGGAGCCGGCTGTCCGTCGCCGACGGCATCGAACTGCTCACAACCGGAACCGACCGGCCGGGTATCGACCGCCGGCGCAAAGAGCAGGTCCTCGAAGCCGCAGACCGCCGCCGCGCCGAGACGGTCGGCGACGAGGTGACCTTCGTCGCCAACCTCAACAACAACGTCACGACGGCCTGCAACACCGGCTGTCTGTTCTGTAACTTCAAGGACCGCTCCGAGCAGTTCCTCAGCGAGAACGACGACGACCACGCCGGCTTCACCAAGACGCCAGCGGAGTCCCGCCAGGTCGTCGAGGACGCACTCGACCTGGGCATCTACGAGGTGACCTCCGTCTCCGGGCTCCACCCGGCCTTCGCACTCGACGAGGAACACCGCGAGCTACTGGAGACCAGCGACCGCGGCGACCTCAACTACAAATCGCCCGGCCGCTACGAGAAAAATCCAGGCACCTACGTCGCCCAGATGGAGGCGATGAGCGTCGGTGACGTCCACCTCCACTCGATGACGCCCGAAGAGGCATACCACGCCCGACGGGGGACCACCTGGTCCTACGAGGAGGTGTACGGCCGACTCAAAGATGCCGGCCTCGACAGCGTCCCCGGTACCGCCGCCGAGATTCTCGTCGACGAGGTCCGGGAGGTCATCTGCCCGGGCAAGATTCGCAGCGACGAGTGGGTCGAGGCGATGGAAGCGGCCGCCAGCGTCGGCCTCCCGATGACGGCGACCATCATGTACGGCCACGTCGAAAACGAGGCCCACCGCGTGAAACATCTCGACGTAATCAGGGACCTCCAGGACCGGACCGGGAACATCACCGAGTTCGTCCCCCTCTCCTTTGTCCACCAGCAGACGCCGCTGTTCGAGCGCGGCATGGTCGACGCCGGCGCGACCACCGACGAGGACGAACTGATGATTGCCGTCTCGCGGCTCTATCTGGACAACGTCGACCACATCCAGTCCTCGTGGGTCAAGTACGGCGACGAGCAGGGGCTGAAGATGCTCTCCTGTGGCGCCGACGACTTCATGGGGACGATTCTCTCCGAGGAGATTACCAAACGCGCCGGCGGGGACTTCGGCGAGTACCGCTCCTTCGCGGAGTACGCCGACATGATAACGGCCATCGGTCGCACGCCCGTCGAGCGGTCGACGGACTACCGGAAGCGCCGTCCGATAGACCCCGACGACACCCCGGTCGGCCCTACTCTCGGCCCCCGTGCCGACGGGACGCCGCTGCTCGAGTAGGCGCTCCGCTGTGGACATCTTCGAGAATCGAGGGCAGATTTCTGAGGTCGGTTACGAGCTAGGCGGAGGGGATAGCGTCAGCGGGGGTGTGGGACCATCTCGACGTCGTCCGTCGGCTGCAGCGTTACGGCCGGTGTGACCGACAGGTCGTCGTACTGGCGGTCGAGTGTCCACTCGCGTGCCAGCGTCGCCAGGACCAACTGCGCCTCGGTCATCGCAAAGCGGTGCCCGATACAGTGGCGCGGCCCGCCACCGAACGGGAAGTAGGCAAACTCCGGGCGGTCAGACTCGGAGTCGCTCGTGTCGAGCCACCGCTCCGGTCGAAACGCCGCCGGGTCGTCCCAGTAACGCTCGTCGCGGTGCAGTACCCACGTGGGCAACACTAACAGCGACCCTTCGGGGACGCGGTAGCCAGCAATCTCGACGTCTTCGGCTGGCTGGCGTCGAATCTCGTGGGCCGGCGGGTAGAGCCGCATCGACTCGTTGACCACGGCCTCGGTGTAGTCGAGTTCGAAGACGTCCTCGATAGTCGGACGCCCGTCGATGGTCTCGTCGAGTTCGGTCCGAAGGCGGTCGGCGACGTCTGGGGTGCGCGAGAGGAGGTCCCAGGTGAAGGTCAAGGAGAGGGCGGTCGTCTCGTGACCCGCAAACAGGAACGTCATCATCTCGTCGCGAATCTGGGTGTCGCGCATCTCGGTGTCGCCGTCGAGCAACATCGAGAGGAGGTCGTCGCGGTCGACGTCGTGGCCGTCGCGGTTGCGCCTCGCGCGGCGCGTGTCGATAATCTCGTCAATCTGCTTGTGGAGGTGGTCGTGGGCGCGGTTGGCCCGCCGGAGGAAGGGCAGGGGCGTCCAGTCGGGCGCGAAGAAGGTGATGGGCTGGTATCTCGGTTGCATCGGCTTCTGGAACGCCTCGACGGCGTCGTAGATGCCACGTTCGGCGATGTCGATGTCGCGCCCGAACATCGCGTCGACGAGAATCTCCAGCGTGAGACGGGTCATCTCCTCGCGCATCTCGACGGTCTCGCCAGCGTTCCAGCGGGCGCTTGCCTCCTCGCTGCGCGAGACCATGATGTCGGCGTACTCGCGGATGTGGTCCATGTAGAAGGCGGGCTGGATGGCCTCGCGCTGGCGCTGCCAGAGGTCGCCCTCGCTGGTGATGAGACCGTCGCCGACAATCTGTTTGAGTTCGCTGTTGCTGTCGTCGTGTTTCGGGAACCGGTCGCTCTCTTCGACGAGGATGCGCTCGATTTCCGCGGGGTCGGTCACCATGTAGGTGTCCCACCCGAGCAGTTCGTAGTTGACGACGGGGCCGTATTCGTCGGCACACCGCTCGCGGAAGGCGTTCGGGTCGCGCGCCCACTGGTGTGTGTTCCCGACGAGCGGGAGGCCGGTCGGTCCTGGGGGAGTCTGTTGGGTTGCCATGACTGAGGCGGCATCTCCACGTTCGCCCCGGAGTGGCCAGAGGTTACTGCGCCGTATCCGTGGCACCTTTTTAACGAAGCAAATTTCCCAGTGGCACACAATCCGACCGTATGCGCTACGTCACGCTTCGTGTCTCCCCGACGGAAGGGGAGGCATTCCATCCGCTCGGGCGTGCGCTCTCGGCCGACGAGGCCGTCGAACGGGGAAATATCCACCGCGTCGAGATGCTCGACGACGGCAGCGGCCTCCTGCTGGCCGAGGCCCGTGGCGACGTGGCCCGCTACCGCGAGATTCTAACCGAGTCCGAGTACGTCTACGACTTCAGCATCGTGGAAGACGATGGGTGGTGGTACTCCTACACCCACTTCGAGCCAAACGAGGACAACAGGGAGATGCTCGAACTCCAGTACGAGTCCGAACTCGCCGTCGAGACGCCAATCGAAGTCCAAGCAGACGGGGCCTTTGTCCTCACGCTCGTCGGCCCGATGGGAGCGTTCCGCGAGGCGACGCCGACGGACACCGACGCCTACACCGTCGAAGTACTGGAGACCGGCGAGCACCACCCCGAACTGGGCGACCTCTTTCTCTCGCTGACCGAGCGCCAGCGGGAGGTGCTCGAAGCCGCCACCGACCTGGGCTATTATGACAACCCCCGGCAGGCGACCCACGAGGACATCGCTGCCGACGTCGGCGCCGCGCCGAGTACAGTCGGTGAACACCTCCGGAAGATAGAATCACGCGTGTTCGCACACCTCGTCCGGTAGTTACGCCGGCGGCGCGCCGTCCTCGACGACCGCACGATACCGCCGGCCGGCCCCGTCCTCGGCCGTCAGCGCGTCGCGAATCACCGGCGACAGCCAGCCAGCACCAGCTGGGGGCGCCTCGGCCGGCACTCCGTCGAAGTCCCCGCTCCGAAGTTCCGCAGGGAGGTAGCGCTCGTACACCGGCAGGCGCTCTTCGAGTGGAACGTCGGCGTACGCGGCAATCTCGCGGAGCGTCTGGAGGGCGGGCCACTCGTAGTCGGGGTTGATGTGGTCGTCAGTAATCGGCGACACCCCGCCGAGGTCGTCGATGCCGCAGTCGACCACGTCACGGGCGGGCGCGAGGTTCGGCGGTACCTGGACGGAGATTTCCTCCGGGAGTCCGGCGCGGGCCATCGCGACCGTCCGTCGCAGCGTCTCGACGCTTGGCGAGCCGTCCCGCCAGCGTTCGTTTTCCGCGACCGGCTGGACGATTATCTCCTGGATATGGCCGTACCGCTCGTGGAGATCACGAATTGCGAGAATACTCTCCGCGCGGTCGGTCCAGTCCTCACCGATGCCGACGAGAATGCCCGTGGTAAAGGGAACGCCGAGTTCGCCAGCGTTTTTGAGCGTGTTGAGCCGCTGGCCCGGCGACTTGGCGCGTGGCCCACCGTGGGCCTGCACCTCGGCGGTAGTTTCGAGCATGACACCCATCGAGGCGTTGACGTCTGCGACTGCGGCCATCTGCTCGCGCGTCTGGTCGCCGGGGTTGGCGTGGGGCAACAATCCCACATCGAGCGCGACTTCACAGCACTCCCGGAGGTAGGTGTGAATCGAGTCGTGGCCCCACTCGGCGAGCTGGTCGTAGATTTCGGTGTAGCGGTCGTCGGGGTCGTCACCGAAGGTGAACAGAGCCTCCGTACAGCCGGCGTCAGCGCCCGTCTGGCAGATGTCTCTGACCTCCTCGGGGGAAAGCAGCGAGGCTTCACCGGGCACGTCGTAGTACGTACAGTACGTGCAGGTGTACCGGCAGGCCGTCGTCAGCGGCACGAAGACGTTCCGGCAAAAGGAAAGCGAGTCAGCCGGCTCAACGTCGCCTGGACGCACGTCGAGGAGTCGCTCGACGGCGTCGCTCTCGACGGTGATGTCGACGTCGTACTGGTCGGCCCCGGGGAACACGGGGGACACTCCGGTGGCGACGCTGAAAGTGTTCACGACTCCGGCGAGAACGCGTGCGAGACGTGGGCAGTCCAGCCATGGAGGGGGCCGAACTGCCGTGTGCCGAGCGGTAGTTGGCACGGTCCGGGTGCGCGGCGCGAGACACGTACCCGACGTTGCACGGGTCGGCCCGTGCGTGTCCCACTACAGACTCTCAGCATAAAAAGGCTTGTTCAGTCATCAGACGCGTTCGCCGAGACAGCCGGAAACGTCAGTCACAGCCGTTCTCTCGATATCTCAGGAACGGCGGGTGACCGCGCCGCGACTCTCTGTGGGAGCCAGTTCGACCCCGAGAGAGTGCAGCGTCGCGGCCGTCCGGCCGTCCGTGTGGAGAAGCACCTCGACGAGGTCGTCGGGCGCATCGACGTCGACGGCAAGCCGAAAAGAGTCGACTGTCACGACGTCGCCGCCGACGGCCGTGGCCGCCTCGACGTGGTCCCGATACGAGAAGCCGTGATAGTCGACCCGAAACGCGGGCCGCCGGGCGAGGAGTGCGTTCGTTCCGCCGCCGAGGCCGGGCGCCAGGACCACGCCGGCATCGGGTTCGAACAGCCGCCCGAGCGCGTCAGGTGTCACCAGTGCGAGGTCGGCCATCACGACGGCGGCGGGACCGTCGACAGCGGCGAGTGCGTCGTTGACGGCAGGCGTCAGCGGCCGGTCGTCGACGGTAACCGGCGCCGAACAGTCAACGTCCTCGGTCGCGAGCACCCGTGGCTGGTGGGGCGTCTCGGCGAGTGCGTCCAGAACGTCACGGAGCATCGCCCGCGCGACCGCCGACCGCTCGTCGGCATCGAGCAGGTCAGAAAGGCGTGTTTTCGGGTCGGTGGCGTCGAACGGGACGAAAACTTCCATTCGCTACTGGAGCTTGTAGTTGTCTTGCTGTTGCTGGCGCCAGTACCAGAGGACCCCACCGACGAGTGCAATCACGACGAGGGCGCCGACAGCATAGAGGAGCAGTTGCGTGGTCTGCTGGGACTGCTGTTTGTTCTGGGCGAGATTTTCAGCGTCACTTGCGATGCTGATTGCGTTGTCGAAGTTGCCCTGGTTATACGCGGAGATGGCCTGGTCGAGGCGGTTCGAGGCGTCCTCGTCGCCGTTGACCTCCTCGATGGCAGCACTTGCGTTTTGGATAGCCTGGCGTGCCTCCCTGCTATCACCAGTGTAGTGGTCGACCGAGTGGGTCTCGAGCGTCTCGGCGTTGCTGCCCGTGACCCGTTCGATTTCGTACATCGTGAAGTTCTCGTGTGGGTTGTAGGTGTAGTTCGTGATAGCGGGGACGTCACCGCGAATCGTGATGGTAATCTGATCACCCTGCTGCCCATCCATCGGAAGTTCCTGAGTGAACGACTGGGCGCCTGAGGAGTCGTCGCCGCTCGGGTTGCCCTGGTCGGTCTCCTCGATGGTCCAACTCACGTTCTCGAGTTCGGTACTACCACGCAGCGTCCACTCAGAGGGGATGCTGTCGCCCTGGTAAGGGTCCTCGATTGTAATCGTGGCGTTGATTTCGGTACCGACTTCGGCCTCCTGTGGGGCACCTGACGACGATACGTCTATTGCCGCGGCTGTACCGAGGGTCCCGACAAGGACCACCAGAAGTGCCGCAGTGACAACCTTAGAAGAGTGGGTCCAACTCATCTTCCTCATCTTCGACAAGCGACTCTAAATTCTCTTCGCTCTCTTCCCGGAGTTCGTCGATGTTTTCCTGTGCCTCGATTGCCACTTGCTGGAGTTCCTTGATGCGGGGGACGTTGTGTACGCCCGACAGCAGGACTGCAGCGGCGACGTTGGGTTCGTTGATGGGATAGTCCCCACCGCGGACCTCCATACTTCCGGTCTGCTCCTCGAGCCACTTGCGGCCGCGCTCGATGCCTTTCCGGTTGAGGTGTGCAGACGGTCCAGAGAGGACAAGCAGTGCGCGCTCGGCACCATCGATCTCACAGGGCAGCGTCAGCCGCCCGAGGGCGGCCTTCCGGACGAGCGACGTGATGCGGTTCGTCGTGTTCGCGGTGTCCATGTCATCGCCGTCATCCTTGAACCGGGAGAGCAGTCCCCCCGAGTCCTCGGTCTCGACAGATTCGGTCGCGTATCCGACCGTGGAGACGCCACCGCCCGAGAGCGTGTTGATAATCTCCGAGGAGTCGACGACACTCTCCGCGACGTTGTCGCCGGCGCCGACCTCGCCGGCACCGAACAGAACGCCAAAGCGGCGGACGATTTCGTCGTTTATCTCGTCGTAGCCGCCCTGGACGGACTCGCCGGTCTTTCGCCAGGCGTCGTTGTCGAAGACGAGCAGGTTGTCGACCTCACGAACGAAGGTCTGGAACGAGCGGGCAGCGTTGAGCGTGTAGATGCCCCCTTCGTCACCACCTGGCAGGACACCGAGCCCGTAGACCGGTTCGGTGTAGATGCGTTTGAGGTGTTTCGCAAGCACTGGCGATCCACCGGAGCCGGTCCCGCCACCGAGACCCGCGACGATGAGAAACGCGTCGATTTCGTGGACAGGAATGTTGTCGATGGCACCCTGTACCTCGTCGATGTCCTCTTCGGCGATTTCCGCGCCGAGTTCGTTGTCGGCTCCAACACCGTGGCCTTTCACACGCGCCTGTCCGATGAGGACGCGATTTTCTTCCGGAATTCGGTCGAGCCCGAGCAAGTCTGCTTTCGCCGTGTTCACTGCGACGGCCGAACGGACGATGCCACTTCCCGTCCGTTCGTCGTACTCCAGGAACTTATCGACGATTTTCCCGCCAGCCTGCCCGAACCCAATCATCGCGAGTTTCATGACTGTAGCTTAGACGGAAACTATAGCATCGTACGCATAAGTGTTTTGTCCAGGTATCAAAAATCGATACGGCCACTGGCTTCGACAGCCTCCCTGCCCGCGATTCGAGCGAGATGGCAGTGAGGAGACCAATCCGAGATGTGACTGGGCCAGCCGCCGGTCGGCCACAAGACCTACCCGTCAGGTGGTTCGGAGCCGATTTGGGCCGTCACTCGACGCCGAGGTAGGCCGCGAGCGTCGTCATCTCCTCGGGGGCGACATCGAACGCGCCGACGTCGTTGTCGTCGGTGGTGTTGTCGAAATTCAACGAGCGATACTGGTCACCGCCCATCGGGAATCCCGGCAAGATACTGAGTGTCTTCAGTCCGATGCCGGCAAGCCCCATCGGCAGACCGACGATTGTGACCGACTTGTCTGCCGCCTCGTAGACCATCTCGGTGATTTTCCGAAGCGTCAGGACCTCGGGACCGCCGATGTCGTAGGTCTGGCCGACGTGGTCGTCGTCTCCGACTGCATCGGCTATCATCGGCACGAGGTCACCGACCCAGATAGGCTGGAACCGCGTCTTCGTGCCACCCCCCGGGAGCGGGTAGAGCGGAAGTCCGGGCGCGAACAGTTTCTTCAGTCGCTTCGTGAAGGAGACGAACTCCCCGCCCTCGCCGAAGACGACGGAGGGACGAAACATCACCCAGTCGAGCGACGAGTCACGGACGATTTCTTCGGCCTGCCCTTTCGCACGGATGTAGTTGGTCGGCCCGTCGGGGTCCGCACCCAGCGCGCTCAGCTGGACGAACCGGTCGACGTCGTGTTCTTCGGCCGCTCGCACACAGTTTTCCGTGCCGCCGCGGTGAACTCGGTCGTGCATCTCGTTGCCGCCCTTCGGTACGAACAGCGGCGAGAGCGCGACGAGGTTCACCACCGCGTCCTGCCCCTCGAAACTCTCGGCGATGGAGTCGTAGGCGGTCACGTCGCCCATCGCTGTCTCGACACCAGCCGGCAACTCCGCTGGGTCGGGGTCACGGGAGAGTGCCGTCACGTCGTGTCCGCGGTCGTCAAGTTCTGCACAGAGATGCTGGCCGAGAAAGCCACTGCCACCGGCAACTAGTACGTCCATACGCCACATTCTCCCGATTGCATTGTAAAACCACCGCGCAATCAGTTAGGCTCGCGAGACTGGCGACGGACCAACAGGACGGATATTTAGTGACCCGCCCCACAGGTCGACGTATGCTCGTCACGCTCGAGGGACTGGACGGCAGCGGCAAGACCTCCTGCTGGAAGATGTTACGGGACAGCAGCGTCGTCCCCGCAGACACGACGTTCACGCGGGAACCGACAGACTCGTGGTACGGCGACGCCGTCGAGCGCTCTATCGCCGACGACGACGCCGACCCGCTCGCAGAACTGTTTCTCTACACGGCCGACCACGCCGACCATCTCACCTCGGTCGTCCGGCCGGCCCTCGAAGCCGGCGAGGTCGTCATCTCGGACCGCTACTCAGATTCGCGCTACGCCTACCAGGGCGCGACACTCGATGGCGTCCTCGAAGAGCCGATGGCGTTCGTCCAGCGCATCCACCAACCCTGGACCAGACCACCGGACGCGACTATCTATCTCGACGTCGACCCCGAAACCGCCGCCGAGCGCAGCGGCGCCACGAACAAATTCGAGACGGCAGCGTATCTCAAAGACGTTCGGGAAAACTACCGCACACTCCTCGAAGCCGAGCGCGAACGCTTCGTGGAAATCGACGCCACGCAGCCACAGGCAGCCGTCCAGGAGGCAGTTCGCGAAGCAGTCGGGACGCTGCTCTAGCGGCGGACCTGCCGGCGGTCACTCCTGTCCGGAAGGTCGACGTCGTCGGGGGCCGGCATCCAGAAGTAGTCGAAGGCGACACCGACAGACGCCGGCATGAGGACGGTCAGCGCGATGACCGTCCCGGCGCTTCCGAGGTTCGGCCCCAGAATCGACCCGAGTACGAGCGTCGTTACGACGAGGACGATTGGAATCAACAGGACCGTATAGATGACACTGCCCCACCTGGTGTAGAGTCTGACGCGGAAAAAGCGCGTCATCAGCGCGGCGATGGCTGTATTGACCAGCAGGATAAAGAGCAGTCCGAGCAGTTCGAACGCGGCGACCATACGCCCATTTGGGCCCGGACCACCTTTTGGGTGTCGGACACCTCCGGCGACTACTCCAGACAGATGTACGTCCGCGTGTCGGCTACACCGTCGAAATCGCGGACGTCTGTCGCGACGCTGTGAATCACGTCGTACACTTCTTCGCCCTCTGCCTCGACGATGAGGTCGTACTGGCCTGCGACGACGTGGGCTTCCCGGACGCCCTCGACCCCGGCGATACCGTCCCGCAGGTCCGCCGACTTTCCGGCCGCCGTCTTTACCATGATGAACGCGCGAACCATCGTGCTCGTGGTACGTATTGTCATACCAAAAGCGTTCCCCACGGAACGCGGGGTAAGATTCTTTGCCTGGGTCGTCATATCGGTTACCATGCGATTCGTTATCATTGGTGCTGGCCGCGTCGGGTTGCGGACCGCCCGCGCGCTCGTCGACAGCGACCACGAGGTCGTGCTCGTCGAGGGCGACGAGGAAGCCGTCTCACGCGCCCGGAGCGAAGGGTTCCAGGTCATCAAAGGCGACGGCTCGCTGGAGGCGACACTGGAGCAGGCCGACCTCGAGTCGGCTGACGCTGTCGGCGCGCTCACCGGCGATTTGAACGACAACTTCGCGAGCTGCATGATTGCCCACCAGTACGGCTGTCGGACGGTCATGCGCATCGACGAGGACTACCGCGAGGACATCTACCGCAAGTACGCCGACGAGGTCGACGAGGTCGTCTACCCCGAACGCCTCGGCGCCATCGTCATGAAAAACGCCCTGCTGGGCGGGAACATCCGTGCCATCGCCGACATCGAACAGAACCTCCAGCTCATCGAGTTGACTATCACTGAAGCCTCCCCGATGCGCGGGTACAGCCTCAGCGAACTCGAACTCCCCGCCGAGACGCGTCTGCTCGCGTTCGGCGAAGACGCCGAATCGCTCGCACTGCCGACGCCCGACGACACGCTCGATTTGGGCGACCGACTCGTCGTCCTGACGGCCTTCGACAAACTGAACGACGTGCGGAGTCTCATCGTCGGTGATACTGCCCGCGCCACTGCGAGGGGTGTCTGAGATGGTCCGTGCCTACATCATGGTCAAGGCCCACACCGGCGAGGCCGACCGACTGAAATCCGAAATCGCGGACATCGACGGCATCGAGCGCACGCACATCGTCGCCGGCGACATCGACCTCATCGCCGTCGTCGACGTTGCCTCCCCCGCGGAAGTCAAAGACGTCGCTGCCGCCGAAATCCAGTCTATCGACGGTATCGAAGACACGCAGACGTACATCGCTATGGACTAAGACCTCTTTTTACGTCGTCGGGTCTCACACGCGAGCCTGTCGGCTCGCGGTGGACCACTCCTCGTAAAAACTAGGTGAAAAAGGCCGCTCGCGGTTGCTATCGTAGTCATCACCGCAACCGCACTGTACGACACTGCAACCGCTTCCGCACAGGTACGGCAGGCCTGCCCTTCCCCGACTCGCACGGCCTCGCGCATCCGCGCTCGGCACGCGCTCACGGCCAACACGTTTTACAGCGGTGTCCCGCCACCACCGCCACCTTCCTGACTGGCGGTGTCGATGAGGTCTTCGACCGGCGAGACGTACTCGTAGCCCGGAATCACGCCCTCGACGTAGGTCCCCTCGACGTATTCGACAAAGGCCTTGGCGATGTCGGCGGCGCGGTCGGCGTTGCCCCACTCGAACCCGTAGGTCACGTACACGTCCTCACCGTCCCGTTCCACGTCGAAAGTGTCGAGTTCGACGTCGGCACGGGTTGCCTTCGGTGCGTCTTCGAGGCGGCGCTCCAGCGTCTCGAACCATCCGTCCGCGACCGCGTCCCCGACATCGTCTGCGGTGGCCGCTGAGAGCGTCGGGACGTGCACGGTGACGGTGTACGCGGAGAAATACTCCGGCCCGTCGATAGCGGTCACGCGGCCCTCGAACGCCGTCGTCGCCACGACGTAGGCGTCGCCGTCTCGCTCGAAGGCATCGTGATAGTCGAACGCGCGCTCGACGCTGTCGGGGAACTCTGTCATCACCGTTCGGTAGGCGCGACAGTCTCAAAAGGGCGTCGTATCCGTACAAAAGCGGCGAAATCCGGCGATGAGGGGACGGGGGTTCGAACCCCGGAACTCCTACGAGACGGGTTCTTAAGACCCGCGCCGTTGACCACTTGGCTACCCCCTCGCGCTCGTTCGTAGACGCCCCCGACCCTTACCGCTTTTCGATTGCCAGGGGCAAACCGACGGTGGCCTGCTCGGAGTCTCTCACCAGTCGACAGAAACCGTGCCGTCGCCCTCTGGGTCGGGCGCTATCTCCTCGCCCGTCTCCCGGTCGATGACGTGGATGACGCCGCGGTCTTTTTTCGCCGGGCAGACCTCCGCGGCCCGGACGTTCTCGTCGAGTTCGGCCGCCGACAGAAAGTACGCTGTCGGCTGTGCGATGCCCGTCTCAAGCGACAGCGACCAGTTGTCGGAGACTTCGGCGCACTTGCCGGCGCCGATGCACTTGTTGGCCTCGAAGATGACTTTGTACGGCTTCTCCGAAACTGGCGGCGCGTCTTGCTCGCCAATCTCCGCCGGGTCGGTCGGCCCGTCTCCCATGCTAGTCGTGGATTTCGACCGAGTCGATGGTAATCGGCGTCGTCGGCGCGTCGTGCATGTCGGTGTTGGCGTTGCCAATCTCTTCGACAACGTCCATGCCGTCAGTTACCTCACCGAAGACGGCGTGTTTGCCATCGAGGTGTGGCTGGGCGTCGAGCGTGATGAAAAATTGCGAGCCGTTGGTGTTTGGCCCGGAGTTTGCCATGCTCAGGATGCCCGGCCCGTCGTGGGTCAGGTCGTCGTGGAACTCGTCGTCGAACTGGTAGCCGGGGCCGCCCCGTCCCGTCCCGGTGGGGTCGCCGGTCTGAATCATGAAGTCCTCGATGACGCGGTGAAACTCCACGCCGTCGTACAGCGGGTCGATGCGCTTCTCGCCGCTCTCGGGGTCTTCCCACGCGCCGGTCCCGAGACCGACCTCGGTGTTCTCGTAGTCGTCGGCGCCCTCGGCGAGGCCGACGAAGTTCTCGACAGTGGTGGGGGCGCGCTCGTCGAACAGTTCGACCTCGATGTCGCCTTCAGATGTGTGTATCGTCGCAGTCAGGTCACTCATGTCTCTGGAGAGGACGGCGGCAGGCAAAACGTTGGTGATGGGCGTCGAGACGGGAGAGAACCTAGTCGGCTATCTGCGCTCGAAGGTCCTCGAGGCGGGCCGCGAGTGCGTCGGCGTCGCCCGCCTGGAACTGGGTCGCGAGCCGGCGGGCCATCACCACCTGCGCTGCAGCCCCCCGGTAGTGGTCCGCTGCCTGCTGTGAGCGGTCGGCTTCCCGGTGGGTGCCAGCCGTCGCTTCGAGACGGTCCGCCAGTCGGCAGCGCTCGCGCACGACGTTGGCGGCGGCCCACTCGACTTGCGCGCGGAGGGCCTCTTTCTCCCCGTCGAAGTCGATGGGCATCCCCCACCCGGAGACCAGCGCCTCGCGATAGTGCCTGAATGTATCCTCCCAGGCGACCACAGCACGCTCCGGCGAGTCAGCAGCCTGCGCACGCTCTAAGGACTCCTCGGCCAGGTCGAGCGGGTGCGATTCGAGGTCCTCGATTCGGTCCTGCAACTCCGAGAGCGCAGACTGAATCTCGCCGTCGAGGTCGAACCCATCCTCGACAGCAAGAGAGAGGGCCCGCTCGAAGTGCTCGCGGGCTTGCAGGAGCGTCGCGGCCGCCTCGTTGTACTGGCCAGCCTTCGGCCGAACGGTCGCCGCCTCGAGGAGGTCCTGCCCGCGTTCGAATCTTGCTTCCATCCAGGTACGGTCCAGTTCGGTCTCGACGCGCTCGTAGCGCTCTTCGAGGGGCGTCTGAAACGTCTGACTGGCGTCGTCGATACGTGTCTCGGCGGTCTGGAGGTTCGACTCGACAGACGCCTCGGCCTCCCGAGCGTCGTCCATCCGGCCCTCGTGGACGTACGTCTCGATAGTCAAGATGTGCTGTCTGGCGTCCTGGAGTGCAGCGACGACACGGTCCCAGGACCGGCTTCCCTTCGTGGCGAACTCGTCGACCTGTTTTGCCGTCTCACGCTGTGCAGGACGGAACGAGTAGGTCCCCCGTCCCCACACGCGCACCGAGAGAGTCGTCCGCAAGATCCCGCTGTCGGCGGTGACGTCCTTGACGTCGGTGTAGGGTATGTCGGCCGTCTCCAGTCCCGAGCGGGTATCGACGACGAAGACGAGTTTGCGGTCGGTCACTGCGAGCAACAGTCCCCCGTCGTCGCTCCCCCGTTCGTACGTGTCACCGCCCATTTCGTCGTGCGTAAGGCTCCCGTTGCTGGTGAGTTGGTACTCGACCGTTTCCGTCGCTTCGAGGCGCGACTCGAGTGCCTCGACCATCCGCTGTTTCGTCGGTCGGTCCTCGCCCAGCAAGCGAGAGCGGAGTGTACTAGCTTTTTGAGCCATCGGTCTCCCCCTTGTCAATGAATTAGTGTATGTCTCTGATAAACATTCCCCTATCTCGGGAATGAGATGCCGATATTCGGGCAGTCGCGATGTCGTCTCCCCCGTACTGACGGGTTTCTCAGTGCCCAGCGACCGAATCGCGCGCCCAGAACTCGCTGGATTTCTCCAGTTTCGGCACCCACGTCTTTTCGTCGCGGGAGAGCATCGCCACGCGGGAGGCCTCGACCTCTTTGAGTTCGTCGTGCTCGGGAAGATACTGCATAAGGTCCTCGGCGAAGGCCCGGACGTCCTCGTGGTCCGGCATCGACCCCCGGTCTAAGCGGCCCTGGGAGTGGCCGACGTGCATGTACGCTTTCAGTTCGACGAAGTCGGCGTCGGCGCGGTCACACATCGCCGCGTACCACTCGGGGTGGTGCATGTTGTGCCCGTCGACCAGCGTCGTCCGGATGACCGTCCGGGTCTCGTCTTTTCCGGCGAGAACGTCCAGCGTGTCGATGAGGTCGTCCCAGGCGTCGTCCTCGACTGCCTTGACCGTCGCGTCGAAGGTCTTGCGGTCGGGTGCGTCCACGGAGACGTACAGCTGGGTCGGGTCGCACTTCTCGAGTACTTCGGGCTGGGTCCCGTTCGAGACGAGGAACGTGGTGATGTCGCGGTCGTGGAACTCCTCGATGAGTTCCGGCAGATACGGATACAGCGTCGGTTCGCCGTCCAGCGAGATGGCGACGTGGCGGGGTTCGAGGGCCTCCTCGAAGCGCTCGCGGGGCACCTGGTCGTTGCCGCCAAAGCCCGAGAGGAGCTTCGTCTGGAGTTCCAGTGAGGCGTCGGCGACGGCCGCGGGGTCGTCCCACTCGACGTCGCCCAGTTCGTAGGCGTGGCCCTGGTGGTCCCGCCAGCAGAAGACACACCGCTCGTTGCACTTGACGACGGGCGTCATCTGGATACAGCGGTGTGACTCGATGCCATAGAAGATGTTCTTGTAGCATTTCCCCTCACCGCGAAGGGCGTTTTTGGTCCACCCGCAGGTCTGGGCGGCCGTGTGGTTCTCGCTGTGGTAGGCCGGGTCGTCGACCTGTTTTGGACCCCCGTCCGATTCACTCATTGCTGGGTAGTGGGACACCCAGCGGCAAAAGCCCGCTGCTGTGTGCCTGTACGGCAGCGACGAGCACAGCGGGTGTCCCGCCAGTCGAACCCGTTATCCCTATACCGGGCGCTCGGAAAGAGACGGTATGTTCCTCACGATGCGCGCGGAGGTCGAGGACGCCCTAGAGGACACCCTCACAGCCCTCGACTTCCCGACCGACGACCTCGGCATCGAAGAGCCACCGGCCGACGTCGACGCCGTGCTGGCGTCGAGTGTGGCCTATCGGCTCGCCGGTGAGGCCGGCGCACCGCCACCGCAGGTCGCCGGCGAAGTGGCAGACGAAATCGACGCCGACGAGTTGACCTACATCGACAGCATCCAGACACAGGGACCGTACGTGAACTTCCTGCCGAGTGCCCGCTACTTCGTGGACACCCTCGACAGCGCACAGGCCGACGACTACGGTCACCTCCCGGACAGGGAGACGAGCGTCGTCGTCGAACACACCAGCGCCAACCCGACCGGCCCCGTCCACGTCGGACGCGCGCGCAACCCTATCATCGGCGATGCCGTCGCCCGCGTCCTCGAATACGCCGGGTACGACGTCGAACGCCACTACTACGTCAACGACGCCGGCCGCCAGATTGCCGTGTTCACCTGGGCCTACGAGACGTTCGACGAATCGGACCTCCCGGAGCCAGAGCGAGACGCCCCGGAATACGAGATGGTTCGCTACTACCGGAAGGGCAACAGTTTCCTCGAAGAGGCAGACCCAGACCGCGTCGAAGCCGCCGAAGACGAGATTCAGTCCATCCTCCAGGGCCTCGAAGCGGGCGACGAGGAGACCTACGAGCGGGTCAGCGAAGTCGTCGACACCGTCCTCGGCGGGATGCGCGAGACGCTCGAACGGCTCCCCGCCGAGTTCGACGAGTTCGTCAAAGAGACCCGATTCATGCGGGACGGCTCGACCGACGACATCGTCTCGCGGCTGAAAGAACTCGACGGCGCGGTGTACGAGGAGGACGCCTGGCAACTCACCTTCGAGGACATCGAGAAGAACCTCGTCTTCCTGCGCGCCGACGACACCTCGCTGTACACGACGCGTGACCTCGCCCACCACGAGTGGAAGTTCGAGAACTACGACGAAGCGGTCACCGTCCTCGGCGAGGACCACAAACTTCAGGCCGAGCAGCTAAAAGCTACGCTGGACCAGCTCGGCCACGACACGGACCGCCTCTCGACGGTCCACTACTCGTGGGTCAATCTCCCCGAAGGCGGTATGAGCACCCGCGAAGGAACCGGTATCGACCTCGACGACCTGCTCGACGAAGCCATCTCGCGAGCGCGCCAGGAAGTCGAAGACCGCATCGGCGACCGCATCCGCAGCGACGAACTCGACGAGGACGACATCGAACGCATCGCCCACCAGGTCGGTATCGGGGCCGTCCGCTACGACATCGTCTCCAAACAGCCGACCAAGGGCATCACCTTCGAGTGGGAACGGGCGCTGGATTTCGAAGCCCAGTCTGCACCGTACGTTCAGTACGTCCACGCCCGGGCCTGTGGGATTCTCGACGAAGCACGCGCGGCGGGCCACAGCGTGCCAAGCGGCGACGCCGTCGACGCCGATGCGCTCGTCGCACCCGAAGCGGAGGACCTGCTACGGACCATCGCACGCTTCCCCGCAGTCGTCGAGGAGGCCGCAGACGAACTCAAACCCCACGTCGTCGCCACGTACACCCGTGACTTTGCCGAAGCCTTCAACGCGTTCTACCGGGAGTGTCCCGTCCTCGATGCCGAGGAAGAAACGCGGGCGGCACGGCTGGCACTCGTCGCTGCGGCACAGACGACAATCGCGAACGCACTCGACGCGCTCGGTGTCGAAGCGCCCGACTCGATGTAGTCAGCCGAAGAATCCGAACCGGCCGCCGGAACTCTCCTCTTCGACGTCTTCCTCGTCGTCGACGAACCACTCCTCGTCGACCACCAGGTCCGCGTCACTGGGCGGGACGTCCTCGAAGAAGATGTCTTGCAACACGGCGGCGAGCTGTCGGTACGCGTCTGCTGCCACGCTATCTGCGGCGTTGAACACGAGCGGTTCGCTCGCGGTTGCGTCGGAGTCGGCCGGAATGACACCGAGCAGCGGGAACTCGAAGTCGTCGGCGATGCCTTCGACGTCGGTGTCGTGGGTCACCCGACAGACGAGTCCTCCGATGATGGTGCCGTCGACGCGCTCGGCCAACTGGGCGGTCTTGACAGTGTCGGCGACGGCCACGTCGTCGGGGGTCGTCACCAGCAGGATGCCGTCCGCGAGGCCGAGTGGGACCGTCGTCTCGTGGGACAGTCCCGCGCCGGTGTCGACGAGCACCACGTCGTAGGCGACACGGAGCGTCTTGATGACCTTCCGGAGTTTCGCGGGGTCGGCATCGGCGAAGGCCTCGAGGCTCTGTTCGCCCGCGATGGTCGTCACTCCACCCTGAACGTCGGTCAGCGCGTCGGTGACAGTCGCGTCACCGGCGAGAATCTCGTGGATGCTCCGGTCGTGGTCGATGCCGAGCATCTCGCCGAGGTTTGCCATCCCGAGGTCGGCATCGACGACGACCGTATCGTACCCGTTTGCCTCCATCGCGGCCGCGACGTTGACTGCCGTCGTCGTCTTCCCGACGCCGCCTTTCCCACCTGCAATCGTACAGACGTACCCGGCCATCGTTAGTTAGTGTAATAAAACACGGCGAGCGGTATAAACCCGGGCGTCTTCACACCACACAGCCATCGCGGCCCGACTGACACGTCCGCGACACGACGAAACGCGAGATGGCCAGAAGCCACAGCGACGGCCTGCCCGGAATTCGAGGTTCCGGGGGATTTCGGGAGGTCAACAGTTACTTACACGCCGTTCGCCAAATGAAGGTGATGAGCGAGTCCGACGCCGAGCAGACGGACAAACAAAAATACGAGTTCTCGTTTCTACAGTAATCTTCTGTATTACGATTCGAGCGTGTTTGGCCGTCGTTCGAGCAGGCAGGATTTTTTATATCGCAGAGATTCGAGGGACGGCACAGGGAAGGCCACCCGAATCGCGGAAATTGGTGCTGAAATAGTGGGAGTATATGGATTCTTAATGGTTCTACACACTCGATGGCAGGTGAAGACCTGTTATCCCCGCTAATACCCATATATGGAAATAAGGCGGGGAACCACTCAGACCCTTGCAGAAGGTGGTCTTATCGACCATCGCTGGTGATTTCGGTGTTTGGAAACTGATTATGACCAGAAAACTACCCCAAATGACCGAAAGATTTATATACTATAAACACGTATATTTATACGTTGCGGTTTAGAGCAACGATTGCACTCACCTATCATTACGAGTAGGTAGTGAAATGGGAACCTCTTATTTGGGTTTCCGTTTTGTGTCTATCAGTTTCAGGTACTACGAACTATGACCGAGAAAGTTTATATTAACCTCACGCCAGAAGAGCGTGAGACACTTTATAAGGCACTTGACGCAGAGTTTTCAGAGAATCGAATTACCGCAGGTGGATATGTGCGGTATCTTGCGGAAAACCGTATGAAGGAAATCGGAGAGGTTGAAGGATGAGCGGAGAGATGAACCGCGTTATTATCCCCTGCTCCGATTCCGACGCACAAGCGTTGAACGACGAGTTTTCGGTGGATGAGATGAGACAAATCCTGTTCGATGCTTATAAAGAGCGTCAGGAGACGTCTGACGGAGAGGAGGGTGAGTTGGCCTCCTACTCTCGTGTCGAAGAAATCCGCTCTGACGGGTCTCTCACGCCTGCTGAGCGGAAGCGTAGGGAATTGCTCTGGCAGAGACGTAAGGGTAGATGACTACTTATAAAGGAGATTTGAGTCGCTCTTTTGATTTCCGTCTCTGTCCGTCTATGTGCGGAATTTGCGGCTCGTGATATTTCTTGAGCGCAACATCATATCCATCGAATCCACAGACAGTAGGGGTACAGACACCATCGAACGAGCAACTGCACAGGCTCTCTGTCGAGGCAGGCAGTTTTCTCGGGTTAGATACTGGCGACTCTCTCCCCGTCGAGGAGGTGATTGCACAGGGTGAGGCACACGGATACGAGAGGCGAACGGTTCGGCGTTTCCTCGATGACGCAGGACTCGGTGACGCGAGTGAGATACCTGTCCCACCGAGAGGCGACGTGTTCGGGCAACTATGGGCGCTCGAAGATTCCGCTCACGATAACACTGTGTCGAGCGCGAAAAGTTCACCCTCGCCCGATACAGAACCGCTCGATTCAGATGACGACTTCCTCGCCTTGCAGGAACCCATCGCTCTCGACCGAGAAACGTGTCACTCTGTATATGTCGAAGACGGGGAACCGCTATCGGCAGGAGAAGCTGTCGAGCGATACGTTGAGGAACGACGGGGTGAGAACACTTCCGCCGATAGATACGGATTCGAGAGAGGCCGTCAGTGGCACGACAGGCGGAACTATGCTCGCGGGAAGGAGATGGACAGGCAACTACTGGCGGAGTATGAGAACCCGACAACTGCCCTCCTCTCCCTGCGAGTCGAGCGAGCGGTTCCCAACAGGGTGAGCCTGTTGCGAGAACTATCTGCCGCCCTCGAATCCACCCTTGACGCCCTGCGTTACAGGCTCGACAAGCACACAGACAGGTGGGAATGGCTGTTGGTGCTGGCAGGGACTCGCCAATATGCTACGCCTCACGCTCACATCTATGTGTGGGCGGAGGGCGATATACTACGAGAGGCGTTTCAGCCTGTCGTACAACGGTTTGTCGAATCCTGCGAGTATGCGCCTGCCGATGGGCGGGGGAATCCAGCAGAGGGCGGTACGGTTCGTATCAGGGGTACGGAACAAACTGATACGATTCCACGGACGGAGGATGGAGAGAGCGCAGGAGCAACCTACGCCCTCGCCCAGCTCGCACACCTGCCAGAAGTGGACTCGATGGACTTTGATGCGCTCCTGTGGGCTTCGACAGTGAGGGCGGGCAAGGGTGTCCACCACTTCCGTAAGTCGAGTTACGACGTCTGGGACGAGGATGAGGAACCTGAAACAGAGGAAGCCGTTGATGATTTTCCTGCGAACACAGTGTTATCTCGCCCTTCGCTCAGTAGCCTATGAGGATGACCACACCCGATACTTTTATTCCATATCATTTTATAGTCCTTCCAGATACACGACTATATACAACAGTCAGCATATATGAGTCAAAACAAACTATCAAAAAGTAAAAAAATTGTGCAAGAAGAAGGGTATATATCATTTCTTAAGAAATCTTTGGGTTACATTCTACCATCGTCAATGAGTTGTGAATTGATGCTTTTATTAAATGAAAGAAGTATTGCATTGCCTGATAGAAAGGGTAGTTGGAATATATATGAAATACCGAACTTAGAACGAAATAGGAAAATTCCAGCTGTTACTGAGACATTATCCGGTACCCATCTGGGGTCAGACAGGCATACAAATATGTTAAAAAGAATGTATACATATGATGATTTTGTTGAAGTAGAAAAGAATGATATAGTGGTTGACGTTGGGGCATATGTAGGAGGTTTTTCATTCTACGCAAGCCAATTAGCAAGGGCTGTTATTTGTATTGACCCATTTGCTTCAGTTGATGATTCGCTTCGGACAAACACTTCAAATTTAGAAAATGTATCTGTCGTTCCAAAAGCAGCTTTAGACAAATCAGGGAGCATCACGATTAATCTCTCAAAAAGACCGAGCAAAACATCAATACTCTCTCCTAAAACAGGTAGTAATAATAGGTCAGTGCAAGTGGCCTCTGACACAGTTCCTAATATTGTCAGAAACCAAGGGTTCGAGAGTATTGATTATCTAAAAGTAGAAGGTGAAGGTGTTGAACCAGAGATTCTCAGAGGGGCATTAGAAGACCGAATGTCCATTAAGAAAATTGCTGTTGATGCTGGGCCAGAGCGAGATGGAGAAAAAGTGATTGATGAATCAATTCAAATTTTGGAATCAAACGGATACAGCTGTAAAGTAAAGGATAGTTCTCCATACTGGGGAGAAAATATTGTATTTGCAAAGTGACGGCAAAGGTGTGTGATTAGTCGTCGGTCGCTGGCCCACGTTCGAGGAAGGCCCGTTTCTTCCGTTCCTTGTCATCGTGTAGATATGTTGAAGTAGTAGTTTCTGCGTCGGCGTGACCCAATGCCTGACTCAAAGTATAAACGTCCCAACCATTGTCTAAGGCGGCCATAGCGAATGAGTGACGCAGTACGTGCGGTGTCACTGTGTGCAGTTCGTGGCCGTCTGCGTTCCGTCCATACACCTCCTGCAACTCGGCCCTGTCTGCGGCTTCTCGTACCACTTCCTCGACCGTCTGACGGGTGATGTTCTCGCTGTGCGACGTGGGAAACAGATACTCGCTCTCGTCGGCGTAATAGACTGCTGGCCGTCTCTCATCAAGCCATACATCCATCAGTAGGTCAAGCGAAGGCTGGTAGTAAACCGCTCGATTCTTTCGACCCTTTCCCCGTATGTCGATTTTCCGCTCCTCTCGGTCAACGTCGTTCAGTCGGATGTTACAGAGTTCGGTAACTCGCAAGCCCGTCTGGAAAAGTAGCCGAATAATCAACTCGTCTCGAAGACGGTCGGTATTCCGCGCCAGTTCGTCTACCTCCGCCGGTTTCAGGTACTCGACATCTTCGCGGGTTTCTCGGCTCTTGAAGGTACCCGAATCCTGTGGGGTGTAGTCGGCCTGTTCTGCGGGAGTTCCGAACCGTCCCCACTCGCTGTTATCACCCTCAATCCTGCCAGCCTGAATCAGTTTGTTGAGTTCGTCGTATGCGGCCACTAACGCGGCCTCTCCTTTCCCGACGCTACTGGCGTTCGTGTATCTCTCGTCAAGATGTGCCAGCCAATTCTCTACGTTGATTACGTCGGCCTCCTCGAAGGCACTACCACGGTCTTGAAGCCACTCGCGGAAGTCCCGAATCTTGGCGACGTACTGCATAGCAGTCTGCTCTGATTTGTTGTTTTCGACTCGACGGATTACGTGCTGAAAGTCATCGTCGTTCATCGTCCCTTCCTCCAGTAATACGTCCGGTTCTCGGGGCCACCACTGACACGCCTAACCTGTCCCGTCGTCTCGCGCAGATGTGTGAGTGCCTCCTCTATGTCCGCCGTCTCTGCTCCGAGTTGTCGGGCGATTTCGTCAGGCGTTACCGCGAAGTCTGGCGGGTGTTTCTGTGCGATATGTTGCTCGCTCGAATCTTTGCTCGCTCCCGGTTCAGGAACCTCAAACACTTCGCCCTCTGGCGGTTCGGGTAAGGTGTTGAACGTGGCTTTCTGTATGTCGTAGTTGGCTTCCGCAGATTTCACGCCTTCTATGGCCGCGACACGGGTTTCGACGTCGTCTATGGCCGTCTCAATTTTCCGAAGGTGGGTGAGGATTTCCCCACTCGCGCCTGCGCTATCATCGTCCGAGCGACGTGTATCAACATCGTAAGCCCCGCTAATCTCCTTTTGGACGGAGAGGCGAATCAGGTGGGAAATGCTATCGACTTCGGCGTTATCTTCGACGTATGCCTCCCATTCTTCAGCCTTCGATTCGGGCACCTTTACTGTCTTGGTGGTCTTCTCTACCATAAGAACCACTATGGCCTCCGACGATAAAAGTAATACGGAACAATACTCAGATAAGCATAAATACGAGTTCCGAAAGGTCATCGAGGAGCTCAAAGAGTACCACGGGTCCGGGACACAGCTAGTGACCATCTACGTCCCGGAAGAGCGTATGATTAGCGACGTCGTCGCCCACGTCACGCAGGAACACTCGGAGGCGAGCAACATCAAGTCCAAGGACACCCGGACGAACGTCCAGGACGCCCTGAAGTCTATCAAGGACCGCCTGAAGTACTACGACGTGAACCCCCCAGAAAACGGGATGGTTCTCTTCTCGGGTGCAGTCGACGCCGGCGGCGGCCAGACTGACATGATTACGCGGGTTCTGGAGAGTCCACCCCGGCCCATCGAGTCGTTTCGCTACCACTGTGATTCGGACTTTCTGACCGAACCACTCGAGGAGATGCTGGCCGACAAGGGCCTCTTTGGCCTCGTCGTGCTCGACCGACGCGAGGCAAACGTCGGCTGGTTGCGCGGGAAACGCGTCGAACCCGTCAAGTCGGCGTCGTCGCTCGTGCCCGGGAAACAGCGCAAAGGGGGCCAGTCCGCACAGCGGTTTGCCCGCTTGCGTCTGGAGGCCATCGACAACTTCTATCAGGAGGTCGCCGGCATGGCAAACGACCTGTTCGTTCCCGACCGCCACGAGCTAGACGGCATCCTCGTCGGCGGTCCCTCGCCGACCAAAGACGAGTTCCTGGACGGCGACTACCTCCACCACGAACTTCAGGACATGGTCCTCGGGAAGTTCGACGTGGCTTACACCGACGAGTCGGGGCTGTACGACCTCGTCGACGCCGCCAGCGAAGTGCTGGCCGAACACGAGATGCTCGAGGACAAGCAGGTCATGGAGGAGTTCTTCGAGGAACTCCACGACGGCGACCAGGCCACCTACGGCTTCGAGCAGACCCGCGAGAACCTCGTGATGGGAGCCGTCGACCGCCTGCTTATCAGCGAGGACCTCCGGAAGGACGTGGTCGCCTACGAGTGCAGTCAGGGCCACGACGAGCGCGAACTCCTCGACCCCAACGAGTCGACACCGACACACGCCTGTTCGCGCTGTGGCGAAGAAATCGAAGACGGCGAACGCGAAGACGCAATCGACCACCTGATGGAGATTGCAAACCAGCGGGGCACCGAGACCATCTTCGTCTCGACTGACTTCGAGAAAGGCGAGCAGTTGCTCAACGCCTTCGGCGGTATCGCCGGCCTGCTCCGGTACTCGACCGGTATCTAACTGGTCGTCGTTTGGAGTTCTCTCGGCCAGTCAAAACGGGAGAGGGGGTGTCGAGGGACAGTGTCACCTGTGACGGTGAGTTCAGGTTGGGAGCGACGCCTCGGGGAAAGCGTCGCAAATAGGGGTAGGAGAGCCAGCAGTAAATGGACTATACCAAATAGATTCGGTACGTCTAGATGAGCTGTTCGAGCTGGCGACGGCGGCCGGCCAGGTCCGTCTCGGGGGCGAGTTCTGGGTCGCGTGCCAGTCGGTCGAGGACCAGCAGTGGGTCGGTCCCGGCACGTTCGACCGCACCGAGCAGGTCACTGATTTCCTCGCGGTAGAGTGCCAGATTCGAGAGCAGACCGACGAGCAACGCCATCGGCAGCGCCGCGTCGGGGTTCGACGGCATGGCGTCACTCAACCGCTGGAAATCGGGAGGCTCTGCCGGCGGGTCGGCGGCCGGATGCATCGCCAGACAGTGCGTACAGAGTGCGATACCCGTCTCCTCGCCGGGGAGGTCCTCGCGATACTGCGCCGGGACGGTGACGGCGAGCGTCTCGCTCCCGCAGTCGGGACAGTCCATGCCAGAACGTGGGTCGCCAGCGAGAAAAAGGACGGGTCAGTCGTCGGCGGGAACGGGCTCTTCGGCTTCGTCCTCTTCTTCGGCCTCGCGCTCGGCTTTCTCCTCTTCTTCCTTTTTGGCCTTGATCTTCTTCATCCGGAAGATTTCCTCGCGCTCTTGCTCTTCGAGTTTCTGCTCGATGTATTCCTGGTTGTCCTTGAGGTCGGGCAGGAGCTTGAACTCCAGTGCGTTGACGCGGCGCTTGGTGGTCTCGATTTCTTCGAGCATCTTCTTCATCGCCGTCTCGACCTCGGCCGCGAGGATGATGTTCTCGAGGAGTTGCTCGTAGGCGTCGGCGGCCTCGTCGATGCGGGCGCTGGTTCCGAGCACGCCGTAGCCACGCTCGTCGAGGTCTTTCCGGACCTTCGAGGACTCGATTTGCGGGACGACCACGCCCATGATGTTTTTCGACTGGGTGGTCAGTTCGGGGTGTTCTTTGAGCGCGGCGGCGGCCCCGCGGACGGCCACGTCACCGTCCATCGCGCGTGCCATGTCGATGGCTCGCTGGGCACGGTCGTAGCTGTCGTCGAGGTCTTCACGGACGTCCTGGGCCTGGTCCAGGATGTCCATAAACTCCATGATGAGCCCGTCGCGCTTTTTCTCCAGCGTGTCGTGACCCCGCTCGGAGAGCTCGATGCGGTCCTCAATCTGCATCAAGTTCTTCCGAGTGGGCTTGACGTCCTTAGCCATTGCCGGGTACTACCGGAGCCACTCAGTTAATCCTTTTCAGTCTCGTCGGCACCGTCGTCCGCCCGGTTGTAGTACCACTTCGAGAGATAGAACACGCCCGCCGCAGCGACCCACATCGCCGCGACCGGCGTCGTGACCCCCTGAATCGTGTAGAACTGGTAGGTACTGATGCCGAGCAACAGCAAGATGAGAACCAGAAATGAGTTGCGAGCACTCAACAGGACGATGTCGTCTGCAGCCATTGTCCCCCCCTACCGCCCGCGGAACCGTAACCTCGGGGGTTCTCGGCGACACTCAGTCGTCGGGCCAAGACCAGATGTGCTGTTCCCTGTCGAGTATCGTGACGACGACGGTGTGTGGCAGCGTCAGCACGGCGATTCCGACCAGATACAGCCCGGTCGCACCCGAAAGCGTCTCGACGGTCCCGCCGGTGCCCCACCAGAGCCCGCCGATAAAGGCAAGCGCGATAACCGTCGGGACGGCCGCCTCGAGTGTGAACCGACCGAGCGGCGGGAGCCAGCGCCAGCCAGCGAGGTCCGCGACGGACCGCTCGTCCAGCAACACGACCCGCGCGATGTGGCGCACGGAGTGCCACAGGCAAAAGTAGGTCCCCACAGCCAAAATCGGGGGTACAGCCAGGAAAAACACCCACAGGAAAGTCGTCTCGGCGGCGTCGAGTCGCCAGCGCCGGCGGTCACGCGCGCGGGCGAACCCGCGCGCGAGCGCAATGATGGTGATAGTGCCGAAGATACCAGCCAGTGCCAGCCGCGGTTTGGCATCGAAGAGCCACCACGCCGCCGTCGAGCCACCGAACGGTTCCACGAACGTGTCCACGACCGTCCGATACGTGGCCGGAAACCCGATAAGGGGGACGAGCATCGGCAACCCACCCCGGACGACGACGGTCAGGGCCTGCTGTGGGAAATCGTCGATGTGGTCGGTCCGAAAGAGGTCCCGCAACGCATAGAGGTCGCCCTGCCCCCAGTGAAACCAGGTCAGAGCGATGAAAAACGTCGCCGCGACGACCGGGAACAGGAACCACAGCGCCAGATAGGCGAGGCCGGCGACCAGATACAGCACGGACACGTCGAAGACACCGCGCAGGTCGACGTGGCCGGTCCGGGCACGCGGCAGGGCGACGTAGTCGACGGCGCCGTGGGGCATCCCGAAGACGACGACACTCGCCACGAGCGGGAGATAGCGGACCGTCGGCGACAGTTCGCCGACGAGAAGTGACAGGGGCACCAGCGCAGCGAGGGGGAGCCACCCGACGAGTGCCGCTGCTTTCCCCAGCGCCGCTCTGGCCGTCTGGTCGTCGACTGTCTCTATCCCCATCGTGCAATCACCCACCGGAGCAAGACCAGCGCCTGCGCGACAAAGAGTGAGGTGACAAGAAAGAAAACGCCCTCTTCGAGTGGCAGTCCGCCGACGGTCAGCCCCGTCGAGTACGTCGACGAAATCGTCCACAGCCCCCACTCGATGGCGAGCCGGTCGATACTCGACAGGTAGAGCACCGGCACGGCGACCATCACGACGAGGCGCCGCCAGATAGTTCGGAGGTAGCGCCAGCCCACGCCCCACTGGAGTGCAAAGACTGGTCCGGACCAGGCGAAAATAGCGCCCATGTAAAACATCGATGCGGGACCAAGAAGGAAGGCCACGCCGACCAGCGTCACGGCGACGCCCGCGAGCACGCCGACCAGTCGGTCCCGCCAGGAGTGGCCGACGGTGGGGTCGACGGCACCGTCGTGGGAGAACGTCCAGACACCGACCAGGACCGACTGGATGATGACAAAGAGGTACTCACCGAGTGGCATCTGCCAGATGCGCGTCGCGACGACGCCGTCGCCGTACCACCAGACGCCACGCGCGATGAGGTAGTTGTCCCACGGCGTCGTGTACACGAGCGCGAGTGCCACCATGAGCGCGAGCGCGCCCGTCTGCAGACCAAACGGGGCGCGAGTCGGCCGCCAGGAGACGACACTCCCGACGACGAGCACCGAAAGCGGGAGCCCGACGAAAACGGCGAGAAACTGGAGATAGGTGAGTTGTGAAAGCATAGACTCCCGGATGTAGTTGTACGAAAACCGCGATGGTTGTAACCGATGCGGTTAGTCGGCGGCTTCGGCGCTCGCGCCGGTGGTCACCTGGTCCAGTGCTTCACGACTGGACAGCAGGATGATACCGAATCCGATCTTTGCCGTCAGGTCGAGCACCGCAAACCCGGCCGTTTCGATACCGAGACCAGGGAGAACACTGAGTCCCTCGGTCCCGATAATCCACCAGATGGGGTAGATTGTCCAGATGACGACGATGAGGTTTCTGAGTGTTTTGAACGTCGAGGCTGCCTGCCCGCCCAACGCGTTGGCCTTGTCGGTGAGGCTTCCGAACAGCAGGTACAGCAGGACCACCATAAAGGCCGTCGAGATGGCCCACCAGACGATACGCTGGGCACCCGTTCCGAGGGCACCAATCGACCCGGCAAAGTCACCGGTCAACGTCGCGAGCACGCCGGTCCCAATCATCGCGGCGTCGAGACCGACCAGCGTCGCCAGTTCGTTCCGCGTCGCTCCGGCGAGCAACCCGAGGTCGAGCAACAGGAGTGGCGTCGTGAAGAACCAGTCTGTGTATCTGGCCCAGTAGATGACCTTCGCCTCGCCGTCTACCATGACTTCTGTGACACCGTACCCCAGCGCCATCGCCAGATAGTTCACGAAGGCTATCGCGGCGATGAATATCGTCACGATGAAAAACTCCTGCATCCGCTCGTTTTTCTCTCCCCAGCCTTTCGCGATGAAGTACAACATCCCGATGAACATTCCCGCTGTGCCAACCCACAGCGACGCTTCGACCAGTCCACTGATTTCGCTAGCTGATACCATACGTGATAACCTAGGGAGAAGACGCCCCTAAGCAACTTGCCTCATTATTTGGGTAAGTCGCCGATATCGCACCACAGCGGCTGGACGACGTGTCAAAAGAAACGGAAAATACCGGCCGAGTTAGGCGTTGGCTTCGACGGCTTCCTCGTCTTCGTCGTAGTACTTCTCGATGTTCTCCTCGTCGACGCGGTTGAGTTCGTCTTTCGGCAGCGTCGAGAGCAGTTCCCAGCCAATCGACAGGGTCTCCTCGATGGAGCGGTTGGTGTCGTAGCCCTGCTGGACGAACTCCTCTTCGAAGCGGTCCGCGAAGTCGAGGTACTTGTTGTCACGCTCGGAGAGCGCTTCGCGACCGACGATGTTCACGAGGTCGCGCAGGTCCTCACCCTCGGCGTAGGCGGCGTAAATCTGGTCGGAGACGCCACCGTGGTCGCCACGGGTCAGGCCCTCGCCGATACCGTCGTCCATCAGCCGCGAGAGGCTCGGCAGGACGTTGACCGGAGGCTGGACGCCCTGGCTGTTGAGGTCACGGTCGACCATAATCTGGCCTTCCGTGATGTAGCCGGTCAGGTCCGGAATCGGGTGTGTGATGTCGTCGCTGGGCATCGTCAGGATGGGAATCTGGGTAACAGACCCCTCCTCGCCCTTGATACGGCCGGCCCGCTCGTACAGCGACGCGAGGTCGGTGTACATGTATCCGGGGTAGCCACGACGGCCCGGGACCTCCTCACGCGCGGCACCGATTTCGCGCAGGGCCTCACAGTAGTTGGTCATGTCCGTCAGGATGACCAGGACGTGATAGCCCTTGTCGAAGGCCAGGTACTCGGCGGTGGTCAGCGCCAGCCGCGGCGTGACCGTCCGCTCGACTGCCGGGTCGTCTGCGAGGTTCATGAAGACGACGGAGCGTTCGAGTGCGCCGGTGCGCTCGAAGTCGTCCATGAACTCGTTTGCCTCTTCGGCGGTGATTCCCATCGCGCCGAAGATGACTGCGAACTCGCTTTCCTCGCCCTCGCCTTCTGCTTCCTCCGGCACGGTCGCCTGGCGTGCAATCTGGAGTGCGAGGTCGTTGTGCGGAAGACCAGAACCCGAGAAAATCGGGAGTTTCTGGCCACGAACCAGCGTGTTCATGCCGTCGATGGCCGACACACCGGTCTGGATGAACTCCTCGGGGTACTCCCGGGAGTAGGGGTTGATTGCCTCACCGACGATGTCCCGACGCTCGTCGGGCACAATGTCCGGGCCGCCGTCGATGGGGTTCCCGGAACCGTCGAGGACGCGACCGAGGAGGTCCTCGGTCACGGGCATCTTCATGGTCTCGCCGAGGAAACGCACCGACGAGTTGCGGTCGATGCCGCCAGTTCCCTCGAAGGTCTGGATGGCGACCGTCCCACTCGAGGAGTCGAGCACCTGTCCACGGCGGACTTCGCCCTCGACAGTCTCGATTTCGACAATCTCGTCGTAGCCGACCGGCTCGTCGACCTCTGCGAAGACCAGCGGTCCGCTGATTTCCGTGATGGTTTGGTATTCTTTCATTGTTAGTAGAGTGCGCGGAGCTGTTCTGTGATGTCCGCTTCGAGGTCTTCGACGAACGCCTCGGCCTCGTCGTCCGGCGTGGTGCCGATACGGTTCAGGCGCGGGAGCGCGTCGATGTCGGTAATCTCTTCGACCGGGACGCCGGCGTCCAGCGCGTCGAAGGCCTCATCGTTGAACGTCTTGATAGCACCGAGAATCTCGTAGGTCTTCTCGGGCGGACAGTACCGGTCGACGTCGTGCAGGGCGTTTTGCTGGAGCCACGCCTCCTTGAGGAAGCGGGCGACTTCCAGCGTGAGCTGCTGGTCTTCCGGCAGCGCGTCCTTGCCGACGAGCTGGACAATCTCCTGCAGTTCACCCTCTTCGTCGAGGACGTCGATAGCCCACTGGCGCTGTTCGGGCCAGTCGTCGGCGACGTTCTCGGTGAACCACGGGTCGAGTTGCTCCCGGTACAGGGAGTAGGACTCGTCCCAGTTGATAGCCGGGAAGTGGCGCCGTTCGGCGAGGTCCGCGTCCAGTGCCCAGAAGGTCTTGACGATACGCAGAGTGTTCTGGGTCACCGGCTCGGAGAAGTCCCCGCCCGGCGGCGAGACAGCACCGATGACACTCACGGAGCCCTCGGTACCGTTGATGTTCTCGAAGTAGCCGGCCCGCTCGTAGAACTCGCTGAGGCGGGCGGCCAGGTAGGCCGGGTACCCCTCCTCACCGGGCATCTCTTCGAGCCGGGAGGAGATTTCACGCATGGCCTCTGCCCACCGGGAGGTGGAGTCGGCCATCAGCGCGACGTCGTAGCCCATGTCACGGTAGAACTCCGCGATGGTGATTCCCGTGTACACGCAGGATTCGCGTGCTGCGACAGGCATGTTCGACGTGTTGGCGATGAGGCAAGTCCGGGCCATCAGCGCGTTCCCGGTCTGTGGGTCCGGCAGCTCCGGGAAGTCGTCGATGACCTCGGTCATCTCGTTGCCACGCTCGCCACAGCCGATGTAGACGACGATGTCCGCGTCTGCGAACTTCGCCAGGGACTGCTGGGCGACGGTCTTGCCCGACCCAAAGGGACCGGGAATGGCGGCCGTCCCACCCTTCGCGAGCGGGAACAGGCCGTCGAGGATGCGCTGCCCGGAGGTGAGCGGTTCCGTCGGCGTCTCCTTGTCGACGGTCGGACGGGCCTCACGGACCGGCCACTCCTGGCGCATCTGAATCTCTTCGCCGTTGTCGAGTTCGACGACCGGCTCCTCAACGGTGAAGTTGCCCGACTCGATGGCGACGACTTCGCCACCCTCGTAGTCCGGCGGAACCATCACCTTGTGGTCGATACTCGGCGTTTCGGGGACGATGCCGACGATGTCGCCGGCTTCGACCTCGTCACCTTCCTCGACTTCGGGGGTGAACTCCCACGTCTTCTCCAGGTCGATACCCGGTGCGTCGACACCACGGTCGAGGAACGCAGAGCCCATCTTCTCTTCGAGGACGTCGAGGGGGCGCTGGACGCCGTCGTAGATGGAGTCCAGCATGCCCGGCCCGAGGTCCACGGAGAGGGGTGCGCCCGTCGATTCGACGGGTTCGCCCGGGGAAACGCCGGAAGTCTCCTCGTACACCTGAATTGTGGTCAGGTTCCCTTCGATTTCGATAACTTCGCCCATCAGGCCCTCGTGACCGACGTAGACAACGTCGTTCATCCGCGCGTCGAGATCCTTCGCAGTCACGACGGGGCCACTTACGCTTTCGATGACGCCGTCTTCACGGACGTCAGACTCTGTTGCTTGACTCATTTAATCTTCCTCCATCAGGTCGATTCCGATGGCTCGTTTGATCTGCTCTCGCAGGCCGCTGCTTCCCGCGCCGCCGCCCAGTGCCACCAGCACCGGCTCGACGCTCGTCTCGACGTCCTGGCGGACACCCCGCGAGAGGTGGTCCAGGTCGTCGTCGTGCATCACGACGATACCGACATCGTCGTTTGCCAGTATCTCCTCGACTGCGTCGTCGAGTTCGTCGTCTTTCTGGTCGTCCGGAATCTCGGCGAACTCGCGGACGCCGGCGAGTCTGAACCCGGTGGTGAAATCCGGAGACCCGATAACCGCGATTTCCTGACTCATAGCATCACCAGTTCCTGTTCGATTTCGTCCGGTCCGAGTCCGGCCTCGCGTCCGCGTGCGATGGCGCGGATGTTGTCGACCTCGCGCTCCTTGGCGAGGACATACGAGAGGACCGAACAGACCGACATCGGATACCGGTTTGCCAGCCGGTCTGCGTACTCGAGCAGCGCCGAATCGAGTGCGTGCTCGAACTCGATGAGGGCGTCTGCTTCGGCCAGCTGGTTGAGCGCGTCGTCCAGTTCCTCACCGTACGTGCTCTGGCGGATGTGCTCGACAAGCTGGTCGAGGTTGCCGACGAGCTGGTTCATCTCCGCGGCGTCGAACAGCCGCCCGCCGGTGATGAAGTACTCCGCCGGGTCGATGTCCGCGCCACTCCGGGCGATTCGGAGTGCGTTCCGGAGGTTCCGGAAGTCGACTTCGCCACGGAGAAACTCCAGGTAGAGGCCGGTCGGCGAGTCGTTCTCGACGTTGTCCGGCATCCCCGACAGCAGCGTCTCGTAGAACGCCCGGTCGGCTGCGTTCTCCAGTGCGACCAGCGTGCCGCTGTCTTCGTAGTCTTCCATTGCCGCCGTGAGTTCGTCTTCGAACATCGTGCCCGACAGCACTTCGACGGCTTCGTCGACCGACTCGGCTGCCAGCAACTGTTCGACCTGATTGTCGGAGAACTCACCGGCACGGATGAGGTCGTCTTCGATGTCCTCGCGGTCGGCACCGGAGTAGAGACCGCGGATGACCGTCTTGACGTTCCACGCGTCGAACTTCCGGAGGTATCGTGCGACGAGGTCGTACAACCGACCATCACACCACTCCAGCAAGTCGTCGAAGTGCTTCGCCAGGTTCCGGTTGAGCGCGTACTCGACGAGGTCGACACCCGAGTGGCGAGAGCCGAGCGCGTTCATCTCGGTCTCGTACTCGGTCTCTTCCATGAAGCGAGCAATCTCGCTTGTCCCCATGCGGACGAGCTTCCGGTAGTCGTCGTCGCCAAAGAGCGACGCGCGACGTGACCGGACACGAGCGATAACGTACTCGTAGTTGCTTGCGCCCTGGTTCTGGTCGGTAAGCGTGTTCATTGGTCTTCGAACAGCCGTTCGCTGATTTCGCGGAGGTTGTCCTCCCACACCTCGTCCAGCACGGAGTCGAAGGTGTTTTTGACGCGAACTCTGGATTCCTCGCTCTCTGCGACGACGCCACCGAGGCAGTCGTACGCGTCGGCGTACTCGAAGCCATCGTAGTCCTCGAGAATCGACTCCAGCAACTCCTCGTCGTCGGCACGACCGTAGACGAGCACCGTTGCGTCGTCGTCGAACTCCGTCGCGGCGGCATCGAGCAACGCCCGGGTCAGCTCTTCGCGGCCGTCGTCGAGTTCCGCAATCGCCGTCTCGACCTGTGTGCGGACATCCTGGAGGATGTCACGCCGTGCTTCCAGACGGTCCTGTTTTGCCTCCAGGTTCGCACTGGAGAGTTTCTGTTCGCGCTCCTGCTCGATCTGGCGCTTTACTTCCTGTTCGCGCTCTTCGCGAATCTGCTCTGCGTCGGCGTTTGCCTCCGCGAGTATCTCTTCGGCCTCCGAATCGGCCTCGGCGCGTATCTCCTCCGCACGCGCGCGCGCTTCGTCTCGGATGTCCTCTACGACTGTATCGAGGCTCATGAATGATATACGAGAAAGGGGGCGCTTACAGCGTGAGGAACACGACGACCAGTGCCAGGATGACAAGCGTCTCCGGAAGGACCGTAAGAATCAGGCCACGACCGAACATGTCACCGTCCTCCGCTGTTGCTCCGACTGCTGCCGAACCGATACCACGCTCTGCGTAGCCAGCACCGAGTGCGGCCAGCCCGACTGCCAGTGCGGCTGCAGCCGTCGCGGGGATTGCGGGTGCTGCGGAGACTGCTCCTTCAGTTGCGTTAGCCAGTACGACGCTCAACGTAGTTGCGAGTGCACTCATAATTTTGTAGTCCTCAGGTTCTGGTTTCGAACAGGCGTATGTCGCCCCACCATAGTCATAAAACTTCCCAAACTGCTTCATCAGATGGCGTTTCAGACGGTTTAGCGGCCCTCTCGGAGGCGTATGACAACTGATACCAGATTCCACCCAGATGACCGTGCGTTGTCACTACTCGCGTGAGAAAATGTGGACAACAGGCAACCCCGTCTCGACCCGAAGAGAGAACTTCGAAGCAGAAAACCTCCCAGAAGAGGCTCAGTCGCTCGTGTACTCGCGGTCGTGTCCGAAGGGCAGGTAGGCCTTGCCACCGCCCTCGTAGAACTTCCCGAAGAACTCGACGTACTCCAGGCGCACTGCCTGCAGGCCGGCCGAGGTAATCCCCAGGATGAGCACCAGCAGGTGTCCGAGCACGAGGACGAGCACACCAGCGATGACACCGCCGATAAGCGCCGCCGCACCCTCGCCGTTGACGAGGCCGCTGAAGACGACGTATTCGGGGTTGGGCGCGCTGTCCATGAAGAAGATGAAGTGGAACTCACCGTCGTGCAAGGTTGCGCCGAACACGAGCAGGTTCACGGCCAGTGCCATGCCGGCCTTCGCCAACAGGACCGCCGCAATCCGTGTGTAGGAGATGACGTGTCCGAACGTCTCGGTGATGGACTCGATGAGTCCGATACCACCCTCGGCGTAGACAATCAGTCCCAGCCCGAGGAAGGTCCCGAGCAGTGCGGGGTCGACGATGAGGTCGAACCCACCAAGCGGGATGGTGAACAGGCCGACGCGCTCGAACCCGTTAAAGCCAAGCGGGAGCGCGACGTGTTCGATGAGCTCGCCGGTCACCGGGTTGTTCGCGCCTTCGGTTGCGAACACCTCCCACATGAAATCCGGCTTTGCGGCCGTTGCGGTTCGGGTAAAGACCCACACCCACAGGCTGACCGTCATCAGAATCCACGAGCCACTCTCGAGGAGTGCGGTCCCGACGCCGTGGTGAAGGTTGTTGACGAAGTCGAAGAGCCGTCCGATGACCAGATGAAGGATACCGGCCATCGCACTCACCAGCAGCCACGCGTAGGCGTAGTAGACGTAGTACGGCTGGAGTCCCTTGTGAATCGGCGGGCCGGACATTCCGAGTCCGTTCTCCCAGACGATGACGCCCAACTGGTGGAGTCCGAAGATTTCGCCGTAGAGGACACCGAAGATTGCGGTAAAGGCACCGGCCCAGATGCCGACGCCACCGAGACTCTTCACAATATCGCTGTCGAAGGACTGGACCATCCAGTATCCAAGACCCATATAGAGGAGCCCGTATCCCAGGTCTCCAATCATGAAGCCAAAGAAGGCCGGGAACGTCAGAAAGAGGATGAGCGTCGGGTCAAGTTCCGAGTACTTCGGTCGGTTGATGACCTCGACGAGTGCCTCGAAGGGTTTGACCGGGCCGGAGTTGTCCTGGATGACCGGCGGACTGTCCGAGCCCATGGTGACCGTGCCACCGTCGGAGCGTGGCTTCGACGAGACTCGCGAACCGCTGGTTCGCTCACCACCGTCCGCGGCAACCTCGTCGTCGCCGCCGTCCGCGGCGGTCGGCTGTCCACCGGGGTCGCCACCCTGGTCGACCTCACTGTGGTCGACGACGTGGCCGTCGTCGTCGTACTCGGCCTGTTCGAGTTCCGAAATCTCGATGTGGTCGCCGACCGCATCGTAGAGTTTGCTCTCGAACTCCGGGACCTTCTCCGAGGGAATCCACCCCTCCGCGACGAAGGCGTTGTCCGTCGTCGCGTAGGTGAGGGGTGCTTCGCGTTTCTGGACCTCGATTGTGAGTTCCTCTTCGGCCGCGAGCAAGAATCCACCCACGTCGAGGCGCATCTCCTCGAGTTCCGTCTCGACCGTCGAGAGCTTCGACTCGAGTTGCTGTTTCCGATGGCGCAGTTCGCCGAGATACTCCGACGGGTCGCCGTCGCCCTCGGGAACGTCGAGTGCGGTAAACGTCGCGTTGACGAGAGCATCCTGCAACGTCCCCTCGTCGGTGCGTGCGAAGACGGCGACGGTGTCGCCCTCGGCGAAAACCTCGTAGGTGCCGACGTCGCTGTCAGCAAGCGCCGTTCGGGCGGTCTCCGGGTCGCCCTCGCCGACGCGGACCGCAAGCGAGTCGTAGCCCCGAAGCAGGTCGAGGTCGATACCGAGCTCGACGAACGGCTCCATCGTGTTTATCTGTTCTTCGACAGCGCGGAGCTCGCCACGGAGGTCGTCGCGGCGGTCGTCGAGGTCGTTGACCTCCTGGCGAATCTCCTCGAGTTGGTCCTCGAGTGCCTCGCCGGTGACAATCTGGTTGCTCGGGCCGGCGTCGTCTTCGGTGACCCCGAGTGTCGACTTCAGCGCGCGAACGGTGACGAGCTTCGCGGAGGCTTCGTCTGCGCCCTCCTGTGGGTCACCGGGCTCGAAGCCGTCCCACGAACCGTCGTACTCCGTGACGTGGAGCAGTCGAAGGCCGTGCACCGTCTCGATGACATCGTCGATGACGCGTTTGGACCCGGTCACCGAGACGCGGCTCATCCGTTCAGGTCTGAGCATGTACCGCCTCCTCGAACAGGTCTATCACGTAGTCAGTCACGTCGTCGACGCGTTCCTCGGCGGCCGATTCGAGGCTCTCGCGCTCTTCACGGCCCTCTTCGAGGATTTGCTCACGGTCCTCCTCGATGTCGGCCTGGGCGTCGTCGAGACGCTCGGCGGCAGCCGCCTCGGCCTCTTCTCTGGCCTCCGCGCGAATCTGGTCGGCCTCCTCGCGGGCCTCCTGAATTCGCTCTTCCGCCTCGTCTTCGGCTTCGGCGACGATTTCCTCGGCCTCGCGCTCGGCGTCCTTGATGCGCTCGAGTACCTGTGTCTCTGGCATTCCTCAATCGTCCGGATGTACCACGAACGCCTATTTCATAGTTGCGAAGCCTCCTCGTGCGTGTGGGCACATCACGCGCCCCCACAGAGGCAGACGACTCGTCGGCGTCGGGGTCTCTGTGGGGGAAATCCGGGGTATTATCACGATGAGGCCCCAACCTCGAGTCGATGGGCGTCCTCGAAAACAAGTCACGTGCCCGGACGTTCTACAAGTACCTCTCGAAGGTCTACGACCGCATCAACCCCTTCATCTGGAACGAGCAGATGCGCGACGAGGCCATCGGGATGCTCGACATCGGGCCCGACGACATGGTGTTAGACGTGGGCTGTGGCACCGGCTTCGCGACCGAAGGGCTGTTGACCGAAGTAGACACTGTCTACGGCCTCGACCAGAGTGCCCACCAGCTCGAGAAAGCCTACGCGAAGTTCGGCAGTCGCGGCCCGGTGCGCTTTCACCGCGGCGACGCCGAACGGCTCCCCTTCGCCGACGACACCTTCGACGTCGTGTGGTCGTCGGGCTCTATCGAGTACTGGCCAAACCCCGTCACCGCGCTCAGAGAACTCCGCCGCGTGACGAAACCCGGCGGCCAGGTCCTCGTGGTCGGCCCCGACTACCCCAAAAACAGCGTCTTCCAGAAGATGGCCGACGCCATCATGCTGTTCTACGACGAGGAGGAAGCCGACCGGATGTTCGCCGACGCCGGCTTTACTGACTTCGAACACCACATCCAGCAGGCCCGACCCGGCAGCCCCCGCGCAATCACCACGATTGCACAGGTCGGCGACGAGTAGCGATTACGGCAGTGCCGTCAGGAGGGCCGCACGAATCGGGTGGGTGCAAGCGTCACTTCGGTCCCAGTTTCGTCGACAGCCGTCAGCTCGAACGTCCCGGTGGGCCGCACGGTCCACAGGATGCCGTCTGAACCGGTGGTCCCGACGGGCTGGCCGTCGATCAGCACCGTCCCGTTCTGTGAACCGCCGTCCGGCGAAGACAGTTGCACTCGCATCGGCCCGGTGACAGTCGTGGTAGTGACCGTCAGATTGAGTGTGTCGGTCTCGTTTTGGACAGTCCTGTAGACCGGCACCTCCGTCGGGTCGAGCGTCTGTACCTCGTGGAAGGCGTTGGTCGTCGAGCCGCTGAGATACGAGGAGAGGCTCCCCTGTGGGTGGTCCGCCTGGATGCGGTAGATACTGGTCGACGGACCGGCCGACTCGACGCGCCGCGAGAACTGCTGGTCGTTCGAGTACGCCCACGGGTACAGGTCGGTGGTTCGGTCGACGACCTGCACGATTGCCTGCTGGTCGCCGGTCTCGAACTGGTCTGGAGCGTCCGGCTGGTGCTCGCCCAGCAGTGTCGCCTGCCGCCGGAACGTCTGTCCGTCCACGGTCGCGAGGACGAGCGCGTCGCCAGCACCCTGCGTGTAGACGACCAGCGGGTCACCGGTCCCGACAGCCGCCGCCCGTATCCGGTCACTGAGCGGAGACGGGAGCGTGACGACGCCAGTCTGGAGCGACGCCAGTCGCGTATCGAGCAACGGCGGCAGCGAGCTACCGAGTTCGGTCTCTGCAGTTGTCTGGAGGGCACCGACGAGCGCGCGATGCTGTGTCGCCTGAACCTCCAGACGAACGAGCCCGCGGAGGAACTGCTGGCGGGAGAGCGACCCGTCGCTGTACGCCCGGTAGAGCGACTCGTGAGCGGTATCGAGACGGCTCCGCTCCGCTTCGGCATCGGAGACAGCCTGCTCGACGACGGCGCGTTGGCCGTCGGTGTCAGGTTGCGACGCCAGTCGTCGTTCGAGTGTGACAGCGCGGTGCTCCCCCTCTAGCCGAGTCGCACTGGCAGCGACAGCACTTCCCACGTCGACGTCGGCGCGAACGTACGCCTGGCGCTCGGCGTCGTCGTTGGGGAACAGGTAGTTCGTCGTGTTGGGGACGTCGGCGACGCGCGACGGCTGCTCGTCTGTGATGCTCGGGGAGGAGTCCTCGACGACGACCGGCGGGGCCTGTCCAGCAGCGCCGACGCTGAGAACGGCGAGGGCAAGGGCGACGAGGGCAATCAGCAGCGGCGTCCGTGACATCTATCAGCGTTGTACCAACCGGGCATACAAAAATCAGTCCCTTCTCCACCCGGCGTATGAATGTCTGAGCGGCGCCGAGACGGTTTACGAGCGGATTTAACGTTTTATAACCGGATGGAAAGGGTTTTGCCGTCAGGCGAAACACACGATGGTATGGTCTCGGGGCCACGAGTCGTCTTGCTTTTCGGCCTCGTAGTGTTGGGTGTAGTCGCCACCGCACCCGGATTGGCCGCGACTGGACCGACGGACACAGCCCAGGTCGACGGAGAGACAGCGGTAACACAGACGATGACCGTCGACCTCAGGCAGAACGGTGACGCCCGGTGGACGATAACGAAAACGTTCGACCTCACCTCCGAGGACGAAACGGAAGCCTTCGGCGAGGTCGCGCGTGAATTCGAGGAAGGGCGGACTGACGACCTCGGGTTGCGGAGCTTCGAGCGTGCGAGCCAGCAGGCAAGCGACGCGACGGACCGGGACATGTCGATCAGAAACGTCACGCGCAGCAGTTCGCGGACGGGAACGGCGACAAACGGCACCGGCGAGCTCTCGATTTCGTTCACCTGGACGAACTTCGGACGAATCGAGGGCGAGAACCTCTACATCGACGACGTATTTGCCACGGGTTGGCTCGGCGGCCTCTCGGCGAACCAGCAGCTCATCATCCGCCCGCCACAGGGGTATCAGTTCTTCGACGCGTCAGTGTCTGTGACACTCCGGAACGGGACGATACAGTGGACCGGTCCACGGGATTTCACCGGCTCGACACTCAGTGCGACGTTCGAACAGACCGGGAACTTCGGTCCGGGGAACCCAGACGGGCCCGGTGGTGATTCGCTGCTCTGGATTGGTCTCGTGGCGCTGGGGCTCGGTGCCGTCGTCGTCTACTTGCTCCGGGACAGCGACGTACTCGACAGGCTGGATGACACCAGCGAGCCGGACACGCCGGCGACGGAGCGTTCTGTCGACAGCCAGACAGAGCCCGTCGGTTCGGCGGACGACAACACTACAACAGCAGCCGCCACCGGAATGGAAGATAGCGGCGACGAGACAGGTATCGACGAGGAGTTGCTCAGCGACGAGGAACGCGTCGAGCGCCTGCTCGAAGAGAACGGCGGGCGGATGAAGCAGGCAAACATCGTCAAGGAGACCAACTGGTCGAACGCGAAGGTCTCACAGTTGCTCTCTTCGATGGAAGAGGACGGCGAGATAGACAAACTCCGCATCGGCCGGGAGAATCTCATTTCGTTCCCCGACGAAGACGTCGCCGACCCAGAGGAGTAAGACCGCCGGACGGAGAAACAGCTGGCCGGTTGTCTTGCTCCTGAAAACGTTTATCGGGAGTGGGGTCGCATACCAGACTGTATGAAGATTCTCGTTACGGTCTCGGAGGCCGTCGACGTAGACGACGACTTCGAAATCGCGGAGACAGCTATCGACGAACGGTATCTCACGTACGATTTGAACGAGTGGGACAACTACGCCATCGAAGAGGCTGTTCAGATTAGCGAAGCGAACGACGACGTCGAAGTCGTCACGGTCACCGTTGGTCCCGAGCGGACAGAAGAGGTCATTCGACAGGCCCTCGCGAAAGGCGCAGACCGCGCGGTGCGCGTCTGGGACGACGCACTCGCGGACGCGACGGTACTAGACCCGGGTACGAAAGCGGAGCTCATCGCCGCCGTGGCACGCGAAGAAGAGCCGGACCTCGTGTTGACCGGCGTTCAGTCCGCCGACTACTCGTTCGGTGCGACCGGCGTCACGCTCGCCTCGGAACTGGACTACGCGTGGGCCGCCGTCGTCAACGAACTCGAACTCGATGGCGACACCGCCAGCGTCCATCGCGAACTGGAGGGTGGCATCGAGGAGCTGACCGACGTGGAACTGCCCGCCGTGTTGACCATCCAGACCGGTATCAACGACCCCCGCTATGCCAGCCTCCGCGGGATTCGACAGGCACAGAGCAAGCCACTCGACGTCGAGACGCTCGCCGACGTGGGCGTCGACGTCGGAGAACTCCCGCTGGCGCTCTCGTCGCTGTACGAGCCCGAGACAGAGGGCGAGGCCACGCTGTTCGAGGGCAGCGCCGAGGACACGGCCGGAGAACTGGCTGAACTGCTCACAGAGAAGGGGGTGGACGCATGAGCGTCCTCGCCGTCGCCGAGCACCGACGCGGCGAACTCCGCGACGTGAGCTACGAACTGCTGACAGTCGGCCGCCAGCTCGCCGACGTGACCGACGGCGACCTCCACGTCGCGGTCGTCAGCGGCGACGTCGACACCTACGCCGACCAGCTGGACCGCGACGGTGTCGACGCGATTCACACCGTCGACCACGGCGAGGAGTTCAACCACGACGTGTACGTCCAGGCCGTCGAGCAACTGGCCGACAGCGTCGACCCGACGTACGTCCTCGCGCCCAACTCGGTCAACGGTCTCGACTACGTGCCCGCACTCGCCGAACGACTCGACTATCCGCTGGTGACCGACGCCGTCGGACTCGACACCGAGGACGGACTGACGGTCACCCGGGAACTCTACGGTGGCAAAGCGGAGGGAACAATCGAAGTCGACGGCGACCGCGCAGTCATCACCATCCGTGGCGGCGAGTGGCCCGCCGCCGAGGGCACCGGTGAGCCCGAGGTTTCCGCGTTCGACGCCGCCATCGACGAGAGTGCAATCCGCTCGACTGTCTCCGGCTTCCAGGAGGTCGGCGCAGGCGACGTCGACATCACCGACGCCGACGTGCTCGTCTCCGTCGGTCGGGGTATCGACGAAGAGGAGAACCTCGATATCATCCACGACCTGGCCGACGCGCTGGGTGCGACCGTCTCCGCGTCCCGGCCGATTGTCGACAACGACTGGCTGCCCAAGGACAGACAAGTCGGCCAGTCCGGCAAGGTCGTCTCGCCGGACGTCTACATCGCCATCGGTATCTCCGGGGCTGTCCAGCACGTCTCCGGGATGAAAGGCTCCGAGACGATTATCGCAATCAACGACGACCCCTCCGCGCCCATCTTCGACATCGCCGACTACGGTATCGTCGACGACCTCTTCGATGTGGTTCCGGCACTGACCGAAGAGTTCAGCGGGTAGCGCCTGGCGGCGTTGCCGGCAGTTTACTCGACGCGAACGGAGTGAGCGTCGAGCCTTTTTGGCCCAGCTTTTTCAAGGAGTGGTTCGCGTGGAGCGCGAACCCGACGCAGAAAAAGGTGGTACTGGTATCGTCGACGACCGCTTCGATGTGGTTCCGGCACTAACCGAGGAGTTCAGCAGATAACAGGAGTTCCCAGAATTTAGCAGGTACCACGGGTCCCCAGAACTATCACCGTCGCGCCCGTCCACAGTCGCATGCGCGAGGAATCGGAAATCCGCGAGCAATACGAGTTTCTGCAAGACGAACTCGACTCCGAGGAGATGAACCACGAAAGCGTTCGGCAAATGTTCACGTACTACAAGCGAGCGCTCGGCTGGGTCCTCGAAGAAGAGCACATGTAAAACGTCCCAACGGGAGCGGCAGGTCAGGCGAGGAAGACGTGTCGCGGTTTGTCCGCGAGGATGTCTCGGCCCCAGTCGACGGTGTCCGAGAAGGCGTCAGACCGGAAAAAGCCCATCGCGTCCTCTTTGGAATCCCACTGGCTGGCGATGAACATATCGTTCTCGTCGTCGACGTTCGAAAGGAGCGACGTCTCGCGGTGACCGTCCATATCTCCGAGCAGTTCACCGACGGTGCCGAATTTCTCGACGAAATCCTCCCGGTGTTCGGGCTCGACGGTGTAGAACATCCCCATCGTGCCAAAGCCTTCACCCTCACCGGCCCAGCCGACCACGCCGGGCAGGTCCGAGAGGTAGCCGCTGGCGGTGTCGGCGGCGTCCTCGGTCTCCCAGAGGCTGACGACGGCGTTGCGCTCGCTGTCGGGGTCCGCGTAGACTTTCGTTCCCTCGTGGGTGTCGTACCGGTCGAAGCCATCCGAGAGGTCCTCGACTTCCGCGAGGAGTTCCTCTCGGTCGGCCTCCGAGTACAGCACGAGCGCGTAGATGTCCTCGCCGTGGGGCTGGCCGGCGTAGATGTCGAGGTCGGCCAGTTCCTCGCGGATGCTCTCGGCCCCGTCCTCGTCGTCGGCCGCTTCGGTCTCCGTCTCACCGCTACCGTCGAGTGGGCCGCGGACAGTCTCGGTGACACCCGATAAGTCCGTCAGGAATCCGTGGGCCGTGTCGGCGGCGCCCTCGTTGTCCCAGATGCTCACGATGGCCGCGCGGCCGCCGTGGGCGCGAACGACCGTCGTGACGTGGGAGTCGTAGTGTTCGAAGTTGCCCCGCAGGTCGTCGACCTCGTCGGCCAGGTCGCCGGCGTCTGCCGTCGAGTAGAGGACGAGTCCGTAGTCGCCGGCGTCGTAGTCTTCGCCGCCGTCGAGGCCGAGTGTCGCGAGCAGGCTGGCGATGTCCTCGGTTTCGGTCTCCTCGCTGTCGTGGGGATGGTCACCCTCGGCCGAACTGCCGGGATGGGCGCTGTCCCGCGAGTCTGCACCGTCGTGGCCGTGCCCCTCGGCGTGGTCCGTATCCCCGTGGCCGTGTGCGGCCTCGCCGTGGTCCGCGTCGTCGTGGCCGTGCTCCTCGGCGTGGTCTGTCTCACCGTGGGCGTGCCCTCCGGCGTGGTCGGCGTCGGCGGGATGGACCGGGCCGGTTTCTGTCGCGCCGTCCGTCTCGTCGCTCGGAACCGGTTCGCCCGAGAGCAGCGCCGGCAGGTCCGCGGGCGGGAAGCGACGACCGACGTAAAAGGAACCAAAGTCGGCGTACTGGGAGGTCGACGGGTCAAACCGCATCTCGTAGAGGAGGTCCTTCATATCGGTCAGGTCGTCACCCCAGAGGGTGACCCCCCACTCCCAGTCGTCCATCGCAATCGCGCCGGTGATCATCTGCTGGACCTTCCCGCCGTAGTCGCGGCCGATGTCGCCGTGGGCGTCCATGTGTTCGGCCCGCTCCTCGAAGGAGAGGTCGTACCAGTTTTGCTCTGGCTGGCGGCGCTTGTCCATCGGGTAGAAACAGACGTGGGTCGCGTCCGGTATCGACGGCTTCAGCCGCGACTGGATGTAGTTGTACAGCCCCGAACTCTCGTCGAGGTCGCCCGTGAAGTAGTCACGCGCGCGTTCGGAGTAGCCCGACGCCTCCGTCACAGAGACGAAAGAAGTCGTCCGCTCGGTAAAGCGAGCGAACTCCGTCTGCTCGAAGCGGCGTTCGAGCGCGCCGGTATCGGCCGTCGACGGCCGGAGGTGAAGCACGAGGAAGTCGGCCTTGTGCCCGAGAATCGAGTACAGCGCAGACGCACCGTCGTCGCTGTCCTCGACCGCGAGTGCCGACTCGAAAAACTCGACACCGTCCTCGAGGGCCCGCTGGCGCTCCCGTTCGGGCGCCGACCGCCAGGCGTCCCAGTCGATCGTCCGGAAGTCGTGCAGCGTGTACCAACCCTCGTCTGTCGGCGGCGGGTCGCGTCGGTCTGGCATACCTGTCTGTTACGGGCCGGGAGTAAGGAAGTTTGTCTTTCAGGAGAGCAGGGCCGGTCCGAGAAACGTCGCCAGCAACGCAATCAACATCGCCGCAGAGATTCCCATCGTAATCGTCGACGCCAGCGACTGGCGGTTGGAGATTGGAAGTCGTGAGACGATAGCCTCCGTGCTGGTCCGGAGGATGTGTCCCCCATCGAGCGGGAACGCCGGGATGCAGTTGAACACGGCGAGATTGAAGTTTATCCACCCGGTCCAGAACAGGACGTTCGCAAGCAGGAAGACCAGCCCCCCACCGAGGAAGCCGAGTGGGCCGCCGACGGTGTAGAAACTAACAATTTCACCGGTAAAGCCGGCGAAGTTGTAGCTGATTTCCGGCGAAAAAGCCGCCAGGAACGGCATAAACAGAATGCCGGAGATGCTCACGAAGAGACCGTCAAGTCCGCCGGGCCCACCGCTGAGAAACGACAGGAACGTCTCGGCGGGGTAGGTATCGATGCCGAAGTCGTCGACGACCAGCCCCGAATAGCCCGCCCGGAGTCCGACCCCGAGGTGGGCCTCGCCGTCCTGTTCACCCAGCGTGACTGTGTAGGTTTCCCGGTCCCCGTCGATGTAGGCCGTGACGGTCACCTCGTCGCCCGGTTCGTACTCGTCGAGGACGGTAGCGAGCGCAGAGGTGTTGGCGATGCGCTGGCCGCCGATGTCGGTGATGATGAGTGACGTATTCTGGGGTGCGCCTTCCGCCGCGAGTGCGTTTCCGGGCTGGACCTGCGCGACGAAGGCACCGATTGGGAGCGTCTGATTCCCGCGGTCGGTCTCCAGCGAGACGACTTCACGCTCGGAGACGGCGTCGCGGAACGCCTGCTCGCTCGAAACGGCGGTGCCGTTGACCGATTCGATGCGCGGGAGCGTGTCACCATCGAACGTAATGTTCGAGTACTGCCCTTCGACTGCTCTGGTGATGACCGGGTACCGGTCGACGGGGACAGTCTCCTCGCCGTCGATGGTTACGGAGACGGTCCCGCCGAGCCGGGCGAGTTCACGGTCCAGTTCGGAGGCGTTGTCGACTGTGGTGCCGTTGATTGCGGTGATGCGGTCACCGTGGCCCAGACCCGCCTCGGCAGCGGGAGAGCCGGGGAACGTGTCACCGACGGCAGCGCCGGGGGCGACGGCAATCGACCCGGCGACGGGCCCAAAGAGGAGCACGAAGACGATTGCAGTCAGCGCGAAGTTGTTGGTGACCCCGGCAGCGAACATCCGGGTCTGTGCGCCGCGGTCGGCCGTTGCACGGCTGTCTTCGTCGGGTTGGACGAAGGCACCGACCGGAATAAAGGCGAGAAAGACAAGCCCGAGCGAGTCGATATCGATGTCCTCGACTCGACAGAGCAGGCCGTGTCCGCCCTCGTGGACGACGAGGCCGAGCAGGAGGCCAGCGACGATTTCGGGAGCAGCAGACAGCGGGAGGAATTCGTTGACTCCGGGGATGACCAGTGCGTTCTGGGGGTTTCGAATCGGCGATTGAGCGGCCTGTTCAGGCCTGAGACCGATGAAGATAGCCGAAGCGAAGATAACTGCGCCGAATCCGACCATCACGACCAGCGCGATACCGATGCCGATGTTCGACCACGCGCGCCAGAACCGTCGGGGCCGGGAGAGTTTGTCGAGCAGTTTGCGCCCGTACTTCGTGTGAAGCGTCACGAGCGGGCCGGAGACACGGACGGAGTCAGGAAGGAAACCGCGTGCTCGCAACGACATCATCACGAGCGTGTAGAGGACGATGCCGGCGAGCACCCACAGCCAGGTGTTTGCCATTACCCCGGAGGAGGGGACAGTCGCCAAAGAGCGTTTGGTTCCAGACAGCGATGGCTTATCGCTCGCGCCGGAGTCGCGCGACGACGAACTCCTGGTCGAGTTTCGCGAGGAACGGGCCGAGTTTCGGCCCCTCCTCGTCGTCGAAAAAGAGGCGGTAGCCGGCCGAGAAGAAGTCGCCAATCTCGATGTCGTGGCGTTTGGCCGTCTCGTAGATTTCGCCCTGGATTGCCTCGCCGTCGTGGCCCGCTTCGACGAAATCCGCGAGGTCGTCGAGCGCGGCGGCAGTGTCGGCGTCGAACTCCGTCGTCGGCAGGTCGGCGCGTTTGAGTTCGTAGTCGAACTCGTTGCCGGTCCGGCGCGCCCACTCGCGAGCGCGCTCGACGCGTGCAAGCGCGCCCTCGACGGCCCACTCGGGTGCGTCGTCGGGGATGTGGCCCTCTCTGCGAGCGATTTCCTCGCGCAGGTCGGGGTCGTCGGTCATCCCCAGCACCGCGGCAAAGGTGTAGGGGATACGGATGCGCTCCTCGCGTGGCTCGTCGACGACCATCGGGTAGGCGCGCTCTGCTCGCTCGCGTTCTTCCTCGTCGGCGTCGATTTCCCCGAAGTAGGTGGCTTCGAAGCGGTCGAACTCGTCGACGAGCTGGTCGAGGTTCGCGATGCTGAAATCGCGCTGTTTCAGCGGGGCCTTCGCGAAGAAATAGCGGAAGACCTCCAGTTCGAGCAACTCGAGCACTTCGTCGACGGTGACGATGTTCCCCGAGGAGGAAGAGAGCGCATCGCCGTCGAGCGTGAACCACTCGTAGACCATCGGGACGGGCGGCGTGATGTCGAGAACGTTGCGCGCGATGTCGACGCCGCTGGGCCAGGAGCCCTCGGCGTGGTCTTTTCCGAAGGGTTCGAAGTCGACGCCGAGAATCTGCCACTGGCCGGGCCACTCGAAGCGCCAGGGGAGTTTCCCCTCCCGGAACGTCGCGGTTCCCTCGTGACCACACCCCTCGATGGTGTCGTCGCCGGCCTCCCGGTCGGTACAGACGTACGAGACGGTACCGTCCTCGAGGTCGACGTCGGTGACGCCCTCGGTGAGAATTCCACACTCGGCACACTGAGGGACGAAGGGGACGTACTCGTCGTCGACCTTGTTCTGGTACTGTGCGAGTACGTCGCGGGCTTCGTCAGCGTGTTCGAGGACGTGGCGAACGACCGGGTCGAACTCCCCCGACTCGTAGCGTTCGGTGTTCGAGACGAAATCGAGGGGGACGCCAACACTCTCGGCGTGGCGTTCGAGCAGGTTCGTAAAGTGGGCGCCGTAGGAGTCACAGCAGCCGAAGGGGTCCGGAATCGACGTGTAGGGTTTCCCGAGATTCCGGCCGAGCGCGCCCGCGTCGACCTCGCCGAGACCGACCACGTTCCCGTCCAGGTCGGCGAGCGTCCGGGGAATCTTCCGGAGCGCGTCCTTGTCGTCGGCAGTGAAGACCTGTCGGACCTCGTGCCCGCGGTCACGGAGCGCTTCGGCGACGAAGTAGCCCCGGAGAATCTCGTTGAAGTGGCCGATGTGGGGCACGCCGGAGGGGGAGACGCCGCCCTTGACGACGATTGGTTCGTCGGGTTCGCGCGCTTCGACGGCATCGGCAACCGAGTCGGCCCAGAAAGCGCGTTCGGTCCCCGAAAGGACGGCGTAGGGGTCCTCGTCGTAGGTCATGATTCGGAGACGATGGTCGTGCCGTCGTGGTCACCCTCGATGGCCCGACGGACGGCCTCGGGGTCGGTTCCGTCGACGACCGCAGCGTCCAGGCCGGCCCGCTGGAGGAGTTTCGCCGCCAGGAGGTCGACCGGGGCGTTGCTCCCGGCGTCGACTTCGAGGTCGCTGACCAGCGAGACCAGTTCTCCGGCGGTCATCTCGTCGAATTTGGTCGCGTCGGGGTCCTCGTTGGGGTCGGCGTCGTAGACGCCGGGGACGCTGGTCGCGTAGACGAGCAGGTCCGCGTCGGTGTACTCGGCCAGCGCAGTGCCGACGGCGTCGGTGGTGTGGCCGGCCTCGGTACCGCCCATAACGGGGACGTCGCCGCGCCGGAGCGCCTCGCGGGCGGTCTCGTGGTCTTCGGGCGGCGTGGGTGCCGCTTGGTCGTCCAGCGCGGCGACAAGGAGCCGGGCGTTCAGTCGCGTGACAGCGATGCCGAGCTGGTCGAGTTCGATTTCGTTCGCACCGAGGTCACGACCGGCCGCGATGTACTCGCGTGCCGCCGGCCCGCCACCGACGACGACTGCGAGTTCGTGTCCGTCGGCGACGATGCTCTCCAGGACAGTTGCGTAGGCCGCGACCCGGTCGCTCTCGACCTCCGGGACGAGTACGCTCCCACCGATAGAGACGACGACTTTCATTGGCTCGCCGTAGCCACGATTCCGTCTTAAGGGTTGTCAAGCCGTCACCGGAGCGCCCCCAGCATGTCAACAACACGTCCACTGTCTGACGAAAAAGGCAATAATTTCCTTATTTTTCAGCCCAGGACAGGTAGTATTCACTCCAATTCTCGCGAAATTAGCGCTATTTTTAATATCGATATTACAACTTTAGAGAGTGTTATAAAACTTCTAAAAGTCATCTGGAGCGTCCTAAAATGATATTTCACTCTGGAGCCGGCTGAAACTTGGCGAATGGACCCAAAGGTTCCCGCCTTTATATGGGGATACAGCGAGAAGAAGGGAGTGAGGCAGACATGAGCGCCACACAACAGCCCTCTACCGACGACCGTTCGAAAGAAGAGCGTCTCAAGAGCTTCCTTGCACGGAAGGCGTCGGACGGCGAGATGTACTTCAAGAGCAAGTTCATCGCCGACGAAGTCGGACTGTCACCGAAGGAAATCGGCGCACTGATGGTCAAACTGAAAGACTCCGCGAAAGAACTCGAAATCGAGAAGTGGTCGTACACGAGCGCGACCACCTGGCGCATCGAACCGGCCTGACCGGTCACGGCCCGCACTGCCACCTGCCGTCCATCCTCCCGCATCCAGCCGAGTTTTTTAAACAGTCGCGAGGCGTACGCCTCGTCGATGAGCGAGCACGACGAGTCGGCCGCCCGGCCGACTCCGGATGACCTCGCTCGCGCGTTCAGCGTCCTGGCCGTCGAAACTGACGACGAGACGGTGGTGTACGTCGGCCGGCCGACCGTCGACGTGCGGGCGCTGGAGCGGGAGGTCTGGCCCCTGTTCCGGAAACGCGGCTACGAGGTCCGCCTCCAGCGGGACTACGACGGCCGGGTCCCCTCGGACGCGGTCGCACTGGTCGCCGAGCCCCGGTCGACCGAGGAGGGGATTCCGTGGCGAAACGTCGTGCTATTCGTCCTGACCGTCGCCTCGACGCTGTTTGCGGGGGCGTTCTACTGGTACCAGCTCCCGGTGTTCGAGCAGCCACTCAGCGCGCTGGCGGCCTGGCCGTTCTCGGCGGCCATCATGGGCGTGCTCGGCGTCCACGAGTTCGGCCACTACGTGATGAGCCGGTACCACGACGTTGATGCCTCACTGCCGTACTTCATCCCGCTTCCCCTGTTCGTCGGGTCGATGGGCGCCGTCATCCGGATGCGCGAACGGATGCCCAACCGGAAGGCGCTGTTCGACATCGGCGCGGCCGGGCCGCTGGCCGGGCTCGTCGCCACCATCGCGGTAACGCTGGTCGGCCTCCAGCTCGACCCCCTGCCGGTCCAGGAAGCGGCCGCAAGCAGTCAGAACGGCGCTCGCGTCGTCTTCAACAATCCCCCGCTGTTGTGGCTGCTGGCCGAAGCGAGCGGGACGGCAGGAAAACTCGAAGCCGGGCTTGTCCACCCCGTCGTCTTCGGGGGCTGGGTCGGCATGCTCGTCACCGTGTTGAACCTCCTCCCGGTCGGCCAACTCGACGGCGGCCACATCGTCCGCGCCATCGCCGGCCGACGACAGGAGACGCTGGCTGCCGCCGTGCCCGGCGCGCTCTTTGCACTGGCTGGCTATCTCTACTTCGTCCGTGGCGGCCTCGATTCGGTCGGCATCTGGGCGATGTGGGGACTGTTCACTACCGGCCTCGCCTACGCCGGCCCGGCAACACCCGTCATCGAAGACACACTGGACCGCCGGCGGGTCGCCGTCGGCGTCGTCACGCTCGTCCTCGGTGCGCTCTGTTTCACCCCGATTCCAGTCGAAGTGGTCGGTCCCTGACCGACCCAGCGGCCTCACTCCCCGTGTGTGTAGCCGCGGTCGGGCAGCGAATCGCCGTCCAGTGTCACGTCAGCCTCGGTGACGGTCCCGATGCGAGTCAGTGGCACCGATAGCGTATCGCGTACTGCATCGAGCCGGGACTCCGGAATCGTACAGACCAGTTCGAAGTCTTCGCCAAAGAACACGCCCAGTTCCCGTCGCTCTGTGGCGTCGACTGTCACCTCGTCGACCACCTCGTCGATTGGTAGCGGCGACTCGATGGCAAACCCGCAGTCGCTGGCCGCTGCGAGCTGCGATAGCGACCGAGCGAGGCCATCACTCGAATCCATCATCGACGTCGCCGCTCCGGCGAGTGTCCGCCCGGCCGCGACCCGCGGTTCGAACCGGAAGAGGTCGTTCGCGCGCTCGGTCTCGCCGGCCTCGAACAGCCGGAGTGCCGCGCCGCTCCGACCGAGCGTGCCGGTCACACAGACTGCCTCGCCCGGGCTGGCACCGGACCGGAGGACCGGGTCGTCGGCCCGTCCGACGACTGTCGAGGAGACGGTAAACTCGCTGTGGCCGTCGAGGTCCCCGCCGACGTACTCGCTGTCGACGGCCGCGCACACGTCACAGGCGCCGTCGACGAACGCCGCAATCTCCTCGTACTCGAAGCTTGGGGCGCCGTAGACGGCGACCGCAGCGACCGGGTCCCCACCCATCGCGGCAACGTCGGAAAGCGAAGCCCCGACGGCCCGCCAGCCCGCCGTGTAGCGGGTCGTCCCCGCCGGAAAGTCCGTCTGATCGTGGAGCATGTCCGTCGTCACGAGGAGTCCGTCCACGACAGCGGCGTCGTCGCCCGCGTGAGGCAGTGACGCCGAGAGTCGCTCCAGCGCAGCCCGTTCGTCCATACCCCCGATTCGAGCGGCGGGATAAAAACGTCGGCTATCCACCGGACCGGTGGGTTCAAGCCAGTCTCGGCCGACCCTCGCGACATGAACGGCGACCGTCTCTCGACGTTCGTCGGCTTTCTGGCCGCTCTGGTCGTGCTCTCCGTGCTCGTCTGGGCCGTCGGCATCGACGACGTGCTCGGTGCCCTCCAGCAGGCCGACCGACTGGTCTTGCTCGGCGTGGTGGTGGTCGCGGCCGTCTGGCTCTCGGCGTGGGGACTCGTCCTCTGGACGGTCCTGCGGGCAATCGGGACGCCCATCTCCGGGCCGAAAGCCGTCTTCGTGTTCGCCGCAGCCGTGTTCTCGAACAACGTCACGCCCTTCGGCCAGGCCGGCGGTGAGCCGGTGAGCGCGATGCTCATCTCGTCGGTCGCCGACAGCAAGTACGAGTCCGGACTGGCCGCGATTGCGAGCGTCGATACGCTTCATTTCGTCCCCTCGATGACCTGTGCCATCGTCGGCTTCGTCTACGTCGTCGCCGGCGCGGCCCGGTTGACACAGGATGTCTTCGTCGCGGCTGGCGGTGCCGTCCTTCTGGTCGCCCTCATCGTCACCGTCGCCGCGCTCGGCTGGCGCAACCAGGCCCGCGTGGAGGCGATGCTGGTGCGTGTGGTCACGCCGATTCTCGCACTCGTCGCGCGCGTGGTCCCCAGGCGAACGCCGCCCGACCGCGCGACCGTCACAGAGCGCATCGAGGGCTTTTTCGACGCCGTCGGCCGCGTCGGCCGCAATCGCAGGACGCTCGTGACCGCGATGACCCTGTCTGCGGTCGGTTGGGTCGCGCTCTCGACGTCGCTGTGGCTCTCGCTGTACGCGCTCGGCCACACAGTCCCGTTCTCTGCGACGCTGTTTGTCGTCCCCGTCGGGTCGATTGCCGGTGTGACCCCGCTGCCCGGTGGCCTCGGCGGCATCGAGACGGTCTTTATCGCACTCCTCGTTCCGACCGCCGGCGTCTCCGCCTCCGCTGCCGCCGCTGCCGTGCTCATCCATCGGGGCGGGACATATTGGCTACCGACGCTCTTTGGCGGCGGTGTGGCAGCAGTTATCGGGGCACAGCACCGCCAGTGACGGCAGTCGGAAGACGACGCGCTTAAATGACGGCAAAGGGAAAGAGACTCCAATGACGACACTCTACGACGCCCCCGCCGAGGACCTCATCGAGGCGGTCGCCGAGAAGCTCACCGAGGAAGATGCCATCGACGAGCCCGACTGGCTCGAATTCACGACGACTGGCGTAGACCGCGAACTGCCACCCCAACAGGACGACTTCTGGGTCCGCCGCGCGGCCAGCCTGCTCCGGAAAGTCGCGACCAACGAACCAGTCGGCGTCGGCAGCCTCCAGACCGAGTACGGCAACGCAAAGCAGGGTTCGAACCGCTACCAGGTCCGACCGCGCCAACAGTCCGAAGGCTCCGGGAACATCATCCGAACCGCGCTCCAGCAACTAGAAGAGGCTGGCTACGTCGAAACCGCAGACGGCGAAGGCCGCGTCGTCTCCGCCGACGGTCGCAGCCTCCTCGACGACACTGCCGGTGAAGTCCTCGAGTCCCTCGACGACCCGGCGCTCGAACGGTACGCGTAAGCCCTCTTTTCGCCTCTGCGAGTCACGACGACCGACGCGTCCGCTCACCAGCATGTCAGTGACGTACCACCGACCAGCGCCGTCTATCCGCGTCCCGCCTTGCGGAAAGCGAAACATAATTGTCACTCGTGGTACACCATCAACGTAGGTGACACCCAGCGACCAGCCGCGACAGGAGTCCGAGCGAGCCCACGCGGAGCCTGACATTCCGCAGCGACCGCCACTCGAAATCGTCAAACAGGGTCACGTCTGGGTCGTCGAAGCGTACCGCCGAGGGACGCGGAAGGGAAAGACGTTCTCGACCCACGACAGCCAGATCGACGCCGTCCGGGCTGCAAAGACCAAGATGGACGAGAACAGACACCCCTGTGCACTCCGGTGGGAATCCGCAAACAGCGTCAGAAACCTCTACTGGAACCCGCTTTTCGAGTGTCTCGAAGTCCGCTACGACGAGTTGCTCGAGGGGTGGACCATCGTTCCCGAACGGGGAACGTGTGCGCTGGCGGTCTGTTCGTCCCGCGAGGAAGCCTGCAAGCAGGCAAAGCAGAGTCAACACGACTACGATTTCAGATACCTGCACGCGTACGACGCCACCGGGAGGGAGTTCGAGGAGCGAGAACACCGCTTTCTCCAGTACGACATCACCGCGTCCGGGGTCACGTTCGACCCCACTGCCATCGAGCAACCGGCAGTTCCGGACGACCCGGCCGAGGAGCCGGATGAGACCGATGGCGAAACCGGCGACGACACCGAGACGTACGTCGGTCCAGCCAGTCCCGGCCAACTCGGGGCGTCAATCCCCGACGTGACGGAAGTACAGTTCGTCGACACGGACGGCATTCTCCACCGATACGCGACGCCCTGGGGTGACGGAACGGACGCCGAGATACTCGCCGTGTCGCGAAAGCACGTCGATGTCCCTGACGTGCGCGAGTCCTTCGAGGCGCGCCTCTCACAGTGGCGCAGCGCCGACCACCACCCAAGCGTCGCGACGGTCCACGAGTCCGGCACCGACCCCGCACAGTGGGCCGCCTACCAGGCCGGCGACCACACGCTGGCGGCGACGGGCACCGATTTCCCCGTCGAGACGCGCCTGTCGATACTCGGCCAGGTTATCGATGCCGTCGACGCCGTCGACGCTGCCAGTACAGCGCCGGTCTGTGGCATCCATCCGGAGCGAATCCACGTCCAGAGCGGTGGGACGGAGCGAGACTGGTATGCCACCGTCGCCGACTGGGGAATCGAGTGGGCGGTCCAACGTGCCGTCGACGCCGAGCAGACCGACCATGTGACGCCGTTTACAGCGCCCGAACAGGTGGATGGCCGCCTCACTGCGACGACGGCAGTGTATCAGGTCGGTGCCCTCGCGTACTGGCTCCTCTGTGAGTCATCCCCCGTTCCCGACGACACTGCCACCGCACGGGCCGTCCGCGAGGGTGCTGTTCCACCGGCCCAGCCGGTGTCGTCTGCCCCTCGCGGTGCGGCCGTAGCCATCGACCGGGCACTCGAAGCGAACCCGAATGACCGCTACCGCTCGGTTGCGTCGTTCCGGCGCGACCTTCCCGGAGCCCTCTGACTCAGAGGTCCACAGCAGTGACACGAGGCCACGAGATGGCAACGAGTCAACGCCATCGCTTGCCGCTCGTGTGTGGCCCGTAATCGTTTTGCCTCCGAATCGACAAAACGTGGGTATGAGCGGTGAACCCAGCGACGAAGAACTCGAAAAACTTCGCAAGCAAAAGCGAGAGCAACTCAAAGAGCAGGCAGAGGGACAGGACGGAGAGGCCATGGAAGCCCAGCGCGAGCAGGCCGAAGCACAGAAGAAGGCTGTCCTCCGCCAGAGCCTCACCGACGGGGCGCGCAAGCGACTCAACAGCGTCAAGATGTCCAAGCCAGAGCACGGTGAGAAAATCGAACAGCAAATCGTCGCGCTCGCCCAGAGTGGCCGCATCCAGGGCAAAATCGACGAGGAGAAGATGAAAGAACTGCTGAAAGAGCTCACACCGGACTCGAAGAGCTTCGACATCCGTCGGCGGTAAGCGTGGAGGTCGGGGTACTGTACAGCGGTGGGAAAGACTCGACGCTCGCTGCGCTCCTGCTGGAACCGGTCGCGGACGTGACCCTTCTCTGTGGGACCTTCGGCGTGACCGACGACTACGAGCACGCACACGCGGCCGCCGACGCGGTGGGATTCGACTCACAGACACTCGAGTTAGACGAGGCAGTGGCAGCCGAGGCCGTCGAGCAGATGGTCACGGACGGATACCCGCGCAACGGTATCCAACAGGTCCACGAACACGCTCTCGAACGCGCAGCGGCGGGTGCCTTGGACGCCGTTGCCGATGGAACCCGGCGCGACGACCGCGTGCCGACCGTCGAACGCCCCCTCGCACAGAGCATCGAGGACCGCTACGATGTCGCCCACCTTGCCCCCCTGGCCGGTATCGGCCGCAGTGCCATCGACGCGCTCGCCGACGACCACCTCGTCGTCGAGACTGGGGCAAGCGAGACAATCGAGAAGGGCGACTACGAGTCGGAACTCCGGGCGCTTCTCGCGGCAGAGTACGGACCCGACCGCGTCGAGTCGGTGTTTCCGTCCCACACGCAGTCGCGGGTGACCGGTCGGCGCTGACCGGTCCCGACATGTAAAAACAGGACGAGGATTCAACTGTTTTCGCTACCAAGGTCGCGTATGGGGGGAGTACCGATGACGTTCTTCGTCCCGTTCGACGGGAGCGACCTGGCCGTGGCCGCACTGCGCCGGGCAGATACCCTCGCAGCGGGGACCGGTGCCGAGATAATCGTCGCGACAATCGTCCCGCGGGACCGCGACTACGCTGTCGAACACGGCTGGGTCGACGACGACGAGTCCTTCGAGACCGACGCGGTCGAGACCCGACTGCGCGAACAGGTGGCCGAGATTGCGCCGGCGGCCGAGTTTCGCTGTACCGTCGTCCAGTCGTACGTAAGCGCCGGCAACATCGCGACACACCTCCGTGACCTCGCGATAGACGTCGCAGCCGACGTGGTCTTTCTCGGCAGCGAGAACGTCGGCTCTATCGCTGCGCCCGTCAGTAGCATCGGCTCGAACGTCGCAACACGCGTCCCCTACGACATCTACCTCGTTCAGTCGCGCAACTCGCTCTCGTCGACGACCCACTTATCGGAGTAGGCGGTCCCACACGAACAGGAGACGTAGGCGTGGACGACATCGCCCTCGGCGTAGAGGTCGCCCACCTCCTCGTTTTGTTCCTCCGCGAATGCGAAGACAAAGCGTGCCTGGTGGTCGTCGCCGTCGCCCTCCGGGCACGTTCCGCCGGTACAGTCGGCGTCGATGTGTCCCTCCGTCCCCATCGCCTCCTTGGCGAAGGCCATCGGGTCGATACCCGCCGCTTTCTGGAAGACGCTCCGGGCTTTGTCACCGGGCAACACGAGGACGAGACCGTCGTCGACGCGTTCGCCATGCGCCTCCAGTGCGTCGGGGTTCGAGACGGCCGCCTCGTCGAGATAGATGAGTACGTCTTCGGGCCGGTCACCGGCCAGAAACGCCGCACGGTCGCTGTCGGTCATTATCGTCGGAGACGGGACCGGCAGGGAAAAGCGGTCCGTTCTATATGGAGAGGAAGATACCGACCATCCACCGCGTCACGATTGCAGTGAGTGCGCCAACCCAGGTCAGCGTGACGAAGTGCAGGTACGTGTTCATCTTGTGGCCGCCGTCGATGGTCCGAATCATCAGCGACGAGAGCATCGCACCGAACATGATGATGATAATCAGCAGGAACTCGATGAGCGGGATGTCGTAGACGCCGGTGTTGATGAGCGTCCCGACGTCGAAGTTCGAACTGGTCTGCAAGTCCAGGCTCATGCCCGCGAGGATGTTGACGACTTCGAGCCCGATGAAGAAGGCAAACGTCGAGGCCGCCGTAATCCCGTACAGGAGCCCGATGAGCGTCGTCGTCGCCTGCTTGCGCTGCTGGCGGAGTTGAAGCACCTCGTTCATGTTCTTGGCGATGAGTTCACCGAGCACTTTCGGCGAACCACCCATGTCCCGACCGACGAGATACATCTCGGAGAACACCTGGATGAGATACGAGCGACACTCAGCAGTGAAGTACCGCCACGCCTCGGAAGTCTCGATACGCATGTTGAGGCGCTTGTAGAGGCTGTTGACGTTGTCGGTCAGCACCCCGAAGTCCTTCTTCCGGAGCGTCTTGAGTACCATCGAGGTGGTCGACTGTTTGACCCCTTCGGTCGCACCGAGTGCCCGGATGAAACTCGGGAACTCCCCGTCGCGTGCTTTGACTTTCTCTTCTTCAGAGCGCATGACGAGGCCGGGAATCAACAGCGGCGTAATCGGTATCGCCGCGTACAGCGGGAGCGGGAGCGGGTCCGAGACCAGGGGGACGATGTCTCCGAGTGCGATGGGGCTGAAGCCAAACATCCCACCCAGCGAGATAAACAGCAAGAGCAAGGAGAGGCCGAGACCGGCGAGGAAGCTCTTCTGGGCGCGCTCGTCGGTCGGCGAGGACTTCTCCGGAGGATGGTACCACAGCGGGTCGTACGGTGCCATCGAGCGGATGGCGAGGAAAAAGCCAGTCTGGACGAAGATATACAGCACGATGACTGCACTGACCGTCAGCGTCGGGTCCGTCCCCGTCAAAATCGGCAACACGACCGCAAACACCAGCGCGAACGTCATCGACAGGACCATCGACAGATAGAGGTCTTTCATGACCTCCAGGCTGTCCAGCGAGGACTCGTAGACCGTCGAGTACTCCTGGATAATCTGTTCCTGTTCGGTGATGAGGTAATCTTTCAGTGACTGCCCGGCACCGAGCGTGTACGCGAGGCGGTCGAAAAAGTCCGAGACGGCGTCGGAGGGGACCTCCTTTGCGCGCCGGCGGAGCGCGTCGTCGAGGCTCTGATTCCAGGTGTCGACCAGCTGGACGACGCGGTTCATCTCGTTTGCGAGTTCGCCGTACTCGTCTTCCTGCGCGAGCTTTCGGAACACTTCCATCCGGTCGATGTTCGTCGTCGCCAGCACGGTCATGTGCGTGACCATCAGGTGAAACCGGTTGTTGAGCTGGCGCTTGCGCTGGGAAATCAGGATTTTCGGGTAAAAGACGGCCGCGCCAAACGCCAGCAACCCCAAGAGTGGAATCGGCAGACGAATCGTCAAGGGCAGGTCCAGCAGGACGGCGGCGATTATCGTGAGGAGAAAGAAGGCGCCGGAGGGGATGAGAATGAAGCTGAGATACTGCTGGATGGGCATTCCCATCCGGCGATACGACTCCATTAACGACTGGACGGTCTCGGAGACGGTCAGATTCAGTCTGCCCTTTTCAGTGGCCATCAGTCTTGCCGGTGGATGTCGAAGGGGAGGCCTTCGACGCCGTCACGCTGGTAGTCAGCAATCAGGTCGTTGACCTCGTAGTAGCCGAGGATGCCCTCCTGAATCGCACGCTCGATGATGCGCGCCCGGAACTTCAGGTCGTCGTAGATGTCCCGGGTGTCCTCGTACCCCAGCAGCGTCGCAATCTGCTCTTCGAGCACGTAGGAGTTGTTCATCCCCTGGAAGACGATTTCGTCTTCGACGGGGTCCCAGTAGAACGACTGCCGGGTGACGACACCGTCCATCTCCTTGGAGTATCCCTCGATTTCCTGGACGGAGGTGACACGGCGAAGCACCTGGTCGCCCTGCTTGACCCGGTTCTGGAACAGCGCCACGTCGGCCACGTCCATGAACGTCTCGGGGACGTTGATGGGTTCCCCGGTGAAACGCTGAATCATCGAGACGATGTCGCTCGCGTGGAAGGTCAGCATGACCGGGTGACCGGTCTGGGCCGCCTGGAAGGCCATCCGACCCTCCTCACCACGAACCTCACCCACGATGATGTAGTCGGGACGAGAGCGCAGTGCCGCAGCGACCAGGTCGAACATGTCGATAGAGGTGTCCTCGCTTTCCCCCTCACGCGTCAGGAGTTGCTGCCAGGTGTCGTGGGGCGGGATGACCTCTGCGGTGTCCTCCGCGGTGTAAATCTTCGAGCCACGGGGGATAAACGCCATAATCGAGTTCAGCGTGGTCGTCTTCCCCGATGCCGTCTCGCCGACGACGAACACCGTCTGCTCGTTTTCCAGTGCCAGCCAGAGGTACGCCGACAGTTCGGGACTGAGCGTGTTCCACTTGGTAATCTGGAAGATAGACAGAGGGACGTCCTCGCCCTGACGGATGGTCAGGGAAGGACCCTGAAGGGACACGTCGTCGGAGTAGATGAGGTTCAGACGCGAGCCGTCCGGGAGCGTCGAGTCGACGATGGGGTCCGAGTCGGAAACGGGGTCTCCGATACGCTCGCCCATGTTCTTGAGCCACTGGTCGAACGACTCCTTGGAGTCCCACTCGACGGTCGTCTCGAGCATCGAATAGACCGAGTGGTCGACGAAACACTGGTCACGGCCGATGACGTGGATGTCCTCGTTTGCCGGGTCGCGCATGACCGGTTCGAGCGGCCCCAGCCCGACGATGTCGCGGTTCAGCCGGTAGCGGATGTTCTCGTAAGTTTCCTGATTGAGTTCGACCTTCCCCACGTCAGTAATCTTCGAGAGCCGCGTCAGGACGCCGCTGTCACTGGTCTCGCGGTTCTTGACGCGGGTGGTCTCCTGGAGGAGTTCCTCGATACGGTCGTCGTACTCGGCTTCGTTCTCGGGGGCTTCCTTGGTGACACTGCGTTCGAGCAGGCGGTTGCGGACCTTGTCGAACACGGGGCGTTCTCCCTCACCCAGCTCCGGCTCGATGGCGTAGTATTTCATGTCCTGGCCGAGGTCGCCGTAGATGTGGCTGTAGATGGGGCCACCAACCGGATAGAGGACGTTGGGCCGGTTGCTCTCGTAGTCGTCGTCGGCCTCCTCAATGAACTTCGGGAACTCCCCGGTAATCTGTTTGAACTTCTGGAGATGCTCCCGAAGGTGGGGGCGTCTGGCCGCGTGCTGTCTGAGTTCGTCCGACGGTTTTGCGCTTCCGTGTTCTGTCATAGTTGTATCTTATGCGACGCTGCGGCTCTCGATGACGATGCCAGTGCCAGAGCGAACCGAGTACCCGATGGAGTCACCCACCTGTTCGCCCATCCCGGCAAATCGCATCACGCTGATCTGCCGGCGGACGTCGTTCCCGACCTCGACCATCTCGAGTTCGAGGAACACGTCCGCGATCGACCGGAACGGGCCGATAGCCTCCTCGTCGAGGGTCGTCGGGTCGACGGTGAGGACGACGACCTTGCCCTCGGAGATGACATCCCGGAAAAACGAGATGATCTCCAGTGCGGCCTGGCGCTCCTCGTTTTCCCGGACCAGCGCCTCGAATTTGGGGTCGTTCCGGAGGATGGCGTCGAACGTATCGATGACGATGACGTCCGACTGCCACATCACCTCCGCCTCCATCAGGCGCTTGAGGAGGTCCTTTCGCTCCTCGTCGCCACCGTCGTCGGAGAACGTACTCTTCGAGTCGCCGATGTCGGCGTGCAAAAAGAGGACGTCCTCGTCTAACATGTGGTCGACCATGTCGTAATCCAGGGAGTTCATCTGCTCTAGGAAACTCCCGACGGTCAACTCGGTCGACAACATCGTGACAGTGTGGCCCTCCTCACAGAGCCCGTAGGTGAACCGCTGGCTAATCGCGGACTTGCCAGCACCGTAATCACCCTCCATGAGGACGATACTGCCCGGTGGCAGGCCGCCGCCGAGTTCCTTGTTCAATCTGTCCCGTTCGTCCAGACCGATGGAGAACAGGTCGTTACTTGCAATGCTCATGTTCGGAATTCAAACACCTCCTCGTCGCCGTTGACGATGACCTTCGCGCGGTGGTCGCCAGACGACAGTCCCGGCGCAGAGACGTTGATTCTGACCACCGCACCACGGTCCCAGGTCTCGCTGTCGCCCAGCACCGTGACGGTCTTGTCGCTTGCCGGCTTGAACTGGCCGTCTATCAGCACGTCTATCTGGTCGGGCTGGGCCGATAACTGCTGTGAGCCGGTATTTTTCACCAGCAAGGTGAGATTGCCGTTGCCACTGCAGTCGTAGACACACGAGCCAGTCCCGCCGTCGCTGATTATCTCGACGTCCGTCCGGACGGTGTCGCTGACCTGCAGTCCCTGGTCTTGGATGGCGCCGCTGAGTCGGTCGACGCTGGTCGTGAACACGCCCGCGACACTCGCCGCGATGAGCATGCTCGCGATGAACAGAATCATATGGGAGATAGAGACACTCGCCATCAGGCGCTCACCTCCGTCACACCGCGGGTGTCAGCGACACCGGGGCCGGACACAAACTTCACGCGTCCCGGCGTCTCCGTGAGGTCGGCCACCGTGTCGTCGTCTTCCAACACCAGTTGCTCGCCCGGGTGCCAGACGCGCGTCGCCTGGCCGTCGACGGTCACGCGCTCGAAGTCGCTGCTGTCGAGATACGCGTCCTCGAGGACGGCGTCGACCCGGTCGGTCGAGAGCGTCGTCTCACCGGTGTTGGTGACACGGAGCGTGAAATTCGACGACGAGGTGTTGTACGTCGCATTAGTCACGTTCACGCCAGTATTCAGGACGGTCCGGTGGTGCTCGTCGCGGGCGTCCTGTGCCTCTCGAATCGTCTCGGTAGAGTTCGCTGTCGCCGTGTAGAACGAACTGATGCCGAGCAACAGCGCCGCGAAGATGATGAAAGCACTCCCGCTGGTTCCGAATCCCATCTCAGACACCTCCTCCGACGGTCATACAGCCGTCACCTCCGTCGACGTCGCCGAGACACCGCTCTCGGTGACGACTTTCACCCGGTCGGGTTGGCTCGCGTTCGTCACCGTCATCGTGAGTTGCTCACCGGTGAGCCACAGTCGCGTGTCCGTCCCCGCGACCGTGGCGCTGTCTTCCCAGCCGCTCCGGTACTGGCCGTCGACGAGTAGGTCGGTCGTCTCGACCGACAACTGCGTAGCGCCGGTGTTGTTGACTGACACGGTCACCTCACTGGACGCGTTGTCGTAAGTCACATTCGCGATAGAGATGGCGGTATTTTGGGCATCCAGCACTCTGTCGCCTTTGTCAGTTTCCGCCTCAGAGATTGCCTCGAAGCTATTTGCGGAGGCTGTAAACCACATCCCGAACGTGACAAACATCGTGGCGAAGATAATCGCCGCGGCGCCACTAACGCTGAAGCCCATCGAGACCACCTCCCATCATGCCAAAGGCAGCCGACCCGCCGTTGAGCTGGCTGATGTACTTGAGACTCTGCGTATGGTGGTCGATGGTCAGCGTGCCGCTTCCGCCACCGTCGAAGCCGCTCAGATACTCCTTCAGGTCGGCCGCGACTGCCTCGTTTATCCAGTCGATGTTCTCGTAGTAGTCGATTGCCCGCGCCGTCTCGCGGACACCCGCCTCCTCGACGAGGAACTCAAGCCACTCGACGACGATGAGGTCCGACGCGTACCCTTCCGGGAGCGTCGCGAGGTACGGCTTCCCCTCGTCCGAGGACTGACCGGTGTCCGTATCTGACGCTGGCTCTGCGGTCGTCGCTGGTTCGGGTTCTGGCTCCGGGTCCGGTTCTGGTTCGGGCTCCGAAGTCGTCGGTTCTGGCTCCGGTTCGGGCTCTGGTTCCGGTTCCGGCTCTGGCTCCACGGTCGTCGGCTCCGGTTCCGGTTCGGGCTCCGGCTCCGGTTCCGGCTCTACAGTTTCCTCGGCTGCGTCGGCCGACTCTTCCTCGTCGATGACCTCGTCGAAGAGTTCGTCGTCGGCGAGGTCGTCCTCGAACTCGTCGGCCGAATCGTCTTCGAGTTCGTCGTCCATCGCCATCTCATCGTCCATCTCCATCTCGTCGTCGGCTTCGCCGTCGTCCTCGTCGGCCCAGTCTGCTTCACCGGACTCGTACTCGTCTTTGAGGTCGGCAAACGACGTTCCGCCGCCGCTGTCCTGGTTTGCGTCGTCGTCCATGCTGGTTTCACCTCCCATCTCGTCCATGCCCTCGTCGAAGCCTTCGTCGAACTCGTCGTCGAAGTCGCCGCCATCGTCCATCGACATGTCGCCGCCCATGTCGTCACCGCCCATTTCATCGCCAAACACGTCGTCTACGTCGGCGTCTGCCTCCATGCCGTCGTCGTCTTCGACGAGGTCCTCGTCGAAAAAGCCCTCAGCGTCGGCTTCGGCGATGTCCGAGTCGAGGTCTTCCTCCTCTTCGCCACCGCCACCGTCGTCACCGAACAGCCCGAAGGACCCGTCGCCGCCGTCCATGCCGCCGCCCATCCCGGCGTCGATGTCGTCGGCGAAGGGGTTGACCCCACGGGTGACCATCTCGTAGATGTCGAGCAGTTTCCGGACGTTCTCCTCGACTTCCTCGACGCTCTCGGAAATCTGCTCGTTCTCGTTTCGCACGGTGTTGACCGTCGAGGAGAGGCTGCCGACCTCGTTTTCCAGCTCGTCGAGCCGGTGTTCGAGTTCGTCGACGTTGCCGCCACCGCCGCCACCGTCGTCCATGTCGCCAAACTCATCGTCGCCGAATCCGCCCAGGTCGTCGCCGTCGCCGTCGTCCAGACCGCCGAGTCCACCTAAGTCGTCGTCACCGCCGTCGTCGCCGCTACCGTCGTCCATCAGGCCGCCACCGCCACCCAGGTCGTCGCCACCGCCGTCGTCGCTGCTGGCCTCTTCCTCGTCGCCGACGATACCCTCGAGCATGTTCCGAATACTCATACCGACGAGCCCGCCAGTAAGCAAGACGAACAGCCAAACAGCATCCGTCGCTTCCAGTGCGACAGACTGCAACGGCTGGGCGGACACGACGCTACTCATTACGCGAAGAGTGGGCGTTTGTACTCTTGAATCTACCGTCTATCCTATCACATCTGATAATACAGGCCTAATTGCCCCGGAATAAACTTATTATCTTCTTGAATACTCTGAAATATAGTGTCTGACTTTTATTTCCGAGCTATTTTCGAGAGAACAGCGTCGGACGTATCCGAGGTTCTGTCGTCGTCTGCCAGCCGTCTGACGCGAGCGCGCACAGCAGACAGTCGGCCACAGCAGCGAAAAGTTACAATCGGGTGTTCTCCGTGTTTGCGCTCTTGATAACGAGGTCGCCGGTCTTCGATTCGAATCGGAGCGACCGACCGTGGTCACCGCCGACGTCCTCGCCGACAATCGGAATTCCGTAGCTTTCGAGCGTCTCGCGCACCATCGCGATGTTCCGGTCGCCGATTCCTGACCCCGATTCGGAAAAATCGAGCATGTCGCTGCCACCGGCAATCTTGGCTTCCATGCGGCCAGTATTCGCCCCGACATCCTCCATCTTCTCGACTAAGAGTTCGGTCCCGGTGTCGGCGAACTTCGCAGCGTTTTCGTCGTCCACCTCGTCAGCAGCGGGGAGCATCACGTGGACGAGTCCGGCCACACCGGTCCCGGGGTCGTACAGCGCGAGCCCGATACACGAGCCCAGCCCGCTGGTCGTAAGCTCTGCGCCGTCCGTCGTTACTTCGTACTCCGCGATGCCGACTTTCAGCCGTTCGGGGGCGGCATCCTCTGACTGCTCCGTCTCGCTACTGCCGTCGTAGACTTTCATTGTTAGAATATCTGCTCGACGTCGGCGTCCGTCTCGTCGGCACGGTCGACGTCCAGGTCGTCGAGTGCCTGACGCAACTCTTCTTCGTTGGGCAACGCGTGAATCGAGCTCTCGAACTCGACTTCGTCGGTTTTCATCTTCGAGTCGATGATAAACGCGTGACGCTGGTGTTGTCCCAGCTGGGCCGCCAACGGGTCGATAATCGCCTGGCCCATATCGTGGACCAGTCGCGGCGGCGTGTGCTCGACGGACTGCTGGAGGACGTTTGCCCACCCGTCGACGAATCCGCTGGTCATGATATTCCCCAGCTCTTCGATGGCGCTTTTGTGCTGGTCTGTCAGTCCCTCACCCTCGCTTTCGACCGGCATCAGCGCCTCCGCGACGTTGATAGCCGACGTCTCGTCAAACAGAACCAGGAGATAGCCACTGGGGGTGCCGGTAAACTCCACCACCGTCCCGACGTACGTCTCGTTTTCGACCTGTTTCGGGACGTCCTCGATAGGCGCAAAGGAAATCTGGCTGACCTCCGCTTCCGTCGAGATACCGGACATCATCTCGACGTTCTCCGCGGCCTTTTCAGTTCCCCGCTGGGTCATCCGGTTGAACGCTTCCAGTTTCTCGATGGGAATCGCGTCTTCCGCAGTATCGGCGTGGTCGCCCATCATCTCCGTCATCGGGCCGTACTCGGGGAGCATGTAGATGTAGAAGTTCACCGGCTCCTCGGTCCACTCGATTTCGCTCCGGAAGACGAAAATCTGGTCGTTCTCGCTCGACTCCGGTGCCTCCGGGAGGACGTTCCCACCGGTCCGTTCGATGTACTCTGGCGGCGTGTGCTCGATGCTCGCACCGAGGTGGTCCGCCCAGCCGTCGATGAAACCGCTCATCATGATGTTGCCGATTTCCTCGACACTCGACTGCGCCATCGCCGGGTCATCCCCAGCGCCAGGCATCAGCGCGTTCACGATCTCGTCCGTGCTGTCCCTGTCAAAGACCAGAACAGTCTCGCCGCTGAGTGCCCCCTCGAAGCCAAACTGGACGCCGACGAACTCGCGGTCGCCGAGCTCCTCGCCGATGTCTGCGCGGTCGACAAGTGAGATTTTCGTCACGTCGACTTCAGCGTCGATACCGGTCATCTGGGACATCGACCGGGTCGCCTGTTCAGCGCCCTCGTGAGCAAGCTGATTGAAGGTCCCGAGCGACTGGACGTCTACCTTCATCGTTACGACGGGACGACGTCCTGGATTGCTTCTATCACACTCGGTTTCTGGAACGGTTTGGTGATATACCCATCAGCACCAGCCTTGACGGCCTCTTTCATTTTCTCTTCCTGCCCGACACTGGTACACATGATGACGTTCGCGTCCGGTGCGGCGCTTTTGATTTCGTCGGTCGCCTCGATGCCGTCCCGGATGGGCATCACGATGTCCATCATTACCAGGTCCGGTTGTTCTTCTTTGAATACCTCGACGGCTTCGACGCCGTTTTCCACCTCCCCAACTATCGTATGGTCTTCCTCGAGAATTTCCCGGAGGAGGTTCCGCATGAACTCGGAGTCGTCGGCTATCAGTACGTCTGCCATATCTGCTCACTTCTGAGTACCGCCAAAAGCTAAATAAATGTGTCCCGTTGATTATCGGCGCTGATACTCGATGGCGCCCCGCCTGACAGGAATTACGTCGGAACGATAGGCAGCAGTTCCGCCAGAACGCGAACGACATCCAGAACGAAGGCATTCGGATTCCCGTCCGACGGCACCCGGTAGCTGAAGTACTCGATTTTCGCGAGAAGGATAAACACGGTCGTTACACCGGCTGGCAGTGCCAATCCGACGGCGACGGCCCGAATCTCATCGTGGAGCGGCCACGACCCGACGATAACAGCCGCAACGAGTGCCGCCGCCAGACCGACCAGCGCGTGTAGTTGCATCGCCTCACCGATTGCCGGGTCGAGAAGCGTCAATGCGACCGTCATCGCGACACCGCCACCGACGACAGTCCCCAGATAGCTCCCGAAAAGCCACCGTGGGCGCTCCTCGACAGCCCGGTGGACACACGAACATCGTGCCACGCCGTAGACCAGCAGCGGCATCACCGGCAGGATATACCGGACGGTAATCTGGCTGTACAAAGGGAGTTGCGGCAGGTAAACGAGCGTGAACACGACAGCAAACCCCGCGGCCAGCAGGTCCGTCTGGCGGCGGGGGGTCGTGATACCAGCACCGACGACCCATTCTCGGGCCCGTTGGACGGCAGCGACCGGAAGCCAGAGTAGTGCTGCGGCGAGCGGAAATGACTCCAGAAGCGTGAGCTCGATTGCCTCGAAGTTGTTTACTATCGTCGGAATGCCCGGAATCTGGCCGCTCCGGACGAAGATGTGGTACAGTCGCTTGTGCTGGCCCAAAACGTCGAGACTCCCACCGACCCAGTCAGTGACGTATCCGACGAAGCTGCCAGCGAACGCGACGAGTGAGGCGAACGCCTCTAAGAACCCGCCGAACGGCGAGCCGGTGTTTCCATTGTCGCCATCTGAATTTGCGCCACCACCACTCCCGCCGTCACCTCCGCCGTCAGTGCCGTTCGCGCCACCGTCTGCCGGGGTCTGACTTCCACCGTCACCGCCACCGTCGCCCCCGCCCCCAGTCCCGTCGCCACCATCTGCTGTAAGCGACGTGTCAATACCAGAACCACGTCCATCGAGAATCCTCGGAGACTCGATTGGATTGCCGGAGATGAGCGTATTAATCGTAAAGAACGGGAGCATCGAGAGAGCAAAGACAAATCCGACGGCAGCAACGGTTCGCAGGGAGTTTTCCGGTGCCGTCACGAGGTCGACTGGGGCGAGAACGGCGAAGAGGAAGAACGCCTCGAAGGGGTGGACGGTCGTCAGCAATCCAAGCACGGCGTACGCTCCCGCACGGGCCAGCGTGCCACGGCGGTCGGTCCGCTCTCTGCTCACCGCGAAACAGTACAGGGCGATAACAGCAGCCGCAGCAGTCACAACGTGACGCTTCGGAATCGACGCCCAGAATCCGACCGGCGTGGCGGCGACCACCGCAGCGCCCGCCGCAACTCCCACTCGGTCAACGTGGAAACGGCCGACGAGGCGGTAGAGCACGACAGCGATAAGCGCCGCTGCGAGAATCGTACTCAACTGGAGTGCCACCAGCGCCAACACTCCTTCCGGCAGTGCCGTCACGGTCAGGAGATTGCCCGCAAACACACCAAGCGCGACGAGACTGCCGAGGGTCGTGAGACGGTCACGACCGGTGAATCGGCCGACCAGCATCGAAAAGGCGACCAGTCCGAGACTCCACGCGCCGGCGAGCAAGAGTTTCGGTGCAACGAGGCCGGCCCCCAGTTCGAGCAACCACAGTAGCGGGAGTGCGAGCAGGACGTGGCCGTAGTTGCGGCCGTACGCCTGCCCGTCGACGGTGACGAGTCCCGGCTGTTCACCGAGTGTCAGCGCATACGGGCTGTCGAGAATGGCAAGATGACCGTCTGCGACGTTTGCCAGCGCGTTCGCGACGGTTACCGTATCCTGGATGAAGATGCCGACGCGCCACAGCGCCCCACACCAGAGGACCGCGCCCAGAAAGAGCGCCAGACCGAGTCGGTCACCGAACACCACACGTCCAACGGCCCGGACGGCTGACCTCGCGCGGGTCCCGACAGACTCGATGCGGTCGAGCGTCGATGCTGTCGATTCGCGCTGTTCTTGTTGTGTCCCATCGCTCATTTCGTCGTCACCCACGCTGTACCGCGACTGTCCTGTTCATCACAACTGTTTCACCGGAGTAACTCTGGACGCGAACGACGAGACGTGCCCTGACGCCGTCGAGGGCGCCCTCTTTTACCACCGCATGGTCGCTAATCGGGACGCGGAGGCGCCCGTTCGACTGGACGAGTTTGTCGTTTTGCTTCCGGATGTTCAGGTCGGGGACCGTTACCTGATACAGCACTCGTGGTTGTCCCTCGACACTGGTCACGTCGATGACGAGGTCCGGAATCCGAACGTACGAGACGTTGGTCCCGAAGCGACCCTCAGTAACCCGAATCGAGTCCGCTGTCGGTTCGATGACAGTCACCGAAGCCGTTCCCTCGTCCAGCGACGGCCGTTCGGGGACCAGGTCGACACCGCCGACTGGTCCCGAGAGGAGCATCCCAACGAGGATAACGGCGACGGCAATCAGGGGAACGGAAACAGAATCCTCACTCATCATCAGCGACGGCGGGTTTCACAGTTCGACTCCATTATCTTCGTCGACAGCAGCGAGCAGGTCAGCAATAGTATCATCTGGATCTAGTCCCGTCGATTTCACGAGGTTCGTCAGACTCTTCGAGGGGTATCGGACGGGGACGTTCGACTCCATAAGAAGGATGCCAAGCACTTCCTCAACAGGGGTGTCGTTGTCGATTTGCTGGGCGTACCACAGGATGAGACTCTCGAAGATCGTGACGACATCGTTGGAGGCCATCCGGCGCTGGCTAACCGAATCGTCAAAAATGGCCGTCACGTCGAACCCGTACCGGGACCCGCCGTTTTCGAAGCTCTGCCGAAGCCACTGGTGAACCTCCTCTCGCGTGATGTCGTCACTTGGTGCCGGTTGGCGGGAGGGCTGTGTTGTATTGGATTGTGGCTGAGGCTCGGACTGTTGGTTGGGTTCCGCGTCAGGCTGTGGCTGGTTTTGAGACGATGACTGATGTGCGTTGCTCGGGGTTTGCTGGTCGCGGACGTCGGGCGAGACGACGAATCGACCCTCGTCGAGTTTAGTGACGTGCTCGTCGTCAGCGATGTCGAGTTCTTCCGGAGAGAGAATCGGACCCTCCTCTGGATCACCGCCGTTGTCCATGTCGACGTCGTCGGGCCCGTCGGACATACGCTGTACTCTGTCGTAGAGCGGTATAATTCCGTCGGCGACGTCAGACGCGGTGCTGACGCTGGTCGGTGTGATAAAAACGAAAAGCGAGAGAGGCGATTTACGGAGCGAGAACGACAGCAGACGTGCCAGTCAGCGTGTCAGGCACACTAACTCGCACTTCAGTCTCACCGCCAGCAGACGTCACAATGGTCATCGTGGCACTCTCACCGGCCTCTAGTGGTTCGAGATTAGGTGCGCTGCCTTGATTTAGATCGATTCGAACAGAGACTTGGTCCGTATCAGCGTTCAGAACTGGGTCGCTACCCGAGCCAGTTGTGAGACTCCCGTCGTCATCACGGATAGGACTCGTAGTGAATTCCGCACCACCGCTCTGATTGGTGAGAGTTTCGACACCGGATGAAGACACGTACTGGATTGTAGTATCGTTCAGGTCGATGTCACCCGATCCGGAAACTCGTTTCAGACTCATATTGATCGAAGTGACTTGACTACCAGACACGACACCAGTCACACTACCTGCGGTGGTGAGACGGTTGGTCGTCTGTTCAGCCGCTCCACTACCGGTCTGTTCTGCCGAACTCTGCAGGAAACCGGCCGTGTTAATCAGGACACCCGCGGCGATCGCGGCGACCAGAACCATCGCGATGAACACGATGAGGGTCCCGATACCGACCTGGCCCTTTTCTCGTTTGTGTGGCATTTTGATTTGCATTGTTATCTCGCCTGGGCAGTGTCTGCCGCAGACTTATTTGAAATATCGTGGTTGGACCCTAATAAGGGTAGTCCCGTGATTATCGGCTGTGAAAACGGGTATAGAGGTGTTTGGCAGCATTTCAGCATGTGAAACGGCTATTTCAGCAGTGATACTGTCCAGTAGAGATTTTCTAAAGGCAGAACCAAGGCGTTACTGTTTCGCCCCGGGGAATATCTGTGAGATGTCATAACCCGACGGTCGACCGCCCACTCAGCGACCGTGGCACCTGCAGACGATAAACGAGTTCAGTGTTCGTGACGATGGTCAACGTCACGACATCACCCGGTTCGAGTGTCGAGTCGAACGTCTCCAGGTCGATAGTGAACGTCGCGCGGTCCGTCCCCGCGTCGAGGACTGGTTCCGGACTCCCGAAGGTGGTAATGTTGAACGACGGGCCGGTCGAGTCCTGTCCGGACCAGGTGAGTGTCTCCGCACCGCGGGGGCCAATCCACTGTATCGTGGCGGCCCGGAGGTCGGTAACCCCGCTGTCCGAGGATAGTTTCACGGTGACGTTGACCCGGTCGACGGTGCCACTGGAGACTTCACCCGAGACGGAGATAATTTCGAGGCGCCCCTCAAGTTGCTGGGAGACGCCCTCGCTCGTACTGGCACTTTCACTCTGGAGGAGGCCGGCGATGTCGAAAAACACGCCCGCGGCCATCGTCGCAACCAGGATTGCGGCGATGAGGATGATGAGCGTCCCGATGCCCGACTGGGCTCGGTTCGTGCGCGCGTGTTCTAGAAAGGTCATAATCTGTCCATCGCGACCGCAGCCCTCACTCGTAGGTGACGAGACTGTACATCACAAACAGGAAGCCGAAGGTCGTAAAGCCACTGTTGACCAACAGTAGTGACTCGATGTACGATCCGTTGAAACCCAGCAAGAACGCACTAATCATCGTCGCGGCCGCGCCCGCGACAGCAAGAGAGAAGCCAATCGACAGGTGAAGCATCGCTTGGCGGTCCGTCTGAACGTACGCCCGTATTGCCATCCCAACCATTGTCAAGCCGGCGACGACGAAGACCAGCGTCGACAACGCATAGAGGAGTTCGACTATGTTGGCCACTACCGTCTTGTTACAGACACCCGCTCTTAAATCCATCCACAAGAATATCGGCCTTGATAACGACGTGAAAGTAGTGATACGCTGGCAGACAGCAACCAAATTGGTGCTACTACCCTTCTGAGAGGGTCCGCCAGGCCTTGTCGAGTTTGTTGGTCACTTCCGAGCGTTCGTCGACGTCGATTGTCAGTTCCTCGTCGTCGAACTCGACGCAGACCGCGTCGACGTTCCGACGATACACTTTGATACGCCGCCGGTCGTCCGAGAGAATGTTGTCGTGTAGCTCCAGCAGGTCGTGTTCTGTCAGCTCGTCGATTCGCCGGTAGCAGGTGGCAATCGGAATCTCCAGTTCGTCACTCAGTTCCTGGGCCGAGCGGGGCTCGTCAGTCGCATCGAGAATCTCGGCGCTGTATTTGTTCCCCAGCGTCTGGAGTAACTCCGCTGAAGCCATCAGTTATCAAATTATGTACCACCTGAACCATAAAACTACCGTGTGCTGAACCGGATTCTCACGACTGATTTTGGACTTAGCAGCCGATAGAGTTGTTTGCCAAATTTCTGGACTTGCAGAGCCCAAGACACTCGTTTTCGTTCGTTATAATCGGGCCGAGAGCTAGATTGGCGACTCTTCTTCGCTCATCATCGAGAACGCGCTGGCGTTCTGGTGGACTGTGATACCACCCTGAGAGATTTCCATCGGGAAAATGTCAGTATCGATGTTTTGCTTGCGCATTTTCGCAACCCAGACGTACCGGTTGACACCGGAATCGGTCGGCGTCTGTATCAGGAAGATGTTGCCATCGGTGAGGAAATTCTCCAGACCAATATCGGTATCAGGGAAGACAGTCCCCTGTTCGTTCGTCATCAGCGTCGTGAGATTGTTCGCCCGCAGGATGTCGGTGAACTTCAGCAGGTACGTCCGTTTCTCGCGCTCGTCGTCGAAGAACAGCTGGAACATCGTCAGCGAATCCAGCACGAGCCGTTCGTACTTGTCGTCGTCGAGGTCGTCGAGCAGTATCTCGAGTGCATCGCTGAAATCGTTCTCCCGGAGGAGCACCTGCTTGTCGTAGACCTTGATCTGACCCTCGTCGACGTACTGGTCCCAGTTCTCGAAGCCGATTGACGCCGCGGCCTCCGAGAGGTCTTGCTCGTTTTCCTCGAAGGAGAGGTAGATTCCCCGTTCGTCGAACTTCTCGACGCCGTTGTAGATGTATTGGAGTCCGAGCAGGCTCTTCCCGGCGCCCGGATTCCCGCTTATCAGCGTCGTCGAGTTCCGCACGATGCCACCGTTGAGTATGTCGTCAAGCCCGTCGATTCCGGTCTTAGTCAGTTCTATCATAGTTCGTGCTGAGAAGGTGAGTTACAAGGTGATGCGAGGGGCGCCACGTTGGTCGCGGTCATCTACGCTGACCCGTGAACGTGTGTGGGGTCGACCCAGATGACGAAGTCGCCGTCGCCGCGCTTGACGACACCGTGGATGGAATCGTCGTCTTTGGCCGGCGAGGTGTCGACATCCGCCTCGTCTATCTGGACGACCTGGTCGACTTCGTCGACGAGCCAGCCGGCAGCGCCCTGGTCTTCGACGATGTCAGGGTCGTAGACGATGATGCGCTGTTCGGCGCCCTCTTCGGCGATGTTGAAGACGACTTTCGGATTGATGATAGAGGTCGTCCGTCCACGGAGGTCCATTACGCCCTCGACGTGTGGCGGGGAGTTTGGCACCTTCGTGAGGTCGCCGACGTCGACGATTTCGGTCACGTAGTCGATGCTCACACAGTACGTCTCGTCACCGAGTTCGAACTCGAGTACCTGCCCACTCGTGGATGCTGTGGTTGACATGGTTGCACTGAAATCGGGAACGGGTCCCGGGACTGCACCGTCCGCCGTTAGTCGATGAGAACCAGTAAAGGAACTTAAATCTGCCTTCCGGACTATCACATTTGATTACGGAGGCGGTGTATTTATGCGGGACGTAACCGGAGTTCGGTATGAGAATGGAGAGGAGTCTATACCCGTGCTCACACGGGCAGGTGAGTGCGTGATGTCGGGAGTTCGACCCCGCGCAGTCGTCGCCGACGATTCGCATTTCATGCGGAGTGTCATCTCCGATATCCTCGAGGACGGCGGTATCGAGGTTGTCGGACAGGCCAAAAACGGCCGCGACGCCGTCCAGACCGTCGCCGACCTCGACCCGGACGTCGTGACGATGGACGTCGAGATGCCGGAGATGAACGGTATCGAGGCCGTCGAGCGCATCATGTCGGAGAACCCGACGCCCGTACTGATGCTCTCTGCCCACACCGACGAGAACGCCGACGTCACCTTCGAAGCCCTCGATAAGGGCGCTGTCGACTTCTTTACGAAACCCGGGGGTGAGGTGTCGATGGAGATGTCACGGCTGGAAGACCAGCTCGTCGAGATGGTCACCTCCGTCGCGGAGGTCGACGCGGGAGCCACGTCAAGTTCGACGCGTCGGACCCGGACGTCGGCCCCGTCGACGCGGACGTACGTCGAGAACCCGACGCTCGTCATCGGCTCTTCGACGGGCGGCCCGAAGATGGTCGAGCGCGTCCTCTCGGAACTCCCGCTGGAGGCGGACTTTCGGATTCTCATCGTCCAGCACATGCCAAACGGGTTCACCGACCGGTTCGCGAAACGCATCGACGCCCGGAGCGACTACGACGTGTGGGAGGCCGAGCACGGCGACCGCATCGGTGGCGGCGAAGCGCTGGTCGCGCCCGGCGGCAAGCACATGATCGTCTCGAACTACCGGAGCGGTCGGCTCAGAGTGAAACTGACCGAGGACCCGCCGGTAAACAGCGTTCGGCCCGCCGTCGACATGACGATGAACAGTGCCGCAGAGGTCATCACCGACCCGCTGTTCGGTGTCATCCTCACCGGCATGGGCGAGGACGGCGCCGCCGGCATCAAGGCCATCAAGGCCGTCGGCGGCCGGACGATTGCACAGGACGAAGAGACATCCGCTGTCTTCGGGATGCCAAAGCGTGCCATCGAGACAGGCTATGTCGACGACATACTTCCGATAGACGAGATTCCGAACGGGATTTTGAACATTGCGAAAGCAGAGGTGAACTAACATGGACGACCAGTATCTCGACGCATTCATCCGTGAGAGCGAGGAGGAGATTACGAAACTGAACAATTCGCTGCTGGATCTGGAATCCGACCCGAACGACCAGGAGGCGATGGACCAGATTTTCCGGACAGCGCACACGCTGAAGGGGAACTTCGGCGCGATGGGGTTCGAGGCAGCCTCGCATCTCGCCCACGCGATGGAGGACCTGCTCGACGAGATGCGCCAGGGCGAGATGGAGGTCACGCCCGACGTGATGGATCTTATCTTCGCCGGCGTCGACCAGATAGAGGTCATCGTCGGCGAAATCGAAGAGCACGGCGAACCCCAGACCGGAACCGACGAGATGGTCACACAGCTCCGGGCAGTCCTCGAAGAGGGCGTCGAAGTCGCCGGTGACGGGACTGCGACAGAGAGCTCAGGCGACAACAGTGGGAGCGACTCGTCAGGTGGCAGTTCCAGTGTCGGACTCGACGAGGTCGACATCGACCTCGACGACGTCGAGGACAAGGTCGTCCACGTAGAGGTCGACGTCGGCGAGACCGACATGCCGGGCGTGGACGCCATGTTCGCCATGGAGGGTATCGAGGAGCTGTTCGACATCCTCGATAGCAACCCCACTCGAGCGGACATCGAGGACGGCGACTACGACGAGACGTTCGGCCTCTTCATCGACGCCGACGACCTCGGGCGGGTGGACGCGGAGATGGACTCCGTCGGGAAAGTAGAGACGGCGACGGTCACGGACGTAACCGACGAAATCCAGGACAGCGGAGCGTCGTCCGACGCTGACACAACCAGTGGAGCCGACAGTGGCACCAGCAGCGACGGGGAGAGTGACCACTCCGTCGACGAAATCAAGTCCGTTCGGGTCGACGTCGACCAGCTCGACGACTTGCACGGACTGGTCGAGCAACTGGTCACGAGCCGCATCAAGCTCCGGCGGGCCGTCGAAAAGGACGACCTCGATTCGGCTGGTGAGACGCTCAACGAACTGGACAAGATTACCGCGAACCTCCAGAACACCGTCATGGACATGCGTCTCATCCCGCTGAAGAAGGTCGTCGGGAAGTTCCCCCGGATGGTGCGGGACCTCTCGCGGGAACTGGGCAAGGAGGTCAACTTCGAAATCGAGGGCGAGGACATCGAACTCGACCGGACCATCCTGACGGAGATTTCCGACCCGCTGATGCACATCATCCGGAACTCGCTTGACCACGGCGTCGAGCCACCGGAAGAACGTGAGCAAAAGGGCAAGCCCCGCGAGGGGCAGGTAACGTTGCGCGCGTCCCGCGAGCGCGACCACGTCATCATCCAGGTCGTCGACGACGGGGCCGGCCTGGACGTCGAGGGAATCAGAGAGAAGGCAATCGAGAAAGACGTGCGTTCCCCCGAGGAGTTGGAGACGATGGACGACTCCGCCATCTACGACCTCGTCTTCCACCCGGGCTTTTCGACGGCCGACGAGGTGACAGACACCAGCGGCCGCGGGGTCGGGATGGACGTCGTCCACGACACCGTCACGCAACTCGATGGCTCGGTCGACGTGGATTCGACGCCGGGCGAGGGGACGACGGTGTCGCTTCGGCTCCCGGTGACGATGGCCATCGTCAAGGTCCTGTTCGTCGAGGTGGGCGACGAGGAGTACGGCATCCCCATCAAGAACGTCGACGAGATTACCCGGACCGACGACATGAAGAAGATAAACAACCAGGAAGTCATCAAACACAACGGCGAAATCTACCCGGTCATCGACCTCGGTGAGGCGTTCAACGTCCCCGGCCGGGCGACAGCCACCGACGGCGGCGAGGGTACCGAACTCGAAGAGGTCGAAGACGCCGGCGGCGGGATGCTCGTTCGCATCCGCGAGTCCGAGCGACAGGTCGCGCTGAAGTGCGATTCGGTCAACGCCCAGGAAGAGGTGGTGGTGAAACCACTCGAAGGGATACTCAGCGGCACGCCCGGCCTCTCCGGGACCGCGGTGCTTGGCGACGGGAACATCGTCCACATCCTCGACGTGGTGACACTATGAGTCGGCAAGAGGACCGCGCGTTCACGGACCTCCTCGACTTTGTCGAGTCGAACATGGACTTCGAGACGGGGTTTTACAACGACGCCTACCTCGACCGCCGTATCACCGCCCGGATGCGCCGGACAGACGTCGACGACTACCGGTCGTACAAGCGCCTCCTCGAAGGTGACGACGACGAACAGGAGGCGCTGCTCGACTCCCTGTCTATCAACGTCACCGGGTTCTTCCGCAACCCGGAGGCCTGGGAGAAGTTACGACTGGTGTTGCGCGAGTTGACCGACAACAACCGCCGGGTTCGCATCTGGTCGGCACCGGCCGCCGACGGCCGCGAACCGTACTCGATTGCGATGCTCGCGATGGACGACGACGAGATTACCGACCGGCGAATAGAGATTACCGGGACGGACATCAATCTGGACATCCTCGAAGAGGCACGAAAGGGCGTCTACGAGACGTCTCAGACGACAGATATTGCCGAGGAACTGGCACCGCTTGATGACTACTCGAAGTACATCGACCAGGACGGCGACCAGTTTTCGGTGCGTGACACGGTCAAAGAGAAGGTCACCTTCGAGCAACACGACCTGATTCGGGGCGACCCAAAGCGGGACTTCGACCTCGTGCTCTGTCGGAACCTGCTCATCTACATCGACGCCGAGTACAAGACCCCGATTTTCCGGACGATTCGGGGCTCTCTGCGCGACGGTGGCTATCTGATGATCGGGATGACCGAGACGCTGCCCGCGGACTGTCGGGACAGTTTCGACCCGGTGTACAAACAACAGCGCATCTACCAGCGCAGCTGAGTCGCGGGGGTGAGGTGACCGACGGGCATAATTGCCCACCGGTCGTACGGTGGATAATGTCTCTCTACGAGTACGAGCGCTCGGGGAACGCTCAGAAGCTCATCGGTCTTCTCAAGCGCTCGGACAACGCGGAGGTACGCCGCCGCGCTGCGGAAGCGCTTGGTCGGCTCGAGGACCACGACGACCGCGACGACATCATCAACGCGCTCGTGCAGGTCGCAAGCGAGAACGACACCGACGGCGTCGTCGCTGCCGCCATCGACGCACTCGACGAGCAAGGACAGGACGCACTCGAGAAACTGATTGCGACGATGGCGAACGTCGACCTCGATGCAAACGCCGCAGACTGGGTGAAGGCAAAGGCCTTCGTCCGCGCACTCGACGCGGAGATTCCCGAACTCCGGATGGCCGCGGCCAACGCACTGGGTGAACTCGACGAGTCCGACGCTGTCCCACAACTCACGGAGGCGTTCGACGACAGCGACCCGCGGGTGCGTGCCCGCGCGGCGCGTGCGACCGGCAAGATTACCGACCCGCGCGCGACCAACCCACTGGAGTCACTGCTCACCGACCCGAAAGCGGGCGTGCGCCGGGAAGCCGCCGAAGCGCTCGGCCGCATCAGCAACCGGCAGGCCCTGCAGGCGCTGCTCTCGCTGTACGACGACGACGACGAGCGCGTGCGCCGTATCGCCGTCTCCGCGTTTGGGAACTTCGACAACGACCGGCCGGTCGACCCGCTCATCAACGCGCTCGGCGACGAGGCCGCGGCCGTTCGCCGGACGGCCGTCTTCTCGCTTATCGAACTGCTCTCGAACGTGCCAACCGAGAAGAGCCACCAGATTCGCGAGACGGTCGTCGAGCAGTTGTCCGACACCGACGACGCCACCGTCGTCGACCCGCTGGTCGAAATCCTCCAGGAGAGTTCACAGGCGGCCCAGCGGCGCAACACCGCGTGGTTGCTCGGACGGGTGATGGACGACCAGCAAAACCACGACGCAATCGACGCACTCGTCGATGCGCTGGCAGACGGCGGCCAGATGACCCAGCAGTTCGCCGCGACGAGTCTCGCCGAAATCGGTGGCAACCACGTCGAGCGGAAACTGCTCGAAATCGCCGAAGACTCCGACGCGGAGAGCAACGCCCGGGGCCACGCCGTGTTCACGCTGGGCAAGGTCGGCGACGAGGAGACCGGCCAGCGACTGGAGAAACTCCTCGACGACACCGAGGACGAACAGGTCCGAAAGAAAGCCTTCTCGGCGCTGTCGAAACTCGGCGGCCACAACGCGAGTCCGTGACAGGGCACAGACGGCGGTCAGATAGCCGAATTGTTAATACCGGGGCGACTCCAACGGTAGCACAGTACTGGTCAGAGAGATGAGTGAGGGAGAACAGAAACTCGCAGACCAGCGGGGCAAGTTCGCGCAGGTCGTCAAGGACGGGCGGAAAGTCCCGGACGTCGAGTGGATTGGTGGCCGGATTCTCCTCTCGACCAAGCGTATCGTCCTCGTGAGCAACGAGGGCAAGCGCACCATTCCGCTGTCGAAGATTCGGAGTATCAAGGGCCGCCAGAACGCAAACCAGCCACTCGCGCAGGTGTCGAGTTACATCTCCCTGCAGATGGGCGGTGACGTGACGCTGCTCTCGCCGAAAGACCACGAAGAGTTCGAGCAGACGCTCTACCGGGCGATTCTCGACCAGCAGGTGATTCTCGCCAAACACCCCGCCGTCGAGGGCGGAGTCGTCCAGGACACGGGCTGGGAGAAGGGCCGGCTGAAAATCGACGACGGCGAGGTGAACCTGGCAATCGCGACGGGACAGTTCGTCGAAATCGAAATCGACGACGTGGGGACCGTCGAGCAAAACGAAGCGACGATCAAGGGCGACGAGCGGCCGCTCATCGAAGTCGAGCACACCGACAAGGAGGGGACGGCCGTCGAGACGCACATCTCGGGAACTCCACAGCACGTGATGGTGCTTGCGTCGTTGCTCCGGAAAGGCGAGCAGAAAAACACCACGGACGCGGAGCTTTCCGACCGGGAGAGCGAAGTGTTGATGGCGCTTTACTCCGGGGTGTCGCCGTTCCAGATTCCGGAGTTTGTCGGGATGGACGTCGACACCGTCGAGGACATCTTCGACGACCTCGTCGAACAGGGGATTCTCGAGGAGCAACGGACGCGGCGGGAAGTCCAGTTGAAAGCGCGGGGCCGACACATCGCGAGTGAAGCGATGGACGAAGCGTAGCGAGCGGTCGACCGCTCAGGCGAGTTCAGTCGTGATGTCAGTAGAGGTGACCATCCCGACGTAGTCGCCGTGTTCGTCGATGACCGGGAGGTGTTTGATGCCGAAGTTGGTCATCATCGACGCGACTTCGGTCAACTCGAGTGTCTTCGTGACCCGTTCGACCGGCGCCGTCATGACCTCCTCGACGCGAACGTCCCCGGGGGACCCCTCTTCGGCGACGACGTCGACGACGTCGGTCGTCGTGATAATCCCCGACGAACTTCCCGGAATGAATAGTCCGTTGATGTTGTTTTCGCGCATCTTCTGTGCCGCTTCCGTGATACTCGCGTCGGACGAGATAGTCTCCAGTGGCGTCGACATGACGTCCGCAACGCGGACTGTGGTATCAGTACCCATGAGACGACAAACGATGTCCACCGGCTTTGTCTTTTCTCTCTCGGCCCAACCCACACGGTGGGCCTGTCCCAGCCTGTGACTCACGCGTTGACGTCTTCGAGGTGGTTGCTGACGACGACCCGCCCTTTCGGGGTGAGTTTCGTCCCGTCTCTGGCGTCGACGACGAGTCCGTCGTCTTCGAGTTGGTTGAGCAACATCGTCACCTGTGAGGAGTCCTTGCCGACGACGTTCGCAAGCGAGAGCCCTTCCTGACCGGCGCCCGAGTACAGCGCGACGAGAATTTCCTTTTTGTCTCCGGAGAGTTCCACGTCGCGAAGTTCCGACATCAACTCGGAGTACTCGAGTCGGAGATAGCGGCCGAGAATCGACATCTTTCGTGGCGATTCGGTGGCCGCCATCGTCATCGTCGACTGGCCCTTGTACATGTGCCGGACCTCGATGACCGGGCGTTTGGCACCGCCGATTTTACGCGAGGAGCGTTCGAAGCCGGTAATCGTCGACAGCCCGATGTCGATGGTCTCGGCGCTGCTCTTGAACCGGACGGTGCGTGGCTGCAAGAAGAGTTTGGCGGGTTTGTACTCGGCATCGGTGACCCGCCCACCGAGCCGTGCCGGGTGCTTGATGGTCATGTCCGTGCCGTTCAGGACGGCCTTGAACAGGACCGTCGAGAACTTGTCTATCTTCTCCTCGCCGGCCTCGACGGCGGCGACGTGACGATTGCCGTTGTGCTCGAAGGCGATGGTCACCGTCGCGTCGAAAAAGTCACCCAGGTCTTCGGGCACCTGCCCGACGGCGATGTCGAAAATCGACGTGAGCGGAATCGTCGCTCTCTCCTCGTCGTTGGCCGCGAGAACGAGTCGCTTCTGGCTCAACAGCACCCGCCCTTTCACGGGTTCACCCCTGGCCGTGCTCTCGGAGTTGAATTTCGCGACGAAATCGGCAATCACTGATTCCGACATGGGGTGGCGTTACTGTCCCGTAGAAGTGGACGGATATTGAGCGTTTCGTGCCAGTATCAGTTGAGAAAATGACACGGACGGACTGAGACGGGACTCACTCGCCGAGATCCCGGGCGATGTCTGCCAACGACGACGATGGCGGGTCGAGCGCCTCGTAGACGACGCGCTCGCCCGTCTGGCGGAGACCGAACTGGTAGCCTGCGGTCACCACGTCTATTTCCAGTGGGTCACCGACCGACAGGCCGGCGTCGTCGACCCACGTCTGGAGGTGGTTCTCGCCTTCGCCGCCGGTCCGGGCAGCCTGCGCGTCGAAAAACGCACCACGAACCTCGTGACCACCGTCAAGCGAGTCGGTCACCTGCGCGTGGTACGTGTCACCACCAAACGAGAGGCGTATCACGTCTCCCACAGTCACGTCGAGGGCGTCGGGCAGTGGGATTCGCGGGCGGCCGGTTCGGCCGACCTGCTTGCGATGGGTCCGATGGCTGGGGACCGCTTCGTGGTCAGAGGGAACGCGGTCGCTCACTCCTCGGTGAGCAGGTCCGCGACCGAGTCGTCACCGCTTTCGGTGATTTTGGCGTTGATCTGGCGCGTGTTGTCGCTGATTTCGCGCCCGCGGACGGTCACACGCTTTCGCTCGCCGTCGGTCTGGGGCTTGTAGCCGGTGCCGCCCGTGAGCAGGACGTTCTTGAGGTCCGGGCCGAGCACGTCTTCGCGCATCGGTCGCCCGGCGTCGTCCGAGCCACCGGTGATTTCGAGGGTGTACCCCGAGAGTCCGACGGCGCTGCCGTCGACGTCTTCGCCGATTTCCTTGCCGATAAAGCGGTTTGCGTCCTGGTCCGAGGCATCTACCTGGTAGGTCATGCCGTCCTCCGGGTTGGAGACGGCGACGGTGAATTCTGCCATTGTCCACCTGAAACCGGTCTGGCCTAAAAAGCCCACCTGTTTCCACTCGCCGTGACCCCAACGCCTATTGACCGGGGTGGCACACTCATCCGCATGCACGATGCCCTCCACGCCCCACCCTGGGGTAACCTCTGGCGCCACCTCGTCACGACGTACCTGTTCTTTCTGGCTATCGGCTTCACCGCCGCGATGCTGACTGATTTCGACGGGTCCACAGGCTGGCAGTGGAGCGGCGGACTGTTGGTGATAGCCGCCGTCGCCTACGTCCTCGCGGCCGTCGTCGTCTGGTCGGACATCCCCTGGCCCGGCGACCCCGAATAGAGACAAAAAAAACTCACACCGACTCGGCCGCCACTATCGTCGACACACGCGCGTTCTCTTTGAGTCGGATACCCGCCCCACCGACGGAAAGTGGAACGCGGGGCAGTTCAGTGACTGTAAGCGTCGGGTGGAACGCACCCCGAGCGAGCAGTTCGTCCCGAGTCTGGAGCGTGAACGTCATCGCTGTCTCCGGGACGAACTCGTTGTATTCGAGGAGATACTGCCCGGCGTCGAGGTGCCACCACTCGTAGTCGTCGTCCGGGTTCCGTTTCTCACCCGGGACCGGCATCGTCTCGGCCGGTTCGAGTTCGCCGCCACCGAAATCGACCCGTCCAGGCTCGGCTATCTCGGACACCTCGGCGACGGTCAAATCGAGGCCCCGCCCCTCGGTCTGTGTCGGTTCGTGGACGATACCCTCGACGAACTGGGTGTAGTCCATGTGTGGCCATCCGACAGCCAGCGAGTGAACTACCCCACCCTGCTCGCGCTGACGCGCTCGCTGAGGGTGGGGCTTCCTGCTTCCACGACGCGCTTTGCAGGAACCGGGGAGGTACCCACAGGGAGCGCAGTCTCCACAGGCGTTTCTTCGGAGTGACCCACTCCTAGTTTGGAAAGTCCGAGAGAAAGGATATTCCACGCTGCGTTTGCGTCTCTGTCCGCCTCGAAACCACAGGCTGGACAGGAGTGTTCACGCACCCACAGCGGTTTGTCGGTTTCGACGCCACACTGAGCGCACTCTTTGGTGGTGCCGTCGGGTTCAACTTCCACGAAGTGCGTGCCTTCCCGCTCGCACTTCGTTTCGAGCATATCGGTGAATGTGTTCCACGCCGCCGACGCCGTGTTGCGGCTGTTACCCGGCGATTCCAGCATGGCTTTCACGTTGAGGTCTTCGACGGCGACCAGTTCGTACTCTCGGGCGTAGTATGCCGAGAGTTTGTGCAGGAAATCACGCCGCTTGCGCTTAATGTCGAGATGACACTCTGCTACCGTCTGTCGTTGCTTCTCCCAGTTGTTCGACTCGTACTCTTTGCGCGAGAACTTCCGTTGCTCTCGTTCGAGCCTGTCGCGTTCTTCCGAGAGGTGGAGTGATTCGACTGCCGTCCCGTCAGTATCATGGGCATACTTCAGAATGCCCACGTCGATGCCGACCATCTCCTCGGCGTCGATCTCCTCCAGCGGTGGCTTCGCTGGCGGTTCTGTGTCCATCTCGATGCCGAAGATGGCGAACCACTCGCCAGTTTTCTCTTTTTTGAGCGTGACTTCTTTGACGGTGGCGTCCTCGGGCAGCGGTCGGTGCAGTTCGATGGGAATGTCTGCGAGTTTCGACAGCGACAACACGGTCTGGCCACCCTTCTTGTCGAGTTCGAAGCCAGACTGGTTGTAGGTGAAACTGCGAAACTCGCGTGGTGATTTCCATCGGAGTTCACCAACCTTGTAGCCCTGTTCTTTGAGTTTCCCGAGTGCGTTGATATTCTTCGCAATCCGCATGACGGTGGGCTGAAGCACTTTCGAGTAGATGTCGGTGAGTGCGTCCCACCAGTCTTTGAGGTCGGGAAGCTCGTCACGGATTTTCCGGACACGCTGTTTGACGGTGCCCTCGTCTTCGGGAATCTGGTTGAAGCGGTACAGGGCGTGGTTATAGAGTTGGCGACAGGTATCGCGGTGGTAGTCCAGCGTCTCACGCTGGCTTTCGGTCGGCCTGAGGCGATACCTGTAGTTGTAGTTCATAGGCTATGAGTCGCGTTCTTCGATAAGTTCATCCAGTTGTTCTTGGACGAACGAGGATAGATTCAGGTGGTTTTCCTGAATCCATTCTTCTTGGTCTTCTCGGATGGTGATTGTCTTCCGTTTCACCGTATGCATACTATACGTTTGATGCTTAATGTATGCTTGGATTACGTGCGCCTGTGGGCCGGGAATAGAACAATGTATGGAAGACGATGACGGCGCTGTATCCCCTCCCTACTGCGCTCCTTGTCCGCTGGCGCGGACTGCGGTGCTCCTTGAGGGAGGGGGCTTAGCGCCTGAAATTAGCTAAAACGTGGGGCGCGCGAAAGAGCGTGAGAGTTACCCCCACGATATTTGCGACTGGCACGAGAGGACCGCCCATGGAACTCACCCAGCGAGCTGTCACAACCCCTGACGGCGCGACACTCAACGTCTGGGAGCGGGCCCCAGACGACGCAACCGAGGCGGTCCTGTTCGTTCACGGCATCATCACGAACGCTCGCGGACTCTTTGTCACGCCCGTCGCAGACGACACCTCCTACTCGTGGGTCCACGGCGCGTCCGACCACGGGCGGGCGGCCTTTGCGATGGACCAGCGGGGCTACGGCGACAGCGACCCCCTCCCGGAGATGGACGAGCCACCGGAAGCCAACGGCCCGCCAAACCGCGCCGCAGACGCCGCAAGCGACATCGGAACGGTCGTCGACTGGCTCCGCGAGGACTTCGACACCGTCCATCTGGTCGGCGTCTCCTGGGGGTCACACACGACGGGGCACTATCTCGCACGCGCGGGCGCGTACGTCGACTCACTGGTCCACTGTGCGCCGGTGTACGAACCGGCCTACGACTTCCAGACTGCACTCGGGGCGCTCGGTATCGACGACTACGACGTGGGCTGGTTCGAACAGGACCGCGAGACGGTGCGTGCGCGTTCGGACCACCCCGAACACGTCTTCGACGCCATCTGGCGCTCACAGGTCGAATCGACGCAGGGCATCGACGAGGACCGGTTCAAAGTGCAAGCGGGTGGCATCGCCGACTGGGCAGACTCGACGGCGGGCGACCCGGTCTGGAACCCCGCGGATATCGACGTGCCGACGATGGTCTTCTACGGCAGCGACGACGAGATTGCCGACCGCCAGGGGTCGCTTGCGTGTTTCGACCGGCTCACCCACCCCGACAGCGAGTACGTCGAACTGGCCGGCGTCGACCACTACATGATGCACGGCCGGCGCCGACAGGAGGTGTTCGAGGTGACCAGCGATTTCCAGGACCGGGTGGCGTAGGCTCAGCACGCCGCAGGGAAGGGGACCCTTCGAACCGGGAGTCGCTCACGCAACTACCGTCCGGCAGACAGTACGAAGGTCAGCCAGCGAGGAGAGTTCGTAGGTCGCAGTCGGTCGCGGGTCGTAATTCGTCCGGTGGGGCCGGCGGACGAACGCAGAGTCGATACCGAGGTCGGCGGCCGCAGCCATGTCGACGCCGCTGTCGCCGACGTAGAGCGGATTGGTCGCATCGGGGTCGCGGATAGCCCGGTGCAGGTAATGGGAGTTTGGCTTCATCCGCACGAGCCCGTCCAGCGACGGTTCCCGGCCGTACTGTGTCTCGACGGCATCGTCGAAACCGAAGTGGTCGACGAGAAAGTCGATGGTCTCCTGTTGATTGTTGCTGACGATACCGACAGAAGGGTCGATACCCTGCAAGATATCGACGTCGTCGTAGGCGTGTTTGCGACCGGCCCGTATTTCGTGGCGCTGTGCGCGGGCGGCGTGGGCCTCCCGGCGCTGCCAGAACTCGTCGCTGTTGACGCCGTAGCGTTCGCATGTTCGAACGAGGCCAGACAGACTGTAGCCATCCAGCCGGTCGAGGTGGGTGTCGGCGACGTCGGTGACGCCGAGGTCGTGGAAGGCGAGTTGACTCGCTCGATGCCAGAGGCGACGGTCTGTCGGCGTCACCAGCACCCCGTCGTTGTCGAAGATGATGGCGTCGTAGTCCATCACCACAGCGGTCGCGCGGTTACCGCAAAAGCGTCGCTATGACCACTATACGGTCATCAATAGACCACTGTAGAGGTCCGAGCGCGCGCGTCAGGACCCGTCACCGCTCAGCCATGCCATCTCCTCGCGAAGTTCCTCCTGGGTCAACCCGAAGAACTCGGCGGCGTCAGCAAACGAAAACGCCGACGGGTCCTTGCCAAAGCGCAGTGCCGTCAGGCGAGCGTACTCGTCCTCGGTGATGGTCCCGGCGTCGAGTTTCGCCTGGAGGCGGCGCTCCGCCAGTGATGTGTCGTCTGCCAGTCCCGACTCGGTGTCGTCTCCACCCATCTCTCTACTCCCACCGAAACACGCCGTCCTGCTGGATTACCTCGCCGTCGACCTCGATTGTCGTCCCCTCGGTTCGCATCTCGGTGATGAGGTCGACGTGGACGGCGCTGTCGTTACCGCTCTCGCCGTCGGGCAGACAGGCGTCGTAGGCCCGCCCGAGCGCCAGGTGGACCGTGCCGGCCATCTTCTCGTCGAAGAGAATCTGCCCGGTCGGCCGGTCGATACCGCGGTTCATCCCGATGCCGAGTTCGCCCAGTTGCGTTGCGCCGCCGTCGGTTTCGAGGACCGACTCGATGACATCTGCCCCGGTGGCGGCTTCCCAGTCGACGACGACGCCGTCTTTGAACACGAGGCGGACGTCCTCGACCTGCGTTCCCTGAATCGTCATCGGCACGTCGAAGACCACCTGCCCGGCGGTGTCGTAGGGCGCGGTGAACACTTCGCCACTGGGGAGGTTGTGCGAGTCGTCGGCGACGCTGGCCGTGGAGTTGACCGCCGTCCGACCATCGATAAAGAGTGTGAGGTCCGTCGCGTCACCCGCCTTGCGGATGCGGACCTCGCTGCCCTCGTCGAGAATCCGCTTCAGTTGTGCCATCTCCTCGGAAAGGGACTCCCAGTCGCGGAGGATGGCGTCGTAGACGAAATCGCGGTAGGCTTCGACGCTCATCCCGGCCTGCTGGGCCATCGCTCGGGTCGGGTGGACTGTCGAGACCCAGTCGGTGTCAAGGCGGGCCTCCCGAATCTCCTCGCGCGCTTTCGCGTACGCCTGCGTCCGTTCATCCGGCACGTCCGCAGTCGCGCTCGTGTTGCGCGTCCCGCGCAACGAGAGAACGCTGTCAGCACGCTCGTACATTTCGCGTTCGTAAGCGGGGTCTGAATCGAAATTGCCGTCATGGGCACGGAGATAGGCACGGGTGAGCTCGTCGCTGTCGTAGCAGGCAAGCAGGTTCGCGCCGCGCTCGCCGAGTGTCTCGGCGACGGCGACGCCCAACTCGTGTGCGCCTTCGCCGACGCGAACGACGACGTCGTCGCCGGAGTCGATGCGTGCGCTCCAGTCGACCAACGTTTCGGCGTGCTCGGAGACGCGCTGGTCCATACCCGGTAGTCACACTCGCAGAATAAAGGTCCTCGCTCAGACGCGCGAGCCGACCTCGCCGAGCGGGCGTTCGACGGTGTCGGTCGGCGTCTGGAGGCGGACCGGCGTGTCCGGCGAGACGCCAGCAAAGTGAAGATGGAGTTGGTAGCTCCCGTCGGACTGGACCGGAGCGGCCTCGTACTGACGGTCGACGGTCGCCCAGACGTACTCGCCGGCGTGCTGGGCGTCGACCGTACCGGCAATCGACCACTCCTGGACGCTCGCCTGCGAACTGGTATCGAATGCGGTCCCGGCCATCGGATGGCTCCGCTCGTACCAGCTATCCTCCTGCCCGATGAATCCCTCGTCGAGGGCGTAGACATCGGAGAATCCCACTTTCTGGAGGCCGGCCGCCCGAATCGAGGAGAGGTGGTGGGGACAGCCACAGTAGGTCACGACGCGGTCGTCGAACCGCCACCCCTCGATGCCGCCGCCCTTGGAGTTGGGCTGGGCCGACGAGAGCACGGCACCGTAGACGTGGGCCCGTTCGTACTGTTCGAGTCCGCGCGAGTCGACCACCCGGATGTCACCGCGGCGATACCACTGCTCGACGACGTCGATGGGCGCGAGTTTGACCGTCTCGCCGTTGACATCGAGCGTGTCGAACGAGTCGGTGTCGACGTCCGGACGCGGTGGCTGGTCGGCAAACGCCGGGGGCCGACCGTCCGCCGGGTCGTCGTCGGTGGGGTACTCGCCGTTGGCGACGAAGGTCGTCGAGAGCGTACCCGGGTGTTCGAAGGGGGCACTTCCGGCCCCGGAGACGGTGCCGTCGCCCGACGGGCCACCGGACCCACCCCCGGAACAGCCGGCCAGTCCGCCGCCGACACCCGTGGCCATCGCAGCGAGAAACGTACGTCGGTTCACTGTGAGAGCGTTACGACCAGGCACGCAAAAATCTACTGCCAGCGGCTCGGGTCGGCTCGTTGGCGAGAGTCGCTGCGAAGAGAGAAACCAGCGTGAGAGCGGGAAAGAACGACACACTGAGCAGCGCAGTTTTATTGTCTGGCTGAGAGGTATAGGTATGATAGGTCTCACAGCCCTCTTCGAGGCTGGTATCGTCGTCCAGTCGGTCGTGTCGCGCACACCGGATGTGGACCCGGGAGTCGGCCTCGGCGGCAGTGCCGTCAGTGCGTTTCTCTCGACGCTGCTCGTCGGTGGCATCCTGATTGCGCTCACACCGGCGTACACCGAGCGGTTGGTCGACCGCATCGCCGACGACGCAATCGGGTCGTTCATCTACGGCCTGCTCGTCCTGGTCTCCCTCATCCTGGTCGTGGTCGTGTTGGCGCTCACCATCGTCGGCGTCGTCGTCGCCGTGCCACTCGCTATCGTCGTAGGTCTCATGTGGGCGGCCGGCGCAGCCATCGCGTTCGTCGCCATCGGCGAGCGACTGGCTGTGAGACCGAGAGTCGGGACTACCCGACCTGAAAAAACGGAGAAAGGTAGTGTGAGGCTCGCGTCGCTCGAATCTCGCTAGTCGTCTGCGGGTGCCGCGCCACCCTCGTCGTGTTTCTGCTTGACGTGGGTGAGCTTGCCACCGTCGGCGAGGATTTCGCGCTCACGCTCGGACGCGTCGAGGTGGCCCGTCAGTTCCCAGTCGTCGTTCACGCGGACTGTGAACTCTTCCTGACCGGAGCGGACAGCCTCGGCGACGTCGTCGACGATTTCGATGTCGTCGCCCTGCTCGATCTTCTCGTAGTCCTCCTCGTCGATTTCGAGGGGGAGCAGACCGAAGTTGAACAGGTTCGCCTTGTGGATGCGGGCGAAGCTCTGTGCGAGGACGCCCTCGATACCGAGGTACATCGGGCACAGGGCCGCGTGTTCACGCGAGGAGCCCTGGCCGTAGTTCTCGCCGGCGACGAGGAAGCCACCGTCACTGTCGAGGGCACGCTGTGCGAACGTGTCGTCGACACGCGAGAGCGTGAACTCGGAGAGTTTCGGGATGTTCGACCGGTACATCAGGATGTCCTGGGTCGCAGGGATGATGTGGTCGGTCGTGATGTTGTCCTCCATCTTGAGGAGGGTCTCGCCTTCGAGGTGGGCGTCGAGGGGGTCCTTCAGCGGCACGTCGCCGATGTTGGGCCCTTTGACGAGTTCGTCGTCGACGGCTTCCTCGGGCTCGATGATGTCGGTCTTCGAGCCGTCGAAGGTCTCGGGGAGTTCGAAGCCGGGGTCCTCGAGGTCGCCGAGTTCGTCGGCGAGGTCACGCGGGTCGACGATTTCGCCCTTGATGGCCGCCGCGGTGGCGACTTCCGGCGAGCAGAGGTAGACGTTGTCGTCCTCGATGCCGGAGCGACCCTCGAAGTTCCGGTTGAACGTCCGGAGGCTGACCGAATCGGAACCGGGCACGTGGCCGATACCGATACAGGCACCGCAGGTCGCTTCGGAGAAGTTCACACCGGCAGCCATCAGCTCGGCCGTCCAGCCCTGACGGGCCAGAATCTCGGAGGCCTGCTTGGAGGCGGGTGCGATAATCATCTCCGTTTTCATGTCGACTTCGCGGCCTTCCAGCATCTTCGCGGCCGGGAGGATGTCCGGGTAGCCACCGTTCGTACAGGAGCCGATCATGACCTGCTCGACGTCCTCGCCAGCGGCCTCGCGGACGGGGACGACCTTGTCGGGCATGCTCGGGCACGCGATGAGCGGCTCGATCTCCGAGAGGTCGATGGTGATCTGGTCGGCGTACTCGGCGTCGTCGTCGGGCTGGAGTTCGACGTACTCGTCCTCGCGGCCGAGTTTCGAGAGGTAGTCCTCGGTCTTCTCGTCGGTCGGGAAGATAGAGGAGGTCGCACCGAGTTCCGTCCCCATGTTGGTGATGGTGGTCCGCTCCGGAACGGAGAGGGTCTCGACACCGGGGCCGGTGTACTCGAAGATTTTGCCGACGCCGCCCTTCACGGAGAGACGACGGAGCATCTCCAAGATGACGTCCTTCGCGGTGGCCCACGCGGGCAGTTCGCCCTCGAGGCGCACGTTGACGACTTCCGGCATCTCGACGTAGTAGGCGCCGCCACCCATGGCGACGGCCACGTCAAGGCCACCGGAACCGATTGCGAGTTCGCCCATACCGCCGGGCGTCGGCGTGTGTGAGTCAGAGCCAAGGAGCGTCTTGCCGGGGGCGGCGAAGTTCTCCTTGTGGACGTTGTGGCAGATACCGTTACCGGGCCGCGAGAAGTAGGCGCCGAACTTGCCGGCCGCAGATCGCAGGAATCGGTGGTCGTCCGTGTTCTTAAAGTCGAACTGATAGGTCTGGTGGTCGCAGTACTGCGCTGCGAGTTCGGTCTGGACTTCGTCGAGGCCGAGTGCCTCGAACTGCAGCCAGACCAGTGTTCCAGTCGTGTCCTGTGTGAGTACCTGGTCGATCTCGATGCCGATCTCCTCGCCGGGCGTGAGTTCGCCCTCGACGAGGTGGTCATCGAGAATCTTCTCGGTAAGTGTCTGTCCCATAGCGTCCTAGGGTGGACCATCCGTAGACATAAATCATGTTGTTCGTCTGGCTGCGACTGGCAATATTCACAGTCCCAGACCGGAACCCAGTCTCACAGTCTGATACGGATTGCTGTAAGCCCGTACCGGATCGACTGCACGATTACGTGCGGTTGTCCCGGTAAAAAGTTACAGGTACGTGTTTACCCCGAGGATTCAACGGCCGGCACAGCCTGAGTCCGTGAAATCATCTCGTTGTCTCGGGAAACTCGCTTGAGTTCGTCGTAGGGATTGCGTCCCTGCTGGCGCCACGTCGCCAGCAGGGACAGCAGCGTCTCATGAACGAACATTCCGCGATCGTTCCGGAGCGTTCCGATAAGTTTCCGTAGGACCACCGGTTCACGGAGCGCGTTTTCGGCGGCGTTGTTTGTCGGAGAGACCGCTGGCTCACCGACGAAGGTGAGCCAGTGGTCGAGGCCACCTTCTATCTTTCCGAGCAGTGTTGCCACTGGTCCGTCGGGAACTGACCGCTCAATCAACGACTCAACCTCTCTACGTGCTACGCGCTGTAGTTCAGCTCGCTCACGAATGGTCAAGTCGCTCTCCAGCCGAGTCTGGAGAGCGACGTACAACTGCTTGAGAGAGTCGTAGATCGGTTTGCCTTCTGGCTGCTTCTCAGCGACATCTTCAGCCTCTCGCAGAATATGTGCCCAACACCGCTGTAAGTTGTCGCTGAAGGCTGGATAGGCCGTCCATCCATCACAGATGACCGTTCCCGCGAAGTCCTCGCCGAGGACTTCCGCGGGAACATCGCTCCCACGACTCTCTCTAACTGCGTACAGCGTGTGGCTCTCGGTGGTGAACGTCCAGATCCAGGCCTGCTCGCCGTCACGCTTGATTCCTGTCTCATCGACATGAACAACGTCAGCCTGCTGGATCTGACGGCGAATCTGGTTGTATTCACAGCGACCGGCGCGCCAGCGCGCTCGGTCGCGTGCCATGCGGACGCGCCCGACAACTCCAGTCCATGCAACTGGTCGAAACGGTCTGCAATCTTCCGATAGGGGAAGCGATAATCATACCTCGACAGTGCTGATTGGGCGATAACGTTCACCCCGAACTGCCCCTCATCGGGCAGTCGGGTGTGTGTAGCGACTGTCTCAGTCCCACAGGAGTCGCACTGGTAGCAGTGGCGGTTGTATTGCGTGACTTCTGGTGGCTGTGGGTCCGGAATCTCCTCGACGAGTCGGGGGCTGACGCCCACCGACTCGTCGAAGTGTTGGCCACACTCTGGACAACAGTCACAGGTGACCTCAACTTCTTCGTCTGGATCAGCTGTAGAGCGCCACTCCGGGTCGTGACCGTCCTTTCGTCCGGAGTGCCGCCATCAGTTCTGACATCGTCGTCTTCGTCGTCTTGCGAGGTCGGGGACTCGTCAGTCCCCGACCGTCGCTTACTCGGTGGTGTATGTGGATTCTCGTATTTGCGAAGGCGTGTTTCGAGTTCTTCGATTCGCTCTTGCTGCTCTTCGATTCGTTCGTCCTTTTGCTCAAGTTTCTCCTCCAGCTCGTCAATTCGCTCTTCCATCTGGAGAAACCGTGAGAGAAGTTCGTCTTTGCTGAGGTCATCCCAATCCACTATGACCACCTCAGCGTTACCTCAGCAGGGCTACCGGGATGGTCTCCGAGCGGAGACCATCCCTGGAGAAATTCAATTAGCCCTTGTTGAGGGTACATATCGCCCCGATTGGTCGCCTGTTACGAGATAGTGGCGAAATTCATCGGGGCTAAACACGTACAGTTACAGCAATCCGTATGAGTGGCCTGGACCGGACGACTTTTTTCAGCCGGTGCCGTGGAGTGGGCTATGTTCAAGAGCGGTCGCTTCGTCGCCAGCCACCTCGAAGATTTGCGCGACAGTCAGGTCCAGCCAAACGGTGTCGACCTCACTCTCGATACCGTCTTCGAACAGGTCGGGGCTGGTCGCATCGAACGCGGCGACAAGACCATCGGTGAGCGCCGCGAACTCGACACCGAGGACGGACTGTTCTGTCTCGACCCCGGTGGCTACGTGGTCCGGTACGCCGAACGCGTCGTCATCCCGGACGACCACATCGGCTTTCTGTACCCGCGCTCGTCGCTGTTGCGAAACTCCTGTATGCTCGATACGGCCGTGTGGGACGCCGGCTACGAAGGCCGCGGCGAGGGACTGCTCGAAGTCCACCACCCGATAGAACTCGAACCGGGCGCCCGCATCGCCCAGCTCGTGCTCGCCGATGCCGCCCACGAGGGGACCTACGAGGGGTCCTACCAGGGAGAGCACATCGACTGACCACAGGCGGATGACCTTCGGGTCACCGGGGGAGTGGTTTCAGGCTCTGAAACTGCCCGGTGCCACTATATAAGGAGCTACAGTACACCCGGACGTATGAGTTCCGAGGACGGAGAGGTGTACGTCATGCGTGCGGAGACAGACGAGGAGTGGGTGAGCCCGAAGCCAGTACGGACGGCCATCACCGACGCGCTCACCGAGGCAACGGCCCTAGAGGAGTCAGACATCGACACCATCGAGTCGTACGTCGACCTGACGGCCCTCCGTGGGGTCCTCGAGGGCGAAGACGACGACCTGACCTTCGACGTCGAAGGCCACGACGTGACAGTCACCGCCGACGGTGACATCAGCGTCGAATGAGGGAACGGACGAGGCCGTGACGCTGTCGCTGGCCGACTAGGCGCCCTCGACGAGCCGTTCTAGCTGTTCTGGCGGGACTGCACCGCGGGCGGCATACCCCTCGTAGGCGAAGGTCGGGACGCCAGTGACACCCTCGCGGCGTGCCCGGTCGAACAGGTCGTGGACCTCCGCACGCAGTCGGTCGTCGGCGAGTGCCGTCTCGACCACGTCGGGGTCGACACCCGCGTCCTCGGCGACGTCTCGGAGAACGTCCCGGTCGCCGATGTCCCGCCCGTCCTGCCAGAGGGCCGCGAACAGTGCTTCGTCGAACGCGAGCCACGTCTCGTAGTCGTGTGTCTCTTTGATGTGATAGGAGACGATCTGGGCGGGCAGGGAGTCGATGTCCCGCGCGACGTCGAGGTCCATCTCGACGTCGTATTTCTCCTGGAGGCGACGGACGTTCTCCTTTGCCTGCTCGTAGTAGTCGTCGTCTTTGCCGTCGTCGACGGAGTGGTCGATGCTGTCGTCGGCGTTGCGCTGGCCGGCCCGCAAATCGAACGGGTGCCACTCGATTTCGAGGTCCGTCTCGCGCTCGTCTTGGTACCGCCGGAGCGACTCCCGGCCGAGATAGCAGAACGGACAGACGTAATCGGAGTACACCGTGACGGTCTCCCCAGTGTCGGCGTCGGTCATACGAGTCCGTTGGGACTGCGGTCGGTTAAGCCCGTGGCCGGGGGCAGGTCCCATGTGACGAGGTTTCATGCCCGAGCGCCACCCACCAGCACCCATGGCAGACTCCCACACCGCAGGATTTCACTCCGTACAGACCGAGTTCAGCGACGAGGCGGTCCCAGTCGAGGGGACCATCCCGGCGTGGCTCTCGGGGACGCTCCTCAGGAACGGGCCCGGCTACTTCGAGAGCGGTGGCGAGCGGGTCAACCACTGGTTCGACGGGCTGGCGATGCTCCGTCGGTACAGTTTCGAGGACGGCACGGTCAGGTACACGAACCGCTTTCTCCGGACAGAGGCCTACGCCGACGCCCAGGCCGGCGACCTCTCGGGGCAGTTCGGCACCGACGCGGGCGGGTGGCGACGGGTACTGTCGTGGCTCCGCTCGCTGGGTCCGCCGACGCCGACCGACAACGCCAACGTCCACGTCGCCCGCTTCGACGGGGAGTACGTCGCGCTCACCGAGGCCCCCCGCCGCGTCGCGTTCGACCCCGAGACGCTGGCGACCCACGGGGAGTTTACCTTCGATGACGACCTCACCGAACACATCACTGCGGCCCACCTCGTCGACGACCCCTCCCGCGAGGAGTGGGTCGGCTTCACCACCGAGTTCGGGCTCTCCCCACAGTATCACATCTACCGCGTTCCACAGGGGAGTCGCACACGCGAGCTCATCACGACCGTCGACGCCCGCGGTCCGGCATACATCCACGACTGTAGTGTCACCGACACACACGTCGTGCTCGTCGAGTCGCCGCTGGTGCTCTCGGTCTGGCGTGCGCTTGCGCCGTGGAACGAAGGGGTGACCGACCTGCTGGACTGGCGGCCAGCCCAGGGGACGCGCATCCTCGTCGTCGACCGCGACACCGGCGGGCTGGTCGCCGACCCCGTCGTCGACGCCGCGTTCACGTTCCATCACGTCAACGCCTACACCGACGACGACGGCATCGTCCTCGATTTAGTCGAGTTCCCCGACGCGAGCATCGTCGACGCGATGTCGCTGGCCGACCTCGACGAGGGCTTTCCCGCTGTCCCCGACGCCGCCCTGACCCGGTATCGCATCAGTCTGGACGGGAACGTCGAGCGGTCGCGGCTGTACGACGGCGGGATGGAACTGCCCCGCGTCGCCCGCCCGGTCGTCGGCCGGGAGCACCGCTACGCGTACGGCCAGGCGACCGACCGCGAGGGCGCGAACGGACTGGTCAAAGTCGACTGCCAGGAGACCGTCGCCCGCGAGTGGTGGGAACGCGGTGTCTACGTCGAAGAGCCGATTCCGGTCCAGCGACCGGGCGCCGAGTCCGAGGACGACGGCGTCGTGCTGGCGACGGCACTCGATACCGACCGTGGGCAGACGATGCTCCTCGTCTTCGACGCGGCGACGCTCGAACTGCTGGCCCGGGCGTGGCTCCCCCACGCCGAGCCGTTTGGCTTTCACGGCCGCTATTTCACTGCCCTGTGACAACAAAGACGGTCCAGGCCGAGCGTGCGAAATGTCAACACTCGCTCGACTGGCTGCGAGAATTACCGCATCGAGTCGAGGTTCACGAAGGCGTCTCCTCGTGCAGTTATCCAGTGAGTCATCAGCGTCATGTCGTCGACACCGGTCGAGTAGAGCGTACACTCCGCTGGCCCGTCGCCGTCGTCGACGACCTCCGCGGCCAGCCCGTCTGCACCGCCTTTCGGAGTCGCCCTGTCCGGCGCTCGCCGCGACTCGTCGTCAGTGGTGTGTATTGCCATTGTGGACCCTCCACGAGGCTCACTGCCTCGACCTAGAGATACGACCAGTCCCGGTATAACTGGTCGCAGACCTTCCCACCGACTGAGAATCGACCCCCTGAAGAGTCGTTCGACGGGGCTCTGACCCACGTGTCCTGGCTTTCGGGAACTGTATCTGGACATCCGGGTGGAAAGGTACGCGGAAGTAGTTCATTTTTATTGCAAGACCAGTAGTCAGAGAGCCTCGAGTTGAGGGGACAGTCCGTCCTCGTTCAGATGAGAAAATAGCCACCGAAAACGTCGATTTTACCGCCACGGCTAGCAGGACCACAGACCTCGAATTGACTGAAGTTAGGGGCTTTAGACAACTACACCAGAATTTTCATTTGTCGTGGTAGTGGCCCTGATTGACCGATGATTAGCCGAAAAAGTCCGACAGCAGCGACTCCCTAAAGTAGGAACGTGTGACCTGAAGTTTTTTGTATATTGTGTTGTAAACGCAACACTGTGAGGCCAACACAGATACTCGTTCTGGGCGCAGGCGCAGGCGGAACGATGGCAGCGAACATGCTCGACCGGAAACTCGACCACGACGTCGAGATAACGGTCGTCGACGAGAGCCCCGACCACCACTACCAGCCCTCGTACTATCTCATTCCGTTCGGGCACATGGAGGCGGAGGCCCAGCACCGGCCGGTAGAGTCGCTGCTCAGAACGGACGTCGAGTTCGTGCAGGCTCGCGTCGAGGGCATCGACCCCGACGCTCGGACGGTGTCGACCGACGCCAACTCGCTGGAGTACGACTACCTGATAACCGCACTCGGGAACCGGCTCGCACCGGAGGCGGTCCCGGGGATGAAAGCGGCGTGGGAAGAGACGGATTCTGTCTACCCGTTCTATCACTACGACGCGGCGGTCGGCCTCCGGGACGCCATCAGGGACTTCGACGGCGGGCAGTTCCTCGTCACCGTCCCCGAGACACCCATCAAGTGCGGCGGTGCGCCGCTGAAGATGGCGATGCTCGCGGACGACTACTTCCGAGATATCGGCATCCGGGACGACGTGGACATCGCCGTCGGCAAACCGGCACCGACGCCGTTCGGGACGCCACCGTCGCCGAAGGCCCACTACAACGGCAAAGTCGAGGAAATCTGGGCCGAGCGGGACATCGAGTTCCTGCCGGAGTTCGAGGTCTCGGAAATCGCCTACGGAGAGGACCGCGTCATCGCGAGTGACGGACGCGAAGTCGAGTACGACCTCTACGCACCCGTTCCCCCACAGTACGGCCGCAAGGCGCTGGTCGAGCACTCGCCGCTGACCGGCGACGGCGAGTACGTCACCGTCGACAAGCACACGCTCCAGCACGACGACTACGACGACGTGTTCGCAATCGGGGACAACACGAACCTGCCGACGTCGCGGACGGCCTCGGCCGTGCGCAAGCAGGTCCACGTACTGGTGAACAACCTTGATGCGGCACTGTCGGGAAGACCGCTCTCGGCGGAGTACGACGGCTACACGGCCTGTCCACTGCTCACCGAGGAGGGGAAGGCGATGATCGCCGAGTTCGACTACGAGGACCCGATTGCGGCGCCCGTCGAGACGCGCTCGAACTGGGTGCTCGACGTCAACGTTATCCCGCCGATGTACTGGAACATGTGGATGCGCGGCTACGACCCGGTGCCCTGACATGTCCGAGACAGACGACACGCCGACCGACGGACCGGCCGTGGCCGACCTCGACCCGGAGACGCGCGAACTGGTGGCGTCGGTCGAGGCCAACGCCGACGACCTCCGAGAGCTCGTCGAGCTGGTCGTCGTCGCCAAACGGCTCGGTGACGACCTCGCGCCGGAGGCCCGTGAGGCGGCGACCGACATCCGGGAGCCACTCGCGGACCTGCGACTCGCGCTCGAACGCGAGGAGACGCGCGACCTGCTCGAAGCTGTCGGTCACAACGCCGATGACCTCGCCGAACTCCTCGAGTTCGCCGCCGCGAGCAAGAACCTCGCCGAAGACCTGGCACCGGAACTGCAGGCGGCAGCGTCCGAGGCCCGCCACCCGATGGCACAGCTCAGGCTGGCTCTCGAACGCGAGGAGACGCTGGTACTGCTCCGCAAACTCGGCGAGAACACGGAGACGTTCATCGAACTGCTCGACCTGCTGGAGGCGAGTCACGGACTCCTGGAGGACCTGGTGCCGGAACTGCGGACGGCCGCGTCCGACGCCCGGAGCCCGATTGCAGATTTCCGGATGGTACTGGCTGGCTTTGCCGACGCCCACGAGACGTCTGACGTCGACCCCTACGAGATGGGACAGGGGCTGGGCCACGCGCTGGCGCTGGGTGCGACCGTCGGCGACCCCGAGGTGGTCGACGCCGTCGACGCCGGGCTCGGCGCGTTCCGTGAGGACGAAGAGCCAGAGCCGGTCGGGCTTTTCAGACTCTTGGGCGCGCTCAGAGAGGACGACGTTCGAGCGGGCCTCGGCCAACTCGTCGATGTCATCCGGCGGATGGGCGCGAACGCACGCGAGTGAGTACTCCTGTGTGGCGCTGGCGGCCAGCGTCGTTAGACGACAGTCGACACGCCGGACAGAACATTGCGAGACACGCTAGGAACAGCGAACGAAAAGGACTGGAAAACGGCTGCGCAAAAGGTGTGCCCTGATGAGGGACGAGTGAACTGAGGACGTCAGGCACAGGCTGGGTGCTGTCGGGACGCCGGTGTTATCGACCCGTTGTGCTCTCACCTCCGCCGAGTGGTTCACGTTCGAGCGACCGGTCACGTACGTATTCGGTCCGTGGTTCGACGGGTGTTGTCTTTTCCTTCACAGATACTACTGTATGCTCGGATTGTATTAAGTATTTTGCCCAAACATATATTTACCGAGTTGATAGTGCGTAGGGCAGGTATGGAGATAGAAAATAGATGGACAAACAGTTGTTAGTCTCCAGATTTTGTGGACGTGCACAAATATAGGGGTCGCTTGGCGTGTGCCAACAGCCGACAAGAACGCTATCGGCGTGCTGGAAGCGGTTCCCGCAGGCGCCACTCGTCACTGTTCGGGTCCAGATTCGACGGCTCGGCGCCGCGCTCGGTGAGAATGCCGGCGTGGTACAGTATCGCCTTGAGCTGGAACACCGTCGGCGAGTGATAGATTGCCCCCTCTTCGAGGACGGCCGGCCGGAGGTCACCATCGCCGGTGAGTGCTCGCGCCCGAACGTCGTCGTCACCGCGCAAAAACAGTTCGACGGTAAACGTCGGATGCTGAACGTGGAGCCACTCGACGAGGTCGACGAGCGAGGGCGCCGGGATGCCGTCGTCGTGCATCTGCTGGAGTTCCTCGACGAGCAACTGGGTCGCCGGATAGGCAAAGACCACCCGTCGCGTCATCTCGCCCCACGCTGGCGCGACGTCGATGAAGCGCTTTCGCGACCGTCGCCACTGCTCGAAGGCCACGAGCGCGTCCTCGACCGCGTGGTGTTCGCGGATGGCAAACCGGACGACCTCCTCGCCCAGCCGCGTCAATCGAGGCTCCCCGGAAGTGTCGTCGACGAGACCGAGGAACACGGCTCCCCGAATCGCGCTGTCGACGGCCCCGACGACGTGGTCCGCGACGTGGTCGCGTGTCGGCCCGTCGTGGAAGACCGCAAGCGGCACCGCGAGGTAGTTTTTCGGATGATTGAGCCCGAAGTTCCGGTCGGCGACACCCTGGGCGCTGGCCTGGAAGCGAATCGCGGCCGCCTCCCCGGTCGAACGGGTTCCGGTGACACGGGACCGCTCGAAAACGAAGGGTGTGCCGGTGGTACGGTTCCCCACGACACGAGGGCGTTCGAGAACGGTGAGTTCGTCGTCGGCGCCGACGCCGAGAACGCCGACGTTGAGTTCCCGCGCGAGCGTCTGTGCCGACTGGGTAATCGCGCCCGTCGGCGCGGTGACGTAGGCGACGTTGGCCTCGTCGAGGCGGTCGTGAGCCTGAACGATACCGCGTTCGACGTCGACGTCGACTCCGCCGCGACCGGTGTGGCCTTTCGCCTCGATGGCGATGAGCGGCGGGTCCTCGCCGAGTCGGTCGACGGCGAGCAGGTCGTTTCCGAGGTGTCGAACGCCGACGAGGTCGGGATAGCCCGACCCGACCTTGACGTGGTTGAACGGTGCGAGCGTCGCCTTGACCGCCGCGTCGATGGGGCGGTCGTCGACCCATCGCTCCTGTGCAAACTGCGTGTCCGCGACGACGTACGCGTCCTCGCCCGAGTCCGGAAAGAGCTGGGCTTTGGTCCGAGCGAGCACGTCCGGTTCGGTCAGCGAGGCCGCACTGGACATGGCCGGCTTTCGGCCACCCACCCAAAGAGTGTTCTGTCGGCCGGCGAGTGTGACGGGAACGTACCCATCACAACATATTTCACTCCACGAATTAGTTATAAAATAGACACGCGCCTCGCCGTCTTTTCGCGCCCCGGCACGTCTTGGAGCGATACTGGCCGTCTGCTTTTTGGGGCCAGTCGCGTCGCCGACGAGTTCCGTCGGGCGGTCGCCGGCGAGGAGTGCTTACAACCATGCGATACGACACTACCCACCCCCGTACGAACCGTCGAAGCGTCCCCGAACAACCAACGGACCCGCCGTTCGATAGCCCCCGCGACGAGTCCAGCCTGGGTCGGTCGAGATGAGCGACACCGAGGATTGGGTCGACCGAGCGACGGCGCTGACACTCGGGGAGTCGCCACCCGTCTCGGTCGAGCGCGATGGAATCATCCTCGTCGCAGCGCCGGACGACGCTGTCGCCGCCGACATCTGTCTGCAGGTCGGCATCGGGACCGCCCAGCGGCCGGCCTGTATCGTCGCGACCAGCGTCGGCCCGACGAAACTGCAATCGTATCTCGCCGACCGGGCACCGACCCGCCCAGCGCTGGGGTTCGTCGATGCCACCCCCAACCGGCCGACACCGGCGATAAAAGAGCAGGTCCAGGCACTCGAAGACATCCCGAGTTCGCGCGACCTCCTGCAGTTGACCACCGCAGTCGAAGACGTCTGCGAGGCGATTGCCCCGGACGAACAGCCGGTCAACATCGTCATTCCGACGTTCAACTCGCTGCTCAGCGCCGCACCCACAGACCGGGTCGTCCGGGCCCTCGCACACATCGCAGAGGCAAACGGAAACGAGGGTCGAGTCGTCATCGGGGTCAACTACACGGCAGGGTCAGACAAGACGCTCCGGGCGGTTCGAGACCACAGTGACATCGTTCTGTGGGCCGAACGGGACGCAGACGGGACGATACAGATCGATTCCGGCCCGGTGTAGGAGAGTCCCGGCGACACGAAGAGACCCGAAGGTTCTTGCTCTCGCTCGTCGTGCCTTTAGTCGTCTTATCACAACGAGCCCCGGCACGGCCGCGGGTCGTTCGACAATATTCCAGCGAGTGTGTTCATGACGACCGCAGACGAAACCCTTCAACAACTCAAGACACGAATCGAGACGGAAACGCCGGAAGACATCACCATCAGGTCGGTCACTTTCGAGGGACCGGAACTGGTCGTGTACACGCCGGACGTCCAGGCGTTTGCCAGGCGAGATAGACTGGTCTCTGAACTGGCGTCGAAACTCCAGAAGCGGCTCACAATCCGCCCGACGCCGGATGCGCTCGTCCCGAAAGGTGAAGCCGACGCCAAGATTCGAGAGATTATCCCCGACGAGGCCGGCGTCACCGACCTGGAGTTCGACTCGGACGTGGGCGAAGTGCTCATCGAAGCGGCCAAACCCGGGATGGTCGTGGGCCGGCACGGGAACACGCTCGACGAGATTCGAACCACCGTCGGCTGGACGCCCAACGTCCTCCGGACGCCACCGATGGAGTCTTCGACTGTATCGAACGTCCGCAACTTCCTCACGCAGGAACGCGCCGAGCGACGCGAGATTCTGGAGACCGTCGGCCGACGACTCCACCGGCCGACCGAGAGCGACGACGAGTGGGTCCGCCTCACGACGCTTGGCTGCTGTCGAGAGGTCGGCCGCGCGTCGTTTATCCTCTCGACGCCCGAAACCCGAATCCTCATCGACTGTGGCGACAAACCGGGCGCGGCGGGCGAAGTTCCGTATCTACAGGCACCCGAAGCGCTGGCCGCGGGGCCGAACTCGCTCGATGCGGTCGTGTTGACCCACGCCCACCTCGACCACTCCGCGCTCATCCCGATTTTGTTCAAGTACGGCTACGACGGTCCCATCTACACAACCGAACCGACGCGTGACCTGATGGGCCTGCTTCAACTGGACTATCTCGACGTTGCCGCCAAACAGGGTCGGACGCCACCCTACGAGAGCAAGATGGTGCGGAAGGCGCTCAAACACACGATTCCACTCGAGTACGGCAACGTCACCGACATCGCGCCGGACGTCAAACTGACCCTGCACAACGCCGGTCACATCCTCGGCTCCGCTGTGGCTCACTTCCATATCGGCGAGGGACGGTACAACGTCGCCTTCTCCGGGGACATCCACTACACGGACACCCGACTCCTCGACGGCGCAGTCAACGACTTCCCACGCGTCGAGTCGCTCGTGCTCGAATCGACCTACGGCGGGCAAAACGACTACCAGACCGACCAGGCAGACTCCGAGAAGAAGCTCAAACGCGTCATCAACCGCATCTACGACAACGACGGCATCGTGTTGATTCCGGCCTTCGCCGTCGGCCGCTCACAGGAACTGATGCTCGTCCTCGAGGAGGCGATGCGAACCGGCGACATCCCGGAGATGCCGGTCTATCTCGACGGGATGATTCGCGAGGCGACCGCGATTCACACTGCCTACCCGGACTATCTCAGGGAATCGCTTCGCGAGCGGATTCTCTACGAGGACGACAATCCCTTCCTGGCCGACCAGTTCGAGCAGGTCGACGGCGGCGAGGAGATGCGGCGGGACATCGCCGACGGAGACCAGTCAATCGTCCTCACGACATCGGGGATGATAGAAGGCGGCCCCGTGATGTCGTGGCTCCGACTGCTCGGCGGAGACGCCGACAACGAACTCGTGTTCGTCGGGTATCAGGCCGACGGCACCCTCGGTCGCCAGATTCAGCGCGGGCAGGACGAAATCACAATGACCGACACGAAAGACGGGCGCGCAGAGCGGGTCAGCCTGCAGATGGGCGTCGAAACCGTCGACGGCTTCTCCGGCCACGCCGACCGGCAGGGACTGGAGAATTTCGTCCGGACGATGAATCCGAGACCCGAACAGATACTCTGTGTCCACGGCGACGAGGCCTCGACAGACCAACTCTCCTCGGCGCTCTACCAGGAGATGAACATGCGAACGTTCGCGCCGAAGAACCTCGAAACGTTCCGGTTCGTCTAGGGGCGCTGCTGTCACCGGTCAGTGGTCGCGTACGATAAGCAGTGGCTCGGACGACTGGTCGATAACGCGGTCCGTGACGTCTCCAAGGATGTGTTCAGTCAGCGACGGTTTCGATTCACCAAGGGCAAGCGGATTGTTCTCGCGGTCACCTGGCACCTGTACGACGCGAGCGGTATCCAGCCCAAGGACAACGCGCAACATGACACCGCAAGAGACACTGTCACCATCACAAGGCTCAGTAGTGTGGCAAGAACAAGTCTAGACATGACAAATGATGATCTTCGTATCGTCATCGTCGGTGGCGGTCACGTAGGGTATCACACCGCCGAACGACTGTCCAATCGCGGACACGACGTCGTCATCGTCGAGAAGGACCGAGACCGGGTCGAATTCCTGAGCGATCAGTACGTGGCGACGGTCATCCACGGGGACGGCGGTCGGCCGAGCATTCTCCGGCAGGCAGACCTCGAGCGGAGCGACGTACTGGCCTCACTCACGACCTACGGTGCGATGACGAATCTGGGAATCTGCATGACCGGGCAGCGGATTGCAGAGGATATTCGGACGGTCGCCCGAATCGACCACGGGGACGACGAGGAATATCGGGAACTCGTCGATGCTGTCGTCTACCCGGAGGAGTTGGCCGCGCATACTGCGGCCAACCAAGTAATCAAAGTGAGCGATGGCGGGGTCCGAACGATCGAGGAGGTGACTGAAGATCTCGAACTGATCGAGATTACCGTCACGGAGACTGCCCCGGTGACAGGGAAGAGCCTGGAGGAGGTCGCATTGCCCCGAGGGTCGGTCGTCGTCGCCGACAAGATGGGCGGGCAGTTCCCGGGCCCTGAAACGGTCTTCGAGTCCGGCGGCACATACATTCTCGCCGTGAAGTCGGATGTGACCGACGAGATTATCCAGCTTCTCCGCGGGTAATCTCGGACGGCCGTCGCGGGACGATTGGTGTCGTCTCCCGCGCGGAAACTCTCGATGCGAACAGAGTACAGCTTCGTATGGATGACGAGGGTCTTCGTTCGGCCGCCAAGCGCGTGTGCTTCTGATACGTCTCCAATTGCTCCGAACGCGCACTCGAGCAGAACACGCTCAACGCGTAGTGTCCCGTATCCACGCTCCGTGACCGACAACACACTGATACTGTGGCCCGGCATGGACTCACAGTATGAAGGTCCCGTCTCGGCACGACATCCGCCAGTGGGTCCTAGAGCGGTCACGACGGCGCGTCGCGGTCCGTGCTCTCGCGGTTGTCGCCGTTATCGCCATCCTCGCCGCAGTCGGGTTCTACACGTACTTTGGCATCTTCGCCCACCACGCGCCCGACGACGTTCGAGAATCCGTTCGAGCGGACGCGAACGTCACCGTGACTGAGTCCTACGGCGGGTACGTCGTGTCGGACGCCGACGGAGACAGTGAGCGACTGGGGGTCGTCTTCTACCCGGGCGGACGGGTCGCACCCGACGCGTACCTTCCGACAGCGGCTCAGATTGCCGAGCGCGCGAACGTCACAGTCGTCGTCCCGAAGATGCGCGTGAACCTCGCGGTATTCTCCCAGGGGCGAGCAACTGCGGTCATCGAAGGCGAATCGCAGGTCTCCCGATGGGTCGTCGGGGGTCACTCCCTTGGCGGTGCGATGGCGTGTCGGTACGCCGGAAATAACGGCGAGACGGTCGCGGGGGTCGTCCTCGTCGGCTCGTACTGTGACCGGTCAATCGGGGAGACGCCGGCGATAGCCATTCTCGGCACGCGAGACGCGGTGCTCGACCGTGATCAGTTCGCGGCCAACCGCGAGAACCTGCCGCCGGACCACACAATCCGCCGTATCGAGGGCATGAACCACTCACAGGCCGGCTGGTACACCGGCCAGCGCGGCGGCCAGCCCGCACAGATCTCGACCCCAGAAGCCCACCGCCGACTCGCGATAGCGATTGCCGAGTGGCTCTGTCTCGAACTCGAGTACTGTGCAGATGGGTAAGCACGAACATCGAGTCGGTACCGCAGTACAGTCACACGAGTGGGTGCTGACAGCCACGACGAATCTGAGATTGATACATATATCCGACACCCGTGTATTCCTGTGTTGTATGCACTTCTGTGACGAGTGTGGTTCGATGATGCACACGGAGGGCGACATGTGGGTGTGTCGCTCCTGTGCGAACGAGGAGCCGCGGGACTCGCAAGCAGAAGCGGCGATGACGACCCAAGACGGACAGCGAGACGACGGGGCACCCGATATAGCCGACGCGACCCAGGGCTCCACCGAGACGATGCAAGAGCCCTGTCCGGCGGCCGACTGCGATAGCGACCAGGCCTACTACGAGATGCTGCCAAAGCCGGGTGGCTCCTACGAGGTTCGGCTCTTTACCTGCGTCGAGTGTGGCCACAAGTGGCGCGAGTCCTGACGGTACCTCTCACGGCCAGCGCCGCTTGAATATGAAGCCGATGCACGCGGGACACTGGGACGAGTGACCGAAGAAAGTACATCCAGGCCGTCTCGGCGTCGGTCTTGCTGTTGGGTCGGGACTCCCCCTCAATCCATTTCGATGGGGCCCTTTATCTGAGACTTGCTCCGCTCACTCCCAGAACGACTGGGTGTGTGCCTCGATTGTGTCTTCAGCAGGACCCAACGTGGCGAGACTCACGGTCACGAAGATAGCGTACGCAATAATCACGCCGACGAATCCGTAGTGCATTCCGAACGTGTACTGTGACGGGATGTACTCGAGGAAAAACAGGATCGTGATTCCGGGACCGAGAATCAGCGACGCAATGCCGCCGGCTGCCGTCCCACCCCGCCAGAACACGCCGAGAAACACCGGCGCGGACGTCGTCGCGAAGCCGACGACGGCAAAGGACACGATGTCGAAGATGCCTGCCGGACGAATCCACGCCAGAACGAGCCCGAGGACGACGACCCCAATCAACAGCATCTGCGTGACCCTGACTTCTCGGCTGTCGCTCGCCTCCGGGGCGAGGAACTCGTGGTAGATGTCCCGACTGACCATCGAACTCATCGTCAGTGCGACGGAGTCGGCGGTAGACATGATCGCTGCGGTCGCTCCGGCCATCGCCACGCCGAACACCACCGGGTGCAGCAGCGTCTCGACGAGCAGTGGGATTACGTAGTCGGGATTCTCCGGGGACGGAATCACGCCGACCGACCAGACCCCGAGGACGGCGCCAAAGAAGTAGACCGGAATCGCGACGACGGCAAAGAGGAACCCGGACCGACGCATGACTTCGCTGTCTCGCGCGGAGAAGAACCGCTGAATAGTGTGTGGATAGGCGGGGACACCGAACGTAAACGCCAGCGCTGCCGTGATTACTGCGAGTGGCGTCCACGCCCCGACCGGCCCGACAAGTTCCATCAGTCCGGGTGTCGTCTCGACCGCCTCCCGCGCTATCGCAGTGCTGTCGAGGCCGAACATCACATAGAGCGTGACACCACCGAGGACGGCAAAGAGCACGGCCGATTGCATCGTATCCGACCACACGACGCCGCGATAGCCGGCGATGTGAATGTAGACGATCATGAAGACCGCCATCACCAGTATCGCCTGGCCATACGGAATCCCCACCAGTGCGTCGAGTGCGACGCCGCCCCCGATGAGCTGTCCGGCGATCATCGAGACCATGAAGACACCGGTGATGGCGAGATACAAGACGCTGAGAACAGGGCTGTCGTACCGCTTGCGGACGTACTCGGAGGGCGTCACGACGGCCATCTCCTTGCCAATCTCGTATAGCGAGACGCCGACCGTTCCGAAAATCAGCGTATAGAAGACAGCGGCAAGGGCCAGAAAGGAGAACGCACCGAGACCGGTTTCGGTTGTCGTGGCACCGATCCCGAAGACTGTAAACGCAGACAGGACTGTCGCGACGAGACTCAACCCGAGAACTACCGTCCCAACCGTTCTGTCGGCGATGTAGAAGTCTGCAGGTGTGTGTCTCGTAAATCGAGACGCGTACACCCCGACCAAGAGGACAACGAGGAGATACAGGCCGAATACCAGTTGCGCAGTCGTCACCACCACGTTAGCTGTCCCCCTCGGTCGCGGTCGCGACCAGTTGGACGGCGAACCATGCAATCAACAGCATCGCAAAGACGACGCCGAGCTCTAGCCATATCCAGAGTGGAAGCCCGAGGTAGAGTGCCGTGAGCCCCTCAAGAACGTACAAATGTCCGACTGCAATTACGACCAACAGTAAGAGGAGCGTCCCAAAGATGGCCTTCGCCAGCGGCGGGCTGGGAGCCCAATCGGCAGACTTTGGAGCGGGATTCTCCATGCTGTCGCTAGTATAGGGATTTCTATTATACTTCCCCTTCGTCCCGCCCGCCGAATTGTCGCCGACCACGACTGAACCAGCACTCTGCGTAAAAGTGAGGGGCGCAGGACTCGATTCGCTGTGACTCGAAACGACACGCCGCTGTCTGTCGGGTGTGCACCGTTCGGAGAACGAACGAGCGGGAGGGATTTGAACCACGTCGACGGCGCTCCCTGCGGTCGCTTGTCGCCTCATTCAAATCCTCGGAGCCGCTTTCGCTCTTCACGTCCGTTCGTCGCAGAAAGCGGGCGGCGAGGGATTTGAACCCCCGACCATCTGGTCCGGAACCAGGCGTTCTGTCCGCTGAACTAGCCGCCCTCGAAACGCGATAGCAGAGAGACCGATAAAACAGTTGTGTCCTACGGCGACTCGCCCGTTTCGAGCGTGAAGTCCTCGGTCGGGTACGCCACGCAGGTCAGGCAGTACCCTTCTTCCATGTCGTCGTCCATCAGCGAGTCGTTCTGTGAGTGTCGGATGTACTCCTCCGCGGGACCGTCCTCGATGTGCCCGGCACATGAGATACACTGCCCCTCGCGGCAGGCATAGGGCAGGTCCCAGCCTTCTTCTTCACCAGCATCGAGCAGCGGTTCGTTGTTGGCCACTTCGATCGTCTCGCCCTCCTTGGCGAACTCGATTTCGTAGTACTCGACTTCGTCGTCGGCGATGGCCGACGGGTCGAAGCCCTCGTCTTCTTCTTCCTCTTCGCCCTCGGCCAGTTCGCCACCGGCCTCGCCAGCGGGCACTTCCACGGCACCGCCGCCACCGATAGAGCGGTTCATCGGTTCCGGGAAGTCAGTCTCGGGCACGGACTTGGCTCGCTGTTCGAGCACCTCCTGGGAGATATCTTCCGCCGGTTCCCAGCTCGTTCCCCCGGAGTAGTGCAGTACGACGAGCATCGAGGTAAGGACCAGTCCAGCGATGAACTCGACTGCCCCGAACGAGATGATGCTGCTCAGCCAGAATGCGATGAAAGCCACCCACAGAAGTAGGGCACTGCCGATGAAGATGGCGTCTCTATCCATATGTGGCGGTATGGAGCAATGGTTTAATTAAGTGTTGTTTCTCCCGGACGGGGAGTAGCAGTTCTGCTGTGGGCCCAGGGTGGCGCGTGACGACCCACGTCGGGGTTTCCTTCGTGACTGAAACATATCATTTTAATACACGTCACCGTCCCCTTTTGCATGGTATGGTCCCCGAACTACCACAGCGGCTGCAACCGACGGTTCGTGGGTGGCTCGGCCGGGCTGGTTTCGCCTCGCTTACCGGCGGCGTCCTCCTGTTCGGTTATCAGGCAGGGTTCATTTTGATGGACATCCAGCTTGCCCTCCTCAACACCGTACTCACCATCGCCCTCCTCCAGGCTGAGTTCGCGGTGTTGTCCTTTGCCGCGTTCATCCTCGCGTCAGCACTCGTGTTTCTGGCGTGGTCGGCACAGTCGTGTCCCTACGACCCCGAGTACGACGTCGGGACGGTGACGGCTATCGTTCCCGTGTACCGTGATGCAAACGTCCTCCACCGCAGCGTCGAGAGTCTTCGAAACTCGAACTACGAGGACGTCGACGTACTCGTCGTCTGTGAGCAACACGACGGACCCACGCGGCGACGTGCCGAGGAACTCGCAGCACTCGACGGTGTCGAGTATCTCGTCAACACCGAAAACCCCGGCTCGAAAGCCGGCGCAATCAACTACGCCGTCGCCGAAGTCGACAGCGAGTACGTCTCCGTCCACGACGCGGACGAACTCGTCGACGCCGACTTCCTCCCGAAGGCCGTCGCCAAACTCCAGCACAACGACGTCGTGCAGGGCCGGACGATTCCCGAGCCGTCGGGCTTTATCGAGTCGCTCGCCTACTACGAGTCAGTCCTGTTGAGTTACGTCTCCCGGCGGGTTCTCTACGTGTTCACGGACTTCAAGATGGCCGCGAGCCGCGCCGTCGCGATGCGCCGTGACACACTGGAGTCGATTGGCGGGTACGACGACGAGATGCTCACCGAGGACTTCTACTTTGCCTACCAGTGTTACCGGGAGCGACTGGACGTGGCAGAACTGCTCGACAACCCCTCCCGCATCGACGCGGCCCACACCATCACCGACTGGTGGGGCCAGCGCAAACGCTGGATGACCGGCTACTCGCAGGTCCTCCACCGGCTCGTCGCCACCATCCGGCCGGTGACTGACTACCGGAACATCTTCGCGACGATTATCTGTGCGAGTACCGTTGTCGGGAGCCTCCTGATGCTCACGATGCTCTCGAAGTTTGCCGTGTTGCTGGTCGCCGGTTCGAAAGGGCTGTTCGTGTTCCCGCTCGGTGCCATCACGCTGGTGACGCTTGGCATCCACTTCCACGACTACAGCCGCGGGCTCGTGAGCGCGCCCAGTTGGTACTGGGTGTTCGTCCCGCTGCTGTTGCCGGTGTACAGCCTCTCGGCTATCAAGGCCGTCTTCGAGTACGTCTTCTCGTGGAGCGGCGAGTGGTATCGCGTCACCAAGGACGCCTAGAGCAGTTCCTCGACGGCGTTCCAGCGTTTGTCGTTGTACGAGCGCTGCTGACTCGTGTCGAACTCGCGTTCGATGCGGCGCCGGAGCGTCTGCTTTCCCTGCCGGTCGATGCGCGCGAGTTCGTCGGCCTTCCCGACTGGCAGCGGCGGCCCGCGCTCGCCGGCCACCTCCGAGAGCAGGTGCGTCGTCAACTGTGCTCGCAACTCCTCGTCCCGCGTGAACGCGTACGGTGCCTCGACGCGGTACACCAGGTCGTCGCGCGGGTCGTAGACGACGAAGAAGGTGACTTCGTAGGCTTCCTCGTCGAGCGTTCGGTCGTGGTCGATATCGAGTGAGCCGTCACAGAGCATCCCGTCGGTGCCCACGCGCGAGCGAAACCAGTTCGTGAAGGTCAGGTGGTCGGTCTTCGGGTCACCGTGGTCGTCCAGTCGCTCCAGGACGCGCCGGAAGAAGGCGTCGTCGTCGACCCACGGGGCGCCGAGCTTTTTGCGGAGGATTCGGGTAATCGCCTTCGACGCGCTGTTTTTGACGAAGCCGACCATCGGCACGTCGCGCTCAACGAACGTCTCGACGAGTTCGACGTAGTTGCAGATGACATCCCGTGGCATGTCCTCGTCGGCGAGCAGTCGCCGGAGTTCCGGGTTCCGCTCGCGCCACTTCAGCAAGCCCGTCGGGTAGATTGGCCCATCGAGAACGAGCAGGTCCTCGACCACCTCGGCCTGTTTGAGCGCGTGTTCGCTCTCGGCGAGATAGAGCGCGAGGGCGTGGACGACGGTCTGTTCGTACTGGTCGACGCGAGGGACCTGCAACATCCGCCGGCGGGCGAACCCGCTGTCGCCGCCGTGCCACTCGTCGTCGTACGTCGAGATAGAGGGGTCGTTCGTGTGAACCGTCATCACGATAGTTCGCCCGCGGTGGAGTTCGACATCGGAGGGGACCGCCGCCATCGCCGCCTGCGAGACGTCGAGGACCAGCCCGTTTTTGAACGTCGTGGGGTTGATGGTGCCGGCGTCGAGGCCGTGTTGCGTGTCGAATGCGGTGTCGGTCAGCGCAATATCGTCGACAGGGACCTTCTGTCGCTCGATGCCGTCGAGCGGGTCGAGGACGACCGAGCCGGTGTCGTCGTAGAGCGGGTCGAGAAACTCCGCCCAGGCGCGGTCGGCGACTTCGCCGTGGTCGCTGTCGGCGACGTCCTCGCTGACCCGGCCCGCCAACTGCGCGATGCCGTCCACGTGGACGGGGTCGAGTGTCATACCCGTTCATTCACGCCGGCACACAAAAGTCCACCAGTCAGCGTAAGGCGCTGTTATCGCGCCACAGCGGACATCGTGGTCGAAAGGGACAGCCCGATTGCAACGCTGTGGGGAATGAAAGCCACGGCCCCAGGACAGAGCCAGAAACAGACAGCTCAGTCTTCGGTGTTCTCTTCGAGCATCCGCTGGAGGGCCTCGGCGATTTCCTCGTAACTGCTCATCGAGAGGCCGTCAGTGGTGATGAGAGCGCCCTTCCGGTCGGCGGCGACCCGGAGCAGATACCCGTTCTCGAAGGCACGAACCGTGAAGTTGTACTCGCCGAGTTCGGAGTTCTGGTAGGCGTTCTGCGTCTCGCGATACCCGCGCCACTCGTGGCCGACGAAGGTGTTGAGGTCGGCGTCGCGTTCGAGGTCGTCGCGCAGGTAGAGCTGGTCGAAATCCGAGCGTGTAAAGTAGGTGACCGAGCGGAGGCTGTCACCGGTCGCTGTCCTGGCGGTGGTGACGATGTTGTTTGCCTGCTCGTCCGACAGGAGTTGCGATTCCATGTTGGGACAGTCACAGTCGGGATACATAACTCCGATGCTCGCGGCCACATCGGCTTATAAAACCCACTCACACTTGCGGCGCCGGTTGCAGGCCCCCAGCGGCCCGATTTCGAAGTACGATGGGACTCTCAGCCATCCTGACCCCAGGCGCGAACGAGACGACCGACCAGCGTGCCCGCTGTCGCAACTGCGGGTACTATTACGACCTCGACTGCGAGACGTGTCCGGAGTGTGGGTCCGGCAACAAACTCCGTGCCGGCCCACCGGACGGCCAGCAACCCCACTGATACGGATTGCTGTAACTTTTTACCGGGACAACCGCACGTAATCGTGCAGTCGATCCGGTACGGGCTTACAGCAATCCGTATGAGTCAGAACGGCCCGCGCGCGACCAGCGTCGACATCACCGTCCGCTCGGCACGGCGGAGCAACTCGCCAGCCGTTCCCGTCGAGCAGTCGAGACGCTCGGCTACCTCGGCGAGGCCCGCCTGGCGGGTCGCGCTGTAATAGCCCGTGTCGACGGCCACCTCGACGGCCTCGAACTGCCGCTGTGTCAGTTCGAGGCGGCTGTCCAGCCGGCCGGACATATACTCGCCGACAGTCAGCACCTCGACGCCCATCGTCTCGGGCACCGACTCGACAGCCGCCTGTACCGCATCGGCCGGCCCGACAGCCGAGACGTGGACGCTCCCATCGGGGCGGTACGTGATAGGCAGGACCAGCAAGAGTCCGGACTGGGCGAACGCCTCCGAGAAGGCGCGGTCCTCACCGGCCAGTTGCTCCCGGACGTAGAGATAAAACGAGTCGTCGGCACAGACGCCGACTTCGAACGCCTGGACGGCACCGCGCTCGTCGAGTGTCGCCGCGAACGGGGCCGAAGGTCCCTCGACGTGAAACAACATCGCGTGGTCGTCGAGCGCGTACCGCTCGCGCGAGAGGAGCCGCGAGACGCCGTACTCGTCGTGCTCGACCAGAAACTGATGCATCGGGTTGCGCTCGGCCTCGGCTTGCTCGATTCGCACGTCCAGATAGCGCATCGGGTTCGCGTGAGGCCTCGGGGCGCTGCCACATAAGCCCCGGTGGGCCCGGAAACGAAAGTATCTCGGCCCGTCGCCGTCTCCCGTCGGTATGGACGTCGGTCTCGTCATCCTCGACGGGTGGGCGCTGAATCCCGACGAGGACGTACGCGATGCTATCGCTGCCGCACAGACACCGAACTTCGACCGACTCTGGCGCGACGGCGCCACCACGACCCTCGAGACACACGGCCGCCGGGTCGGCCTCCCCGAGGGACAGATGGGCAACAGCGAAGTCGGCCACCTCAATATCGGCGCGGGCCGCGTCGTCAAACAGGAATCGGCCCGCGTCAGCGACGCGATTGCCCGCTGGCGTGGCGAGTCACCGGAGGACGTCGACGACGACGACCGCCCTATCGACGAGAACGAAGCCATCGACGCGGCGTTCGAGTACGCCGATGACCACGACGGACAGGTCCACTTTCTCGGCCTCGTCTCCGACGGGGGCGTCCACTCCTACCAGTCACACCTCCACGCGCTCGTCGAACTCGCGGCCGAACGGGGCGTCGACGCAGTCACCCACGCCTTCACCGACGGCCGCGACACCGCCCCGAAAAGCGGCGCGGGCTATCTCGCCGACCTCCAGTCACACGTCGAAGCGTACGGCACCGGCGACGTGGCGACCGTCTCCGGGCGCTACTACGCGATGGACCGCGACGAAAACTGGGAGCGCACCCGCCGCGCCTACGATGCCATCGTCAACCGGGACGCCGACCACACCGCACCCACCGCTGTCGAGGCTGTCGAGGCGTCCTACGACCGGGGCGACACCGACGAGTTCCTCGAACCGACGCTCGTCGAGGGTGGCGCCGCCCTCGCCAACGGTGACGCGGCCGTCTTCGTGAACTTCCGCTCGGACCGTGCCCGACAGCTCACCCGGATGCTCGCGGACATTCGGTCGGATGCCTGGGCCTTCGAGACCAGCCCGCCCGAGATTCGGCTGGTGACGATGACCGAGTACGACGCCACGTTCGACCTCCCGGTAGCCTTCCCGCCGCGCGTCCCGAAGAACACGCTCGGCGAGGTGCTGGCCGACGCCGGAAAGACACAGCTCCGACTCGCGGAGACAGAGAAGTACGCTCACGTCACCTACTTCCTCAACGGCGGCCGCGAGGTGGAGTTCGACGGCGAAATCCGGCGCATCGTCGAGAGCCCGGACGTTCCCACCTACGACCGTCAGCCGGAGATGAGCGCGCCGGAGGTGACCGACACGGCCATAGACGTCATCGAAACGGACGACCCCGACGCGATGGTGCTCAACTACGCCAACCCGGACATGGTCGGCCACACCGGCGACTTCAAGGCCGCAATCGAGGCCGTCGAGGCCGTCGACGAACAACTGGGGCGACTCGTCGAGGCGATGGCGGCGGCGGGGGCACACGCACTGCTGACCGCCGACCACGGCAACGCCGACGACATGGGCACCGAAGAACAGCCCCAGACTGCACACACCACCAATCCGGTTCCGCTCATCTACCTCGCACCAGACGGGACAGCCGGGGGCCGGAGCGTCCGCGACGGCGGCACGCTCGCAGACATCGCGCCGACGATGCTGGCGCTTGCTGGCATCGAGAAACCGCCCGAGATGACCGGCGAGCCGCTGGTTGAGTGAGCCGTGCGCGCCTATCGCGTCGCCTACGACGGCGGCCCGTACTACGGCTTCCAGCGCCAGCCCGACGTTACGACCGTCGAAGATACAATCCTCGATGCACTCCGCGCGCTCGATGTCCTCGGCGACGACGAGGACACGCCGCCGGGGTATGCCGCCGCTGGGCGCACCGACGCCGGCGTCTCCGCGCGCGCCCAGACTATCGCCTTCGAGGCACCCGACTGGCTCACACCGGCGGCACTGAACAGCGAACTCCCGACAGACGTGCGGGCGTGGGCCAGCGCCGACGCGCCTGAGGACTTTCACGCGACCCACGACGCGACCAGTCGCACGTACACCTACTACCTGTACGCACCCGACGCGAGCGACAAGCGCGCTCGCGAGGCACTCGACGCCCTCGCCGGCGAACACGACTTTCACAATCTCACGCCCGACGAGGACGGCACCGTCCGGACGCTCTCGACAGAACTCGACCGCGACGGGCCGTTCCTCGTGGTCGAACTCACCGCAGGCGGGTTCGCCAGACAACTCGTCCGGCGGGCCGTCGCTGTCGTCGCGGAAATTGCACGCGGCGAGGCGACGCTTGACCGCGTCGAGACGGTCCTGAGCGAGCGAGCCCTGTCCGGTCCCGCCGGTGTCGCGCCTGCGCCACCCGAACCGCTCGTGTTGACGGACGTGCGCTACCCGGGGGTTCGCTTTGCCGTCGACGACGCGGCCGCTACGAGCGCTCGTGATGTCTTCGAGCAACGGCAGGTAGAACACGCCCGCCGAGCGCGCGTCGCCGACGTGCTGGCCGACTGCGGTGACGACACAGCGTAGCCGAGAGCGACCGACAGCAAAGGCTTACTTGCCGCCCAGCCTAACGCCATCGCATGAGTTCCGTCCCCGAGCGTGGCGACATCGACGAGCAGTACAAGTGGGACCTCGACTCGCTGTTTGCCAGCGACGAGGACTGGCAGACGGCCTTCGACGAGGCACGCGAGCAACTCGACGACCTCCGTGCCTACGAAGGGCGAGCGACCGAGGACGCCGCAACGCTCCGTGACCTGCTCGAAACGTACGAGGACGTGATGCGCCAGGTGAGCAACGTCAGCGCGTACGCCCGGATGCGCCGCGACGAGGACACCCGCGACGACGACGCACAGGCGATGGCGACCCGCGCCCAGTCGCTCGGCTCGGAAGCCGCGAGCGCCGCCTCCTTTCTCGAACCCGAACTCCAGGAACTGGACCGCGAGGACATCGAACAGATGCAAGCAGCAGAGCCGGCACTGGAGGCGTACGACCACTACGTCGACGACATCCTGCGGATGAAACCCCACACCCGGTCGGCGGAAGTCGAGAACCTACTGGCCGAACTCGGCGAGGTGACCGGCGCGTCGGGCGAAATCTACAACATGCTCGCCAACGCCGACATGGAGTTTCCGAGCGTCGAAGACCCCGACGGGGAGCCCCAGGCGATTACGCTGAACAACTTCACCACACTCCAGAAAAATCCCGACCGCGAGTTCCGCCAGCGCGTCTACGAGACGTTCTACGACGAGTGGGACGAGGTCCGCAACGCCGTCGGCACCGCCTATCGCAACAGCGTCAAGGCCGACGAGAAACTGGCTGGCGCACGCGACTACGACAGTTCCCGCGAGGCCGCGCTCGACGGGCCAAACATCCCGACAGACGTGTACGACACGCTCGTCGACACCGTCCGGGACAACCTCGACAAACTGCACCGCCACGCCGACCTGAAACGCGAGGTCACCGACGGCGATGACCTCGAGATGTGGGACCTCTACGTCCCACTGGTGACCGAAGAGAGTCCAGAGGTTCCCTACGAGGACGCCTGCGAGTACGTCACCGAGGCCGTCGCCCCGCTGGGGGAGGCCTACCAGTCCCGACTCGCCGAGGGACTCGACTCACGATGGGTCGACGTCTACGAGACGGAAGGCAAACAGTCGGGTGCCTACTCCGGGGGGACCTACGACTCCCAGCCGTATATCCTGATGAACTACCAGGACGACGTCGAGTCGATGTACACGCTGGCTCACGAGCTCGGCCACTCGATGCACTCTGAGCTTGCCAGCGACGCCCAGCCGTACGTCTACGCCGACTACACCATCTTCATCGCCGAAATCGCGAGCACGGTCAACGAGACGCTGTTGACCCACCACCTCCTGGAGACCGTCGAGGACGAACAACTGCGCCGTCACGTCCTCAACCAGTATCTCGAACGGTTCCGCTCGACGCTGTATCGCCAGACGATGTTCGCCGAGTTCGAACAGCGGACCCACGAGCTGAGCGAGGCCGGCGAGCCGCTGACGCCCGACCGGCTGGACGACCTCTATCGGGAACTGAAAGGCGACTACTACGAGCCAGCCGAGCTAGACGACCGTATCGCCCGCGAGTGGATGCGAATCCCGCACTTCTATCGTGCGTTCTACGTCTTCCAGTACGCGACCGGCATCTCCGCTGCAGTTGCCCTCGTCGAAAACATCCGCGAGGAAGGCGAGCCCGCCGCCGAACGCTACCGGAACTTCCTGGCGAGTGGCTCCCGGGGTTACCCGCTGGAACTGCTCGGTGACGCCGGCGTCGACATGACCGACCCCGAGACTATCCAGTCGGCACTCGACGTCTACGGCGACTCGCTCGACGAGTTCGAGCGACTGGTCTGAGACGAGGGAGGAATATTCTGACGCCTTTTCGAGGACGGAAAGTCGGTTCCGTTGCCGAAGGACCTATGTCTCCAGATGGCGAAGACACTATAATCAGATGTCGCGTAGTTCGTCGCTCCCCGAGCGCCCCCGACTGGACCTGGACCCCGAGATGAGCCAGGACGAGCAGTTGGAGGCACTCCAGGAACACTACAGAGAACTCGTCAGGGTACAGAACAAACTCGAAGAGCAACTCGGCTCCGCCGAGGAGCGCCGGACCGACCTCACCGAGCAGGTCGACCGGCTCGAACGGGAAAACGACACGCTGAAATCCTCCTCGCTGTACGTCGCCACGGCCGAGGAGATTACCGACGACGGCATCGTCGTCAAACAGCACGGCAACAACCAGGAAGTGCTGACTGAAGTGTCGCCGACGCTCCGGGAAGACCTCGAATCGGGCGACCGCGTCGCCATCAACGATTCCTTTGCCATTCAGACCATCCTCGACCCCGAAACCGACGCTCGGGCGCAGGCGATGGAAATCGACGCCAGCCCCGACGTGGACTACGACGACATCGGCGGTCTCGAAGACCAGATTCTCGAAGTCCGGGAAGCCGTCGAGGAACCGCTCGTCAACGCCCAGCAGTTCGAGGACGTGGGCATCGAACCCCCATCCGGTGTGCTCTTGCACGGCCCACCGGGGACGGGCAAGACGATGCTCGCGAAAGCCGTCGCGAACCAGACCGACGCCACGTTCATCAAGATGGCCGGGTCAGAGCTCGTCCGGAAGTTCATCGGGGAAGGCGCACGCCTCGTCCGGGACCTCTTCGAACTCGCCAGCGAGCGCGAACCCGCCGTCATCTTCATCGACGAAATCGACGCCATCGCCGCCAAGCGGACCGACTCGAAGACCAGCGGCGACGCCGAAGTCCAGCGGACGATGATGCAACTGCTCTCGGAGATGGACGGCTTCGAAGAGCGCGGCGAGATTCGAATTATCGCCGCGACCAACCGCTTCGACATGCTTGACCGTGCCATCCTCCGCCCGGGTCGGTTCGACCGCCTCATCGAAGTGCCCAACCCCGACTGGGACGGCCGCGAACGCATCCTCGAGATTCACACCGAGGAGATGGACCTCGCCGACGACGTGGACATGGCGACGCTCGCGACCGAGACCGAGGGCTTCTCCGGTGCGGAACTTGCCTCACTCGCGACCGAAGCGGGGATGTTCGCCATCCGCGACCAGCGCACGACCGTCGAGATGGCCGACTTCGAGAGTGCACTCCAGAAAGTCAGCGAGGACGAAGATACCGCGGGCCAGCCGATCGCGTTCGCCTAAATTTTTACTGCGTCGGGTCGCGGCGGCCGCGACCACTCCTTGCAAAAAATTAGTATAAAAACGACCTTCACGCTCGGCCTTCGGCCTCGCGTGAAGTGAACCGCGCGCCGCCGGCGCGCGGATGCTATCAATCGAAACACCGCAAAACGTAGTTAGTCTTCTTCGGTGGTCGTCTTGTCGACGTCTTTCTCGCCGAAGTAGATTTCTGCACCATCCTGTGCGACTTTCTCGGCGAGGACGGCACACTTGATACGCATCGCAGAGATGTCGACGCCGAGCATGTCGACGATGTCGTCGCGGTCCATCTCCTGGAGGTCGTCGATTTTCATGCCGGCGAGTTCCTGCGAGAGCATCGAGGCAGAGGCCTGCGAGATTGCACAACCGTCGCCGCGGAAGGCGACGCGTTCGATGGTCTCCTCGTCGTCGTCGAGGACGACATCCATCTCGATTGTGTCGCCACACATCGGGTTCTCGCCGGTGTGGGTGAACGTGGGGTCCTCGAGTTCCCCGTAGTTGCGGGGATTCTTGTAGTGGTCGAGGATTTGCTGCCGGTACATATCCGAGCCACCGATTCCCATGATTGGACACAGATACGGCCGGCGAACCGAAAAGAGTTCCGAGGGAGATGTTCGCACAACGGTAGAGTTTAGTTGGGCGATTTGGTACGGACAGTCAGCGGGCCCGTAGCTCAGTCTGGTTAGAGCCCCCGGCTCATAACCGGGTATGCGATGGTTCAAATCCGTCCGGGCCCATTGGATTTTGCGACGAGTAAGCACGAAGAGCAAATCGTACGCCCGGCAGTGTGCCCCACGAAACAGGTCGATGTAGCAATGATTATTATTTTCTACCGTCTGAGTTAATACATGAGCGTCGTCAGTGTCTCGATGCCCGAAGAGTTACTCGAACGAATCGACCAGTTCGCGGACGACCACGGATACACAGGCCGAAGCGAAGTCGTCCGGGAGGCGAGTCGGAATCTGCTGGGCGAGTTCGAGGACAAGAAACTCGAAGGGCGTGACCTGATGGGCGTGGTCACGGTCCTGTTCGACTACGAGACGACGAGTGTCGAGGAGAAGATGATGCACCTTCGCCACGAACACGAGGGCATCGTCGCCTCGAATTTCCACAGCCACGTCGGGGGCCACCACTGTATGGAACTGTTCGTTCTCGAAGGGTCCCTCGAAGAGATTTCGACGTTCGTCGGGAAGATTCGCGCGACGAAAGACACGCTCACAATCGACTACTCGGTGCTTCCGGTCGACGACTTCGGCCCGCTCGCAGATATGGACTGACGTGGGCGAGGGACAGAGCGCGTCGGGGCCGATAATGGCCAACGAGACCGGGTGGAGCCAAACGCCCTTTGCCGTCCACGGCGTCTCTACCCCATGGGCGACCCAGCCTGCTACCGGAACTACTGTCCGGACTGTGACGCGGAAGTGACAATCGTCGACGGGACCTGCCCTGACTGTGGCGCCGACCTCGACGAATCAAACGAGTTCCAGTAACTCACTCGGCTTCGTCGGCTTCCAGTATCTCGATTACAACGTCGGTTTCGGCGACGCCGAGGCGGGCAAACTGCGTGCGGAGGTGGTCTTTCGCGGCTTCGATGGCCTGGTCGCGGTCCTCAAACCCCTTCGGAAGCGGTTCCTCGAAGGCAATCCGGAGTTCGCGGTCGCCGACCTGCTGGACCTGACCACCGCTCTCGACCTCGTAGAAACCATCACAGACCCAGGTAAACGGCGCAGATTCGTCGGGTGCACCCCGATAGGAAGGCGGTCGGTCGTCGCGCTCGTAGAGCGTCCCCGTCAGGGCGGTCCCGCCAGCCTGCCCGCGAATGAGCAACATGGCCTGACGTACGCGATGCGTGGACAAAAAGCCACGCAGGGACAGAGAATCGCCAGTCGACACACCACTTTCGCTCCGGTGGGGAAACGCGTTAGTGGCCCGGCGTCGTTGTCCCGGCCATGTCTGACCTCGAGGATTTCACCGACTTCGACGGCGGAGGTGGCGACACCGCCGACGACAGTGACAGCGACACCGACAGCACAGCCAGCGACGCCGATACGCCACCCTCGTCGGCCGACAAGGCCGACGACTTTGCCTCGTTCGATGCCGAACCGGCCGGTGTAGACCGTGGCATCGGCGTTCTCTCGGCCTCGGATGGCCTCCGTATCGACGAGGAGAGCGACGAGACACGACTGCGGGCGTACATCACCGTCGGCAACCGCTCGGACGTACGCATCGGGACCTACCTGCTCGCGCCCTATCCCGACGGCGAACGGCTCTTCTGTCGAATAACGGGTCTTGAGTACGCACAGGAGTACCGAGCCGACGACGCGACGGAGATTCACGCTCGCCGCGCGATGCGCTCTGCCGGCATCGACGAGCAGGACTTCAAACTGATGGCGACGCTGGAACCGGTGGCGGTGCTCTATTCTGACGACGGCGACCTCAAACGGCGGATGACCGACCGCGTCCCGAAACCGGAGACGGTCGTGGCGACGGCCGACGACAAGGCCGATATCAAGACGGGGCTGAAGATGCCCGGCGACGGCGTCTTTCTGGGCCATCTCGCGGTCGGTGGGGAAAAGGTCAAGACCGCCGCACAGCCCCCGACCATCGACTATCGACTCAAGGACAACTACACCGACGGGGACCCGCTGGTCTTCCGGCACACGCTCGTCGCCGGTGGGACGGGGTCGGGGAAGACCCACGGCGCGAAGAACATGCTCCGGCAGTATCTCGCCGACGAGCGGACCTATCCCGTCGAGACGGGTGGGGACCGCGAGGTCCAGACCGCCGTCGTGCAGTTCGACCCCCAGGACGAGTACGCCCAGATGCACGACGACAACCCCGACCTGGATTCGGACTTTGCCCGCCGACTCGACCGGGAGGGCGTCGCCCACGGCGGCCACGACGACACCGTCGCGTTCGTCCCGAAAGTCGGCGACTCCACCTACGCGGCCAGCCACCACCGCGCCGAGCAGGTCGAGTTTACGATTCCCTTCTCGCTGGTCCACTCGAACCCGTGGCTCATCGCCGGCAGCGGCCTCAACGACAACCAGTACAACGCCTTGGTCAACGTCCTCCTCAAGCGCTTCAAGAAAGAACGTGGCCGCGACGGGACCTACCAGCAGTTCATGTCCTTCCTCGACGACCCGGCGCTCAAGGAGGAACTCGACGAGACGGGACGTGTCCATGAGGCCACGTTCGACGCTGTCCGCCGGCGTGCGCGTGGTTTCGGGGCCATCTTCGACCAGGACGCCAAACCGATTACCGAGCGTATCCACGAGTTCGTCCGACCGGGCGGGCTGACGGTCGTTCCGACCTACCATATCAACGACACTCGCGCCACCGAGACGGTGGTGCTCGCGCTCTCCTCGCTTCTGGTCGACGAGAAACTCTCGAACGACCCGCAGTTTTCCCGCATCAAGGAGACGCCGGTCGTGCTGGGGATGGACGAGGCCCACAACTTCCTGACCGACGCAGACAGCGTCCAGGCTCGGAAGGTCATCGGGAAGTTCACCGACGCCGCAAAGCAGGGCCGAAAGGAGCGACTCGGGCTCTTTCTCATCACGCAGGACCCACAGGACATCGCCGACCCCGTGTTCAAGCAGATTAACACCACTATCGTGTTGAATCTCGGTGACGAGGACGCCATTTCGGCGGTGAACATCCCGAGCAATCTGGAGTCGAAGGTGCCCTACATGGAGAAAGGGCAGATGGTGGTCTACTCGCCGGACAACTCCGAGCCGGTCGAGCTCATCGGACTCTCGAAGTGTGTCACGAAACACGGGAGAGACTGAGCTGAATCTCTGATTCGGCGAGGGTTGTCCCAGCTCTGGGACAGGACTGAGTAGAATAATTGGCAAACCGGAGCCGAAGCTTCTTGGCGGACGGCGATGCAGTATCGGTCATGATAGACCGCATTCTGGTTCCCATCGACGGCTCGGCACAAGCCGAGGAAGCCTGCGAGCTGGTGTTCGAGGAGTTCCCCGACGCGACGCTGGTACTGCTACACGTCATCAACCCTGCCGAGGCCAGTTACGGCGCTCAAGCGTCGATTCCGAGCTTCTCCGAGGAGTGGTACAGAGAGGAGAAACGCCGAGCGGAGGAACTCTTCGAAGACATCGAACAGCAAGCAAGCGACCACGGCATCGAGGTCGAACACACCGTCGAGGTCGGCAAGCCGCCACACGCCATTGCTGCCTTCGCAGAAGAACACGACATCGACCACATCGTGATGGGGAGTCACGGCCGCGAGGGCGTCTCACGAATCCTGCTTGGCAGCGTCGCCGAGACGGTTATGCGGCGCTCACCGGTGCCGGTGACGGTGGTACGGTAGTGGACGGAACGGTGGGAGCGGTGGCCGCGAACGCGTTTTATCGCGTGAGCCGGGGAAGGGCAGGCCTGCTGTGCGGCGGCGGTGCGGTAGGCAACTACGATAGCATCTCCGAGCGCTCTACCGAGCGCAAGCGGCCTTTTTCGCCCACGTTTTTCGAGGAGTGGTCCGGTGCGCACCGAAGGTGCGCCCGAGTCCCGACGATGAAAAAGGTGGTCTAGAAGATATTCGCCTGCTGATACACCGACAGCCCCTCGTTGGTAATCTCGTAGGGTTTCATCTCGCGGGAGTGGTTGGCGTTCCGTATCTTCTGGATTTCGACGGCCAGACGCGTCTCGCGGGCCTCGCCGCGGATATACTGGAGGACAAAGACTGCGTCGGTGAGATACTCGATGATACCGTGTCGCGAAGCGTAGGGGTTCGACTCGCTGGCTTCGCTGGTCAGGAAAGTGGTCACGCCGGCATCTTTCAGCGAGCGGGTGAAATCGAACACTTCGGTCCGGCGCTTGGCCGGGTCGTCGTACATCATCTCCAGTAGCGACACGGAGTCGAGGACGAGACGGTCCGCATCGAAGTCCTTGATGAGTTGCGGGAGTTCCGCGCGGATGTTGTCGAGGCTGTTTGCCATCTCGACGGGGTCTAAGTCGACGACAGCGAGTTTGTCCTCAGCCTCGTACTTGTCGAATTCCCAGCCCCACTCGTTTGCAGTATCGATGATAGAGTCGTGGCTCTGTTCGAGCGTGATGAACACCGCGTTTTCGCCCTGCTGGAGGCCGTGATAGAGGAATTGGAGTCCGAACGTGGTCTTTCCGCTCCCGGCAGAGCCGACGGTAACTATCAGATGGCGCTCCGGAACGCCACCCTGAATCATGTTGTCGAGTCCTTCGATACCGAGGTCGATACGCGGGATGTCGGAGTCGAGTTCCTCGTCGGAAAACTCCTCGTCGCCGCCTGACTCGAACGCGCTCCCGAAATCGTCGTCGAACAGGTTCTCATCGTCGCCCCCGCCGAAGGGGCCGTCACCATCGTCGCCAGTATCGTCGCCCCCACCGAATGGCCCGTCACCGTCATCACCAGTCTCGTCGCCGAACGGGCTGCCGTCACCATCGCTGGTCTCACCACCAAAGGGACCACGGTCGCCGTCGCTACCGGCGTCAGTGTCGTCACCAAAGGGACCACCGTCGCCGCCGTCGTCAGCAGCACCACCGAACGGCCCACTGTCACCGTCGCCGGTATCGTCGCCGAACGGGTCGGTGCTCTCCGATTCTGCCTCGTCGACCGTTCCGTCGGCGTCGTCCTCGGAGTCGTCGTCACCCTCTCGGAGCGCCCGCTCGAACCAGTCGTCGTCTTCCTGGTCTTCGCTCACAACTGCACCCTCCGACCAGCACTGCGCATACCCGTGAATTAGCCTGCCAACTGATTAACTTTGCCCGGTCGGTGTCCGCGGCGGCCGCCGAGCGGGCAGTATATGAGTGTGGCCGCGCAATCCTCCGCCGATGAGAGTGGGTATCGTCGGACAGCGCGGCAACACCCGCGCCATCTCGCTGGTGGAAGACATCTGTGACCGACTGCACCGCGATGCCGTCGAAGTGGTCGTCGACGAATCGACCCACGAGGCGTTCCAGCGTGGCAACGTCTGGCACGAGAACGGCGCCGGCGAGACGCCGATACCCGAGAGCCGCCCTGTCGAAGAGTTCGACGACTGTGACCTGGCGGTCAGCATCGGTGGCGACGGAACCTTCCTCTTTACCGCCCGCGGCGCCGGGACGACGCCGATTATGGGCGTCAACCTCGGCGAAGTCGGCTTTCTAAACGCCGTCCCGCCCGAACAGGCCGTCGAGAGCGTCTCCGAGGCCGTCGAGCAGATTCGCACCGAGGGCGACCAGCTCCGGAAGATGCCGCGCCTCTCGGCCAGTTCCGACGCGTGGACGCTCCCAGCGGCGCTCAACGAAGTCGTCGTCCAGGGCCCACAACGCGGCCACGGTAACGGCCTCAGCATCGAAGTCCGCGTCGACGGGTCGCTGTACACCAGCGGCCACGCCGACGGCGTCCTCGTCGCGACGGCAACAGGGAGCACAGCCTACAACCTCAGCGAGAGCGGCCCAATCGTCCACCCGGACGTCTCCGGGTTTATCGTCACCGAGATGTGTGGCGAAGAGGCGATGCCGCCCCTGGTCGTCGATACCGACAGCACGGTGACGGTGCGCGTCGACAACGCCGAGACTGCGGTGGCTGTCAGCGACGGCCGGGTCGAACGGTCGGTCACCCCGCCGGCGGAGATTCGACTCGAGCGTGCCGGAACGCCGGTGTATATCGCGGGGCCACCGCTGGATTTCTTTACCGCGCTGGGAAAATTAGAGTAAGTCTGTGCGTTCGTCGGACCTTAGCTCGTCGAGTAGACGATCGGCGACGCGACGAGGAGTCCGAGACCGAGCATCTTGTACTGGAGAACGCTGCCGAGCAGGTGTGCCCCACTGGCATTGACCGTGAGCATCTGCCCCGGCAGTATCAACAGGAGCAGACCGAACACCAGCGTGTGCAGCGTCGTCACCTTCCGTGATTTGAGCGGTATCGTCGCCAGCAGACCCAGTACGAACAAGGCGAGCACCGCGTCTCCCGTGTTGTACTGCAGCAAGAAGCTGTCGACGACCTGAAGCGGTGGCGCGAGCATCCTTGTTCGGAAGTCACTCTGTGCGAATCTTTAAACTTCCGTTCCAGCGCGCCGGCAGGTGTGGAAAGAACACACACTTATTACGGTCGGGAATCAGACTGTTCATTGTGTCATCGGGGAGCGACCAGGCGACCGTACTCGTCGTCGACGACGAAGAGGAAGTCGCCGACGTGTACGCCCTGCGGTTGCGAAACGAGTACGAGACTCGAACCGCGTACGGCGGGCAGGACGCACTGGAACAGATCGACGACGATGTCGATGTTGTCCTGCTCGACCGGCGGATGCCCGACGTCGCTGGCGACGACGTCCTCGCTGGAATCCGCGCCGAGGGGTACGACTGCAAAGTCATCATGCTGACCGCAGTCGACCCCGGGACGGACATTCTGGAGATGGAGTTCGACGACTATCTCTGCAAGCCCGTCGAGAAGGCCGACCTCGTCGCCGCCATCGACCAGCAACTACAGGTCCAGCAGTACGACGACCGCCTCACGGAGTATTTCGAGGTCACGTCGAAGCTCACCCTCCTCGAAGCCGAACTCTCGCCACAGGAACTCGAAGAAAGCGACGAACTACAGGAGCTTGCAGCCCGCGCCGACCGGCTCAAAACGGAGATAGACGAGAGCCTAGACGAGTTCGAGGACATCCAGACGGCCTTCGACAAAATCGCCAGACACCCCGGCTAGGAGCCGTCACCCCTCGTTTTCGACGGTCGTGTACAGCACGTAGCCACGGGTCGACTCGCCGCGAGCGACTGCGACCGTCCGCACACGGAAGCGACGAGTCCCGGCCGGCGTTTCACAGGACAGGACCGTCTCGATTGACTCCCCCTGCGTCACCGCCGCGACGATGTCGCTTGTCCGCTCGGCGGTCATCAGCGCGTCGGCGAGTGCCGCGTTCTCGACGGCCTGCCCGTCGACGCCGAACGTCTCCTCGAAGGCCGGATTTGCCGCGCGGACGACCGGTCCCTCGCCGCTGTCGTCGACGTACAGCACCGGGTCCGGGTTCTCTTCGAAGAGGTCGACAGGCTGTGGGTCGGGGACGCCAGTGTCGCGACCGGTCGACTCGACGGTCACCGTATCCGGTGTTTCGGCGGCCGTCTCACCGACGACGAACAGGCGCGCAACCGCGCCCAGGCCGCCGCCCGCAGCGAGGCCAAACCCGACAGCGATTGTCGTCGCAGCGGGCACGGTCAGCGTCGCGACGGCGTAGCCAAAGCCCCCGCCGACGAGTGCAGCGGCGAAAATCCAGAGCAACTGGCTACGGAGACCGACGTCATCGTCTGCCGAGCCCATCATCACCCGAACCATTACACGCCGCTCTTTTAACTGTATAGCTTCCCGGCCCCCGAATATAACTTCCTGCTTACCCAACGGGAGGGCAGGTTGGCATCTTCCAGTTCCGGTCACTCCGTCGTTCTCGTCGTCGACGACGAGGAGGCGATTGCAGACACGTACACGCTCCACCTCGAGAGTCACTACGAGGTCCGAACCGCCTACGGCGGGACGGAAGCACTCGAGAAACTCGACGAGGATGTCGACGCAGTCGTGCTCGACCGACGGATGCCGGACCTCCACGGCGACGACGTCCTCGAAGCGATTCGCGACCGCGGGTATACCTGCACGGTCATCATGGCGACGGCCGTCGGCCCCGACCTGAATATCCTCGAGATGGACTTCGACGACTACCTCTGTAAGCCAATCGACCGGGAGACACTCCTCGAGACACTGGAGACACACCTCGACAGCGAGGCGAGTGGCGACCTGGAGACGTTCTTTCGTCTCGTCTCGAAACGCTCCGTCCTCGAAGCCGAGCAGACCCGGGCAGAACTCGAAGACAGCGACGAGTACGCGCGGCTACAGACGCGGATAGACGACCTCGAGGCAGAACTTCGGGAGCGAATCGACGGGTTCGACGACGTCATCGCTACTCACCGCGACATCGGCCGCGGGTCCTGACGCGACGGACGCGGTAGCGACCACTGCTTGTCACCACCCATCGGCGCGACTGTCACGCTGTTGTTCGATGTTGTGAATCTCGCGGACGATGTCGCCGAAGTGACGCGTGATGTCGGTCATCGTCACGATGCCGACGATGTCGAGCCCGTCCAGCACGGGCAGTTTCTTCACCTGTTCGTCGCTCATCCGCTGGACTGCACTCCGAACGGCCCTGGTCGGTTCGGTCGTGACAAGCGGCTGTGACATGACGGTCGCGACGTCGATGCCGTCGAACGGTTCCCCAGAGACGTACCCGGCGTGCAGGGCATCCGTCTCGGTGACGATACCGGTCGGGTCGCCGCCCTCGGTGACGATGACGCTCCCGACGCGGTGTTCGAGCATCTGCTCGACGGCGTCCCGGAGCGTTCCCTCGGTGGGGACGGTGACGATGTCCGTCTCCATCACGTCTTCGACGAGCATACCAGACCAACGCCGGAGGTGGTGAAGAATCCACCGCCCCCACGAGATACTCTCAGTTGTTGATAATTCCCCGGCGAGATATACGTCAGCCAGCCGTAGTTACAGCCGGAGGGACACGAAAATGTACCAGACAATCCTCCTCCCGACAGACGGGAGCGAGCAAAGCGAGCGAGCCGAACAGAAGGCGCTCGAGATGGCCGAGCAGACCGGCGCGGACCTGCACGCCCTCCACGTCATCGACACGCGGCACATGAGCGAACCGGCACTGAGCTCGATGGAACTGGTCACAGACGAGGCCGAAGACCGCGCGATGGAGCTGCTGGAAGACATCTTCGAGACCAGCGAAAAGCGCGGCATCGACGTCACCTCCCGGTGTTGTCACGGCGTCCCACACGAGGAGATTCTCGCCTACGCCGACGAAGTCGACGCGGACCTCATCGTGATGGGGTATCGCGGCCACACCCACGACCAGAAGATGGGCAGTGTGGTCAATCGGGTGCTCAACGACACCGACCGGGAAGTCCTCACGGTCTGACAGCGTCCCGCGTCGAATCGGCCCGTGTCTCCAGACAGGGCGGTTCCGGTAGAATTGGGGGAGAGCGGCGAGCGGACCACTGTTTTTTCGCGGTCGCCCAAAGCGCAACCGCTACTACGCTCCCCCCGCTAGCGCGGGCGTGGACGACACCGTCGAGTGGCTCCGCGGCCGGCCGTACTACGAGGGGCAGATTGCCGACCACCGCGTGCGCGAGGGGCGCGAGGCCGCCTTCCGGGAGCTAGACCTCGACCAGCGGGTCGCGAGTGCGCTCGCCGACGCGGGTATCGACCGCCTCTACGCCCACCAGGCCGACGCCATCGAGGCCGTCCGGAACGGCGACAACGTCGTCCTGGCAACCCAGACAGCGAGCGGGAAGAGTCTCGCGTACACCGTCCCCGCCTTCGAGCGGGCGATGGCTGATTTCGGAACGACGCTGTATATCGGCCCACAGGTCGCACTCATCAACGACCAGGAAGAGACGCTCACTTCGCTGGCGAATGGCCTCGGCTTTGGCTCGCGGGTCACCGTCGACCGCTACACCGGGCAGCTCTCCCGCACCGAAAAGGAGAGTGTCAGAGAACGCCAGCCGACGGTCCTGCTGACGACGCCGGACATGCTTCATTACGGCATTCTGCCCCACGCCCACCGGCTATGGGAGTGGTTCATCGAGCGACTCCAGACGGTCGTCGTCGACGAGGTGCACGCCTACCGCGGCGTGTTCGGCAGTCAGGTGTCACTCGTGCTCCGACGGCTGAATCGGGTCTGTGAGCGGTTCGGCACCGGTGACGAGTCACACTCGTCATCTCGGGAGATGCCGTCTCCCGGCAACCCGCAGTACGTCTGCTGTTCGGCGACTATCGGCAACCCCCGCGACCACGCCGCCCGCGTCACCGGCCAGTCGCCCGACTCCTATGCACTCGTCGACACCGACGAGAGCGCCACCGGCCCGACTCACTGGCTGGTCTGGAATCCGCCCGAGTACAGCGGCGACGGGTGGGGAACCGGCCGCCGGAAGTCCAGTCACGTCGAGACCAAGCAACTCTTCGTCGACCTCGTCGCCCGCGGCCTCCAGACGGCCGTCTTCACCGACTCCCGCCAGACCGTCGAGCGCTACGCCACCGAGAGCGCCGGGGACCTCCGGGAACGTGGCCACGGTGAGCTTGCCAACAACATCGGGGCGTACCAGGCCGCACTCACCGACCAGCGCCGGACCGACATCGAGGCGGGGCTCCACGACGGGTCGCTCCGCGGCGTGTGGACGACCAGCGCGCTCGAACTCGGGGTGGACGTGGGCGGCCTCGACGCAGTCTTGCTCGATGGCTATCCCGGCACGCGGATGCAGACCTTCCAGCGCGCTGGCCGGGCGGGCCGGGGCGAGGACCCGAGTCTCGTCGCGCTCGTCACCGGCGAGGACCAACTCGACCAGTTCGTCGCGCGAAATCCCGGCGAACTGTTCGACGAGCAGCCAGAGCAGGCGGTCACAAACCCCGAGAACGACCACCTGTTGCCAGCACACGTTCGCGCGGCCGCCAGCGAGACGTGGCTCCGCCCCGACGACGACCGCCACTTCGGGGGGACGTTTCCGGACGTCGTCGCTGACCTCGAATCGGCTGGGCAACTGGAGCGACGCACGACCGACGCCGGCACCCGCTGGCTCGACAGCGGCGACGGCAGTCCCCAACACGAGATGAGCCTCCGGACGGCCGCCGACCGTGAGGTCCAGTTGCGGACCCGCGACGGCGACACCATCGGGACGCTCCCGTTCGACGACGCGCTCCGGGACGCCCATCCCGGCGCGATTTACCACCACCAGGGAACCACCTACGAGGTCGTCGACCTGGACTTGCGCCACGACGTTGCGGAGTTAGACCGCACCTGGGCGGACTACTTCACACGGGTGCGCCACGACAAGACCATCACCGTCGAGGAGGATTTAGACGAGCGAGCCCTCGCCGCGCGCTCGGACGTGACCGTTCGCTTCGCGACGGTGACCATGCGCAAACAGATTACGGGCTTCGAGCGCCGCGACAGCAAGAGCGGCGAGTTACTCGGCGAGCGCTCACTCGACTTACCCGAGACGACCCTGGAGACGCGCGCACTGTATTATACGCTGCCGACCGAGTTACATTCGAAACTGGCCGAGCGCGGCGACTTCGCCGGCGGCATCCACGCCGCGGAACACGCCATGATTGCGACCCTGCCATTTCGAGTGCTGTGTGACCGCCGGGACATCGGCGGACTCTCGACGCCGTTGCACCCCCACACCGACCGCAGCACCATCTTCATCTACGACGGGTATCCGGGCGGTGTCGGACTGGCACGCCAGGGCTACGAGGACATCGACGACCTGGCGGCGACGACACTCGACCTCGTGTCGGCCTGTGACTGTGCGGACGGCTGTCCGGCCTGCGTGCAGTCACCCCACTGTGGCAACGCAAACGACCCGCTCGATAAGGGCGTGGCCCGAGCGTTGCTGACGGCGCTGGTCGAGGGACACCTGCCGGCGTGACTACCGAACGTCCAGGCCGCGAATCTCGAATCGTGAGCCGCCGGCTTCGCTGTCCGTGACGGTGATAGTGCCGCCGTGTGCCTCGACAATCTGCTGGACGATAGAGAGCCCGAACCCGGTCCCGTCCGCGTCGGTGGTGTAGCCGTGCTCGAACACCTTCCCGCAGTCGTCCTCTGGGATGCCGGGACCGTCGTCTTCGACGTAGAAGCCGCGACCGTCGGCCAGCGGCCCGACACGGACCATGACCGAGCTATCGCCGTGTTCCATACCGTCATCGGCCTGTGAGCGACTGTCCGTGGGGCTGTGTTCCACGCTATCGTCGGACTGCGTCCGACTGTCCGTGGAACTGTGTTCCACGCTATTCCGAAAGAGATTCTCCAGGAGACGCTGGAGACGGGTGGCATCGCCGACGACAGTCACTGGCCCGTCGATGACGAGGTCAGCGCCGGCCGTCCCGACAGTCTCCCACGCCTGCTGGGAAATCGTCGCCAGGTCGACTGGGTCGGCGTCGACGACCCCGCTCCCGAGTTGTGCCAGTGTGAGCACGTCGTCGATGAGTTCGTCCATCCGGGTGAGTGCCTCGTCGACGTTCTCGACGTATTCGCTGGCGCAGTTATCGGCGACGAGTTCGAGATTCGCCGTGGCGACGTTCAGCGGGTTTCGGAGGTCGTGCGAGACGATACTGGCAAACTCCTCCAGTCGGTTGCGCTCCCGCAGAACCGTCTCGCGTTGCTGTTTTTGCTCGCGTTCGTAACTGACCCAGTTGGCCAGCAACTCCACCAGCGTCACCTGCCACTGCGAGAACGTCTCCGCTTTACTCTCCGGGCCGTAAAAACAGAACGTGCCTGTCACCTCACCGTCGACGATTACCGGCGCGCCCAGATAACACGACAGTCCGAGTTCGATGTTCCCTTGCCGGTCCCGAAGGTCGGCTGGCGCACACGCCAGGTCCTCGATGACGAGCGTCTCCTCGGCGGTCACGGCACGCTCGCACGTCGTCCAGCTCAGCGGCACTCGGTCGCCGGCCGACAGTTCGTCGGTGTCCTCGCCACGCCGGACCACCTCGAAGACGTACTCGTCACCGTCGATTCTCGACAGCGAGCCGTAGGCCGTTCCCAGTTCCTCGCGCCCGATTTCCAGCAGTTCGCCGACCTTCTGTTCGAACGAGCGGTCTTTGTCGGCAGTGACCCGATGGATGCGGGTGAGAATCGATTCGCGCCGCTTGAGTCGCTGTTCGGACGCCTTTCTCTGGGTAACGTCTGTGAAATACACAGAGAGCCCCGCCGAGGAGGGGTAGGCCCTGACCTCGAACCAGCGGCCCAGCGGGTCGTAATACTCCTCGAAAGTGACCGCCTCCTGAGTCTCCATCGCTTCGATGAACTTCTCGTGGAACGGCGTGTCGACGGCGGCAGGGATGACATCCCAGAGACGCTTCCCGTGGAGGTTCACTCTCCGGTCGCGCTCGTCCGACGGCATCGCGTCGTGGAGTATCTCCTGTGCCCGGTCGTTGAGGTACGTAATCCGCCAGTCGGTGTCGAGAACGTAGAAGGCGTCGGTCACCCGGTCGAGCGACTGGAGTCGGTCCCGGTGGCGCCCGACCGTCCCGGTGACCGTCTCGACCAGCGACTTGGCGTCGCCGTCCGACGGATGGTACCCATCGATGCCGGCTTCGATAGCCTCACTTGCCAGCCGTTCGCTTCCCGACTGGGGGGCCAGAATGACGGGGACGTCCGGACGGAGGTCACGAACCGTCCCCAGCAGGTCGAACCCATCGCCGTCTGGCAGGTCCCACGCAGTGACGACACAGTCGACGGTGGCCGATTCCAGGCAGTCCACAACAGTTGCCAGTCCCGCTTCGGTGGCCACCTCGAACTCGTCGTCGAGCGACGAGACAATCTCGTCTGTCGTCCCGACACAGAGGACGCGGCGGGGGCTATCCGTCTCACTCATCTGTGCAGACGTACACCGACCACACCAGTGTAGCTTTCGGCACCATCGTTTGAATCGGTCCAGAGCTAGAACATTCGACTCACTCGGCTGTCACCACTCCGGTAGCGGCCGCGTTGCAATCTGCTCGCGGAGTCGCGCGACGTCCGTGGCGTCCGCGCCGGTCGAGAACTGGCGCATGACCGCATAGACCTCCTCGCGGCTGATTTTGACGCCACCCTCGGTGAAGACATCGCGGGGTCGCTGTCTGAGTTCGCGTATCGTCCCGACCGCGAGCAGGTAGGGAACTGCCCAGGCCGCGAGCGTGTTCCCGCGGCGCTCGGGCATCGCTTCCAGCCACGCCTGGCCGCCGTCGAGATACCCCGCCGCGTGGTCGGTGACACGCTCGACAACCGACGCGAGCGCGTCGACGGACCGGCCGGTGCCGATGTCCTCGGGGGAGACGCCCGCATCCGCGAGCCACTCGTCGGGCAGGTAGACGTTGTTCTCCTCCTCGTAGTCGACGGCAACGTCCTTGGCGACGTTGACCAACTGGAGCAACAGCGAGAACGCCCGCGCGTTCTCGTCGAGTCGGTCGGCCACCGCCGGGTCGGCGTCCTGGCTGACGAGGTTCGTCACGAGCGTGCCCACGGTCCCGGCCGCATACCAGCAGTACTCTTCGAGTTCCTCGATAGTCTGGATGCGGAGACCGCCCTCTTCAGCGTAGCGGTCGACGAACATCGCCATTCCGTCGACGAGTTCCCGGACCGGCGGGCGGATGCGCTCGCGTGCGTCCGCGTCGAGATGGTAGAACGTCGAGAGCACGCGGTCGGTGTTTTCGACCACCCGCCAGTCGGCGTTGGGGTCGTCGGGAATCCACTTCTTTGCGCTTCGCTGGAAGGCCGTCCCATCGGCGTCGGTGTCGCCATCGAGTGCGTTGCGATACGACCGCAAGAGTTGTGCCTTCTCGGCCGGCGGAATACGGTCGTCGTCCTCGATAGTGTCTGCGACCCGACAGACGAGATAGCCCACACAGATGTCGCGGGCCATCGGCTCGTCGAGCTCGGCGATGGTGATAGCGAACGTGCGCGAGACGTCCTGTACGGCGTCGTAACACCATTCGAGGTTGCTTTCGGACTGGCTGTGCGGAGTCATCCTGCGACCACCGCGGTGTGTGTCTGCTGGCGGAGGCTCATCGTCACTTGCCCCCACTATGTCCTGCGGCAATATAATAGCGGGCGTTCGACACATCCCCCGCGAGGCTGTTTTATCCGTCCCGACCCAACCGAAACTGTGCCCGACGACCTCCCGACCGACGTGGTGACAGTTATCACACAGCTATGTGGCGAGACCCGGCGTGCGCTGGCCGCCGGCGAGTACGACACCGCGCGGGCGACCACCGACACCATGGCCCGCGTCGCGACGAACAAACTCCCCGAGGGCCACCACCGCGAGACCGTGCGCCACGCCTGCGACCGCATCACGACGCTCCTCGACGACGACCCCGAAATCGAGGCCGCGATTGGCTACGTCGACGCACTCGAACGCTCGTTTCCGACGGTCGAGTGAGTCGGGTCGTCGACGGCACGCTGCAGTGGAAACTGAGGGGCAGTCGGTACGTAGCGGTCAAACAACCAGCCACAACTCTCCACGGAGAACGAGCATCCGCGCGAACGAAGTGAGCGCGGTTCACCGCGAGCGCTCTACCGGGCGCGAGCGGTGTCCACGCGAGCAACGCGAGCGTGGGCTCGCGGGAGCTTGCTCCCGCGGTGTTTTTCCCCAAGTTTTTGCAAGGAGGGTGCGCCCGCGGCGAAGTCGTTCGAAAGGCGCGGCGCCTTTCGTGATGACGAGAGAGCTAGCTCTCTCGGACCACCGCGGTGCGACACCCGACGCAACAAAAAGTGGTAGTGGGCCAACGCGGATTGTGAACTACGCGAAGACGGTCGCTCGCTGCGCTCGCGCTGCGACTTCTCTCGTTCAAATCCGCTCGGATCGAGTTTTGCGACGCTCACGGCTCACGTTCGTTCGCAGTTCGGTCGCAAAACATGGGCCAACGCGGATTTGAACCGCGAACCTCCCGGTTATCAGCCGAGCGCTCAACCTGATTGAGCTATTGGCCCGAACGCATCAGGGTGTATCCGACAGGTACTGTTAAGCGTTACTCTTCGGTCGGACCACGGGACGGTGACTCACTCCCGTCCGTCGTCGACGTCGTAGGAGTCCTCGTCCATATCGTAGGTGTCGCCGCTGGAACCCGACCCCGGCCCAGGACCGCCCTGCACGTCCGCTGTGCCTCCGTCGTTGGGAAACCCGTCGATGTAGACGTTCCCGGTGACGAACCCGCGGGATTTCGCGTCCGCGTAGGGGACGACGACCCACTTCTTGACCGCCAGCCGGATGGGATAGCGCGTGACCGGAATCACGAGCAGGAATCCCAGGAGGTCAGTTAACAGTCCGGGCGTGAGCAGGAACGCACCCGAGACCAGCAGGAGGGCGCCGTCGAGGAGTTCGTCGGCGGGCAGTTCCCCGCGAGCGGTCTTCTGTTGTATCTTCCGGAGGGTCTGTCTGCCCTGCGCACGGACCAGCAGCATGCCGACGAACGCGGTCAAAACGACCAGCAAGACGATAAGCTGCCAGCCGACGTACGTCGAGAGAACCACCAACAGCAGCATCTCGAGCAGCGGAATGAGCAACAGGACCCCGATGATACGGAGCATACCTACGATAGAAACTCCGCCCCCAAACCCTTTTCGAGCCAGATGGCGGAATCGAGACGGCGACCCACTGCCAGAGTGCAAGCGACTTATTCCGTCACCCACGAAGACGTGGTATGAACGACGACGCCACCAAAGTCGAGTGGAACGAGTGGGGCGAGCGCGCCTTCGACGTGGCCCAGCAGACCGGCAAACCGCTGTTGCTCTCGCTTGTCACCTCGTGGTCGGCCGACTGCAACGCGATGGACGCGGCCACCTACGGCGAACCGCGCATCGCCGCGAACGTCAACGATGGCTTCGTCCCGGTCCGCGTTGACGCCGACCGCAACCCCCAGATTCGCGAACGCTACAACATGGGCGGCTTTCCGTCCACTGTCTTCTTGACTCCGCAGGGGCGCGTGCTCACCGGCGCGACGTTCCTCGGCTCGGAAGGCTTCCGGGGCATCCTCGATAAAGTCCGTGAGACCTGGGACGCCAAAGGCGAGGACGCTGGCTCGGTCCCGCGGGCGCTCCGCGACGCGAAACCCCCGGGCGGGGCCATCGACGACCGCATCGAGGAACACATGGTCGAACAACTGCTGGCGGCCTACGACGACGAGTTCGGCGGCTGGGGCTCCGATATGAAGTTCCCGCTCCCGCGGACCATCGAGTTCGCGCTCGTGCGTGCCCGCGACCAGGCGACACGCACACTCGATGCCATCCAGACACACCTGCTCGATACCTACGGCGGCGGCTTCTACCGCTACGCCCGCAATCGCAACTGGGGCGGCCCCGTCCGGGAGAAACTCACCGAGGAAAACGCCGCGCTCGTCCGGGCCTTTGCCCGTGGCTACCGCTACACCGGCGACGAGAGCTACCGCAACAGCGCCGAAGATACCATCGAGTATCTCACCACCGACCTCTGGACGGGCGATGCCTTCGCCGCCAGCCAGGGGGGCAACGAGGGGTACTACACCCTCGAACCAACCGAGCGCGAGGAGGCCGACGCACCACCCATCGACGAGACGGTTTTCGCCGACCGGAACGGGCTGGCTGTCGACGCACTGCTTACCTTCGCCGCCTACACCGACGACGAGCGAGCCACCCGCTACGCCGAGCGCGCACGCGACCACGTCGTCGACGAACTCGTCGACGGCGGTGAGGTGACCCACTACCGTGACGGCGACGAGAGCGGCCCCTCGGGACTGCTCGTCGACCAGGCCCACGTCCTGAGCGCGCTGACCACGTCCTGGCAAGTGCGGGGCGAGGCTGGTCCCGCCCGCGAGATTGCCGACTGGACAATCGAGAACCTCCGTCACGAGAGCGGCGCGTTCTACGACGGCCAGACCGGCGAACTCGGACTGCTCGACAGCCCGCTCTTTCCGCTGGATACCTCGGTCGAACTGGCCGACACGCTGCTCGACCTGGCGGTGCTCACCGGCGAGGACCACTACCGGAATGTCGCCCACGACGCCATCGCGGCCTTCGGGAACGCGGCCGACCGGATGGGTATCGAAGTCGCCCACTACGCCGCCACGGCCGCCCGCCTGCGCGCCCCCGAGGCCATCGAAGTCGGGACGCCCGCCGGCACGGACCTCCACCGTGCGGCACTCCGTCTCGCAGACCACGACACCGTCGTCGTCCCCGACGCTGCCGGCCTCGAGGACACCGCACGCCACCAGACAGACGGGACAGTCACGGGGACCGCCGACTCCCCTGCTGCACTCGAAGAACTGCTGACCTCCGAGACGTAAACACCCGGTGCGTTTTTACACCCGGAGCGAGCACTACGGACGATGGCAAGTCTGAGGGACCTCGGGCTCTCCGAGTACGAATCTCGCGCGTACCGCTCGTTGCTCCGAACGGGGCCGACAACTGCAAAAGAGTTGTCCCGTGCGAGCGACGTGCCGATGGGGCGCATCTACGACGTGCTCAACAGCCTGGAGACCCAGAATCTGGCCCGGAGTCAGAGTGCGAGTCGCCCGAAAAAGTACGTCGCCGTCGAACCCGAGACGGCACTCGACCGGTTGCTCGCCGACAAGAAACGCGAACTCGAAGAGCAGGCCGACCAGTACGAGGAGATCGTCGACGAACTCGGGGGCGAACTCGAGGCTGCCGAACCGGTCGACGAGCCGTTCTGGACCGCCGCCCTCGGGCCCAGCGAGGCCACCGACCTGCTGGTCGAACGGCTCACGGCCGCCGACGACAGCATCGTCATGGTCGGCAGCGAGCCGACCCCACAGTTCGACCTCAGCGAGATGGGCGAAGAGATTCTGGACGAACTGGAGGCGGCCCTCGACCGGGGAGTCAGTGTCTCTATTTTGCTGCGGCCGGAACTGGTCGACTCACTGCCGGAGAGTGTCGGCCGACGCTATCGCACGTACCTCCAGAACCGGGAGGGGTTCGAGGTCCGCACCAGCCCGAACGTCACCGGCACGTTCGAACTGCTCGACACCGTCGAGGTCTGCATCGAGATTCCACACCCGCTCAACGCCGGCAAGACCTTCGGCGTCATCGACTTCAAAGACTCCGAGTTCGCCGCCGACGTCCTCGAAGCGTTCCAGCCCCGCTGGGAGGACGCAAAGCCACTCGAACTCTAAGGACGGGCCCCACGAGAGCAGCGTCCGAACCCGAGGTTCCCGAAAGCGGGAGCCAGCCAAGACGGTCTGCGAGTGCGAGCGTGTACATGACCGACAGCGACCGGTCGATGACGGCTCGGCATGAGTATTTTGTGCACAATACTTATTTACGGCCGTTTGGAACAAAGTACCATGGTAGAACATCAGACTCGGCGGAGAGTACTACAGGCGCTCGGTGCGGCCGGAGTTGCCAGCCTCGCTGGCTGTGGCGGCGGCGACAACGAAAGTCGGCTCTCGTGGCACGCCGGTGGGACCGGCGGGACCTACTTCCCGCTTTCGAACGAAATCAAGACCATCGTCGAGGAGAACACGGACTTCGGGCTGAACGTCCAGTCGACGGGGGCGAGCGTCGAAAACGTCGGCAGCCTCGCCGACGAAACTGCGGACTTTGCACTCATCCAGAACGACGTCGCGTACTTCGCCAAAAACGGCACCGGTATCGACGCGTTCCAGGACAGCGCAATCGAGAACCTCCAGGGTGTCGCAACCCTGTATCCCGAGACGATTACGATTGTCACGCTTGCAGAGACGGACATCGAGACACTCTCGGACCTCAGTGGGAAGACTATCAACACGGGCGACCTCGGGTCGGGAACGCAGGTCAACGCCAACCAGATTCTCGAGGCGGTCGGCATCACCGACTACGACGAGCAAAACGCCGGCTTCTCGCAGGCCTCCGAACAACTCGCCAACGGCGACATCGACGCGGCCTTCGTCGTCGGTGGCTGGCCCGTCGGCGCTATCGAGGACCTGGCAAACACCAACGACGTCCGCATCATCCCAATCGAGGGTGACAACCGCGAGACGGTCAAGGACGCGGCGTCGTGGTTCGCAGACGACACCATTCCGGGTGGCACGTACAGCGGTATCTCCGAGGACGTCAATACCGTCGCCGTCCAGGCGATGATTGCGACCCACTCCGGCGTGGCCGCCGACACCGTCGAGACGATTACCGCGGCTATCTTCGACAACGTCGACGACCTGAGCATCAAGACGGACTTCATCTCTGCAGACAGCGCCCAGGATGGGATGTCCATCGAGCTCCACGAGGGCGCAGCCGCGTACTTCGACGCCTAGATTTTACCCCCGCGGCCGTTCTTATCAGTCCATGTCCCGACTACAAACGACTCACAAGCGTCTGGCGATAGTCGCCGTCGTTCTGGCAGTCGTACTCACCACAGTCGCAACAGCGGCGCCGGCCGGTACAGTCCTCGTCGTCGAGGACATAGAGACCGGCGAGCGCTACCTCACCGAACCTGTCGAGAGTGGCACCACAGTTGGACTCGAGTACACCCACAGCGTCGAGAAAAACAGGGTGTACGACGGGTACCGCGTCGACGGGGAGACGCTCGTGAACACGCGAATGGAGTTCGAATCCTACGGCTGGGGGCTCCCGTCGCGGGTCAACGTCACTACCGTCAACGGAACGTTCGTCTACGACCCACCGGAGCCGATTGCCGAGTTCGACACGCTTTCGGTATCGCCAGGTCGTATCGCCGACCACAGACTCACTGTCGGGACCGAACAGTACGACCTGGTCGAACTGACGGACGCAAACGACGTCCGTATCTACGTCGAAACGCAGTCGGTACTTGACATGATCACATGAGCACCAACAACAACAACGAACAGAGTCCGGACGACGGTGTAGAGGCAGAGCTATCCAGGGAAGAGGCGGACGAACTCCTCGAAGAGATAGAGCGACGGCGCTCACTGACAGGGCTTGCTGCCCTCGCCGTCGCGACGGTCGGGATTCTCTTCTCGGTGTTCCAGATGTGGCTTGCCGCGAAGAGTTTCACCGCGACAGTCTGGATTCCGATCGTCGGCGACTGGCAGATTTCCCTGCAACTCCTGCAGGCAAACGCCATCCACGTCGCCTTCGCGCTCGTGTTGACCTTTCTGATGTTCCCGGCGAGTATGGGCGATGGGTTCGTCGTCCGCCGTCTCGGCAAAATCGTGCCGGCGGTGGCGTCGTCGCTCGGCGAGGACAATCCGGTGACGCGCGCGCTCGATAGAGTTCGTGGGTTCTTCCGCTGGCTTGTTCTCGACCCCAACCGGAGTCGGGTCACGCCGTTCGACGTGCTCTGTATTCTGACCGCGTTTCTCTCCGCGCTGTATTTCCTGACGGACTTTAGGGAGATTCGCAGCATGCGCGTTTTCGGCCTCACTTCCGGCCGGTCGCTCTCCGAGATGATTCCGCTTCTCGAACCCGTCGTCGGCGGTCTCCCTATCATCAGCGACTACTCGGTCGCCTTCATTCTGGGCGTGCTCGGCGTCTTGCTGGTGCTCGAGGCCACTCGGCGGACGCTCGGACTCCCGCTGATGCTTATCGTCGCCTCGTTTATCGTCTACGCCCGGTGGGGCTATCTCATCAGCGGTGGCACGCCGTTTCTCGGCCTGCTCGCGATTCCGGAACTCACCTGGCCCTCGATTATCCAGAACCTCTGGTACAACACCGAAAACGGGGTCTTCGGTATCCCGGTCACCGTCTCGGTGCAGTTTATCTACATCTTCATCCTCTTTGGAGCGTTCCTGGAAATGAGCGGTGCCGGCCAGTGGTTTATCGACCTCGCGTATGCGGTCACTGGCAGTCGCAAGGGCGGCCCCGCCAAAGCCTCCATTCTGGCCAGCGGCTTCATGGGGACGATTTCGGGCTCCTCGATTGCCAACACCGTCACGACCGGCGCGTTCACGATTCCGCTGATGAAACGGTCGGGCTACTCCCCGGAGTTTGCCGGCGCCGTCGAGTCCTCGGCCTCGTCCGGCGGACAGATTCTCCCGCCCGTGATGGGTGCTGCCGCGTTTCTGATGGTCCAGTACACGGCGACGCCGTTCCGTGAGATTATCATCCTCGCGACGGTGCCTGCGGTCGTGTTTTTCTTCGGCGTCTGGGTGATGGTCCACCTCAAGGCCACCCAGGAAGGAATCGGCGGTGTGAGCGACATCGACACGGTCTCGCTTCGCAAGCACATGAAAAACGGCTGGTTCTACCTGGTCCCGATCTTCCTGTTGCTGTACTATCTCATCATCGAGCGACTCTCGGTCTCACGGTCGGCGTGGTTTACGCTGGTCGCTCTCACCGCGCTCATCGCCTTCCTCTCGGCGTACAGCAAGGACACCCGCGGCATCCTCTTTGGCTCGCTCGCTACAATCGTCGGCGCGGAACTGGTCTCGCACGTCGTCGCCGGCGTCGCCGTCACCGGTCTCCTCACCGGTGCCAGCGGGGCGGGCATCCCGCTTGCGGACGCCGGCAACATCGTCGTCTCCCGAATGGGCTGGTACGCGATGCTCGCCGGTGTGGTGACGCTGCTGGTTCGCCCCGACCTCGATGCTGCCTTCCTCGAACTGAACCCCGAAATCCAGGACACGACCGAAGCGGCCAGCAAGAAGACCGGTCGCAACGTCGAGGACAACCAGCTGTTCCAGCTGGGAACCTTCGTCGTCAAGTCGATGGACGAGGGTGCCCGAACCGCGGTGCCGGTCGTCATCGCCGTCGCCGCGGCAGGCGTCATCCCCGGCGTCATCAGCGTCTCCGGACTCGGCCCGAACCTCACCTCGCTCCTGCTCGAACTGTCCGGTGGCTCCATCGTCGTCATGTTGCTCGTGACTGCCGTCGCCAGCATCATCCTCGGGATGGGGATGCCGACGACTGTCACCTACATCATCCTCATCTCGATGCTCGCTACGCCGCTCGTCGAGTTTGGCATCCCGCTGCTCGCGGCACACCTCTTTATCCTCTATTTCGGCGTCATCGCCGACATCACGCCGCCAGTCGCGGTCGCCGCCTACGCCGCAAGCGGGGTCGCAAAGTCCGACCCCTTCGAGACCGGGGTCAAGGCCTTCTCGCTGTCGCTGAACAAGGCAATCGTCCCCTTCGCATTCGTCCTCGCACCGGGTATCGTCCTGCTTCGCGAGAAGGAAAACGCTGCACAACTTCCGATACGGGACCAGAACCGCGTCGTCAACTTCGCCGACCTCGCCGAACTCTCGTATTCGGTCCCCGAGGTTCTGATTCCGATTGTCGGGGTCTTCCTCGGCGTCATCGCACTCGGTGCGACGGTCATCGGCACGCTGTACACCAGGGTCAACCGAAGCGAGCGCATCGGCTTCGCGCTGAGTTCGCTGCTGTTGATGGCACCCGGTCTGCTCTCGACGTCGGTCATCGACCTGGTCGGTGTCTTCGGAGTCGTCCTCAGTCCGGACCCGCTCCTGCTCGACCTGACGCTTCGCGGCATCGGCCTCCTCATATTCGCGGCGCTGACGATCAAAAACCGGCGGGAAGCGGCCAGCGAAGCCGCTCAACACGAGGGGACAGACACCGTCGACGAACAGACCGACCCGGCCTGACGGTCACCGACCGTCCTTCGTTTCGAAACCTGCCTGGCTCAGTCGCCGTTGACTTCGCCTTGCAGGTCCGCCACCGTCGCCACCCGCTCTGCGTGGGCGTTGTGCTGGTGGATGGACTCGTCGTTCGACTGTTTCATCGTCACGATTGCGTCCTCGGGCAGGTTCGGGAAGTGCTCGACGACGCCCTCGGCCATGGCACGCACGCAGTCCTCGACGAACTTCGCGTCGGCGTGTGCCTCGTAGGTCATGTGGTCTTCGTCGGGGCGTTTCGCGAGGTTGTAGATGCGCGCGCTCATCGAGTCCCGGGCGACCTCGATGAGGTCGTTCAGGTCGACATCAGGGCTCCCCTCACTCTCGATGGTCAAGGTTGCATGACCCCGCTGGGAGTGGCCCGCCTGGGGGACCTCGTCGAGGAACTGCTCGATGGTGTCGTCCTCGACGCCAAGGCCCTGCAGCGTCTCCCTGGCACGCGAGGCTGACATCCCCTGCGAACAGGGACAGACCGTCATGCCGGTGACGCGGGTCCCGATTTCCTCGCGGGTCCCCTCGTCGGTGGCCGTCGCCGAGGCGATGATGTCGGCGGTGCTCTGGGTAGCCATCCCCGACGCCGGCGTCTCTTCGCGGGTGACGTACTCGGCTTCCATGCTGACCTCGGCTTTCGTCGTGTAGTCGTGTTTCTCCAGCAACCGTTCGGCGGCGTCGCCACAGACGTCCTCGACGCGGTAGCCGGAGTTGCTCACCGCCGCCTCCAGCGTCTCGTCGACGACTTCCATGTTCCGGCTCATGTCCGCCCCCTTCCGCCAGGACGGCAGGTCGACGTACACGTCGAACTCGGCCATGAGAACAATCGGTCGTTTTTCCTCGCGGTCGATTTTGACCAGTTTTTCGACGCCGGTGACACCGACGCGGTTGAGACCCACAGCCACATCCGGACTCGACGCCTGCACGTCCGGGAGTTGCTGACTCATTGGCCACTGTTAGGGGAGAATACCGGTTAGTGCTTTCGATACCCGAGACGAGAAAATTACCCAGCTGACCTACTCTTCGACGCCGGTTGGGGCGGCGTCGTCACCGATGTCACGAAACGCCGCAGCGAAGTCGTCGTCGTCGAAGGTTGCAACCGTCTCGTCGAGCTGGTCGCGCATCTCGTCCATCTGGTCTTCGAGGTCGGCAAACTCCTCGCTCTCTGCAAGTTCTGACTCCGGTTTGTTTGCCACCAGGGTCGCGTGCTTGGCCGTCAGCGCGTAGTATTTTCGCAGCTTCGACTTGTACTCAGAAGTCGTCAGCAGGCGCTCGATGGTGCTAAAGAGGTCGTCACGGGAGACAGGCTTGATGACGTAATCGTCGAACGGCATCTCGATGATGTCGAAGTCGGGGTCGACAGCTGTGACCATCGCGACGCGACAGGAGAGGTCTCGGTCGCGAATCTCGTCGAGTACCTCGTCTCCGGAGACGCCGGGCATCCGCCGGTCGAGCAACACCACGTCGACAGTGTCATCGAGTTCGTCCAGGGCTTCTTGCCCACCGTATGCCGTCGAGACGGAGTACTCGCCCTTGAGTTGGGCTGCGTAGGCGTCGGCGACGTCAGGTTCGTCGTCGACGACGAGGACTGTCGCAGGCTCGGTCATTCGCTTTCACCTATCGCAGAGCGAAGAGAAAAGGTTTCCGGGTGATGTACCCGATTAGATTCGGGGTCGCCGCCGGTAACGCGATTCATATCCCCCCTTGGAACTACCGCTACATGAGTCTGCGGGCCGACAAAGCGGGAGTCTTTAGACCGGACTCGCCCAACGGGGTGTATGGACGACGCGAGCAGCGAGTTCGGCGACTGGCCGCTGCAACGACTGCTGACTGAGGTCGTCGGCTCCGGCCACAAATCCGCCGACGACATGACCCGCTCGCAGGCCCGCGAGGCCGCCGCCCGCATCCTCGCCCACGAGCCCGCCGAGACCACGCTCGGTGCCTTCTTGCTGGCCAACCGCTGGAAGCGAAACACACCGGAAGAGCTGGCCGCCTTCACCGACGTCATGCGCGAACAGAGCGTCGACCGCGCTGTCCCCGACTGTGAGCCCGTCGACTGTGGCGCAAACTACGACGGCAAACACACCTCCGCACTGCTCGGAGTCGCCGCCGGCATCACGGCCGCCGCTGCGGGCACCCCCGTCGTCACCCACTCCGGCGACCGCGTGCCCACCCAGGAGGCCACCGCCTACAAGCACGTCTTAGACGAACTCGGCGTCCGTACAGACCTCGACCCGGCAGAGAGCGCCGACATGGTCGACGAGACCGGCTTTGGCTTTTACTACCAGCCCAACTTCAACCCCGGCGTCGACGCCCTCTACGACCGCCGCCGGGAGATGGGCGTCCGGACCTTCATCAACACTATCGAGACCCTGGCCAATCCCGCCGACGCCGACGTGCACCTCGGGAGTTTCTACCACCTCGCCTTCGCCAAACGCATCGTCGATACCTTCGGCGAGATGGAGTCACAGAACGTGCCCCGCGTCATTATGTTCCAGGGCCTGGAGGGGTACGACGACATCCGTCCCGGGACGACGGTCGTCGCCGAGTACGACGGCGAGTTTACCGACTACGAAATCGAGACCGGCGAGTACGAGATGGCGTTCGAACGCGAGGACCTCGCCGTCGACGACGTGGCCGCCGATTCGGCGACCATCACCGAGGAGGTACTGACGGGCGAACGAGACGACCACTTCGCCGACGCCGTCGTGCTCAACGCCGCGGTCCGCCTCTACGCCGGCGGCGAGGTCGAAGCCATCGAGGACGGCCTCGGACTCGCCCGCTCGGCCATCGCCGAAGGGAGCACACAGGACCGCCTCGAACAACTCAAGGAGTTTTGAGATGAGCGACGACACCACCGACCCACGACCGGACCCGAACCCGACCGAACCGGGCCACCCCGACGACCCGGCACGCTGGCGCCACGAGACGGCCTACCTCTCGGATGTCGACCTGCACTACGTCACCGTCGACGCAAACCAGGAAGCGGTCGACCACCCGACCGGCGACGCACCCCTGGTTGTCCTGCTGCATGGCTTTCCCGAGTTCTGGTACGCCTGGCGACACCAACTCGACGCCATCGCCGACGCTGGCTATCGCGTCGTCGCGCCGGACCTCCGGGGGTACAACCGCTCCGGGAAGCCAGACGGCGTCGACAGCTACGCACCCGAGCGACTGGTCGGCGACGTGCGCGAACTCGTCGAACACCTCGGCTACGCGCAAGCGGACGTCGTCGGCCACGACTGGGGCGGGGCTATCGCCTGGGAGACGGCGATTCGAGAGCCGGACCTCGTCCGCCGGCTGGCCGTCCTGAACGCACCCCATCCGGGCGCCTACCAGCGACTGCTCACCGAGTCGCCCGAACAGCTCCTGAAGTCGTGGTACGTCTTCTTCTTCCAGGTGCCGTGGCTCCCCGAGCGCATGCTGCAGGTCGACGATTACCGCATCGTCGAGGAGATGCTGACCGAGACGGCCGCTCCCGGGTCCTTTACCGAACGGGATGTCCAGCGGTACAAGGACGCCATGGCCCGCTCGGGCGACCTCTCTGGACCGGTCAACTACTACCGGGCTATCGCCCGCGAGAACGCTCGCGAGCAACTCATCGCGTTTCTCCCCGACGCCGTTACCCGCGACACCACCGTCGACGTCCCGACGCTGGTCATCTGGGGCGAGCAAGACCAGGCGCTCAGCGTCGACCTGCTCGACGACCTCGACGAGTGGGTGTCCGACCTCCGCATCCAACGGCTCCCCGACGCCAGCCACTGGGTGCAGTCAGATGCGCCCGACGAAGTGAACGAACTGCTGGTTGAATTTCTGGCCTGACGACAGACAGGCTTCGATGCTTGACTTCGAACGATTGATACCTGTGAGCGGATGGTTATAGATTCATGAGTGAGTGGCGAGACCGGATGGAGTCTGGGACAGAAATCCTGCGCCAACAGGCAGTTCGAATCCCGCTCCCGGACGTGGAAGCGGAGCGCTCCGTCTACAACAATATGATGCGAATTGCGGACGCTGGCGAGCGGAAACGCAAGTTGCTCGACGATCCGGACGTGCCGTTGACGGAAGTTTATGAGGACGAACTGGCCGAGATGAGACAGAGCTTCGAGCACCGCTTGCAACAGGTCGCAGGCAAGAACTACTACGATGTTGCGACCGCGTATCTCGACGGCGAGCGTGACGACTGGATCGGAGCGCTCGCAGCGTATTATCTGGACTGTTATTATCACTTACAGGAGCGCTACACCGTTGACGAGCACATTTTCTTTCTGGTGATTCTGCGCTACCCGGACTGTGTCACGGTGAATCTTAGTTTTCTCACCGGCGAGATCAGCTCCGACGGAGTTCGCTACGAGTCCGCCAAGCATGTCCAATCTGATCTCAACGAACACGATCGAGAACAACTATACGCAGACTGTCAACACTCACAGCACAAAGCTGCAGAATACCTTCGTGAGAATATTGCTTGCATTCGAGAGGCATTCCCTGACCCGGAGACAACTCCGTTCGAGCAGCGTCAATACGGAGGGTTCGTCCACGTCACCGGAAGACAGGGAGCAACATTCGCGGAGATACTCGAGTCCCTCTCCCCGAATCCGGACCGGTTCGATAACACCGCATCGACACCTGGCCTCGTTTCAGAAGGACCAGAAGCCAAACGAGCGAAGCAGCTGTTCCTTACCGACGCCGAGATTGTACTCTGATAGGACACGCAGGTCAGTAATTCGTCTGTCTCGAACGGTATACTCTGTGCCGATTGGGAAGGTGTACGAATTTCTCTGACGCTCTGAAAAAGAACGAGGGGAAGCGCGGAACGTTATTCGAGGTCGAAGCGGTCCGCGGTCATCACTTTGTGCCACGCGTCGACGAAGTCCTGGACGAACTCTTCTTCGCCGTCCTCGGCCGCGTAGACCTCCGACAGTGCGCGGAGTCGGGAGTTCGACCCGAAGATGAGGTCGTAGCGGGTCGCCTCCCAGACCTGCTCGCCCGTCTCACGGTCGTAGCCCTCGTAGACGTACTCGTCGTCGGCCTCCTCCCACTCGTAGTCCATGCTGAGCAGGTTGTCGAAGAAGTCGGTGGTCAACACGCCGGGCTCGTCGGTGAGGACGCCGCGCTCGGAGTTCTGGTAGGTGGCGCCGAGCTGGCGCAGGCCACCGACGAGCGCGGTCATCTCATCGGGGGTCAGGTCCAGCAGGTCGGCCTTGTCGACCAGCAGTTCCTCCAGTTTCCGGTTGTGCTCGCCGCCGATGTAGTTCCGGAAGCCGTCAGTCTCGGGCTCGAGTGCCTCGAAGGACTCCTCGTCGGTCCATTCTTCCTCGGCGTCGACGCGACCCGGTTCGAACGGCACGTCGATGTCGTGGCCGGCCTCTGCGGCGGCCTGCTCGATGGCCGCGTTCCCGCCGAGCACGATGAGGTCCGCAAGCGAGACGGCCGTCCCGTCCGAGCGGGAGTCGTTGAACTCCGCCTTGACATCTTCGAGCGTCGAGAGCACCGTCTCCAGTTCCTCGGGCTCGTTTGCTTCCCAGCTGCGCTGGGGTTCGAATCGGATGCGGGCGCCGTTGGCGCCGCCGCGTTTGTCGCTGTCGCGGTACGTCGAGGCCGACGCCCAGGCGGTCTTGACGAGTTGCTGGGTCGTCAGGTCGGTGTCGAGAATCTCCTCTTTGAGCAGGTCGGCGGCCTCGTCGTCGACTGGCTGGAAGTCCCGGTCCGGAAGCGGGTCCTGCCAGATCATCGTCTCCTCGGGCACTTCGGGGCCGAGGAATCGCTCGGGCGGGCCCATGTCGCGGTGGATGAGCTTGTACCACGCTTTCGCGAAGGCGTCGAGGAACTCCATCGGATTGTCCTGGAACTCCTCGATAATCTCCCGGTAGTCGTCGTCTTTCTTCAGCGCGATGTCGGTCGTCAGCATCATCGGCGTCTGGGTGTCGTCGGGGTCGTGGGCGGCCGGCGCGTCCTCGACCTCGTCCGCGTCGACCGGCGTCCACTGCCAGGCGCCGCCTGGACCCTTGTGCGACTCCCACTCGTTGTCGAGCAGGGTGTTGACGTAGGACATGTCCCACATCGTCGGCGTGGAGTTCCAAGGGCCTTCGATGCCGCTGGTGATGGTGTCGTCGCCTTTCCCGGAGCCGTAGTCGCTCTCCCAGCCAAGCCCCATGTTCTCGATGGGGGCGTCTGCGGGTTCGGGACCGACGTACTCGTCGGGGTCGTCGGCGCCGTGGACCTTCCCGAACGTGTGGCCACCGGCGATGAGTGCGGCCGTCTCCTTGTCGTTCATCGCCATGCGGCTGAACGACTCCCGGATGCGCTCGGCCGACCACTCTGGGTCCGGTTGGCCTTCCGGTCCCTCGGGGTTGACGTAGATGAGGCCCATCACGGTCGCGCCGAGGTGGTCCTCCAGTTGGTCGTCCTCGTCGAAGCGGTCCCACGACTCCATGTCCTGTTCGGGACCCCAGTCAGCGCCCGCGTCGGGCTGGAACGCGTCCGTGCGGCCACCCGCGAAGCCGAAGGTCTCGAAGCCCATCGACTCCATGGCGACGTTGCCAGCGAGCACGATAAGGTCGGCCCACGAGAGTTGCTTGCCGTACTTCTGTTTGATCGGCCAGAGCAGGCGCCGTGCCTTGTCGAGGTTGGCGTTGTCGGGCCAGCTCCCGATCGGCTCGAACCGCTGTGTGCCCCCAGAGGCGCCACCACGGCCGTCGGTTGTGCGGTACGTCCCGGCACTGTGCCAGGCCATCCGGATGAAAAGCGGTCCGTAGTGACCGTAGTCGGCCGGCCACCAGTCCTGTGAGTCGGTCATCACCGCCTCGATGTCCTCTTTTACCGCCTCCAGGTCGAGGTCCTGGAACTCCGCCGCGTAGTCGAAGTCCTCACCGAGAGGGTATTGCTGTGCGTTCTGGTCAAGCGAGCTCAAGTCCAGCAGGTCAGGCCACCAGTCTTGATTGGACCGATTCATACTATACAATTGTCGCATCCGCACATCAATATTCCCATTGCGGAACGAAATCTTCGGTGTTGCCAAATTATACCATCTGATATATGAAATATTTCTCAGCAGTCCGGCCTACCGGCGTTTCGGGGAAAACGGCAGACGACGGGAACACACCGCAGACCGAAAAACAGCAATCGGGAGTTCGGGGACGGGGCGAGTCCGGTCAGTCGTCGTTCAACACGCCTTCGGCGACGGCCATGTCTTCAGGTTCAGGGTCGTCGGCGGTCGACCGGAGGACGAACCGCTTGCGCAGGAGGTCGGCGGCGAATATCGTCGTCCCGACGATGATGAGCGTGTCCCCGGGCAGGCGCGCCCAGAAGAGGTCCTGGATGATGGGCTGATTGTAGAAGGCCACACTCCGTGCAGCAGCGTAACTCTCGGTGAAAGCCGCCTCCAGCTGGAGGAAGCCAACGGGAAGGACCGAGGCGAACACCATCAGAGCCAGCCCGAGGTTCCAGCACCAGAACGCCCAGCGCAGCCAGGAGCCGTCCCAGCGGTCTGGTTCGATGCTGATGCGCAACATGTACGTGACCATCCCCAGCGCGAGGAAGCCGAAGGCCCCGAACATCGCCGCGTGGGCGTGGCCAACGGTCAGATAGGTGCCGTGCTCGTAGTAGTTGATGATGGGGAGGTTGATGAAGAAGCCGAGTACGCCGGCGCCAACGAAGTTCCAGACACCGCTGGCGATGATGAACATGAAGGGGAGCTTGTAGGGGAACTCCCCGTCAGTCTGCATGGCGCTGTACTGACCCAGCGCCTCGTAGAGGATGAAGACCAGTGGGATGAGTTCGAGCGTCGAGAAGACGCTCCCGATTGGCACCCAGATATCGGGCATTCCAATCCACCAGTAGTGATGCGAGACGCCGATGACGCCGGTAGACATCACCAGCAGCGCTTGGAGCATGACCGCCTTCTCGGCGCTACGGCGGTCGAGCAGGTTCATCGAGACCAGCGTCAGCCCGACGATGGCGACGATGAAGAACTCGAAGGCTCCCTCGACCCACATGTGGACGACCCACCAGCGCCAGAACTCCGTGACGGCGATGTTGGTACTCGGCGTGAACATGAACCCGGCGACAAAGAGGAGAGCGATAGAGCCACCGGCGTACAGAATCATGTGCCCCAGCCCGAAGGCCGGTTCGCGGTCGAGCAGCGGTTTCAGTCCCCGAACGGCCAGCAGCGCCCAGATGACGAAGCCAGCCAGCAGGCCGAACTGCCAGATTTTCCCGACTTCGAGGTACTCCAGGCCCTCGTTGCCGAGCAGCCACCAGAGCTGGCCGTCGAGGTACCCGTTCGAGCCGAGCCAGATGCCGGCCAGTCCGCCGACGGTGACGACGACGATAGCACCCAGCAGACCGTCGACGAACAGCGACTGACGCTTCGGTTCGTGGCCGGTCAAAAGCGGCGGCAAGAAGAGGCCAGCACCGAGCCACGTCGCGGCAATCCAGAGGATACCGAGGTCGATGTGCCACGTCTTCGCGATGGCGAAGGGGAGCAGTTGGAGGATGTGAATCCCGAATAGCTCCTCGATGCCGAAGAAGCCGGCCCGCTCGATGTAGAAGTGGGCGAGCAAGCCACCCAGTAGCACTTGCGCCAAGAATAGCCCGGCCGCGATGGGGATAAATCGGAGTGCCGAGCGCTGACTCGGGAAGACGCTCACGTCGCCGGGTTTCGGGACGGAAATACCCGCACTGGAGGGTTCGGGCAGTCTGATGCTCTTGTAGAGCCAGATGCCGAAGCCAGCGCCAGCGACGAGCAACACCATCGCGATGACGCTCCATATCATCGCCGCACCGGTGGCGTCGTTGCCCGCACCGGGCTGGTAGGGCCAGTCGTTCGTGTAGGAGTGGTCACCACCGGGTCGGTCGGTGTGGGAGAACCACGCCGTCCACATCGCGAAGTCGGCGAAGTCCTCGGCATCCTCCTCGCTGTCTATCATCTCCACCGGGACGCCGCGTTCGTGGCTCCCCTCGTGGTAGCGCTGGACGTACTCCTCGCGGACCTGCTCGTGGGCGTGCAGTTCCGCGGCGGTGTAGTCGATAGTGCCGCCCTCGTAGTTCGTATCGAGGTCACCCTCGACGGTGGCGTTGACAGCCGCACGGTCACCCGTCGAGAGATTCTCGAAACTGGTACCGTGGCGCTCCTGTGCGTAGTACTCACGCATGTACTCGACTTTCAGATTGAGGGCGTCGGCAGTGTAGTCCGCGCCGTAGTAGGCACCGTTACCGAGAATCGAGCCGTGATTCATCAGACCGTTCTTCTGGAACGTCTTCTTGCCGTCGCGTATCTCCTCGCCGGTGAGAACCGTCTGGCCGTCAGGTCCCTCTATCTCTTCGGGAATCGGCGGCGCCTCCTGATAGGCTAGCCACGCACCCGCGCCCATCACCACGAGATTGGCGACGAACACGGCGGCAATGATTTTCGCGATTGTCACACGTTGTACCTGCATACTCGCAGGTGTCGACCAACACCCACATGAATACTCTACGGGGTTCCCGTCGGGCGATAACGACCGCGAACACGTTCGGCAGAATATCTTCGAGAGACGACCGCTGGAGAAAACGAACGGGGAAAGTCGTCGGCCAGACCGGTCAGAGAAGACGTGCGTACTCGTCGTCGGTCAGGTCGATATGGCTCGCGGCGACGTTCTCTTCGAGGTGGTCGAGGCTGGCTGTTCCTGGAATCGGCAGGGTCACGTCCGAGTGTTCCAGCAGCCACGCCAGCGCAATCTGGTAGCGGGTCGCGTCGTGCGCGGCGGCGATGTCGTCGAGGGTCTCGCCGAGGTCAGCCAGGTCACCCGCCCCGAGTGGGAAGTAGGTCATGTAGCCAATGTCGTACTCCTCGCATGCTTCGAGAACGTGTTCGCTGTGGCGGTCGGCGACACTGTACTCGTTTTGAACGGTCGCTATCTCGACGTGGTCGCGGGCCGTCTCCAGTTTGTCGACGCCGACGTTCGAGAGACCGACGTGCTCGACGATGCCGTCGTCTTTCAGCTCGGCGAAGGCCTGGACGCTCTCCTCGAAGGGAACGTCGTCGTCAGGGGCGTGGTACTGGAAGAGGTCGATACTGCCGACGCCGAGTCGGTCGCGGCTGACGAGTGCCTGATTGTAGATGTAGTCGGGGTCGCCGTGGCGGAGCCAGTCGCCGTCGGTGTTCCGGAGCAGTCCGGCCTTCGTCGCCACGACGGCCTCGTCGGTGATGTCCGCCTCGCCGATGAGGCGTTCGCTGACGCCGGGCCCATACGAGTCTGCGGTGTCGACGAAGTCGACGCCACAGTCGACGGCGTGCCGGAGAACCTCGCGGGCCGCGTCTTCGTCGGCCGGCGGACCGATGATGTCCTCGCCGGTGATACGCATCGCGCCATAGCCCAGTCGGTGTACCTGCAACTCGCCGCCGATGTCGAAGGTCGAACTCTCGTTTGTGACCATACGAGGCCTTCGGCCGGCGGCGCCAAAGAGTCCCCGGCCAAGCGGGGCGCTCGTCGGCGGGCGCCGACAGCGGCCGGTAGATGTGGACGAAACGGCTAATGTGTTCCCGCCACTTGTCCCGCGTAGATGGAAGTCGCCCTGCTGACCATCGGCGACGAACTGCTCGCGGGTGATACGGCAAACACGAACGGGACGTGGCTCGCCGAGCGACTCACCGAGCGCGGCGTCACGGTGACGCGCATCCTGACGATTCCCGACGACCGCGCGCTCATCGCCGACCGCGTGCGGGCATACAGCGACGACTTCGACGCCGTCATCGTCACCGGCGGCATCGGCGGCACGCCCGACGACGTGACTCTCGACGCCGTCGCCGACGCCTTCGACCGCGAACTGGTCGTCAGCGAGCAGGCACGCACCGCCGTCGAGCAGCGACTCGACGACATCGGCGACGCCGTCCCCGACCTGGACGTCGACGTCGACGCCGAGGCGACTATCCCCGAAGGGGGACGACCGATTCTCAACCCCGAAGGGCTCTCGCCGGGCTGTGTCGTCGAAAACGCCTACGTCTTCCCCGGCATCCCGCGCGAACTGAAAGCGATGTTCGGCACGGTCGCCGAGGAGTTCGTCGGCGAGGCCGTCTCGCAGTTCCTCTACACCGTCGAACCGGAAGCGAACATCGTGTCCACGCTGGAGGCAATCGCCGAGGAGTTCGCGGTCAGCGTCGGCTGTTACCCCGACCGGGACGCACGGCACAACCGGCTGAAACTCACCGCCACCGACGAGGAGACGCTGGCCGCGGCGACGGCGTGGCTCCGCGAGCGTGTGAACACGAGCGAAACGCCCGTCGAGCGCGACTGGAGCAGAAGTGACGTCTACAGCGATAAGGATTAGACCGGGTAGAACCAGTCGTCGTACTCGGCCGGAGCCTGCTCGACGATGTCGAAGAACTCGGTCTGAATCTCGTCGGTAATCGGCCCCTTCGTGCCCGCGCCAATCTGGTTGTCGTCGACGCTTCGAATCGGTGTGACTTCGGCTGCCGTCCCCGAGAAGAACAGTTCGTCGGCCGTGTACAGTTCACTCCGGGAGATGGTCGCGTCGTCGTGGACGGTATAGCCCAGGTTCTCGGCGATTTCGATGACCGAGCGACGGGTGATACCGTCGAGAATCGACTCGGCGAGACCGGTGGTGTAGATTTCGCCGTCGCGGACCAGGAAGATGTTCTCACCCGGCCCCTCTGCGACGTTGCCCTCCTTGTTGAGGACGATGGCCTCGGTGTAGTCGTTGCCCTTGGCCTCCAGACTGGCGAGGACGCTGTTGACGTACGCGCCGGTCGTCTTCGCGTTCGTTGGAATCTGGCTGGAGGAGTGTTTGCGCCACGAGGAGACGGCCACGTCGACGCCCTCTGCGAGCGCTTCCTCGCCGAGGTAGGCGCCCCACGGCCAGACGGCAATCGCGGTCTGGACCGGCGAGTCGCTGGGGTTCAGCCCGAGCGGGCCGTAGCCGTAGAAGGCAACTGGCCGGATGTAACAGGAATCGAGATTCTCCCGGCGGATGAGTTCGACCGTCGCCTCGGTAATCTCCTCGGGTTCGAACGGAATCTCCATGTCGTAGGGCTTTGCGGACTCGTAGAACCGGTCGAGGTGTTCCTCCCAGCGGAAGATAGCGGGCCCGTCTGCGGTGTCGTAACAGCGCACGCCCTCGAAGACGCCGGTGCCGTAGTGGAGACCGTGAGTCAGGACGTGGACCTGTGCGTCCTCGAAGTCCACGAACTCGCCGTCCATCCAGATGGTGTCGACGCCCTCGTACATCTCCGGCCGGTCGCTCATCGCCGCCCACCCCGGCGACCGTCCGCGCTCGCGTGTCTGTCCCGAACGTCTGTCTCGTCGAGTTCCATACCCCACAATCTGTGGCCACCGTTAAGAGTCTTGACGGTCCGGTCGTGTCCGAGACCGCCCGAGCAACTGAACGCGACTACGAGAACCGGTCGACGAGCGCCGCGCCCTCGACGTAGGGGATGTCGTGGCGCTGGGCGTACGCCTGTGCGGCCGCCGGCGAGAGTGCACTGCCCGAGTCGTCGTCGAGCATCTCACAGACGACCACTGCTGGCGGGCGGTTCGACTCGGCGGCGAGTGCCAACCCGAGTTCGGTGTGGCCCTTGCGGTCGGCGAGCAACCCCGGTGCACCCCGGAGGACGTGGACGTGTCCCGGGACCCGGAACGTGTCCGCGAAGGTCGTCGCTTCGGGACTGGTCGCGGCGTCGGCGAGTGCGGTAATCGTCAGCGCGCGGTCGTCGTCGGTGATTCCCGTCCGGGTGTTGCGGTGGTTGACCGTCAGCGAGAACGACGACCGGTCGTCGTACGCGAGGTCGTGGTCTGCCGCTGCGGGATGGTCGAGGACGTCCTGGATAAAGGGCAGTTCGAACGCCGACGCGACAGCGTCCGAGACGGCGACACAGACCAGTCCGCCGGCGTCGTTTCGCATCCGCGCGACGGCTTCCGGCGTGACCGCGCCCGCGGGGTAGACGAGGTCGGTCTCGCCCTCGCGGTCGACCGCATCGTGGATGCAGACGGGCTGTCCGTTGCGGAACGCCTCGATGGCGGCGCTCACGCTGTCTGTCGTCTGGGGCATGTCACCGCTGCTCGACATCGACAGTCACCTCGTCACCGTCGTCCAGTCCGAGCGTATCGCGCAGGCGGTCCGGGGCGATGACCTCGAGGTGGTCGTCGCCGTGGTGGGTCCGCTCGGGCGCGATGACGTGTGCCGGTTCGTAGCGCTCGTCGGCGACGACCGTCGCCGGGTAGCAGTACGCCGGGCCGTACGTGCGCTCGTCGTCCTCCCAGCCCTCGATGACTACGGGGTCGATGGCACCGAGGTGTGCGCGCCGCCGGATGCTCTCCTCGGTGAGGTCGATGTTGAACGTTCCGGCGAAGGGTTCGTAGCCGAGCAGGTCCCTGAACTGCTCCATGTATCCCGAGAGTGTGATGTAGTGGCGCCCCTCGCCCATCCCGCTGGTCACGTCACCGGTCAGCGAGACGCTTGTGTCCTGTTCGAACAGGCGACGGTAGTCGGCGTACTCCGCCTGCAGGCGGCGCTCCCCGCCGCTCGTTATCTGGACCCACTGGCCGTCGCTGACGATGTCGCGCTCGACACAATCGAGTTCGTCGAGTTGCTGGAGGCGCCGTGACGCAGTCTGTGTCGAGGCGTCCAGCCGCTCCGCGAGTGCCGAACAGGACAGCTTCTCCTCGCCGTCCAGCGCGCCGAGGAGGGCGAGCTCTTTCAGCGTCGCCAACCCGTCGGCACCGAGCACCCGCTGTGTTTCTGACATGGGTGAATCTTTGGAGTCGCCAGGGATAAGCATAACGGATGCGTGAAGTATCTCAGAAGTATTATACCGTCGAGACGGCACGAAGGAACCGTGGCGAGCGAGAGCGACCGTGGAGTCCCATCTCAGGAGCGGGACAAAATAACGCTGGCGGGGATTGTGTCACTCCGGGATTGGACTGGTCGGAATCGCAGCGGTCAAACGAGCGGATGCCGTCGCGACGGTCAGACTGGCGGATATCGTCAGACTCGGGCTATGCGGCCTCGCTGTCGTCGCCCGAAACGGCGCTGTCCGACTCGTCGACGGTGGCCTGTGTGTCGTCGTCGGACCCGAGCCCTTCCTGGCCGTCGAGCAACTGGGAGAGGCCGCTCTCGTTGTTCTCACCGAATCCGGCACTCAGCACGCGAGTCAGGGCATCTTCGAGACTCTCCTCTGTCTCGGTGTACTCGTCCGGTTCGACTTCGATGACAAATCCCGTGGTGATGTTGGGTGCGGTCGGAAGAAAGAGCAAGTCGCGGCCGTCGTCGGTCTTCTGGCCGGTTTTGAACGCCGTCATGCGCATTCCGCCCCAGGTTTCGACTTTGACCGGCGCCTGGAGGTTCTCGGTCCCGCCGAGTGCGGTTTCGGCTGCCATCTTCGAGGCGTTGTAGACCACCCGCAACCCCGGCAGCCTGTTGATGAGGCTATCGAGCGTGCTCTCGAAGACGGCCCCGACGGCCGTCCGCATCAGGTAGCCGATGGCGAACACGAGCAAGACGAAGACCGCGAGCGTCAAGGCCACACGCGCGTAGACGTTGTCGACGGGGACCGGGAGCCCGGCAAGCTGGTTGAATATCCACACGACCACGAACAGCGTCACCAGTAACGGTGCGAGGATGATGAGCCCACTCGCGAAATCCCGTTTCCAGCTCCCCATTGTGTTTGTCTGACTAGTCGACGGTAATCAGTCTATTCGTTTCATCCCAACAGCGCCCGGCGTACAAATATTGTGTTGCAGACATCTTCTGTCACCCGCCAGTAGAAATGCGAGAGCCACCGACTGCCACAGGGGACGTACTGCCAGACTTCCCGACGGCCGTCGAGGTCACGCTGGGCCGGCTCGCCAGCCAAAAAGCGGCGGACCAGCAGTGGTAACATAGCACAAATTTGGAGTCCAGAGTCCAAGTCAGTGTCGCCGACTGCGGCAAACCCCGACGGTTAAGAGGCGGGGCCGTGACCCGCCGACAATGGCAGTACTCGAAATCGTCGCGACGGCGTTCTGGGCGATGGTGCCGGCCTACGTCCCCAACAACGCCGCAGTGCTTTTCGGTGGCGGCCCGCCGATAGACGGCGGCCGGACCTGGGGGGACAGTCGCCTCCTCGGTGACGGCAAGACCTGGCGTGGCACCATCGCCGGGTGGGGGGTCGGAATGCTGTTTGCGCTCGTGCTCAACCAACTGACTGGGCCGGCCGGCGACGCGCTGGGCGTTTCGCTCCCGACGTTCTCGATGCCCGCCCTCATCGCGTTGCCGCTGGGTGCGATGCTCGGCGACATCGGCGCCTCGTTTCTGAAGCGCCGGTCCGGCCGCGAGCGCGGTGCGCCCTTTCCCGGACTCGACCAGCTCGATTTCGTCGTCGGCGCGCTCGCACTCGCCTTCGTGGCCGACCCCGGCTGGTTCACCGACACGTTCATCCTGCCGGTCGTCGCCGTCGTGCTCGTACTGACGCCTGTGTTGCACGTGACGACAAACGGTATCGCGTACGCGCTCGGGCTGAAAGACGAGCCCTGGTAAGTACTCGCACCGGGACCGACTGGAAGTGGTGTGCTTTTCACCCCTGCCCGACGAGAAGGGAGTAATGAACGCACGCGACAGTACGCTTCGACTCGGGACACGAGGGTCGGACCTGGCGCTTCGACAGGCCAGTACGGTCGTCGAAACGCTCGAAGGGCGCCGGCTCTCGGCCGAACTGGTCGAAGTCGAGACGACCGGCGACCAGCTCCGCGAGGAACTCATCCACCAGCTGGGGACGACCGGTGCCTTCGTCCGCAGCCTCGACGAGAAGGTCATCGAGGGTGAACTGGACGGCGCCATCCACTCGATGAAGGATATGCCGACCGACCAGCCCGACGACCTCGTCGTCGCCGGTATCCCACAGCGGGAGGCACCCGGCGACGTGCTCGTGACGCCGGACGGGACGACACTCGAAGAGTTGCCGAAGGGCGCGACCGTCGGCACCTCCAGTCTCAGACGGGGCGCACAGCTACTCGCCACGCGGCCCGACCTCACCATCGAACCGCTCCGGGGCAACGTCGACACGCGCGTCGAGAAACTGCTCGCGCCGAGTCGACAACGCGAACACGAAGCGCGCGTCGAGGCCGAAGCGGAAAGCGAGGAAGAAGAAGACGAGAGCGACGACGATGCCGACGACGAACCCGAGTACGAACGGACCGTCGAGGAGTGGTTCAACGACCTCGCCGAAATCGAGCGACGCGCGCTCGAACGGGACGTCGACACCGAGTACGACGCCATCTGTCTGGCCGAAGCGGGCCTCCAGCGAAGCGGTCTCCTCCACCATCTCGACTACCAGCAACTCGACCCCACGGACTTCGTGCCCGCGCCCGGCCAGGGCGCACTCGCAGTGACCGCACTCGACGGCGAACTCGCCGAGTCGCTCCACGAGGTGCTCGACCACCCGCGGACGCGCGTCGAGACGACCGTCGAGCGAACAATCCTGGGCGAACTCGGCGGTGGCTGTGTCGCCCCGGTCGGCATCTACAGCCGCCTCCAGGGCGAAGTCGTCACGACGACCGTCCGCGTCCTGGCTCAGGACGGTAGCGAGGAGGTCACGGCGACCCGGGACATCCCGGTCGCACGCCACGCCGAGGCGGCACGGACCTTCGCCGAGGACCTCGCTTCCCAGGGCGCCAGGCGGCTCATCGACGAAGCAAAGCGCGACCAGCCAGACGACGCCAAACGGGACCGATGAGTGAGGGCACGGTCTATCTCGTCGGCAGCGGCCCCGGCGACCCGGAACTGCTGACCGTCAAAGCACGGCGACTGCTCGACGAGGCAGACGTCATTCTCCACGACAAGCTCCCGGGGCCGGACATCCTCGGCGAGATTCCCGACTCGAAACGCGAAGACGTAGGCAAGCGTGCCCACGGCGAGGGGACCTCCCAGCAGTACATCAACGACCGACTCGTCGAACTTGCCCAAGAGGGCAAGAACGTCGTTCGGCTGAAGGGCGGGGACTCGATGGTGTTCGGCCGCGGCGGTGAGGAGATGCTGTACCTGGCCGACCACGGCGTCGACTTCGAAGTCGTGCCGGCGGTCACGTCGGCCGTCGCCGGCCCCGAAGTCGCGGGGATTCCCGTCACCCACCGCGACCACGCCTCCTCGGTGACCTTCGTCACCGGCCACGAGGACCCCACGAAAGAGGAGTCGGCCGTCGACTGGGGGGCACTCGCCGCCTCCGGCGGAACCATCGTCGTCCTGATGGGCGTCACCCGCCTGCCCGAGTACACCGAGGCGCTGGTGACCGCCGGGATGGACCCCGAAACCCCCGTCGCGCTCGTCGAACGGGCCACCTGGGACGCCCAGAAAGTCGCGACCGGCACCCTCGAAACCATCGTCGACGCCCGCGATGCAGTCGGCATCGAACCGCCCGCACTGACCATCATCGGCGACGTCGCAGGCACCCGCGAGCGCGTCGCCGACTTCCTCCAGAACGAACCCGATACATGACACGACCCACTGTCGCAGCCTTCCGACCAGACGACGACCGACTCACCCACGCAGTCGAAACGCTCGAATCGCTCGGCGCCGACCCGCTCGGCGACCCGATGCTGGCCGTCGAACCGACCGACGCGAGCCCGCGCACCGACGCCGACTACACGATTTTGACCAGCAAGACCGGCGTCGAACTCGCCGCCGAACGCGGGTGGGACCCCGCCGAAACCACCGTCTGTGCAATCGGCCAGTCGACCGCCGACGCACTCGAACGGGCAGGCTACGCCGCCGACGTCGTCCCCGAGGAGTTCTCCTCGCAGGGACTGGTTGACCGTCTCGCCGGCGAGGTCGACGGCGCGCGCATCGAAGTCGCCCGGAGCGACCACGGCTCCGATGTGCTCCTCGACGGACTCGAAGCCGCCGGTGCGTACGTCCACGAGACGGTGCTGTACCGCCTCGTCCGCCCCGATGGCGCCGGCGAGTCGGTCGAGCGTGCTGCTGCCGGCACCCTCGATGGCGCACTCTTTACCTCCTCGCTGACCGTCGACCACTTCCTCGCGGCCGCCCGCGAACGCGGCCTCGAGACGGAGGCAATCGCCGGCCTAAACGACGCTATCGTCGGTGCTATCGGAGTACCCACGAAGGAAACAGCGGAGGGGCTGGGAATCGACGTCGACGTCGTGCCAGACGAGGCGGAGTTCGAACAGCTGGCGGAGTCGGCCGTCGCAGTGCTCGACTGACGACCGGAAGCTTAAGTCCGAAGACGGTCCTACCCCGCAACGATGGGACCGGTGCCCGACCTCAGCGAGCGCGCACAGGCCTGTGCCGACCGACTCCGGCAGGCCGACAGCGTCCTGCTCGCCTCACACATCGACGCCGACGGCCTGACCAGCGCCGCAATCGCCTCGACTGGACTGGCGCGGGCCGGTATCACCCACGACGTCGTCTTCAAGAAGCAACTCGACGCCGACGAAATCGCGAGTATCGCCGCCCGCGAGTTCGACACGGTTCTCTTTACGGACTTTGGCAGCGGCCAGCTCGATATCATCGCCGAGCACGAGCGCGCCGGCGACTTCCAGCCGGTCATCGCCGACCACCACCAGCCTGCCGACGAGGAGACGGAATTTCACCTCAATCCCCTCCTCGAGGGCATCGACGGCGCCTCGGAACTCTCCGGCGCCGGCGCGAGCTACCTGCTGGCCCGGGCACTCGAAGACGAGACGGACAATCGCGACCTCGCGGCGCTTGCTGTCGTCGGCGCCGTCGGCGACATGCAGGCGGTCGGGGGCGAACTCGTCGGTGCCAACCGCGACATCGTCGAGGAGGGTATCGAGGCCGGCGCGCTCGAAGAGGGGACCGACCTCGCCTTCTACGGCAAGCAGACCCGCCCACTGCCCAAACTCCTCGAATACGCGAGCGAAGTCCGGATTCCAGGCATCTCCAACGACGAGGCCGGAGCCGTCTCCTTCCTGCAGGACCTGGACGTCGAGTTACAGACGGACGGTGAGTGGCGCCGCTGGGTCGACCTCACCGACGACGAACAGCAGACCGTCGCCAGCGCGCTCGTCCAGCACGCCCTCAAGCGGGGCGTCCCCGCGAACAAGGTCGACCAGCTAGTCGGGACGACCTACACGCTCGTCGAGGAGCCGGAAGGGACAGAACTCAGGGACGCAAGCGAGTTCTCGACACTCCTGAACGCCACCGCACGCTACGAGCGGGCCGACGTGGGACTGGGCGTCTGTCTGGGCGACCGCACGGGCGCGCTCGACCGGGCGCGGAAACTCCTCCAGAACCACCGCCGGAACCTCTCTGACGGCCTCCAACAGGTCAAATCGAAAGGCGTCGAGCGCGCCGAGCACGTTCAGTATTTCGACGCCGGCGACGAGATTCGGGAGACCATCGTCGGCATCGTCGCCGGGATGGCACTCGGCGTCGAGGGCGTCGACCCCGACCGGCCGATACTCGCGTTTGCCGAGAAAAACGACGAGGAGACGAAGGTGTCCTCCCGCGGGACCGCACGCCTCGTGGGGAAGGGACTGGACCTCTCTGTCGTGATGCGCGAAGCCTCCCAGTCCGTCGGCGGCGACGGCGGCGGCCACGACGTGGCTGCCGGTGCGACCGTCCCTGCTGGCCAAGAAGAAGCCTTCATCGACGCCGCCGACGACATCGTCGGCGACCAACTGGAGTGAGGCGTTTGTGTAGTGACAAAGCCACTCGCCGAGTAGCTTCGCCGCCGTTTCGCGCCGTCAGTAAATCTAGGTTTCGTTAAGGAAAGCAAAATTGTTTTATGTCCCACACCGGTCGTACTGCACGATGTCGCGTGTCTCGCTACCCCACGACGCGAAAGCAGGGCCGACGAAGTCGGAGGTCAGAGCGGTTCTGCTCGGCAAACTGGCGCTCAACCCGTCCGACCACTTCACCGAGGTCGGCTCCTGTACCGGGGCCGTCACCATCGAGGCCGCACGGCAGGCCGGCCGCGTCACCGCGCTCGAACGAAAGCCCGACCGACTGGACGTAACGCGGAAGAACCTCGACGCAAACGAGGTGACCGCCGACGTCACCCTCCGCGAAGCCGAAGCACCGGCAGGGCTGCCAGACGACGCAGACGCCCTGTTTCTCGGCGGCAGTCGAAACTACGAGGCGGTCCTCGACCACGCTGTCGAGACCGGTATCGACCGCGTCGTGATGAACGTCTCGCGACTCGAAGTCGCCGGCGCCGCGACCGAGGCGTTTCGCGACCGGGGCCTCCTCGATGAAGTCGTCCAGTTCCAGGTCAGCCACGGCTACGAACTGGCCGGAGCGACGAGTTTCGACTCCGACAACCCGGTGTATATGCTCGTCGGCGCTACCGGCGAGCAGACCGGAGACGAGGGACAGCAATGACCGTCTACGGCGTCGGTCTGGGTCCGGGTGACCCCGGCCTGGTGACCGTCCGCGGAAAGGATATTCTGGAGGAGGCATCGGTCGTCTACTCGCCAGGGCGGCTCTCGCGGTCGGTCGCGACCGAACACGTCTCCGAGGAACGGGTCGGCGACCTCGATTTCCCGATGACGCGCGACGAGGACGAACTCCGGGAGGCCTGGAAGGCCGCAGCAGCAGAAATCGCGCCGCGCGCACGCGAGGAGACGGTCGCGTTCGTCACGCTCGGAGACCCGAACGTCTACTCGACGTTTGGCCACCTCCGGCGGACGCTGGATGCGTTCTACCCCGACGTCGACGTCGAGACGGTCCCTGGGGTCAGCGCCGTCACGGCCTTCACCACTGCGCTGGGAATCGAGGTGGCATCCGGGACCAGCCTCACGCTGCAGGAAGCCGCCGGCGAGGCCACGCCGACCGGTCCCGACCGGATGGTGCTGTTCAAGGTGACCGACGCCCCGGCGACCCACGAACGGCTCGTTGCCGCCGGCTACGACGTGGTCTACGGCCGGCGACTGTACATGGAACAGGGCGAGACACTCGTCACCGACGACCCCGAGGAGTTGGCCGACCGGGACTACTACACCCTCGCCTACGCCGAAAAGGAGGGCGTCGAGACGACCGCGGCGACGGCGGCCTTCGACGTCGAAACGGAGGTGGAGCAATGACGGACCCACAGGATGCCATCGACGCCAACGCGGAGCGGCGCGAGGCCGAACGGGACCCCCGCATCGGCGAGCGGACCGCCGGCGAAAAACAGGAGGGCATTCCCTTCATCGGAGCCGGCCCCGGCGACCCCGGCCTTCTGACTGTCACCGGGAAGGAACTCGTCGAGGCCGCCGACCTGGTGGTCCACGCCGGGTCGCTGGTCAACAGCGACCTGCTCGAGGAGTACTGTGCCGAGGCCGAGCAGGTGTCGAGTGTCGGCAAGGATCTCGAAGAACTGGTGCCGCTAATGCGCGACGCCTACGAGGACGGACGCACCGTCGTTCGCCTCCACAGCGGCGACCCCGCCATCTACGGCGCGGCGCTCGAACAGATGGACGCACTCGAACACGAGGGGGTGCCAACCTACATAGTTCCCGGCGTCACCTCGGCCTTTGCCGCCAGTGCGACGCTTCGCACGCAACTCACGCTCAACGGCGTCGCCAACCACGTCGCCTTCACCCGTCCGCAGGGCAAGACGCTCGACCCCGAGGAGGACCACATCAGCGAGTTTCTGGAGATGGGCGACGTGACGACCTGCATCTACCTGGGGACCCACGCCGTCAGCGAGACGATGGAGCGACTGCTCGACGCGGGCCACGACCCCGACACCCCGGTCGCCGTGGTGTACCACGCCTCCTGGCCCGACGAGGACGTCATCGAGGGCACGATTGGGACTATCGGTGAGCGCGTCGAGAAAGCGGGCTACCGAGCCAGCGCGCTGGTTCTCATCGGCGACGCGGCGCGGAAAGCGGGCTACGAGCGGTCCTATCTCTACGGCGACTGGGCGAACCGAACGGGAGACACGGAAGAGGATAGCTGACATGAGCACGGACGAGACAGAATCGACGGACGCGGACGAATCGAGCGGCCACTGTTCGACGCCAGACTCGGACGCCGCCGAGCGGAGCTCGGCGAGCTGCGAGCCGTCGTCTCGCAATGGTGAAGTGGCCGAAGAAATCGCTATCGTCAGTTTCGAGCGAAAGCTCGACACCGCCCGGGAAATCGAGGCCGAACTCGCCGACGAGTACGCCAGCATCGACATCGTCGAGTACCACGGCGAGGTGTTCGACGAGTACTGGGGCGAGTACGACTGCTTCGTCGGGCTGATGGCCTCGGGCATCGCGATGCGCAAGACCGCACCGCTGCTCGACGACAAGTGGGACGACCCCGCTATCGTCGTCGTCGACGAGGAACTGACCTGGGCCATCCCCATCACCGGCGGCCACCACGGCGCGAACCAGGTCGCCCACGACCTCTCGAAACTGGGCGCGGTGCCCGCGATGACGACCGCCAGCGAGGCCGCCGGCAAGCAGGGCGTCGAGAGCAAGGCCAAGGCGCTGGACGCCCACGTCGTCAACGGCGATTCGACGGTTGCGACGAATCTCGCAGTGCTGAACGAAGAACTCGGCCCGGTCGCCCGCCTCGACGGCCCGCGTGCGGTCCTCGTCGACGACGACGTGACCGTGCTGAAACGCAACGGTGGAGAGGGCGTCGTCCTCGGCACTGGCACAGTTTCGGGCGTCGACAGCGAACAGGTCATCGCGGCCTGGGAGCAGGCGCTCGCGGACCTCGAGCTCGATTTTTCGGACGTGGACTTCGTCGCCACCGGCACCCGAAAAGAGGGCGAGGAGGGGCTGTACGAAGCGGCCCAGGAGATTGGGGCTGGCGTCGTCCTCTTCGAGAAGGAGACCTTAGAGGAGTTCGAGGGCCCCTCGCCGTCGCGGTCGAAGGAACTCATCGGCTGGCCCGGCATCGCCGAAGCGTCGGCCATCGCCGGCGGGCGCAACCACGACCTGCTCCGCGAGAAAGAGCGGTTCGACGACGCCGTGACCGTCGCGGTGGGGCAGTGAGATGAGCGACGCAGAGACGCGAACGAGGAGCGGTCCCGACGAGATGGGCACGCTGTACGTCGTCGGCATCGGTCCGGGTTTGCCGGACACGATGACGGCACAAGCGCGGGAGGTCATCACGTCCGCCGACTGCGTCGTCGCGTCGAACCTCTACCAGGAGTTTCTCCGAAAGGACGGCACGCTCCCCCCAGAGGAAGATTTTAACGAGGACGGCATCGTGACCCGGGAAGACGGCACCGAACAGGAACTCGTCCGCTCCTCGATGGGCCAGCAGGTTGAACTCGCGCGGGAGGCCTTCGAGCGCGTCCGCGCCGGCGAGGATGTCGCCCACGTCTCCGGCGGCGACCCGAACCTCTACGGCAAGAGTGACCTCGTCTTCCTGATGGCCGAGGAGGAGGACGCGACGGACGTCCCAATCGAAATCGTCCCCGGCGTGACGGCGGCACTGGGCGGGGCGGCCAACCTCGGCGCGCCCCTCTCGAACGACATGTGTACCGTCTCACTGTCGGACAAGTGGCGCGGCTGGGACGAAATCGAGGAGAAACTGCGCGCGGCAGCCATCAGCGGCTTCGTCGTCGTGCTGTACAACTGCTGGCGCGACTACGAGCGCGCTATCGACGTGCTCCGCGAGGAGCGGGCCGACGACGTGCCGGTCGGCATCTTCAACGACGCCGGCCGGGGCAACAGCGGGCGCAACGCTGACGGCGAGACACACACCATCACGACACTCGGCGAGGCGACCGACCACGACGAAGAAGTCGGCGGCATGGGCACCTCCATCGTCGTCGGCACGGCCGAGACCGACGTCTGGGAGAACGACTACCGGCAGTATCTCGTCACCCCGCGTGGCGGGCGTGACGTGGAGGATTTCTGAACTATGAGTACCGACAACGACACCAGCAAATGCGGCGCGAGCAGTACCGAATCGGAACCAGAGAGCAGTGCCTGTGGCGCGTCGAGTTCGTCGACCGACACCAGCAGTTCCTGCGGTGCCTCCAGCGACACCGAGGAGAAAGTCGGCTCGACCGTCGACGATTTCGACGCCGACCCCGGCGAGTTCGTCGCCGTGGGACTGGGCCCCGGCCAGCCGGAGGGGATGACCCAGCGGGCGCGAGCGGCGCTGCTGGAGGCCGAGCACATCGTCGGCTACAGCACCTACATCGAACTCCTCCCCGACGAGATTCTCGACGCCGCCGACGAACTGTACGACACGCCGATGTGTGGCGAAGTCTCCCGGACCGAGGAGGCAATCGACCGCGCGCTCGCGGGCAACGACGTGGCCATCGTCGGCAGCGGCGACCCCAACGTCTACGCGCTGGCCGGCCTCGCGCTGGAAATCATCGAATCGAAGGGTGCGACCGCCAGCATGCTCGACTTCGAGGTCGTGCCGGGTGTGCCCGCCGCTCAATCCTGTGGCGCACGACTGGGGGCGCCGCTGGTCAACGACAGCGTCAGCATCTCGCTGTCTGACCACCTGACGGACATGCCGACCATCGAGTCGCGACTCCACGCGGCAGCCAAGGAGGGCTTTACCATCGCCATCTACAACCCGTGGAGCCGCAAGCGCCGGGAGAACTTCCAGAAGTGCTGTGAGATTCTCATGGAACACCGCGCGCCGGACACGCCCGTCGGCGTCGTCCACGGGGCCGGCCGCGAGGACGAGCAGGTCGAAATCGTCGACCTCGAAGAACTGGAGGAACTCGGCGAGACGGACCTCGTCGACATGACGACGACCATCGTCGTCGGCAACGAGGAGACGTACGTCTGGGACGACCGGATGGTGACCCCGCGAGGCTACGAGACCAAGTATGACTACTGAGTACCGCATCGAACTCGACAGGGCGGCCTGTGACGGTATTTTCGCGTGTCTCGTCCGCGACGGCCGTTTCGTCGAAGCCGACGACGGACTGGCGACCATCGAGAGCGGGGCGGACGACAGCGACTCGGTGGTCGACGCGTTCGACGACGACCGACTAGCCGACGCCCAGCAAGCGGCCGAGGCCTGTCCGGTCGGCGCTATCACCGTCGAGGTGAGCGACGATGAGTGACACAGCAACCGAGCCGTCACTCCCCGAAACGGCAGATGACTTGCTGGCCGCCACGCCCGAAACGGCCTACTTCTGGGGCCGGGTCGCCGGCGACGGCGACCTGACCGACGAGACAGTGACCGTGCGTGCAAGCGACGAGACAGCCGCCGCCGCGCTGGCAGCGATTGTAGACGCCGAGCGCGTCGACCACCAGGTTACCGCCCACGAGTCGACACACGACGCCTCCGTCGTCCGGTACGAGGACGAGTACGAACTGCAAGTATCCGACGGGACGGCCGCCCGCGCCAGCGCGGCGCTGGGGCTCCCGACCGATGGCGAAGCGGGTGGCTACCGGTTCGACGTGTTCAGCGACGAGCGCGCGCCGCTCGTCCGCGGCTTGCTGGAGGCCTGTGGCACTGTCTGTTTCCGCGAGTCGAGCGGGTCGGTCGGCATCTCCTTCGTCCACGACGACGAGCGCCTGCTGGAGACGGTCAAGACGCTGCTCGCCGAGGCCGAGCTACACGTTCCGACCGACGACCTCGAAGACTCCTCATCGGGCGGTTACTGGTTCGGACTGGCCGACGACGCCGACACGGCCGCCTTCGCCGAGTGGGTATACCAAGGCAGCGACGAGTCGGGGCTGTACGCTGCGGACCGCCGCCAGAAGCTCTTCCGGAGCGTCGAGCGTGCGACCGGGACCGACGTGGGGAACCTCTCGACATGACCGCAAGCGAGCGCGCGACCGCGGCCGGACTCGACGACGAGGCCGTCCTGCTGGTCGGACACGGCTCCCGCCGCGAGAAGTCAAACGAGCAGGTCCGCACGCTCGCGGCCGACCTGGAGGGGCGACTCGGCATCCCCGTCGACGCGGGGTTTCTCGAACTCGCCGAGCCGTCGATTCCCGACGCCATCACAGGGCTCGCGGGCACCGTCTCCCAGATAACCGTCGTCCAGCTCTCGCTGTTCGCCGCGAGTCACGTCAAGACCGACGTGCCACTCGCAGTCCAGCAGGCCCGCGCGGAGTACGACGACCTGACGCTGAACAACGGCGCACACCTCGGCGTGCATCCGGCAATCGTTGACCTGCTGGACGACCGCGCGGCGGCCGTCGAGGCCGAGCTGGGCGTCGACCGCGAGACTGACGACGTTGCAGTCGTCCTCTGTGCCCGCGGCTCTTCGGACCCCGACGCCAACGGCGACGCGCACAAACTCGCCCGTCTGCTCTACGAGGGGCGGGCGTTCAGCCGCGTCGAGACGACCTTTATCGGCGTCACCGAGCCCACCCTGGAGGAGACGCTGCACGCGCTTGCCAAACAGCGCCCGGACGCGGTCGTCGTCCTGCCGTACATGCTCGGCGACGGCGTTCTGACCGGGCGGGTCCGGGACGGAGCCGACGAGTTCGACGAGGAGTATCCCTACGTCTCGGCGGCCGCGGGCGACCCGCTCGGGACCGACACCCGCCTGCTGGACGTACTCGGCGACCGCTGGCAGGAGGCCCGCACCGACAGCGTCGACATGTCCTGTGACACCTGTAAGTACAAGGTCGAACTCGACGGGTACGAGGAGGACCAGGGCGGCGCCCGGGCCATGCTGCGCGCGCTGACCCACCAGGCCGAACACCGCGACCGCGACGACGTTGACGACGAGCCCCACGTCCACGACGCGCCCGAAACCCACGTCGCGGTCTGTACAAACCAGACCTGTGCGGCCGACGGCGCACCAGCAGTACTGGAACGCCTCCGGCAGGCCGCTCGCGACTCGGAGGCGTGTGACGCCCGCATCACGCGGTCGTCCTGTCTCGGCCGGTGTGGCGAGGGCCCGATGGTCGCCGTCTACCCCGACGGCATCTGGTACGGCGGCGTCAGCGACGACGACGCCGAGGAAATCGTCAGTTCACACCTCGACCGTGGACGCATCGTCTCCGACCTAGTCGACCAGACGCTGTAGGATCGCATGCGAACCGACTCACGATACCCAAACACACAGACACACATGGCTTGTCAAGAACTCGAAGCGCTACGACTCGGACTGATGAACGTGCTCGGAACCGAAGACGAAAGCATCCGTTCCCACGCCGAAGCGGAACTCGGCGACGACCTCTCGGGGCCCATCGAGGCACTCACAGAGGCGACGACGCTCACGGCGCTCCAGCGCCACCTCGATGCGGCGCTTGTCGACCTGGAAGAAGCGATTGCCGCCACAGACCCCGAAACTGACGAGTACGACTATCTGCGCGGTCGCCTCGTCGCCGTCAGAGACGCAGAGCGGGCGCTCGCCCGCCTCACCCAGCAGGGGGAGAGTCTCCTCGACGGCCTCGGCGAGGCACACCACCTCTTACACGAGGCGTTCCCCGTCGATGAGTGAGCGTCGGCAGCGGTGGACCGCCTCGCTTAGTCCGCTCGACCCCGCCGGGTCGCGCCACCGCGGCCGCCGCTCTGCAGTCACGCTGACCGATGATGCCGCAGTCGTCGGCACTGCGACTGGTGACGTGGTCGCGTTCGACCGCACGAGCGGCCGAGAGCAGTGGCGTGCAGCGGGCCCAGACGGGGCCAGCGTCGTCAGCGCCATTCCCTTCGACGGGGGCGTGGTCGTCGGCGAGCGCGGGCCGGACGGTGCAGTGCGAGCCTACGCTGCTGACGGCACGGAACGCTGGCACGTCGAGACGGCCGACGACGTTGGCGACCCGCAGAAGGACACTCGATTTTTCCTGCCGTTCGTCGTCGACATCGCCACCGCCGACGGGCGCTGTTACGTCGCTGCCCGACGGTACGAACGCCGCGGTGACCGACCGGAGGGCGAGCGTCGCCACTTCGAGAGTGTTATTTATGCCTTCGAAGGAGATAGAACGGAGGCATGGCGGTACGCGACCGACGCCTCACCGATTTCGCTGGCCGCCGACGGCCAGCAGGTCGCCGTCGCGTACAACCGCTGTCCCGGCGATTTCCAGCATGGACTGGCGGTACTCGACGCCGCCGATGGAACCGAGCAGATGCTCTGGGACCCCGGAACCGACGGCCAGCGCCGTGTGGGCGACGTGGCGCTGCTCGACGATGATCTCGTGGTCTGCTCGCACGGCGACTATCGCGGCTACCGACTCGACAGTGACGGCAGCGTCCGCTGGCGCGTCGACCTCGCGACGCCAGTCGAACGGGGCGAGGATACCGTCTACGCCTATCCGAATCACGTCCACGCGACGGCGTCGGGGGTCGTCTTCGTCACCGGGAACACCTACCCGGAAGAGGGACGGGAAACCGACCAGCGCCACCCCACCGAACACACCGCACTCGGCTATACGCCGACCGGAAAGCGGCGGTGGGCCGTCGACATCGGCGGGTTCGCCAGCGGCCTGGGAACCGCCGGCGATACCGTCGCCGTTCCGTGTGCACAGAACTTCCGCCGGCGAGAGTCGGACAGCCACGCCTGTCGCGTGTTCGACGTGCGAGCGGGACTGACTGGGACACTCGCCACCGACAGCGTGGTCACGGCTGCCGCAGTCGACGGTGAAACAGTCGCGGCAGTCGAAGAACCGGTCGTCTATCACGACGACGGAAAGCAGCGGGGACAGTATCGCGTGCACCGCTGGAACTGAACTGCCGCAGAAATAGCCGGACTAATATCACAGAAGGAAGATATGAGCGGATATGGACAGGCGTGAGTATCTGCTCGGCGTGACAAGTGCGACGGGACTACTGGCAGGCTGTAACGAACTATCGGAATTGAATGACGCTGGAGCGGACGACGATGACACCGAGGAAGCAGACGACGAGACTCCAGCAGCGGAGTCAGTGCAGGTACAAGCCGTTCGAGAGTTCTTCCGTGCCCTTGATGAGGGAGACATCTCGACGGTAAACGAGTTGACGCATCCGGAATCACCATTTGGGGAGCTATCCGCGGATAGCGCCGAACGGTACCGCGACGAAGTCAGTCTGACCGTCGAGAGCGCATCGTTGAGCGAAGTCGACGGAGACCGAGCGACAGTCGACGTGACGATGGTTATCGAGGAGGCCACTGACAGCGAGCCACAGCGACAAACCCGCGCTATCAAACTCCGGGAGACCGTCGACGGCTGGCGTTTCTACGATAGCAACCCGCGCGAAGAAACGACACCGACGGAGACGACCCCGAACGATGAAGGAGCACCGGGTCGCATCCAGGTCACAGATGCAGTCGGACGGGACATCCAAAACGGGAAAGTTCGGACAGTTCAATTCAGCCTTGAGGAGTACGGTGGGTCAGGGAATATCGACCTGAGTCAGCTACGCATCGAGTGGGTAGACAGCTCAGGTGTGTACATGCTGACCTACGGCGAACGGCCGGACGAACAGACGTTTACCGTCGACACCATCCAAGACGATAACGAGTCGCTATCTGGCACTGCGCCGGTCATCGACGATTCGAGTGACCGGGCACTCATTCAGGTCAGTGTTCCAACATTCCGGGAAGATGGTCTCAAGGCGGGTGAAGTTGCGAGTGTGGAATTCGTGACCGAGTCAGACCGGGAGACCCATTGGGAACTGCAAGTGCCAGATTCGCTGTCCGGAGTCGAGACGGTCGAACTGTGAGACAGCCATGGCAGTCGGAGAGCCGGTGGTCTACCACGACAACGGACAGAAGCAGGTTGCATACCGAGCGTTGACTGCGCCGATGTGAACCGATTGTGTTTCGCCCTGATTCGGTGGCTACTCCGCAGTCGATTCCACGCCCAGACGCGTCGCCTCGGGGCCGAACACGTCTTCGAGAAGCCCCGGCACGTCAGCGGGCGTCACGTCGGCGTACCACCGCCCTCGCGGGTGGATGGCGACGGCAGTCCCGTCCTCGCTGCAGAGCCCGAGACAGCCAGTCTCGGCGACGTGGACGTTCGACCAGAACACGCCCCGCTCGCGAAGCCACTCCTGAACTGCATCGAGGACGGCCTGGCCGTGTGCGTCCGCACAGCAAGCGTACTCGCCGTCCCGGTCGGTCGTACAGACAAGGACGTGGTCGGTGAATCCATGCTCGAAGATTTCGGCGGTTCGTTCCTCCATCAGTCACCCGTCACCGACGTGTCGACGCTGGTCTCCACCTGGGCCCCAGCGCGTGTGTCCAGTTGGGCGTGTGTCGCCGCCAGCGCCAGCCAGAGCAGCACCTGGCCAAAGACGACGAGGCCGGCAATCCCACTCTGGAGCGTGGCAGGGAGCGCGCCCTGTGTCGTACTCGTCGGTGCGAGCAGTGCTGGCACGGCGAGCAGTCCAAACGCCGCCAGCGCGCCAGCGACACCGACAAAACGGCCCCGTGACTCGCTGAGACGGATGTAGGCGTACCCCGAGAGGAGGCAGGTGAGTGCGCCGGCAACCATCATCCCGCCGTACCAGAGGAGTCGTGTCGTCGTCGCGAGAGACTGCTCTATACCCGGCGACACTGGCGGCAAGACGAGCCAGGGTGCGCCGGAGACGGTGACGAACCCCGCCGCCGCCAGGATGTAGCTTTTCGTCGCGCCTGACCCCGGAATTGCGGGTTCGAGAAAATAAAAGCCGACGCCGAAGACCACACCGCCGAGAAGCACTCCCCACAGCGCCGCCGAGGCGACACTCACTCCGTGAGAGATGGCCATCGACGCGATGCTTGCGTGGTGTCCATCGGCATGGTGTCCGCCGCCATGGTGGGCGGCTCCGCCGGTGTGGCCCAGTCCGTCGGCGTAGACGACCAGCGGGTTTGCAACGAGGACGACGAAGAGTGCGAACACGACGCCGGCGACGAGCCCCGCCTTCACGCCGCGCGTGAGCGTCGCCGCGAGCATCAGTGACAGGTGATGCCTGCCGCGTGCCGGAAGTTGTGCATCGCGTCGTGGACGAGCGGGTCCTGCACGAACAGGAGCGTGAAACCGAGTGCAGCCCCGAACAGCAGTCCGGCAGCTATCTGTGTGGGAGTGAGTTGTCCGCGCGCGTACTCGATTCGACCCTGAACCGTCTCTGGTGTCGCCATGATAAATCTAGATTGTGAAAGCACAACTGGGGTTGTAAAGCTTGCGAGTGGTCCCGCGAGTCAGGGACGTCGGGCAGACCCGACCGTCGCGTCGATACGGTCTGCGGAGAGTGCAGCCAGTGGGATGCGGTCGGCCTCGGCCGTCTCGACGATGGTGTCGGTGACCCCCGCCCGGGAGTCGTCGCCGGCGTCGACCACGACGACACTGGCGTCGGTCGCCGCCAGTTCCGTTGCGGCCGCTCGCGACGCACCCGTTGGGCTCCCCTCAGCGACGTTCGCGCGGCCGTCGGTGACGAGGACGACGACGCTCGTCGTGGGGTCGGCGCGGTCGATAACCTCGCGCGCAGTCCGGAGCCCTGCCGGGATGGGCGAGCGGTCGCCGGTCGGCAACTCCTTGAGATGTCGGGCCGCAAGCGAGACGCTGTCGGTCGGCGGCAACACCACGTCGGCGTCGTCGCCGGCGGCGGTGACGAAGGCCACCTCGTCGCGCTGCTGGTAAGCGTCTTTCAGCAGTTCGAGCACTGTGCCCTTGGCCGTCTCCATGGCCGGGCGCATCGAGGCGCTGGCGTCGACGACGAACACCACAAGCGCCCTCGACTTCCCCGCACGGACGGACTGTCGGAGGTCACGCCTCGCGACGCTGTCTGCTCCACGACGGCTCGCTGCCCGCACCGAAGCCGCTGCGTCGACCTGGCCCGAGCTGTCGGCCGGTTCCGAACGGACGCGCGGTCCCTCGTTGTCGACGCTCGGTTGCGTTTCCGAGCGAGAACCCGACCCGTCACCGCTCACGGCGCTGTCCGGGACAGACAGTGGTGGCGCACTCCCTTCCCCGACGTCGGCCCAGGACTGACCGGGGACGAGCGGCGTCCCCTCGGGCGTCTGGTCGGAGTCGCCCTCGTCACCGTGTTCGGCGTCGCCGCGCTCCGGACGACCGCGAGCAGCCTCACCGCCGCAGTCGCCCTCGCTGTCGTCAAAATCGTCTGAGTCGGGGTGGTCGCCGTCACCACTGCTGGCTGCGCCGCCGCCCGGCGGACCATCAATCTCGTCGCCGCCGTCGCTTTCACCAGCAGATTCGTCACCTGAATTGCGGTCCGCTGACTCGTCTGGTGCCGAATCCGAACCAGTCTCCTCCGACGACGCTCCGCCGTCGTCTCCATCGTCCGTCGACTCCGAATTGTCGTCGTCCTCACCCTCAGCGTCGTCACTCTCGCTGTCGTCGAAGTGGTCGTCAAGCACGTCCTCGGGGTCGGGCGCGTCCTCGAACGGCCGGGACTGCAGTCGGTGTGGGAGTGCCAGTTCCGCGGCGCGGCGAACGTCCGCTTCGACGACTGTGGTCCGGCGGTCGAGCGCGGCGAAGGTCCTGGCGGCCCGCGTCGTGGCGATGTCCCCACGGTGGCCGTCGACGCCCGCGTCGAGACAGAGTTCGGCGATGTCCTCGACGAGCGCCGTCGCGATACTGACTTCGTCGAGATGGTCGCGCGCCCACAAAAGTTGCTCGCGGTACTGGTCAGTGTTTCCTTCGTGGGTACTCTCTTTTCGCCCGAGCGCTTGCTCGACGATAGCAACACGGTCTTCGATATCTCGACAGCCCGTCACCGTCGCCTGGAGGGCAAAGCGGTCGCGCAACTGGGGGCGCAGGTCGCCCTCCTCGGGATTCATCGTCCCGACGAGCGTGAACTCGGCGGGGTGAGAGACGCTCACGCCGTCGCGTTCGACCCGGTTGACGCCGCTGGCGGCAGCGTCAAGCAACACGTCGACGAGGTGGTCGTCGAGCAGGTTCACCTCGTCGACGTAGAGGATGCCGCGATTCGCCCGCGCGAGCAGGCCGGGGTCGAACTCGTAGTCGCCGGCGAGTGCGTCGGCCACGGAGAGACTGCCGACCACCCGCTCGCGGGTCGCGCCCAGGGGCAGCGTCACCAGCGGGACGGGCCGTTCGGTCGTCGGCGGGTCGCTCCGCTCGCGACAGTCCACACACTGCCGGGACGGGGCATTCGGCGGACAGCCGTACGGACAGTCCGCAATCACGCGCTGGGCGGGGAGGAGGTCCACGAGCCCGCGGACCGCCGTCGACTTGGCCGTTCCTTTCTCGCCACGGACCAGCAGTCCGTCGAGGTCGTCGTTCGCCGCGACGGCCAAAAGCGCCTCTTTGAGCCGCGTCTGCCCGACTATCTCACCAAACGAGAGGTCGCCGGGTCGCGGGTGCGTAACCTTATTATCCGCCCCGTTTCCAACCATAGTTGCCTTAACACAATAGAGGTTTAACAGCGTTATGCCATCAATCGGTCTGTACACCGCGACAGAGAACGAACTGGGTGCCATCCAGCGCGCCGCCGAGCAGGTCGAAACCGACCTCGTCGTGCGCTCGGAGAGCGACGTAGACGAGTTGGCAGACGTCGACGCGTTCGTCGACGAACTGACCGACGCCATCGCCGTCGTCGTCTGGCTCCACGGCGCCGAGGAGAGCATGCCGGGCTACGACCAGGCTATCGAGCGACTGGACGCTGCCGACGTGCCGGTCATCGTGAAGTCGACCGGCGACGCCTTCGCGTTCGAGGACACGACCGCCTCGGGCCAGGTCAGAGAGCAAGTCTACGAGTATCTCGAGCGCGGCGGGACGACCAACGTCGCCAACTGTCTACGCTTTCTCGTCGACGAGTACGGCGAGCGCAATCCGAAATATGACGAGCCGGTGGCACTCCCGACCGAAGGAGTGTACCACCCCGACTATCCGGGGACGAGCTACGAGGACCTGATGTCGACGTTCGACCCGGACGCGCCGACGGTCGCCATCTGGTTCTACGAATCCCACTGGACACACGAGAACACCCGTTACGTCGACGCGCAGGTGCGCGCACTCGAACGCGAGGGCGCGAACGTACTTCCTATCTTCTGCAACCCGGCGACCGACACCGACGAGCAGTGGGACGCAGAGCGAGTCACCGACGCGTGGCTACTGGACGACGACGGCGACCCCGTCGTCGACGCCGTCCTCTCGTCGTTTATGTTCTCGCTGTCGATGGACGAACGCGGGCGAGCGGCCAGCGACGAGGAAGCGGGGGCCGAGGAAGTCTTCCTCGACAAACTCGGCGTTCCCGTCCTCCAGACTGTCACGACGATGCGCTCGCGGTCCCGCTACGAAAGCAGCGAGACCGGCGTGATGGGCTTCGAACTGGCGCTCTCGGTGGCACTCCCGGAGTTCGACGGCAACATCGTGACCCACCCTATCAGCGGCAAGGAGCGAACCGAGGATGCCGCCGGCATCGGCAGTGCCCCCAAACAGCACTTCCCTATCGATGAGCGCGTCGACCACGCCGCTCGCCTGGCGGTCAACTGGGCGCGACTCCGGCATATCCCCAACCGGGAGAAAGACATTGCAGTCGTCCTCCACAACTACCCGCCCAGCGACGACGGCATCGGCACCGCCTTCGGACTCGACAGCCCCGAGAGTAGCGTCAACCTGCTCGACGAACTGGCCGATAGGGGGTACGACCTCGGCGGCGAGCGTCCCGAGAGCGGGCAGGGACTCATCGAGGAGTTGACCGCCCAGTTGACACTCGATGACCGGTGGGTCGCACCCGAAGACGTGCGCGAGTTGAGCGTCGACGTGGTCTCGACCGACCAGTACCGCGAGTGGTTCGACGCGACCGACGAGCGATTCCAGGCGAACATCGTCGAGGAGTGGGGTGAGGTCCCAGACCGGCCCTTCGCCATTCCCGGCGTCGAGTTCGGTAACGTCCTCGTCACCGTCCAGCCGCCCCGCGGATTCGGGATGGACCCCTCGAAGGTGTACCACGACTCGGACCTCCAGCCCCCACACGACTACGTGGCCTTCTACGGCTGGCTCAGAAACGAGTTCGACGCCGACGCCGTGGTCCACCTGGGCACTCACGGCAGTCTGGAGTGGCTCCCCGGCAAGACCGTCGGGCTGAACGGCGAGAGCGCGCCCGACCAGCTCGTCGACGACCTACCCAACGTCTACCCCTACATCATCAACAACCCCGGCGAGGGGACGCAAGCGAAACGGCGCTCCTACGCCGCCGTCGTCGACTATCTGACGCCGGTGATGGCCGAGGCCGGCACCTACGACGAACTCGCGGAGTTAGAGGAACTCGCCGACCAGTACCGCGAGGCGGGCATGGAAGACGCCCGCACCGACGACGGCGACCACCTCGAAGCGCTCCTCCGCGAGAAAGTCGAGGAACTGGACCTCACGGTCGAACTCGGTATCGAGGGCGCTATCGACAAATCGGTCGACGTGGACGAACTCGTCGAGCGCGTCCACGAGTATCTGACCGACGTGAAGACGACCCAGATTCGGCTGGGACTGCACACGATGGGTGAACCGCCAGCAGACGAGCGCCTAATCGAGTATCTCGTCGCACTCACGCGCCTGGACAATCCCGGGGGGCCGAGCCTCCGGGAGAGCGTCGCCGGCGTCCTCGGCGTCGACTACCAGCGGATGCTCGACAAACCAGGAACCTACGACGAGCAGTTGGGCATGACCCTCTCCGAGGCCGCAGACGAAGTGTACGAGACGAGTCTGGACCTCGTGGAGACGCTCGCAGCCCACGAGTTCGACGTGCCCGAGTCCGAGCGTGCGGCCGGTCCCGACGACGAGACGACGGTGAATCTCATGGTGGTCGACATCGACCCGCTCGGTGACAGCCGAGCACAGAGCGGCGCCCACGACCAGCTCCGCGAGGCGCTGGCGTTCATCTGCGAGAAAGCGGCTCCACGCGTACAGGAAGCCACGGCGGAGATTCCGCGGACGGTCGACGCGCTCGCCGGCGAGTACGTCCCGCCCGGCGGCAGCGGCGCACCGACCCGCGGCGGCGTGGACCTGCTCCCGACGGGGCGGAACTTCTACACGCTCGACCCCCGGAAAGTCCCGGCCAAAAGCGCCTGGGAAGTCGGCAAGGAGGTAGCCGACGGCGTGGCCGAGCGACACCGCGACGCCGAGGGCGAGTACCCCGAAGAAATCGGCGTCGTCGCGTGGGGGACCCCGACGGTCCGCACCCGCGGCGAGACCATCGCGCAGGTGCTGGCGCTGATGGGCGTCGAGCCGGAATGGACCGACGCCGGGCGGATTGACGACGTGACGCCGATTCCGCTCGACGACCTCGGCCGGCCGCGAATCGACGTGACGACCCGCGTCTCGGGACTGTTTCGGGACGCGTTCCCACAAGCCGCCAGCGTCGTCCACGACGCCGTCGACGCGGTCGTCGACCTCGAGGAACCCCACGAGCTGAACTACATCAAGAAACACGCCGACGAAGACGCCGCCGACCTCGCCCACGAGGAGGGTATCGACGTCGAGGAAGCCCGCGACGCGGTGCTCGACAGGGTGTTCACGACCCGACCCGGCGGGTACGGCGCGGGGACGAACAAGGCCGTCGACGAGGGCAACTGGGACGACCGCGGCGACCTCGCGGACGTGTACGTCCAGTGGGGCGGCTACGCACTCGGGTCGCGTGGTAAGACCTCGGAAGCCCACGACGCCTTCGAGCGACGGCTCTCGAACGTCGACGCCACCGTCAAAATCGAGGACACTGCCGAACAGGACGAGTTCGACAGTTCCGACTGGTACGCGTTCCACGGCGGATTCATCAGCGCCGTCTCGGACCGGGCCGGCGAGGAACCGGCCGCCTACGTCGGCGACTCCGCGGACCCAGACAACGTCTCCGTGTACACGAACGAGGAGAAAGTCCGGAAGGCGATGCGGGCCCGCGTCCTCAATCCTGGTTGGCTCGACAGCATGGAGGAACACGACTACAAGGGCGCTGGCGACCTCTCGACGACGGTCGACGTGGTGCTGGGGTGGGACGCCACCACCGGCGTCGTGAGCGACCACCTCTGGGAGGAAGTCGCCGACGCCTACGCCTTCGATGCGGACCGCCAGGAGTGGCTCCGCGACGTGAACCCGTGGGCGCTCGCGAGCATCACCGACACGCTCCTGGAGGCCGTCGAGCGCGACCTCTGGGACGCCGACGACGCGACTGTCGACCGACTCCGCGACATCAACCTCCAGGTGGACGGCGACCTCGAAGCCAGAGCCACCAGTCCGACGCCCGGCGAGGTGAGTACCAATGACGACTGAAGAGAACACAGACACAGACGACACAGAAGAGTACGCCGACCTCGGCGCGACCACCGAGAACGCCATGGACATCGCAGAGACGAGCATGGACCGCGTGCGCGAACTCGTCCCCGACGAGACGCTGGCCGACCGCATCCGCCAGAAGTCCGTCCACGCGACGGGCGACCCAGAGTTCCAGTATCTCGTCCGATTCACCGGCGATACTGACGACCACCCGGTCCGCGCCGGTGCCGGGGCGGTGCTTGACGGACGGCCAATCGTCACCGACATCACGATGGTCGAGGCCGGCATCACCGGCCGTGGACACGACTGTCCGGTCCGGAAGGCCATCGGCAACGGGACCGAACTCGCCGAACAGACGGGGATGACACGGACCGCCGCGTCCGTCCTCGAACTCGACCGCGAGAGCGTCTACGACGACGCTATTGCCGTCGTGGGCAACGCACCGACTGCGGCGCTCGCGCTGGCCGATTGCATCGAAGACGGGACCCGACCCGCGGTCGTCGTCGCCACGCCGGTGGGCTTCGTCAAGGCCGCAGAGAGTCGCAAGCGACTCCGTGAGGTGGCAAACGCCCACGGCGTCCCCGCCATCACGAACGTCGGCCGGCGCGGCGGGAGCGGCCTCGCGGCCGGTCTGACCAACGAACTCGTCCACGTGGCAAGCGACGCCCGGGAGGGAGCGGTGAGCCTCGAATGAGCGACAATTACGACCTCGATAGCGGCCCCGACCCCGCAACGCTGGCAGCGGCACAGCCGGAATCCGTCAGTGCAAAGAATCCAGTCGACGCCGTCGGTATCGGCCCGGGGAACCTCGATTATCTGACGCCGCGTGGCGAGAGAGCTATCCGGGAAGCCGACGTGGTCGTCGGCTTCGAGACAGTCGTCGACTTCGTTGGCGACCTGACCGACGCCGAGTTGTTGACCTGTGGCTACGCCGACGAAGCAAAGACCCTGGAGACCTTCGCAGAGCGGGTCGCAGACGGTGCGACCGGGACAGCGGTGTTGATGGGCGACCCCAACCACTCGGGCTACCAGTTCGTCGGAAAGGTCCAGGCGGTGGTCGACCGACCGGTTCGAATTATTCCCGGAATCTCGTCGTTACAGGTCGCCGCGAGCCGCGCCCGGACACCGATGGAAGCGACGACGTTCGTTACCTTGCACAGGAGCGGTGACATCTCCGCGGATCTGCAACGCCTCCGAGAGGCTGTCGGCGAGCGCCATCTCCTCGTGTTACCCCGTCCGTTCGACTGGATGCCCGGCGACGTGGCCGCCGACCTGCTCGACGCCGGTGGCGACCCGTCGCTCGATGCGCTCGTGTTCGAACGACTCACGCACGACGACGAAGCGGTGACGCGGTCGACGCTCGGGGACCTCGCCGACAACGCCGGCGGAACCAGCGCCGAAGACACGCCGTTCTCGGACCTCTCCGTGCTGGCGGTCCGGGCGGGTGCGGACGCCAGAGAGGAACGATGAACGGCCTCGTTCTCGGCGGGACGAGTTCGGGCGTCGGGAAGACCGTCGCCACGCTGGCGTGCATCCAGGCGCTTTCTGATGCCGGCTACGACGTGCAACCAGCCAAAGCCGGCCCGGACTTCATCGACCCGAGCCACCACCGAGCAGTGGCCGGGCGACCCTCACGGACACTCGACTGCTGGCTCCAGGGTGAGGAGGGAATCCGGCGGAACTACGCCCGCGGCGAGGGCGATATCTGTCTCGTCGAGGGCGTCATGGGACTGTACGACGGCGACGGGTCGAGCACCGCGATGGTCGCCGAGGCGCTCGACCTGCCGGTCGTCCTCGTCGTGGATGCCAGCGCCGGGATGGAGAGTGTCGCCGCGACCGCGCTCGGATTCCGCGAGTACGCCGCGACGGCAGGCCGAGACATCGACGTCGTCGGTGTCCTCGCCCAGCGCGCCCACGGCGGCCGCCACGAGCAGGGCATCCGCGACGCGCTGCCCGACGGGCTCGCGTATCTCGGTCGCATCTCCCCACGCGAGGACCTCGAAATCCCGGACCGCCACCTCGGATTGCACATGGGAGACGAGTCCCCGCTGGACGAGGACACGCTGGCCGCCGCGAGCGAGCACGTCGACGCCGAAGGCATCGCAAACGTCGCACGTTCCCCGCCGCCGGCTCCAGAGTTGCCAGCGCGTTCCCGCACCGACACACGCGTTGCAGTCGCCAGCGACGCGGCGTTCTGTTTCACCTATCCGGCAACGGTCGAGCGCCTCCGGGAGCGCGCCGACGTGGTCACCTTCGCACCGACCGACGGGGACCCGCTTCCGGACTGTGATGGCGTCTATCTCCCCGGCGGCTATCCGGAACTGCACGCAGAGGCGCTGGCAGAGAGTGGCACGCTCGACAGTATCGCGACGCGGGCGGCCGACGGACTGCCCGTGTTTGGCGAGTGTGGCGGCCTGCTGGCGCTCGGCGAGTCGCTGCAGACGACGGAGGGGGACCGCTACGAGATGGCCGGCGTCCTCCCCGCCACGTTCCGGATGTGCGACCGTTATCAGGCCCTCGACCACGTCCGACTCCGTGCGCGCCAGTCGACGGTGACCGCCGACGCTGAGGAAACACGCCGCGGCCACGAGTTTCACTACTCCAGTGCAGACGTCGGCTCAGACGCACGGTTTGCGTTCGACGTCAAGCGTGGGGACGGCATCGCAGACGGGATGGACGGGCTCACCGAGTACCAGACGCTCGGCACGTACTGCCACGTCCACCCGGCAAGCGGCGCGTTCGATACGTTCGTCGACCGGTGCGCCGACATTTGATATAGCAGTATGAGATTTATTCGGTGAAGGCGGCCAACTACCCCCGAGACTGTCAAAAGCAACGATAGAGGTTGCTCTGCCTGGCATTTCACAGAGCCCCACAGCAAGCCGACATCGGCGATACCACAGCGACGACGACGAAGGGCGAGCTGACAGCAGCCTTCCTCGGCAAGAAAGACTAATACAATACCACCTCCCAGCTAGCGCTAGACCCGGTATGCAACCACGAGATGTCTTCGATGGGATACTCCTTGCCATCCTCGGGACCATCCTCTATATCCGCCTCATCGGGCCCACGTTCTCGTCGAGTAGACTCCAGACGGTCATCGACGTCCTTCTCGGACTCGAGCTCATCTTCTATCTCATCTTTGCTGGAATTATTGCGATCTGCTTTCTTGGCTACCTCTTCGTCTATCTCCCGCAAAAACAGAGCAAAAACCCGGCGCGCTGAAGTGAACTGACCAGCAGGCGGACGGTAACTGTTTTCGAAGACCTCACCGACCGACGGGAACCCTGCTAGCAGTTATTGTAAACTGCATATCGCGATATAGAATGATGAATCAATCGGCGGCTAGTGAGATCTCCAGGACCCAACCGCTCGTCCGATTGCTGGGAGTTCGCGTCCGGCGTGATTCGAGAGATAAAAATACACGACCGAATCGTGACCACGCCAACCGTCACCAATATACATTATATTGTGTGGATAATTACATATATTATCAGTTGTCGGGAATCGTCATCCGGGCATATCCTCCGACAGTGTAAATATTATATATGAATCAGACAACTCGCCGCCCTGTCAATCTCGTCGTCGGTGGCAAGCCGCTCGACGGAGTGGTGACCGTCCCGCCGGACCCGCTCGGGCTCGTCGTCTGTGTCTCGGGCGGACAGGGCACCCAGCACGCGACACTCGAAACCGAACTGAGCAGCCGATTGCACGACCACAACATCGCCACGCTGGTGATGGAACTCGTGAGTGTCGAAGACAGTTCCAACCGGGCCGTCCGTACCGATATGGAGACACTCACCAGACGCCTGGACGAACAACTGGCGTGGGTTCGCAACCAGGACGACCTCGAATCCCTCGATGTGGCGCTGTGTGGCCTCGGAACGGGCGCCGCGGCGACACTCGAGTACCTGGCGACGCAGTCTGTCGACATCAGCGGTGCGACGCTGCTGGACGGCCGGGTCGGACTCGCGTCGGTTGTTTCCTCCACTCTCAGGAGCCCCCTGCTGTTTTCTGTCGCAGAACCGTCCAGGCAATTGGAGACCGAGAACAGAGACGCATACGAACGAATCAACGCGACTGACTCGGCGGCGCACTTTCTGCAGGCCCCAGACCCCGACCGGTTCGACATCATTGCCCGGTGGTTCGAGTCGATTCTTCGGCCGGCGAAACAGGCTGTCAACTCCCAGCCTGCTGCCGACGAATACGAAGCCTGAACGCGGGACGGTAGGAATCGGAAACACCGCGCCTGGCACTCATCCGGCGAGGGGAATCCGGCCGAGACTGTTACGGTCATACATCTGTAACAGACTGCGGTCGCTCTCTGTCGGCTGTCCGAGTGAAGTTCGGGGGAGGGCGGCGCTCACGTTCCAGCCAGGAAAAGCGCTTACACGACGGCGGCGAGTTTCTCGATTGGGTGAGGCGGTTCCTCGCCGTCCTGGGGGTCGTAGCCGGCGAGTTGGGACCGGCAGGACGCGCCGGGCGCGACAACCTGGTCGGCGGGTGAGTTGTCGACCTGGTCGTAGAGGATACTCCCGATGGCCTGGCTCATCGAGAGGTGTTCTTCCTCGTAGCCGAAGCTTCCGGCCATGCCACAGCACCCCGAGTCGAGCGCGTCCACGTCGTAGCCGGCGCGTCGCAGGACGCCGACAGCATGGTGGTCTTTCCGGGTCGCCTTCTGCTGGCAGTGCCCGTGATACGTGAGCGACTGGCTGGAGTCACCGAAGTCGATGTTCTCGTCGAGGCGGTGTGCGTCCAGATACTCGAAGACGCCGTAGGCGTTCGCGGCGACGCGCTCGACGTCCTCGCCCGAGAGCAAGTCCAGGTAATCGAGCTGGTACATCACCGCGTCGGACGGTTCGACCGTGACGATGTCCCAGCCGTCGTCGATGTACGGGGCGAGTGCCTCGACGTTGTCCTCGGCGGTCGCGCGGGCGTGGTCGAGCATGCTCTTCGAGAAGGCGGGTCGACCGCTGTTGGTGACCTCGTCGGGAACCTTGACGTGCACACCGGCGGCTTCGAGCACTTCGGCCGCGGCCCTGCCGACGTTCGGGTGGCTGTAGTCGGTGTACGGGTCGGCGATGAGCAGTGCCTTTCGCTCGGCGTCGGATTCGGATACCGTCGGGCCGCCCCGCGAGTCCCACCACTTCCGGAACGTCTCGCGGTGGAAGTCGGGGAAGTCCCGTTCGCGGGCGATACCGACGGTCTTCTCCATGGCCCAGTTCACGCCGGGGACTTTCATCCCCCAGTTCGACAGCGGTGCGAAGGTACTGCCAAGCGAGAGGACCTGGTCGACGTTCGCGAACAGTCGGTCACGCAGCGTGACACCCTCGCGCTGGTGGTACTCGTGGACGACTTCGGCTTTGAGCTTCGCCATGTCGACGCCGCTCGGACAGTCGTTCTTACAGCCCTTACAGCCGATACAGAGGTCCATCACCTCGTGGATGAACTCGTCTGTGAACAGTTCGTCGGGCAGGTCGCCGCTCATCGCGTTCCGGAGCATGTTCGCCCGGCCGCGTGTGCTCGTAATCTCCTCTTCGGCAGCCCGGTAGGTCGGACACATCACGCCGCCTGTCGTGTCCTGATAGCCGGTACAGCCCGCACAGCCGTGACAGAGTTCGACCATCCCCTGGAATCCGTTCTCGTTGTCCCAGTTGAGGACCGGTTCGAACTCGGAGTCGAAGGTGTAGGAGGGGTCGTACCGGAGGTTCTCGGTGTAGTCGTGGTCGCCACAGACGTTTCCGGGGTTGAGCAGCCACTGCGGATCGAAGGCCGACTTCAGGTCACGGAAGACGTCCCAGAGGTGCTCGCCGTAGAGTTTCTTGTTCCACGTCGTCCGCGCGCGGCCGTCGCCGTGTTCCCCGGAGACCGAACCACCGTATTCGATGACCCGGTCGGTCACCGAATCGGAGATTTCGGCCATCTTCTCGAGGTCGGCGTCGGATTTGAGGTTCAACAGCGGCCGGATATGCAACACGCCCGGGCCCGCGTGGGCGTAGTACGCAGCGAAGGTGTCGTGGCTGTCGAAGATTTCCTGCAGGTCCGAGATGTACTCCGGGAGGTTCTCGGGCGGAACCGCCGTATCCTCGACGAACGGCCAGTGTTTGTCGTCGCCCGTGTTCGACAGCAAGATGGGGAGACCGGCCTTGCGCATCTTCCAGAACTTCGATTGTCTGTCGTCGTCGTACGCCTCGAGTGCGTCGACGGCGTTGATTTCGGCGTCGGTCTGGATGGCCGTGCCACCGTTGGGTTCGACGGCAGCGTCGTAGTCAGGCAAGCGGTCGGCCAGCAAGTCCGCAATCTGTTGTTTGGCCTCCGAGACAGTGTCCGCGTAGAACTCGACGAGCAGTGTCGATTCGGTGCCCTCGGGCAGTGTCGAGACCAGGTCGGCAAACTGTGGGTTGTCCCGCGCGAGGTCGAGGAAGACCTCGTCCATCACCTCGACGGCAGACGGGTCGTGTTCGAGAATCGGGGCGACGTCACGCATCGCCGGCAACACGCCGTCGTAGGTCAGCATGACGATGGCCGTCTCCGCCGGTATCGGTTCCAGCGAGACCGTCGCCTCGGTGACGATTGCCAGTGTCCCCTCGCTGCCGGCCATCAGGCGCCCGAGGTTGACCGCGCCGTGTTCGCGTGCCTCGTCGACCAGCATATCGAGGTTGTACCCGGAGACGTTGCGCTTGAGGTCGGGATAGCGCTCTGCGATTTCTTCGGCGTCCTCGTGGATGAGTCGGCCGACCTCCGCGTAAATCTGGGCCTCTATCTGAGAGCCCGCGTCGCTGGCTTCCGTCGCCTTGTCGTGGAGGTCTTCGACGTCGACCCACCCGAGTGTCGTCTGGGTCCCGTCGGCAAGGACGACCTCACACTCCTCGATGTAGGCGTCTGTCTTGCCGTATTTCAGCGAGTGCGCGCCGGTCGTGTTGTTCCCGATTGCGCCCCCGAGGACGCTCTTGTCACCCCACGCCGGGTCGGGCGCGAACTTGAGGTCGTGGGGCTCGAGCGCCGAATTGAGACGCCCCAGCGTGATTCCCGCCTGGGCACGGGCAGTGCCCGCCTCGGGATCGACGTCGTGCAGGTCGTTCATGTGCCGTTTGAAATCGAGAACGACCGCCTCGTTTACCGCCTGCCCCGCCAGGCTCGTCCCGCCACCCCGTGGCAGGACAGGTATCTCCTCTGATGCACAATACTCCATCACCGCAGCGACGTCGTCGGCCGATTTCGGCGAGACGACACCGATAGGGAGTTCCTCGTATGCGCTCGCGTCCGTCGCGAAGAGTTCGCGAGTGTAGGTATCGAACCGTACGTCCCCCTCGACGCGCGCCTCGAGAGCAGCAACGAGGTCTCGCTGCTGTGTGTCACCACTCCGATGGTCGTAATTAGCGCCAGGGTCAGCAGACGGTGTCGACTCTGCCCCAGGCTGGGAATCGTATGCCATACGCGTGCACACTGTTGTCCTCCACCTAAATGAATGGTTGGGATTACCAAACACATGGGCAGCCGACCGAGGACGGCACACCGATTCACCAGCCGACAGTGAATCCACGACAGGGAGAAGCCGCTCTCAGTGAATAGTAATCCGGTCAGCGATTCGCTCTTCGTCGTCGAACACGTCCTCGCCGTCGATGTTGATTTCGTACTGGTAGGTCCCCGGCTCCATGTCGGGGTCGGTCTCGAGTTTGCCGCCCCAGCCGTCGGGGATGTACTGCTCGTGGGGACCGGACCACGACAGCTCCAGGGGCCCGATGTCCGATTCGGGGAACTCCACGGTGACCGCGTCGATCGTGTCGCCACCGAGGAACTCGCCCGTGTCGCTCTCGTAGACGCCGACGTTGAGCGCAATCTCCTCGCCGGCGTTGAACTCCTGTTGGCTCTGACAGTCGCCGCCCGTCGTCGTCCCGTCTGAACCGCCAGTCGTCGTCGTCGTCTCGTTGGTTACCGTCGCGTTTCCGGTGGGGGTGGAATCACCGCTGCCGTCATCGTCGCCACCGCCGCCGCCCTGCTCTGGTGGGCCGGGGTCCGTGATGTAGTTACACCCAGCGGCGCTGACTGTCGCCCAGGTGGCTGCACCGGAGGCGAGGAGGCGGCGCCGTGAAAGCCCCGACTCCTCGTCGGCACTATCGCTGCCGTCTGTGTCGCTCTTGTCTCGAGACATTGTGGGAATACCTCTGTATGTGCGGCCATCGCACTTAACGCTGACTGTCATTTCAGTGGCGGGATATTTCTAAACTTAACGTGAAAACCGGTTTTCGTGAGATAGCTTTATTACGTATCACAGTAACAATTGAGTAGAACATGAGCCAGCCCAGCAGTCAGCCGGACCCAGAAGAGGGGTCCGCAAGTTCAGATGACCTGTCACAAGAGCAATCACAGCGGGGAAGCACGACCCGTCGACGCCTCCTGGCGTCGGGTGCAGCAGCGTGGGCAACGGTACTTGCAGGTTGTTCCGGCGGCGGCGACAACGAGAGTCCGGACGAGACGCCGAGCGACGACGAGACGCCATCGCCACAGCCGGAAAACTACGTCGTGACCGCCGAAACGGGGACTGGCAGTGAGGGAGTCCCGGAATCGGCCCAGTTCGTCTCGGCGTGTTCCGCGACGCGTCGCTTCGTGCCGGGGATGCATGTCATCTGGTACGTCGGTGTGTACGACCCCGAGACGGGCGAGCAGCTGACCGACGAAGACCTGGACGCGGTCAACATCAGCATCAACGGCGAGACCGTCGAACTCGGATGGGCCGGTGACGACGAGGAGAACGCCGCCGACGAGTGGGCCGGGTCGTGGACCATTCCGGAAGGAACCGAGACTGGCTCGGTCACGTACACGGTCGAAATTACCAACGGCGACGCCAACTACCGCGACGTCGGTATCCTCGAGAACTCCATCGAGATTATCGAGTACGACGACCCCTCGAACTACGTGGTCACGACCAACACGTACTGGAACGGCTCCCCAGTCGAGTCCGCGAACGGCTTCGTCGGCGGCTGTGCACCCGAGCGACAGTTCAGCCAAGAGATGGACGTCACGTTCGTCATCGGCATCTACGACAGTACGACCGGCGAACTCGTCGGCAGCGATACGCTCGACTCGGTTACCATCTCGTCGGCCGACGGCTCGTTCGACCCAGTCGAACTGTCGTGGCAGGCTGGCGGAGAGGACTCCACGGCGCAGTGGAACGGAACCCTCGAGACGGAGAACCTAGACGCCGGAACGTACGGCTACGAGGTTACCGTCAGCGACGCTGGGCGAGACGTCTACAACGTCGGCATCGCGTCGGCACAGTTCAGCATCATCGAAGTCTAAGCTGGCCCAGTTGCCGCCGGCATCGCTTTCTTACTTTTCGAAGCTCCCACCGACCGACAGCAACGCTCCCGTCAGGACACGCTCAGGCCGAGTTCCGCTCTGAGCTGGGTTTTGAGCCGTTTGAACTCCGCACTGCCTTCGATGTCGACGCGTCGGCCCCACCGTGGCCGGTCGATATCCACCTCGAAGGTCGCCGTAATCGTCGCCGGTTTTGCGGACATCACCAGCACGCGGTCGGCGAGATAGACCGCCTCGTTGATATCGTGTGTGACAAACAGTATCGTCTTTTGCTCGGTGTCCCACAACTGGAGGAGTTCGGTCTGCAACCGGTCTCTGGTCTGTGCGTCCAGCGAGCCGAAGGGTTCGTCCATCAGGAGAATGTCCGGGTCGACAGCCAGCGCCCGCGCCAGTCCGACACGCTGTTTCATCCCGCCGGAGAGTTCCGAGGGGTAGGCGTCCTCGGTGCCCGCCAGCCCGACCTTCTCGATCCACTCCCGGGCCACAGCCTCCGGCTGGCGGTCGGTTCGGTCGGGCTGTATATCGGCGCCAACGACGACGTTCTCCAGAACGGTCTTCCACGGGAGCAGTCGGAAGTCCTGAAACACCATCGCGATATCTTCGGAGGGGCCGGTAATCGAGCCCTCGCTGGTGACGATGTCACCGCTGTCGGAGTCGACGACACCTGCAATACTCTTCAACAGCGTCGTCTTCCCACAGCCGGAGGGGCCCACGATGGCGACGAACTCGCGTTCCCCGACGTCGAAGGAGACGTCGTCCAGGACGGTAAGCGAATCCCGCCCGGAGCCGTAAGATTTCGTCAGGCCGGCGACGGAGAGCGACTGGGACATGGCGTCCAGTACAGCGGTGGGATATTTAAAATCCATTCGACCAGTTCGGGGTTACATACTTCGGGAGGCCGTCGCGTCCCAGGTGACGACAGTCCGTTCGATGGCGACGACCAGACCAAACAGGAGGAGTTGGATAGCCGAGATAGACAGGATAGCGGCGAACATCTCGGGAGTCGCGAAATTGTTGTTGTACTGGAGAATGAGGTAGCCGATACCTTCCATCCCGACCAGGTACTCGCCGGCGATGACGCCGGTAAAGGCGAGGATGACACAGATTTTGATGCCGGCGAAGACGTACGGCAGCGACGAGTACAGATAGACGTTCAAGAAGACCTCGCGGCGGTTCCCCGAGAAGCTCCGAATCATCTCGACGAGTTCGTCGTCGGTCGATTTGAACCCCGACAGGGAGTTGACCACCATCGCGAAGAAACTGATGAGAAAGCCGATAGCGACGATAGAGGGGAAGCCAAACCCGAGCCAGACGATGAAAATCGGCAAGAGTGTGATTATCGGCACGGACCGGGCACCGATGACGTAGGGGTACAGCACCGTCTCGACGAGCGACGACTGTGCCATCGCCAGCGCGAGGACGTAGCCGCCGACGACGGTCATCGTAAAGCCGTACGCAAACGCCTGAAGCGTGTACTGCAGGTGCTTGGCAATCGTGGAGAACTCGCTGAGGAAACTCGACAGAATCTCCGATGGCGTCGGCAGGATGTACGACTCGACGCCCAGCGCCGGAATCACGAACTCCCAGCCGAGGAGGACGCCGACGAACACGACACCCGGGAGGACGACGGTCTTGCGAGACAGCGCCGCGTAGACGTCACCGAGAGGTACAATCCCCCGCAGTTCACGCTCGGCCATAGGTTACCCAGAGCCGTGCCGGCAGTCGCCTCTCACACATAGTTCGGGCCGACATCGTAGTTGTTCTCGAGTTGCTCGTAGTATGCCTCTGCCGTCTCGATTGCCAGTTCCTGGTTCTGTTCGATGTACTCGTTCGTGTAGTAGTCCTCGGTTGGCAGGGTCTCCTCGAGGAGTCCCGCGTCCTGGAACACAGACAGGGTCGTCTCCAGTTGGTCCGCTGGCGTCCAACCCTTGCCTTTCTCCCGGCCGAGTTCCGGGTCCGGAACCCGCGATGCGTAGATCGGTCCGACCGTCTCCCGGGCGAGGTCCTCGTCGAACTGTGGCACCTTGTCCCGGTACACGTCGATGACGCCGTCCAGGTCCGTCGCGAACCGCTTGTGCGCCTGGAGCCATCCCCGGACGAAACTGTTGACCGTCTCGGGCTGGTCGTCGAGCATCGACTGCTGTGTAATCAGCGCGACTCCGAGGTTCTCCAGTATCTCCGAGAGAATCAGGACGTTCGTCTCGTAGCCGTTGTTCTCGAGTCGAGCGACCGCCTGCGGGAAGTACGTCACCGCCGCGTCGGCTTCCCCCTCCATGAGCAGTGCCTCCTCGGAGCCGGGTTGCATGTTCCGAATCTCGACGGCGTCGGGGTCACCACCCGCTTTCCTGAGTGCCGCCATCGCGAGTGGCCCGGTCGCACCGAAGGGATACTGTGCGACTGTTTTCCCCTCCATGTCCGTCCAGGAGTCGATACCGGCCTCCGCAGTGGAAACGACACCGGCCATCGGGTCGATGACCTGCCCGATAATCCGAATCGAGGAGTCTTCCTGCATCTGTCGCATCACCGCAGAGATCTCGGCGTTCCCGAAGGCGTCGTTTCCCTGTGCGACGGATTTGACCGCCTGTTGAGACCCATTCGACGTGACGAACTCGACGTCGATTCCCTCGTCTTCCCAGAGCCCCAGTTCGACGCCCGCGTCGTTCGGTGCGGCGTCGAGCCCGGAGCGCTGGTACCGGTGTCGGTACGTCACCGACGGGGTACTGCTCGATTCCGAGTCTCCGAGACAGCCGACCACAGATGCCATCGCACCCGCTGTGCCAGTCGCCAGAAATGCCCGACGCGAAAGTCCCGTATCGCAGTCGCGAGTTCGTTTCATATCCGGGAGCAATAGAGCCAATATGTTAAATTATAGGTTGTATTTCAAAAATTCCCATCTGGAATTTAGCTTGATGACGTGATATACGCTCGTATTTATCTGATAGTAACGTGAAAAGTGGTGATATTCCAAGAGGATGGTTCCCATGCTGGGCCGGGTACACAGCGACACTGAAAGACAGAAACCGAACGGACCGGTGAGCGCGCTACTCCGTGATTTCGAAGCTAAAGTGTGCGGCGGGGAGCGGGCGGACTGGATGGTTGTCCAGATACGAGAGGTGTGGCATCAGCTGGTAGTCGGGGTCGTCCTCCTCGGCAGTGAAGATAGCCGGATACACGTCGATGAAGTGGTGACCCGGCTCACCCGAGGCGCGCAACACGGTCCGGAGTTTGTCCCGGTTTGGGCCACTGAGCGAGCAGGAATACCCCAGCATGTCGTTGTCGTAGACGAACATCGGCGTGGTCTCGTAGTTCGTCCATCCGACGCCGGTCAGTTCGATTTCGATTTCGGTGCCGACGGGGCCGCTGGTCGGCTCGAACTTCTCGATAGACGGCTGCATCATAAAGCCGGTCACCGCGACTTCCTGGCCGTCGACCGCGGCCGTAATCGGTCGCGTCGAGCCGACAGCCTTGGGAATCTCGAATTCGTGCTGGAACGACCCGTCGCTGTCGGTCCGAACGGTCGGCAGGAGGTCCGGAACCGGCTCTGCCCAGATGGTGTGGTCCGGAGGTTGTTTTTTGCCCTGTGGCTCGTGGCCCTCGTGGCGATACCAGATGAGGTCGACGTCGGTGTGTGGCGGGAAGTCAGCGCCGGTGATGATAGCGTTGGTCCCTGCCTGTCCACACTCGGGCGTGATGTCGAGTGTGGCCCCGGTGTTCTGGTCGAGGTCCGGATAGTGAATGTCGATCGGGCTCTCCTGGAAGAGGTCGTCGATCCAGGCGGTCTCTGGGGGAGTCTCCGGTTCGGTCACCTCGACTGTCCAGGTGCGCTTGCGGCCGTCTGAGACCTTGCCGTATGGCGACTGGGTGTTGTTCTGCAGGAACGGGATACCGAGGTGACTCCGCCAGACCTGCAGGACGTGTTTGCCGGGCGGGCCGGCCGCGCGAATCTCGGCGGTCGCAGTGCCCCGGTTCTGGACGCCGGTCATGAACCCGACGTAGCCGTTGTCCCAGACGACCGGATAGTTGTTCACCATGATGTCGGGGCCGATACCGTAGCCTCTGATGGTGAAAAAGTCGCCCAGTTCGGCGGTGTCGTTGAGCAACTCGAAGTGCGGGATGACCTCGATTTCGGCGTCGGCGATACGGCTGTCGCTGTCGTCGACGAGTTCGATGGTGTGGTCCCCGCCGTAGTCTTCCGGAATCGAAAACTCCCAGTCGAACGCACCCGAGTCGTCCGTTTCGAGTGTGGTGATGGTGTCTGTGCGGGGGCGGTACTGTGGCCCCACGATTTCGTGTGCTCTGAGAACGCCCCACTCTCCGTCGACCGACTTCCAGCGCAAGTCGAACGATTCGTTGGCCGGCAGGTTCCGGCCCTGGATTACGATAGTGTCGCCGACGTAGGCGTCCTCGTCACTGAGAACAAGCGTTCCCTGCTGGGTCTGCCCGTCGCCGCGTTGTCGCCGACCCCCGTAACTCTCCCTGCGAGGGTTGTCTGATTGTTCGCTCATGTCCCCGGATACCATTAGCTGGCATATATATTTACTGTCGGTCGCCAGAGCGTGGGACTGGTCGGCCGTGACACTGCCACAGAGTGGCGAATCGCGTGATGGAGTACTGTTTTTAGCGTTGGCTGGCAAGTGGGGTGTATGGCACCCTCAGACCGGTCGAACGCGTTCGACGAAATATCGGAGATGGACTCGACGGCACTGTTCAAACCCGAAGTCGTCTCGCTCGTGGTGAGCAAAAGCGAGTCGGGCGGCCCGAACCTCATGACCGCATCGTGGTTCATGCTGGCCGGCTACAACCCGTTCAGGTACCTCCTCGCGGTCAGCCACGAGACGTACACCTACGAGCTCATCGAGGAAAACCCCGAGTTCGTCCTCGCTGCACCGTCCCGGGACATGATAGACGCACTCGCGCTCGCTGGCACGGTCAGCGGCCGTGACCTCGACAAGATAGACCACCTCGGCCTGGAGACGGTGCCAGGCGACGCCGTCGACGTCCCGCTGCTCGCGGACGCAATCGGGAATATCGAGTGTTCAGTCATGGACTCCTTCGAGTTCGAGAACTGTACGTACTACTTCGGGTCCGTCGAGAACGCCTACGTCACCGCCGACGGCCTCGACGGCCGGATTCTCTCGCTCGAGGAGGACATCCTGGCCTACATGGGCAGCAACTGGGGCGCAGAGGACGAAGACGAGAAGTACCGCTATCACGCCGGCATGAGCCCAGACGACCTCGAGCGGTTCCCCGACAGCGACGTCATCGAGACGCTGCCCGACGACCTCAAAGAAAAATACAGCAGATAGAGACAGTCACCACAGCGCTCTGTGGCTGCTCACGGCAAAGTGCGCGCTGTTTCCGAGACTCTCACCGAAGAGAAAGGCCAGAAACGGCAGTGAGAGACTCGACCCCCCGACGTCTATCTTCTCGCGAGACTCCGTCGGCTCACCCCGTTTCTCGTCGTAGCGCTCGATAGTGTCACGGTCGACCTGCAGGCCGTAACACTGCATGAGTGTCCGTTCGACCGCCTGGTATGATTCGTCGACAGCGTGGAACCGGCACAGGTCGACGACGGGTCGGGCGTAGGCACAGTCGTCGTAGAAAAACTCGGAGAGGTCACCCTGAAACGAGCGCCCGCACGACTTGCACTCGTATTGCTGGACCTCGAGGGTAATTTCCTCGAATCCCTCGTCGGTGACCAGACGCGCGAACGTCTTCCCCGCCGCCTGATAGCCGTTCTTGCGTGTCGACGTCGACGAACAACCGGGACAGGGGCGTTCCTCACCAGCACGCATTCCGTCGTATTGCCGCAATCGGTCGTGGACCTCCCGGATGAACTGCGATGGAACGACCGGGTCAGGAACCTTCGGTGCTGGCTCTCGCATTGCTCGACAGGAGTGGGGGCACGAGTAAAAGTCTCACGCCGCCTGTCGTCCCGTCGCTACGACGTGATTTCGAAGGCAAAATGCATTGCGGGCAGTGGTCGACCGGGGTGGTTGTGCAGATACGACAGGTGGGGCAGCCCCTCGAAGTCGGGTTCGTCCCGCTGGACCGCCGAGAGCGTCGGGTAGACCTCGAGGAAGTGCCAACCCGGCTCGCCTGCTGCCGGAATCTGGACTCTGACGACGCCGTTCTCGTTTGTCTCGGTGGTACTGGAGACGACACCCAGTGGCTTGTTGTCGTAGACGAAAAACGGCTGGTTCTCGTAGGCAGTCCAGCCGAGACCCGACAGTTCGATTTCCATGACGGTCCCGGCCGGGCCGCCGGTCGGCTCGAACCGCTCGATGTCGGGCTGGACCATGAAGCCGGTCAGCGCGAGTGGCTGGCCGTCGACCATCGCCGCTATCGGCCGGGTGCCGCCCTGGCCTGCCGGAATCTCGATTTCGGCCTGGAACTGCCCCTCGGAATCGGCCGTCACACTGGGAAGCATGTCCGGGTCCGGTTCGGGCGTGATGTTCCCCCGCATGTGGTGTCCCTCGTGGCGATACCAGACGAGGTCGACCTCGGCGTCTGCCGGGAACTGTTGGCCGTTGACGAACACACTCGTTCCGGCCTGTCCCGACCGCGGGGTCAACTCGAGTGTCGCCGGGCCGTCGACGTCAAGGTCGGGGTAGTGGGCGCTAATCGGTGTCTCGTCGTACTGGGCGTCGACGTGGGTCGTCGCCGGTGGATCCTCGGGTTCAGTCACCTCGACCATCCAGCGATACTGTCGGCCCTGACCGACCGGGCCGTACGGCGACTGGGTGTCGTTCTGGAGGTAGGGAATCCCCCGGAAGTTCCGCCAGACCTGGATGACGTGTTCGCCCGGTGGTCCCACGGCTCTGATTCGGGCCCGTGCAGTCCCGCGGTTCTGGACGCCAGTCACGAACCCGACGTAGCCGTTGTCCCAGGTGACCTGGTAGTTGCTGCGGACGACATCTGGACCGATGCCGTACCCGGTGATTGTGAACATCTCGCCCAGCGGTGCCTCGGTGCGTTCGAGTTCGAACCAGGGTCGAATCGCGAACTCGGCCCGGTCGACGATGCTACCGTCCTCGTCGACGAGTTCGACGGCGTGGTCGCCCCCGAAGTCTTCCCTGACTCGCCACCGTTCGTCGAACTGTCCCGACTCGTCGGTGGTGACAGTCAGGATGTTCTCGGTTTGGTGTTGATACTGCGGGCCGACGATTTCGTTCGCTTCGAGGACCCCCCAGCGGCCGCGACTGGAGTGCCACCTGACGTCGTAGGTCTGGTTGGGTGGCAGTTCACGGCCACTGAAGGTGACCATATCCCCGACGTAGCCGTCGGTCTCACTCAGCGAAAGCGTTCCCCGTGTCTCCGGCCGACCGGACTGTCCAGACCCGTCCGCGAGCGGGCGGGGTCGGTCTGTATCGTCGCTCATACTCGACCCATCGGCGCGGCAATAATTATAATTACTCCCAATTGCCAGCCCGAGAAAGACAGCAGTCGTGGTCGGACGGACAGTCGACGAACGACCTACCCCATCAGAATCTTCAGTCGCGGATTCTGCTTGACAATATCGAGTTGTTCGAGTTTGGCGTCGATACCGAGAATGCGACCGGCGCCGAAAGCGCCCAGACCGAACAGCAAGAAGACATAGACCATGTGTTCGCTAAAGATGAGGCTGTTGTCGAAGGGCATGTGTGCTGCCCAGTAAAACATCATCATCATCGCCCCGAAGAAGGCGCTCAGCCGGAACAGCGTCCCGGTGAGCAGCCCGAGCCCGATGAGGGTAAGCCCGACCTGGTTTAGAGGGGTCAACAGCCACGCCCACTCGTTTGCCATGGTGACCCAGACGCCGCCGAAGGGGTTCCCCTCGGGGATGGCAAACAGCAGGAATTGCCGAACGCTCCACTTGGGGTTGACGACTTTGATGATTCCAGCATAGAAGAACGTCCAGCCCATGATGAGCCGAAGCGCGAGGAGTGCATATCCTACCCAGTGCTCGGAGTACTCGAAAGTGATGTCACGCCCGAACAGTTCTGAGTCTAGTTGTCTCGTCGTCATTGGTGGTACGTACGGCACTCATTGTGGGCCTATCACATAAGTCCTTCTCGGCGCCAGAGTCGAAAACCGGGAATCTGTGGCCGGAGCCCCGGGCACGGTGGCACCGAGGAACACACAGTCGTGGTCAGGCCGATTCGAGCCGCTCGGCAATCTGCATCGCGGCGTCGTCGATGCTGTCCTGGTTCTCGACGAACTGGACGGGCGCACCGCGGTCACGGGCGTACTCTAGGGCGGCCGTGCGGTTGAGGTCCTGTTCGAACTCGACGGCACGCGGCGTCACGTCCTTGAGTTCGCGGTCGCTCGCCTCGCGGCGCTCGATGATGGTCTCGGGTGACGCCTCCACGAGAACGAACGCACTCGGCGCCACGTCACGCAAGACGTCGTCGGGGAGCCCGTGGACGTACCCCGCGCGCGTCTGGACTGCCAGATGGGTCGTCAGGATGATGTTCGACGTCGCTGCCTGGTCGGCGACGTACTCCCCGGCCCGGCGTTGGAGACGCCGGGTCTCGGTTGGCGACAGCGAGGTGAGTTCGTCCCGGTCGGTGGTGATGTTGTGCGTGGCCGCCTGTTCGAGCATGCTGTCACCGAAATTTATCAGCTTGTAGTCCTCGGAGAGGGAACGGCGGACTTCCTGGCAGATGCTGGACAGGCCGACACCGGTCACCCCGGAGACGAGCGTGACGGTCATTACAGCTTCACCTCCTCGTCTTCCTCGTCGATTGCAAGTGAGGACCCACCGCGGTCGTCGTAGTACTTCCTGCCGATGAAAGCATCGCCGACGAACGTCATCAACGTTCCATAGAGGTCGTCGGCCGACCGGAACTCGTCGGTTTCGGACCGACCGAGCACCTCGCCGATGGTCTCGTTTTCGCCGGCCGGGGCGTCGAGTTCCTCGTCGCCGACCGTCTCGACAACTGCGTCTCTCGACATCGGAAATTCGAGTTTCCGTGCGAATAGGTCACGTGTCTCTGGCAGTCGCATACGCCATGTACGGAGCGGGTAACTAATATTATTAATGGTGTTGGTCAGATGATTGTGACGACTCGGGGCAAATCGGCGCGTTCCGGTCGTCTGCCACCGCAGTAACCCAAACAATTATACTGGCCGCGGTGGCAATTGACCATGGCTGTGGCACGATAGCACGCCACCCAGGTAGTGAGATTACATGACACAGGACACACTCGCATGGCGGATTTCGGGTGGTTCCGGCGACGGTATCGACTCGACCAGCCGGAGTTACGCGAAGTCACTCATGCGGTCGGGACGACACATCTACACGCACCGGCACTATCCCTCACGTATCCGCGGCGGTCACACCTACGTCGAGGTACGGATAGGGGACGAACCAGTCGAATCCAGAGGGTCCGGATTCGACTTCCTACTCTGTCTTGGTGACAGCTACGGGCGGAGTGAACAGGAAGGGGCCTACTACGGTAACGAGGAGCTGAAACCACTGACAGAGCAGTTCGACGAGCTCAACGAGGGCGGAGTCATCGTCTACGACTCCGGGCTGTTGGACGAAGACGATGTCGCAGAGACCGAACTCGACGAACTCGCGGAAGAGAACGACTGGCACGTCTATCCGGTCGACCTGCGCGGTATCGCCAAAGAGCACGGCCGGGCAGTGATGCGGAACACGGCCGGGATGGGCGTGACCGCCGCGCTGCTCGGTCACGGGCTGGAAGGCATCGAAGAACTGCTCGAAGAGAACATGTCCGGGGACATCCTGGAGGCGAACCTGGAGACGCTTCACAGCGGGTACGAGCACGCCCAGGACTTCGAGGTGACACACGACCTGTCTATCCCGGAGGGCAGTCACGACGAGGAGCAGGCGCTCCTGACAGGGAGTGACGGTATCGCCTACGGGGCTATCGACTCCGGCTGTCGGTTCATCTCGGGGTATCCGATGACCCCGTGGACCGACGTGTTCCGGATTATGTCTCAGAAGCTCCCGAAGTACGGGGGTATCGCCGAACAGGTCGAAGACGAAATCGCATCGGCAACGCTGGCACTCGGGGCCTCTCACGCCGGCGCCAAGGCGATGAGTGGTTCCTCGGGGGGTGGATTCGCACTGATGACCGAGGCGCTGGGACTGGCAGAGATGACAGAGACGCCGGTCGTCTACGTCGAGGCGATGCGGGCCGGTCCCTCGACGGGGCTCCCGACCAAGACCGAACAGGCCGACCTCGACCTCGTCCTGTATTCGAGTCAGGGCGACTCCTGTCGTGTCGTCTTCGCTCCGGGCGACGCGATGGAGGCCTACGAGCAGACCAGGCAGGCGTTCGAACTCGCCTACGACTACCACATGCCTGCCCTGATCGTCTACGACCAGAAACTGGAGGGCGAACTGCGCAGCGTTCCGGTGAGCTTCTTCGACCGCGACCCGAAACCCGACCTCGGCGCGACGCTGACCGAGGAGGAACTCGCGGAAGCGGCCCACGACGCCTCTGGGAAGTTCAAGCGCTTCCAGCACGACCCCGAGGGGGGCAAAGACGGTGTCAGTCCCCGTTCGATTCCCGGCCAGGAAGGCGGGCGCTTCCTGGCGTCGGGCAACGAGTCGGAACCGACCGGCCACCTCAGCGAGGATACGACAAACCGGAAACGGCAGATGGACCGCCGGATGCAGAAACTGTCGTCGGTCCGCGAGGAACTGTCGTCGGGCGAGACCAACCAGACCCACCACGGACCGGCCGACGCCGACTACGGTATCATGACCTGGGGGAGCACCCAGGACACCGTCTTCGAGGCCGTCGACGAACTGACCGAGGCGGGCCACTCGGTGAAAGCGCTCGGCGTCAGCGACATGATGCCGTTCCCCGAGGAGGAGGTCAGCGAGTTCATCGAGAGCGTCGAGGAGTGTCTCGTCGTCGAGATGAACGCCAGCGGCCAGTTCCGCGGGCTGGTCCAGCGTGAACTCGGCCGGTACGGACCCAAACTGTCCAGCCTGCTGAAGTACAACGGCGAGCCGTTCCGCCACAGCGAAGTCGTCGAAGCGTTCAAGGAGACAATCGACGGCGACCAGCCGACAGCACAGAACGTCAAATACGTCCCAGCGGCAGGTGACTGACCCCATGAGCGCATTCTCAGCAATCGACGGCGACGAAAAGGAAATCGACCAGGACGACTTCACACCCGGCATCGAACCGCAGGCGACGTGGTGCCCGGGCTGTGGCGACTTCAGCGTCCTCAAAGCACTGAAACAGGCCATGCCCGAAGTCGGTCGGACGCCCGAGGAGACGATGCTGGTGACCGGCATCGGCTGTTCCTCGAAGCTCAACAGCTACTTCGACTCGTATGGCTATCACTCGATTCACGGGCGCTCGTTGCCTATCGCGCGGGCAGCGAAACTCGCCAACCCGGGCCTGGAAGTCATCGCGGCCGGTGGTGACGGCGACGGCTACGGCATCGGCGGGAACCACTTCATGCACACCGCCCGCGAGAACCACGACATCACCTACATCGTGTTCAACAACGAGATTTTCGGGCTGACGAAAGGCCAGACATCGCCAACCAGTCCGAAGGGCCACAAGTCAAAGACCCAGCCCCACGGGAGCGCCAAAGACCCGGTCCGACCGCTCACGCTCTCGCTTGCCTCCGGGGCGTCCTACATCGCCCGGACGGCAGCAGTCAACCCCCGGCAGGCCAAAGAGGTACTCATCGAGGCAATCGAACACGACGGCTTCGCGCACGTCGACTTCCTCACCCAGTGTCCCACCTGGAACAAGGACGCCAAAGAGTACGTCCCCTACACCGACGTCCAGGAGGACGACGAGTTCGACTTCGACACCAGCAACCGGGCGGAGGTTGCGGAAGTGATGTACGAAGCCGAATCGCGCCTCTGGGAGGGTGAAGTCCTGACCGGTCGGTTCTACCACGACGAGAAGCGACCGAGCTACAGCGAAGAGAAACAGCAAATCGAAGAAGCGCCCGAAGATCCGCTCGCAGAGCGGTACTTCGACGAGGACGCCGAGTGGGAACGCAGCGTCGAAGACATCCGACAGGACCACACCTGATTCGGGCGGCGTCTCTCGGCGCCGGACCGAGCACTCTGTTACAGGGTTAAATCTGTAACAGAGTTCGACCCGAACGGGCGAGCGATGCTGATTTGACGTAAACGGTATTCTCACTCCTCATCGGAAGGATTCTGGCACTCACACGCCCGTTCGTCGAGGAACTCGGAGAGCGTGTAGAAGGTTCCACAGTCCTCACAGAGGACGTTGACGTCGAGCAAAACGTCGTAGGAGCCGATTTCGATCGTCTCGCTGTTCCGGAGCTGGCTGATAGCCTGGCTGATGACGTTCTCGGTCCGGTTTTGCAGCGCGCGCAGTCGCGTCTCCCATGTCTCGATACGTTCCGCGTCGGTCCGGGTGGCCGTCTCCTGGTCTGCGTCGAGACAGTTCACGAGATGTCGATAGAGCGTCTGATGGGAGATAAAGCGCTCTTCGACGGCTTCGACGTCGATGCCGTCCTGGCGGAGTTGTTCGCGTGCCCGCGTGCGACTCCCCTCGTCGACGTCGTCATCTGTCAGCACGCGATAGAGGTTGTCGAGTTCACCGTCGATCGGGAGTCGGCCGGCGTCGGCAAACGCCGCACTGAGGACGCGTCGGTTGAACTCCGCCGCCAGTTCGCGGACGCTCTTGCCGTCTGACCGTTCCCACGCCTGTCGGAGTTCCGCATGCACATCGTCTAGCCCACAGTCGGTCGCGACAGTGCTGACCTTACACGAACATGGCGTTTCGCCGCCGGTGTCTGGGTCCGCCATCTGTCTGCGCTTTGGCGGCCCGGCAAGTAAATGTACGTCCACCCACCGTGTGGAGTTGTAACATGGCAAACAATCAGAGATGTTCCAGAACAAAGATAAGTGGTGGGTGTCAGTGTTGCGCATGGAGAAGTCCGGACAGGACCAACAGTCTGTGGACATCCGGATCCAGAATATCGGGGGTATCGACGAGACGTCGATACAGATTCACAGCGGCGTGACAGCGCTGGTCGGGGAGAACGCGACCAACAGAACATCACTCCTCCAGGCGATTGCGGCGGCGCTCGGGACGGACAGCTACACGCTGAAAAGCGACGCTGAAGCCGGGGAAGTGGCGATGACGATGAGAGAGGAGACGTACGTGCGCCGACTGCGCCGCGAGAACGGCCACGTCGAGAGCGAGGGAGACAGCGTCCTCGAGAATCCAGCACTCGCGGAGTTGTTCGCCGTGCTGGTCGACTCGAACGACGTTCGCCGCGCCGTTCGCGAGGGACGGGACCTCAGGGAAGTGATTCTCGAACCAGTCGACATCGACGAGATCCACTCACAGATTACGGAACTGGTCGACCGCCGCCGCGAAATCGACAGGGAACTCGACAGACTCGAAATCCTAGACGACGAGCTGACCGAACTGGAGCTAGAGCGGACACGGCAGACGGAAAAACTCGAGGAGATAGAGACGGAACTGGCGGAGACGCGGGCGAAACTCGACGGGTTACAGTCGGAACGGGGCGACCGCGAACGGTCGGCCATCGAGGCAGAACTCGACGAGAAACTTACCCAGCTCGGGGACACCCGGGACGAACTGGAGCGCGTGACCGCGAAAAAAGAAAGCGAACAGAAGCGGTTGACCTCGCTCCGCGAGAACAGGGCGACGATTCGACACCAGTACGAGTCACAGACGCCGCCGGACGAGGCGGAACTCGCCAGACTCGAAGAGCGACTGGACGCTCTCCGGGACCGGCAACGCTCGCTGAGTTCGACTATCACGGAACTCCAGCAGGTCATCCGCTTCAACGAGGACCGACTCGCGGAATCGGAGTCGCTCGTTCACCGTGAACTCGGCGACGGCGACCAGTCGGTGACCGGCCGGCTGGACCCCGCCAGTGAAACCGTCACCTGCTGGACCTGTGGCAGTACGGTCGAACAACAGAGTATCGAGCAGATGGTCGGACAACTCAAGGACCTCAGAGAGGAGAAAACCGAGGAAAAGCGCCAGACTGCATCCGAGATAGCGGATGTCAGAGACAGCATCGAGCAGATGCGAACGCGACGACAGGAGTACGAGGAACTGGACGAACAACTGACCGCACTCGAGGCGAAAATCGAAGACAGCGAGGCGACCGTCGCCGACCTCGAAACGCGCAGCGACGCGCTCGAAGCGAAACGCGAGGAACTCGAAGCGGCAGTCGAACAGTTACAGGAGACCCAGCAGGACGAACTGCTCGAACTCAGACAGCGCGCGAGCGAACTGGAATACGAGAAAGGCCGCATCGAGGGCGAACTCGACTCGGTAACGACCCAGATAGCCGAGACAGAGCAGGCACTGACCGCCCGGGAGGAGTTACTCGACGAACGCGAGACAATCGTCGCCCAGCTCCGGGACCTGCGCACCCGCATCGAACGCATCGAACGGAACGCAGTCGAGGCGTTCAACACCCACATGGCCGAACTGCTCGACATCCTCGAATACGAGAATATCGGGCGTATCTGGGTCGAGCAGACCGAGACAGAGATTGCAGACGGCAGCGGCGACACGACCCAGCGGACCTTCGAGTTGCACGTCGTCCGCGAGGGCGACGACGGGGCGATGTACGAGGACACCATCGACCACCTCAGCGAGAGCGAGCGCGAAATCACGGGCCTGGTTGTCGCACTGGCCGGCTACCTCGTCCACGACGTGCACGAGAGCGTCCCGTTCATGTTGCTCGACTCGGTGGAGATGATAGACGGCGAGCGACTCGTCGACCTCGTCTCGTATCTGGAGGAGTACGTCCCGTACCTCGTCGTGGTGCTGCTCCCGGACCACGCCCGCACCTTCGAGCGACGACTCACCGCCGAGCGCCACCATCTTGTCGAGGTCTGAAGGGCGGTTCGAGCGGTTGGGTGACGTCACCACGCGCGACCCGATTCAGCCGACGACCGGTCATCCGACAGTACCGCGTTCCATCCCAAGAATACATAAGATTCAATATAATAATCAAGATATACCAATTAGAAATAAAACCAGCTGTTCCGATTGCCGACTATTTGGATTTGCAGGGTTGCGATATATCCGGTATTAAATACCGTCAATTATCCCTATTTGCGGCAATATATTCGTACTTTATTCTTTTCACCCGAATATCTCCCATCACCACAAAGTTAGTGAGGTTACCGACTGCGTCAGATATTCCGAGTTGGTCAAATTATAGTATTTCAATAATAAAATTTATTTTTATATTTTAGGGGAGTGGAGTACGTTCCAAGAAGTGCCGCCCGGACGTCGATTCCGGCAGGAACTTTTGTGTGCGCGTCGTCGTCCCGACAATGGCCGATTTCGACCCCGAGAAGTTCGAGGACAAGTACGAGCACTACTTCCCGGAACTCCAGCGCGCCTACAAGCAGGCTTTCGAGACGATGAACAACACCTACGACTCCGAGTTGATTCACGCTATCGACCAGACAATTTTGGCCGAAAGCGAGCCCTTCTACGAGGGAGACGGGGCGTTTCGGGTCGAACTCCCCGACAATCCCGTCGAGAAACTCGGCGGCGTCATCGTCGACGAGGAGAAAGCCGAGACGGTGCTGGACCGGTATCTCGACGAGATAGAGGCGGAACTGCAGAGCGTCTTCGGTTTCGCCGACGAACTGTAAGCGGCGACCCGATGGTGTGAGACCAAAGGACTAAGCACGCGGACTCTCTATATATAGCCACTATGAGCACGGAAACCGAGGCCTCCGACGACGACAACGAACTCCGCGAGCGTATCACGAACTTCCTGCGCCGAAACTTCCCGCAGATTCAGATGCACGGTGGGAGCGCAGCCATCCAGAACCTCGACCGTGACGAAGGGTCGGTCACCATCCAGCTGGGCGGTGCCTGTTCCGGCTGTGGCATCTCCCCGATGACCATCCAGGCCATCAAGACCCGCATGACCAAGGAGATTCCCGAAATCGACACCGTCCACGCCGACACGGGAATGGGCGGCAACGAGGGGATGGCCGGCGGCGACGGCGGTATGAGTCCCTCCTTCCCCGGCGAGTCCGGCGGGAGAGACGAGGACGAAGGCCCCGAAGCCCCGTTCTAAAACTGGACGCTCACGAGTTCGCTCGTCGCTGCGCGTCCGGAGAGTTTCTGATATGGCGAAACCAGGGTATTTAACCTGATGGCTGGCCGTCAGCGTAGTATGGCGACGAGCAACGGGCCGAACGTTCTCTTTGTGGTCCTCGATACGGTCCGGAAAGACCGCCTCTCCGTATACGACTACGAGCGGCCGACGACACCGACCCTCGATTCCTTTGCCGAGGAGGCTCGTGTCTACGAACACGCAGTCGCGCCCGCGCCGTGGACGCTACCGGTCCACGCCTCGCTGTTTACCGGACGCTATCCGAGCGACCACAACGCGACCCAGGAGACACCCTATCTGGAGGACGCGACGACACTTGCCGAGTCGCTGTCGGCGGCCGGCTACGCGACCTCCTGTTACTCCTCGAACGCCTGGATTACGCCCTACACGCACCTGACCGACGGCTTCGACGACCAGGACAACTTCTTCAAGGTGATGCCCGGCGACACGCTGTCCGGACCGCTGGCACGCATCTGGAAGACCATGAACGACAACGACCGCCTCCGGTCGCTGGCCGACCGGCTGGTCGAACTGGGCAACACGGTCCACGAACACCTCGCGGCCGGCGGCGGCGAGGACTCGAAGACACCCGCCGTCATCGACCAGACACAGTCGTTTATCGACGACTCCGACGCGCCCTTCTTTTCGTTTATCAATCTCATGGACGCCCACCTGCCGTACCACCCACCCGAGGAGTACGTCGAGCAGTTCGCGCCGGGCGTCGACTCGACTGAAGTGTGCCAGAACTCGAAGGCATACAACTGTGGCGCACGCGACATCGACGACGAGGAGTGGGAGGACATCCGGGGCCTGTACGACGCCGAGATTCGACACATGGACGACCAGCTCGGCCGGCTCTTCGGCTGGCTCAAAGCGGAGGGGCTGTGGGAGGAGACGATGGTCGTCGTCTGTGCCGACCACGGCGAACTCCACGGGGAACACGACCTCTATGGCCACGAGTTCAACATCTACGACCCGCTGGTGAACGTCCCGCTGCTGGTCAAACACCCCGAGATAGAGCCGGGACGCGACGATGGGATAGTCGAACTGCTCGACCTCTATCACACCATCCTGGATACGACTGGTGTCGAGGGACGGGGCAAGCCACTGGACACCGACCGGTCCCTGCTGTCCGACTCCTACCGCGACATCGACCTGGGCGAGTACGGCTTCGTGGAGTATCATCGCCCGGTCGTCGAGCTCAACCAACTGGAGTCGAAAGCCAGCGAGGCCGGAATTACACTCGATGCGGACTCACGGTTTTACTCGCGGATGCGTGCTGCGCGCCGTCCCGACGCGAAGTACATCCGCAACGAGCGCATCGACGACGAGGCCTACAGACTCGATAGCGACCCGGGCGAAACCGACAACATCGCAGCCGACGGCGACGAGGCGATAGCGGCCACCGAGGCGGCGCTGTCCTCGTTCGAAGCGCGGGTCGGCGGCGAGTGGGACGAGGTCGGCGACGCCGACCCGCTGGCAGACATGGGCGAAGAGGCGAAAGACCGACTGCGTGACCTCGGATACGTCGAATAACCGTGAGCCAGGAGGGGTTCGGTGACCTGTTCAGCCGGAAACGAGCGGCACAGGCAGGCGTTGGCTTCGCCGTCGCGCTGGCGATTATCTATCTGCTCGCGGTCGGTGTCGGACTCGACAGGCTGATAGAGGTTCTCACGCGGGCAGAGCTTCGCTGGGTCGCTGCGGGCGCGCTCTCGACGGCACTCTGTCTCGTCGCGTGGGCACGCGTCTGGCAAATCGTGCTGCGCGTCGTGGGCTTCGACGTGAGCTTTCGCAAGCTCGTGGTGACCTTTTACGCTGCGACCTTTGCCAACTACGTCACCCCGCTGGGACAGGCCGGCGGCGAGCCCTTCATCGCGTACGTCCTCTCGCGGGATACGGAGGCCAGCTACGAGGACAGCCTCGCGAGCGTCGTCACCGCGGACCTGCTGAACCTCTTTCCGTTCTTCTCGTTTGCGGGCATCGGCTTTGCGGCCCTGCTCTATACCGCTTCCCTGCCCACGCAAGTCCGCCCGCTCGCGCTCGGGCTGGGCGCGATGGCCGTCGGCGTCCCCGTGTTCGCACTCGTCGGCTGGCGCTTCCGGTTTTGGCTTGGAAACGCCGTGCTCCGACTCGCTGCGCCCATCACCCGTCGCGTGCGCTTTCTCTCGCTGGCTAGCCTGCGCGGGCGGATGCGGGACCTGAACACCGCCTTCGAGCGCATCGCCGACGACCCGTGGGCGCTCGTACACGCACTGCTGTACGCCTACGTCGGGTGGATATTCTTCGCGCTCCCGCTGTATTTCGCAGGGCTGGCAATCGAGGCCGAACTGACGCTCCTGCTGGTCTTTTTCATCGTCCCGGCGAGCACGCTGGCGGGACTGGTGCCGTCACCGGGCGGTCTCGGCGGGGTCGAGACGGCACTGCTGGTCTTGCTCGTCGGTCTCGCCGGACTGGGCCAGGCCCCGGCGCTCGCGGCGACGCTGCTCTATCGCGTCGAGAGCTACGTCTTCGGTCTCGTCGCAGGCGGTGTCGCGGCGCTGTGGGTCGTCTTCCGGAACTGAGCGCGTCTCGATGGGAAACGAGTCTGCGGAGACTGCCTCGTCACCGGATATCCCGACGAGATTCCCACGTTCGAACGAGATTCGTCAGCGTCTCGTTGACCGGAACTGGACGGTCCGCACGGTCGACCACGTAGCCGTTGATGGCGTCGATTTCCGTCGGGTTGCCCGCGAGGACGTCCTGATGCATCGAGGAGGTGTTCGCAGTGGTCGTCTCGGCCACAGACGTGACCGCCCGAGCGGCGGCGGATTCCGAGAGGTCGATACCGGCGTCCTGTGCGACCCGGGCGACTTCCCGGGCGGCGGCGCGTGCGGTCTCGCCCGCGGGACCGTCCACGAGCGCGCCGTTTTCGACCCGCGCGAGAGCGGTCGTGGGGTTGATGCCCGCGTTGACGGCCAGTTTCTCCCAGAGTCGGCGGGGCATGTCCGTCGCGACGGTGGTCTGGACGTCGGCAGCCGAGAACACCTCGCCGACGCGGTCGGCCACCGGAGACGGTCCGCCGGCACGCGCACCGAGGACCACGTCACCGACGCCGGTACACTCGACGTGTCCGGGGTCGACCAGGCGCGCGCCGTAGGTGCAGGTGCCCGCGAGAACCGGACAGGAGAGTCGGTCGGCCAGCGTTGCTTCGTTTCCCATCCCGTTTTGCAGCGAGAGGGCGGCGTCGAGCGACGTGTCTGTGAGGGTTGCGGCCGCCTCGGCGGTGTCGCCGGCCTTGACCGTCACGACAGCGAGGTCGGCAGCGGCCGGCGGTGTCGTCGTCGCGTCCGGTACGACCGTCGTTTCGACTGCACCGGAAATCCGGAGTCCCGACTCGCGGACGGTGCTGACGTGTGGGTCGCGCCCGACGAGTGTCACGTCGTGAGCGCGGGCGAGCAACCCACCGACGAGGCTCCCGAGACTCCCCGCACCGACGACGACGATGTCCATCGCGTGGTCGTCAGTCTTCCTGCCAGTAATAGATGTCTTCCTTCGGCGCGCCACAGGAGGGGCACTCCTCGGGAATGTCCTCGATTTCGCCCATCTCGCCACACTCCCAGCAGCGCCACATCAACTCGGCTTCACCGGGGTTGCCGGCCGTGATGTGCTCGCCAGAGAGCGCTTCGATTCCCTGGTCGAGGGTGACGTAGAACCCGTGCTCGTCGAACGCGCGCACGCGGCCGAGTTCCGAGCCATCCTCGTGGTAGACGGTCGTTCCGAAGGTGACTCGCGTCTGGTCTGAGTCGCTCATCACAGTAGAAACGAGGGTGTCCAGTGTGATAAAAGATGTGTGCTACCACACCACATCCAAGAGAATCGGCCGTCGGCAGTCAATCCGAGAAGAGACTGGTGTGGACCGGCGCGAAGTCGCTCCCAGTGTCGGATTCTTCGTCGACAGTGTCGGAGATAGCGCTGCCGCCGAGTCCCTCGGCGAGGAAATCCGAAAGCGGCGGGCCGACGTTCTCGGGTTCGACGAGGAAGGCATCGTGCCCGTGGTCCGAGTCGACGACGTGGTGGGCAACGTCGACGTCGGCGTCGCGCATCGCGTCGGCCAGCGCTTCGGCCTGGGTCGTGGTGAAATGCCAGTCAGCGGTAAAGGACATCACGAGCGCCTCGCCGTCGAAAGCGGCCAGAGCGTTGGTGTCGGATTCGAACCCGGCCGAGAGGTCGTAGTTGTCCATCGCCCGCGTCAGGTACAGATAGGAGTTGGCGTCGAATCGCTCGACGAACTTCTCGGCCTGGTAGTCGAGATACGACTCCACGTCCCGGTAGGGGAAGAAACTCGCCGCGCGGTCGGCGGGGAACGAGCGGACGGCGTCCCGGCCCGCGGCCCGGCGGCCGAACTTCTGGTCCATCGAGGCCTTCGAGAGGTACATGACGTGGCCAATCTGTCGCGCGAGTGCCAGCCCGTCGGTCGGTTTGTCGTCGGTTTCGTAGTAATCGCCACCATGCCAGTCGGGGTCGGTGGTGATGGCGCGGCGCGCGATGGCATCGAGCGCGAGACACTGGGGGTCGAGTCGCGCGGCGGCGGCAATCGGGATTATCTGCTCGACGTGGTCGGGGTGTTGCTTGGCCCACTCTAGGACGTTCATCCCGCCGACGCTGCCGCCGACGACCGCATGGAGGTGGGGAACGCCGAGTTCGTCGAGCAGGCGTCGCTGGGCCTCCGTCCAGTCGGTGACCGTGACCGCCGGGAAGTCCGTCCCGTAGGGTTCGCCCGTCTCGGGGTTCTCGCTTGCCGGGCCGGTCGTCCCGTAACACGAGCCAGGGACGTTCGCACAGATGACGTAGTACTCGTTGGTGTCGATTGCTTTGCCCGGACCGACGATGTCGTCCCACCAGGCGCGGGCCTGGCCGGCGGTCCCGGTTCCGTCACGTGGGCCGGCAACGTGGGCACTCCCGGTGAGGGCGTGACAGACCAGCACTGCGTTGTCGCCCTCGAACTCGCCGTAGGCTTCGTAAGCAATCTCTAACTCCGGGATAGACTCGCCACACTCGAAGGTGAACTCTCCAACCGAAACGGTGTCGTGGTCTGTGTTCATGCTTCCCCCGCTGTCGCGATTGCTTGCTCAAGGTCGGCCACGATGTCGTCCGGGTCCTCGATGCCCACCGAGAGCCGCACCATGTTGGGCGTCACACCGGACGCGCGCTGTTCTTCCTCGGAGAGTTGGGCGTGGGTGGTACTCGCCGGGTGGATGATGAGCGTCTTCGCGTCGCCGATGTTCGCGAGGAACTGCGCGAGGTCCGTCTCCTCGCAGACGGTCTTGCTCGCCTCGTACCCACCGGCGAGGCCGAAGGTGACCATGCCACCGTATCCGCCATCGAGGTATTTGTTAGCGAGGTCGTGGCCCTCGTGGTCCTCCAGTCCCGGATAGTTGACCCACGACACGTCGTCGTGGTTGCGGAGGAACTCGGCGACGGTCATCGCGTTCTCGCAATGGCGTTCCATCCGCAAGGCGAGGGTTTCGGCACCCTGCATCGTCACCCACGCGTCGAAGGGCTTCTGCCCGTCGCCGAGACTGCGAAGCGCTCGCTGGCGCGCGGCGACGGCAAACGCCCGGTCGCCGAAGTCCTCGGCGAAGTTCGTTCCCTCGAAGGCAACACTTTCCGTCGCGAGTTCGGGATACTTCTCGGGGTACTCGTCCCACGGGAACGAGCCGCCGTCGACGAGGGCGCCGCCGACGGTGGTGCCAGAGCCGTGAATCCACTTGGTCGTCGACTCCCAGACGATGTCGACGCCGTGGTCGAGCGGGTTGCAAAGCGCCGGCGTCCCGAAGGTGTTGTCGACGAAGAAGGGGACGCCGTGGTCGTGGGCCACCTCCGCGATGGCCTCGAAATCGGGGACTACGAGCGAGGGGTTGGCGATTGTCTCGACGTGGACGTAGGCGGTGTCCTCGTCGATTGCCTCGGCGTAGGCGTCGGGGTCGAGCGTGTCGACGTAGCGCGGTTCGACGCCGCGACGGGTGACCATATTCGAGAAATACGAGTGGGTGCCACCGTAGATAGAGGCCGCCGAGACGATGTTGTCGCCGGCGCTGGCGAGAATCGAGGTGCCGGCGTCGAGTGCGGCCATACCGGAGCCGGTCGCGACCGCCGCAGTGCCGTTCTCTAGGCTGGCGAGACGGCGCTCGAGCATCGAGACGGTGGGGTTGTCGAAGCGGGAGTAGACGTTCCCGTCGTCGTCGAGTGAGTAACGGTCCGCCGCCGTCCCCGCGTCGTCGAACACGTACGATGAGGTCTGGTAGATCGGCGGCGCGCGCGCCCCTGTCGCCGGGTCTGGCTGCTCCTGCCCGGCGTGGACACAGCGCGTCCCGAATCCCAGCGTGTCCGCCTGCTCTTCGTTCATGTTTCAGACTCATATATCTCTAGATATCTATAACCACGAGTTACGGCAAAAATCTCAGTGAGTGAGAATAACAAGCAAGATTGTCGACAAGTGGAAGTTCCCGCTTCAGTCAGGCGCGCGCTGTCGCGTGCTCCGTCACGCGACAGCCACCGTGCGAGGGATGAGCGACCGAACGGAGTGAGGGAGTGAATCGGTTGGGGAGGTATGTGGAACAGACAGAAACGGTCGATGCAGAAGAGATTACGATGGGTGAAGATTAGCAAGTACGGTATCAAGTAGGTAGTCTTCGTGCCAGTTGATGCCTTTTCGCTGATTGTTTTTTGGCTCTATATATCGAATTTCCATTTTTCCAGTCGCCGCATCTTCGATCGAGACAAGATAGTACTCATCTAATACGGGATTGTGGACGGCAAAAAAGTCGATTTTTCCTTCGTATCCCGAACGCTCATAGCCATCACTCCTCGTTCGAGTGCTAACCGTCTCGAACATTACAGTTCCCTCGGTGGGACTATCGTAAGCTGTCTTCGCCTGGATTTTGTAGAAATCGTCTGCAATTTCTACGACAAAGTCGTACGGTTCGTTGTCGTACTCGGGGATGAGTACCGGAATATCTCGGAGCACGAACTCCGATTTCAGCAGCGCTTCTGTCGCCTGTCCACGTTTCTGTGTTTCTTCGAGTTTGTCGAAATGTGGATCGTTCTCCACCATGAAAGAAATGGCGGGTTCTAGATAGAAGTAGCTACGTCAAGGGGAGTGGAAGTGAAAGTGATACCCGAGCAGTCGCTCGGAGATGAAACACCTCACTGAGAAACGGTTGGACGCCATCATCAGACTGCGTCTGATGGTCCGTGTATTTTCGCAGAAAATTCACGCCACCGCCAGGGCTCGAACCTGGGACAACCACGTATCTGCGGCACGCAGACGTCCTACGCACCGTAACAGCGTGGTGCTCTACCAACTGAGCTACGGCGGCACGCATGACTGCGTAAACGGATTAGTTAAATAGGCGTTTCGCTTTCCGCCCCGCATCGACACGCTTTCACGCACTTGCCGGCAACACGAGCACATGACAGACGAGTTCGATGCCGTGGTCGAGCGCGTCCGCGAGCGCGTTACGCCCACACCCGACGAGCGCGAGCAGTTGCAGGCCGTCGCCGCAGAACTCACCGAACGCGCCGAGACCGCCGTCGCCGACCTCCCGGTCGAGGCCGACATCGTCCAGGTCGGCTCGACCGCCCGACAGACGTGGATTGCCGGCGACCGCGACATCGACCTGTTCGTCTCCTTTCCGCCGGAGCTCGACCGCGAGCAGCTAGAGGAGTACGGCCTCGACGTCGGCCACGCCGTCCTCCCCAACGGCCACGAGGAGTACGCCGAACACCCCTACGTCGTCGGCGAGTACGACGGCTACGAGGTCGACTGTGTGCCCTGCTACGCCGTCGAGGATGCAACGCAAATCCAGTCGGCCGTCGACCGCACGCCCTTCCACACGCGCTATCTCGACGACCGATTGACTGCCGACCTCGCCGACGACGTCCGCGTCTGCAAGCAGTTCTTCAAGGGCATCGGCGTCTACGGGAGCGACCTCCGAACGCGAGGCTTTTCCGGATTCCTGACCGAGTTGCTCGTCCTCGAATACGGTGGCTTCCGGAAGCTTATCGAGGCGGTGGCAGACTGGCACCCGCCCGTCGAGTTCGACCCCGAGGACCACGGCGAGGAATCCTTCCCGGACCCGCTGGTGGTCATCGACCCGACCGACCCCGAGCGCAACGTCGCGGCTGTGCTCTCTGAGGGGAACGTCGCCCGACTCCAGCACTTCGCCCGCGAACTGCTCGCGGCGCCCGATGAAGCGCTGTTCGAACACACCGATCCAGCGCCGCTGGACGCCGACGGCGTTCGGACGGTCGTCGCCGACCGGAAGACGACACCACTCGCCCTCCACTTCGAGGCCCCCGACCTCGTCGACGACCAGCTCTGGCCGCAACTCGAAAAGTCTCGGACGGGTATCGCCAGCGAACTCGACCGGCGGGGGTTCGACGTGTTCCGGTCGGCCGCCTTCGCCACCGGCGAGACGGCAGTCCTCCTGTTCGAACTCGCCGTCGCCGAGCGCCCGGCAGTCGAACGCCACGACGGCCCGCCCGTCCACGTTCGGGAACACGCGACCGGCTTCTTCGAGCAGTACGACGGCGAGCGCACAGCCCCGACGGGCGGTCCACCCTACGGTCCCTACATCGACGGCGACCGCTACGTCGTCGAACGCGCACGCGAGTTCACGAACGCGGTGGACGTGCTCGCCAGCGAGGTCGTCTTCGAGACCGCGCTCGGCGCGCACGTCGAATCCGCACTCGAGGGAGGCTACGACCTGCTGGTCGGTGGCGAAATCGCGTCGCTGGCCGATGAATTCGGCGTGCAGTTCAGAACGTACTTCGACCCGCGGCCCTGACGCCGTCGATTACGACCGGTCGAACTCGTCTTTCACGTCTTCGATGGTCGCGCGCGCGGCGTCCTGGAGGTCACCGTCGTCGCTCGGTGGCTGATAGCCGTCGAACACCTCGTGGACCATCCGGATACTCTCCGAGAGCGTATCGAGGCCGTAGCCACCCTCCAAGACGAATCCGAGTGCGGCGTCGGCCTCGTCTGCAATCTCTCGGACCTGCTGTGTGAGGAGGCCATAGCCCTCCGTCGAGATTCGCATCCGCGAAATCGGGTCGTGTTTGTGCGCGTCAAAGCCCGCACTCACCAGCAACAGGTCGGGGTCAAAGTCGACCAGTTCCGGCCGGAGCAGTTCCTCGAGTGCGGCCAGATACCCAGTCTCGGTCGTGCCAACCGAGAAGGGGACGTTCAGGGTCGTCCCCTCACCGTCGCCGGTGCCGGTCTCTTCGATGTGTCCGGTACCGGGGTACAGACCGTCCTCGTGGAACGAGGCGTAGTAGACGTCGCCGTCGTCGTAGAAGATGTCCTGGGTCCCGTTGCCGTGGTGGACGTCCCAGTCGAAGATAGCGACGCTGTCGGCCGTTCCCTCGTCGATGACCGACTGGGCAGCGACCGCGGCGTTGTTAAAAAAGCAAAATCCCATCGCGTCGTCGACGACAGCGTGGTGGCCAGGCGGTCGCCCAAGCGCGAAGGGCGTCTGTCGGCCGTCGATGCCGTCGAGTGCCGCCTCTGCGGCCCACTCTGCGAGGCCGGCGCTCGCTCGCGCGGCATCCCACGTCGCCTCGATGGCGACAGTGTCTGCGTCCCAGTCACCGCCGCCGTCGGCACAGAACTGCTCGAACTCGGCGACGTAGTCGGCGTCGTGAACCGCGAGGAGACGCTCTCTGCTCGCCGAGTCGGCATCGACGTACTGGACGCCGTGTCGGTCGGAAAGTGCGCGCCGAATCGCCCGAAGACGGTCGGGACTCTCCGGATGGCGCGGGCCAGTCTCGTGTTCGAGGCATGTCTCGCGGTAACCGAATTTCATTCGAAGTACTGCTCGAGTTCGTAGTACATTTCGACGTCCTCCGCTTTGATTGTTCGCCTCTCGGCATGGCGCGCGAGCGTCGCCGCCGCGGCCGCGACGGCATCCGCATACGCTTCGAGGATGGATGCCAGCGCGACACGGGCGTCCATCGCCACCCGGTAGGTGTCGTCAATATCGAGTCGAGCGATGCGATCGACCGGAGCAATCGGCAGTTCGAGTGTATCTTTATCGGGTGTCCTGTCGACGCCGAAATCGGGAGCCATCAGGGTCTTTCGTCCGTCTGCCGTCGCCCGCTCGGCGGCCCCCGTGGCGAGAGTCGCCCCCCGCTGTTGAATCCGGCGAGCCAGTTCTTCGGCAGCCTCCGCGCTCACCCGGAGGTCACCGGCATTCCGCCGGATAAGTTCGTCCACCGGAGCGAACGGTAACTCGACGCTCATACGCCAAAACGGGGCGGAAACCGCCTTAAGGGTTTCCGAAACGTTCAGACGGAATATCACTGGTCGTACAACACCGCCGTACTACGGTGGGAGGCCCTGACACCCCTCAGAACAGTTCTTCAGCGTCCAGTCGGTCGCCGTCCATCCGCCCACGGACCGTAATCTCTTCGCCCAACTGGACGTGCGCACCGGTCTCGACGGCCATCGTCTCGGTTCCATCGTCCAGAACGACCGGCTCCCCGGTCTGGACGACCGTCCCGGTAAACTCCAGGTGCTCGCCCTCGGTCGGTTGTGTCTCCGCACCGCCCGACTCCGAGACGGCACCGCCGTCGCTCGCGGTCGCACTCTCCCCGGCGTCCCCGCCAGCGTCCTCCGCGAACGCGTCCAGTCCCGCACTCTCGCTGTCGCCGCTGGCCCCGCTGCCCTCGCCCGCGCCGGCACCGACAGTGGTCGCTGCGTCGTCGAGGACGACGACCGTCGACTGCCAGCCGGCAGAGGCTTCGAGGTCGTCCTGCCAGCCGTCGTCGATTTCGACGTCGGCGGCCAGCACCTCGTCACCCGGCGCGATTTCCTTGTCGGCCTTGGGTCCCCACAGCGCGACGCGGATGTCCCCGGTATCGTCTTGCACGCGGATGTTCCGGACCTGCCCTTCCGACCCGTCGTCGCGGTCGAACGTGCGCTTTGGGTCCGCGGAGCGAACCACCCCAGCGATGTCGACCGTCTCCCCGATTTCGACGCCATCGATTGCCGTCGCGTTGGGGTCATAGTCGACATCGTCATCGACTCCCTCGACCGCACCGCGGTCGCCGACGTGGAGTTCGAGACTGCCCTCGCGCTCGCGGACGTAGCCGTCGACGACTTCGACGGCGTCACCCGCGTCGAGTTCGGTCGCCCGGTCGGCCATCTCGTCCCACAGCGTCACCCGGATGCGCCCCGTCTCGTCGCCAAGCGTGAGATTCGAGACGCGCCCCTCGGACCCGTCGTCGCGGTCGAACGTCCGAACCTCGTCGGTATCGAGGACGAGCCCGCGGAGGTTCACGTCCGATTGCCCCATCGAGAGCGACTCGACGGTCGCCGGGCCGTCGAGGTCCACGTCGATGTCGGCGTCGGCGTCGGGTTCGGCCTTGTCGACGCTCACTTCGAGGCCGTTGTACCCCTCCTTTGGTCGCCCCTTCACGCGGAGCACCTCGCCCTGTTCGAGTTGGCCGTCGGCGATAGATGCCGCCTGCTGGTCCCAGAAGGCCAACCGGACGCTTCCGGTTTCGTCGGCGGCTTCGACGTTGATGACGCGGCCGTCCTCGTCTTCGCCGTCGCGCTCGAACGTCCGGAGTTCCCCCACGGAGACGACCTTGGCGAGGAACTTCACCTCGTCCATCCCGGGTTCGATGTCGGAGATGGTGCCCACCTCGTGGTCCTCGAGTTCGTGCGCGATGAGCATCGCCGCCGTCTCCTCGTCGGCGAGCCCGTCCATCTGCTCGACTTTCTGCTCGACGGCCTCCCGAAACTCCGACTCGTCGACGTCAGTGTCGAGGTCCGCGTAGATGTCCTCAATCGCTCCCATTACTGTCTCACACGCAGGGCTGGCGGCTGTTTAAGCGTTGTCGTTGCATCGACGACGGGCCGCAATCCGGTGGTTTTGCGCCTCTCTCGGTCGCGGTGACAGCGGCGGACTCTCATCACGAACGGGTGGTCGCGCCACCCCACAAAAAGGTCAGGTTGGCCGGGTCCACTCAGGTGTCCGAGTCGGGAGCACTCACAGAGGTACTTCCGTGACCGGCGGCCATGATGCCGTCGCCGTCGTGGCTGACCGAGACACTCGACGGTGTGCCACCGTCGAACGCGAACGTCGCTTCGTAGTCGATACCGACCATCTGCTCCGTGCAGAGCCGCTCGCTTGCATCGTCGCGTTTTCTCGTCACCACGTCGACGGTCAACTGGCTGTCGTCGGCGTCGTACTCGGCCGTCCCCAGGTCGGCCGTCGTACAGCCGTCGGTGCCGACGATTGTCCCCGTCACGGTGACAGTCTCGGCATCTGTATCGAACGACGCGTCGGCCGTCCGACTTGGGCTGCTGGATTCGACCCCGGTCACGGAGAACGAACTGGCCTGGAGTCGTGGCTCGTCGGCGGGCGTCGACTCGTCGTCGTCCTCGGTGTCAGTCAGTACCGAGTCGTCGTGAGAAATCGTCACGCGCGACGGGACACCACCCGCGAAGTCGACGGTCCCGTCAAAGTCGATGCGTCCGATACAGTCGATACACGCGTTGGCTGCTCGCTCCGTGCCGAGGTCGACGGTGAGCCAGTCGTCGTCGCGGTTGTACGTCGCCCGTGCGATAGAGACGTTGTGACATGGCGTCCCCGCCACGAGGTGCCCGGAGAAGGAGACGACGTTCGAGTCGTCGTCTATCGAGACGCTGGCCGTCGGGTCCGCGCCGGACGAACAGCCACTCTCTGTCCGTTCGACCGTAGAGTCGGTAATCGAGACACTGTCGTCGGTCGGTTCGTTGCCGACAGCAGTCGGGTTGTCGACGATACAGCCAGCGAGCGAGCCCACACTGAGCGCGCCCGACCAGCGGAGGAACGTTCGGCGGTCCATATTCGAGACAGGAACTCGTATTTAAAAATCAGCGACGGAGAGTCAAATGGGCGTTTGAACGCTATTGCTGGATGTCCCAGTTGCCGTCCTCGTCGACTTCGACGACGGCGTTGAACAGGCCCTTGAGCGTCGCCAGCGTCTTTTTGTCGTGGGCCTCGGGGTCGATGTGGTAGTGGCCGACGCCGCCGACGGTCTTGACGCGCCCGGTGACGACGTGGAGAAAGCGAAACGCCCGCTGGACGTCCGCGTACTGGAGCAGCGACGTAATCGAGTGAAAGGAGACGGCGATGTGTTCGTCCTCGTCGGACGCGTTGGCCATCCCCGAGAGGAGTTCGCTGAGTTCGATTCCCACGCCCGTCAAATCCGAGGGGTTTTCGACGGTTCGGACGGCCCACGCGGAGTTGTCGACGCGGGCTTCGGACTGGCCGACGGCGACGATGCCGCCACGGGACGGGTCGACTCCGACCCGTTCTGTCCAGCGGTCGACGAACTCCGTCGGTGACTCGGTGTAGGAAATCGACAGCACGTTCGTCTTCTCGGGCGGCGTCCGGGCGAGCAACTCCATTCCGGCGTTGCGACCGCGGCTACCGAGGGATGGCGCTAAGAGTAGAATATTCGAGGCCCCATCCAGTGCGTCGAGGTCAGGAGCGCTCGGTTCCCCCGACTCGGCCCGCTCTGCCATGGTTGAACCTCGGTGCGTTCCCCTATAAGAATACTGATTGCTACTATTTCGCGCGCTGGTACGCGAACCGTAACCCCTTTAGTCGATACCCTGCTACCGATTAGTGAGTCCGGGTAGGGTAGTGGACTATCCTCTTGGCTTGCGGAGCCAGGGACCAGCGTTCAAATCGCTGTCCGGACGTTCTCTCTGCAGCAACTTACCGCGAGCGCAGCGAGCGGTCAGTGCTGCTGGAGACGGACGACAGCGATTTGAGCAGCGAACGAGCGAAGCGAAGTGAGTGAGTTCAAATCGCTGTCCGGACGTTTCTGCCGACACAAACCACCGAGCAGTCGCGTCACAGCAGTGAATCCAGCACCTCGTCGACATCGAACCGAACGGGGTCGGTCGTGGGGACACCGAGCGTCTCGCTGTAGTCGTCGAGAGCCCCACGTGCGGCATCGTCGCCGAGTCCCTGCGTGTTGAGCATCCCGGCGTCGACGCTCGTCTCACAGACTGGTCGGGCAACGTCTTCGTAGAGGTCAGCGTACTCGTCGACCGGCAAGAGCGGGTAGTCCTCGTACTCACGAACGGTCTCGTGGCCGGCGATGTGGGTCATGACGAGCGAATCCGGCTGGGCACCGTGCAAAATCGAGAGGGTGACACCCGAGTAGGCGGGGTGAGCGAGCGCGCCCTGGCCTTCGACGAAGAGCACGTCGCGGTCGCCTTCCTGCTGGACGAGGCGTTCGACTGCGCCTGCGGCAAAGTCAGAGACCACGCGGTCGATAGCGATGCCCCAGTCGGAAATCATGATGCCGGTCTGGCCGGTCGGCACGACAGCGGCATCGAGGCCGCGCTCGCGGGCGGCGTCGCGGAGTTCGTAGGAGGTCGTCATCTTGCCGGTCGAGCAGTCGGTGCCGACGGTCAGAACGACCGTCGCGTCGACGTCGCCGGCGGTTCCCTCAGCGACAGTCAGGTCTTCGGGCGGACGACGCACGTCCCAAATCGAGCAGCCGTGTTCGTCCGCGAGGTGGGCAAACTCCGTGTCGTCGGCCAGGAAGTAGTGGAGACCGGCGACGAGGTCACAGCCACGCCGGAGGGCGGTCCGCACGTCGGGACGCCAGGAGTCGTCGAAGCCGCCGCCGATTGGGGCGATACCGATGACGAGCGCGTCACAGTCGGGCGCGTCGGCCATCGACTCGACGATTGGCGCGTCCTGAACGTCGTCGAGATGGTCACGTACGCGTTCGCCGGCGTGGGTTCGGTCGAGGACCGCGACGACGTCGTGGTCGCCGTAGCGGAGGATACCGGTGGCGGTCTTCGCGCGGTCGGGGAACTGCTCGTGAGCGAGAATGGCGACCTGCATACCGGCAGTGCAGTATGCGCGTGAATAAGAGTACCGTTCGGACTGACTGCAACCGCGCCATCGGAGGTCCGAAACCCCACCAGCCAACGACCGGAGACCAGCGAGGGATGGCGCATCACATCGTCCGGAGCTGGACAGTCCAGAACGAGTCGAACGCCGACGCAAGAGCACCCTCCGGGTCCCCGCTCGCGCTCACTGCGGCGGTCACGTCGGCCACGTCTTCGAAGTCATCCAGGACGGTCCGTTCACCGACGACGACCAGTCGGTCGGTGGGCCGTTCTTCGAGTGCGGTCTGACACCGGTCGATGTGGTTGGCAATCTGCTCGTCGCGCAGGCGCTCGAACCGTGACTGGGAGAAGCCGCCTTTCGAGTGTTGGCTCTTGAGGTCGCTGTCGAACCCGTGGAATGCGGTCTGCTCGCGGCCGTCGTAGACGCCCATCGCAAAGAGGTCCGAACGCACGAGCGCGAGCGTGTACTCGCCGGTAGGCTGGAACCACGCGCGGTCGAAGCGGACCCCCTCGCCCCATTCGACGAACGGGTCGGGGGCGAGCGGGACCGACAGACAAGCGCCGACGAGACCGAAATCGTCGGTGACAGCGAGACAGGGCGCGGCACGGGAGACCAGCGGTGCACGGTCGCCAAACGCCTCCCGGACGGCATCTGGCAGGTCGTGGCCGTCCGTGACGTAGGCAGTGAGGAAACCCTCCGGTCCGGTCTCGACCGCGTCCAGCCGCGAGAGCAGTTCCGCGAGCCGTTCACCGCGAAATCCCTGATCGGTCCGGAACGGAATATCTGCCTCGCCGGATTGCAGTCGCTCGACGCGGTCTTCGAGCTCCGTCACGCGGTCTTCGAGGTGGTTGACCTGCTCCTCCGCACGCTGGCGTTCGGTGGCTGCGTCGGCGCGTCGCTCCTGTTCGGCGTCGAGTTGCTGCTGGAGGTGGTGCTTTTCCGCCTCTAGCTCCTCGATGCGCGCTTTCAGTTCGGTGCGACCGAGGAGGTCGTCGAGCATACCCGCACCGGCGGGCGGGACAGCCTTAAATCCAGCCGCCGAGGGTCGCGAGCAGCGTGTCAGACCCCCATCGGGCCGTCGGCAAATTCGAGCAGTTGTGCGGCCCGGTCGGCTTTCGCCAGGAGTACCTCCGTGAGTGTCGGCGGGTTTCGAACCGCCTCCGTGAGGATAGCTTCGGGGACAGCGAGCGTGTCGGCGGGCACCTGCTCGTCGCCGTGGACTGCGAGGTGGGTCTGGCCCACTTTCATCACGAGTGGCTGGTCTGTCCGCTCGATGCCCTCGCCGTCCGTGTAGAGCTGTCTGTTGACGCGTTCGTGCTGTGCGCTGCACATCTTCGCCGTCTCGTCCGGTGACGGCTCGACGTACAGCCGACCGAGGTAGTAGCCGCGGGAGAACTGTTCGAACATGCGGTGCATGCCAACATAACCCACGGTAACGGATAAGTCCTGCCCGGCAGACTTATCATGTCGGGCAATTCCAGTGGTGATTCGACCACAGCGCGTGCAGGCCGACGGAAACCACTTAGTCGGCGGCGGCCCGTCACGCGGTATGGACCGTCTCTCGCCCATTCCGCGGCGGTGGGCACGCCTCTATCTCTCCGAAGCGTCCAATCTCGTGGCGCTGCTCGCGGTCAACGGCGTCGCAGTACTCGTCGGGATTCGCTTCTACGTCGCGGAGATGGTCGCCGTCTCGACGGCACTGTGGCCGTTCTTTCTGGACTCGCCCGTCGCGCTCGCAATCGCGATGCTCTCGCTTGCGACGCTTTTGCCCACCGTCGGAGCGGACCTCGATTCGGCCCCGGTGAACCTGGCTCTGGCCTACCTGCACACGCTCGCGTTCGTCTGGCTGGTCAAGATGGGGCTGTGGACCGCACTCGCGCTCGGCCTGGGATTCGACCAGTACTACCCTGCACCGTGGGATTTCTTCGGAATCGTCCTCACGCATCTGGCCTTCGTCGCCGAGGCGTTCCTGATTCCCCACTACGGCCGGACGACCCGCGGCGCACTCGCCGTCGCGCTCGGACTGGCGCTCGTAAACGACGCGCTGGATTACGGGCTCGGTCTCCACCCGCCGCTCCGGTACGACCCCGGTCTCGCGCTCGTTGCTGGGACAGTCCTCGTCTCGGTCGGTGCAGTCGTCCTGGCTGCGGTGTCGCTGCCGAGACTCGACAAGCAGTCTCGATAAACGCTCTTGGACGATACAATCGCGTTACTGTATGGAATAAACGGTGCGAACGAAGGTTCGCTTTTATGTCGACGACCGCCGACAAGAGAGAGTAGAGCATGGAAGGGCGTCAAATTCCGCTGGTTCTCTCAGTCGCGGTGTGTGTGGCGATGCTGGTCGCGGTGCCGGCACTCGGCGTCGGCGTCGACCAGCCCACGCAGGTCGACAACAACACGACCAGCGAGGCAAACGGCACGTTCGGACAGCAGGTAGCCGCGTTCATGCAGACCAGCGCCGTCGACGCCAACACCACCGTCGAGAGCGGGATGTGGAACGCCAGCGTCAACGCCAGCGCCACGCCCGAACGAGCGGTGACAAACCGGACGGCCAAGCTCGAACGGGAGCGCCAGCGACTACAGCGCCAGATTGCGCGCCTCGACGAGCGGGGCGACCGGCTGCCGGCGGTTGCGTACACGGCCCAGGCGAGCGCACTCGACGAGCGACTCGACAATCTCCGGGCCCGAATCAACGCGACGGCACAAACTGCCACGCGAGTCGGCGCCAACACGTCCGCACTCGCCCATCTGCGGACGCAGGCATCGAACATGACCGGTCCCGAGGTGGCGGCACACGCGCGAACCATCACCGACGCGCCGCGTGGCCCACCGACAGCGCGGGGACCTCAAAGGGGACCGATGGAAAACCGGACGGGACCACAGGATGACCGCGGGCCGCGGGACGCTGTCGGCGCCAACGACACAAGACCCGACGGGGAGCGCCACCAGCGGATGACTGGAACAAACGAAACCAGGTCACCGACCGGTCAGCACGGCCCGTCGGGTCGGATCGTCGACGGGAACAGCACCGACGAGACGCCCGGAAACGAAACGGAAGACACCGCAACTAAGAGAAACGACGGCGGTCCGCGCGGCAGTAGCGATTCGGACACCGAGACCAACTCGCGGGAGAGCGCCGACCTGTCGGTCAGCACCACGATTTTGCAACTCGGAGCCGTCGTCTGGTAATCGTCACTCGGTCTCGACCGGAATATCGTAGCTTCGCCGGAGCGGGTCGACGTGGGCTTGCGCTGATTCTGTCAGTGAGAACGTCTCGTGGATGTCGGCCGGTTCGCCGCCGTGGACGACCCTGCCGAACGGACCAGCAGCGGTCGGATACGTTCGTGTGACGAAATCGACGACCGCCGGATTTACCTGCTGTTTTTCGAGGACTCGCTCGACGGTGTCGGCGCCGACGTACACCGAGTCCCCATCGACGAGGATGAAGGCAAACGGCCGGTCGTCGAACTGCGCGTCCAGAAACTGCTGTACTGCGTCGGACTGCCACGGCACGAGTTTGATGCCCGAAAGGCGTCGGCTCACTGCGTCGGCTGCAGACCGGAACAGACTGTTACTCCCGTCGTAGATGAGCAGCGATTGAGTCACGCCCTAGATACTGGTTCGAACCGCTTGACCCTTTCCGCTCGGCGTGGCCCCCATCGGGGCGACACTGCCACGACACCACGGCAGAAAAGCAGGGCAGTTTGAACCAAACAAGTGAGGGCGCAGAGGTTTATTCGATGAGTGCGTACGTGTAGTCGCTATGAGCCACAACGGTGGTCAGTCCGCTCCCCGACCGAAGGCAACCCTGTTCTGTCCCGCGTGTGGGCACGAAGGCCACGCGATAGACGGATGGGACGTGCGCCGGGACGCGATGTCGGCTGTCTCTCACCTGCACTGCCCGACCTGTGGCGAACACGTCGAATCCCGCGGCTTCGACTCGGTGTCGCCGCTGGCGGGCGGGCAGGGTGCCGAGAGCCGGGCACAACCCCCCGCCGACGACTAAAGCCGGTCCACCGGAATCCACGCTTTTCGAGTTGCGAGCACTTCAGAGACACCAATCACCAGCCAACGGCACGACGATAGCGGGCACACGGTAGAAACACCTTTATATCGTAACCGCTAACGTTACGTAAATGGACTCCGCCGAACTACTCGATTTGCTCGGGAACGCGAATCGCCGGCGGATTCTGCGTCTACTCGCCCAGAAGCCCTGTTACGTGACCGAGATAAGCGAGTTTCTCGGCGTCAGCCCGAAGGCCGTCATCGACCACCTCCGAAAGCTCGAAGAGGCCGGCCTCGTCGAGAGTCGGACCGACGACAGACGGCGCAAGTACTTCTCTATCGCCGAGAACCTCCGGCTCGAGGTCAACGTCTCTCCCTACGAGTTCGGCACGAAAAGCGCCTACCCGGCCAGTTCGGCCGTCGACATGACCTCGTGTCGGTACCTGAGCATCGAAGTCAGCGGCGCCGTTCCGGAAAACGACGACGACAGAGCCACCGAACTGCCGGAACTGGCCGAGACGCTGCAAGAACTCGAACAGTTAGAAAACGAGCTCTCGCTGGCCCAGCGGTTCGTCCAGGGGCGACTCGCCGCGGTCCGGGAACGAATCGCCGACGCCATCGCCGACACGAATCCACGACTGGTGACCGAACTGCTCGCCGCCCTCGCCGAGGACGACCACGACACAGCGGCGCTGAGCAAGCGCGTCGAGGCCCCGACAGAAGTTATCGAGGACGTCCTCGCAGAACTCGAAGCGGAAGGGGTCGTCACCCGCGAGAGCGGCGGCTGGCACCTCGGCGACTCATAGATCTCGGGTCAGACCGTCTCGGAGGTCCCGGCCGAAGTAGTGTCCCAGCCCACCAGCGAGCGCGCCCGCGGCGAACCCGACCGCGACCAGCGGGACGCCCGCGCCCAGCAAGGATAGTGCGAGATTGCCAAGCAGCGTCAGCCCGGCGCCGAGAGCGCCACCTGCGAGTGTCAGTTCGACGTAGCGCTGGGTCGACGTGACCGTCCCGTAGGCGAAGGCTGCGACGAAGATACCGACGAGATTGCCGACGATACCGAACGGAAGGAACCCACCGACGACGAGCGCGCTGGCGAGCGTGAGCACGGCCGAGACGACCAGACCACGGCCGGAGACAAACTCTCCCACGCGCGCCCGGAGTCGGCTGCCGAGTCCGGCCGAATCCGTCTGCTCGGGAGCGTCGTCGAGTGCGGTGACTGCGTCAATATCGAGGTCGACCTCCTCCTCGAGGTCGGCATCCCGGTCGAGCTGGCGCTCCCCCTCTGCCATGACGAGTCGTACGATGCCCACGGTCATTGGTCTTTGGTCGCGCGAGCGGGCGAACGGATGGTTTCAAGTCCAGGCAGACGGTATCCGGGCACATGAACGCAGGCGACCGCGTCCGCGTCGACCGCGCGGGACAGACTTTCGAGGGCGTCATGTTGCCCTCCTCGACGCCCGACCACATCGTCGTGAAACTCGACTCGGGGTACAACGTTGGTATCGACCGTGCCGACGCCGACATCGACCGCCTCGAGTCGGACGTGTACGACATCGAGGACGCACAGGCCGAAGGCGAATCCACCATCGAGTTCGACGACGACCTCCCGACGATTTCGCTCATCTCGACGGGTGGCACCATCGCCTCGACGGTCGACTACCGGACCGGCGCGGTGACGGCACAGTTCGACGCCGAGGACGTGCTCCGTGCCGTGCCGGACCTCGCGGGCCTGGCCAACTACCGGGGACGGGTCGTCGCGAACATCCTCTCTGAAAACATGACGCCGGACGTGTGGCAGGAACTTGCCACCGCCATCCACGAGGAAATCGAGGCCGGCGCGGACGGCATCGTCGTCATGCACGGCACCGACACGATGCAGTTCTCCGCGAGCGCGATGGCCTTCATGCTCGATACGCCGGTCCCCATCGTCTTCACCGGGAGCCAGCGCTCGGCGGACCGCCCCTCCTCGGACAACGTGATGAACGCCGTCTGTGCCGTCGAGGCCGCGAAAAGCGACTGTGCGGAAGTCCTCGTCTGCATGCATGCAGACCAGTCCGACGACCGGTGTGCGCTGCACCGTGGCACCCGCGCCCGAAAGAACCACACCTCCCGCCGGGACGCCTTCGAGACTGTCGGCGCGAAGCCCCTCGGTGAAGCCGACTACGAAACTGGAGAAACGCCCGACATCACCTTCCGCCGGGACCACGCAGAACGCGGCGAGACGGACCTCGCGCTCCACGACGACCTCGAAACGGACGTGGAACTTGTCAAGTTCACCCCCGGCACCGACGCCAGTCGCCTCGAAGCGGTCGGCGACGCCGCGGGCGTCGTCATCGAGGGCACGGGGCTGGGCCACGTCAACACCGACTGGATTTCCGTCGTCGACGAGTTGACCGACGCCGGCACCCACGTCGTGATGACGAGCCAGTGTCTCGACGGGCGGGTCTGTGACCGCGTCTACGACACCGGTCGGGACCTCCTCGACGCCGGCGTCATCGAGGGCGAGGACATCCTCCCCGGCACTGCGAAGGTGAAACTGATGTGGGCGCTGGCAAACACCGACGACGTTGCCGACACGATGGGCCGGTCGCTGGCCGGCGAAGTCACCGACCGCTCGGTCCCCTGGGAGTGACCGGGTAGCAGGCCCGAACTAGCCGCCGCTGACGGGCGGGAACAGCGCCAGTTCGCTCTCGGCGTCGACAGTCGTCGCCCAGCCGTCGGCCTCGGCGAAGGGGTCGCCACCGTCGACGAGCAGTCGGACGTGGTCGTACAGTGTCTCGTCGTCGTCCAGGAGTTCAGTCGCCAGGTCGGGATGGGCATCCAGAAGGGCGTCGAACGCCTCCCGCAGCGTCGCCTCACCGTCGACGTCGAGGGACACCCTATCCGCGCCGGCAGTCTCCGAAAGCGTCGCGAAGAGTCGCCACTCCATAGTTAGCCGCCTGGTCGCCGAGACAAAGAGCGTTCCCACTGCGTCCCCCGCTCGCTTCCGGAGAACCGCTCGTTACCGGAACCCCCTCCCTTCGGTCGGCGTCTCCTACTCGTCGAGTCGCATATCGCCACCCGGACTGTCGGAGATGTCGTCCTCCCAGTCGGCGTCGCCGGACTCGAACTCCTCTTTGAGTTGCTGGAACGACGACGCACCGCCGCCCCCGCTGTCCTCATCGTCGTCTTCATCTTCGTCGTCCTCGTCCTCCTCGTTCCCGTCGTCTTCGTCAGCCACATTCTCGTCTTCATCGGCCGTGTCTTCGTCGTCGAATGACAGCCCCTCCGTCTCCTCGTCGTCGAAGCTCAGACTGGACAGGTCATCGTCGTCTTCCCCATCGTCGAAGCCGAGGCTCGATAGGTCGTCGTCTTCCTCCTCGTCGTCGAACGACATCTCATCCGAGTCCGATTTGTCACCGGCAGATTCGCTCTCGTCGCCGAAATCGAGTGCATCATCGTTTGTCAAGCCGTCATCGTCGGCCAGGCCATCGTCGTCAGCCTCGTCTCGAAAGCCGAGGTCGTCCAGGTCGTCGTCCGCGTTGTCGGGTTCAGCCTGCTCGTCACTGCCCGAGTCAGCGAGGTCCTCGCCCGCGTCGGCGAGCGCGTCGCCCAGGCCGTCGTCGGACGGCGACTCGTCGGCCGAGTCGTCCGTGGCCTGAGCCGACTCGGTCGTGTCGCCGCGCTCGCCTGTCGAGTCGGACTGGCCGCCGTTCGTCGCGTCGCCCTCGCTCCAGTCGGCCTCGCCGGACTCGAACTCCTCTTTGAGTTGCTTGAACGAGGAGTTGCCAACCGCGCCTGCGGCCGTGTCGTCGGCCTCGGCAGCGTCGTCGGTATCTTCGGCTTCGGGCGGGTCGAAGTCAGTGGTCTCGGCCTCGTCGTCGGACTCGCCGGTCTGTTCGCCGCCGTCGTCGCTGGTCGCCGCCTCGGCGGCCTCGATTGTGTCGTCGTCGGTCGGTTCCGGGGCGGCGTCGCCGTCGGCGTCTGGCTGTGGCGGCGCGTCTTGGTCCGCGGCGTCGTCGGCCGTCGACTCAGTGTCAGCCGCCGTCGCCTCGGTCGTGGAGGTCGCGCCGGACCGGCGCGAGCGTTGCGGCCGCGGCGTCGGCTCGCTGACCAGGCCGGGGTCGAGCGGCGTCGCAGCGACCTCCAGCCGGCGGAGTGCGTCGGGGCGGGCGATGGCAAAGACCACGTCGCCGGGAGCGAGGACGGTCGACGGGTCGGGGAGTGCGTTCGGCGTCCCCGAATCGGGTTTGACCGCGACAATCGAGAGGTCGAGCGCGGCAATCGGCAGCCCGTGGAGCGGACTCCCCGCCTCGACGGTCACGGAGCTAAAGGTCTCGTCGGCCGCGCGAAGCAGCGAGGCAAACTCGCGGTCCGGGCGGTCCTCGACGGGCAGGGTCACCAGCCGATACTCCCTCGTCGGGTCGATTTTCTGCGTGTCCGCGGCATCGATGGCGATAGTGACGGTGTCGTCGGCGACGCCGCGCAGTTCCGCCGTCAGCACGCGGCGCATCGGGTCGGTCTCCCAGACCTGAACCAGGTCGCCCGCGCTCGCGGAAAAGGCCGGGTCGGCGCGGATGGCGACGGCGTTGGTCGCCGGCGGGAGCGTCGGTCCGATACCCGCCGCGCGACTCCCGAGCGCGAGGTACTCGACGGTCCCGTCCTTGGCGAGGTCGAGGTCGACGTGACCGACGCCGTAGTCGGTCTTGAGCCGGGCGACGAGTCGGGTTTCGAGTTCGTCGACGGTCAGCCGCCGGGGAAACAGGAACGTCTTGCCCGCGAGGGCCTCTGTGGTCTCGGCGGAGACGGGGTCGTATCCAACCACGTCGTCGATGTCCGACGGGAGTTCGACGGCGATGACACGGCCGACCGACTGGACCAGCCGGCCGACATCGCTCTCGACGTCTGAGAGTCCCTGCCCGTGAAACAGTTCCGACCCAAACTGGTCGCCGGCCCACTGGCCGGCCGTCGCACCGCCAGCGCCGACGAGGAAGGCGGTGATGTTGAACAGCGCGACCTCGATTTCAGTCGGCGCGCTGCTCCCGCCGATGACCTGTCCGAGTGCCGCCGTCGTGTTCAGATACACTGCGACGCCGCTGAGCCCGACCAGCAGGCCGAGTCCGCGCGGAATCTCCTCGCGGACGTACCAGCGATAGACGAAGGCCGCGACGGCCGCGAGCGTCCCTGCGAAGATTGCCAGCCCGCCGAGTTGGGCGACGAGTTCGCTCACCTGCGTAAGCGTCGCCATCAGTCGTCACCCCCGGGAACGCGGTCGGTCGTACTGGCCGCACTCGAAAACGACTCCAGTTCGTCGCGAGTCCCCACGGCAAACAGTTCGTCCCCCTCCTCAAGTGTCGTCTCGCCGCGAGGGGCCACGACCCAGCCCTCGGCGGTCCTGACGGCGAAGACGACGACGCCGTAGGCGTCTCGGAGACCGGCAGTGCCGAGCGTCCGCCCGGCGAGTGCACTCCCCGCACGGACCGTATAGCGGCGAAAGCGCTTGTCTGCGCGGCGCAACAGCGAGATAACCTCGTACTCGCGGCGCGTGCCACGGGACTCGACGACGACCTTCGCGCGGTCCGCCCGGAGCAACGGTTGCACGTCGGTCCGGGTGACGGCGACGGTCACGCGGCCCTCGCCGCCGTCGGTCGTCGGCGCACGCACCGGTTTCGGGAGAGAGTCGTCGTCCGCACCGTCGATAGACAGCGGTTCGGCGTCAGCGGCCGCCTCGTCGCCGCTGGCACGTTCGCTGTCGCCGGTGTTGGCACTGACGACGGTCCCGCGGACCTGCGCGTTCGAGGTGATGACAGTCACTTCGTCGCCGCGTGCCAATCCGGTCGGAACGAGTCCAGAGACGGAGACAGCGTGGCGGTTGTCGCCGATTCGTTTCGATAGCCCCGAGAACGGCGGGGCGGCGACCACCGTCGCCCGCCCGCGCTCGTCGATAGAGACCGACACGTCACCGAGGTCGTGTTCGGTGGTGAGACGGTCGGCCATCCGGTCTTCGAGTTCGTCGAGACGCAGGTCGGCGGGGAAGGTGAGTTCGGCGTTACGGAGGTCGGCGCGAAGTTCCTCGGAGAGTGGTGGATACCCCTCCATGTCCGCGACCTCGCCGACGACGCGAATCCGGACCTCGTCGCCACTCCCGATGAGGTCGGCGAAATCCTTCGAGAGCGTTCGCGGCCGGAAATCGGAGAGCGAGAGTCGTTTCGGCAGTGTCGCACCCAGGTTGTCGCCGCGATTGTGGGCGTACATCGAGGTCATGCTGACGACCACGATAGCGGTGATGACGCGGGGGGCGTTCGGAGACCCCGTAATCGAGCGGTCCGCAATCGCGAGCAGGCCGCCGTTGACACCGGCCAGCGCAATCGCGAGGACGGCGACACCGAAGCCGGGGAGCGTGACGTTCGTGACGTATTTGAAGACGAAACCGAGTGCCCAGGAGATGAGCGCGGGGACCATCCCCACCAGCAGTCCAAGATAGATACCGAGCAGTATCTCCACGGGCAGCGACGCCATACGTTGGCACACGCAGTCGCACAGTAAAGGACTGTCGCACCGTCAGACGCCTGCCAAACTCGCAAATGCCAGCACATTTTACACGGACCGTCGTGAGAGTCGGTAGATGAGCGACGAGGGACCGACCCACAGAAAGATTCTGGGGACCAGAACGGCCGTGTTACTGGCTACCACTGCGGCAGTACTCTCGCTGGCGACGGGTATCGCCAACATCGCCGTCCAGCAGACGACCGGCCCTCTCGCGGCTTACATCCCACCGGCGGCCCAGCAGGCGGCCGGGTTCACCGGGACGCTGACCGGGTTTCTCCTGTTGACCGGCGCGTACGAACTCCGCCAGGGCTACCGGCTGGGGTGGTATGCGACGGTGGCGCTGTTGCCGATTACCGCCGTGCAGGGCCTCGTTCAGGGGAGCGTCTTCTCGCTTCCGCTGGTCGTTCTGTCGGGGCTCTCGTTGCCGGTGTTGCTCGTGAACTATCGGCGGTTCGACCGGCCGGCATCGTTTTCGACGGCACAGCTCGCGGCGACTGCCTCGCTCGTGGGAACGCTCGTCTACGGGACGGCGGGCGCGTTCGCGCTTCGTGAGGAGTTTACCGGCGTCGAGACGCTGACTGACGCGCTGTATTATACCATCGCGACCGCCAGCACCGTCGGGTACGGCGACGCCGCCCCGCAGTCGGCACAGGCCCGCCTGTTCGGCATCTCGCTTATCGTTCTCGGGACGGCCAGTTTCGCGCTGGCACTCGGGTCGGTGCTCGGCCCAGCGATTCAGGCCCGCTTCTCGCGGGCACTTGGAACCATGACCACGACACAGTACGACCTCTACGAGGACCACGTTGTCGTCCTCGGCTACGGCGACCTGACCGAACCGCTCGTCGAAGAACTCCGCGACGGCGACACCGAGTTCGTCGTCATCACACCGGATTCGGAGCGTGCGACGACGCTCAGAAACCACGACATCGACGTCCTCGTCGGCGACCCGAGCAGCGAGGAACCGCTGGAGGCTGCCGGCGTCGAACACGCCCGCGCCATCATCGCGGCGACCAACGACGACGCCGAGGACGCCTTCGCGATTCTGACCGCGAGGGAACTCAACCCCGACGCCCGCATCGTCGCCGCCGCCACGAACCGGGACAACGTCAAGAAACTCCGCCGGGCCGGAGCCGATACCGTCGTCAGCCCGGCAGTCATCGGCGGGCGACTGCTCGTCCGGTCTGCGTTCGGGGAGACGAACGTAGAGGACGTCGCCGAGCAAATGATGGAAGAATAGCGGCCGTCGACGCTCGCGCCCAGTTTTTCCTCGCCAAGCCGTTCGACACCGACGGCTGTATCCGTTCCGTCCCACCTTCGGGTATCGTGTCTGGTATAGCCATACATACACTAATGTGAGCTTTGAGTGGGCGAATATTTACTTTTGAAGCTTTTTCTTGGTCGTGTCCTGGTATATGTTCCCACAGAATGTTTAAATATGCACAGACTCTACGAGAGAGTGACGAAACCAATGTCTTTCAGGTCACTGATGACGGCAATGACACTGTATCGCAGCCGGACGATTACACTCGAGCAGGCCGCCGAGCGCGGTGGTGTCTCCCCGACGAAGATGGAAACGGAGTTGCGGTCCCGTGGGATTCAGGTCCGTGAGAAGTCAGAGCGTGCTCCGGCCCGTCGCTGACCACGAGGACACACGCAGTGAGACACACAATACAGGGCAACCGATGACGTCAACGGCACAACCGGCAGCCGAGGGGACGCCAAAATCGGCGCTGTTCTGTCCGAATTGCACACATCGGAGCCGATATGACGGTGACTGGGTGTGTGCCGAGACAGCCGGCACCCGCCACTACGACTGTCCAGAGTGTGGAACGGAGATTGCGGCCCGTCCGGTCGGTCCAGGGACGGACACGACCCATCCCACGGCTACGTTCTGGCAAACCTGGGAGGAGAGCCTGAACGCATGGCGGGAGTTCTGGTACCGGGTACTGCGTCACGGCTGATTTCGAGGGGTGCGACAGCCCGGTCTCCCGGAGCGACGGCAGCGAGTGAGTCAGAAACTCAACGGCCTAGTTCCGGTCGATGATGGCGACGTCGGTGTCGATAGCGTCGCTGTCGATGCGCTCGAACGTCGGCGGGGAGATAAACCGGGAGGCGGCGCTTCGGTTCTGGCTTGCACCCAGCAGGATGAGGTCGTACTCGTGGTCGTGACGGGTGAGAAACGTCTCGATTGAGGTCTGTGAGACGCGCGTCTCGATGTTCCCCTCGAACGTCTCGACGAGATTGGCCAGGCGCTCCTCGGCGGCACGCCGCTCGCTGGAGTCATTGATACAGGTCGCGACGCTGACCTGGCCGGTCTTGGCGGCGAGTCGCGTGGCGAAATCGACCATGCTCGTGGCGACGCCGCTTGGCCCTCTGACGGGGACGAGAATGCGCCGCCAGCGCGTCCGCTCGCCCGTCGAGCGGTGAACGAGTACGTCGACATCACTGCCAAAGAGGTCCCGAACGAACTGTGTGACCGTCCCGCGGTGGGTCTCGTACGGCGCCGCGACGAGGTCACAGTTTGCCTCGCGGGCGGTCTGGACGACTGTCTGTGCAGTGTTACCGCCGTTGGCGGCCACAACAACCTCGCAAGGGACCCCCACCTGTGTCTCGATGCGGTTGGCCCGCGCTTCGAGGGTACTGACCGCACCGGAGACGGCCTCGCCACCGCCGAGCGAATCCAGCGCATCCCGGCCCTGGTTGTCGAGATACTCGCCCGACGTCTCCGCAGCGATGAGTCGCGTCTGGTCGTGGTCGCGCAACAGCGAGCGTTCGGCTCTGGCGACCCGTTCGTCGTCGACAATATCGAGGAGAACGACCTTGCCCGCACGGTGTGCGGCAGCGAGACGGGCACCCAGCATCGCCGTCTGAGCGGCCGCCTCGCCACGCATCGGAACGAGAACGTGGTCGTCGCCCCGCGTCGACTCGTAGAGATACCGGGCGCGCTGTTCGTAGACCAGCTGTCGCCACCCCTCGAAGGCGAGCGCGACGATACCACTGCTTGCGGCGATGCTGAGGACGTACAGCTCGGGGTTGTTTATCTGGGCGTAGACGAACAGCGTCAGCAGTGCCGTCGAGAACGCCGCTGGCTCTTCGATGTCCAGTGCCCACGTCACGAGCCCGGTGAGAAAGACGCTCAACGCCGCGCCGATAGCGTGGATTTCCCCGGCCTGAGGCGTATAGAACAGCGCCGACGCCAGGACGACGGCCAGCCAGCCACACGCCGCGCCGACGGTCAACCCGCCCACGAACCGGAGCGGTGAGGCGTACTTGCCCTCGGGGTTGGCAAAGAGCGTGTACGCACCGGAGGCAAGCGGCGGGTAGAGCAGAAAGGAGAGCGCACCGACGGCGTTGGCCAGCATCGTCACCAGACCGATAACCAGCGGCACGAGAAGCAAAATCGAGAGGTGAACGAGGTTGCTCGTCTGTGCTAGCCACTGGCGCAGTTCACGCAGTTCGCGCTGCTCGAACCGGCGAAGACGGTCGAGAAGCACACGCCAGCGGCTCCGCATGGCTGGCTGTTTCACAGCCGAGAAGAAAAATCCCGTGGCAGGTGCGAGGCGTGGACCGACCGTTCAGAGTCGCGTCGCGGCCTCGAGCGCGATGTCGATAGCGCGCTCGACGTTGTTTTTCGCCTTGGCCGGCAGTTCCTCGGCGTCGGTCTCGCCTTTCTGTGTGCCCTCGACGAGGTTGCCGTCGACCGTACAGATGGCACCGGCACGCAGTCCCTTCCGCCGGGCCAGTGTAAAGAGTGCGGCCGCCTCCATCTCGACGGCCAGCAGTCCCGCATCCTCCCAGTCCTCGACGTAGGCGTCGGTCTCGGCGTAGAAGGCGTCGTCCGTCGCGATGGGGCCAACGTGAACGTCCTCGCCGTTATCCTCGGCACCGTCGACGAGCGCCGTGAGAACGTCGTAATCTGGCACCGCCGGGACGGTGTCGTCCTCGTAGCGTTTGGTGGTCCCTTCGTCTTTGGCCGCGCCGGTCGCGACGACCATATCGCCGATTTCGATGCCGGACTGGAGCGCGCCGGTCGTCCCCACGCGAATCAGCGTCTCGACGCCGACGGCGGCCAGCTCCTCGGCGGCGATAGCCGCAGACGGCGAGCCGATACCGGTCGAACAGATGGTGAGGTCTGTCCCCTCGTAGGTGGCGTTGACGAGTTTGTACTCGCGGTTCTCGGCGACGGTCGTCGCCTCGTCGCAGTGGGCTGCGATACGGTCGACACGTCCCGGGTCGCCGGGGACGAGCGCGATGTCTGCGAGGTCACCCTCCTCGACGAGCAGGTGTGGCTGCTTTCCCATACGCGGCTTTCGGTGTGGAGGGTGAAAACTCGGCGTGGTTCGCGACCGCGCTGGAGCGATACTACGAGACGCCCAGCAGGAACAGGAAGACGTTGTTCATCGCCGGGCCGAGGCCGAGTGCGACGATGAGCGCGAAAAAGAGGTTCCCGCGGGTCGGTTCCTCGCGGACGTAGTCGGCAAAGCCGACGACGATAACGGTGGCCAGCAGCATCTTCACGACGACGAAGAGCCACCCGGTCCCGAGATACGGCTCGGTCGGCAGGCCGGCGGCAAACTCCATGATGCGCGCAGAGAGCGCGGAGCGTTCGGTCACGCCGAGCACGTCGGCGCCGATGGCAGTGGTGATACCGTCGAGGAGGTGCGCAAAGAGGACGAGCGCCCCGACGAGGCGGGCCTGGGCGATAATGTGGGTCCGCCAGGTGCCGATGAGGATGTAGACGACGAAGGTCGCGACCATCGTGACGATGATACCGACCAGCGGGAGAATCGGCTCCAGCGGACCGACGGCCGGGTCGAGACCCTGCCAGATCATCAGCCCGACCAGCGTGATTGCCACACCAAGCCCCAGTGCGCCGAGATACTGGGTGACTTTGTCTTTGCCGCTGACGCTGGAGCGGGCGCGGATGCCGACAATCGTGGAGAAGACCCAGACAAAGCCCATCGCGAGAAACGTTGTCAGATAGACGGCCGGCGCCGAAAAGAGCGGTGCCAGGGTCGGGGGATAAATCTGGACCTGGTAGACTTCGCCCAGCTGGTAGAAGACGTGCAGCGCGGAGCCGCTTATCATCCACGGGACAAAGGCGAGGACAGTCCGCTGTGTCACTGGCGGCTGGACTGCGTACAGTAGCGCGAGCACGACTGCCGTCCCAACCACGAGCAGGGCCGTATACTCCACCGACGGAACCACGAACCCCTCGAACGGAACCTGCATATCGGTCCAGCCGCGAGCCACGGGCAAAAGCCTTTCCGGTCGGCCACCGGAAGTTTTGGTCCCCTGGCCACACCAGTACAGCATGGACGACGTTCCCGCACGAATCGAGCACACGGTCCTCGGCCCGACGACGACCTGGTCGGACGTGACAGCGGTACTCGACACGGCCCGCCAGGAAGGGATGGCAGCCTGCCTCCCGCCCTGCTACGTCGCTGACGCCGCCGAGTACGCACCAGCCGTCAAGACAGTCACTGTCGTCGGCTTCCCGCACGGCCAGCACGCGACGACCACGAAGTGCCACGAGGCACAGGCGGCCTGGAACGACGGCGCGGACGAACTCGACGTCGTCGCGAACCTCGGCGCCCTGCGGGAGGGTGACGTCGAGACCGTCGAGCGGGAACTCGCGGAAGTCGCCGCAGCCGTCCCGGTTCCGGTGAAGGTCATCGTCGAGGCACCGCTGTTGGACGACGGCGAACTCCGGGACGTCTGTCAGGCGGCTGTCGACGCCGACGCCGACTTCGTCAAGACCGCCACTGGCTTTGCCGACGGCGGGGCGACAGTCGAAGACGTCGCAGTGATGAGCGAATATCTCCCGGTCAAGGCGAGTGGCGGCATCGGCTCCTGGGAGCGCGCAGACGCGATGTTCGAGGCCGGCGCCGAGCGCATCGGCGCGTCGAGCGGCGACGTCATCGTCAGTGAATACCGCGATGCGACCGGAAAAGCAGACGCAGCGACCGACGACAAGTAGTCGAACGCCTCAATCGGTTCGGTCGAGTTGATTTCGCCGGCGTCGGAACTCCTCCTCGTCGATTTCGCCCCGAGCGTAGCGCTCGCGCAGGAGCGACCGGGGCCGGTCGGTTCCGCCGCGCGAGCCGCCGTCGGCGTCCGTTTCGCGCGTGAGAAGCGAGTAGCCCACGAACAGCGGGACGCCAATCAGGAGCCCCATCCAGAGGAGTCCCCACAGCCCCATCGTGCCACCGAAGAGCCGCCAGCCACCGCCCATCGAGCCGGTGCCGTGGCTCCCGGTCCCCATCGCGGCGGCCGTTCCGGTCGCTGCGACGAGCACCGCCGCCGTGGCAATCACGAGTCTGCGAACTGTGCGTCCGTGCCTGGTGTGTCTGGTCATTGTCTTGGTGTGGTCAGGGTGTCAGTCGGTTGTGTGTCGAGTGCCGTTACCGGAGACGGGTGTTAGCACCCGTGGCCGTGGCCGTAGGTTCCGCGAACGCGGGTGTCGTCGTCCCAGTGGCGGTCGCGAGTATCCTCGTCAGCCCAGGCGCTGTCGTGAGTGTCATCGTTCCAGTGGCTGTCACGGGTGTCTTCGTCGGCCCAGTAGTGGCCAGCCGCGTCCTGCGTGCTACCGTTGGCCACGCCCACGTGTGACTCCATCCACTCGGTGGCTGCCGGGCCCATGTGTGCGTCCATGTGGTCTTGCATCCAGGCCGGCCAGACGGTCGTGTCGTTGGTCGGGGTGTCCGCGGTGACCGTCCCGTCGGTCCGAGTCGGTTCGTCGCCGTGTGCGCCGACCGCGGGAACGGCGAGCGCGAGTCCGACGACTGCGAGCGTTACGACCAGCCAGCGTCCGAGAGTGCTGTTCATTGTGTTTCTCCTCATCTGTCCGTACAAGGGTCGAGGGGTTATCCACGAGGGTGAAAACCCACGCAGGAGACCGTTCGAGAACGTCGCTAAGCGATTCTAACCGTTTTTCGTACACAGGACCGTTCGTCCCTGCCGAATCCGCGAGTTCGAGAATTCTGGCCCAGACGTGACAACGAGCAGTCTACTCTCGGAGGTCGTCGCTCGGAAAGACCCGGTAGGTCCGTCCCTGGCGTTCCCGGTAGAGCAGTCCGCGCTCTTCGAGTTCGCCGACGGTCTGGCTCACCTTGCTCTTCGAGAAGTCAGACCGGTCGCGGAGCGCTATCTGGGTGATGCCGGGTGAGTCGAGAACCGGTTCGAGGACGCGGCGTTCGTCGTCGGGCAACAGGTCGAGAATGCGTTCCTGGGGGTTGGCCTCGGCCGTCCCCGCGTCCGGTCCGGGTGGCTGGTGGTCGGGCTGGTCGACGGGCGGCCCTGCCGGCGAGTCCACGGGCGCGGTACGTTCGGTTCCGCCGTCCGCACTGCCGACACGCCTGGTCGCGTCCGGCGCGGAGAGGTCCTCGCGGACAAGGAGATACCCGCCGCCGACGACGATTGCGACGGTGAGTGTCCCGAGGACGTACCACAGCGGGTCGGTCCCGTGCATCGAGCCCATCGACGACCCCATCATCGAACCCATCGTCTGGTCGACAGCACGTCGTCGCTGGTAGGCCTGCCAGCTGAGCGCGGCCCCGCCGAAGAGCACGACCGCGACGAGCGCTCCGACGAACGCGTCCACACGGCGTCGGTTCATGGGACGACACCCGGGACGGCGAATTGCTCGGTCATACCGGCCCTACGAGCGGGAGCCGCGAACCTGTTACGGTTCGCGCCGGGTGGGGGGGAGATGGTCGGTCTCATCCAGCAGCGCGGGTGTCGTTGGTCCGTTCGATGACGTACTCGGTGTCGACCTGCCGTGCGAGCAGGCTGTCGACCGGCGCGTAGCCGTCGGTCAACACCGGCGCATCCCCCACGTCGACTGTCCCACGGTAGAAGCTAATCTCCCGGGAGAGGTCGATGCCGATCGACCGCTCTCGATTCCGGCGCTCGAAGTCCGCCTGCGAGAGCCTCTGCTCGGCGTTGGTGGCGACGAGTTCGATGTTCTGGAGGCCGCCGGACTCGCTTGTGGGAAAACTGTACACCTGCGGGAACACCTGGGCCATCGTGCGATACTGGGCACGGTAGAACGCCGACTCCGGCCCGGTCCGGCCGGAGATGACGTTTGCGACGACGACGCCGTCGTCGTCCATCCGGTCTGCGACCAGGCGCATGAACTCGACGGTGGTGAGATGAATCGGGGCCTTGTCGGCGCGGTAGGCGTCGAGGACGACCACGTCGTAGGTCCGGTTTGTCTCCTGGAGGTACTGGCGGCCGTCCCTGGTGTGAATACGGAAGTTCTCGCTTTCCTGGACGCGGAAGTACTGCTTTGCCGTCGAGACGACTTCGGGGTCGATTTCCACGACGTCGATACTGACGTTGTACTCGCTTTCGAAGCGTTTCGGGCCGGAGAAGCCGCCGCCACCGATAAAGAGGACGTTGTCCACGTCGTCGGTCGCGAGCATCGAGAGATGGAAGTATCGGGTGTAGGAGAACACGTAGCGGTCGGGCTGGTTCTTGTCCATCGCGCTGTGAGGGACGCCGTCGAGATACAGCGTCCGGACGCCGTCGTCGTCGACGACTTCGAGTTGCTGGTAGGCCGTCTGTGTCTCGTAGACCACGTCGCCGCTGGCCAGCGGTGCGAACGTCACGAGGACGAACGCCAACACGAGGACAGCGCCGACGAGCCCGATTGCCGCCCGTGTACTGGAGTTGCCCCGCGGCGCTACGAGCACGGCGGTCAGCAAGAGCAAGACGCCGAAACCGAACTCGATGCCGACGACGCCCTGCTTGATTTCGGGGATGAGGACGAACGTCGTCGCAAACGCGCCGAGGATGCTCCCGCCGGTGCCCAGCGCGTACACCTGTCCGGAGGCGTCGCCCGGCCCTTCGGCGGCGACCAGTTCCGCCCCGTACGGGCTGACAAAGCCCAGCAGGACAGTCGGCGGGCCGAAAAGAATCGTAATCGGGAGGACCGGCGCAAAGCGTGCGGGCAGGCCGACGTTCTCGGTCGCTCGAAGAATGGGGTCGCCGGCGACGACCAGCAGGGCGACGTACGCGGCGGTGGCGACGAAGACGAGCGCGAGCGCGTTCCGGGAGGCGTTCTCGCGGGCGCTGCGGCCGGCCAGCCAGTAGCCCACCGCGAGCGCGGCCAGGAAGACGCCGATAATCGACCCCCAGGTGAAGACACTGGAGCCAAAGACCGGGGCAATCTGACGACCGGCGACGATTTCCAGCCCCATACTCGCGACGCCGGAGACGAAGACGGCCGTCTCGACACGGTTTGGAACGTGCCCTTGGAGACGGGCGGGGACCTGCGACACTGTGTGGCCCGCTAACGGCTACGACAGTATAACGGTGACTGTCGGGCATCGCTGTGGAACGTCGCGCTTTTTGCCACGCACCCGTAGTCGTAGTCAATGGCCCGCTATCACATCGAGACCTACGGCTGTACGTCCAATCGGGGCGAGAGCCGCGAAATCGAGCGGGCGCTTCGCGACGGCGGCCACCACCCCGCCGACGGCCCCGAGGAGGCCGACGTCGCCATCCTCAACACCTGTACCGTCGTCGAGAAGACCGAGGACAACATGCTCCGGCGGGCGCGGGAACTCGACGAGGAAACGCCCGCAGACCTCGTCATCACGGGCTGTATGGCACTCGCGCAGGGCGAGCAGTTCCGCGAGGCCGACATCGACGCCGACGTGCTCCACTGGGACGACGTGCCCGAACACGTCCGCAACGGTGAGTGCCCGACGGTCACGCCCGACACCGAACCGGTCGTCGACGGCGTCGTCGGCATCCTCCCTATCGCGCGCGGGTGCATGTCCGACTGTTCGTACTGTATCACGAAACACGCGACGGGTCGCATCGAGTCACCGCCCGTCGAGGAGAACGTCGAGAAGGCACGCGCACTCGTCCACGCCGGCGCCAGGGAGATTCGGATTACCGGCCAGGACACGGGCGTCTACGGCTGGGACCGCAACCAGGGCGAGAGTCTCCTCCCCGAACTACTCGACCGCATCTGCACCGAAATCGAGGGGGAGTTCCGGGTTCGCGTCGGGATGGCGAACCCGGCCGGCGTCCACGGCGTCCGGGAGGAACTCGCGGCCGTCTTCGCCGAACACGACGAACTCTACAACTTCCTGCACGCGCCCGTCCAGTCGGGCAGCGACGACCTGCTCGCGGATATGCGCCGCCAACACACCGTCTCCGAGTACGTCGACGTAGTCGAGACGTTCGAGGAGCAACTGGACTACTGGACGCTCTCGACTGACTTCATCGTCGGCTTCCCGACCGAGGAGCCGGCTGACCACGAGCAGAGTCTCGCACTCCTGCGGGAGACCCGCCCGGAGAAAATCAACGTCACGCGCTTCTCGAAGCGACCTGGCACCGACGCTGCCGACATGCAGGGGCTGGGCGGCCAGACGAAGAAGGACCGCTCGAAGGAGATGAGCGAGGTGAAAATGGACGTGGTCGGCGCGGCCTACGAGTCGATGGTCGGGCAGGAAAGTGAAGTACTGCTGGTCGAGGACGGCACCGGCGACTCGCTGGTCGGCTACGACCGTGCCTACCGGCAGGTGGCGATTCCCGGTGCGGAAGCGGAGGCTGCCGTCGGCGACATCGTCGACGCGGAGATTACGGGCCACAACACCGTCTACGCGCTCGGCGAACTGGTCTGAGCGAAGCCACGGCCCACGCGGTCCTGCTGTGAGCGGTTAGCCAGTCACCGGGTCGGACTGGTCGACGTGAACGCCGCCGATGCGGATGCGAATCCCCGCGTCGTACGCCGGGTCGACGTCGACGGTCCACCCCTGGACCTCGGCGAGCGTCTCGACGTTTGGCAGTGCCATCCCCGCCTCGGCGTTGGGGACGGCGTGGCCGTAGTCGAACAGTTTGTCGAAATTCTCCTCGCCCGGATGGGTGCCGTCGTCGGTGATGGTAAAGCCGTCGTCGGTGAGACTGACGACGAGTTCGGTCGCCTCGTTGTAGCGAGCGAAGGTGATAGCACTCTGGAAGAGGTTCTGAAGCCGCGAACTGTCGGCGACGAGTTCGCCCTCGCCCTCGACGGTCAACGTCAGCGACGCGGTCTCGGTCTGTCGCCAGGCGGCCTCGACGGCCTCGCGAAACGAGACCGTCGAGAGGTCACCGACCGTCTGGCCGTACTGGGCCAGCGTCGCGAGGTCGGATACCGTCCGCGACATCCGCCCGGTCCGCTCGGAGGCCGCGCCGAGTGACTCCTGTGCCATGTCGACACGCCCCTCGTCGAGTGCCGACCCCGCGGCAGCGACGCGGCTACGGATGACCTGCAGTGAGTTGCGGAGTTCGTGGCGGATGCCGGACGCAAACTCCTCCAGTTGCTCGTTGTGCCGCTGGAGTTCGCGGCGCTGGCGTTCGATGCTGGTCACGTCCGAGAACATCACCACCTCGCCGATGTCGGCCTGGCCGAGCCTGAACGTCGTCGACGTGACCATGTAGTAGCGGGGCTGGCCGTCGATAGTGACATCCAGTATGTCGCCCTCCTGGCCGGTGACCATCCCCAAGCCGTCGACGGTCTCGGCTGTGTTGCCGCGGGCACCACTCAGGTCCGGGAACAGCGCCATGGCGGCGTCGTTGTAGTCTCTGATTGTGCCGTCATCGGCGAGAAAGACGAAGGCCTCGTCGACGTCGCCGGTGAGCTGGACCGCCAGGAACCGGTCCTCGTAGACAAAGAGGACGCCGAGCGCGAACACGGCGACCCCGAGTGGCGCGTAGATGACGTTCGGAATCACGGAACTGCTGAACCCGACGATGTCGAAAAGCGCCGGCAGAGCAGTCAGGCCAGTCAGAGCGACCAGCGGCCGGGTCTCGTAGCCGGCGTTGGCAAAGCGCTCGAACAGCATGAACAGGCCGACGGCAGCAAGCGCGTAGGCCAGTCCCGTCGCCGCCCAGTGAAACGCCTGCTGTTGGATGTCGACGAAGACGCCGCTGTTGGTCTGAACCACGTCGGCGACGAAGTACTGGTGGTGAAGCGGGTTGGTAACTTTCACCGCCACGACGGCCAGATACAGCGCAAGCCCGGCCCAGCGGAGCGTCCGGTTGCGGTGCAGCGAGCGCCCGGAGTAGGCCGAACAGAAGTACAGCCACGAGAAGACAGTCGAGAACCCGAGGACGAGGCCGACAGAGTACGACGCGATTTTCAGGTCCGCCGTCGGCAGGACGAAGACACCGGCGTGAGACGCCGCCCAGCCGCCGCTCCCGGCGAGCAGTCCGATCAGTCCGTACCGCGTCGCTCTGTCTTCGACGTGTCGGGCACGGACCAAACTTCCGAGACAGGCGACCGTGGCAACACCGAATGCAACAATATAGAGCGTCTGGGCTGTACTGCCCGGTACTGCAGCCATGCTGTCTGTCGAGTGGCGTGCCAGCTACAAATAGGCCCCGGACGACTCAGGGCTTCTCGTTGCGGTCGTGGATGCGCCCGCCGACGAGCTGGTCGACCTCGTCGTCGGGTTTCCACTCGCCGGCCTCTTTCGGGTCGACGTGGACGAAGACGTCGTCGACCTCCGCGAGCGCGCTGATAGCCTGTGCGACGTCGGTCTCGATGCGGTGGGCCTCCATGAGCGTCCGGTCGCCCTGGACCTCGATGTGGAGACTCACGTCGATTTCCGGGCCGACGTAGTGGGCGATGACGTCGTGGGCCCCCTCGACGTCGGGGTGGGCGAGCGCACGGCGGATGATTTCCCGGCGCAGGTTCTCCGGCGGGGCCGCACCGACCAGATAGTCGATGTTGTCTTGGACCACCTCGACGCCGGTATAGAGGATGCCGAATGCGACCAGCCCCGCCGCGAGCGGGTCCAGGATTGGGTAGCCGGCCATCGCGCCGAGGACGCCGACGAGTGCCGCGCTGGCGGTCAGGATGTCGTTGCGGTTGTCGAGTGCAGTCGCGGCAAGCGCCGGGGAGTTGGTGTCGTCGGCGGCGTGCAGACAGTACCGGTAGAGCAGGTACTTGACAACGCCGGAGACGACGAGAACCGAGGCGGCGGCCGGTCCGCGCGCGACCGTGACGTTGCCGGACTGGAGCGTCGTGGCCGCCTGCCACAATACCGCGCCGCCGGCGGCGAAGATACCGAGCGCGACAAACAGCGAGACAAAGGGCTCGATGCGTTCGTGACCGTGGGGGTGTTCGAAATCCGGCGGCTGTGTGGTGAGATAGAGTCCGGCGACGATGACAAGGCTGTACGCACTGTCCGCGAGGCTGTTGACCGCCTCGGAACCGACGGCGAGACTGCCGGTCCAGTAGTAGACAGTGCCCTTCGCAACGACGAGCGCGACGTTGGCCACCAACACGAGCAGGCCAACGCGGCGGAGAGTGCGCCGTCGGGACATTCGGTGGGGGTTCACGCCCCCGGGGTTAAATCGCTTCGCTCGGTCGACGCCGACGGGGAGTTCCTCGACAGGTACGGACATCGGAGTCTCAACCCCACCGACCGGCGACGGTCTCACCGCGGCCCACTCAGGATTCGACCACGACAGCACTCTCGCCGTCCGTCACGCGGACGCCGTCCTGCTCGCCGAAGGCGGTGTGCAACCGGTCGTACGAGTCCGTGACCGCCTCGACGATGACTTTCGTGTCGCCGATGACGGGCATGAAGTTCGTATCGCCACCCCAGCGCGGGACGATATGCGCGTGGAGGTGGTCGTCGATAGAGCCCCCGGCAGCGCCGCCACCGAGGTTGTAGCCGACGTTGTAGCCGTCCGGCGACAGCGCCTCGTCCATCGCGTCGATGGTCCGCTGGACCAGTCGCTCCTTTGCGAGGAGCGTCTCGGCGTCGAGGTCACGATACTCGCCGGTGTGGTGGTGTGGAATGACCATCGCGTGACCCGGATTGTAGGGGTAGTTGTTCAACATGACAAAGGCGTGGTCGTCGCGTGCCAGCAGGAGATTGTTCCGGTCGTCGTCCCGGTCGGGAAGTTCACAGAAGACACATCCCTCGATGCCGTCGTTTTTGTCGTCGCGTTCGACCCAGTCGATACGCCAGGGGGCAAAGACCTGCTCCATGTCACCACGTCGTCGCGCCGTCGGCAAATACCTCCTGCCAACCGCCGCCGTGCCGCAGTTCTTTTACTATAAAAAGCCACCGGCCGTTCAGCGCAGTGACGGTGAACGAAGGTCTAAAGATTGTTTATGAACGGTATCGCGTCTTCTGCCCTACTGATACCCAAAATCAGGTCGCTATCGGGCGATAAAACAGTCAGAACGGACTCAACTATTGGCCCTTTTTATACTACGTCACGGTGACTTTCGAAGTAGGATGGCCACGAAACCGAATGCTGTCGCAGATATTACAGAGGAGTGTGAGAGTTGCGGGCGGACGACCCCCCACGACGTTACGGTCAAGATTCTCACGGAGAGTCCTGACCCGGAAAACGCCGAGTTCTCGCGCGAGCCATACCGCGTCAGCGAATGCACGGTCTGTGGTACGACCGAGCAGACGCGGATGAACAACGCATAGCGCCGTCTGGCCCCATCGACGCGCTGTCGCTTGCTTCGTCTTCGTGGACGCGTCTTCTGTCCAGCGGAGTTTCGTGACAGAAACCGCCGAATCGGCTACAGTCGCGTCGTCACTTCACAGCCGTCTTCGGTGACGATGATGGTGTGTTCTTTCTGGCTGACCAGACAGCCCTCGTCTTCTTTCAACACCGGATAGCCGTGGACGATGTCGTTGCGCTTGAGGCGCCGGAGCGCCATCTCCGCACGGGAGGTGTCGAGCCACCGCGTCGCGAAAGGCAGCGTGCGGAACTCCTCGGTAATCTGGTCGAGTGCCTGCCGTGCCTGGCGGTTGCGAATCGACGCCTCGCGTTCGAGGGCGAAAATCTCCTCGTCGCTGCCCTCGCTGACCTTGCCGCCGCCGTCGGTCGCGAACGGTTCGATTGCGACGACGTCGCCGGCTTCGAGTTCCACACCCTGTGAGACCGCACGGTTCGGGATGTTCGGCGTGGTGTGTTGCTCCCAGTGACCCAGGCCGTGCCCGGTGAGGTTCACGACGGGGTTGTAGCCGTACCCCTCGATGACTTCCTCGACTGCCGCCCCGATTTCGCCGGTCTGGACACCCGCCTCGACGGTTTCGAGGGCCGCGTCGAGCGCTTCGGCAGAGGCGTCTTTCAGGTCCGGATTGCCCGACAGGTCGACCGTGACGGCAGTGTCGGCGAGCCAGCCGTCGACGTGGACGCCGATGTCCAGGTTCACCATCTCCTCGCCGAACGTGGAGTCGTCGTCGATGCTGGGTGTGGCGTGGGCGGCCTCCTCGTCGATGGAGATGTTCACCGGGAACGCCGGTTTCCCACCCAGGTCCCGAATCCGGTCTTCGGCCCACTCTGCGACTTCGAGGTGACTCGTACCGACTTCGACCATCTCTGCGGCCTCGTTGCGAACCTCGGCGAGAATCTCACCCGCTTCGCGGTGTTTCTCGTACTGCTCGCTCGTCAAATCGACGCTCATATCCAGATTTGGTCGGTCGGGGAGAAAGTGTTTGCCGTTACGGTTCGCTCGTCTTGCGGTCGACGTACAGCAATGCGACCAGCCCGAATGTCAGGATTGTGTACGCGATGGCGACGAGCAGCGCGTCCTGGTACGTCGCGTACTCCTCGGTCCGGAAGATGATGACTTTCCGGACGAGCGCGATGACGCCGGTGTAGATGACCAGTCGGACGATGCGTCGCGTGTCGTTTTCCCGGATGTATGCGACGACCGTCTGATACACTTCGACGATGATGAGCAAGAGCAACCCCACGTCGATGAAGCCGATGACCACTTGTGGGTCGGTGATCTTGCCTCCGAGCGTCGCCTCGCCGATGATTAACGCGAGGTCGACCACGCCGACGGCAAAGAGCAGCGCGAATAGTGCCGCCGCTCCCAGTTCGACAAGGTTGACGAAGTTGTCCATCAGCGTCGCTAGCTCGTCGAAGGTCGGCAGTGTCTGCGTCTCGGGTTCCTGGCCCCCGTCTTCAGCCATGGTCTGATCTCCGGGCCATCTTGCAGGCGTTATGGCCGACAGTCGGTTAAATGCTGACCCAAATCTGGCGTCAGGTGTCTTCCCGAGCCAGTTTGGCGGTCTGCATCGCGTCTGTGTTGTATGCGGTCCCAGTCTGGCCGTCTGCACCGATGACGATGACCCCGGCCCCACCGCCAGTCTCGGTCGCGAACCCACGGAGGACGCGGTCTGCTGCGTGCTGTGGCGATTCGCCGTCGGCGACGGCATCGGCCACGCGGCGGGCCAGTCCGAACCGGAGAATCGCCTCGCCGTCCCCCGTCGTACTCACTGCCGCCCCAGGCGTCGCATAGAAGCCCGCACCGACCTGTGGCACGTCCCCGACACGGCCAGCGAGTGCGAACCAGCGGCCGCCGGTCGACGTCGCCGCAGCGAGTCGCCGGCCGTCGGTTGCGACTGCACCGACAGTGTCGTGGCCGTCGCCAAAGTGCTCGCGGGCCCACGACAGGTGCGCGTCCGGACTGTCGTCGTCGGGCGGGTCGGCCGCCCGCCAGCGCTCGCGTGTCCGCTCGGTCCAAAGGTCACACGCCGTCTCGATGTCCGCCGAGTCGGCCAGCGAGACGGCCGGCTCCCCGACGACCAGGACGTGTGGCGTCTCCCGTTTGACGACCCGAGCGACGTCGATTGCGTGTTTCACACCGGCCATCGCACCGGCCGCGCCAGCCGAACCGTCGCTGGTCATCAACCCCGCGTCAGTGCGAATCACGCCGTCGCTCTGGACGGCACTCCCCACCCCGGCGTTAAACTGCGGGTCGGCTTCGAGTCGCCGGACCGCCGCGGTGACGGCAGCCACCGGCCTCTCGCAGTCGACCCCCACGGCTGCTGCCGCATCGAGGACAGTCTGGCGGGCGTGGGGGTCGTCGGGCGCGCTGCCGGCGCCACCGTGGACGAGAAGGTCCATACGATGTGTACGACCGCCGGCGAAAAAGCCGTGTCGGCGCAGTGAACGCGACCAGAGACGACACCAGGCAAACAGCCGAGAACAGACCGAGGACAGCCACCGACGACAGGGACAGTCAGTGGCTCTTCACTGTGCAGGAACTGCCAGCGCGTGAGACGGACCAGCCCTCTGAGAAATCCCACTGCATCTATCCGGGATTATCATTACAGTCCACGCGAAGCGGCATTACTTTAGCCCAGGGGGAAAAACAGGGGGGTATATGACGTACGACCAAATCGAAGTACCCGAAGAGGGTGAGCCCATCGAGGTAGTAGACGAGGAAAACGACGTGCTCGACATCCCACAGAATCCGATTATTCCTATTCTCTACGGTGACGGTATCGGGACAGACGTCGGCCCAGCAGCACAGCAGGTCCTCGAGGCCGCAGCACAGGCAACAGGCCGGGACATCAGCTGGATGCGCGTCTACGCCGGCGAGACCGCCCGCGAGAAATACGACGAGAACCTGCCCGAAGACACCGTCGAGGCAATCAAGGAGTTCCGCGTCGCTATCAAGGGGCCGCTGACGACGCCGGTCGGCGCCGGCTTCCGGTCGCTGAACGTCGCACTCCGGAAGACGCTCGACACCTACGCGAACGTCCGCCCGACCTACCACCTCGACGGGGTTCCATCACCTGTCAAAAACCCCGACGCGATGGACATGGTCACGTTCCGTGAGAACACCGAAGACGTCTACGCCGGCATCGAGTGGGAGGCCGGCACCGACGAGGTCCAGCAGGTCAAGGAGTTCGTCGAAGACGAGATGGGTGCAGACGACGTCATCCACGACGGAGACGTCGGCATCGGTGTCAAGCCGATTACCGAGTTCGGGACCAAGCGCCTCGTCCGCCAGGCCATCGAGTACGCGCTCGAACACGACCGCGACACCGTCACCCTCGTCCACAAGGGCAACATCATGAAGTTCACCGAGGGCGCCTTCCGCGACTGGGGCTACGAGGTCGCAGAAGAGGAGTACGGCGACGAGGTCATCAGCGAGGACACCCTCTGGGAGGAGCGAGACGGCGAAGCCCCCGAGGATGCTGTCGTCGTCAACGACCGCATCGCCGACAACATGCTCCAGCAGATTCTGACCCGGACCGACGACTACGACGTCATCGCCACGATGAACCTCAACGGCGACTACCTCTCGGACGCCTGTGGCGCCCAGATTGGCGGTCTCGGCATCGCGCCCGGTGCGAACTTCGGCGACGCGCTGTGTCTCGCCGAGCCGGTCCACGGCTCCGCGCCCAAGTACGCCGGCCAGGACAAGGTCAACCCGACCGCGATGATGCTCTCGGGCGTCCTGATGTTCGAGTACATGGGCTGGAACGACGCCGCACAGCTCATCAAAGACGCCGTCGAGGAGACCATCTCCTCGAAGAAGGTCACCTACGACCTCGAACGCCAGATCGAAGGCGGCGAGAAACTCGCCACCAGCGAGTACGCCGACGAAGTCGTCAGCAACATCGAGCGACTCGCGTAAGAGTCGCGCGGAGAACATAGCAAAATCCGCCGAAGGCGAGTTTTTCAGGCGGGCAACTCGCGACGCGCTTTTCCGACAACGAAAACGCATACGGGAGTCGCTCGTCCGCAACAGCAGCAGTCAGACCGTCGGGCACTGACGTCGATTACGAGCTTTCGTCGAACAACATCGACAGCACCGAGAGCACGTCGTCCTCGTCGTCGATGCGCTCGCGATCGATTCGGACGTCGCCGACCCAGCCCGGTTGGGTGAACACGAGGTGCTCCGCCGATAGTTCGTAGCCCTCGAAGTCGTCCCACGGGTGGACCGTCCCGCCCTGTCGCAGGCCAGCGTCGGTCAGCGCCTGCTCACTGCCCCGGGCCCGGAGCAACTGGACGACGCCCGGCAGGCCGATGACGAGGAAGGCAAGCGGGACCGACTCGCCGGTCGCGAGACCGACGCCGACGAGCGCACCCAGACCGACGAGCGCGACGCCGCCGACCCGGCGTTCGAGCCGGGCCCGGCGGTCGGTCTTCGTACTCGGGAGCGGGACGTAGATTTCACTGTCGGCGACGACGGTTTCGGTGTGCAGCGACTGGCTGGCGTTGACCATCCCGGCGAGACCGAGCGCTGTCAGCCCGGTGCTCGCGAGACCGAGATAGAGGGCGCGGGTGTCGATTCCCGGCCCGGCAAGGCCAAACTGGAGGGTCACACCCAGATAGAGGAGCACCAGCGCGAACGGGAGCTGTATCGCCCACCGCCGGTCCCGGAACCGTTCGACGGCGTCCTCAGCAACGAGCGCCCGCGCGGCGGCCGCGACAACTGCTCCGACCCCGGCCGCGGCGGCGCCGGCCACCGCCAGCGGCGAAAGGGTCGCCACCGAGACGTCGGCGAGAACGACCGGTAGAACACAGGCGCCGCCACCGAACGAGCCAGCCGAGAGGGCAAAGAGGTCAGTCCCGCGCATCGTATCGGCCGTCACAGGCGGGGCTCTAAGATGTACCGCTCCCGTCGCCCCCGTCAGCGACGAGGTGCACCCGCAGGTCGTTGACGTTCGTCCCCGTCGGACCAGTCTCCAAGACGGCTCCGCGAGCGTCGAGGAAGGGGCCGGAGTCGTGGTCGGCGAGTGCCTGCCGCGCCGTCTCAGTGTCCGTGACCGTCTCGTCGTCGACGAGCGCGCCCGCGGCGTCGGTCGCACCGTCGATGCCGTCGGTGTCGACGCTGGCAAAGACAGTCCGGCCGTCGTCCAGGTCGACGGCGACACCGAGTGCAAACTCCTGGTTCGGACCGCCGACACCGTCGCCGGGGCCGGTGACGGTCGTCTCACCCCCCGAGACCAGCGCGACCGGCGGCTCGACCGGATGTCCGCTGGCCCGACACTCCTCGGCGATTGCGGCGTGTGTTTTCGCCGCCTCGCGTGCCTCCCCGCGGATGCGCGAGGAGAGCACGACGGGAGCGTAGCCCTGCCGTTCTGCCTCGTCTGCGGCGGCCTCGACGGCGGTGAGACCGTCCGCGAGTACGTAGTTCGAGACGGTGTCGAAAAGCGGGTCGTCCGGCCCTGGCGTCTCCGGGAGGTCACCGCGGGCGCCGCGTTCGAGGCGGTCCCGGACGGCCGCGGGTGCGCGCACGTCGTAGCGGTCGAGGACGGCGAGGGCGTCGGCGTAGGTCGTCTCGTCGGGTGCCGTCGGGCCGCTCGCAATCGTCCCGAGGTCGTTGCCGACGACGTCGCTGAAGACGAGTCCGACGACCGTCGCCGGCGCTGCCGTGCGGGCGAGGCCGCCGCCCTTGAGCGCCGAGAGGTGTTTCCTGACGGCGTTTATCTCGCCGATGGCGGCACCGGAATCGAGGAGCGCGTCGGTCAGCGACTGGAGGTCGGCGAGTTCGATGCCCTCCGCGGGGGCAACCATCAGCGCGCTCCCACCGCCGGTGACGAGCGCGACGACGAGGTCCGACTCGCCTGCGTCGTCGAGGGACGCGAGCATCTGGCGGGTGTTCTCGACGCCGCGCTCGCTGGGGACGGGGTGGTCACCAGCCAATACCTGTATCGTGTCGGTCGGTGCGGGGTCGTCGGTGATGATAGCTCCCGAGTCGATGCGGTTACCGAGGACGCCCTCGAGTGCGCGTGCGGCCGTGCCGGCCGCGTTGCCGCCACCCGCGACCAGGACGTTGTCGTAGTCACCGAGGTCGAACTGCTCGCCGTGGACCGACAGGACTCCATCGGAGAGGGTGACGTGTTCGCGGACGACCTGCTCGGGATGGGCGGCCTCGATACCCGCCTGGAGACAGTCCAGCGCGTCGCCGTGCAGGCGCGAGCGCCGGTGCTGTGAGCGGTTCGTGAACATACCCCTCATTTTCGGCGTACTGCAAAGCGCCTTGTGGTCCGAGAGTGGGGAGAGCGGTGCATTCTTGCTCGCTGCCTCCCAAAATCGGGTATGTACGCCGTCGTCGGTTGCGGCGAGTGTTCTGCCCTCTGGATTGTCGAGGGGCGACCCGAAACGAGTCAGTGTCCCCGCTGTGGAACCACGAGACAGTACAAGAAACGCCGGGAGTTCGTCACCACCGAAGACGAGGACCACGCCCGCGAGGTCCGGTCCTCGATGCTGGCGACCCGGCAGGACATGGGCGATGCCTTCGCCGGCCTGGATTCCTTCGCGGAGATGGACAGCTACGTCGACGACGCCGGTATCGACGACGAGACGTACCTCCAGGCGTCCGGTATCGACACCGACGAAGTCGCCGCAGCAGCCGACCGGACAGAACGCGGGTCCGGCGGCAGTCAGAGCCGACGGGAGACAGTCACGGACGCGCTCCGGACCCTCGACAGCCCCGACGAGGCGGCGGTCGTCGCCTACGCGAGCGAGCGGGGCGTCCCCGCCGAGTACACCCGCAAGACCCTCCAGAAACTCGTCCGCGCGGGCGAGGCAACAGAGAGTGGCGGCCGGTATCGCCTGCTATGAACGTCCGCGAACTCGACCCGGCGCCGCTGGTCGTCGGTGCGTTCATGGCGCTTGCCGGCGTGCTCTTTCTGGCACAGCCCCTGGTCCAGCCAATCGTGGTCGGTGGCGTCGACGTGCCGATTGCGGCGGTTTCGTTCGTCGTGCTGGCGTTCGCACTCGACCTCGGTGCGGTCCTGTTCTACTGGCAGGGCGACTCGACGGCCGCGATGGTCCACGGCGTCGCCGGACTGGGCTGGACGCTGTTAGTCGTCGGGACGGCACTGGGCGGGGGTCTCCTCTGGCTGCTCGGACTCGCCGTCGTCGTCGGCGGGGCCGTCTTCCTGTTCGTGGAGATGAATCGTCGAGAGCCGTAATTACCGGCCGAGTTCTTCGTGGGCGCTCGCGAGATGCCGGGAGGTAAACGCCGCGACCAGCGAGAGTTCGCCGGCCAGCGCGCCGACGGCGATGAGTTCAGCGAGCGCGTCGGCGTTTGCGCCCGCGGGTTCGCCCCCGCCCGCGTGTCCGAGCACGTCGAGGGCCTCCGACTGGGTGGGGAGTTTCGTGCCGCCGCCGACGGTCCCGACCTCCAGCGAGGCAAAGGAGAGACTGGCATAGAGGTCACCCTCGCTGTCCCCGCGGTTCGCGGGTCGCGTCTGCTCCCCGCTCACGTCTGACGAGGACTCACTGCGTTCGTCCTCGCGCTCCCGGACTTCCATCGTCGTGATGGCGTTTGCGCCTTCCACGACCTGTGCCGGGTCCTGTCCAGTCGCGAGGAAGACGGCGGCGACGGTGTTTGCGGCGTGGGCGTTGAAGCCAAGCGAGGCGGCCTTGGCACTGCCAATCAAATTCTTCCGCGTGTTGCCTTCGACCATCGCCTCGGGCGTGGTCTTCAGCATCTCCTCGACGTACTCGCGGGGGAGTACCACGTCGGCCGTGACCGAGCGACCACGGCCCTCGATGGCGTTGATGGCGGCGGGTTTCTTGTCCGAACAGAGGTTCCCCGAGAGTGCGACCAGCGAGGCCGGGGTCTCTTCCTCGACGAGTTCGCTGGCCTCGCGGGTGGCGATGGTCGCCATGTTCATCCCCATCGCGTCTTTGGTGTCGTAGACGAAGCGGAGGAAGACGCTGTCTCCGACGACGTAGGGGTCGACGGCGGTCAGTTCGCCGTGGCTGGTCGTCGACTCGGCGGCCTCGCGGAGTGACTCTTCGTTGTCGCGGACCCACTCGACGACGCGTTCGGCCTCGGCGATGCCCTCGACCCGAAACACGGGCGCGCGGGTCATCCCCGAGTCGGTGACGCGGGCGGTGGCGCCCCCGGCGGCCCGAATCGCCGAGAGGCCGCGGTTGACGCTGGCGACGAGCGCGCCCTCGGTGGTCGCCATCGGGAGGTAGTACTCGCCGTCGGCCGCGCCGCCGTCGACGGGGACCGGGCCGGCGACACCCATCGGAATCTGGGCGCCGCCGACGAGATTCTCGACGTTTGCGTCCACGGCGTCGGCGTCGAAGGTGTAGTCGGCGACGGCATCGAGGTCGACGCCGGTCTCTGCTTCGACGAGGTGCCGCCGGGCGGCGGCCGCCGTCTCGGCGTCGGCGTGCTCGTCGAGTTCGTAGAGGCGAAGCTCACCAGCCAGCACACGGTCGGCGAGGTCGGCAGGGTCTGTCATGCACGAATCGTCGAGGGCCGGTCCCCTAAGCCCTGCCATTCTGCGAACCCGCTGTGGGGACCGTGTGCGACACTGACTGCCAAAATTTCAATGATAGGAGGTCGTATCGGCTCGTGTATATAATGTTCTTAAAATCTGCGAGGTGGGCGGACAGATGTCAGAATCGACTGTCACACGCTGTCAATATTTGCAGTCTCCGAGTTGCCAATACCGTACGTTGGGCTCGAAAAATCAACCGGTCGCGAGTATTGAATACAAAATCTTTTCAAAGATGTGTTCCGTAAGCTCAGGTCACCACCAGGTGGACAACCGTGCCAGAAATGGAAACAGCGCAGTTCGAAACGGACCTGAGCCTCTTCAAGTACGACAACCTCGAACAGCTCCCGCCGGCCTACCGGGACTTAGACGAGGACGAACGAACGGAGCGCATCGAGGCAGCACTGGCCGAACTCGGCGACGACGTGGTCATTCTCGGCCACAACTACCAGCGCCGGGAAATCGTCGAACACGCCGATTTCATCGGTGACTCCTACCAGCTCTCGAAGGAAGCGGCCAACGCCGACGCCGATTATGTCATCTTCGGCGGCGTCACTTTCATGGCCGAATCTGCGGACATCATCACCGACGACAGCCAGTCGGTCATCCTGCCGAGCATGGAAGCGTCCTGTCCGATGGCGGGGATGGCCGAGGCCCTCCAGGTCGACGCCGCGTGGGCCGAACTCACGGCGGCCACCGACGAGGACATCATCCCGATTACGTACATGAACAGCTACGCCGACCTGAAGGCGTTCTGTGCCGAACAGGGCGGGCTGGTCTGTACCTCCTCGAACGCCCACAAGGCCTTCGAGTACGCCTTCGAGAAGGGCGACAAGGTACTCTTCTTGCCGGACAAGCACCTCGGGGAGAACACTGCCCACCGGCTGGGCATGGCCGAGGAAATCGTCGAGTGGGACCCCTGGGACCCCGAGGGCGTCACCGCCGAGGAGGCGACCAGTAACGACATCATCCTCTGGGAGGGGTACTGCCAGGTTCACGAACGGTTCCGGACCGACCACATCGAACAGGTCCGCGACGAGCACCCCGATGCCAACGTCGTCGTCCACCCCGAGTGTCGCCGCGAAGTCGTCGAAGCGGCCGACGTGGTCGGCTCCACCTCGACGATTACCGAAACCGTCGCGGACGCCGACCCCGGCGAGACGTGGGCTATCGGCACGGAAATCCACCTCACCAACCACCTCTCGCGGTGGCACCCCGACGTGAACGTCCTGCCGCTCTGTGGCGACGCGTGTATGGACTGTAACGCGATGCGCCAGATCGACCCCAACTACCTGACGTGGGTGCTCGAAGAACTCGTCGAGGGTCGCGAGCGCAACGTCATCGAGGTCGCACCGGAGGAGAAGGAACTCGCACAGGTCGCACTCGACCGGATGCTGGAAATCTAACCATGGAGACACAGACTACAGACGTCCTCGTCGTCGGTGCGGGCATCGCCGGGCTCGCGGCCGCGCTCGAAGCCGACAGCGAGGGTGCCGACGTGACGCTCGTGACGAAAGCCGAACGCCCCGAAGAAGCCTCGACGTGGTGGGCACAGGGCGGCATCGCCGTCACCCGCGACGACCCAGAGCAGTTCGCCGCCGACATCCACGACGCCGCTGCGGGAACCGCCGACCCCGATGCGGTCGACACACTCGTCGACGAGGCGGACGACGCCGTCCGCGACATCCTCGTCGAGACACTCGGTATCGAGTTCGACACGAACGGCGACGGGTACGATTACGGCCAGGAAGCCGCCCACGACGAGCCGCGCATCCTCCACGTCGACGCGGCGACGGGCAGACACGTCCACGTCCCATTCTTGAACTACGTCGCCGACGAGACGGACGTGATGATTCACGAAGACACCGCCGCGCTCAAGCTGATTCGACACGAGGGACGAGTGTACGGTGCGATGCTCGAGCACGACGGCGAGTGGGCACCGACCTTCGCCGGGACCACGGTACTCGCGACCGGCGGCATCGGCGCGCTCTACCCGCGGTCGACCAACCCCGCCGACGCCACCGGCGACGGCATCGCGATGGCCGCACTCGCTGGCGCAGACGTTGCGGACATGGAGTACGTGCAGTTCCACCCGACCGCATACGACGGCGATGGTGAAGAGACGTTCCTCATCAGCGAGGCCGTCCGCGGCGAGGGTGCAATTCTCAGGAACGGCGACGGCGAGCGGTTCATGCCGGATTACCACGCCGACGCCGAACTCGCGCCGCGCGACGTGGTCGCTCGCGCTGTCAAAACGGAGCGAGAAGAGACGGGCGAGGTCGTACTGGACGTCTCCGACATCGACTTCGAGAGTGAGTTCCCGGACCTCGCCGAGAAGTGCGCCGCCAACGGTGTCGTACTTCCGGAGATTCCGGTCGCACCGGCCGAGCACTTCCTCTGTGGCGGCATCGACGTGGACGACCAGGGCCAGACGACCCTCGACCGGCTGTACGCCGTCGGGGAGTGTGCCCGAACGGGGGTCCACGGCGCGAACCGCCTCGCGAGTACGTCGCTGCTGGAGGGACTCGTCTGGGGTCGACGAGCGGGAGCGGCTGCGACGGGGTACGAACCACAGGAAATCGAGGCCCCGGAACTGCTCGACCGGGACCCGGCGCTCCCGGACAACTTCGCCCACGAGAAGTTCCACCGCCTCCGGCGCGTGATGGACGAACAGGTCGGCATCGAGCGCACGACCGACGGTCTCCAGCGCGCGCAGGCGGTGCTCCGCCGGCTGAAAGGCGAAGTCGACGCGTATGCGCGCACTCGGACCTCCCGGTCGCTGTACGAACTCCGTTCGGCGTCGGTCGTCTCCCTGCTCATTGCCCGGGCCGCTGCTGAGAACACAGAATCCGTGGGCTGTCACTACCTCGTCGAGGAAGGGGACGCCCCGGCGGCCGACGCCGACTGACGATGCTCACGGATTCCCAAATCGAGGCGTGGCTCCGCGAGGACGTGGGCCACCACGACGTGACCAATCAGGTGCCCGGCGAGACGACGGGGCGACTCGTCGCCAAAGAGTCGGGCGTCGCGGCCGGTCTCGACGCCGCCAGTTCTGTCTTCGACTATCTCGGTGTCGACTGCGAGATGACAGTCGAAGACGGCGAGTCGATTGCCACCGGCGAGACCGTTCTCACCGCCAGCGGCGCAGCTCGGGACGTACTCCGCGGTGAGCGCGTCGCGGTCAACGTCGCCGGACACGCGTCCGGCATCGCGACGAAGACCCGGAAAGCAGTAGCGAACGCCGACGAAGTCGCCGACGGCGTTCGTATCGCTGGGACCCGCAAGACGACGCCCGGGCTGCGCGGCATCGAGAAGCGCGCCGTCGTCGCCGGCGGCGGCGACACCCACCGGCTGGACCTCTCTCACATGGTGATGGTCAAGGACAACCACGTCACCGAGATGGGACTCTCGGGGGCTATCGAGCACTTCCGCGAGCGCGTCTCGTTCGCCACGAAAATCGAGGTCGAGGTCGAAACGCCCGCCGACGCGCCGCGGGCGGCCGAGGCCGGCGCGGACATCGTCCTCCTGGATAATATGACACCAGAAGCGGTCAGTGAGGCCGTCGACGCGCTCCCCGCGGGGACGCTCGCCGAAGCCAGCGGCGGCATCACCGTCGCGGACGTCCCGGACTACGCGACGACGGGCGTCGACATCATCTCGATGGGGAGTCTTACCCACTCCGCGCCGACGCTTGATTACTCGTTTCGGACGGGGTAGGGACGGGCAGACGCAGTACCGACTCGTTGTCAGGCGAAGTCCTCGAAGGTCGGGCGGTCGTGGTCGCCGGGGAATCCGTCGACGGGCGCGGTCGTCTGGTCGCCACTTTCCATGTCTTTGACCGTCACTTCGTCGTTTTCCAGGTCCTGTTCGCCGACGATGACGACCGTCTCGGCGTTGATTGAGTCGGCGTAATCGAGTTGGGCACCGAAGCTCCGTCCGGAGATGTCCGACTCGACGACGTGGCCCAGACCGCGCAGGTCCCGCGCGATGCGTGCGGCCACGTCACGAGTGTCGCCCACCTGCAGGACGTAGTAGTCAGTCGAGAGTTCTTCCGCTGGCCAGACGCCGGCGCGCTGACAGAGCAATCCCAGCGTCGCGTGCCCCGGCGCGAAACCGACCGCAGGCGTGGGCTGTCCGCCGAATCCTTCGATGAGGTCGTCGTAGCGGCCGCCGCCAAAGACCGACCGCGACACCTCGCCGGTGGAGTCGAAACACTCGAAGACGACGCCGGTGTAGTAGTCGAGGCCGCGCGCGGTCGTCAAGGAGAGCGTGCAGTTCTCCCGGACGCCAAAGTCCGTGGCGGCGTCGAGCACGTTCTTGAGGTTCTCGACGGCGGCCTCGACGCGGTCGGTCCCGGCGAAGGCGACGAGGTCCTCGAGTTCGTCCTCGGGTGTCTCGAGCAGGTCGTCGAACTCCACAGCCTGCGAGTCGGAGAGGCCCGCCGCCGAAAGCAGGCGGAAGTACTCGTCGTCGTCGACTTTCGCGCGCTTGTCGACGGCCCGAATCGCCGCGGTGGTGTCCACGTCGGCGTCGAACGACTCCAGGAGGCCACCGAGGATGTCGCGGTGAGAGACCTGGAAGTCGAAATCGTCGTCGGAGAGGCCAAGCGCAGAGAGTGCGTCGGCGGCGACGGCGAGAATCTCGGCGTCGGCCGCGGGGTCGGCAGAGCCGAAGATGTCGACGTTGGTCTGGTAGAACTCGCGAAAGCGGCCCTGCTGTGGTTCCTCGTAGCGCCAGAAGGGACGCGTCGAGACCCACTTGACGGGCTTGGAGAGTTCCTGCTGTTTTTCGACGAACATCCGCGCGACGCTCGGGGTGAGCTCGGGCGTCAGTGCCACCTCGCGGCCGCCCCGGTCCTCGAAGGCGTAGAGTTCTTCGACGATTTCCTCGCCGCTCTTGTCGACGTACATCTCGGTCGGTTCGAGCGCGGGCGTCCCGATTTCACGGAAGCCGTAGGCCGTGGCAGTGTCTTCGACGGTGTCGATGACCTGCCGTCGGGCCTGCATCTCCGCGGGGTAGAAGTCACGAAAGCCCTTGATGCGGTCGTACATGTCCCGGGGTTCGACCAGGGCGCGCTTGAAAGCTTCTATGGCGACTCTTCTGTGTCCGCTTCGGTCTGTATCTCCTCGATTCGGTCGTCCAGTTCCTCGCGTGCCTCCTCGTCGGTCGCACCCCAGTAGGCGATAAGCGCAAGCGACAGGAGAAAGACGACGGCCCACCCGAGAGTCTCGTAGCCGTCGGGAACGTACAGATTAAAGAGACCATCGACGACGCCTTCGAGCGAAAACACGATGACGACCGGGCCGATCACCTCGCGGGGCAGAAAGTGGTCGACGTACGCACGCAGTACCTTCCAGTCCATACCGGCACTCCGAGTGGGTCCCCCATAGAAACACCCGTTGTGGCCCGAACGCAGGTGTGTCACACCTCAACACACTCACATGCTAGATGAGGCCACCGGGCCAGTTCAAAGTATATAGGTGACATGTATAGGTGTCTGCAAATACAACGAACAGTTGCATGTCAGAGGCACAATCTGCATCGAAGACTCCCGACGTCACACCAGAACTGACCGCGTTTCAGCAGACGATTCTTACCGTTCTCGCGGAAGAGGCTCGCTACGGGCTCGCTATCAAGCGCGAACTCGAGACCTACTACGACACGGACGTCAATCACGGCCGACTCTACCCCAACCTCGACGACCTCGTCGCGGAGGGACTCGTAAAGAAGAGCGAACGTGACAAGCGAACCAACGAGTACACGCTCACCGACGAGGGCTACGAGGCACTGCTCGACGACATCGAGTGGACCGTCTCGAAGCTCAACACCAGCGACGAGCGCCGGGCTGACCTGGAAGAACTGCTCGCGCGCGCCGAGTAACGACCCGTTTTCGGACTCTCCCCTTCGACACTCCCGACCGCACAGCCCCGCTTGTCCCCGTCAGCACGGACCGGCGCAGCTACGTCTCTGTCTCGGTCTCGGAACCCTCGTCGTCCTCCGCCGGCAGTCGCTTGAACGCGTCTATAATCGCCTGTTTTGCCACCGCACCGCGGGTCGACCAGTGGTGGGCGTAATCGAGCATGTCGTCGTAAATATCGGGCTTGCAGCCGGCGGCTTTCGGGTGACCGCCACCGTTGACCTGCGCGGCGACCTCGTGACACCGCTCGAAGTTCTCGGTGCCGCGAATCGAGGCACTGCCGGCGGGTTTGACGATGACGGCGGCGTCCGAGCCCTGCTCGCGGAGCGCCTCGGCGACCTCGTTTTGCGAGCACCGGCCGTACGTGACACCGACGGTCCACTCGTCGACCTCGCGGAGTTCCGCACGCTCGACGGCTTTCTCTATCAGCGCCTCCTTCTCGACGCGCTTCTCGGCGAGGTACTCCTCGACTTCGGGCGGGAGGTCCGCGCCGTGGGCCAGCACCGTCTCGATGTACTCCTCGGGTTCGGCCCAGTAGGCGTAATCCGCGATATCGTCGGAGCGGGGGTCCTCACGAATCCAGAGGTCGTGGTCGCGGGTCACCGCTGCGAGGTCGGCGTACTGCTCTTCGAAGTCGTAGTCGAGTTCGGCGAGTGCAACGTCGGCGGTACAGACCTCGTCGCTGTCACCGACGGTGAGGTCGACGCCGGCGTCGCGGACCGTCGCCGCGAGCTCCGGGTTCCACTGGTGGTGGTCGTACCAGGTGACACTGTCGACGCGCTCGACCAGCGCACTCACGTCGGCGACGTCGTACTCGCTGTCGGGACAGAGGTCACAGACGAACACGTCGGCGGTGGGTTCTGCGTACTCGCTGGTCCACTCGATGGCCTCTTCGAGTTCGTGTGGCCCAGCGGGCAAGAGCGCCCCCTCGCCGCGAGCGACACGGACCAGCGCGGTACACGCGAGGCCGTCGGCGTCGGGGTCTGCGATGACAACCACGTTCGCGTCCGCGAGCGTCTCCGCTGCCTCGCGTTCGGCCTGTTCTTCCTCGATAGAGTCCGGGCGGAAAAACCCCGTCCCGGGGAGAACAGACTTCCGTCCGATAGAGAGCCGGTCGTCGTCGATGAGCCAGTCGTCCATACACCGTCGAACGGGCGAGCTACAAAGAAGGCCTCGGTCCCATCGTCTGGTCGGTGGTCTATCACTTCCGAGAGGTGCCGAGATGCGAAAAAGTGCCGGACAAAGAGCCGACCGGCCGTCTCAGTCCATCGCCGCGCCGAGGTCTTCCTCGATTTCGTCGTCGCTGAGCTGTCGAACCGTGAGAACGGGCGTCTTCGAGTGACGGACGATGCCCTCGGCGACGCTCCCGAGCAGGAACGCGTGGTCGCCGTGACGGCCGCGGGTGCCCATCGCGATGACGTCCGCGTCGTTGTCGTCGGCGTAGTCCGTGATTGTCTCTACTGGGTCACCCTCCTCGACAGCAGTGACCACGTTACAGTCAGGTACCTCCTCCGACGCGCGCGTTTCGACGGCTTCGACCGCCTCCCCGCCGGCGGTGGTAAGCGCGTTTTCGAGGTCGTCGCGGAGTTCGTCCGGCGAGGCAGCGACGTCACCGGCGTCGACGACGGAAAGGGCGTGGACAGTCGCCTCGAATCGGTCGGCAATATCGAGCGCCATCCGGACGGCGCGTTCGGCACTCTCTGACCCGTCCGTTGCGATGACGACCGTCTCGAACATACCTACCCGTACCACCGGCGGGTTAAAAAAGCCGCCCGGTTTCGCCACCGACCGGCGGCTTTTTGCCGGTGCCCCAACGATGTGACTGTGATGGGCGTCGAACTCGACCTCGTGCTCGCGCCGGTCGACACCAGCGACGAGAGCGAACGCGCTGTCGACTACGCGATCGCGGTCGCCGACCGCTACGGTGCGAATATGCATCTCCTACACGTCTTAGACGAGCGGGTCGCTCGCGGTATCGAGACCGGCGACGTGACCGCCGAGGCGGTAGCCGAGGAACACCGTGCGTTCACCGACCGGGTCCGCGAGCAGCTTGACGACAGTATCGGCCTCTCGAACAGCTCTGCGGCTGGCTTTTCCGCTCAGCGGCTCACCCAGACACCGGGCAGTGTCATCCTCGACGCCGCCGACGAACTCGACGCTGACTTTCTGGTGATTCCACGCGAAGTCGAGACCGACCAGCTCGATGCGACGCTTGGCAAAGCCGCACTCTACGTTCTCGAGTACGCGAGCCAGCCCGTTCTCTCGGTCTGATTACGTCTCGGCCAGCCGAATCGCCATTTCGAGTTCGAAACTGGCGCTGTCTGTCGTCTCGAAGCCGACCTTCTCGTAGAGTCTGACCGCGGGGTCGTTCCACCGTTCGACGGACAGCCAGACCCGCGTAATGCCCTCTTCCTGGCCCCACCCCAGGAGCGACCGGACGAGTTCGGTCCCGATAAGCGCACCCTGGTACTCGCGGAGGACGAAAATTGCGAGTTCGAAGGCACCCGTCGTGTCGGGAACCAACATCGCGTGGCCGACGGCGTCGCCGTCGTAGAACGCGACGACGTTCAGGCAGTCATCGTCGACGACGTTCTCGAGCCACTCTTCGATAGCGTCTTCGCGGACCGGCGGCACACCCTGTGCGCGGTCTTCGGGGTTGAAATCGGCATACATCTCACACAGGTCGTCGATAGCATCACTGTCGACCCGTTCGACGACGATGTCACGCCCCTCAGCGTCGGTGAACTCGCGGGGCGGTGTCGGGAAGTCGTCGACCGGCTCATCTGGGAATTCGGGAGTCATCTGACTAGAGTCACCGTCGTACTCGCGTTCAACAGAACGAACTCAGACACCGGGTCGAGTTGTATCTTTCCGAGTGGGCTGCGGTGGCCGCCGGCCAGCGCGATGCGGTCGAACTGCTCGTTTTCGGCCAGCGCCACGAGCGAACTCCCCGGGTCGCCCTCGAGTTGTCGGACCGGCGCCTCGAATCCGAGTTCGTCGAGTCGGTCTTGAACGTCCGCCTCTACGTCCGCCAGTGTGTCTCCGTCGGCGTCACTGTAGACAGCGACAGTGAGGTCGTCACCGGCCGCCCGGGCGCGCTGGACAGTCTCGTCCAGCGCCCGAAGCGAACGGTCCTCCTCGCCGACACCGAGCAGGATGTGCATACAGATGCGTCGAAGCCGACAGTCAAAAGCCTCCCGGAGCGGCGACACCCTTTTTCGGTATCGGCTCCCACCAACGCGCATGACAGACGACTCCGGGCCAGCAGACGACGCCGTCCAGCACGCCGCGGGTGGGGAAGGCGACGACACCGACGACCAGGAGACAGGCGACGCCAGCCCGGGCATCCCCGAGGACGTTCGCACCTACGACCGGTTTACGAAAATCGACGGGAGCACGTACGACCGTGCCAACGAATTCCTCCGCGAGCGGACCTACATCACCGCCCGCGAGTGGGCCATCGCCCGCCTCTGTGCCGACTTCCGGACCGAGACGGGCGTCGAGATGACAAAGATTGGCGAGCACCTGCCCGAACTCGTCCCCTTCATGACCGACACCTACTCCCCACAGGCGGTCAACCAGGCCCGCCACTCCTTCGAGGAGAAAGTCCGGACCGCGGGCGCGACATTCCTCTACGGGGCGATGTCCGACTTTTTCACCGCGGAGGAACTCGACGACGTGATGTATGAGGCCACCGAAGTCGCGAAGTTCCTGCTCGAAGTCGAGGGCGTCGACCTCTCGGTCGAGGAGGAACTCCAGGCCGAAGACGACGTCTCGGAAGTGATGCGGGAGGTCCGCGAGCACAGCGCCGCCCTTCGTCACGACGACGTGACCTGCCCGGAGTGTGGCCACCACATCGAGACCGAGTAGATGAACGTCCGGACCCGGGTGCTCACCGTCGATTTCTCGCTTGCGGCCGGCGCGACGAGCATCGGCGCGCTCGGGACTGGCAGGTCGGTCGCGTGGGCCATCGGTATCGGCGTCTTCGGCGCCACAATCGTCTGGTCGAGTCTCTACCTGACCGAGCAGACACCGGTTCTCACTGTCGTCGCCGAGCGGAGGCCGCTGTCCCATATCGGCGCGTTCGCGCTGTCGCTCGCTCTCGGGTTCGTGCTCGTCCTCGGGTGGACGGTCGTGGCCTCGCCAGCGGCCACGCTGTTGCTCGGGATGGGCCTTGGACTGGGGCTATATCGGACACGCTACGGTCTTCTCGGGCCGATTCCACGGCGCCGCATCGAGCAGGCCCGCGGGACAGACGCGTTCAGTATCGACCCGCCGTCCGGTCAGTCCTGACCGGTCGAGTCCGTCGGTGTTCCAGTGTCCTGGTGGAGCGACGGCCCGCGGACGTTCTGTCCGTGGGGATCGCCGAACGTCTCGGAGCCGTCAGCGTCGCGTTCGTAGACGATTTCGCCCCGGACGAGCGTCAGTTCGGGGAAGACCGCTTCCCACCCTTCGAAGGGAGTCCAGTCGCAGTTGGTGTGCAACGCGTCTGCCCGAATCGGTCTCGTGGTGGTCGTGTCGACGAGTACCAGGTCGGCGTCGTTGCCCTCCGCGACGAGTCCCTTGTCGGGGAGGTCGAAGACGGCCGCCGGATTCGCGGCGGTGAGGTCACGCACTCGTTCGTAGGTGAGGTTCCCCTTCCGAGCCTCCGCGAGGAGGAGCGGAAGCGCCGTCTCGACGCCGGGAACGCCGCTGGGTGCGTCCCAGATGCCGGCGTCTTTCTCGTCGCTGGTGTGGGGCGCGTGGTCGGTCGCTATCATGTCGACGGTGCCGTCGGCAACCTTCTCGTAGACCCGCTGGCGGCGCTTCTCTCGGCGAAGCGGCGGGTTCATCCGCCCGTGGGTACCCAGTTCGGAGAGGTCGTTCCGGGAGAGGAGCATGTGGTGGGGTGTCACCTCGCAGGTCATCCCCGCCTCGCTGGCGACGTCGATGCCGCCGGGCGTGCTCGTGTGCGCGATGTGGATTTGTGCCCCCTCGTCGGCAGCAATCTGGCAGGCGCGCCGGATCGCCTCGACTTCGGCCTGGGCGGTTCGGTAGGCGCTCCAGGCGTCGGCGTCGTCGCGCTGTCTCGCGCTCACGTTGAACTTCGTGGCGTCCTCGGCGTGGACCGTGACCGTCACGTCACGCGCTGTTGCCCGTTCGAGCGCGTCGGCAAAGAGGTCCGTCTCGATTCCCATCTCCCCTGTCGAGTCCGCGAGAAAGACCTCACCGAGTGCAAAGAGCGGCCGCGAGAAGAGCGTCTCGGCGTCCCAGTCGTCGGTGACGCCGCCATTGATGCCAAAGTCGACGAGCGACTCGTTTGCGAGTTCGACCTTCTTATCGAAGGCCGCGCCGGTGACCGTCGGCGGGTCGGTGTTGGGCTGGTCGACGACTGTCGTGACACCGCCCGCTGCAGCGCTTTGTGAGCCGGTCGTCCACGTCTCCTTGTGCGAGTAGCCCGGTTCCCGGAAGTGAACGTGGGTGTCTATCATCCCCGGCAGGAGTCGCTTGCCACTGGCATCGACGACCCGTTCGTCTTCTGCGGGGTCGAGGTCGTCTTCGACCGCAGTAATCGACTCGCCGCGAACCCGGACGTCCCGCTCTCGCCCGTCTGCGAGCGTCGCGTCCCTGATGAGCATACCCACTCTCGACGCTGGGGTGTCCTAAGTCTCCCGGACCACGTCCGTGGCCGACAGCCAGTTCACGGGTCGTCGGCAAACGCCGCGACGACGGCGTCGCCGACCCGCTGTGGGTCGCCGGGCCCGCCAGCCCGCTCGACGCTGTCGACGCTGTCGGGGTCAAAGGGGACACCCAGTGCGTCGTAGACGGGCGCGAGAACGCTGGCGATGGTCGCGTGGTCGCTGACGACGACGATACCGGCAGTGATGGCGACGTCCCGGCGCACACGCTGGGCGAGTCCCGCTATCTTGCCGGTCGCCTGCAGCGAGTGTGTGCCGGGACAGAACGAATCGGGGGGTTCGCCCTCGTCGGTGTCGACACCGACGCTGGCGAGCGCGCCGGCGAGACGGTCGGTCGCCGTCTCGTAGCGGGCCTGGATGGCAGTCCGGTCCGCAGCGGGGTCGGCGAAGACGACCGCGAGCGTCGACCCCGTGTAGGCGACGGCACGACCACCGACGTCGCGCTCGATGGCTGGAAAGTTGCGTTGCTCGGCGGCCCTGACGGCGGTGTCGTACCCGTCCACACGCACGTCGCGGCGTCCGAAGGCAACCTGCCGGTGCGGGGACCAGACACGCAAAGCAGGGGTCGAGGTCTCGACGGCCGTCCCGACTATCTCGGCGGTCCGTTTGCGGTCGTCAGCGATGGTGTCGGCCCGGCCGCGGAACACACGCATTGCTGGTCGTTGGGACGGCAGCGGCAAAACTGCCGTGGCGAGGTTGCGAGCAGGCGACGCGGACGACAGACCACGAGACGGTGCGTCGCACTACCGCGAGCCGTCCCGTGGCGCTGGTCAGGACACGAGCGGGGCTGGTCCCGTCTCCGGATATAAAGCTCGGGGCGAGAAATTGAAACACGCTCGCGCCAACCCGGTCGTGATGGCAGTCACGCTCGCCCGGGACACCCTCTTCCAGTACCGTCGGTTCTCGCTGTACAACTCACCCTTTGTCGCCCACGACCGCGGCTGTGCCATCGACCTGTACCCCGGCGACGAGAAGACTCGCGTCGAGACAGCACCCTCACCAGTCGCCGGCGAGGTTGTGGAGACGCGGGCCGTCGACGCACCGCCCCAGCCCTACGCCGCCGACGAGGATTATCTGATTCTCGTCGACACCGGCGAGTACGTCGCGCGCCTGTTGCACGTAAATCCCGAGGTCGAAGCCGGAGACAGAGTTTCCGTCGGCGACCCACTGGGGACACTGGTCCGGGCGGGGTTTTTCGCCCCGTGGGTGCCCAACCACATCCACCTTGGATTTCGAGCACGGGATGCTAACCACCATCGAGCGTCGGGGTCGCTTCCCGTCGACGTGGCGGTCGACCCCGAGCCAGTGCCGTGGGACGGCACCGGGACCGTCGCTGACACTGGTGAGACGTGGGCGTGGCTCGACGGGCCTGCGCATCCGGCCCCGGGCGAGCGCTTTGCCGGCATCGAGAGCGACGGCAGCGTCCTGGACGGTGGCTTCCCACACTACGACGGCGGCGGACTGCTCGGCGGGGGCGAGCGTGCAGCGATTGCCGGCCGGCGCGTCGGTACCGTCTCCGGTCGAGACGTGACGTGGCGCGACTGTACGGTACTGGCAAACGGCGAGCCGGTGACTGGGATAGCGCTGTTCTGTACGCGGGACCGTCTCGGCGTGAAACTGGTCGGCGAGGACATCTCGCTGGAGCCGGGCGAGGATGTGACCGTCACAGTAGACGTCTGAGCAGTCGAAGGCAGGCGGTTATAGCTCTTTCCGGAAGTGAACGAGCGTGTAGTCCTCACCGCGCGTGGAGGTGCCAACGCGCTCGTAGCCGTTTTTGGGATAGAAGGAGACGGCCGCAGACTGTCGCTGTGCGGTCTGTGCCCGGAGTACCTCGACGTCGCGCTCGCGGGCGGCGTCTTCGAGTGCGGCCAGCAGGTCGGCGCCGACGCCCTCACGCTGGCAGTCGAGGGCGACGCGCATCCGGAACAGTTCCCCTTCCGTGCCGTCGACGCGGAGTCCACCCATCCCGACCACGACACCGTCGCGCTCGGCGACCAGAAACTCCCCGCCAGTATCGAGGTACGCCCCCTGCACGTCCTCGATGTCGTCGGGGTGGGGAATATCGGCGGGGTCGGTCCCGGCCGTCCGCAGTACCTCGTCGTTGAGTCGGCGGACGATATCGGCATCCCGGGGCTGGTAGCGACGAATCGTCGTCACGCGAATCGAACGTCCTCGAGTGCGGTCAGTTCGCCAAACAGGAAGTCGGCGTGGTCCAGTGCGTACTCGCGGTGGTCGTCCTCGATAGCGCCGACGGCGTCCTCGACGAGGACCGGGCGGTAGTCACGCAGACCGGCACTGGACGCGGTGTGTAACACGCAGACGTTCGCCAGCGTCCCAGCGATGACGAGGTCGTCGATGCCGTGGGTTTCGAGATACCCCTCCAGTTGCGTCCGGTAGAAGGCGTCGTAGGTGTGTTTCACCACGACGAGGTCCTCGTCGGTCGGGTGGAGTTCGTCCACGAGTTCGGCCTCCCAGGAGCCCTCGACGACGTGTTCGCCCCAGCGCTCGAACTCGTCGTAGTAGTGGGCGTCCTCGAACTGGTCTGGCGGGTGGACGTCCCGGGTAAAGACGACGGGCGCGCCGGCCTCGCGTGCACGCTCGACGAGTGTCACACAGGGGTCGATCGCCGCCTCGCTGCCCGGCGCATAGAGGGCCCCATCGGGGTGGCAGAACCCGTTTTGCATGTCGACGACCACGAGTGCGGTGGAGTCTGGGTCGAACTGCATAGCTGTGAGTTGGGATGTGGTAACAAAATGGCTTTCCGAAGAGAACCGTGTCACGCCAGCGGCGGGTCGGACAGCCTTTTCTCTCAGTAGCCCAAGGATAGCGTATGCGACGTGCCGCCCTGCTGGTCGCCGCCTGTCTCCTCCTCGCGGGTTGTAGTGGATTCGTTCCACCCGAAAACGGAACGGCAGGTACAGCCGAGACGAACGGGACGACAGACGCACCAGCGGAGATGCCGGAGACCAACGACACGACAGACGAGTCAGGAGATATCGCCCACACGGAGCGGGCCGACCCCGACAGTGACACGCTCGGCTGGGAAGACGGGTACTGGCACGACGACCCCATCGACGTGACCACCAGCGACGGCCTCAACGCCACCGAGCGCGACCGTGCCATCTCGCGGGCGATGGCCCGCGTCGAGGTGATTCGCGGCCTGGAGTTCGAGGAGTCAGTCGACGTCAGCGTCGTGAGCCGAGGTAACTACAGTTCCGGCGACAGCAGCAACGAAAGCGAGGCGTTCCGGCGATTCGACAACGCGAAGTTCGAAGCGCTGTATCTCATCGGCACCCAGAACGACTCGCTCGCCGAGCAAGAGGCGACCCGCGACCAGGCCGTCGCGGGCTTTTACAGCCCCGGACGTGGAGACATCGTCCTCATCTCCGAGTCGGACACGCCGCAGTTCGACGGCGAGCGAACCCTCGCACACGAACTCGTCCACGCCCTCCAGGACCAGCATTTCAACCTCTCGAACAGCGGCGTCGAGACGCGTGACGCCTACAACGGTCGGAACGGCCTCATCGAGGGCGACGCCCGAGCCGTCGAACAGGCGTATCTCGACCGCTGTGGCGAGGGGTGGTCCTGTCTCCCCGCCGAACAGACAGCCAGCGACGGGTCCACCGGCGAGTCGAGCGGTTCCGACATCCATCTCGGCGTCTACATTCTGGAGTATTTCCCGTACAGTGACGGCGTCGGCTTCGTTCGCTCGCTCCGGGCAGGCGGCGACTGGTCGGCCGTCAACGACGCGTTCGACGCGCCGCCATCGAGTGCCAGGGCCGTCATCTACCCGGCGGAGTACGGGCAGTTCCAGCCCCGAGCTATCGGGCTGACAGACCGGACGAGCGACGGCTGGGAGCGCGTTCGGCCGCCGACGCGGACCGACACCGCCACGCTGGGCCAGTCGGCGCTGACCGCGATGTTCGCGTACACGCTCTACGACGACTACAACCGCAGTTCGGTTGTCGGCCCGCGCACGTTCCTGAATCTCGACAGCACGGGCAGCGTCAACATGACCGACCCGTTCAACTACGACCTGCCGGCGACCCGCGGCTGGGCTGGCGACCGGCTGCACGTCTACCAGCGCGGCGACGAGTCGGGCTACGTCTGGCGGCTCGGCTGGGACTCCCCGACCGATGCACAGCGGTTTGCCGACAGCTACGAACGGCTCCTGACACACTGGGGCGGGAGTCAACAGCCCGCCGGTCACTGGGAGCTTGCCGCGGACAGTCCCTTCACCGACGCGGTGGACGTGACCGTCGACGGTGACACCGTGACTATCGTCAACGGACCGGATGCCGAGTCACTCGACGCAATTTACGGAGCCGACGGATGAAACGGACAGTCGTTGCTACCGTTCTCCTCACGGTACTGGTCGTCCTCGCGGGGTGTTCGGCGTTTGGCGGCCAGTCGCCGGCCGACGACCCCGGCCAGGACCAGCTCGGCTGGGAGGGTGGGTACTGGTACAACGACTCCATCGAGGTAGACGCCAGTGACGGCCTCAGCGAACCGGAACTGCGCATCGTGGTCAACCGGTCGATGGCACGCCTCGAACAGATTCGCGGACTGGAGTTCAAGCAGTCGGTGCCAGTCGAGATTATCAACCGGAGCGAGTACCGGCAAAACCAGCCCTTCGAGGCGAACGCCACCCACTCGAAGTGGAACAATCAGGTCTGGGAGGCGCTGTTGCTGGTCGGCGAGGACCGAAACATCAGCGCCGTATTCGAGCAGGCCTACGGGAGTTCGGTGCTGGGCTACTACTCGCCGAGCGAAGACCGCATCGTCATCGTGAGCAACAGCGACGAGCCGAAAATCAATCGCGGGACGCTGGTTCACGAACTCGTCCACGCCCTCCAGGACCAGCAGTTCGGCATCGGGGGAGCGCCAGATACACAGGATAGGCAACTGGCTCGCAACGGTGTCGTCGAGGGTGAGGCGACCGTGCTCGAACAACGGTACAACGAGCAGTGCAGGGAAAACTGGTCGTGTGTCGAATCGTTCCCGTCGGGGTCGGGCGGCGGAAGCGTCGACCCGGGTGTCATTACTGTCATCACCTACCCCTACGTCGTCGGCCCGTCGTTCGTCGAGGCAATCGAGCAACGCGGCGGCCGGGAGGCTGTCAACGACCTCTACGGCGAGTACCCACGGAGTACCGAACAGGTCTCGAACCCCTCGCTGTACCCCGACGAGGAACCCATCAACGTGACCGTACTGGACCGGTCGAACGGCGAGTGGACGCGGTTCAACCACGACCCCGTCGCCGATACCGCGGGTCAGGCGTCGATTCAGGTGATGTTTCAGATGAACGGCGACGCGAGCGGCGGGTACACCGGTCCCGTCAGTGACGGCTGGGGCGGTGACACTATCGTACCGTACCAGAACGGCGACCAGTACGGATACGTCTGGGAGCTGGCCTGGGACAGCCGCGAGGACGCCCGCGAGTTCCACACCGCGTACCGCGACGTACTCGCAGGCCACGACGCACGCGCCGAGGGCGACGGCGTCTACGTCGTCCCCGAGTCGAATACGTTCGGCGACGCCTTCCGCGTGACTCGGGACGGCACTCGCGTGCGCATCGTCAACGCACCGACCGTCGACGCGCTGGACGAGATTCACTCCCGATAAACGACCCGGGCCGCGCCCGGCAAACTGCAGACGATTCCTCTCCACGGCCACTCTCTGAAAACAAAATGTTTTCATCTCACGGCACAGACGGAGGGATATGCCGGAGTTTGACATCGTCCCACCGGAAGACATCGCGACGGGACGAGCGACGGACGCGTACTTCGACCGGACGATGGAGGCCCTGCAACACGCGGGCAAGAATCCGACGGTCGTCGCCGAGGTTACCCTGGACCAATTCCCGACCGGCGAGTGGAACGTCTTCGCGGGCATCGAAGACGCCGCCCAGTTGCTGGCCGGGTACGACATCGACGCCGACGCACTCAGGGAAGGACAGTTGTTCGACGGCGGCCCCGTGATGCGCATCGAGGGGCAGTATCAGGAATTTTGCCGACTGGAGACGGCACTGCTTGGCTTTCTCTCACATTCGACGGGCGTGGCGACACGCGCGCTGGAGGCCCGGCGGGCGGCCCCCGACTCGCTCGTGTTGAGTTTCGGGACCCGGCACGTCCACCCCTCGATTGGGGCGATGGTAGAGCGGTCGGCGCTGGTCGGCGGGCTCGATGGCATCTCGAACGTCGCCGCGGGCGAGGTCATCGGCCGCGAAGCCGGCGGGACGATGCCCCACGCGCTCGTCATCTGTTTCGGCCACGGAAACCAGGAACAGGCGTGGCAGGCCTTCGACAAGGCCGTCGCCGAGGACGTGCCACGCGTCGCACTCTGTGACACCTACGACGACGAAGTCGAGGAGACCCTGCGGGCTGTCGAGGCCGTCGACGACCTCGACAGTGTCCGTATCGACACGACCAGTTCTCGCCGGGGAGACTTCCGGCACATTCTCAGAGAGATTCGCTGGAAACTCGACGCGCGCGGTCACGAGGACGTCGGTATCTTCGCCAGCGGCGGCATCGGACCGGAGAGCATCCGTGAACTGCGGGACGTGGCCGCCGGCTTCGGCGTCGGCAGCTACGTCTCGAACGCCGACCCCGAAGATTTCGCGCTAGACATCGTCGAAGTCGAGGGCAAGCCGGCGGCAAAACGTGGCAAACTCGACGGCAGAAAGGAGGTCTATCGGACGCCGGACGGTGCCCACCACGTCGGTCTGGCCGACCGCGACGGCCCGGGAGACGGCGACGCCCTGCTCGAACCACTCGTCCGGGACGGCGAGATAGTGCGGGAGTTCGACATCGGCGCCGCCGCCGAGCGCGCGGCCGACGACGCCGAGACGGTCGGCTTCGGGCGATAAGGGCGATTCTAGACGGTCATCGACACCGAATCGGTCGCCAGGAACGCCGTCTCGTAGCCCTCGTGCCGGGCAATCTGAGGTGGTGCGACGACGGCGATGTCGAGCGTGTCACTGGACTGGACGCCGTCGACGACCGCGCCGTAGTGGTAGCCGATGTCCGGGTGGAGCGTGTCGGTGAGGTCGCCCTCGAACACCGGTTCGCCGTCACGAGAGATGGTCGCCGACAGCGACATGAAGGGCAGCGGATAGCGGTTGTAGGGCGTCCGCGCGGAGACAGCGAGATAGGTGCCGTCGCCGTCGACGCCCGCCGGGACCGAGTCGAGTGCCGTCGCGACGACGGTGGCGTCGCCGCTCGTGCCCTCGCCGAGGAGTTGGCCCGGGAGCGCGGACGGCTCGGGCACCTGGCCAGAGGGCCGCATCCCCATCTCCATCGGCTCGACGGCGTCGCGCTCGCCTTTCCGGTCGTCGAGAAGGTCGTAGGACACCTCGTCGAGTGTCGCCTGGTCGAAGGGCATCTCGATAGACGCCGACTGCCGGTCCGTCGAGAGGTCGGCAAGCGAGCCGGCGAGTCGGGTCCCGACGGGACCGAACTCGATGGACACGTCGTACGTTCCCGCCCCGTCGAGTTCGACGTTGTCGCCAAAGTGCACGCCCATGTTCTGCGAGAGCATCGACCAGAGTTGCTTGTCGGAGACGACAGACGACCCGTCTTTCGTGGCCGACACCACCGCCGACGACGTCGGGATGACCGCCTCCGTCTGGCTGTCCCAGGCGGTCAGCATCAGGTGGACGCTGTCGCCGTCGCCGATGTCGACGTTCGAAGTTCGGTCGCCCGTGGTCCGCCAGAACCGGTGGGGGAAACTGTACGACAGCGAAAAGCTGTACCGCCCGCTCTCGGCCACGTCGACCATCTCCATGCCCTCGATGTGACTGGGGACGTAAACTGCGTCCGGCCGGTTCTCGACGAGCGGCGGTGTCCGCCCCGTCGACTGCGTCGTCGTCTCGAGAATGCCCGCACAGCCGGCCGTCGTAAGCGCCGCGCCCGCGCCGGCGGCCGTGAGAAATCGGCGTCGTCTCATCGCGAACGACTAGGCGGTCGACGGCCAAGCGTATTCTGGTACGAGTCTCGAAACTGGCTGTGCGACCGAGGAGCCACAATCGCTCACGCCGGTCGGGGCGTCGGAAGCGCGCGATGCTCGCGTGGCGGGACGAGGTAGTTCCCGCGACGTTCGACGGTCATGTACTGCAGGATGCCGTTGTTCGAGCGCTGGCGGACCGCGCCCTCCTCGGCGAGGTCGGTGCCGTTCATCAGCGACCGGGTGGCGACGAAATCGGAGAGGCGCTCCTGGAGGGAGACGAAGTGGACCGTCGCCCGGTCGTCGTCCGTCGAGTCGAAGTCCCGCCGGAGGATGATCGGTCCGTCCTCGTCGCGGGCGCGAGCGGCTTTCTGTGCGTGCCCGACGACGCCCTCCTCTGCGTCCTCGCTGGCGTGAGCGGGACAGCCGTGGGCCTCCATCTGGTTGCTGTTCCCCAGGTTCTCGCCGGTGTCCTCGATAAGTCCCTCTTCAGCGTGGAACGGACAGAACATCTCGGCCTCGCGGCTGTACTGGTCGTTTTGCTCGTACCACTGGGTCAAATCCAGTCGGATGACCGACGCCTGCTGGGTCGTTCCACCCGAAAATGGCCCCTCAGAGATGGTGACGCGGTCCTCGCTGGCCTGGCTCTTCTCGAAGCCCGACTCGAAGCCCATGTACATCGGCGCGTCTTCCGAGACCGGTTCGGAGTCGGGAATCCCGTCGACGTCCTGGTGGTCTGCGGGCAGTCCATCGCCGATGAATCCCGTCCGGCGTTCGACCCGGGAGAACGTGTCGGGCAGGCCGGTGACCGAAACGTCGTTGAGTGTGTCGGTTTCCCCGCGCAGGGCCTCCTCGGCACCGAGGACGACAGCCCCGTAGTTGCTGGCGAGATGGACCGCCATCGCGGCGGAGTCTGTCTCGGGGTCCTCGAAGGGTGCGAGCGCCCGCGGTTCGGGCAGGTCGACACTGTCGGGCAGTGACTCCTCGAACTGCTCGAAGTAGGCAGGCGAGTAGCCGACGGTAAAGAGCAGCCCCTCAGGTTGCCAGGCGTAGGCCCGTTCGAGCGAACGCAAGGCGGCACGGACCTGCTCGCGGTCGCTGTCGGGCTCGCCGTCGTAGTCGAACAGCGCGAAGGCGTGGTGGCGCGGCGGGACATGGTTGCCGTGGTCGTCGGTCGCCAGCGCGCCGTTCCAGGCGTGTTGGCGGGCCGGGACTGACTCGGGGTTTCCCGTCGGGAGCGCGAGCGTGTCGCCGTCGCTCTCGCGCTGGAGACACGCAGAGAGGGCCGCAGACCCACCGATAGCGACGGCGGCTTTGACGAACGCCCGCCGGGAAATCCCACTGTCCGGGCTCGGTTTCATCGGCCATCTCTAGGGGGTTCTCGCGTTAGGATGTTGCGGTACGACCGTCGAAAACGACGAGTGGTGTCCCGCTCGACCGAAAGGTAACGATTATAGGTCACGCCCCAGGAATTCAAATTATGCAACGTCGAGCCGCAGCGGTCTATTTAGTCATCTTCGTCGCGCTGGCTGGGGGCGCGTTCGCCTTCATCGAAGTCGGTGCGAGCGAACCCGACGTCAGCCTTGACGGGCCGACGTACTCGGAAGGAGATACGTTCTCAGTCGGCGACCGAGAGTACACAGTCTCCGGAATATCGGCTGAATCCGGTGCAGACGGCGTCACCCGCTCCGGAGAACTGAGCTGGTACAACGAATCGGCAATCGCAACCGAGGAATTAGAGAACGGCTCTAGCGTCGCCTACGATGGCGACGAGTACACCGTCGCCGTCGAAAACGGAAGTAACGTTACCTCGTTCGACCTCGTCAAGTCGCGAAACGTCTCGGCGATTCTCGCCGAGGACCCCGACGTCGAGGGGACGGCGACTACCGACGACGGTGAAGAACTCGTCCGCTTTACCGACGGGACCACCCAGCCACTCAGTGAGTATCTCGACCCGGTCGAGACCGAGAGCTTCTCCACCGGCGATACGTTCCCCTACCAGCAGGAAAACGAGACCATCGACACGACGATCGCGTCGGTCAGCACCTCGGCAGTCACCCTGCAGTGGGACAACCCACAGGACGAGACCATCGACCTCGAAGAGGGTGCGAACGTGACGCTCAACGGTGAGCAACACTTCACGCACTTCCCGGACAACAGCACCGTGAAGGTGCTCCCGAGCGACCAGTACTACAGTTCCTACCAGAGCGAACTCGCTGACATCGACGCGTTCAGCGACCGCCTCAACGGCCTCTGGGGAATCGTCCTCCTCGGGCTGCTGGCGACGATTATCCTCGTCGCGCTGGCGTACCTCCCCAACAAGGGCTAATCGCGACCCACATTTTTCGCAGTTTCACTCCACCAGCGGCGCTGCTGTTCTGACAACGGAACCCGAACGCCGCAAAAATAGTCTGAAACGTCCCTATTCGTCGACGTAGCTCAGCCAGGCGAGTCCGACGCCGATGGCGATTGTCACGACGACACCGACGAGTTGCAACAGGAGCGCAATCGTGCTGTTTGCCGTCGCCCAGGGCTGGCCCACCAGCGTCCCGAGTCCGATGAGCACGAGCGCGACCCCGGTCAGAATGCCGAGCGGCTCGAGTGTGTCCGCGAACTGAATCGTTTGCATATCTGCACTGTGGGTCGCTCCCCGTTGTAAATTGCGTGGTTTGACCGTTCGAGACGCTGGGCAGTGCTGGGACTGGGAACAGGAAAACGGGCCGGGAGGGAGTTGAACCCCCGACCATCTGGTCTCTTCCGCACCATCGCGTCGATGATTGCGTTAAAAGCCAGACGCTCTGCCTAACTGAGCTACCGGCCCTCGTATGAGGGAGGGGATTGCGGCGGCTAAGTAGTTACGATTCGTCGAACTGCGCCAACAGCGCATCGGCGATAAGCTCACCCGGCGGTGCGTCGTCCAGCGACGCCCGTCGGCGGAGTTCACAGTACACGTCGGCCGGGAGTTGAACGACCAACTCGCCGAGGGGAATACCCTCCTGGGTGAGCGCACGCTCGATGTCGGTCCCGTCGTTGACGGCGCTGGCGACCGACCGGACCTGTCGGACGGTCAGGTCGTGGTCGAGGACCGCCCACGCGAGGTGCAGTCGGGCCTCACCGGAGACGCGCGCGATGTGTTTGGCGGCGGTCGGCGCGATGTCACCCCGGGCGACGTGGCGGCGAATCGACTGTGGCAGGTCGTGTACGCGCGACCATTTCCGGATAAAGGACACCGTCACGTCGCCGCCCGCGCGCTCGGCGGCGGCCTTGTACGAGCCCTCGCCCCGAACCAGGGCGGCACACGCCGCCGCGCCGCGCAACATGATGACGTTGTCGTCGGCGCCGGCGGTGTTCTGTGCGAACGCAGCCACCGTCTCAGCGGCGAGCGCGAGGCTCTCGGCGTCCTCGGGGTCGAAGGCTACGGCCTGTTGTGCGTGTTCGCCGGTGAGCGTCGGGTCGCCGCGAATAACGGGTGCGCCGACCGGTGACTCACGGTCTGTGGGCGGAGATTGGTCCGGCCCGTCCTCACTCATCGGTCTGGTGTATGGGCGGCACGAACAAAACCCTAATCGTCGGCGTCGCGCTGCTCGGAGAGGTGCTCCCAGACCTCTGCACAGCCACACCCGTCATCAACGTCGTCGAGATGGTCTGTCGTCGCCTCTTCGTCCTGCTTTGGGTCTGGTGTCGTCGTCATATGTTGTGCTCCTCGATGGTGCCACGCCCGCCGTCGCCGACTGGCGCGGACCTGTTTGCCATCACGCCTCCATTATACACCGGTTTACTTAACAGCGAGTCCACCTGTAAACACTACCCTGACTCCCGTTTACCGGCAACTGGTTCTGCTATCTCTGACGAGCGTCGGCCACGGACGAACGCGTCTCGGCGAGGCGCGCGAGCGCTCGCGCGCTGTCCTGTATCCCAAACCGCAGGACAGGACGTGTCCGGCAGCCGTCAGTGGCGGGCGTTCACACACGCCACCCAGTCACCTCACTGGACCGACCCGCGGCGTCAACAAACACCAGAAACGCCCGGAAAGTGTCCTGAACTGCCGCTACTGGCTGTCGAGACAGACCACGAAGTACACGAACGGCCCAGGAAAGTAAGCAATATCGTCCGGTTTTTGTGGCACCGAGAGCGCGAGTAGCGGCCGGACAGCGGGATTGTCGCCGAGAAGTGAGAGCCAGTCGCTGTCGGAACAGAAGAAACGTCGAGGAAACAGCCAGACTGCATCGGACGGACCGGCAGCGTCCCGGCGAACGGCGGGACCCGAACGACGCCCGTTATTTCATCTCGTCGAGCTGGTCCAGGAGTTCGTCCTGGGACGCATCGGACTCGAACGAGATGTCGCCATCGTGTGTGTTCTCGTGGACGGTTACGGCATCGTTGTCGTCCACGTCGCTTGCGTCCTGGTCTTTCTGTTCGGATTCATCGTAGCTCCCAAAACCCATATGTGAACAGAGGAGGCCCAGGGTTGAAAACGGCATGGTTTGCTGGCAGCGTGCGAGTTGGTTTCAGGCAGCGAGCGATACGTCGAGGTAGAGCATGACCACGATACCCAGCATGAGCCCCAGCGTCGCGACGCGCTCGTGGCCGTGTCTGTGGGTCTCGGGGATGATTTCGTCGCCGATGACAAACAGCATCGCGCCAGCCGCAAACCCCATCGCGTAGGGCAGGATGCCGGCAGCAAGTGTCACTGCAACGGCTCCGAAGACGGCGAGTGGTATCTCGACGACGCCTGCGCGGATGCCGGCGAAGGCGGCGTAGGCCCGGCGGTCCAGGCCGGCGTTGACGGCGGCGACGGAGACGGCCAGCCCTTCGGGGATGTTCTGAATCCCGATGGCGAGCATCAACGCGAGTGCGTTTTCAACGTTTCCGGACCCGAAGCCGACGCCGACAGAGAGGCCCTCCGGCATGTTGTGGAGGGTAATCGCGAGGACGAACAGAACGAGCGACGCGAGTCGCTCCTCGGAAATCGGCAGGGTGTCCGGCGGGTCGGCGGCGTCGGACCGACGCTTGCCGGTCAACAGGTAGTGGGCGTGGGGGACGAGCACGTCCGCGCGGTCGAGAAACGCCGCCCCGAGGAGGACACCGGCGAGGACCGGGACCGGACTGCCACCGGGCGTCGCCTCGATGCCGGGGAGGATGAGGCTCGTGAAACTGGCCGCGAGCATCACGCCAGCCGCGAACCCGAGGGCGGCATCGAGTGCGCGTTCGCTGGGATTGCGCCAGACGAGCACCAGCGACGCTCCAAAGAGGTTCATCGCCGCGATGACGATACCTCCGACAAGCCCCTGGACCACCGGGTCCGTCCCGACGAGTTCGACGAAGGTATCCGCGACCATACCTCGTCTGAGAGAGGCGGCGGTGAAAACGCTACCGGGGGACGCGTTTTTGCCATCGCGCCCCGAACGGGCGGTATGGCCCGGGAGACACTGCAGGTCGAGCAAGCGTACGACTCGGCCAGGGGACGAGCGGTCGCCCACCTCGACAGCGCGGCGATGGACAGTCTCGGCGTCGAGCGCGGCGACGCGATCACGCTCGAAGGCGACGACCAGACTGTCGTGACCGTCGAGCGACAACGAGCAGACGACAAAGCAGTCGAGGCAGTCCGCATCGGCGGGTTCACGCGACAGAACGCCGGCGTGGAGCCGGAGGAATCCGTCGACATCGAACCTGTCGCGACCGCCGAGGCCGACACCGTGACGGTCCGGCCGGCCACACCACAGTGTTGTCCGATAGACACCAGCCACGCCGCGCAAGTGACCAACAAGCTATTCGACACGCCGATGCTCACCGGCGAGCGGCGCTGGGTGATGGTCGGCCCACAGGAGCCCTTCGGCGTCGTGGTCGGCAGCTGGCGACCGCTCGAAGTGGTCGAAACGGACCCGGAGAGAGCGGTCGTCATCACTCACTCGACGGACCTCACCATCGAGTCGGCAATCGACGACGTCGACGAGGGTGGGACGGCCAGCGACGTGGAGACGTGGGAAAGACTCCGTGAGACGGTGTTCGAGCGTGACGGGCGGACCTGTCGGAACTGCGGTATCGACCTCGACGTCGGCAGCGTGACACTCGAAGCGCACTTCGTCGTCACGCCACAGCACGGCGGCGTCGTTGCACCCGACAACGTGGTGACGCTCTGTCGGGAGTGTCACTCCGCCGCCCACCAGCACGTCACCACGCCGCTGGTCTGAACTGACAGACTGGGCTGTGGTCACCAGGCGTCTTCTAGCACACCCTCGATGTCACTCTCGGTGGCGTCCAGCCCGGCCGGGGCGTTGGCCATGAAACTATCCGCGAGGACAGCCTTTGCGACCGACGGAAATTCGTCGGGGCCGGGGCCGTCAACGTCGCGGAGTCGGGCCGGCAGGCCGAGCGCGTCCCGGACGTCCGAGACGGCGTCGACGATTGCCCCGGCCGTCTCGTCGGCGTCGGCAACGTCGAACGCGTCGGCGAGCAAGTCCCGGCGGCCGTCGACCTGCTCGAAGAGATAGGCGAGCGCGTGCGGGGCGACGACGGCGTGGGCCGCGCCCTGCTGGACGGGGTAGGTCCGGGTCAGGCCGTGACCGAGCGCGTGAATAAGCGAAAGTGTTCCCACACCCGGCCGGGAGATGCCATACTGGACGAGGAGACACCCGCGGACGAGCGCGTCGTACACCCACTCCTCGCGAGAGTCGTCCCCGAACGCGAGTAGTCCGTCCTGAAACAGCGAGAGTCCGCGGACCGCGGTGGCGTCGGTGACCGGCGTCGCAGTGCTGGCATAGAGCGTCTCGATACCTTTGTCGAAACCGTTCATCGCCGACGCCGCAAGCACGTCGTCGGGTGTCGTCGCGACGAGCGCGGGGTCGGCGACGACGGCCGCCGGCATCAGTCCGGCAACGGAGATACCACCGCTTACCGGCGCCGAGACGAGTCCGCCCGCTGGCGTCGCGGTCAGCCCCGCAACCTGGGAGACGTCGGCGCCGGCCAGCGTCGTCGGGACGGCAACGATGGGGACCAGCCCCTCGTCGGGCACGGAGAGTGTGCCAGTCTCTGCGAACTCCGTCCCCGCGGCGGCGTAGGTGTCGGCCGGCGTCTCACCGTCGGCTGTCACGCGCGCGGCGAGCACGCTTGCCTGTTTTGCCACGTCGAGACTGCTCCCACCACCGAGTGCGACGATGCAGTCGGCGTCCACGTCGCGCAGTCGGTCGACAGCGTCGGCGGCAGTCGCCAGCCGTTTTTCGGGCGTCGTCTCGGCGAAGACGCCTGCGAGTCGGTCGCCCAGCCCCTCGCGAACGGGGTCGATGACCGCGGGCGTGGCGCCGACAGTCTGCCCGCACACGACGAGCGCGCGCTCGAACCCGTTTGCGGCGAGTTCGTCGCCGAGTTGGCGGGCGCTATCGCGACCACAGCGGAGCGTGGGCGCGTCGTACTCGAACCGGAACGGGTCGGACACGCGGGACAGCACGGCGATGTCGGTGTGGTTCCCGGTCATCAGTCAGTCACCGCCGACCGGTGGGCCGTCGAACTGGGCGTTTGCGTCGTCGCTGACGACTGCGGTCACATCCTGGATGCCTGGCGTCGCTGGTGACATACGGCGGTGTACGGGACGGTGACGGGTGATTGTTTGCCAACGGTCCCGCCACCGGGTGACACCGGTGATACTCCACCGAATAGTTAACTCAGGACACGTCCAATCGAGTGCATGACCTGCCCGCACCTGACCTATCGCGCCGAAAGTGACGACCATCGGTTCGACACCGAGCGGGCCTTTTGCACCGTCGTCGGGGAGTTCGTCCAGCCGATGCGCGCTGACATCTGTAACGACCGCTACGACCTAGAACACACGACAGATTGTGAGATATACCGCGAGCACGCAGGCGACGGCAGGACGGACGCCCAGGCGGGAGGAGACCCATGAGCTACGACCAGTATCTCACCGGGCGGCCCGTCGTCGTCACGGCCGCACTGACTGGTGGCATCCAAGGAAAAGAGGCCAACCCGGCGATTCCGGAAACGCCCGAGGAGATTGGACAGGCCGCGGCCGAAGTCGAAGAGGCAGGGGCGGCCGTCGTCCACCTCCACGCGCGCCGGCCCAACGGCGAGCGAGCGTTCGCGACCGAGCGGTTCCAAGAAATCGACGATGCCGTCCGTCAGTCCACGGACGATATCGTCATCCAGCACTCGACGGGCGGCACCGGCGCGCCCGACGAGTTGCGCCACGCGCCGCTGCGGACCGACCCACCACCGGAGATGGCCTCGCTCGACATGGGCCCGCTGAACCGCTACGACCACCTCACCAGCGAGAACACGCGCGGGCTCGTCGACTCGCTGCACGCCGAGATGGTCGACCGGGGTATCAAACCCGAACTGGAGGTGTTCAACGACGGCCACATCAACGAGGTACACGGGCTGCTGGACCGCCGGGACCTGGCCGACCCCCTCTATGCGACGCTCATCTTCGGTCCGGGTGGGCTGACACGCCCCCGTCCGCAGAACTTCCTGAACGCCATCGACAATCTACCGGAGGGCACGCAGTTCAACACGCTCGGGTTCGGTCGCCACCAGTTGCCCTTCGCCGCGCTGGGGCTGCTCTTTGGCGGGAACGTCCGCGTCGGGCTGGAGGACAACGTCTACGTCCGGCGCGGGGAACTCGCAACGAGCAACGCCCAACTCGTCGAGCGAGTCGTAGACCTCGCGAATCTGCTCGGGCGGCCGGTCGCAACGCCCACGCAGGCGCGCGAACAGCTCTCGCTGTGACCGTGACACATATCAGTTCTCACCACGACACTCCGTTCGAATGGGAATTGACCCGCGCGGGCGGTTCCGTCGGACGGTCAGGCAGGCCACGCAACTGCTGCGACACGCCTTCGCCGAGCGACACAGCACCGAACGCGTCGCGCGGACCTTCAGCCTCGGCCTCTTTGTCGCGATGCTCCCGACGGTCGGCGTGGGACCGACGCTTTTGCTCGCGGTGTCGGGAGTCGTCGAGCGCATCAATCGGCTGGCCGTCGTCGCGGCCGTCCTCGTCTGTAACCCGCTCGTGAAGCCAGCGGTGTACGTCGCCGGGCTGGCGCTTGGCTTCGTGTTGCTCGGGCCGGTCGAGGGTGTCGCGCTTACGGACGCCTCGCTGACGGCCGCGCCTGACGTGTTCGTCCGACTGCTCGTCGGGAATCTCGTCCTCGCGGTTCTCGTCGCTATCCCGGGCTACCTCGTTGCGTTCCGGGCACTCGACCACTACCGGCGGCGAAAATCAGCTGTCGGGTCGGTGACGGAGTAGTCAGTCCTCGCGGGTCCCGACGTCGACCCACTCGTCGGCCCACGATTCGATGGCGTCGAAGACGGGACAGAGAGAGCGTCCCTTCTGCGTCAGCGAGTAGTAGGTGGCGACGGGCGCGTCGGCCTCCATCCGGCGGTCGACGAAATCCAGTTCCTGGAGGTCGTCGAGGACACGCGAGAGCGTGCGCGAACTCGCGTCAGTCGACTCTTTGAGTTCGTTGAACCGCTGTTCGCCCGACTGGAGTTCGTGCAGGACGATGAGTCGCCACTGCGAGCCAATCTGCTCCATCGAATCGACGACCGCACACGGCCCGTCGTCCTCGAACACGTCGCGTTCTTGCTGCGTACTTTCTGCTGCCATTGGACAGTATTCACCGTCGACACCCATTAAGATTCGTATTCGAACCAGGTAACACGTCGTAACCAGGTAGCAGAATGCCACGATAACATCGGTGTCACCCGCAGGCATCCCGGCCACCCGGTTACATTGGTATCAGATTAAGTATATTTGTGTCGGAGTCAAAGGAGGTACTGTAATGACTCACACCACGATACAGCTACAGACGGTATCGAGCGCGAGCGATTCGACAGGGACGGAGGGGCGGGACTGATGGCACTCGACGCGGGACTGGCCGGCATCGTCCTACTGGTCGGTCGCATCCTCTTTGGCGGTATCCTGGCGTTTCAGGGACTGAATCACTTCCAGAACGTCGATTCGATGAGCGGCTACGCGGCGGCCAAGGGGTTGCCAGCGCCCAGATTCGGCGTCGTCGCATCCGGCGTGTTGCTCGTCGCTGGCGGGCTCGCTATCGTGCTGGGCGTGTTCCCCACCCTCGCGGCAGGTGCAGTCGCCGTCTTCCTGCTTGCCTCCGCAGTCGTCTTCCACGACTTCTGGGCCGTCCCGGAAGAGCAGGCACAGGACGAGATGACACACTTCATGAAAAACGTCGAACTGGCCGGTGGGGCACTGTTCGTCCTCGCAATCAGTGGAGAGGCGTGGGCCTACACCGTCGCCATCGGACTGTGACCCCCCACACACTCATTGGAATGGCTCCCCTCGCCTTCACCATATCATGACCGGACCCCACCAGGACCAGCCGCTCGTGACTGGCGGCACGGACCTCGACGACGCCGAGGCGGCGCTGGTCGCCGTCCACGGCCGCGGCGCGACGGCACAGAGCATCGTCAACACGGTCGGCCGACTCCACCAGGACGGCCTCGCAATCCTGGCACCGCAGGCCGCCAACAACACCTGGTACCCCCACTCGTTTCTCGAACCCGTCGAGAAGAACGAACCCGGCCGCACCTCCGGACTGGCCGCCGTCGAGAACGCGGTCCAGACGGCCGCGGACGCCGGTATTCCCCCAGAGCGGGTCCTCGTCCTCGGCTTCTCGCAGGGCGGCTGTCTCGCCAGCGAGTTCGTCGCGCGCAACCCGCGACAGTACGGCGGTGCCGTCGCCTTCTCCGGCGGCCTCATCGGCCAGACTGTCGACCCAGACGACTACGAGGGCGACCTCGAAGAGACCCCGTACTTCGTCGGGTGTAGCGACGTCGACCCCCACATCCCCGTCGAGCGCGTCCACATCACGACCGAGACCTTCGAGCGACTGAACGCCGACGTCGAAGAGCGTATCTACGAGGGGATGGGCCACGGCATCAACGAAGACGAGATGCAGTACGTCGACGGCATGGTCGACGCTCTCTTCTAGCGGTTCTCTGCCTCTCGCTGGGCGAACCCGACCGCCGTCATCAACGAGAGAAAGAGCAACATCGGAACGTGCGCGAGAAAGACCAGAAAGTACAGCACGTTCAACTCGATGCGGCCAAACCACTCCAAGATTATCTCCGGGACGGCCCACCAGGACGCGCCCGCGAGAATGAACGCCAGCCCGATGAGTATCGAGAGCCAGTCGGTCGGGGCGAGGAGAAACTGCGCGTACCGGTCGACGCCCTCCGAGGCACGGACGAGCGCTGCGAGGATGATGACCGCCGCCACCGCGACGGCGCCCACCGCGAACGGACTCGGCGGGAACGACTGGTCGAGCACTCTGAGGACAACGTCCCAGTTGAGCGCCAGATACGGCGGGACCGAAAGCATGAGGTAGGCACTGACAAACACCACGATGCGCCCTCCCCGTCCCTTCGGAAACATAGCTTCGTACCAGAACTGTATCGGGCAGCCACATATGTACTGCGCCCAGTCCCACCCCGCGAGAGTGGTCTGTCGGACTACCGAGGCGACGAGAGACGGACCGCGATGCCGTCGCTATCTTCGACAGCGATGCTGTCGCCACCCTCGACAGCGATGCCGTCGTCAGTCTCGGCGACGTCGACACCGGCGGACGGCGCCTCATCTCGGAAACGACCGCCCGTCCCGACACCGACGTCGTGCTCTGTGAGAGTCCCCCTTCGAACGTGACCCACGAGGAACGCGCGACCGTCGAACAGCGGTTCGTCCAGAGCGTCGAGACGACCCTCTGGGCGGGTGGTACCGTCGTCGTCCCCGCCTTTGCCATCGGGCGCACCCAGGAGATGCTGCTCATCTGCGAGGAGTACGACATCCCCTGTTACGTCGACGGGATGGGCGTCGAGGTGACGGAGATGCTCCGCCGCCACCCGGCGTTCGTCCGCGATGGGGACGCTCAAGCGTGCCGCGGGACACGCTCGCGTCGTCGACGGCCGCGACGGCCAGCGCAAACGAATCACCGAACAGAAGGCCGCCATCGTTACCACCAGCGGGATGCTCGGTGGTGAAGATATACTAGTACTCTAATTCCCAAAATCGAAAGACGGCGTGGTGATGGATACTCGCCGACAATATCACTTATAAGGGATATTGAGGGAGTTTATAAGTCAGAAATAAATCGGCGAACGGGAGGATTCTCGACGTTTTCGAACCGCGTTCCCAATGCCACATAAGCCGACACAGCCGCCTGGAACAGATCGTGTATAGTCTCTTCCCGGGTTTTGTGAAAGAATTATCGAGTAGCTGACATAGATGAGGGCTAGCATGCAAGATAGAGGGTGAGTTCACGTTCAAGACATTCTGTGATTGGATCCGTAACGAGCTGGAAGAAGGGTTACGACCCGGTAGAAGATCAAAGCGAACGGGGTTGGTGTGCCAGCGTCACAGGCAGCGGCCGCGGGCTGACCGGAGTCAGCCCACGGACTGTCCGTTGGGCGGTGAGCAACACCTGTCGGCAAATCCCGTCGAGATGCGGCCTACCTTGTCTGTTCGGAGCAATGAATTGGATCTGCCTTGATCTACTCCGCAGTAGCAGCAGAGACTGACCGTCAAATCATACAGAAAGTGGTTATTTTATCGAGTTTAGGCAGCACTTTCTTGACCCGTTCGGGAAGTAACGAACATTCGTTTGTAGACGCTCTACATCACGAAAACGTGTTGTGAGCTTATCGGTGCGTGCTCGCAGCGGGGAAAGAAGTGGTGCCCGTCAGACGGGCGAGAGAACGTTGAGTCCGGGGAAGAGGAAAAAGAGTAGCCAGACTCCGATCAACAGCAGGAGATACGGGACAGCAGCGACCGCGACGCGCATGTACTCCTGGTCAGTCAGTTCGCTGATGACGAAGAGGTTCAATCCGTATGGCGGGGTGATGAACCCGATAGCGTCGCTCATCATGAACACGACGCCCCATGTAATAGGATGCAACCCGAGCGTTCCGGTGGCGATGGGGGCCAACAGCGGGGCGGTGATAATCATGTTCGGAAGCGACGCGAGCACCGATCCGGTGAACAGCATCAGTGCCACCATCGCCGAGATGATGAGCCACTCCGTGGGGAGGCCGGCGATGAGGCCGGCAACGACCTCTTGGACGCCCTCATAGGAGAGGTTCTGCTGGACCATCACCGACATAACGTACAGCGGGACAGTGATACCAGTCAGTGTGACACCTTGCTGGAGTGCGCTGACGACCTGACTGCGGTCCCCGAGTCGGCCGGTAAGGGTACCAGTCACGAGGATGTACGCGAAGGCGATGCCAGCCGACTCCGAAGGGGTGAACAGACCGGCGAGGACGCCACCAACGAGCAGTGCGACAGTGACGAAGGCGTGTTTGGCCCGCCACGCTGCTCGCACGACGCGGGTCGCCTCAAAGTCGAAGTCCTTGACGCCGTAGCCGTTCTTGTGGGCCGTGTAACTACAATACGCCGAGAGGACGAGCAACATTCCGATACCGGGGACGATGCCCGCCATGAACAGGTCCGTCACCGGCACGTCGAAGGTGACGCCGTAGATTATAAAGAGGACGCTCGGCGGAATGATGATACCGACCGTGCCGCCGGAAGCGACCGTCGCCGCGGCGAATGTGTCGGAGTATCCCTCTTCCCGTAGTTCGTCGTACAGTGCCTCGCCGACGGAAGCGGTCGTCGCCTCGTTCGAGCCGGTGATCGCCGAGAACACGCCGGCCGTGTAGATAGCGGTGTTGCCGATAGTGCCTGGCAGCCAACCGGCGACGGCGTTGGTGAACTCAACGATGTCTTCAGAGATGCCGAACTCGTTGATAAGCGAGCCGACGATGACGAAAAGCGGGATGGCGACCCACGGGAAAGAGTTCAGTGACTCGTAGGCCACGATGGGCATGTTGATCGGTGGGAACAGCGTATGCGTGATTGCATAGCCCAAAGCCCACACGCCAAACACGAGCAGGATGCGCACGCCGAGGAGGAACAGGGCCACGGCGATAATCGTCAGGACGATGAGGATGTTCCCCTCGAGGAAACCCAACATCGTCACTCACTCCCGAGATCACTGCCGGTCAGCAACTCCTCACCGGCGCGGTACTTGCGGGTCACGATAACGAACTGCTGGAAGGTCCGGACAAATACGAGCGCGAACCCCACGGTGACGGAGAGATAGAGAAGATACTCCGGAATCGGGGTTCCGGTAATCGTGGTGCCCGACCGGACGGACTGCCCGATGTAGCGCAGCGAGTACTGGACGATGACGCCCGAGAGCGTCAACCAGAGCAGCCACTCGATACAGTAGACGCCGTAGACGCCCCAGCGAGGGAGCCGTTTGATGACAGCCGAAAACCGGATGTGGTCGTCGGAGCGAACGAGACTCGCCGTTGACAGCCACGCCGCCCAGACGAACAGCCCGATAATGACCTCCTGAAGCCAGACGAATGAGTAGGCGTCGAACAGGAGGCGGCTGAGAATCTTGTAGACGACGAGCACGGCATAGAGGAGAATAAACCCCATAGCGAGATACGATTCGAGATTCTTCTCCAAGTCGCGGAGCCGCGACAGGTGTCGCTGGGGAAGCGGTGCTGACTCTGAATCGAGAAGCGGGGACATACTTAGATTTCGTCGAGGTGGTCGTCCCACCAGGACGTGAGGGTGAAGTCCGCAGTCGATTCGGGAGCCGACGAACTCCGAGTCAGTTCGTAGATACTGTCCACGAAGTCCCGCGCCGCGTCGGGACCTCCCAGCAGGGTGCCGGCCTGCTCGAAAGTCTTGCTGTAGAGGTCGGAGTTTCGCTTGTAGGCGGTGGCGTCTTTCCACTGCTCGAGTTCGCTTTCGGACGGAACGTTGACCTTGATATTGCTTTTTCCGTAGTCCGTTCCCTCGGGCGGTTCTTGGACGGCACCGGCGCGGTCGGCGATGACCTCCTCGGTGTTGTGGACGAGTTCTTCTGTGACCCGTTCACTCTCCTGAGCGACGAGCGACCGGTGCTCGTCGGAGAGGCTCTTGAGCCAGTCGACGTTGGCCCAGCTCATCTCGATGCCGAGCGACCAGTTATTCAGCACGGTTTGGTCGAGCGAGGGAAGCATTCCGTAAGCAGCGACGTTCGTCAGCCACGTCTCCATACCGCCGATGAGGCCCGATTTGAGCCCCTGAATGGCATCACCCCAGCTGACCTTGACGGGGGTGCCACCCCACTCGGTGATTGCCTTCGCGGGAATTCGAGAGACAGTCCGGCGAATATCCATTCCCTCTATCTGGTCGGGCGTGGTGACGCGCTCCCCGTCGACCTGTTTCGCACCGGACTGGCCGATGTGGATGACCCGATGCTGGGCCGGATAGCCGATGAACGGAACGTAGTTGTACTGCTTGGCGAAGGGGACCCAGAACCGCTTCCACGCCGTCTCGCTGAAGATGCCATACGAGAGTGCGGCGCGGTTGTCCGGCGGGAACAGGTACGGCAGCGCCCAGATGTTGTTCTCCGGCGAGAACTTCGTCGTGTTCCCGACCGAGGTCGTGCCCGCCTGGACGATGTCGTTGCGGATCTTCCCGATGCAGTCCGACTCGCCACAGACTTGCGAGTCACCGATGATGTCCATTTTCACGTCGCCATCGGACTTCTCCGCCAGTCGGTCGGCAAGCGTCCAGGCACCGTACGGGTCAACGTTGCCCATGCCGTTGGCGCTCTCGGAGCCGACAGTCCCGTACTTGAACGTGCTCGAGGACTCCCCACCTCCGTTTCTGATGCCACTGAGACACCCGGCGAGACCGACAGTACCTGCGACACCGATACCACTGAGATACCTCCGTCGGGAGATACCCGGCGCTGTTGTGTCAGACACGGTCGGTTTCCATCGACTGAGCCTCAAGAAAGCCGTGGTTTCTCGTGATATCGGTCCCCGTGAACGAGTCACGCGAACCGCAAAACGGCCCGGCGGCTCAGAGACGGATGCCGCCGTCGACGACGAGCGTCTGGCCGGTCATCGCAGACGTCGTGGCGAAGGTCCGGACGGCCTCAGCTACCTCGTCGGGTTCGACCAGACGGTCCAGCGGTGAGATGTCCCGCACGTCGGGGCGTCGCTCTTCCGCGAACATCTCCGTCTTGACCGGCCCCGGTGCGACGGCGTTCGTGCGGATACCGTCCTCGGTGTACTGTTTCGCCAGTGACTTTGTGAGACCGAGAAGCCCGCTCTTCGACGCGCCGTAGGCCACGTCGGTCGGACTCCCGTCCGTCCCGGCGGTCGAGGAGATGTTGACAATCCGTCCCTCGCCCTGTTTGCGCATGGCAGGCAGCACGGCACGGGTACAGTAGACTGCTCCTTCGAGGTTGACACGGAGGGTCTGTTGAATCGTCTCGTCGTCGGCCTCTTCAAGCGGTGCCTCGTGCAACACGGCGGCGTTGTTGACGAGGGCGTCGATAGCGCCGAGTTGCTCGCGTACGTCCTCGACCATCGCCGTGACCGCTTCGGGGTCGCTGACGTCACACTGAGCGACGAGAGCGTCCTGCCCTTGGTCTCGGACGTCGGCCGCGACAGCCTCGGCGCTCTCCTGGTCGCTGTTGTAGTGGACGACCACGTCGTGGTCAGCCCCGAGGTTCCGTGCCGTCGCCCTTCCGATGCCGCCGCTGGCGCCAGTGACGAGTGCAGTACGCGTCATCGTCGGTCGTTCGGGTCGAAGACAGAAAACAGTCCACGGACCGAGCGCGTCGAAACAGGAGTCGGCGGCTTCCTCTTTTTCCTCTTCGCTCCCGCCGGCCGGACCGCCGCTGCCGGTCGGACCGACCGAGAAATCGAACTTGTGTTCGGCTTCATACGGATTGCTGTAAGCCTGTACCGGATCGACTGCACGATTGCGTGCGGTTGTCCCGGTAAAAAGTTACAGCAATCCGTATCAGTCTCGAAGCAGTCGAGGATGTCACGGAGCGACTGGGCGTACCGCTGGAGGTCGTTGGCTCGCTCGGTGACCTCGTTCAGTTCCGCGGCCTGTTCCTCGGCGGCCGCGGAGACGTTGTCGGTCTTGGACTGGATTTTCTCGCTCAGACAGATAGCAGTAAGTAGGTTTGCTACGACTATTCCGACGCATCCAAACAGTCCCCAAGCATAGTCATCTCAAATGGACATTCGGTTTCTGGGTGGGGCTGAGGAGGTTGGGCGTAGTGCTGTTCTCGTCAACGGTTCTCTCCTGCTGGATTACGGAATGAAAAGCGCCACCCCACCACAGTTTCCCGTGGAATCGCCCAGTCCCGACGCAGTCGTCGCCAGTCACGGCCATCTCGATCATGTCGGGGCGCTCCCATCGCTCCTCTCAGGCGATGATCGACCACCGATCCACTGGACGCCGCCCACGCGCGAACTCGCGCTCACACTCGCTCGTGATACGCTCAAGCTCCATGGCGGTACGTACAATTGTCCGTTCACCGAAGAAGAAATCAAACGCGTCACCCAGGTTTCCGAAACACACGGCTACCGTGAGACATTCGAAGCGGCAGATCACCAGATCACCTTCTATAATGCCGGCCACATCCCCGGGAGCGCGCATGTGCTGATTGACGATGGAGACATACGACTACTGTACACGGGCGATTTTCACACCGAGGATCAGCGACTCGTCGCAGGAACGACCGCTCGGCCTGCCGCGGACGTGGTCGTCTGTGAGAGCACGTATTCCGATGTCACGCACGGAAATAGAGAAGACCTGGAAGAGCAGTTTGCCACGAGTGTCAGAACGACCTTGTGGGAGGGGGGCACGGTTGTCATTCCTGCCTTTGCAATCGGGCGTACGCAGGAGATGATGCTGATCTGTGAGGCGCACGACATCCCCTGTTACGTCGACGGGATGGGCAAGCAGGTGACTGAGACGCTTCGCCAGTATCCGGCCTTCCTCCGTGATGGGGAGGCACTTCGGCGAGCAAAGTCACATGCTCGATTCGTCACCGGGAGAGATGGGCAACGCAAACGGATTGCCGAAAAGAATGTGGCTATCATCACCACTAGCGGTATGCTTTCTGGGGGCCCAGCAATGACGTACATTCCGGCGATTCGTGGCCGGCCAGTCAACAAGATAGCTATGACGGGGTACCAGGTTGAGGGAACACCCGGGCGAGAGTTACTGGAGACCGGGCGTGCGGAGATCGATGGTCGAGTGATGCCGATCAGTGCGCAGGTAGAGCAATACGACTTCTCCGCGCATACCGACCAAGATGGTCTGCGCTCGTTTCTCGAGTCCTATCGCGACACCCCGATACTGGTCAATCACGGCGACCGCTGTGAACAGTTCGCAGACGAACTCCGCGGAGAGGGATTCGAGACGAGCGCGCCGGGGATTGGCGACACCGTCTCGGTCTGAGCACACCGCAGTCCGTTAGTTCTCTTCGCCCTCGAAATATGCGAGCACGTCGGCTTTGATGTCGGTAAACGCGTCACCGGTGCGGTCGCGCGGGCGGTCGAGCGGGACCGGTATCTCGTCTAAGACAGTGCCCGGCCCGCCAGAGAAGACGACGATGCGGTCCGAGAGGTAGACCGCTTCCTCGATGTCGTGGGTCACGAAACAGATGGTCTTCTCGGTCTCCATCCAGATATCGAGGAGTTCGCGGTGCAGCGTCGTCTTCGTCCGGGCGTCGACGCTGCCGAAGGGTTCGTCCATCAGGAGAATCGGGGGGTCGACCGCGAGCGCCCGCGCGATTCCCACACGCTGGCGCTGCCCGCCGGAAAGCTCCTTCGGGAAGGCGTCGGCTTTCTCAGAGAGACCGACGAGGTCAAGACAGTAGTCGACGCGCTCGTCGATGGTCGAACCCTCTGGCGGGCCGACTTCTTCGAGTCCGTAGGCGACGTTTTTCGCCACCGTCCGCCACGGGAAGAGCGCGTCGTCCTGGAAGACCATCCCCCGGTCGGGGCCGGGTCCGGTGACCGGCGTGCCGCCGACGCAGACGTCGCCCTCGGTGGGTGATTCCAGTCCGGCGATGATGCGGAAGGCGGTCGATTTCCCACAGCCGGAAGGGCCGACGATGGAGACGAACTCGCCGGCCTGCACGTCGAAGTCCACGTCGTCGAGTGCCCGAACGGCACCCCGCTCGCTCTGATAGGTCTTCGAGACGCGGTCGACGGCGATTTCCGGCGTGTCGGTGCTGTGTGCGCTGGTTGGTTCTGTTCCCATATCGAGTCACCGCCAGTTCAGAACGCGCGTTTCGACGAGTTTGATGAGTCTGTCCGAGAGCAAGAAGAGCACGCCGATGACGAGCATGTAGGCGATGACGACGGGCATCTGCAGGAAGTTCGCGGCGTCCCAGAGGTGTTTCCCGATGCCGGGGACACCGAGGAGTTCGGCCGCGACCATCACCATCCACGCCTGCCCGGCCGCAGTGCGGAATCCGGTGAAAAGCTCCGGCGTCGCCGAGGGCAAGACGATACGGCGGATGAGTCCGAGGTCGGATTTCGTCCCGAGCGACTGCCCGACTTCGAGCAGGCTCTGGTCGACGTCACGGACGCCGCTCTCGGCGTTGTAGTAGTTGATCCAGAAGGCGACGATTGCGATGATGAAGGCGGCACCGCGGTCGTTGAGCCCGAACCAGATGATAGCGAACGGAATCCACGCCAGCGGCGGGACCGGTCGCAGCAGGCCGGCGACGGTGCCGACGGTCTGTTCGGCCAGCGACGACCAGCCGACGAGCACGCCGACGGCCATGCCCAGCGCCGAGCCGATGAGCAGACCGGGGATGTAGTGGCCCAGACTCTGGAGGATGAGCACGAACATCTGCCCGGAACTGATGTCCTGGACGAGCACGTCGAGGACCGCAGGCGGCCGCGGCAACAGCGTTCGCGGCGTGACGAGTGCCATCCCCCACCAGAGGCCGACGAAGACAGCGAGCGAGCCCAGCTGAAGGGCCAGATTTCGGAGCTTTCCGATTTGGAAAGCGTCTGTCCCGAAGACGTCGAACGTCTCCGGTTCGACGTTACTCACCCCCGCTCACCTCGTCGTAGAAGCTATGGTCGAAGACGTCGTCTTCCGAGAGGTCGTCGTCGACCGAGCCGAGTTGCTGGTGGAACTCGTTGTACACGAGCGACTTCTCGACGATGCGATGTGGGTCCGAGATGAACGTCGAGGCCGGCGAGTTGATTGCCTTCGTCGCAACGCTCTGGGAGAGGATGTCCGACCCGACGACCGAACTCGCCATGTCGGCGGCCTCTTGACGATTCTCCGTGATGAACTCCGTCGCGCGGATGTGAATCTCGACGAGGTTGCGGACCAGTTCCGGGTCGTCGTCGACGAGCGACTGTGACGGCTGGAGCACCGCGCCCGGTTGGCCGGGCATGATGTCGCCGGCATATTTGAACGGCTCCATGTCCGTGTCGGGGTTCTCCTGGAGCGCCGTCGGAATCGGCTCGATGGCGCTGCCGGCGTCGGCGTTGCCCGTCGACAGCGTCGACTGCAGTGCGCTCGGGCTCTGGCCGGAGATCTCCACGACGTCGAGGCTCAGGCCGAGCACTTCCGTAATCCAGTAGCGGAGGAACACGTCGGGCGTCGACCCGGAGGGCAGCGTCGCAAAGCGCGGTTTGCGCCCCTTGTCGTTACGGAACCGCTGGAAGGCGTCCGCGCCGTGGTCGTTCCAGTACGACCGGAACTCGCTGCTGCCGACCATGACGTTCGGTTCGAGGACGTTCGCCGCGACGACCTTCGAGGCGACGCCGTTGGCGATGGCGACGAGACCGGGACTGATGCCCACGTACGCGAGGTCGAGATTCCCCGACGCGTACGCCTGTACCAGCGGCGGCCCGCCGCCGAAGGTCTTGACCTCGATGTCCGTGTCGAGTTCGTCGTACCAGCCCTGCTGGTCGATGACGAAATACTGCATCATCGGGAAGACGTTGAGCGTTCCCAGCGTGAGCGAATCCGAGGAAGAGCCACCGAATCCGAGACAGCCGGCGGTACCCGTCGTGAGAGCGGCCATTCCGGCACCGGTTGTCTGGAGAAGCCGACGGCGAGAGAGAGGCTGTTCCATGCCAACGGAATGCGGTGGTCGGAAAAAACACCTCCCCCCTGAGCGAGACTTGCCGCGGTCTATGACGGCAGTAGCGCCGTTTCAGACGATGTCTGGACGGACGTGGAAGCGCTGGTAGCCACCCTCAGAGAGGTCCAGCGAGCCGACCCACCAGTTCCACCGCTCGACGAGCGTGTGGTCGTCCGGTGCGTCGGACAGGTGGTCGACGACGGCATCGACGGTTAGCTGGTAGTCAAAATCAGCCTGGATACGCCCCGAGTCTGCCAGGTCACGGGCTTGGCGGGAGATGGCCCGTCGTGTCTGCTGGTCGTCGCCAAACGCCACCTCGAGTTCGCGTTCGAGTTCGTCCCGGTCCATGTGCGACGTCATGACACACACGGCCTTGAAGCTGTCTCCGACGGCAGGGCCCAATCTGAGACACAGGCAAAGTGGTGAGGGCATCTGTCAGAGAGTCACTGGAGAGACCCGCCGCTCACGGTGTGAGACGTGGCTGAGGGGAGTAAGCCCCCTTCTGTTCGGCCCGGCATTCGGCTGAGCGTCCGAACCATGTGTCCGAGCTACCTTGTGGTCCGGACTTGCACCGGCGAGGATTCGCCGTTCCATCGATTCGCCGCCATCGCCCCTCGGCGGGGTCTCCCCGCCCCTTGCGGGGCGGGTTCGCGCGCCTCATCGGTCAGGCGGCGCCGTGTCGTTTCTGTTCCAGAGCCGACGGTCTCCCGCCCCGGGTTTGCACCCGGTCGCCTGCTCGGACGGTGGGGGGACTTTCCTCATGAGCGTGCTCGATGAGCACGCTCACGGGGGCCAGGCTCCCTCTGCCATCGGCTCGTAATCGGTCCCGCGCCCTAAGCCGTTCGGTCGTCGGGGACCAGCCACGGCAGCACTGTCACCGACGTCACGACGGTCGAAACGGAAAACATCGACCACAGCCGACGAGACTTCCCAGCGGACGTGTGCCGACAGCTGTGCGAGGAAAGATACTATGCAAGCGAGAGAGACAGACATCCATATGCGTCCCCCGCGCCCGCTCGACTGGGTCCGCCGCCGCCCGCTGGTCGCAGACACACATCTCGGGGCGTGGCTCGTCGTGCTCGCAACGCTCCCGTTCGGACTCGACTCCTACTACGACAATCCGTACATCGGGCTGACGACCTGGGACCCGGAGAGTCTGATGGGCGTCAACTACCACGTCTACCACGTCGCGGCCGAGGCCGCGATGGCCGGCGAGAACTTCTATACGGCCCATCCACCCGGCCAGGCCGTGTTCGAGTACCTCTATCCGCCGATTACGGTCCTCGCGTGGTACCCGTTCACGGCACTCGGGTGGACGAGCGGCTTCGCGCTCTTTACCGCCATCTCCGTGCTCGCGGCCGCCGTCGGCGCGTGGGTGCTGGTCGACTACGTCGAATCGTTCGGCCACGAACTTGGCTGGGTCGACGTCGCGTTCGTGTTCGCGCTGTTTGTCCTCTCGACGCACGCCTTCGGGAGCATCTACTATGGCAACATCAACATCCTGCTCGGAGTCGCCTTCGTCGTCGGCTTCTGGGCGCTGTCCGCCCATCGGGAGACCCTCGCTGGCGTCGTCTTTTCGCTCGCGGCGCTGTTCAAGGTCTTCCCAGCGCTCGTGGGTCTGTGGCTCCTCCGGGACCGACAGTGGCGAGCGACCGGGGCGGCACTCCTGACGGGGACGGCCGGTCTCCTCGCCGGCGTCGCCCTGTTCGGACTGGACCTGACGCGGTACTACTTCAGGGTGGTCCCGGGCGAGCGCTCGCGAACCGCCGAGTTCGTCGGCGGCTACCCGGTCGACGGCTTCGCGTACATGACCGTCCAGCGACCGCTCTCGCATCTACTCTGGGCGGTTCGGCCCGAAGCCACGTACAGTGAACTCGTCGTCCTCTCCGTGGCGGTCTGTGCAGGTGCAGTGGCGTTTTTCTACGTCGACATCGACGGCCAGACCGAGCGACTGATGGCGATATTCGCGACGACGGTCGTGACCGTGCTCGTGCTCCCCTCGCTGCGGTGGTACGCCGTCCTGGTCTTTCTGCCGCTCGTCGCGCTCGCGTACGTCTGGCGGACGGGTCCCGGTCGCGGCGCCTTTCTCGCCGGCGCACTGTTGTTCTCAGTCGGTGAAACTCCCGAGACGGTCGTCTCGTCGGTCGGCGGCCTACCGGACCCCCTGGCCGGCCCTGCCGTCGCCGTCTTCAGCGTGACAACGCCACAGACACTGGGGCTGGCGCTCGCACTCGCTGGCTGTGCGTGGTACAAACTCCGGGCGACCGACTCCCGAATCGTCGCCGCCCTGCGGACCGCGCGCAGTCGAGATACGCTTTAGGGAGTCCCCACCCTGTCACCGACAATGGACGATTCCGTCGACGAGCGCGCAGGTGACACGGCGGACCCGTTCGACGCGTTCCGACAGGCGCTTGCGCTCCCGCGCGACGTGGTGGTGCTGTCGGCGGCGATGTTTGCGTTCTCGCTTGGCTTCCAGATGACAAGTCGGTATCTCCCCCAGTATCTGCTGGCACTCGGCGCGACGCCCTTTCTCGTCGGCCTCTACGGCACCGTCGGGAACATCATCGGCGCGGTCTACCCCTATCCCGGCGGGGCCATTTCCGACCGCATCGGGTCGCGGAGCGCGCTCACGCTCTTTGGCGTCCTCTCGACGCTTGGCTTTCTGTTCTGGCTCGTCGCCCCGCTGGTCGGCCCCATCGACGTTGCCGGGGTCACTGTCGAGCCGTGGATCTGGATTTTCGCCGGGCTCTTTCTCGCCCAGGCCTGGAAGTCACTCGGCCTCGGTGCGACCTTCGCTATCGTCAAACAGAGCGTCCCCGACACTCAGTTGGCCCGGGGCTTTGCCAGCACCGAGACCTTCCGCCGCACCGCATTTCTGCTCGGGCCGGCCGGAGCCGCCGGGCTCCTCTACTTCGGCGGGAACGAACTGCTGCCGGGCTTTCTGTACGTCCTCGCCGTGGCAACCGTCTTCGGCGCCGTCGCGACCGCAATCCAGCATTTCCGCTACGACGCCAGTGAAGACACCGTCGGCGACGAATTCGACGGCATCCACCAGATTCGCCGCGACCTCCACGAACTTCCGGAGACGCTTCGCCCGCTGCTGGTCGCTGACACGCTCGTTCGCTTTGCCAACGGAATGGTCTACGTCTTTTTCATCATCGTCGTCACCGAACTGCTCGAAGTCGACGCGACCGTCGCCGGCATCTACCTCAGTCCCGAGGTCCTCTTTGGCGTCTTGCTCTCCGTCGAGATGGCCATGGCACTGCTCTCGATGTACCCCGTCGCCCGACTCGCCGAGCGAACGGGACTCAAACCGGTCGTCGCCATCGGCTTTGCCGTCTACGCCGTCTTTCCCGTCCTGCTCGTGTTCGCGCCCGCGGACCCGCTCGTCGTCGGGGTACTCTTTGCCTTCTCCGGGCTGCGCTTTGCCGGTCTCCCCGCTCACAAGGCACTCATCGTCGGCCCTGCCAAGCGAGACGCCGGCGGGCGCGTCACGGGTGCGTACTACCTGCTTCGCAACGCCGTCGTCATCCCCAGCGCCGCACTCGGGGGTGCTATCTGGCAGGCTGTCAGTCCCGAAGTCGCCTTCACCCTCGCCTCGGCCGTCGGGGTCGTCGGCACCGGCTACTTCCTGCTGGTCGGGACGGAGTTCGAGGCGTACCGGTGAGAGCTGTCGACCAGTCGTTAATAATCACCAGTGGTAAAGCCCAGTACACCCAATAGTGGAGCAGATGGACCTCGGAACGTACCTCGTCACACAGACAGACCTCTCCGCGGGCCGGTCGACACAGGCCATCGTCGACGCTGCACTCGCCGGCGGCATCGACATGGTGCAGGTCCGCGAGAAACACGCCAGCGCACGCGAACGCCTCGCCGTCACACGGGACCTCCGCGGGCCGACCGCCGAGGCCGGCGTCTCGCTCGTCGTCAACGACCGCGTGGACATCGCACTCGCTGCCGACGCCGACGGCGTCCACCTCGGCGACGACGACCTGCCTGTCGAAGACGCACGCGCGCTCCTCGGTGCGGACGCTATCATCGGCCGCTCGGTCTCGACCGTCGAGGCCGCACGCGAGGCCGAGCGCGCGGGCGCGGACTACCTGGGTGTCGGCGCGGTCTTTGCCACCGGGTCGAAAGACGATATCCCCGACGAAGAGTTGGCAATCGGGCTGGACCGGGTCCGGGCTATCGACGCCGCCGTCGACATCCCGTTCGTCGGAATCGGTGGCATCACGCCCGACAACGCCGCCGACGTGGCCGCAGCCGGCGCAGACGGCGTCGCCGTCATCACCGCCATCACGGAGGCCGACGACCCCGAAGGGGCCACCCGCGACCTCGCCGACGCAGTTGCATCGGGACACGAACGAGCCACAACAACCACGGAAACACACCAATGACAATCGACCTCACGTCCGACCTCGCTGCCGTCACTGATGCATCGCCACTCGTCAACGCCGTCACCAACAACGTCACCGTCAACGACGTCGCACAGGTCATCCTCCACTGGGGTGGCCTCCCCGTCATGTCCGACGACGAGCGGGAGGTCGGCGATATGGTCGCCGGCGCACAGGCCTGCCTGCTCAACATGGGTACCGTCAGCGAGGAAGGTGAAGCGACCATGGTCGAAGCCGGCGAATCCGCCAACAGCCACGGCGTGCCCGTCGTACTGGACCCCGTCGGCGTCGGCGCGACACCGACCCGCGACCGCGTCGCCGAGCGACTCGCCAGCGAAATCGACGTCGCCATCATCAAGGGCAACTACGCCGAGATTACCGCCCTGGCCGGCGAAGACGCCGACGTTCGGGGCGTCGAGTCCGTCGGCGACTACAGCGACATCGCGACGACTGCCGTCGCCTGCGCACAGAAATACGACACCGTCGTCGTCGCCTCGGGCGAGACTGACCTCGTCGCGACCGCCGACGCCGCCTACGAAGTGACTGCCGGCCACCCGGACATGGGGACCGTCGTCGGCACCGGCTGTATGCTCGGTGCGAGTGTCGCCACCTTCGCCGGTGCAATCGACGACGCCGAACGCGCCGCCCTCGCCGGGACGGTTGCCTTCGGTCTCGCCGGCGAAGCCGCCGCCGAAGGTGAGTTTGGCGACGTCCACGGCCCCGGCAGCTACAACGTCGCGTTCAAAGACGCCGTCGCCGGCCTCGCCGAAACCGACCACGACGACGGCGACACCCGCGTCGAACGCGTGCTCACCGCCGAATGACGACCCGCGACCGCGTCGCATTGATTACCGGAGCCAGCCGTGGCATCGGTGCAGCAACTGCCCGCCGCCTCGCTACCGACGGCGCTACTGTCGTTCTCGCCGCGCGCAGTGGCGACCAGCTCCGGACGGTCGCCAACGACATCGAGGAGACGACCGATGGGGCAGCGCACGCGGTCCCGACAGACGTGACCGACCCCGACGCGGTGCAGGCACTCGTCGAGACGACACTGGAACGATTCGGCCGCCTCGACGCGGTGGTCGTCAACGCTGGGACCGGCGAACGGCGAAACGTCCCACTGACAGAGCTGTCGCTCGACGAGTACAGAACTGTCCGTGCGACCAACATCGACGGCGCGTTCTACACGACCCGCGCCGTCCTCGACCCGCTCCGCGAGACCACTGGCTCACTCGTCTTCGTCGGGAGTTACAAAGGCAAATACCCCAGCACGTCGACGCCGATCTATGCCGCCTCGAAGTGGTGGCTCCGTGGCTTCGCACAGAGTGTCGCCGGCCGTGTCGGCCCCGACGGCGTCGCCGTCTCGCTTGTCAACCCCACTGGCGTCACCACATCGTTCGGTCGGGAGACGCGCGAACAGCCAAACAGCGAGTTACTTGCCGACGACGACGCGCTCAGTGCGGCCGACGTCGCCGAGACTATCGTCACTGCACTCGATCAGGACGCACCCGGTGCGATTACCGAACTCGACCTCTTCCGTCGTGACATCTACGAGCGGTTCTGAAACTGGACGGCACTCCCACGAACGACGGTAATTCAGCGTTCCCACCGGTGATGCCTCTCGGCGAGTTTTGTTCAAGCCAAGGCCCGGATTTGAACCGGGGATGATCCGCTCTGCAGGCGGACGCGTTCGGCCAGACTCTGCCACCTTGGCGCATTCGCGTCTACTTGATTTGCGCGCTTAAGGGTGCCGATATACGACAAAAACCCCCGAACAGCGTTGGCACTGTTCGAGGGTGAATGACTGCGGTGGAAAATCCCACCGCGATATGAATGGAGGCGGCGAACCGGATTTCCCAGAGGCTCACGCACTCCAGTACTCGCCGGAACGCAGGCGGGCTTAACTTCCGTGTTCGGGATGGGTACGGGTGTTGCCCCGCCGCTATGGCCGCCTTAACGCCGACTTGTGGACTCGAACCACAATCGATGCTCCATGCGTCGGTTGGTGACAATCATGTGTACGTGCGATCCAGTTTGCGCCTGGACTCGTTCAATGAGTCCCAGTACGTATGAATGGTGGCTTCGGTCAGTTAGTTCTCGCGGGCTAAACACCTCGTTACCTCGGTGCGTACACCCCGAGTCTATCGAACTCGTCTTCTACGAGAGACCTCAGCGGTGCCTCTTTTCCAGGTGGGTTTCCGGCTTAGATGCGTTCAGCCGTTACCCCGTGTGGCGTAGCTGCCCGGCAGTGCTCTCTCGAACAACCGGTACACCAGTGGCCACCAACCGTAGTTCCTCTCGTACTATACGGTCGTTCCCGTCAGGCACCATAACACCCCCAATAGATAGCAGCCGACCTGTCTCACGACGGTCTAAACCCAGCTCACGACCTCCTTTAATAGGCGAACAACCTCACCCTTGCCCGCTTCTGCACGGGCAGGATGGAGGGAACCGACATCGAGGTAGCAAGCCACTCGGTCGATATGTGCTCTTGCGAGTGACGACTCTGTTATCCCTAGGGTAGCTTTTCTGTCATTTTTGGCCCGCATCAAGCGGGCGCAAAAGTTCGCTAGACCACGCTTTCGCGTCAGCGTTCCTCGTTGGGAAGAACACTGTCAAGCCATCTTTTGCTCTTGCGCTCTTCTCCGGGTCTCCGTCCCGGATGAGATGGCCTTGGGGCGCGCTCGATATCTTTTCAAGCGCGTACCGCCCCAGTCAAACTGCCCGGCTATCGGTGTCCTCCTCCCGGAGTGAGGGTCGCAGTCACTAACGGGTAGTGTTTCATGTCTGCCTCGGTGGCCCGCTAGCGCGGGTACCTGTGTAACGGCTCCTACCTACTCTGCACATTAGCGACCACGTCCCAGCGACAGCCTGCAGTAAAGCTCCATAGGGTCTTCGCTTCCCCTTGGGGGTCTCCAGACTCCGCACTGGAACGTACGGTTCACCGGGCCCAACGTTGGGACAGTGACGCTCTCGTTAATCCATTCATGCAAGCCGCTACTGAAGCGGCAAGGTACTACGCTACCTTAAGAGGGTCATAGTTACCCCCGCCGTTGACGGGTCCTTCGTCCTATTGTACTAGGTGTTCAGATACCCGCACTGGGCAGGATTCAGTGACCGTACGAGTCCTTGCGGATTTGCGGTCACCTATGTTGTTACTAGACAGTCGGAGCGTCCGAGTCACTGCGACCTGCTCGTTTCCCGAGCAGGCATCCCTTATCGCGAACTTACGGGACTAACTTGCCGAATTCCCTAACGTCGGTTGATCCCGACAGGCCTTGGCTTTCACCGCCATGGGCACCTGTGTCGGATCTCGGTACGGACTCCACGCTTGCCTTTTCACGGGCCCCAGGTTGAACCGAGTTTCCCTATCCTGCCGTTCGTCCGCTTCGTGCCATTACGGCTTCCACGGAGTTGGACAGTTCGGCCGGGCGAATGCCCGGCTCGGTCGACCCCAGGGCGTCGGCGTTTACTGCGTGAAGGCACTGGAATATTAACCAGTTTCCCTTTTGTCACACTCGAATTGCGATGTGACTTAGGACCGGCTAACCCTCGGCTGACGAACAGTGCCGAGGAACCCTTGCCCTTTCGGCCGTCAGGATTCACACCCGACTTTCGCTGCTACTGCGGCCAGGATTTTCGTTTCGACGCGGTCCACACGAGTTCTCACCCGTGCTTCCATCCGCGCCGAACGCCAACCTACGCGACCGCCGTTTGACGGGCACGGTTAGGTCTCGGTGGTGGACTTGAGTCCTGATCATTTTGGGCGCCTCGAACCTCGGCCGGTAAGCTGTTACGCTTTTCTTAGAGGGTAGCTGCTTCTAAGCTCACCTCCCGGCTGTTTAGGGCTCGAGACCACCTTCAGAGGATTACACTTAGTCCACACTTGAGGACCTTAACCTAACTCTGGGTTGTCTCCCTCATGGTACACAGGCTTACCCCGCGCACCGGACTCCCTGCGTCGACAGCGTCCGTGAGTTCGGAGTTTGACAGCCGCGCCGACCTCTCTCGAGGGCGGACACGGCAATCAGTCTCTCTACCTCACGAACTACTTCAGCAGAGGTCATGCTTCGACATGTTTCGGTTGGAACCAGCTGTTGCCGGACTCGATGGGCCTTTCACCCCTACACGTAGGTCACGGGAGGGTATTGTAAGACACCAACCCTAACAGGCTTCCACGCACCTTTCGGCACGCTTCACCTTGCCCACGCGTAGATCGTCCGGATTCGGGTCGTGCCCGTTTGACTCCCCGCGCTTGAACACGGTGGCCCTGGTGCAAAGCACTGCGGCCATATTGGTTTCCCTACGCCTTCCCCGATACACGGGTTAGACTCGTCAAACAGACACACTCCCTGGCTCGTTTTTCAAAACGTACGACGGAACATCGGCTTCCCGTGCGTTCTACTGTGCCCTCGCGGGCAGGTCGTTTTGCACAGGACCTTGTATGCCCCGTCGCTCCATCGCCACCTGAGTTCAGGCCCTATTTCACCTCCCTTCGGAGGGTACTTTTCAGCGTTCGCTCACGCTACTTGTTCGCTATCGGTCTCGGAGAGTGTTTAGCTTTAGCAGTCGATGCCTGCCATATTCACGAGGGATTTCCAACCCCCGCTACTCCGGAACTGACGCACGCCATAGTAGGCCTCAGTACGGGGCTTTCACCCTGTTTCGCGCTCCATTCCAGGAGACTTCTTGAGACGGTTCCGGCGATGATTGTCAGCCCATACACCACATTGCCCGAAGGCTTCGGTTTGAGCTGTGTCGCGTTCACTCGCGGTTACTAACGATATCGCGTTGCGCTTTCTCTTCCTGCCGGTACTAAGATGTTTCAGTTCCCGGCGTTCCCCATTGCGCGAAGCAATTGCGGTGGGGATTCCCATTCGGAAATCCTAGGTTCTTCGCCTCCGTGCGGCTCCCCTAGGCTTATCGCAGCTTGGCACGTCCTTCATCGGCTTCCGAGCCGAGCCATTCACCAGGTGGCACAGTAGCCACTTGAGTGGTTGCAAGCTCCTCACGGAGCTTGCGAATTTGTGAGTCCCGGGTAGAGACTCACGAATCTTGTGAGCTCGCAAAGCGAGCTCACGACGTCGTTGGGACTCGATGAACGAGTCCAGTGGACGCCTGGATCGCACGTACACACGGTCTCACATACACGCCCGTGGTGAACGGTGCGTGTATCAACCCTTCCCACTCGCGCTTGCACGGAGTGGTGCATCGGTTTTCCGTACCCGAACGAATCGCCTTGCCCCACTTAAGGGGCACGCTTTCAGTCGGGGACGGGATATGGACCCACTGGGATTTGAACCCAGGGCCTCCGCCTTGCAAAGGCGGCGCTCTGCCGCTGAGCTATGGGCCCTTCCGCCGTATACTGTTAGCCCTGATAGTTCATAGGTGCTCGGACGGTCGCCGAGTGACGTGGTCGCCGAACCCCGCGCCAAAAGGTGGGCTGGGGCAAAGCCCCAGTCCCGATCGTTAGGAGGTGATCCAGCCGCAGATTCCCCTACGGCTACCTTGTTACGACTTAAGCCCCCTTGCGAAGCCCAGATTCAACCATCGCATGATGGCTTCATCCGGACCTCACTCGGGTGCTTTGACGGGCGGTGTGTGCAAGGAGCAGGGACGTATTCACCGCGCGCTTATGACACGCGATTACTACCGAATCCAGCTTCATGAGGGCGGGTTTCAGCCCTCAATCCGAACTACGACCAAGTTTAGGGGATTAGCGCTCTCTCTCGAGATGGCTTCCCATTGTCTCGGCCATTGTAGCCCGCGTGTTGCCCAGCACATTCGGGGCATACTGACCTACCGTTGCCCGTTCCTTCCTCCGCTTTAGCAGCGGCAGTCCTCCTAGTGTACCCAACCACGATGAACGTGTTGCTGGCAACTAGAAGTGCGGGTCTCGCTCGTTGCCTGACTTAACAGGACGCCTCACGGTACGAGCTGACGGCGGCCATGCACCTCCTCTCAATGGCTCCAGTAAGCGCATCAGACTGACCTTCACTGCACATTGTCGGTGCTGGTGAGATGTCCGGCGTTGAGTCCAATTAAACCGCAGGCTCCTCCGGTTGTAGTGCTCCCCCGCCAATTCCTTTAAGTTTCATCCTTGCGGACGTACTTCCCAGGCGGCTCGCTTCACGGCTTCCCTACGGCACAGCGCAGGCTCGTAGCCTGCGCCACACCTAGCGAGCATTGTTTACGGCTAGGACTACCCGGGTATCTAATCCGGTTCGAGACCCTAGCTTTCGTCCCTCACCGTCGGGTCCGTCCTCTCGAGGTGCTTTCGCCATCGGCGGTCCGTCCAGGATTACGGGATTTCACTCCTACCCCGGACGTACCCCTCGAGTCTTCCGGCCCCAAGCCAAACAGTTTCCGCTGGACGCCGACGTGTTAGGCACGTCGATTTCCCAACGGACTTGTCTGGCCGGCTACGGACGCTTTAGGCCCAATAATATCGGCCATCACTCGTGCTGCCGGTATTACCGCGGCGGCTGGCACCGGTCTTGCCCAGCACTTATTCCTGTACCACCTTAGGGTACAGAAAAGCGAGGACTGTATGCCCTCGCACTCGGAGTCCCCCTATCGCACTGTCGTGCAGTGTAAAGGTTTCGCGCCTGCTGCGCCCCGTAGGGCCCGGTATCTTGTCTCAGATACCGTCTCCGGGCTCTCACTCTCATGACCCGTACCGATTATAGGCACGGTGGGCCGTTACCCCACCGTCTACCTAATCGGCCGCAGCCACATCCTATGGCGCCGGAGCGTTTCCCGCTCTCTGCTGTTCCAGCATGAGAGCAGTATCAACTATTAGCCTCAGTTTCCCGAGGTTATTGTTGTCCATAGGGTAGTTTGGCCACGTGTTACTGAGCTATATGCCACGAGTACGAACTCGTGCGACTAGCATGGCTAAATCGGACTCCGATAGCAATGGCCTCCGGCAGGATCAACCGGAATGTCTCCCCGGAATGGGGAGGGTGGCGGGCGTACACCATGATGATGGTGTACTAGCGTTGTAAGCTATCGGGGTTCAGCGACACGTCGAGTCGACGACCGACCGAGTGTCACCGAACTATCAGGGCTAACATCAGATCCCATCTATACGGCGGACCGCAGGGGTGGAATCCTCATTTCCTTCGGACCAGATTGTATGCCAGAGAAGGGTATAAACCCTTCGTGTTGGCATCGGTCCGAGCTGGCACGGGTCGGCCGTTCCGACCTGGCCTCCTTCGCGTCAATCCGGAGTGCCCTGTTCCACTTAAGGGCGTCGGATTGCCCGTCGCCGGATTCGACCGGCGCCGGGCCGTTCGCATTCCATTCGAAATGCCCTGTTATACTTAAGGGCATCGAACGTCGGCCACGCCCGGAGCGTCCCGGGCACCGCGCCGCTTCGCATCACAGTCAAACGGCAGGGTAAACTTAAGCCCGTCGAACGACCGACGCTACGTCATGCGATTACATGCACTGGGTTTCAACAAGAGATGTCGCCCAGAGCCGTTCCCGAGTGGTCGACAGGTTCTCGAATCGGGGACGTTCCACTGAGAAAGAGAGGTCCCTGGGCCTGTGGAGCTAGCGCTGTCGCTTGCCGGCAGCGCAAAGAAAGGAATGTGTGCGACTAGATATCGTCGAGGTGTTCGACGCCTTCCTTGGAGACGTTGCCCTTCGTGATGTCGCCGGGCATCCAGTCGGGCTTGTCGTCGGGCGCTTCCTCCTCCCAGGCCCACCCCTCGTAGATGTGAACCTTGTGGGTTCCCTTCTCGCGGAGGCGGAGTTGTTCGGGGTCAGCGCTGTCTTCAGACGGTGCCGGGTCGAGTCGGCGCGCCGCTTTGAGTGCTGCCTGTCGGGGAGTCCCGCCAGAGAAGACACTCGTCTCTTCACCATCATCTGTTCGGAGCGCAAAGTTGCGCTTATCGTTGTCTCGTGCCATGGTTTTACCGCTCCATGTGGGTTCAGCACATGATGCATTATAAATATACCCCCAAATCCGGCCGCCGTGCGGCGGTATCTTTATAAAGGCGACTGCGCACCCCCGACAGCGACACCGGCTGTGAGCCGTTCAACCCCGGCAGAGACCTCGCGCGCGGACAGTCGAGGTAAGGCAGGAGTACGGCCGGTCGACGGACAGCGCGGTAGACTTAAGTGTATCCTGGGGCGAACCACCGACTAGGTTAGCGCGATGGTTCGAAAGAAGAAGCTCAGCCCGAGTGGCGCAAAAGACGAAGACGGCGAGTACCACAACGTCCACATCAACCTCCACGAGGACGAGCTCGCCGTTGCAGGGATGGAAATCGGAGACGAAGTGTTCGTCCGCGTGCGCGAGGACAAGATTATCATCCAGAAAGCGGACGCCGACGACGTCGAACACGAGTTTTGAGCGACACCATCGCCACGTCTATGACACTGTACGACCTCGCCAAGCCACTTCTGTTCCGCCTACCCCCTGAGACAGCCCACACCGCAGTCCACACTGGCCTTCGGGGACTACAGGCGACACCGCTTGCGGACCGCCTCGAATCACACTACCAGGTCACAGACGACCGGTTGCAGACAGAGGCCTTCGGTCAGCAGTTCCCCAACCCGGTCGGCGTCGCCGCCGGCTTCGACAAGAACGCCGAAATTTCCGGTGCGTTGCAGTCGCTTGGCTTCGGGTTCGTCGAAGTCGGCGGTGTGACTGCCGAGCCACAGGAGGGGAATTCCCGCCCGCGGATGTTCCGGCTCCCCGACGATGAAGCCCTCATCAACCGGATGGGACTGAACAACGACGGCGCGGACGTAGTCGGTCGCCGATTGCTCCGGACGGACGTCAACGTCCCGGTCGGCGTCAACATCGCAAAGACAGAACACGTCGCACCCGCGGACGCGCCCGCGGACTACCGCCGAACCTACGAGCGCGTCGCCGAGGGGGCCGACTTTTTCGTCGTCAACGTCTCCTGTCCCAACTCACAGGGGTTCGAGGAACTCCAGAACCGCGACTCGATGGCCGCGATCTTCGAGACACTGACCGATGTCGGCGCAAGCCCACTGCTGGTGAAACTCTCCCCGGACCTGCCCGAGCCAGCCGTCGAGGACGCACTGAACATCGTCTCGGAGTTCGATTTGGATGGCGTGGTCGCGACCAACACCACCACCGAGCGGCCGGCCTCGCTTCGGTCGCCGAATCGGACCGAGGAGGGCGGGCTCTCGGGCAAGCCAATCGAGGGAGAAGCGACGGAGATGGTCCGCTTCGTTGCCGAACGGACGGACGTGCCCGTCGTCGGCGTCGGTGGCGTCTCCACCGCCGAGGGTGCCTACCGGAAGATTCGTGCCGGCGCCAGCCTCGTCCAGTTGTACACCGGCCTCGTCTATCGGGGCCCCTCGATTTCCCAGGAGATTAACCGGGGATTGCTCGAACTGTTAGAACAGGACGGGTTCGACAGCGTCGACGAAGCAGTCGGCGCGGACCTGTAACGGAGAAAGATTTTCGACGCCGAGTACTATTCGAGTCCGTCCAGTCGGAACTCGAAGGCCGCAACCGGTAGTTCGAGGTCGTGTTCGACGAGCACCGACGGGTGAATCTCGCCGACGACGCCGACCGACTCGCCGTCGAGGACGACTTCTGCGGTCCGGCCGTCGATGAAGGTTGGATGCTCAGTCGGGGGCGTTTCCAGCGTTTTGCCGAACGAGTCGGCGATAGCCTGGAGGCGACCCTTCGCGTCCTCGTAGGATGCCTCCGTCCGCGCGAGGACGCCCGCGACCGTCCGGTGTTCGGCGACGCCGGTGTTCTCGCTGTCGTCCACGTGGGCACCAAGGCCGATTTCCGAGAGGTCCTGCGGGTAAGCGCGGTGAGTGTTGTTCTCTAAGACCATCAACAGCGAGGGCAGCGCCCACGTCCGGAGCATGGTGTAGTCCTCGCTGTACGGTTCCATGATGGTGACCGGCGGGGCGGCACCGACCGGGCCGTCGGCGTCGCTCTGCTCGGGGTCGAGATTGAGTCGTTCGAAGTTCTCGGCCTCGTTTATCATGTGGAAGTTCAGCAGGTCCTCGAAGCCAAGCCCGACGAGTGCATCGCGAGCGGCGTCCTCGAGCCGGGAGCGCTCGTGGCGCCCGCCAACCGTCGACACGTCGGGGTACTTCGGTTCGAGTTCGTTGAACCCGTAGGCCCGCCCGATGTCGTCGATGACATCCAGCGGATGGAGCACGTCCACCCGATACGGCGGGACGTCCACGTCGTACTCGACGGCCTCACCGTCGGTGTCTGCCTGCGCGGCGTCCAGTCCGGCGCGCTCGGCGCAGTCGACGACTTCCTCGCCGCTCAAGGAGATGCCGAGAATCGACTCGATACGGTCGTGGGAAACAGTCTTGGTCTTGACCGAGAAGTCCGGGCGCACGATCGTCTGGCCGGCGTACTCCCCAGTCGTATCGTCGCCGTACTCGACGTTGACCTGTTCGACCTGGCCGCCACGCGCCGACAGCGCATAGCAGACGATAGAGAGCATGTGGTCGATGGTCCACTGGTCGGTCCCGGTCATCTCGATGAAGAGGTCACGCGAGCCGGTGGTGACCTCGGTCCGACTGCCGTTGATGACCGGCGGGAACGAGAACAGCCCGATGGCGTCGTAGATTGCCGGATAGCGGTCGAAAGAGTCCACGAGGTCGGCGTAGGTCTCGCCGGTTGGGTGGCGGTCGAGCACCTCGGCGGGTGTCATCTCCTCGTTGGTCTCCAGCGGAACGAACGAATCCTCGGTCGGGTCGACGCTGGTGTAGGTGACCGATTTGTTCGCCCGGCCCTGGTCGGTCGCGGCGGCGTCTCGCGGCTCGTCGCCGCTCGATTGTTCCGAGGCGCTACGCGCCTCGCGGCCCTTCAGCATCGTCAGGTCGTGAACACCGATGGCACCTTTCGCGCGCTGGCGGCCCATCGTCGCGTGCAACTTCTCCTGGAGCTGAATGAGCGACTCCAGTGCGTCCTCGCCCATGTCCAGTCCGCGGACGATTGCCCCGGTGATGTAGGGCCGGTCGTCGGGCTGGTCCTCGACCTGGATGGTCCAGTCGGCGTCGTTGGTGCTGGGGACGTAGACGCCGCGTGCGTCGCCGTACTGGTAGCGCAGCGACCGCGCGACACCCTCAACCGAGAGGCGGTCGAGACGGTCAGGCGCAAACTCCAGTTGGAACTCGTCGTCCTCGGTCCAGCCTTCGAACTCCAGACCGAGGTCGAACAGGTCCGACCGCAGTTCGTCGTTGCTTTTCTCGTCGTGACCGGTCAGCTCGCGCAGTTCGTCGGGATCGACATCGACGACCGGCATCAGTACACCACCTCCACGTCCCGCAGCAGTTCTAAGTCACACAGCGTCCCGTGCACGTCGCGGATGTCCTCGAAGCCGTACATGAGCATCAGTAGTCGTTCCAGTGAGAGTCCCCACGCCATCACGTCACAGTCGACGCCGAGCGGGTCGGTCACTTCGTCACGGAAGATGCCCGAGTTACCGACCTCGACGATTTCGCCGGTCTCGGGGTGTTCGCCGAACAGTTCGAACGACGGCTCCGTGTAGGGGTTGTAGTGGGGTTTGAACTCCAGGTCCGTGATACCGAACTGTTCGTAAAACTCCGTGAACGTGCCAAAGAGGTCACGCACGGAGAGGTCCTCTGCCATCACCCACCCTTCAATCTGGAAAAATTCGAGCAGGTGCGTCGGGTCCAGCGTGTCGTTGCGGTACACCTTCTCGACGCTGAAGTACCGCTGTGGCGGTTCGAGGTCACCGACCTGATGACCCGAGAGATACCGCATCGACAGCGACGTAGTGTGGCCCCGAAGGTCGAGGCGGCGCGCGGTCTCCTCGGTCCACGGCGAGTGGTAGCCTTCGCCGTCCTCGCCGACACCTTCTTTGTGTGCGGTGTGAATCCGGTCGACGAGGTCCTCGGGCAGGTCCCGAATCTCGTCGGGCGTCTCCAGTGCGAACTGGTCCCAGTGGGTTCGCGCAGGATGGTCCTGGGGCATGAACAGACAGTCGTTGATCCAGAACTGCGCGTCGGCGTGTGGACCCTCCATCTCCTCGAAGCCCATCCCGACCAGGACGTCCTTGACGCGGTTTGCGGTCTGGCGGAGGATGTGTTCTTTGCCACCCTGGACCTGCTCGGCGTCAGCCTCGACGTTGTACTCGGTGAACTCCACGTCTTCCCACTCGCCGCTGGTGAGCATCTCGGGGGTGAGCTGGTCGACGGTCTCGGCGACTTCGATACCCTCCATCAGCGCGTTCACGCCCTCGTCGGTCAGGCGAACCGAGCGTACGGTCGACTCGGAGCGTGCGATGAGGCCGCGACTCTCTAGCTGGTCGAGGACGTCAGCGTCGACATCCGACTCGCCGTCTTCGGCCAACTGTTCGAGCGCGAGCCGTTCGGCGTCAGTCGCCGGGTCGGCGTCGGGGTCGGCCGAGACGTCGCCGCTGTCGACGCTGCCGTACCCCTTCCGGGCGAAGTTCGCGAGCGCGATGTCGACGGCCGGGCCGTCCAGCCCCGCGGCACCGAGCAGTTCGCCCAGCGAGGCGGGGTCCTCGTCGGCACCAGCGTCGAGAGCGGCCTCGTAGAGACTGAGTTCGGGCAGCCCCTCCTCGACGTAGGTGTGGCCCTCGTCGGTCAGCGAGACCGAGTCGTCGGTCTCTTCGGAGACGGTGACGAGACCTGCTTCTTCGAGTTCGAACGCGGCGCGGGTGGCGGCTTCGGGTTTCAGGTCGGCCGCCGACGCGACCTCTGTTGTCGGTCGGTCCTCCTCGGCGCTCGCGGCTTCTAGCACCGCGAGTTGTGTGTGTGGCAGTTTCATTCGTTGATGGGAATACCGCAGTATCGTCAGTTAACGGTTCTTACTCGGGGACGCCAGACGCGCCCAGAAGAGAGGCGGTTTCGTCGCACCGGCGTGTTATCGCCGCCGCGAGTCCGCCGCCCGACTCAGGCGAAAACAAAGCCGAACCCAGCGACTGCCGACTGCTGGCGAGCGATACACCGTGGCAGGGGTTCGGATGCCATATGCGAGCGGTTGTGACGGGGCCGCAAAAACGTTCTGGGTCGCGTATCCGCGAGTCGCGTGACTACCGCTTGCGCTCGGAGTCGAGGTCGATGTCCAGTTCGTCGAGTTTGTCCTCCCACTCGGCGCGTTTCTCCTGGTGCTCGGCGAGAAACTCCTCCATCAGTTCGGCGGCCTGTTCTTTGCACCCGCCACAGAGCCGTTCGCCGCCGACACACTCGTCGTAGACCTCCTTTGCGAACTCGTCGTCGTCGCCGGAGAGCAGGTAGGCGTACAGTTCGTACACCGGACATTCGTCGGCTTTCCCGCCGAGTTCGCGCTGTTCCTCGGCGGTCTCCCGACCGCCCGTCGTCGCGGCCTTCACTTTGTCGTAGCCCTCGTCTGGGTCGTCGAGCAGACTGATGTGCGAGGCCGGAATAGAGGAGGACATCTTCCCACCGGTGAGGCCGGTCATAAAGCGGTGGTAGATAGAGGAGGGCAACTGGAAGCCGTAGCCGCCGTGGTCCAGTTCCACGTCCCGGGCCAGTTGTTCGGCCTCCGCACGGGAGAGTTCGAAGGTGTCGATGTGGTTGTCGTAGACTCGCTTTTCGCCGTCGATGGCCTCGATAAGTGCGTCGAAGGCCTCGTCGGTCGCCCGCCGGTCGAGGATGCGCACCCGCGGCCGGAGCGGTTCCTTCCCGGCCTCCCGGAGCATCGTAATCGTCGAGTCGAGCGTCGTCGCCTCGACGTCGGTCGCGCCGGGTTCGCGCTCGCCCTCCAGCAGTTCGGCGGCGTCGCCACACCGGATAGTGTCGTCGGGGTGGCGGTCGGTAAGCGTCTGGTGGGCATAGGCGAGCAACTGACGCTGGGCGTCGTCGACCTCGAAACTGGCGTACGCCTCCGTGACCCCGAAGTATCGCATCCGCTGGGCCAGGTCCCGGGAGAGCCGGATGTGAGGGTCCTGGTCCGGGCCGACCGGAATCACGGTCGGTTTCGGCTCGTCCAGTTGCGGATAGAGGATGTCGGCCATCTGCGTGACGACCGACTGCATGTGCGAGACGTCGGTCTCGCCGTCGAAGTCGTAGATAGCCTGCAGCTCCGAGAAGTTCGCCTCCGCCCCGAGTTCGAACGCCAGGTCCTGGACCTCGCGGTTCTCGGACTGACGATACAGTTCGCCCTCCTCGGGGTCGAAACCCAGCGCGAGCAGCGAGAGAATGTAGTTGCGCGCGTGTTCGTCGATTTCGTCCCACGAGAGGCCGCGAGCGCTGTGGGCTTCGAGGTCCGCGATGAGGCCGTAGGCCTCGCCGCCCTGTTGCTGGTGCCAGATGATTTCGTCGAAGACGAGTTTGTGGCCGATGTGGGGGTCGCCGGTCGGCATGAATCCCGACAGCGCGGCGAACGGTTCGTCGTTGACCATCGCGCTGGCAATCTGGCGGTACTCGCGATGGCCGAAGATGACCCCGCGGCGCATCAGATAGTGGGGGTCTGGCACCTCGTCGAGGATGTCCTCGAACTGCTCGATACCGAACTGCTCGAAGAGTTTGCGGTAATCGGAGACCGTCGAGGAACCCCACGGGTCCAGCGCAACGTCGTCAGCGCCTGCGACGCCGCCGTCTGTCCGAGGCGACGCGGACGCCTCATCGTCTGCCCCTGCCGTCCCGCCGTCAGCGCGGAGTTCTGTCGGAGTCGCTGGCGCGTCGGTGCGCTCGCCGGCAGTCTGTTCGTCGGTCGTGGGGTCGCTGTCGTCGGTCATGGTGTGAGTCGGCTCACCGAGAGCCAGTCTATGCCTTCGTTCGCGCCGGTCAGCGCAAAAACCATTCGCTTCCGCACGCCGTGGGCCAGTCGCACGTCAAGCGCCAGGTCCCGCGGCGCGAAGGCGTGGGTCGGCGACAGGACCCGCACGAGCAGTTCTGAGTGACCCAGATTGTCGACGCTCTCGACGTCGGCGTAGGTCCGGAAGTCCGCACCGAATTTGAACGCGGTCTTGGGAACGACGCCGGCAGTCCGGAGCGCGCTGTAGACGCGCAGTCTGCGGTCGAACCGCTCGCCTTCGACCGCCCGCCCCCGGTCGACGACCGCCTGTTCGTCGTCCACCCCATCTGTGGCGTCGTCACTGGCGAGCGAAAGCGTCCCCTGGCTGGCGAGATACGCGCCTTCGACCAGCGACAACTGGACGGCACCACCGTTGTCGTCGAGTCGCTGGCCGTAGAACGCCCGGTCGTGGAGGTTCGAGGATGGCTCCCAGACGAGCACGCGGTCGGACAGCAGGTCCCCGGTGACCGCCGAGATGTCGTGGTGAGTCGAGCCCGTGATAGCGGGACTGGTGACTTCCAGATAGGTGAGTTCGCTCTCCTCGTCGACGACGGCGAGGACGCCAGTCCCCTCGTCGTCGCTCGCTGTTTTCGAGGACTCAGTCGCATCGCTCCCTGCGTCCTCGCCTCCTGCGTCCTCGCTGTCACCTGCTGTCGCGAGCGTCTCAAGCATCTCGGCGCTTACGTCCGCACGTTCACTGACGGCCCGGACCCGGTAGGCGACGGCGTCGTCCCACGGTCCCTGCCCGCGCGGATAGACGACGAAGTCACCGGTCGCCACGTCGACCCAGTCTTCCCGGGTGGGAGAGAGGTAGAACCCCCGGTCGCGGAGGTCCTTGTAGACGAAGAAAGCGACCTCTGAGACGGCCGTCGAGGCCAGAAAAGCACGAAAGTCCAGTCGGTCCCGGTCCTCCGAACGGCCGTCGACGACCGCGTCGAGGTCCCCCCGGTAGAGCAGGTGTGCCGCCTCGACCGGGTCGAGGACGACGCCGCCGTCGTCCGGGCGGCCGTACCCGCGGGCGTCGTAGAACTGCTCGCGAGCCTGTCGGCCGGCGCGGACGAGGTCGCCATCGAATGTCGCATCCATGTTCTCGCGTGCGCGCCCGCGATTGAAGTTCCCTACGGTGCACTCGTCGCTTGCTCCGCGAGATGGCCACAGTTGCTGTCCAGACACCGCCGACCGGACCCCGTCTCGAAGGCCGGGAGCCCACACTCACACTCCCCGTCGTGGACACCGCTGGGAAAGGCAAAGCCAGTCTCGCAGTCGGGGTACTGCTCACAGCCCAGGATGAGGCCGCCACGGCGGAGCACGCGAAGGTCACCCCCACACTCCGGACAGGTCCACTCGCGGTCGAACGCTTTCCGGACGCGCTCGTCCAGCGACTCACACGCTCTGTCGAGACAGACGACAAAGGAAGCGCCGCGCTCGACCCGAAGGCGAGGGAGGCCACAGTCGCAGGTTTCGTCGGTGACAGTTGCGTCGGCGGGCAGGCCGTATCGTCGGTCACACTCCGGACAGGAGACGGCCCCCCGAGTTCGGACGAGACGGCCGTCACAATCAGGGCAGTCACCGACGGGGACGCCGGCGTCGGTCGTTGGATAGCGCCCGCGTGTGTGCGCGCGGTGGATGTCGATAGTGAGTTTCTGGTCGCCGTCGCTTGCAGTCACACGCTCCTGGCCCACGGTGACCGACTCCGGACGGGTGAGCCACGCGACCGGCTGGTAGCCGGCGGCGTCGTGGACGAGCGTCGTCCCGTCGGGCTTTATCACCACGAGCACGTCGCCGTGCTGGTGGCGGTCGCGGTCGCCGGTGAACGTCGTGGTACAGGTGCCTGCGATGACGTGTGTACAGTCAGGCATAGACCGGGCTGGTCGCGGTCTGGTATCTAAAGGTTCGGGCGCAGGAAAGTGGATTCGAATGGGGTGGGCAACCCCGAAGTGTGGTGGGTTGGCTGGCGATACAGTCGAGGAGTCCACCAGGCCGACGCTACTGGTTGTGGTTCCGACCGAGCACGAGCCCGAGGAAGTTCAGCGCCAGGAGGCCGCCAACCAGCCGTGGGTACTGGGAGACGTAGCCACTGACGAGCAGGCTCGTGAGGACGAACGGCAACACTACCGCCGTCCAGAAGCCGGCAAACCGGAGCGCCGGCAGGCACATCTGGCGAAGGGACTGGACGTCGACGCGCTGCTGGGGAACAGCGGAATCGGATTCGAGCGGGGAAGCATTGGACACGGTGGGACTCCTCATTTCGGGGTACAACAGACAGCATCATATAAGCGATAGACCGCTAGCCCGATTTCGGACTCTTTTTCGATTCATGTGAGGGTTTCACAGGCCCCGTGAAACCTTTCACAACTTCCCCAGAATCGATTAAAAAATTTATAGAGTGATTTGAGACGTTTTTCTGCGCCCGGGTTAGTCGGTCACTCGAAGGGTGCGACTCCACTCGACTGGCGTGAGCGGGAGGTCGGGGAAGGTGACGTGGACGGTAAATTCGAGTTCGGTATCGTCGCCGCCGAAGATGGCGACGGGCAGTGTCGTTTCGCCGAGATAGCTGTCCTTGCGTGTCATCTCGCGGCCGTTGACCGTCACGCGAAGTCCCGCGCGGGCGTTGCCCGCGTCCGTGCGCACGGTCACCTCCCGCAGCGTGCGTTCGCCGCGCGCTATCGTCTCGGGCACCGCGCCCCAGTCGACAGTTATCGCCGGCAGGTCGCGCGCGCTCTCGACGACGCGCTCGGCGACGCTCTCGCTGAGGCCGGCCGCAGCCAGTCGGTCGACGCCCGCGTCGAGAACGTCAGCAGGCGTCTGGAATCCGGCGGCCGCGAGCGTCTGCGCGCGTCCGGCGCCGACGCCTTCGATTGCGGTCAGCCCCACGGCATCCTCGCTGACGCCGTGGTCAACGCGGGCCTCGACCCGGCTGACGAGGTTCGCCTGTTCGGGCGTGCCAAAGCGGTCGACGATAGCCCGGAGTGCGGCGAACAGTCGGAGCGCATTCTGGCGGATAATCCACGCGTCACTCTTCAGCGACCCCGGCGTGTTGCCGTCCATCCCCGCCCGGAGGATAGCGAGGACCTTCCGCGGTCCCGCGTCCATGTCGGTCGCCGTCTGGCCGAGAACAGCGTCGACGGCGTCTTCCTCGTCGCTGCGGGCGCTGACACTCTGGAACTCGGTCGTACTGGCGACGGTCCGCAACACGTCCAGCGCCGAGAGGCCCTCGCGGTCGGTGAGGTCGGCGAAGTGACGGGCCGTCTCCAGACGGAGGTAGAACTTCGAGGCGAGACGGCCCAGCGGCGAAGGTTCGATTGCCAGCCCGTCCATCTCGACAAAGGAGCGCTCGACGAGCCACTCCAGTGCGGCACTGACGCGTTCGCGGTGGTCCTCGGCGTACCCCGACGCGCGCTGGGCGCGCACGTAGTAGAACGTCGTCTCTAGCCAGTCCATCGCCTCGTCGACGTCGGTGACGGTGCCGAGTGCGATTTCGGCGTTGAGGTGGACCGCGAGGTCGCTTGCAACCCGGCTGTCGGCACCGCCGTCCGGGAGGTCGGCCAGCCGCGACTCGATGGTCTTGCCGTCTTCGAGCAGCGCCTGGTAGCGGTCGACGTCCGAGCGGTCACAGATGACCCAGGCGTACCCCTGGTCGTCGTAGCCCGGCCGGCCCGCCCGACCGAGCATCTGGAGCACGTCCAGCGGGCTCATGTCCACCTCGCCCTCCAGCGGGTCGTGTAGTTTGGTGTCCCGGATGACGACACAGCGGGCGGGGAGGTTCACGCCCCACGCGAGCGTCGACGTCGAGAAGAGCAGCTGAATCTTGCCCTCGCGGAACCACTGCTCGACGAGGTTCTTGTCGTCCCGCGAGAGGCCGGCGTGGTGAAAGCCCACGCCGTCGAGGACGGACTGGCGAAGGGTATCGTTGGAAAGTTCGGCAGCGTCAGTATGAAAGTCGTAGTCGCCGCGCGCGCCGATTGGGACGTCACGCTCGGCGAGTTCGTCGCGAGTCTTCTTTGCGGCCTGGACGGTGTCCTGCCGGGAGGAGACAAAGACGAGCGCCTGTCCCTCATCGCGGACGTGCTGTTCGGTGAGGTCGAGCGCACGATAGAGGCGGCGATATTTGTCTGCGAAGGCGTTCTCGCCGTGGCTGTAGGTCGCCACGTCGGCTTCCAGCGGAACGGGGCGGTAGGACTCGTCGAAGGCGAAGGTGCCCGACTCGGGGGCGTCGAGCCACTCGGCCACGTCCTCGATGTTGGGCATCGTCGCCGAGAGCGCGACCACGCGGGGGTCACAGAGCCGGCGGAGCCGCGAGATGGTCACTTCGAGGACACTCCCCCGGCGCTCGGAGTCGAGGAGGTGCACCTCGTCGATGACACAGCAGTCCACGTCGGTGACAAAGGAGTAGCGCCGCGAGTCGTGCTTTCGGGTGGCGGAGTCGGCCTTCTCCGGTGTCATCACGAGGATGTCGGCGCGTTCGGCACGCCGCGGGTTCAGGTCGCGCTCGCCGGTGACGACGTAGACGGAGTAGCCGAGGTCCTCGAAGCGCTCCCACTCGCGCTCTTTCTCGTTGGTGAGCGCACGGAGCGGAGCGAGAAAGAGGGCAGTCCCGTCCGTTTTCAGCGTCTCGCAGATGGCCACTTCCGCGATGGCGGTCTTGCCGCTCGCGGTGGGCGCGCTGACGACGACGTTGTCCTCGCTGTCCAGGAGCGCGGGCAACGCTTCGGTCTGCATCGCGTTGAAACGGTCGAAGGGAAACGCCGCCGCAAACTCCGGGAGGACGTCCCCGACGGGGATTTCGGTCGTGGCGTCGGCGTGGCCGGTCACAGTGGGAGGCAGGTCCGGGGGAGCAAAGGCGTTTCTATGGCGCGGTGAGCGGAGCCGCGCCACTCTTTTGCCGACCCGCACCTAACGCCCGGCAATGAGTCGCGCTCGCAAGCCCGACTGGCTGAAGATGCGTCCCCCATCGGGCGAGCGCTTTACCGACATCAAGCAGTCGCTGCGCGACCGCGACCTCCATACGGTCTGTGAGGAGGCAAACTGCCCGAACATGGGGGACTGTTGGAGCGGTCGGGAGGGACCCGGCACGGCGACGTTCATGCTGATGGGCGACCGCTGCTCCCGTGGCTGTAACTTCTGTGACGTCGAAACCGGCGGGATGGACCCGCTCGACCCCGACGAGCCAGCACAGGTCGCCAGCGCAGTCAGCGACATCGGCCTCGATTACGTCGTGTTGACGAGCGTCGACCGCGACGACCTCTCCGACCAGGGCGCGGGCCACTTCGCCGAAACCATCCGAGAAATCAAGCGCCAGGACAGCGACGTGCTGGTCGAGGCGCTGATTCCGGACTTCCAGGGCGAGCGGAGACTCGTCGAGAAGGTCATCGACGCCGAACCGGACGTACTCGCCCACAACGTCGAGACGGTCGAGCGACTGCAGTGGCCGGTCCGCGACCGGCGGGCCGGCTACGAGCAGTCCCTTTCCGTACTCCGCCAGATTGCCACCGAGAGCGACGCCTACGCGAAGACGAGCATCATGCTCGGCATCGGCGAGTACGACCACGAGGTGTACCAGACGCTCGGGGACCTGCGCAGCGTCGGCGTCGACATCGTCACGCTGGGGCAGTATCTCCAGCCCTCCCGGTCGCATCTTGACGTCTCCGAGTACGTCCACCCCGACGCCTTCGACACCTGGCAGCGGGTCGCCGAAGAGGAACTCGACTTTCTGTACTGTGCCTCGGGACCGATGGTGCGCTCGTCGTACCGCGCCGGCGAACTGTTCGTCGAGGCACTCGAACGCGACGGCGCGTCGGCGGCGACTGCGCGCCAGCAGGCCCGCGGTGACTGACCGACGACGCCACCGATTCCCGCGAAAACCCTAAGCCGTCGCCGCGTGATGTTCTAACATATGCCAGTATCAGGCAGGTGGTCTTTCTGAGTTCACTCCAGCGTGACCCGGACGACCGGGTCGGCATCATCGACGAAGACGGCCAGGTTCGCGAAGGTGCGGAAGTGCCGGACTTGAGCGACGAGGAACTCGTCGAGATGTACCGCGAACTCAAACTCGGCCGCCACTTCGACCAGCGCGCGGTGAGCCTCCAGCGCCAAGGCCGGATGGGAACCTATCCCCCGCTTGCCGGCCAGGAAGCCGCACAGGTCGGGAGCGCCCACGCACTCGCCGAGGAAGACTGGGCGTTCCCGAGTTACCGCGAGCACGTCGTCGCCTACGTGATGGGGTGGCCACTGGAGAAGATTCTCCTCTACTGGATGGGCAGCGAGGAGGGTAACGTCGCCCCCGAAGGCATCAACATCTTCACCATCGCAGTCCCCATCGCCACCCAGATTCCCCACGCGACCGGTGCGGCGTGGGCCTCCAAACTCAAGGGCGAGGACCGCGCGTTCCTCAGTTACTTCGGCGACGGCGCAACCTCTGAAGGGGATTTCCACGAGGGACTGAACTTCGCCGGCGTCTTCGACGTGCCCGCTATCTTCTTCTGTAACAACAACCAGTGGGCGATTTCGGTCCCGCGTGAGCGCCAGTCTGCGAGTTCGACCCTGGCACAGAAAGCCTGGGCCTACGGCTTCGAGGGCGTCCAGGTCGACGGGATGGACCCGCTCGCGGTCTATCAGGTCACCAAGGAGGCCGTCGAGAAGGCAAAGAGCGGCGAGGGCGGAAACGACGCCGTCGGCTCGGCGACGCGGCCGACGCTCATCGAGGCGGTCCAGTATCGGTTCGGCGCGCACACCACCGCAGACGACCCCTCGGTCTACCGCGACGACGAGGAGGTCGAACGCTGGAAGCGAAAGGACCCGATTCCCCGGATGGAGCAGTTCCTCCGGGACCGCGGCCTGCTCGACGACGAGCGCGTCGCCGCAATCGAAAGCGAGGTCGAAACGGAGGTCGCCGAGGCCATCGACGCGGCCGAGGCGACAGCGCGGCCCGACACCGAAGAGATGTTCGCCCACGTCTACGCGGACATGCCACAGCGTCTCCAGGAGCAACTCGACTATCTCGAACGACTGCGCGCCGACCACGACGACGAGGTGTTACTGGAATGAGCCAGCAAGAGCAAACGACAGACTCCCAGAGTCTCACGCTCGTCCAGGCGGTCCGGGACGGACTCTACGGCGAGATGCAACGGGACGAGGACGTCATCGTGATGGGCGAAGACGTCGGCGAAAACGGCGGGGTCTTCCGGGCCACGCAGGGCCTCCACGAGGAGTTTGGCGACCAGCGGGTCGTCGACACGCCACTCGCCGAGTCGGGCATCGTCGGCACCGCCGTCGGGATGGCCGCCTACGGTCTCCGGCCGGTGCCCGAAATCCAGTTTCTGGGCTTTATCTACCCGGCGTTCGACCAGATAGTGAGCCACGCTGCGCGCCTGCGCACGCGCAGTCGTGGCCGCTTTACGTGTCCAATGGTCATCCGTGCGCCCTACGGCGGCGGCATCCGCGCACCCGAACACCACTCCGAGTCGACGGAGGCGTTTTTCGCCCACCAGCCCGGTCTGAAGGTCGTCGTCCCCTCGACGCCCTACGACACGAAGGGACTGCTCGCCGCGGCAATCCGGGACCCCGACCCCGTCATCTTCCTCGAACCCAAACTCATCTACCGGGCGTTCCGCGAGGACGTCCCGGACGAACGCTACACCGTCGAACTCGGCGAGGCCGCAGTCCGCCGGGAAGGGACCGACGTGTCGGTGTTCACCTGGGGGGCAATGACCCGGCCGACGATAGAAGCCGCCGAGAATCTCGCGGAGGAGGGCATCGACTGTGAGGTGGTCGACCTCCGGACGCTGTCGCCGCTGGACGACGAGGCCATCCTCGAGTCGTTCCAGAAGACCGGCCGGGCGGTCGTCGTTCACGAAGCGCCGAAGACGGGCGGGCTGGCCGGCGAGATAATCGCTACCATCCAGGAGGAGGTGTTGCTGTACCAGGAAGCGCCAATCGGGCGCGTCACCGGCTTCGACGTTCCCTTCCCGCTGTACGCGCTGGAGGACTACTACCTCCCGGAGGCGGCGCGAATCGAAGACGAGATTCGGGAGACGGTGGAGTTCTAACCATGGCATTCGAGTTCGAACTTCCCGACGTCGGCGAGGGCGTGGCAGAAGGGGAACTAATCGAGTGGCACGTCGCCGTCGGCGACCACGTCGACGAAGACGAGGTGCTGGCGGACGTCGAGACGGACAAGGCCGTCGTCGACCTGCCCTCGCCGGTCGCCGGAACGGTTCGGGAACTGCACGCCGAGGAAGGCGAGATAGTGCCCGTCGGCGAGGTGGTCGTGACCATCGACGTCGACGGCGAGGTCCCCGACGAGGACGAAATCGAAGTCAGCGACGATGCAATCGACGACGCGGACGGTGGACAAGCGAGCGACGAAGAACAATCCAGTGACGACGAACCACCAGCCAGTACCGGTGGTCGCGTCTTCGCTCCGCCGAACGTCCGCCGACTGGCTCGCGAGTTCGGCGTCGACATCACCACCGTCGCCGGGTCCGGGCCCGGCGGACGCATCACCGACCAAGACGTCCGCGAGGCGGCGGGCAAAGGCGGGTCTGACGACGAAGAGGTCGCATCGGCCGTCTCGCAAGTCGGCGAGAGCGGCGCAAGTGACGACGGGTCGGACGGCGACGACGGACCGAAATCGGCCGTGTCGAAGCGAAGCGAGGGTGCCAACTCGGCAGTCTCCAGAGCCGACAGCAAACAGTCAGAGCGCAAGTCCGCGACGAGAAAGAGGAGTCCGGAGCCCGACGGACAGACAGCCACGACAGGCGGGCCGGCAGAGCGCGACCAGACGCTTGCCGCCCCCTCGACCCGCCGGCTTGCCAGGGAGGAAGGCATCGATATCGACGCCGTCCCGACCGAGAACACCCGCGACGGCAAGGCGTACGTCAAGCCCGAGGACGTGCGGGCCTACGTAGCGGCCCAGCAAGTCCAACGGGAAGGCGAGACAGCGGCCGCCAGCGAGCAAGACCAGGCTGGGGAGGTCGCCGCCACGGGAGCCCCCGTCGGCGCCACCCCGGAGACGGGAGACGGTGAGGTCACGCGGGAGCCGTATCGCGGCGTCCGGCGGACCATCGGCAAGCAGATGGAACAGTCCGTCTACACCGCACCACACGTCACCCACCACGACACCGCCGTCGTTGACGAACTGGTCGCGACGCGAGCGGAACTCAAAGAGCGGGCCGAGGCACGCGGCGTCTCGCTGACGTATCTCCCGTTCGTGATGAAAGCCGTCGTCGCAGCGCTCAAACAGTTCCCCGTTCTCAACACGACACTCGACGAGGACAGCGAGGAGGTCGTCTACAAACACTTCTACAACATCGGCGTCGCCGTCGCCACCGACGCGGGACTTATGGTTCCCGTCGTGGAGGACGTCGACGAGAAGGGCATCGTCGAACTGGCGGGTGAAACGGCTGACCTCGCCGACCGTGCGCGCGCTCGTGACCTCACGCGCGAGGAGATGCAGGGTGGAACCTTCACCATCACCAACTTCGGCGCCATCGGCGGGGAGTACGCCACGCCAGTCATCAACTACCCAGAGACGGCAATCCTGGGGCTGGGAAGCATCGAACAGCGCCCGACGGTCGTCGAGAGCGAGACAGCACAGTCGTCTGAAAACGCAGGCGATGACGCCGCGAGCACCGGCGACGTCGTCGCGGCCCAGACGCTGCCGCTCTCGCTGTCCATCGACCACCGCGTCATCGACGGCGCCGAGGCCGCACGCTTTGCCAACACCGTCATCGAGTATCTTGAGAACCCGACGCTCCTGTTGCTGGAGTAGGCCACTCCGGACTCACCGGCAAAGCTATGCTGCGAGCCGGCATCTAGTAGCCATGATACCACTTGCCGTCGAGTGTGCGATGTCATCGCCCGTCCAGACAGTCACAGCCGAGTGCTCGGCTGTCGAGGCAGCACAGCGGATGCGGGCCGACGGGGTCGGCTCGCTCGTCGTCCGCGACGACACCGACGCCATCGCGGGCCTCGTCACCCAGTCCGACATCATCGAGGTCCTCGCGGCGGGGGCGGATATGGCGACGACGACCGTCGCCGACCTCATGTCGTCTCCAGTCGTCACCGTCGGGAGCGACGACCGCATCCTCGCGGCGGCCGAACTGATGAAAAACAACTCCGTCCGACGACTCCCGGTTGTCGACGACGGCGAACTCGTCGGCATCGTGACGACGACGGACCTCACCCACTACCTCCCGCGACTCCGGGGCACGATTCTCCGCAACCGGCCGGAACTGAACCCACCGGTAACGCAGTGACTCGCCAGGGACCCCGGAGGTAGACTCAAGTTCCTCCCACCGCCAGTGTCCACAAATGGTTGTCGGAGATGTCACGACCGGAACGGAACTGCTCGTGGTCGGCGGCGGCCCGGGGGGCTACGTCGCCGCCATCCGTGCTGCACAGTTGGATATAGACGTGACGCTCGTCGAGATGGACGCCTACGGTGGCACCTGTCTCAATCACGGCTGTATTCCTTCGAAGGCATTTGTCTCAGCGACGGACGTCGCCCACGATGCTGGCCACGCCGAAGAGATGGGCGTCTACGCGGACCCCGCCGTCGACATGCAGGGGATGGTCACCTGGAAAGACCGCCTCGTCCGGCGGCTCACGAAAGGCGTCGAGAGTCTCTGTGAACGCGCGGGGGCAAATCTCGTGGAGGGGCGTGCGGAGTTTGCAAGCGAGGAGAAAGCCCGCATCGTCCACCAGGGCGAGGGCGAAGGGTCAGAAACCGTCGCCTTCGACCACGCCGTGCTGGCGACTGGAAGCCGCCCAGTCCAGATTCCCGGTTTCGAGTTCGACGGCGAGCAAATCCTCTCCTCGCGGGACGCACTCGCACTCGAATCGGTCCCGGACAGCCTCGTCGTCGTCGGCGGCGGCTACATCGGGATGGAACTGGCGACGGTGTTCCAGAAACTCGGTACGGACGTAACCGTCGTCGAGCAGTTACCCGACATCCTCGATGGCTACGAGGAGGACGTTTCGGCGGTCGTCCGGGAACGGGCCGAGGAGTTAGGTGTGGACTTTCACTTCGGCCAGGCCGCCCAGCGCTGGGAGGAAGACGGCGACGGACTGACCGTCGAGACCGAAGGCGAGGACGGCGAGACACAGACGTTCGACGCCGAGAAGTGTCTGGTCGCGGTCGGCCGAACGCCGGTGACCGACACGCTCAATCTAGAGGCTGTGGGTCTCGAGACGACCGACGAGGGATTCATCGAGACCGACGACCAGGCCCGGACGAATCTGGACCACGTCTTTGCCGTCGGCGACGTGGCCGGCGAGCCGATGCTCGCGCACAAAGCCTTCCGCGAGGGGGAAGTCGCCGCCGAAGTTATCGCCGGCGAGCCGTCGGCGCTGGACCATCAGGCGATGCCCGCGGCCGTCTTTACCGACCCCGAAATCGGCACCGTCGGGATGACCGAAGCAGAAGCCAAAGAGGAGGGATTCGACCCCATCGTCGGACAGATGCCGCTTCGTGCGTCCGGGCGCGCGCTCACGCTGAACGAAAAAGAGGGGTTCGTCCGCGTCGTCGCCGACGAAGAGAGCGGGTTCGTCCTCGGCGGGCAAATCGTGGGCCCAGACGCCTCGGAGATGGTCGCCGAACTCGCACTCGCCATCGAGATGGGTGCGACACTGGAGGACGTCGCCGCGACGGTCCACATCCATCCGACGCTTTCGGAAGCGGTCCACGAGGCCGTCAAGGGCGCAGCGGGCCACTCGGTTCATTATTAGGATGGCCGTCGACTGGCAGGAGCTACGGCGCGGGCTCGCACGCGCCCGTCCGTTCCTCCTGTCCCATCACCTGCCCGCGGAGTACGACCGCTGCTACGCACCGGTGGTTTGGGGGCGGACAATCCGCGTGTGTGCACGCTGTGTTGGTATCTATCCCGGGATTCTCGTCGGTCTCTGGGCCGCCTTCGCAGCGCCGGAATCCCTGGGACACGTGTTGCTCGTCGCCGTCCTGCCGCTGCCGGCGCTGCTCGACTGGAGTCTGGACGCGCTGACTCCGTGGGAGGGGTCGAACCCGGGACGGACCGGTACTGGATTCCTGCTCGGGTACGGCTACGGACTCGGGCTGGTGCACCTGTTCGTTCGTGGAACGCTCGCCGTGGTCGTCGTCGGCGTCGGGTACGGTGTACTCGCCGCTGTGCTCCTCTCGTACCACGACTCACAGCGAGAGTGAGTGGACAACCCAATCGGGAAGACCGGCCCAGCGTCTCGGCCCCAGTTTTACTACGATAGCCCTACTCTTTTCAACACGATGAAACACTGCATCAACTGCGGAGACGAGGTCGCAGACGACGCGGACATCTGTCCGGAGTGTGGCGTGAGGCAGTCGGCGCAACTAGAGGGAGAGTACAGGGACCGCGGTGAACACGAAAAGTACTGCGTCAACTGCGGCGAGTTGATTTACAAGCAGGCGGAACTGTGCCCCGAGTGCGGGGTCGAACAGCCGTCCACCGGCGGGGTACGCGACTCCGACCAGATTATCGCGGGGATACTCGCGGTGCTTGTCGGCGGGCTCGGCGTTCACAAGTTCTACCAGGGGAACATGCGAAACGGCGTCCTCTACCTGTGTTTCTTCTGGACGGCGATTCCGGCTTTTCTGGGCCTCATCGAGGGGATTCTGATGTTGCTCGCGGACGAACAGGAGTACGAGGAAAAGTGGAGCAACGGCAGTATCCTCGGGCGATAAACTGGCTCGGGGTTCGAACCCAGCGCGGCACACCGCCGGTCGGTACGTGACGACTGCACCCCCCAGTTCGTCCGCTCCCGCGGACGTACCCGTATCATTATATATTGCGTTTTCCTACTAGAGAGACGTATTATCATGGTATCAGTTAACGAGCTACAAGAGATGTTCGTCGACATGGTGACAGCGCGTCACTACGAAGAGCGGCTACAAGAGGAGTACCTAGAGGGAAAACAGCCAGCCTTCGATATCTCCGCCGGGCCGATTCCAGGAGAGCTTCATCTCGCGGCGGGCCAGGAGGCAGCGGCGGTCGGCGTCTGCCAGCATCTCCGCGACGACGACACAGTGACAGCGCCACACCGGCCACACCACGTCGCCATCGCGAAGGGCGTCGACTTAAAACGGATGACCGCCGAGGTGTTCGGCCGCGAGACGGGTCTGGGCAAAGGAAAAGGCGGACACATGCACCTGTTCGACCCCGAGGTGAACTTCGCGTGCAGCGGCATCATCGCGGAGGGGTGTCCACCCGCCGTGGGTGCGGGACTGGCGGCGAAAAAGCGCAATTCCGACAGCGTCGCCGTCGCGTACCTCGGTGAGGGCGCAATCGACCAGGGAGCATTTTTGGAATCACTGAACCTCGCCGCAGTACAGAACCTCCCGGTGGTCTTCGTCATCGAGGACAACGACTGGGCCATCAGCATGCCAAAAGAACGGGTGACAGACGTACAGGACGGCTCCCAGCGTGCCGATGGATTCGAGATGCCCGGCATCCGCGTCGACACGGACGACGCGGTGGCCGTCTACGACGCCGCCGCCGAAGCCGTCGGGCGCGCCCGCGACCGGAACGGGCCGACGGTCATGGAGGTACAGGTCCACCGCCGGATGGGACACTTCATGGGCGACCCCGAGAGCTACCGACCCGAAGAAGACCAGGAAGCGGCCGCCGAACGGGACTCCATTGAACGGCTGGCCGCCGACTTGCGCGCCCACGGCGTCGAGAACGTCACTATCGAGGAGCTACGCGAGAAGGGCCACGAGCGCGTCGAAGAAGCCATCAAGTGGGCCAAAGACCAGCCACAGCCGGACCCGGAGGGCGCTTACGAGGACATGTGGGTGAATCCACCAAGCGGCGTGACAGACAGCGAACCGGACTTTGACCTCGCAGGAGGTGACGACTGATGTCCGAGAAAGTCGACCGCGAACTGACGATGAGCAGAGCGATGGTCGAGGCCATCGCGACGGAGATGCGCGAGGACGACGACGTCTTCTACATGGGCGAGGACGTGGCCGACTACGGCGGCATCTTCGACTCCACGCAGGGCCTTCTCGACGAGTTCGGCTACGACCGCATCATGGACGTGCCGATCAGCGAGACGGCGTATCTCGGCGCGGCCGTCGGGGCAGCCCAGTCGGGGATGCGCCCGATTGCCGAGCTGATGTTCGTCGACTTCTTCGGCGTCGCCATGGACCAGATCTACAACCAGATGGCCAAGAACACCTACATGAGCGGCGGGAATTTCTCGGTCCCGATGGTGCTGACCGCCGCAGTCGGGGGCACCTACAACGACGCCGCCCAGCACTCCCAGACGCTGTATGGCACCTTCGCGCACATGCCCGGCATGAAGGTGGTCGTCCCCTCGACTGCCTACGAGGCAAAGGGGTTGATGCACAACGCCATCCGCGACGACGACCCCGTCGTCTACATGTTCCACAAGCGCCTGATGGGCATCGGCTGGCTTCCCGCGCCCGACGGGCCGAAGACGCCGGTCCCGGAGGAAGACTACACTATCCCCTTCGGCAGTGCCGACGTGAAACGCGAGGGCGACGACGCCACTATCGTCACGCTCGGGTTGCACGTCCACCGGGCACTCGATGCCGCCGAGTCGCTGGCCGAGGACGGAATCGACGCGGAAGTCGTCGACCTGCGGTCGCTCGTCCCGCTTGACACCGAGACCATCGTCGAGTCCGTCGAGAAGACGGGGAATCTGGTCGTCGTCGACGAGGACTATCGCTCCTACGGCGTGACCGGCGAAATCGTAGCCAGCGTGGCCGACGAGTCACTCGCCGCGCTCGATTCCGTCGAGCGGGTGGCGTTGCCCGACGTCCCCATCCCCTACTCGCGGCCGATGGAGCAGGAGGTTGTCCCGGACGCAGACGACATTGCATCGGCAGTCGAGCGGACACAGTAATCGATGAGCGAACACGAAGACAGCGTCGCGGTGACACTGGCAGAGTGGCCCGACGACGCCGACAGCGACGAAGGTGTCGTCGTCAACTGGTTCACCCGCGAGGGAGCGAGCGTCGACGAAGGCGATAGCCTCTGTGAAGTCCAGGTCGAGAAGGTCAGCGTCGACGTGCTCGCACCTGCCGACGGGACACTGGCCGAAATCGTCTGTGATGAGGACGACGAGTTCGAACGCGGGGACACGCTCGCGTGGCTGGAGCCAGCATGAGCGGGAACGGACCCGCCCCGCGCACGGTTCGCGAGGAACACTCGCTCGGTCCGATGCGCAAGACCATCGCCGACCGGCTCCAGGAGAGCTACCAAGAGGCCGTCCACGTGACGGTCAGCCGCAAGGTCGATGCCGAGGGACTGCTCGCCGCTGCCGACGCCGCCGGCCCCACGGACGGGGGTGACGAGGACTCCGTCGACCCGTCGACGATGGACGTACTGCTCTGTGCGCTCTCGGAGACCCTCGAGGCACACCCGGCGTTCAACGCCACCTTCGAGGAGGGGACCCACCGAACCTACGAGGAGCACAACGTCGGCGTCGCCGTCGACATCGACGAGGGACTGGTGACGCCCGTCGTCGCCGACATCGGCCCGAAAACGCTCGGCGAGATAGCAACCGAACGGCAACGGCTGACCGAACAGGTCAAAGGCGGCGAGTACTCGATGAGCACGTTCAAAGGCGGGACGTTCACCGTCTCGAATCTCGGACCGCTGGGCGTCGACTGCTTCAACCCGGTCATCAACCCGCCGGAAATCGCCATCCTCGGCGTCGGTCGCATCACCGAAGATGTCGTCCCGGACGGCGACGACGTCACCCGGCAGCACAGACTGACGTTCGACCTGAGCTTCGACCACCGGGTCGTCGACGGAGCCGACGCCGCCCGGTTCCTGGGGACGCTCGCAGAACACGTCGCTGCCGCGGAGAAATACGTCGGGTGAGAGTTACTGCTCGGGTGTGACGAACACGTCCTTGTGGAGTCGGTGGGTGACAATATCAACCAGTCGTTCCATGTTCGCGGTGTCGTCGCGGTTGTACGAGACGAGCGTCTCCAGTGCGTCCTCGTCGCCGCGCTCGTACTCGCGCCAGAGCCGGACTGCGTCCCGACCGGAGAGGTCCGGCCGGTCGCGGTCGATGCCGACCGCCTGCTCGATTTCCTTGAGTCCCCCGTCCAGCCCAATCTGGCGACAGGGATACATCAAATCGAGGTGCGGAACGTCGATGTCGAGGTCGAACGACTGTTCGAGGAAGGGCACGTCGAACCGTTTGCCGTTGAAGGTAACAAGGAGTGCAGCGTCTGAGAGCTCGGCGGCGAGTCGCTCACGGGTGAGGTCCCGGCCCTGAACGAGCGCCTCGGTGTCGCCGCCGCGGTGCAGTCCGACGACGGTCACGTCGTTGTGAGTGTGGTCGAGTCCGGTGGTCTCGATGTCGAGAAAGCACGTCTCCTCGGCGAAGTTCTCGTAGAGTCGCCAGTAGCTGCCGGAGGGGAACTGCTCGCCGAAGTAGCGAGCGTTCCCGGCGTCGAGATGCGAGCGAGCGGTGTCGATAAACGACTCGATGCGCTCGGCGGTCGTCGACCCGACGACGCTGCCGTCGAAGTCGTCCCACGTCGTGACGCCGGCCCGCCACAGTTTCCGCTCGGTCTGCTCGCCGACCCCGGAGACGGGGATGAAACTGTTCTCGATGCGCATCCTACCGCCCCCCGATTCGTCCGTCGTCCATGTTCGAGACGGCCTTGCACAGCCACGCTCTTAGCCTCCGCGGTTGGTCGGTTCGCGTCGCTCGTGGGACCGAAGACAGAGCGTGTCAGTGCCGAGTCTTTTTGCACGCGTGAGCGCTACGTCCTGGCGTGTCCGGAGACCCGCAAACCCGACGGCAGTACCTCCGGCGTGTCGGCGCAGTCGCGACTGTCGGACTCGCGGGCTGTTCGGGCGGCGAGTCACCGGCCGAGACGACGACCGAACCGACGCCGGTTCACCCCGGCTACGAGACGACGGTCGTTGCATTCGAAACGACCGGCGGGGAGCGACTCGGCGCAGTGACGGCGGCTATCGCGGACACGCAGTCACGGCGCTACACCGGCCTCTCCGAGACGGCATCGCTGCCGGAGGACCGCGGCATGCTGTTTGTCTACGAAGTAGTCGCCGACCACACGTTCGTCATGCGCAGGATGGATTTCGGCATCGACATCGTCTACGCCGACAGCGACGGGACGATAACCGAAATCCATCACGCACCCAAGCCGGGACCGGACGAGGACGGCGACGAGCAGGGCTACCCGGGCCGCGGCCAGTACGTTCTGGAGGTCAACTACGAGTGGACGAGCGAGCGCGGCGTCACCGAAGGAGATAGGCTGGTCTCCGACGAGATAGTCGCGAGCGACGGCCCCAGTCTGTAATCGGGAGGCTGTGCGGTCAGCGAATCGAGCGGCCCACCGCACTCGATAGGGAGATTCTGACCGCTGGCTTTCTCGTCAGAGGCGGCTATCAGCGACTGGTCTGAGCCACAGAGACTTTTGACACGCCGGGCCGACGAACGCTTATGAGCGACCCCGAGGACACTCTGACCGAGTGGAAAGAGCAGATGCAGGCCGAACACGAGGACGCCATCGCCAACCCCGACCCCGACGAAGACCACCGCATCGAGGGCGTCGTCCAGGTCAACTACCGTGTCTACTACGACTACGACGCCGACCGCGACCAGCTCGAGCGCGTCCGCGAAGAGAAAGTAAACGACCTCACGGACCCCGAACTGCGGTCGTGTTCCTGTGGCGTCCGCGGGATGACACCCGAAGAAGCCCGCGAACACGTCGCGGCCGCACACGACCAGTAAGTCGGGACGGCTACGTCAGATTCTCCAGCCAGGATTCGGTTCGAGAGGGATGGGTGTCGGCGATTTCGGCCAGTTCCTCGGAGTCGTACTCCCGGAGGTCGGCGACAGTTTCGATCCCGGCACTCGACAGGCGCTCGGCGTAGGTCGGACCGATACCTTCGACGGCATCGACCGTCGCTGCGTGGCCGGCCGTCGCTTCGGCGCTGTCGACGGAGACGCCATCGGGGGCCGGCACGTCGCCCGCGTCGGCCGCCGACTGTGACTGCGCGGCCTGGGCGTCGCGCTCGGCGAACCACGAGCACACGTCGGGCCACAGTTCCGTGTGGGCCTTTCCGGAGACGGAGATGCCGATGTGGCCGGCCGGGAACTCGACGAGTCGCTCGTCGTCGCTCCCAACGAGGTCGTTGTAGGGTTTGCTCGACTCGGCCGGGACGATGTCGTCGTACTGCCCGACGATTTGCTGGGTCGGCACCTCGATGTCCTCGATTCTGATGGAGTCGTCGCCGAGGTGGTACTCGCCGTTGACCAACTGGTTTTTCTTGTAGATGTCGTTGATGAACTCCCGGTAGACCTCCCCGGCGACGTCGACGCCGTCCCATATCCACTGTTCCATCCGGGCGAAGTTCCGGACGAAGTCCTCGTCCTCGAAGTTCTCGTAGAGGGTGACGTACTTCGTGATGTACTGGTCGACGGGGTCCATCATCGAGAACTCGACGGCCAGCAGTTCCGCCGGCAGGTTCCCCATCGCCTCAACGGTCGTATCGGGGTCGTAGTGGTTGACCCACCGTTCGAGAAGGCCGTCGTCCTGCCCGAACGCAATCGGCGTGGCCATCAGTGAGAGCGTGCGGACGCGGTCGGGGTACTGATTCGTGTACATGATTGACATGGTGCCGCCCATGCAGTAGCCAAGCAGGTGGAAGTCGTCGACGCCGGCGTGGTCACAGACCCGCTCGGCGCAGTTTTTCATGTACCGGTTGATGTAGTCCCCGAGCGTCAGCGACTGGTCGAGAATGGAGGGCTCGCCCCAGTCGATGAGATAGACGTCGAAGCCGTGTTCGAGCAGTCGCCGGATGACACTCCGGTCGGGTTGCAAGTCGAGAATATAGGGGCGGTTGACCAGCGCGTAGGTGATGAAGATGGGCGTCTCGTGTCGCGTCTCGTCGGGTTCGTAGTGGTGGAGTTCGAGTTTGTTCTCCTCGTAGACGACCTCGCTGTCGGTGTGGCCGACGTCGGCGGTCATCATGTCGACGAACCGCTCGGGGCTGACGTTTGCCTTCTCCGCGGCGTCGGCCATCAGCTCCCAGACGCGGCGCTGGGCGTCGATTGACGCGGTCATCCGGCCAGAGCTCACCGCGACCACCTCCGGGACAACTGCCGTGACGGTGTGCCGAGGACGGTTTCGGTCATCACTGGGGACAACAATCAGGAAGACAATAGTAATGGGTGGTCTTTCATCGGTGACGGACACCGACCAGTGGTTCTCTCTGTCTCCGCGAGCAAGCGAGCGCCTAGTTGACCGACGCTACCCCTCGGTGCAAATATCCACGAAGTTCCGCAGAATCTGCAGTCCCGTCTCGCCCGACTTTTCGGGGTGAAACTGGGTTCCGAAGACGTTGCCCGCCTCGTTGGCGATGACGCTGGGGAAGTCGAGTCCGTAGTCGGTGGTGGCGACGACAGCATCGTCGTCGTCGGGGTCGGCGTAGTAAGAGTGGACGAAGTAGGCGTACTCGCCATTGACGCCATCGACGAGCGGGTGCTCGCGCTGGACGTCGAGTTCGTTCCAGCCCATCTGTGGCACCTTCACGGTATCGGGAAAGTGGAGGTTGCTCCCGGGGATGAGGTCCAGTCCCTCGGCGTCACCTTCGCCGGCGTGGTCGGCCTCCTCGCTGGTCGTCAGGAGCATCTGCATCCCGAGACAGATACCGAACAGCGGTGTGCCAGCCTCGGCCTCGGCGACGAGTGCGTCCCGGAACGGGCCGGCATTTTCCATGCCCTCGCTGAACGCGCCGACGCCGGGGAGGACGATACCGTCGGCCGCGCCCAGCGTCTCGGGGTCGGCGGACAGTTCGACCGACGCCCCGGCCCGTTCGAGTCCGCGCGTGACGCTGCGGAGATTGCCCAGGCCGTAGTCGACGACGACCACGTCAGCGGCCGTCTGCCGCGTCGTACTCATGGGCGTGCGTACACGGGCGAGCGATAAGTGCGTTCGCTTTCGGTCAAAACGAGCCAAGCGTCGACTGTCCGCCCTCGCCCGCATACTCTGCCGCCTTCTCGATGACGGCCGCGAACGTCTCCTTTTGGCTCGGGTCGTACAGCGTCGCCGCCGGATGGACTGAGACGAGCAGCCGCTGGACACCGTCCCCGACGGACGCGTCGTACACCTCGCCGGCCTCGCCGGTGACGGCCACGTCCCGGCCGAGCAGATGCTCGGCGGGTACTTTCCCGAGCGTGACGAGCAGTTCGGGGTCGACACGCTGGATTTCGGCGTTCAGATAGGGCCGGCAGTTCTCCAGTTCCGCACTGCGGGGGTCCCGGTTGTCGGGTGGGCGACAGCGCACGCAGTTCGTGATGCGGACGTCTGCGCGATTCAGCCCAACGTCCCGGAGCGCATCGTCGAGGACGTCGCCGCTGCGGCCGACGAAGGGTTCGCCCCGTTCGTCCTCGGTCGCGCCCGGCGCTTCGCCGACAAAGAGGAGGTCGGCGTCCGCTGGTCCGGTCCCGTCGACGATGCGACTGCGCGAGTCGACGAGGTCCGGACAGCGCTCACAGCCCGAGACGCTCAGGCCGTCCATACACGCGAGCGGGTCGGCGTCGTCGCTGTCGTTCATACCCGCAGGAGACAGTCCAGCCGCAAAGAAGCTACTGTCCCTCGTCGGGGAGACGGTCCCGGCGAAACTGGTCTGCGGCCCGCGCGGCCAGTCGCGCCACCCGGAGCGGTTCCGGCCGTCCGCCCGTCGGCGTGAACGCACGCACCACCTCGGCTGCTTCGTCGTCGGGAACGCCGACGCTCCGGACGAAGACAGTGTCGTCACCGACCGACACGCGCTGGCGGTCTGGCTGGGCGCGGTACGTCGCGAGTCGTCGCTTGGCCGCGCGGCCGTCGAAGGCCTCCCGAATCGAGTCTGTGAGTCCGTCGCTTTCCTCGAAACTGACAGCGAGCACCGGGCGGTCGGTGGCGTCTGCCAGTGCGTGCAAGTCGACGACGTTGAACCACGCCGGGGCGATGCCGGCGACGAGGACGTACTGTACGTCGGGGCGGTCCAGCCGGTCAAAGAGCGTCGAGACAGTCGCAGTCGCATCGGTGCCGCCGACGGTACAGGTCCCGAAAACGAAGTCATCGACGACGCGACTCGCGCGGACGACAGCGCCCGCGAGCGTGCTGGTCTGGGTACGGTACGACTCTGCGACACCGAGGGCGCGGACCCCGGCTTTCACAGCTACGTGTTCTCCTTGATTTCCTCCAACCGGTCGAGTAGTTCGTCGTTCGAGGCAGTGAATTCGAACTCCACGTCACCGTCGTGGGTGTTCTCCGCGGTGTCGACACCGTCGTCGTCCTCGAAGTCCGTATCGTACTCCTGGTTGTCTTGCTCTGTTTCGTCGTAGCTCCCGAACCCCATACGTGTAGTAATTAGAGAGGCGTACTACAAAAACACCCGGGAAGTGAGACAGTATGCCACGGTGAAGTATGTCACGTTTGGGAAGCCTGGCAATCGAGGGCCCAGATTCAAGCCAGCGCCGGCCCATGGACCGGTATGGACGTCGTCACCGTCACCGCGGACGCGGAGGAATTTACCTGCAACGCGTACCTGGCACTGGGTGCAGAACCGACACTGGTCGACGCCGGCGCGATGGATGGGGTCGTCGACGTGATACGAGAGCACACGGACACGCTCTCGAAAGTCGTCGTGACCCACCAGCACAGCGACCACATCGAACAGTTAGAGACAGTCGTCGATGCCTTCGACGCGGACTGTCACGCCTACGCCGACCACGCAGTGCGGACACACGAACTGGCCGACGGCGATACCGTACAGATTGGCGACGAAGTGTGTGACACGGTGTACACCCCCGGCCACGGTGACGACCACGTCGCCTTCGTCGGGGACCGGTCGCTGTTCTCCGGCGACGTCGTCGTCCACGACGACGGCGCCTTCGACTACGGGAGTTTCGGACGGACGGATTACCCCGGAATGAGCCGCGAACGGCTCATCGAGAGCATCGAGGAGTTGCTCGACCGACTGCCCGCGAGCGCCGAGCGCATGTACGCGGGTCACGGTGAGACGTTCCACGGCGACGTCCGCGACGTCGTCGAGACGGCACTGGGACGTGCAGAGAAACGCGAGCCAAAGTACCCGACAGAGTGAGCGCCGAGTCTCGTCTGCAGTACACTCACGAGAGGCTGCAGCGTCGGGAAACGAACCGCGAAACCCGTGTGAGGGTCCGCTACGCGACCGACAAAAACGGGGGTGCCGAAGTGGGGTCAGCACACGTCTCGGTCGCGGCAGCGAGCGCACGCTCTGTCGGAGTGCACGGCCACGTCGCCCAGGCGAATGCGAGCCGAACCGACCCGGCGAGCAGCGAACCGCCAGCGGACAGATTGTGGGACGATGATGACACAGGTGGCGTCATCTCGCCGGCGGCCGGTCGCTCGGTGATTGACTCGCCACAGGTGGGACAGCCGTAGACGAGTGTCTCACCGCGTGCCTGGACCTGCCAGTCCCCGTCAACCGGACTCTCGTGCGCACAGAAAGGACAGAAAAGTACGCTCTTCTGTCCTGGAGCACGCGTCGCGGAAGACGACTGACTTGGCTGGTGTGGCATGCATACTACATTACGGCTGGTTCGTACATAAGTATGGCGCTGCCTGACATTTGCTGGTAACCTATGGTTTCAAGTACCATCTTGTAGTGCGGCCAGCGTACACGGCAGTCATGCTATTCCACTCGAAAAGAGGTAGTCACGCCAGTCGAAAATGTTGTCACTCGGCGTGAGCGGAGACAGCAAGCGAGAAGTGTGCAGTTACGTGCTCCGAGTCTCGCGGGCTTTCGGACGGAGGTTGCCGTAGCCGCACTTGCGGCACTCGGTCGCTCGCTGTGGGTTGCGTGCGTTACAGCGCATACAGACCTGCTTGTTGAAGATGCGGTCTTCGGCTTTCTCGAACCTGGCCATACCCGCGATTGCTCACGGGCGCGCTTAAGTACCGTGGTTTCGACCGTGTTTTCACATGTGCGGCCGATATCCCGCTATGTACGACAGCGTTGCTGACCTCCCGCTCGTCGTCGACTCGGTGACGACTGAGCGACGCGAACGCGACACGTCCAGCGGATTCGTCCGCGCGACCACCGTCATTACGCTCGCTGGCGAGGGCGAACGTGGCCGCGGCGAGGACGTGACCTACACCGCCGAGGCACACGACCCCGACCGCTGGGCCGACCTCTCCATGGACCTAACTGGCGAGTACACGCTGGATGCGTTCTCGTCGCTGCTGGCCGACACCGACCTCTTCTCGGAGGGGCCCGAACGGGACGTGTTCGAGAACTACCGCCGCTGGGGGTTCGAGAGTGCCGCCCTCGACCTGGCGCTCCGACAGGCCGACACGACGCTGTCTGCCCGGCTCGACCGGCAGGTTGACCCGGTCTCGTTCGTCGTCAGCACGCGCCTGAGCGACGCCGAGAGCGACGAGCCGCCGACTGCAGACCGCATCCACCGGTGGCTGGACGTCGACCCGGCGCTGACGTTCAAGACCGACCCGACGCCGGACTGGCCAGGCGAGGTCATCGACGAACTCGCCGCGACCGACGCCATCCGCATCCTCGATTTCAAGGGTCACTACGAGGGAACGGAGGTCGAGAACCCGGCCGACCCCGACCTCTACGAGCGGCTCTTGACGACCTTTCCCGACGCCGTCGTCGAGGACCCCGACCTCACCGAGGAGACTCGGGCGCTCTTCGACGGCGCCGAGTCGCGGGTCTCCTGGGACGCCCCGATTCACGGCATCGACGATATCGAGGCGTTGCCCTTCGAGCCGTCGTGGCTCAACATCAAGCCCTCCCGCTTCGGGAGCGTCGAGTCCCTGCTCGACACCATCGACTACTGCGCGGAACGCAACATCCAGCTGTACGGCGGTGGCCAGTTCGAACTCGACGTGGGACGCCGGCACATCCAGTTGCTGGCCAGTCTCTTCTATCCCGACGGGCCAAACGACGTTGCACCACCGGCGTACAACGATCCCGAACCGAGTCCGGACGTGCCGTCCAGTCCGCTCGCTGTCTCGGAAGTCGACGCTGGATTCGGGTGGGAGTAAGCAGGTGTCGACAGCACGCACGCGTCACTCCTCGGCCAGGTAGTCGTCCTGGACAGCGACGACGTCGCTCGAATCGGTACACTCGGCGTACCGTTCGAGCGGTTCCGCGTTCAGTTCGAGGAAGGTCGGCCCCCACGAGAACGTCGAGAGAATCTCCTCGGCCTGGTCGCGTTCACCGAGGATAGCGAGCGCGCCGGCAAACGCTTCGACAGTGTTGAGCTGAAATGCCGTCCCGTAGTTGATGGGGTTGGCGGCGACGAGAAAGGGCAGCGACCGGTGAACGCCGTCGAGGTCGAACGCCTCACGTTCTGCAGTCTCCCAGGAGCAATCCAGCGCGACGAGACGGTCGCCGACGCCGCCGGTCTCGTAGCGGTCGGCCGGCGAGAGCGCCCGCTCGGCGAAGGGATTGAGCACGAGTCCCGGCGGCGTCGCGCGCGCAGAGCGGTGTAACTCGACGTGGTCCAATCGCTCCAGTTTCCGGGCCGTGCACTTCTTCGGGTCGTCGTCGCCCTCGTACCGGACGTGTAGCTCCACACCCCACCTAGGTCGGCAGACGGACAAAAGCGAACCGCCACGCGACGCGCCGGTCGCTGAGAAAATGCCCCCAGTATTAAGTGCGCGTACGCAGATGTCAGGATAATGATTGCCGAAGGCGACGTCGCCCCGGAGTTTTCGCTGCCGGCAGTGGTCGACGGGGACCTCGAAGAGATTTCACTCGCCGACTACGTCGGCGACGACATCGTCATTCTGGCCTTCTATCCTGCCGATTTCAACCCGGCCTGTGGGACCGAGGAGACGGACTTAGACGAACTGGACCTCTTTACGATGCAGAAAGACGTCACGATTCTCGGTATCTCGGCCGACAGCGTCTACAGCCACCGCGCGTTCGCCGACGAGTACGACCTGCACATCCCCCTGCTCGCGGACGTCCACGGCGAGGTGGCCGCCGAATACGGTGTCACTGTCGACGACCCACACGCGGGGTATCTCACGAACCGCGCCGTGGTGGTCATCGACCCCGACGGCGAAGTCCAGTACGCCTGGCAAACCGAGGAGTTGCGACGGCTCCCGCCGGTCGACGAGGTGCGCGAGGCTGTCGACGACATCGGCGGCGATGGCACCGCAGAGGCCCGGTATCGCGTCGGCCACGCCCACTACGTCGAGGGACGGCGAGCGTTCACGAGCGGGATGCAGGGTTTCTCGGAGCGGGAGTGGATGATGGCACAGAACGATTTCACGCGAGCCAGAACCGAGTTCGAGGAGGCCGAAGACCAGTTCGACACCGCGGTCCGATTCTCCGAAGACGAGACGGCACAGACGTACTTCGAGCGCGCCGAACAGAAGGCACAGGCGCTCTGGCAGGCAGCCGAGTGGCTGGCCGACTCGGCGAGCGCCTACGCCAGCGGCGAAGGTGCCAAAGGAAAGCAGATGCGGACCGACGCCGAGACGCCGCTTGAGACGGCCCGCGACATCCCCGAGCCACCGGACCCCGACGATTTCCCACCGGAAGAAGACCCCGCCGACAGCGAACGCGACGACGAGACGCTCATCCCGACCGACGACCGGCCGACGCCGACCCTCGGGACCGACATCGACGGCACAGCCGAGACGCCAGAAGCCAAGGAGGTAGCCGACGAGATGGCAGGCGATGCCGCCAACACGACCGCGAGCGAAGAAACGGACACCGAGCCAGCCGACGCTGGCGAGGACACCACAGACGAGGCCGAAGACGACGACAGCGACGAGATAGACGACGAGGAACTCGAAGAGATTGCGGCCGAACTCGAAGAGCAGACAAAGCAGGCCAAGGCAAAGCGCCGGCGCGAAGCGCGCCAAGCCGACAACGAGTCAGACGAGTTCGACGGCGACGACCGCGACGAGCGAGAGGGCGAGGCGTCACCGACCGACGCTGACAGTGCGGAACAGCCAGACGCCGAGGACGTCGAGGGCGAACTCGACGAGGACGACATCGAACTCGACCTGGCAGACCCGACGGACGGAACCGCCACAGAAGCCGACGACCCGACCGAAGACGAAGATGACGAGGACGACGAAAACGACGAGAACGGAGACGGCAAGAACGGAAACGGCAGCGGCCTGGACAGTGGAAGCCACGGCGTCCCGGACTCACTGTGACGATGTCGGAAGACACCACACCGGACCGCTCGCCGCAGGCGGCCGCACACGCCTACTATCGCGGCCTCGACGAGGACGACTACGACCTGCTGGCAGACCTGCTCGCTCCTGATTTCGTCCACGATCGCCCCGATATGACCCTCGAAGGCAGAGAGCGGTTTATCGAATTTATGCGCGAGGAGCGGCCGGCAAGCGATACCACCCACCCCGTCGAGGGAGTCTACGAACAGGTCGACGGCGAGGACCTCATCGTCAGCGGACGGCTACTCGATGCCGACGGCGAGGCGATTACAGCGTTCGCAGACGAATTTACCTTCGAGGGAGAGAAGATAGCGAAGGTCCGAACGTTTACCGCGTAATCACTCTTTCTCGCCGGCACCGACCGCCGCCTCGCCGACGGGGTCGTGGCCCTCGATGACCTCCTGCCCGCCGAGATACGGCTGAAGTGCCTCTGGGACCGTGACAGTGCCGTCGTCGTTCTGGTAGTATTCGAGAATCGCGACCATCACGCGCGGGAGCGCCAGCCCGGAGGCGTTGAGCGTGTGCAGATACTCCGTCGACTCGTGGCGTTCGGGCCGGTAGCGAAGGCCAGCACGGCGCGCCTGGAACGCCTCGAAGTTCGATGCCGAGGAGACTTCGAGCCAGCGGCCGCCGACCTCGGGGCCGTGTTCCATGTCGTCGCCGGGCGCCCACACCTCGATGTCGAAGGTCTTCGCGGAGGCGAAGGTGAGGTCCCCGCCACAGAGTTTGACCACGCGATAGGGGAGGTCCAGTCGCCGGAGCACCTCCTCGGCCTCGTCGACGAGTGCGTCGAGTCGGTCGTCGCTGTCGTCGGGTTCGACGAAGTTGACGAGTTCGACCTTGTTGAACTGGTGGACCCGGACCATCCCGCGCGTTTCGGTGCCGTGTTCGCCGGCCTCCCGGCGGAAGTTGGGGGTGTACGCCTGGTGTTTGATCGGGAGGTCGTCTGTGAGCAGGATGTCGTCGCGGTACATGTTGGTGACCGGCACCTCCGCGGTGGGACAGAGCCAGAGGTCGTCGTCGTCGTAGTCGTCGTGTTCGCCGCCGCCGACGCGGTAGGCGTCCTCGTTGAACTTCGGGAGTTGGCCGGTCCCGCGCATCGACTCGGAGGTGACCGGAATCGGCGGGAACACCTCGGTGTACCCCTGCTCGCGATGCACGTCGCGCATGAACTGGATGAGCGCATGTTCCAGCCGTGCGCCGTCGCCTTTCAGGAAGTAAAAGCCCCCGCCGGCGACCTTCGCGCCGCGGTCGAAGTCGATAATCTCCAGGTCCTCGCCGAGGTCGTAGTGGGGCGTGACGTCTTCGGGCAGGTCGCGAGCGTCCTCGAAACCGACGCAGCGGACCTCCTTGTTGTCGGTCTCGTCGTCGCCCGGTGGCACGTCGTCCTGTGGGACGTTGGGCAGTTCGAGCAGGTGCTGGTCGAGTTTGGCTTCGAGTTCGTCGGCGCGCTCCTCTACGTCCTGAATCTCGGCTTTGAGTTCCGAGGAGCGCTCGATTGCTTCCTGGGCCTCTTCCTCTTTGCCCGCCTGTTTGAGTTCGCCGATCTCGCTCGAGACCTCGTTGCGCTGGTGGCGCAGGTCGTCGCCACGCGCTTTGAGGTCGCGCCACTCCTCGTCGATGTCGAGAATCGCGTCGAGGTCGGCGTCGCTGCCACGGAGGTCCAGCGCCGTGCGGACCTCCTCGGTGTGTTCGCGGAGGAACTGCCTCGATAACATGATGCCGGATTCTCGACGGAATGGCTAAACCGTGTCGCTCTTGCCCTGACACTGGCGGCTCGGCAGCCCGGCATCGAACGCGAAAAAGCGGCTACGGGTCGACTGACACGGTCTCGGTGGAGTATATCCAGGCGTGTTCGTTCAGCGGATCCGACAGCATGCCGACCGTCGAGTCCCCGACCGGATACTCGTCGTACACTGCTCTGATGCGGTCCAGAGAGACCGCAGTGTCGGTCGTCGGGGCCATATTACACCTGCCGGGCGGCTACCGCCCGATTCACTCCAGTCGAAGTCATACTACTATGTACACACTAGAGTTGCATATCGATTCCTGGCAACATACGCAAACGACTCCGACGAAGTCGTCTATCAGTCTAGACGATGTCCGAGACGGTCCGCAAGCGACCGTAGAAGCGCTCTCTCGTGGCCCCAAGCGCCAGCGTCACATGCGACAGTGTCCCACGATACCAGATAGGTGACGTGTCACCAGCAAACACGGATACCCGCCGAGCACGCCGAACCGCGCCAATCCCCGAGAATCAAGACCAGGGCGCGAGACGGTCCTGTATGTCGTTTCTGAACCGGCGCACCCTTTCCTATCTCGGGCTCGTAATCGCGACGACCGTCGTGTTGACCCTCGCCTACAGCTACGGGATGGCAGTGTGGGAGGGGCGGCCGCGCCCGCTCTACCAGTCGCTCGAAGTCGTCGTCCAGAGTTTCACCACGACCGGATACGGGGAAGACGCACCGTGGCAGAGCCCGCAGATGAACGCGCTGGTCATCCTGATGCAGTTTACCGGTATCGGGCTCATCCTCACGGCCGTCGACGTCTTCGCAGTGCCGTGGCTCCGCAGCGCGCTCTCGTCGGCAGCGCCAACGTCGACGCCCGAACGTGACGGCCACGTCGTCATCTGTTCGCACACACCGCGGACGGATGCCCTCGTCACGGAACTGGACGCCAGAGACCACTCGTACGTGCTCGTCGAGCCAGACGAAGAGCGGGCACAGAATCTCCACGAGGACAACTACGAGGTCATCCACGGCGACCCGGAGTCGACTGCCGTCCTCGAGGCCGCACACGTCGAGAAGGCGCGTGCGGTCGTCGCGGACAGCAGTGACGATACGAACGCGAGCATCGTCCTTTCGGTCCGAGCGGTCGCTCCGGACGTCCAGATGGTGACGCTGGTCGAAGACGCGGAACTGGCCCAGTATCACAGTGCCGCCGGTGCCGACGACGTGCTCTCCCCCCGACAGTTGCTCGGGCGGAGTCTGGCCGCCGAACTCCCGACAGCAGTGACCGCGAGCGTCGACGAAAGTGTCGTCATCGGCGAGGCGTTCGAACTCGTGGAGTTTGCAATCGAACCCGGCAGCGAACTCGCCAACCGGACGTTCGCGGCGGCGGACCTCCGCGAGCGGTTCGGCGTGAACGTCCTCGGGGCGTGGGTCGACGGGGACTTCGAGACGCCGGCCGACCCCGACACCGAACTGGAACCGGGGACGCGCCTGCTTGCGGCCGGCGACCCGGACCGACTGACCGCGCTCCGGGAGGCGACGGCGTCGACGGTCCGGCAACTCTCGCCCCAGCGTGTCATCCTCGCGGGCTACGGCGACTCCGGACAGGCCGCACACGACGCCCTGACCGACACCAGTTCGGAGGTGACAGTCCTCGACAGCGTCGAGAAAGGCGGTGTCGACGTGGTCGGGGACGCACGCGACCCCGAGGTCCTGCAGGCGGCCGGCATCGACGACGCCTCTGCGCTGTTGCTCATGGTCGGTGACGACACGGCTGCGACACTGTCGACGCTGATTGCCCGGCGACAGAACCCCGACGTGCGCGTCATCGTCCGGGCAAACGAGGAGGAAAACACCCAGAAGCTCCGCCGTGCAGGGGCCGACTACGTCCAGTCGCTGGCCACGATTAGCGGGCGGATGCTCGCCTCGACGGTGTTCGAAGACGAGGACGTGCTGTCCTACAGCAAACAGATAAACGTCGTCCGCCTGTCGGCAGGCAGTCTGGCGGGGTCGACCATCTCTGAGGCGGCAATCCGGTCGGAGACGGGGTGTACGGTCGTGGCAATCGTCCGGGACGGCGAAACGATTACGGAATTTGACCCCGACAGTTTCGAGTTCCAGGCGGGCGACGAGGCCGTCGTCGCCGGGACCGACGAGAGCACGACCGCATTCGAGACCGCGTTCGGGTCGTAGCCAGACTGCGAGCCACAGCACGCGAGGCCGAACGCTTTTGCCGGCCGGCAGTGCACTTCCGACATGGCACTTGGCGACCTCTACGAAGCGACTGCGGGCGACAGCACGGACCTCTACTACGTCGACACGGAGATGTACGACACGCCCGAGTACGGTGCAATCTACATCCTCGACGCGGAGCGCCCCGCGCTAATCGATACCGGCATCGGCCTGCGCTGGGAGACCATCGTCGACGCGATGGCCGAGGTCGGCATCGAACCCGACGACCTCGAAGTCATCGCACCGACACACGTCCACCTCGACCACGCGGGCGGCGCCGGCTATCTCGCCGAGGCTTGCCCGAACGCCGAGGTGTACATCCACGAAGTGGGTGCGGGACATCTCGCCGACCCCGGGCGGCTCTGGGAGGGGACCAAATCGGCCGTCGAGAGCCAGATCGAGTACTACGCCGAGCCGAAACCGGTTCCCGAGGAGCGCATCACGGAACTCACTGACGGCGACACAATCGACCTCGGTGACCACCAACTAGACGTTCATTACGCACCGGGCCACGCACCCCATCAGGCCGTCTACTACGACCCGGTCTGTGACGGCGTGTTCACCGCCGACGCCGCGGGCATCTGTACGCCCGCGACAAACGGTGTGCGACAGACGAGTCCGCCCCCGACCTTCGACCTTCCCCAAGTGCTCGCGGACGTGGAGATGCTCCAGGAACTCGACCCGTCGGCGCTGTACTACGGCCACTTCGGCGACTGGGAGGCTGACGACCGGCTGGCCGAGTACGCGACAGTCACCGAGGAGTGGGTTGCCGACATCGAGCGGGTCCGCGAGCGACTCGACGACGACGAGGCAGTCATCGAGTACTTCCAGGAGTCGACGGACGCAACGGAGGTGTGGGGCGAGCGGAAGGGCCGCGACGAGGAGCGGTTGAACGTCCGCGGCGTGCTCACGTATCTCGACCACCGCGATAAGTAGACAGAGGAGGTAGCGACGGCATGACTGTATTTATATGCCGCCCAGTCGTTCGACTTGACAGATGGAGGGCACACGGTGGCGGCAAACGAACTGATACTGCTCGTTGCAGGCATCATCGCGCTTGGCGTCATCGCGCAGTTGCTGGCGAGCAGATACGAGATGCCCAGCATCATCTTCTATCTCGCCGCCGGTATCGCACTGGGGCCCGAGGGAATCGGCTTTGTCACACCCGAGGCGTTCGGGCAAGGGCTCCCGACTATCGTCGGGCTCGCGGTCGCCATCATCGTCTTCGAGGGCGCCTTCCACCTGAAGATAGAGCGACTCCGTGAAGCACCTGCGGCCACGTTCCGACTCGTCACTGTCGGTGCGGCAATCGCACTCGTCGGGACGGCCACAGTCGCCCGGTTTACCATGGGCATCGACTGGGCGCTGGCGTTCCTCATCGGTGCGTTGCTGGTCGCCACCGGACCGACCGTCATCACGCCGATACTGAACGTCGTTCCGGTCCGGGACCACGTCGCGGCCGCCCTGGAGACGGAGGGAATCGTCAACGACGTCACGGCGGCAATTCTGGCGGTCGTGTTCTTCCAAGTCGTCAATCCGACGACGGCCGACAACGGACTCATCGCCGACTTCACCGCCCGACTGGGGACTGGCATCCTCGTCGGACTGGTCGTGGCCGGCATCGTCTACTATATGCTCCAGTACATCGACCTCTCGCCGGGTGCGGCACCACAGAACGCCCGCCTGCTCGTGCTGGCCGGCGCACTCGTCTCCTATGCCATCGCCAACGCGCAACTGGCCGAAGCCGGCGTCGCCGCGGCGGCGACCGCTGGCCTCGTCCTCGGGAACGCGGACATCCCCTACGAGCAGAACGTCACCGACTTCAAAGGCGACATCACGCTGCTCGTGCTCTCGTTCGTGTTCATCGCGCTGGCAGCGCTCCTGCGAGTTGACGTGTTGCTGGAACTTGCCATCCCGAAGTTGCTCGTCGTCGTCGCCGTCGCGCTGGTCCTCCGGCCACTGCTCGTGTTCGTCTCGACGACCGGCGGGCAGTTCTCGACGAACGAACGCGTACTCATGAGCGCCATCGGGCCGCGGGGTATCATCCCGGCCTCGGTGGCGACGCTGTTTGCCGTCGAACTCCGGGCACAGGCCAGCGAACTCCGGACCGAAGCGGAAGCCGTCGCGGGCCCGGAGTCGGCTGAACTACTGACAGAGGCAGCGGCGCTGTCGAATCAGGCCGACATCCTCGTCGGCACCGTCTTTCTGGTCATCCTCGTCACGGTCGTCTTCGAGGGTGGCCTCGCGCGCTACATCGCGGAATATCTGAATGTGATACCAATGCGAGTTATCATCGTCGGCGGTGGAACGGTGGGCCGTGCGCTCGCCGACCGCCTCCAAGACCGAGGAGAGAACGTCGTTCTGGTCGAAGAAGAAGAAGCCGAGGTAGAGGACGCAAGAAATGAAGGCTACACAGTCGAGTGGGGCGACGGGACGGACATGGACGTACTGCGTGGCGCCGGCGCCGAGAACGCAAAGACCATCGTCGCCGCGACCCGGAACGACGACACCAACCTGCTTGTCTCACAGCTGGTCAAATCGAAGTTCGACACCGAAAAGATAATCGCGCGGGCCAACGACCCCGACAACGTCGCGGCCTTCCAGGACCTCGGTGTCAACACGATTGACTCACCGATGGCGACGGCGTGGGCAATCGACAACCAGATAGAACGGCCCGCGCTCTCGGAGTGGATTACCGGCGTCGGCGGCACTGGTGACGTCCAAGAAATCGAGGTCAGAAACGAGGACATCGTCGGGAAATCAATCGAGGAGGTCGGCCCGATGTTGCCCCACGACTGCCTCGTGGCGCTCGTGAGTCGGAACGGAGAGACGATGGTTCCCACGGCAGATTACGTCGTCGAGCGCGGCGACAAACTCACCCTGCTCGGCCAGCACGACCCGGTTCGAGAAGGAATGGAACTCCTGCAAGGGTAACGAACCGCCTACACTTCGTCCGGGAGTCCGCTGTCGTCGGCCCACGGTGTCTCTTCGCCCTGGCCGTCGGTTTTGTACGTTCCGTGAGCCGTCGCGACGTGCGTGCCCGTCGCGTCGTGGACGTCGACGCGGGTCATCGCGAGATTCTTCCCGAACCGGACGACTTCGCCGTCGGCGACGAGGTCCGTCGTCGCCGGGGCGAGATAGTCCATCCGCATATCGACGGTCGGTGAGACGGCCTTCGACAGCGAGATGACCGCAGCGCCGCCGGCCATGTCGGCGAGTGCGTACGTCGCCCCGCCGTGGATAACGTCGCCGGTCGGGTTCGAGAGCAGGTCCTCGGAGAACTCGAGTCGTGCCTCGGCGTGGCCGTCGGCCGCCTCGGTCACCTCGATACCCAGCAACCCGAGAAACGGCGTCTGGTTGAGAAGTGCTACCAGGTCCATACCACAGCGAGCGGTTCCCGACGCATAAGCCTCGTCGAACAGTCGACAACGGGACAGGTGTGGTCGCAGGCGGCAGTGAGTCCGCTGGCACGCGACAGCGACAGCGGCGACCCATCAACCTGACACGCCAAAATGCGGGAGAAGTTCGGCCGCCGGCAGGTGGACACAGCAACGAGCACTGGGGCTGAAGCAGTGAATACAGGTGAGCCGGCGGTCCGAACCCCCCAGCCCTCTATTCGAAGCAGAACGTAAATACCACAGTTATTGCGCCCAATATTGCGCTAGAGTGTAGCCCATTCAGCCATAATTCTCTATAATTAGACCACGAATGTATGCTGTCAGGGGATTATAAACCAAGATTGTTGTTAAATATGACTTCCCACCGCAGTGCGGCTGTCGGTTTTGGCTGAGGGTCGCCCTCAGGCTAGCTCGAACTCGATTGCCGCACCCTGACCGAAGCCGACACACTCGGTCGCGAGACCGAGTTCGGCGTCGCGGCGCTGCATCTCGTGGAGCAGCGTCACGGGCAGGCGCGCGCCAGAGGCCCCCAGCGGGTGCCCGAGCGCGATTGCGCCGCCGTTGACGTTGAATATGTCGTCATCGAAGCCGAGTTCGTCCCGGCAGTACAGCGTCTGCGACGCGAAGGCCTCGTTCAGTTCCACGAGGTCGTACTCGTCGGTGCTTCGGCCGGTGCGCTCGGAGAGCTGGCGGACGGCCGGAACCGGGCCGACGCCCATGATAGTCGGGTCAACACCCGCGACCTGGTGGTTGCCCACCTCGGCCATGATGTCGAGGCCGTGGTCCTCCGCGTACGCGCGACTCGTCACGGCGAGGGCCGCTGCGCCGTCGGTCGTCTGGGAGGCGTTGCCCGGCGTGACCGTCCCCTCGGATTTGAACACCGTGGGCAGACCGGCCATCTTCTCCATGCTGGTGTCATAGCGGATGCCCTCGTCTCTCTCGACGGTGCCGTCCTCGGTCTCGATGGGGACGATTTCCTCGGCGAAATCGCCCGACTCGGTTGCCTCAGCGGCCCGGTCGTGGCTCCGGAGGGCGTACTCGTCCTGGGCTTCCCGGGAGATGTCGAACTTCTCGGCGACCTTCTCGGCGGTCATCCCCATCTGGAGTTCCCCGACGTTGTAGTACTCGTTGAGACGCGGGTGAACCTTGTGCGTGTTCTCGCCCATCTTCACGCGGCTCATCGATTCGACGCCACCAGCGATGAGAACGTCGCGCTGGCCGGCGGCGATGGCGTCGGCCGCGCGCATCACCGACTCGGCGGAGGACGCACACCAGCGGTTGATAGTGCTGGCGGGCACCGACTCGCCCAGGTCGGACATCAGCGCGATGACGCGTGCGACGTTGTTGCCCTGCTCGCCGCGTTGCTGGGCACACCCCCACAGGAGGTCGTCGACGTCTTCGCCGGCGATACCGGTGCTGTCGAGAATCTCGTTGATGAGCGGAATCGAGAGGTCCTCGCTGCGTACGTCGGCGAACGCGCCGTCTTCCTTGCCAAGCGGTGTCCGCAGTGCTTCGACGATGACTGGTTGTGCCATGTCACCGACAACGACCGCATCCCTGTTAAACGCTCACAAACCGAAAGCGAGAGAACTGGAGTTTTCGCCACCCATCGATAAGTCGGCCGGGGACGTAGTCGTTGTATGAGCGACCCAGACATCGTCGTCCTCCGGCGGGGAGTTCACGGCCGACCGATCGAATCGTACGTCGACGCGATCCGCGAGCGACTGCCCGACAGAGACGTGCGACTGGCGCGAACGCCCGACGAAGAGCGCGAACTCGTCGCCTCTGCGCCGGTCGTCACGGGGCTCAAGATGGACGAGGAGTTGCTCGCCGCCGCCGAGGAGTTACAGCTCTTTGCCTGTCTGTACGCCGGGACCGGACACCTCCCGCTCGCTGCCTTCGAGGAGCGGGACGTTGCCGTCACGAACGCCTCGGGCGTCCACGGCCCGAACATCGCGGAGTACGTCGTCGGGTCGCTGCTCACCTTCGCTCGCGGGCTCCACCGGGGCTGGGAGCAGACACAGCGCCGTGAGTGGCGCCACTACCAGACACGGGAACTCAAGGGGAGCACGGTCACGGTCGTCGGCCTTGGTGCCATCGGGGAGACGGTCGTCGACCGCCTGGCCACCTTTGACGTCGAGACCGTCGGCGTCCGGTACACCCCCGAGAAGGGCGGGCCGACCGACGAGGTCGTCGGCTTCGAGGAGATTCACGAGGCGTGTGCGCGAACGGACTATCTGGTGTTGGCCTGTCCGCTGACCGACGCCACGGAGCATCTCGTCGACCAGTCGGTGTTCGAGACGCTCCCGCCGGAAGCAGTGCTCGTCAACGTCGCGCGCGGCCCAGTCGTCGACACTGACGCGCTCGTGTCCGCACTCCGTGGCAACGACATCCGCGGGGCCGCGCTGGACGTGAGCGACCCCGAGCCGCTGCCGGAAGACCACCCGCTGTGGACGCTGTCGAACGTCCTCGTCACGCCGCACAACTCCGGTGACACGCCCGAGTACTACCAGCGCGTTGCGGACATCCTCGCTGAGAACATAGCACGGCGGGACCGCGGCGAAAAACTGCGCAACCGCGCGGTCTGAGCCGGCACGGACGGGCCACGCGGAGTGCCATCGGCGGGTGACATTGGGGCTCCGGCAAGGGATTTCGAGTGACTTATACTCCTCGCGGGGTAATCTTGGTGGGAATGAACGACCCGGAGTTTGCCGTCGTCGAGTTCGTGTTGACGGCCAACGTCTACAGCGAAGACAAGACACTGGAGCCGGACGACCTGCCGCCGTCGTATCGCGCCGCCTTCTACAGCGATGGACGTATCGAACGGCCGCTCACCCCGACGCTCGAGACGGCCACCGACGCGACGGGCGTCGAGAATCCGTGGAACGTCGTCTCGGGACTGATGTTCACCGACAAGGACGACTTCGACGGTTCGCTCACCTTCACCGACCGCGGGATGGCAGAAGAGTGGTTCCGCGACCGGGCCGACGCCGACCGCGTCCAGGAAAATCCCGTCCTCACCAAGTACTTCGAAGGCGAGATAGAGGAGGCAAGCTACGAGACCGCGCGCCAGCAGAACCGACCGTCACGCGCCGACCGCGCGGTCATCGACGACCTCCTCGCCGAGTACTTCGACGAGGACGAAGAAGGGGAGATGCTCGACCTCGTGGACGTTCGCGCGCCCTCGGAAATCGAGATGACCCTCGACGACATCGTCCTCACGGGAGACCAGGAAAACGAGATTCTCAAAATCGTCAAGGCCATCAAACACCGGGAGTATCTCGCCTCTATTGGACTCCGCGAAATCGGGAAGCTCCTCTTTGTCGGCCCGCCGGGCACGGGGAAGACGACGGTCGCTCGCGCGCTCGCCCGCAAACTCGACCTCCCATTCGTCGAGGTCAAACTCTCGATGATTACCAGCCAGTATCTCGGCGAGACGGCCAAAAACGTCGAGAAGACCTTCGAGGTCGCCAAACGGCTCTCGCCGTGTATCCTCTTTATCGACGAGTTCGACTTCGTCGCCAAAACCCGGTCGAGCGACGAACACGCGGCTATCAAGCGCGCGGTCAACACCCTGCTCAAGAGTATCGACGAGGTCTCGCTCGTGCAAGACGAAGTGCTTCTCATCGGCGCGACCAACCACCCCGACCAGCTGGACGCCGCCGCGTGGCGTCGCTTCGACGAAATCGTCAACTTCCCCAAGCCCGACCGCAACATGCGCTCGGACATCCTCGAAATCGTCACTCGCGAGATGGACATCCTCGATTTCGACCCGGCCGCGCTAGCGGAGATTACCGAGGGGCTGACCGGCAGCGACCTCCGGCTGGTACTCCGGGAAGCGGTTCTGGACGCGCTGACCGAAGAGCGAACGACGCTGACTCAGCAGGACCTCCTCGACGCCGTCGAGGACTTCGAGGAGCGTGACACGCTGAAGAACATGGACATGATAGAGGGCGACCACGACGCGCTGGTCGCTGGCGGCGACCTCGGTGGCGGCAGCGACGGTCACGACCACGACCACTGAGACGGTCGCTGGAACGGCACTCAGAACGTGACGATTTCGTACTCGTCGGCGACCAGCGAGCGGATGCTCGGGTGGCCGTCGTTTGCCGTGAGCCGGTCGAGCCCGGCAGATGCGACGGCGTTTTCGACGCCGTGGGCGTTCGCACAGTATCCACAGACGGCCACCGCGTCCCGGACGACCGTATAGAGGTCGTGATACTCGTACTCCTCGGATTCGAGAATCGGAATCCACTGAGTACCGGCTCCGTCGAAGACGAGTTTGACCTCGTCGCCGGCCTCGATGAACTCCTTCGTGGCGACCATCGCGTTGATGACACGCCCGGCGTCCGAGGAGTCGTCGGTCCCCGCGTACACGACGAGTGCAGCCTTCGTCATACCCACACGAGGGGCGACAGCGACAAATAACCGCCGTCGACGGCGGATTTCGAGTCGGGCCATTTAGGCGCTGTCGGCCCCAGCGTCGACGTGATGGAGGTCACGCTACTCGGGACGGGCGACACCACCGGAACGCCGACGGTCGGCTGTGACTGTGAGACGTGTACCGAGGCACGGAACCGGGGCGTCGAACGCACCCGGTTTTCGGTCCACATCTACAACGAGCGGACCGGCGAGTCGCTCCTGGTCGACGCCAGCCCGGACTTTCGCCAGCAGTTTCTCCGCGAGGACCTCTCCGTTCCCGACGCTGTCGTCGTCACCCACATCCACTTCGACCACCTCCACGGCCTGGGTAACATCTTCCGGCTGACCCGGTCGCTGCCGGTCCACGCCGCAGACGAGACGGACCCCAAGACCGACGAGAGCGTCGCCGAGACGGTTCGGCGACAGTACGATTATCTCGCCGCGCTCGACGTCTCCGGGGAGACGCCACTGGAGCCGTTCGAAGCGGCTGGCTTCGAGTGTCGACTCGTCCCCGTCGACCACCCGCCGCTGGTCTGTTACGGGCTGGTCGTCGAAGACCCCGAAACGGAGACGAAACTGTCGATTACCGGCGATACGACCTACGACGTTCCGGCCCAATCGCGAGATGCGCTCCGCGACCCGGACCTGTTGATTGCTGACGGCATCGTCCACGCCGGCTTCTGTGAGCAACACTCCAGAGGGGGCAAGCACCACGACAGCGACGGTGTCCCGCGGACATTCGGGACGAAACACATGACCTTCGAAGGTGCGCGGACGCTTGCCGACGACCTGAACGCCGACCGCCACCGGCTGGTCCACGTCTCGCATTTTGTCCCGGCCGAGCGGGCCTTCGGCGAGGACCTGGCCGTCGACGGCGAGCGGTTCCAGCTGTAAGCGGCGGACCGACAGGGGTTTGCGTACCCCCTAACACGTACCGGTATGGAGCGTACACGACTGAAGCGACTGCTGTTGCCAGCGATGGTCGCATTGCTCGTCGCGACGGCAGGCTGTAGCGCCCTGCCCGGCGGCGATAGCGAGGCAGCCGGCTACGACGTTGCCGGCTCGGAACTGGACGGCCAGACGATAACTGACACGACGACCGATGCCGTCGAGGACGCGGGGTCCTTTACCATCGAGACGGACTCGTCGGTCACCACGAGTCAGGGCGGCGCGGAACAGACGGGGTTGTCAACTATCCAGGTCGACCTCGACGACGACCGTGGCATCCGAAACCAGACACAGAGTTACTCGACCGAGAACCAGACCCGGGAACAGATTTCGGTCGTGTACACGGACGGTAGTACCTCCTACCGCAAACAGACCAGCCAGGGCGAGACCACCTACGACCAGCAGGAAGGGCCACAACAGAGCATCACCGGCATCCGGCCGGTCAACACCACCGCCTTCACGCAAAACTACACCAGCATCGTCGACGGCTTCTCCTGGGAGCAAGACGGGAGCGGCGAAGTCGACGGCGTCGCAGTCACCGAGTACTCGCTGACCGGCGAGCCGGACAAAGACGTCCTCAACCTCCCGGAGAACGCCACCGTCGAGGACGCGAGCGGAGCGCTGTACATCGACAGCGACGGCGTCCTCCGACAGGCAGACATCGCGTACACAGTCACGACAGAACGGGGAACGACGAGTATCGACGCGACGACGACGCTCACCGACGTGGGGTCGACGAGCGTCGAGGAGCCCGGCTGGCTCTCAGAAGTCTCCTAAGCGCGGTCAGCCACCGATAGACCCACATTGATTTGGGACTGAGTGTATTTCTATGGGACCCATCCCACAGTGTATGGAGCAGTCCGACGACATCATCGGCCAGTATCCTGTCCTGGCGCCGGGTCTCATCCTCGGCGTCGCGGCGGCCGCCTACGCCGTCGTCTCCTTCGTGATGCGCCAGACGGTCGACCCCCTCGAAGTCGGGTTGTTTGCTGTCGTCTTCGCCGTCGTGTACGTCGGCTTTGCCGTCTACGCCGACAGTATCGAGTCGGCCGTCGGCTCGAACTAGTCGTCGACGTAGCGGTCCAGTCCGCTCTGGCGACGGGTTCGACCGGCGGGGTCTGGCTCCCACGGCGTTCGCGCGGCGCGGAGACTGTCGCCAGTCCCAGCCGGCGGGTCGGCCGGGTCGTGGCCCGCACACCTGGGTCCACAGTCGGTCGCCGGCCGGACAATTTGGTCTTTGTACGGACAGTACGGGAGTCCGTCGTCGTCGGGCGCAATGTGAGCACAGTCGGGCAACTCGAACGTTCGCCAGCCCTTGCCGTAGGCACGCTCGGCGACCCGGCGGCGGGCGCGTGCTTTCTCCGCGGCGGTCGCGACCCGGATTTCGGTCCGCGCGCTGTCGCGTGCGACGATTTCGATGCCGGCGTCGTCGGTCGCCAGTGGCTCGGCCGCTCGAATCACGGTCCGCTCGCCAGTCTCGGGGTCGAAGCGCCAGACACCGACGGCCTCGGGGATGCGGTTCAGGTGCGCGCCGGTGACGTGTGACTCGGTCGCGAGGACGACTTCGTCGACCAGCGCGAGTGTGACGTCGGTCAGCAGTTGCGTTTCGAGCGCGCCGGGCCGACCGAGGTCGGGTTTGTTCTCGATGCCGACGATGCGGTCGAACCAGTCGTCGGGGTAGCGAGTCGTCTGTCGGACGTACGTTCGGCCGGCGCGGCGCTCGCGCTCGAAAAAGCCAACGTCGACGGCCCACTCGACGAGCGAGCGCGCACGGTCGGGGTGACAGTCGAAGGCGTCCTTCCAGAAGCGGGCCGAGCCGGGACCCACGTCGCTCTCGATTGCCGGCGGCGGGATGCGCTCGCTGGTGATGGCGGCCCGTTCGTCGAAGCCCGGGCCGGGCTCGACGAGGAGCGTATCGAGGATGCGCCGGTCGTGGACCGCGGTGCCGAGCTGGCGGCTGACGATGGCATCGCGGTCCCGTTCGAGGCGGGCACAGAGTGCCAGCTCGAAGGCGAACTCGGACACGCCCCAGCGTAGGGAGCGGTCGTATAAAAAGCCGTCAGGGCGTGCGCTCGCCGGCCTCGATGGTCGTCTCCAGCCAGTTTTCCTCGGGCGGGAGCGGACAGGAGAACGTCTCGCTGTAGGCACAGAACGGGGAGTACGCGATGTTGAAATCGATGGTGACGACGTCGCCGTCTTCGAGCGTCCGGTCGGGTTCCAGTTCCATGTAGCGACCGCCGTGGTAGGTCTGTTGCCCGGTCGTCTTGTCACGGAAGGGGACGAAGATGGTGTCGCCATCGTCGGTCTCTTGCTGGTAGCCCGCGAGTTCGTAGGATTCGCCGCCGAGGTCGAACGCGAAGGTCACGACACGGAGATAGCGGACGGTGCGGTCGTCGCTGGTGTCCAGCTCGATTGCCTCGGGGTCGTCGTGGACGGAGACGGTCGCCTCGACGCGATACGTCGGGTCGGGCTCGAAGTAATCCAGGCCGTCGAAGTCGTCGCGGTCTTCGGGCGGGATGGGCGACTGGCGGTGCTCGGCGAGAAAGCGGTCTTTTTCCTCGCGGTTTGCGCGCAGACGCTCGGCCCACTCGTCGGATTCGGTCATAGCCGCCCTAGCAGCGCGGGGGGTATCAGTCCGGCGGCTGGCGGGCATCGCGGGCCGCGAAAAACCGCAAACAGTAGGTTTATCACCGGCAGGGGGCGAACCACTACCAGGATTACTGTCGAGATGACAGCGAACAAGCAACCGGAGGTAAACATCGGGCTCGTCGGCCACGTCGACCACGGGAAGACGACTCTCGTGCAGGCGTTGAGCGGCCAGTGGACGGACCAGCACTCAGAGGAGATGAAGCGCGGAATCTCCATCCGTCTTGGCTACGCCGACGCAACCTTCCGACACTGTCCGGATATGGACGAACCGGAGCGGTACACCGTCGACGAAGAGTGTCCGGACGGCTCAGAAAGTGAGCTGCTCCGGACGGTCTCCTTCGTGGACGCACCCGGCCACGAGACGCTCATGGCCACCATGCTGTCGGGTGCCGCCATCATGGACGGTGCCGTGCTCGTCATCTCGGCGAGCGAACCGGTACCGCAAGCACAGACCGAAGAACACCTGATGGCGCTGGACATCATCGGCATCGAGAACATCGTCATCGCCCAGAACAAGGTCGACCTCGTCGACCGCGAGCAGGCCGAGGCGAACTACGAGCAGATTCAGGACTTCGTCGAAGGCACCGTCGCCGAAGGGGCACCAATCGTCCCCATCAGCGCCCAGCAGGAGGTCAACATGGACCTCCTCATGCAGGCCATCGAGGAGGAGATTCCGACGCCGGAGCGGGACCCCGACGCCGACGCGGAGATGCTCGTCGCGCGTTCGTTCGACATCAACCGTCCGGGCACGACCTGGGAGGACCTCGCTGGTGGCGTCCTCGGCGGGTCGCTCGTCGCGGGCGAACTCGAACCCGACGACGACATCGAACTCAAACCCGGCCGAGAGGTCGAGGAGGGTGGCCAGACCGAGTGGCAACCCGTCGAGACCACCGTCCGGTCGCTGCAGGCAGGCGGCAACCCGGTCGAGACGGCCACGCCCGGCGGACTGCTGGGTGTCGGGACGGGACTGGACCCCGCCATCACGAAAGGTGACGCACTCGCGGGACAGGTCGCTGGCCCGCCGGGCACGCTGCCGCCGGTCCACGAGCAGTTCACGATGGACGTGGAACTGCTGGACCGAATCGTCGGCGCGGACGCAGAGGAAGAGGAAGTCGACGAGATTTCGACCGGCGAACCGCTGATGCTCACCGTGGGCACGGCGACGACGGTCGGGTCGGTCACGAGCGCTCGCTCGGGCGAGTGTGAGGTGGCGCTGAAACGGCCCGTCTGCGCCGAGCCGGGCGTCAAAATCGCCATCAACCGTCGCGTCGGCGCGCGCTGGCGACTCATCGGCTTCGGGACGCTCCGGGAATGAGCGTCGTGCTGGACACGAACGCGCTGATGATGCCCGTCGAATGTAACGTTCGGGTGTTCGAGGAACTCGACAGACTTCTCGGGACGCCCGACCGCGTGACACCGCGGGCGGTCGTCGACGAACTCGCCAAACTCGCAGACGGCACAGGCGAGGCGGCGACAGCAGCCAGCGTCGGGCTGGACCTCGTCGAGCGGGTCCGTGTCCAGAAGACGACGGCGACATACGCAGACGACGCCGTCATCGAGGTGGCACAGGCAGGCGACGTGACACACGTCGTGACGAACGACAAACCCCTACAACAGCGTCTGCGCGACGCGGACGTAACAGTAATTAGTTTACGGGGGAAGAACAAACTCGGCATCACTAACTAATGTACAAACGGGTCACACTACGCGATACGGTCGAGGTTCCGCCAAAGCACCTAGCGGACGTGACGCCCGACCTCGTCAAGAACCTGCTCCAGGACAAACTGGAGGGGCGCGTCGACGAGGACGTGGGGTCTGTGGTATCGGTCATCGAAGTCAAAGACATCGGCGACGGCGCGGTCCTGCCAGGGAAAGAGGGCGTCTACTTCGAAGCGGAGTTCGACGCGGTCACCTTCGACCCGCAGATGCAGGAAGTCGTCGACGGCGAGGTCGTCGAAGTGGTCAACTTCGGTGCGTTCGTCGGTATCGGTCCCGTCGACGGACTGTTGCACGTCTCCCAGATTTCCGACGAGTATCTCGCCTACGACGAGGAAGGGCAGGCACTGGCCTCCCGCGAATCGAACCGGACGCTGGGCGTCGGCGACAGCGTGCGCACGCGCATCGTCACCAAGAGCATCGACGAGCGCAACCCGCGCGACTCGAAAATCGGCCTCACCGCAAAACAGGTCGGACTGGGCAAGCACGGCTGGCTGAAAGAGGAACGCGAGAAGCGCCAGGCCAGCGCGGACGGTGAGTGACCATGGCAGACAGACTCGTCTGCCGTGAGTGTCACCGCGTGCAGGAATCGGCCGAGACCGACTCCTGTGAGTCCTGTGGCTCCACCTCGCTGACCGAGGACTGGGCGGGCTACGTCGTCATCACCCACCCCGAGGAAAGCGAGATTGCCGCCGAGATGGGCGTCACCGAACCGGGACAGTACGCACTGAAGGTCCGCTAACGTGACAGAGGCAGTCGTCAAGCTCCAGGCAGCGTTGCGCCCGGAACTCAAAGAGCCGATGGGCCCCGTTTACACCGACACCGACGAACTGCTGGCGACGGCCCAGGTTCCGATTATCACCGTCGGCGACATGGTCACCTATCACTTGCTGGAAGCCGACCGTGTCCCCGACGTCGCGCTGGTCGACGAGCACACCGAGCGCACGGCCGTCGAAGACAGCATCGTCGACGCCTTCGAGGGGTTCGACCGCGAGGTCACGGTGGCGAATCCAGCCGCCACGCTGACCGCGGAGCTACTGACGACACTGCAGACAGCAATCGAGCGAGCAAGTGAAGAGACGACGCTCATCGTCGTCGACGGCGAGGAAGACCTGGCGACGCTGCCGGCACTGGTCGCGGCTCCGACCGGTGCGAGCGTCGTGTATGGCCAACCCGGCGAGGGAATGGTTCACGTCGAAGTGACCCGGACGTCGACCGACCGCGCACGGGACCTCCTCTCGCAGATGGACGGCGAGCAGCGACGACTCTGGTCGGTCCTCTCGAGTGGCGAGTAGCGCGGCGGCCCTGCACGTTACTGTGGCCGCGGGACGCTGATGTTTTGCAGATAGCCGCCACACGTACAGAGGCGTCCATCCGGGTCCTCGACGCGCTCCCCGCAATCGAGACACTCGTAGAGCGGTGCCTGATCCGGTGCCGGGTCTTTCTCTCTCATCCCACCATGAAGTACGGTGACAGTACGCAAGAAGTTTGTGATTGTTTAACAAGTCGGCTCAGGCGCGGCGCAAGACGAGCACGTACCGGGTCAGCGAGCGGTGGACCTGCCGGTCGAAGGCGGCCTCAGTCGTCCAGCCGACCTCGTGGGCCGGCTGTGCCCACGGCCGGTCACCGACGATGACACATCGTGGCGCGACCCGGTGGGCTTCCCGCAGAGCATCGAGGACGAGGCTGTTGATTTCCCCCTCAATTTTCGACTGGCGACCGTAGGGGGCGTCGAAGACGACAGCGTCGACGCCGTCGTCGGGGACGGGAAGCGACCGCGCATCGCCACGGACCACGTCCCACTCGCCGTCGAGACCAGCCGAGAGGTTCTCATGCGTGCCCCGGACCATCTTCTCCTGTGCGTCCAAGCCGAGCGCGCGCGCACCGACGAGCCCCGCTTCGAGCAAAATCCCGCCGGTTCCACACATCGGGTCCAGCACCGTCGCGTCCGGGCGCGCCCCGGCCATGTTGACGAGTGCGCGCGCCAACAGCGGGTCCATGCTCCCGGGCTGGAAGAAGGGACGGTCGGTGGGTCTGCGGTCGCCGAAATCACGGACGCTCTCGGCGACGAGCCAGCCCACTGCACAGGTGCCCTCGGCAAAGAGCACGCGGAGTTCGTGGTCGGGGTCCTCGAGGTCGACAGTGTGCCCGCGGTCGACGAGTAGCTGTCCGAGTTCCCGCTCGGCTCGCTGGGTGTCGACGCCGGTCTGGCCGCGGACGTCCTCGGCGCGGACGGCGACGCTCCCGGTGCGCTGAATCGTCGTCGCCTCGAGCAACGCGTGTGCGCTGTCGACGTCCGGGTCACACTGTCCGAGGAGTTCGCTCGCCGCATGGGTGTACGCGAGCGTCCGAATCCGGTCTGTGACACCGCGTGCAGTCGCCAGTCCCGGCGCGACGACTGTCACGTCCGAAGCCGCGCTCTCGGCCTCGAAGGCCGCAAACTCGTCGTCCTGTCCACCGAGTTCGAGAACGTACACATGCTGTCTGACGAGGGCACGAGTATCAGCGTATCGGTCACCGCGCCCGCGCCCCGGTCTGCCGACTGGACCGGCCGTTCCCGGCAACATTCGCTTAAAAATGCGGCAAGCGTCGCCGTCACGCCGGCCGAACGTCAGGGAGTTGACGGCCCAGAGCCGCCAGCGGTCGTCCCCGTGCCACGAACCTTTATATGCTTTAAATACGACGTTTAAGTCGAGTCATGGTTGACCCAAAGGAGACCATCAACATCGAAAACGTCGTCGCCTCGACTGGAATCGGGCAGGAGCTCGACCTCCAGAGCGTGGCGATGGATCTTGAAGGGGCCGATTACGACCCGGAGCAGTTCCCCGGCCTCGTCTATCGGACACAGGAGCCCAAATCGGCGGCACTCATCTTCCGCTCGGGGAAAATCGTCTGCACCGGTGCCAAAAGCACCGACGACGTCCACGAGAGCCTCCGCATCGTCTTCGACAAGCTCCGCGAACTGAACATCGAGGTCGACGAGGAGCCGGAAATCATCGTCCAGAACATCGTCACCTCCGCGGACCTGGGCCGTAATCTCAATCTCAACGCTATCGCAATCGGGCTCGGACTGGAGAACATCGAGTACGAACCCGAGCAGTTCCCCGGGCTGGTCTACCGACTGGACGACCCGGACGTGGTGGCGCTGCTCTTTGGTTCGGGCAAACTCGTCATCACCGGCGGGAAAAAGCCCGACGACGCGCGGGAAGCCGTCGACAAAATCGTCTCGCGGCTCGAAGACCTCGGTCTGCTGGAGTAAGCGACTGCGGCCTTCTCCAGAACATAGCCTACAAGATAGCGCCAGCCCAAGCAATCGTATGCTCCTCCAGTCTTCGGTGGACATCACGGGCGGTGGACTGCTCGCGCTCTTTGTCACCTTCCTGCTGGCGACGCTGTTTTACGCCATCACGCTCCACCTGGCGGCGACGTTTTTCATCGGTGACGTCCCCAGCCAACGCGCCGCGACCGTCGCGCCCGTCCCCGCCATCGTGAGCCTCCTGCTCCAGCAGTACGGCCTCGGTGGCGACATCGTCTCCCCCGGTGTCGGCGTCCTCATCACTATCGGTGCGACGCTGCTCGCCGACGCCATCGCCATCAGTTTCGTCTACCGGCTGAAGTGGTCCTCGGCGATTCCGCTCACGCTGTTGCACTTTACCTTCGCCGCCGTCCTCGGCGTCTCGCTTGGCAACATCTTCGGCATCCTCTAGAGGCGCAGTGCCAGCGCGAACGCACCGACGGTGTTGAGCTGAAACGCCGCCCCGTCACACCGCGTCGTAGTCGACGTGATACTGCCGGTCGTCGCCGTCGATTGGGTTCACGGCACTGGCCTCGTAGAAGCGAATTTCGCGTTCCTGTTTGGTCCGGACGGGAAAGTCGTAGTGGTCGGCCTCGTATGCCAGGTCGTCGCCGTCTGCCCGGCGCTCGGTGACAAACTCGCGGTGTGCGTCGAGGCGGTCGGCGATGACTGCCCGGGAGATGTCGGGCACGTCAGCGATACGGTCGTCGAAGTGTGCCAGAAACTCCTCGTCGAGTTCACATCCCACGGAGTCGCGGCCGGCGACCATCGCCGCGAGCGTCGTCGTCCCCGTGCCCCAGAAGGGGTCGAGGACGGTGTCGCCGTAGACGGAGTACATGTTGATGAGGCGGTACGGAATCTCGAGGGGGTAGGCGGCCGCGCGGTCGCGCAACTCCTCGGCGGCGAGGTCCTGCACGCGGCCGCGCACCTCCGTCCACAGGTCGGTGAACCACCGATTTCGCTCCTCCCAGAAGAAGGCACTCTCGTAGCGGTGGGCGGCGCCGGGTTCGAACGACCGCCGTGCACCCTTCCGGAAGACAAGCACGTACTCGTGTTCGAGCGTGACGTAGGCGTTCGGCGGGACCATCCCCGACCCCATGAACTTCGCGGCGCTGTTGGTCGGTTTGTGCCAGAGAACGTCCGGCAACGGGTCGAATCCCATTCCCTCGAAGGTATCTGTGATGCGGGCGTGGTTGGGGTAGACGCGAAAGCGACCGTCGACCTTCCGCGTGGCGTCGCCGACGTTGATACAGGCGATGCCGCCGGGGACGAGCACGCGGTCGAGTTCCGCCCACACCGCATCGAGCGCGTCGTGCATCGCGTCGAAGGCCGCCTGGCCGTTTCCGGCATCGAGCGCGCTGCCCGCATCCGGTGCAAGCGTCGCAAAGAGGTTGTCCCACATCTCTATCATCGGATAGGGTGGGGAGGTGACGACCAGGTCGACGGACTCGTCAGGGACGGAGAGGTCCCGCGCGTCGCCGATAGTGACACGATGGGTCGTTTCGAGCGTGTCGTCGCCAGCGGGCGCGCTGTCGTCGCCGGCCATCACTCGACGAGGCGCTCGATTTCGGTCACGAGGATGTCGCTCGCACCCATCTCCTTGAGGTCGCTGATGGTCTCGAAAACGCGGCTCTCCTCGACGACGGCGTGGACCGCGACCATCTCGCCGCCGGCGATGTCCATCACCGTCGGCCCGCCCATCCCCGGAATCACGTCTTTGACGTCCTGTAGCTGCTCCTCGGGGACGTTCATCATCAGATAGCGTTTGTCCTCTGCCGAGAGCACCGACGCGAGCGCGGTGGTCACCTGCTGGACTTTCTCGTTGTCTTTCGTGTCGGGGCGGGCAAAGAGTCGGACGGAGGAGTCGAGCACCTCGTCGACGATACCGAGTCGGTTCATCCGCAACGTCGTCCCGGTGGAGGTGATATCGACGATTGCGTCGGCGATGTCGACGTGTGGCGTCAGTTCCGTCGCACCTGAGACTTCCGCGATGTCGACGTCAACGGCCTTGTCCGCGAAGTAGTTGCGAGTGATGTTCGGGAACTCGGTGGCAACGGTGCCGCCGTCGAGGTCGGCGACCGTTTCGATGTCCCCCTCCTCGGGCGAGGCCAGCACGAGTCGGCAGGAACCGTAGCCGAGGTCGAGCAGGTCCACGAGTCCAGTTTCCGATTCCTGTTCCTGGTCGTAGCCGGTGATGCCGATGTCGGCGGCGCCGTCGGCGACGTACTCGGGAATGTCCGCAGCGCGGGCAAAGAGGACGGTCACGTCGGGGTCGACGGTGTCGGCGTAGAGTTTGCGGTCGGCCCCATCGACGAGGTGGAGGCCGGCACGCTCCAGCAAATCGAGTGTCGGGTCGTGGAGACGGCCCTTGTTGGGCACGGCAATGCGCATACTGGCAGGTCACACTCGGCGGGCAACTGTCTTTCCCTCTCTCGGCAACCGCTCAGTCCGCTCCACTTGCCCGCTCGCGGCCGCCCTCACGCGCAGGTAGGAACAGATAGACGACGCCAGCCAGCGCCGACAGGCCGGCCAGCAGGAAAAACGCCTCAGCGAAGAGCGCACGGTCTGCCATCGTGCCGACGACTGTGGAGCCGAAAGCACCGACGGTAAAGAAAATCGTCCGGAGCAACCCCCAGACGGTGCCGCGGATACGCGTCGGGAGCAGGGAGACGATGTAGGCGTTCGAGACCGGTCCCATCGAGAGTCGGATGCCGAGCAGCGCCGCCACGACAGCCAGCGCAAGCGTCCCGGAGACAAAGGGCAACACCGCGAGCGGGAGGGCACCGAAGAGTGCGACGGCGGCGAGGACGGTCCCGTGCCCGTAGCGGTCCGCGAGGCCGCCGCCGACAGATTGCCAGAGCGCCCCCGAGACGAACAACAGCCCGAAGAGCAGTCCCGCAGTCCCCGGAGAGAGGTCTTTGACGGTGACGAGATATGTCGTGAAGAAGGCAGTCAGCCCCTGGAAGATAAACAGCATCAGCGTCGCACCGAGGACGGCAAGCCCGACGCGGCGCGAGCGAATCGCGTCTGCGACGGTCACGGCGACGGCCCGAAGGCTGGCCGTTCCACCGTCGGTCGCCGGGACGGCGTCACTCGAGTGCCCGCCGGGAACGACCCGCCAGAGCGCGAGCGCGACCACGAGAAAGCCGGGAATCGTGACGGCGATAGCGGTGCGCCAGCCGGCAGTCGTGGCGATGCCCGTCGCAATCGCCGGCAGGAGTGCCGCGCCGAGGCTCCCGGCCGCGAGCACGCCACCGAAGGCGAGGCCGTCACGGTCGGGAAAGGTCCGCGAGAGGACGATTCCACGGGGAGGACCGTACAATCCCGACCCGAACCCGAAAGCGGCCGTCGCCGCGAGAAAGACCCCGAAGGTCGGCGAGAAGGCGTAGCCGACCAGTCCGGCCGCGCCGACGAGGACGCTGGCGACCAGCAGGCGACGCTCGCCGAGGCGGTCGACGAGCGCGCCGGCGGGAAACTGCGTCATGGCGTAGGTGACCCACAGCAGCGTGATCGCCGCGCCGGCGGTGGCGTTCGAGACCGGGAAATCCCGGGTGATAGCAGGCAGGAGTGCGGGCACGACAAAGCGGAGTCCGAGGACGAAAAACCAGCCGGCGGCCACCGCGAGGAGCGTCCAGCCGCGGCCGTCCCCGTGAACGTCCCGGAGCGTCGCCCGGAGACCTGCCAGTGTCGAACGAGGGCTGGGTGACACTACCGAGAGAACGGGACCGAACGGAAAGACGCTGACGCTCTCAATCCGAGGATTGACACTCCCTGGCGGCAAACGCCGCGGTATGAGTTCACTTCTCGTCACCGGCGGGCGCGTCCTCCGGCCCGACGCGACCGTCGAACGAGCAGACGTACTGCTCGACCAGGACAGCGGCACAATCGAAGCCGTCGGCGACGGACTCGGCGGGGCCGACGACACGCTCGATGCCGACGGCGACCTCGTCATCCCCGGCCTCGTCAACGCCCACACCCACGTCGCGATGACGCTCTTTCGCGGCCACGCCGACGACAAACCACTCGACGCGTGGCTCCAGGAAGACATCTGGCCGGTCGAAGCGGAACTGGAGGCCGACGACGTCGCCGCCGGCGCCCGCCTTGGCATCGCCGAGATGATTCGCTCCGGGACGACCGCCTTCGCCGACATGTACTTTTTCATGCCCGAAGTCGCCGACGTGGTCGCCGAGACGGGCGTTCGCGCCAGACTGGGTCACGGCTGTATCTCCGTGGGCAAGGACGACGAGAGCGCCCGCGCGGACTTCCGGGAGGGCATCGACTTCGCCCGCGAGTACGACGACACGGCCGACGGCCGCGTGCAGACGATGTTCACGCCCCACTCGCTGACGACGGTCTTCGAGGAGCACTTCGCCGATTTCGCCCCCGAAGCGACGGATGCCGGCGTCCCGATTCACTTCCACGCCAACGAGACGACCGACGAGGTCGACCCAATCGTCTCCGAGCGTGACCGGCGACCGCTCGACTGGGCCGACGAACTCGGACTCCTGGCCGACGATTCCTTCATCGCCCACGGCGTCCACGTCGACCGCTCGGAGATGGACCTCCTCGCTGACCGCGGGAGCGCCGTCGTCCACTGCCCGGCCTCGAACATGAAACTCGCCAGCGGGATGGCACCCGTCCAGGAACTGGTCGACGCCGGCGTCACAGTCGGACTGGGCACGGACGGCGCAGCCTCGAACAACGACCTCGATATGTTCGGCGAGCTGCGCGACGCCGCGATGCTTGGCAAACTCGCCGCCGACGACGCCAGCGCCGTCGACGCGGCGACGGCCGTCGAGATTGCGACACAGGGCAGCGCCGACGCCATCGGCATCGACAGCGGGCGCATCGAGGCTGGCGCGAACGCTGACCTCGCCGTCGTCGATTTGGACGCCCCGCACCTCACCCCACAGCACGACCTCGTGAGTCACCTCGCCTACGCCGTCCGCGGGAGCGACGTGCGCCACACCGTCTGCGACGGCCAGGTACTCATGCGCGACCGTGAGCTGACGACCATCGACGAAGCGGCCGCGCGCGAGCAGGCAGAAGAGCGCGCACAGGCACTCGTCGCACGGGCGGAATGACTACTCCCCGACAGTGTGGCCGGTGACCGATTCGAGGTGTTTCAAGAGCGCCATCATGTCTTCCTCGCCGTGGCCGAGCGCCCGCGTCGCGCTGGCGGCCTCCCGGGTCGCCGCCGTCGCTGGCAGGGGCACCGCCGTCTCGCCAGCCGCGTCGAGGACGAGATTCAGGTCCTTGAACAGCAAGTCGACGGGAAACTGCGGCGTGAAGTCACGCTCGCGGACGACTGGCCCCTTGTAGTCGTACAGCGGCGCACCGAGGACGCCGCCCTGAATCACGTCGAGGACCTCCCCCAGCGGCAGGTCCTGCCCGTCGGCGAAGGCCAGCGCCTCCGCAAAGCCCTCCATCAGCACACCGAGCATGAGATTCGTCGTGAGTTTCATGCTCGTTCCATCGCCGACGCCGCCGACGTGGCGCACGTCGCCGAACACCGAGAGGAGCGACTCCGTTTCGGCGAAGATATCCTCGTCGGCCCCCGCGAGGACCAGCAAGTCACCGGACTCCGCAGGGCCGACGGTTCCGAGAACGGGCGCGTCGACGTAGGCGCCGCCGGCCCCACGGACAGCGGCGGCCACCTCGTCGGTCGCACCTTGGGAGACAGTCGAGGTATCGACGACGACAGTCCCCTCGCGGAGTCCAGACAGAACGCCGTCATCGCCGAGTGTGACCGCTCGAAGCGCCTCGGGCCCGGTGACCATCGTGACGATGGCTTCCGAGTCCGCGGCGAGCGCGGCCGGCGAGTCGTACGTGCGGACGCCGGCGTCCGCGAACGGGTCCATTTTCGAGGCAGTGCGGTTGTAGACCCCGAGGTCGTAGTCGTCGGCGACGTTCCACGCCATCGGTTCGCCCATCGCGCCGAGTCCGATGAAGCCGATTTGCTCCATAGATGGGCGTTCGAACGCGACTCAATAATGCGTTCCGCCGCGAGTGGCTGTTGAACGGCGAGTATCGTTTGTAAACCGAATGGACGATTTTAAGCGCGTTTGAGCGGTCGTGAACGACTCGTGAACGCGGTGAACCACGAGGGGGGTTTAGGGGGAAGACAGTCACAGCACAGAGTGAGCATGACGCGTAAACTGTGTGCACTAGTGTTGGCGACGCTGCTACTGTGTGCGACGCCGCTGGCGGGAGCCGCGGTGGCCGCAGACGCAGGTAACACGCCGGACGACCCTGTAGGCAACGAGTCCGATTCCTTCGGCATGCAGGTCTCCCTGTTCGTCGACAGCGCGAAAGAAAACGAGACCGGGCCGCTCGGTCCGCTCGTCGCCTCGTTCGTCGTCTCGAACAACCCCGGCAACGCGCCCGACCACGCCGGACCGCCGGCCTGGGTCGTGGGTGGCGACGAAAACGAAACGGACGATAACGAGACTCGCGGGCCACCGGAAGACGTGGGTCCAAACGGCACGCAGGGCCCGCCGGCTGACGCCGGTCCGAGCGACGACAACGAGACCCGCGGGCCACCTGCCGATGCTGGCCCCAACGACGAGCGTGAGGATAGCGACGGGGACGAAGAAGACGAAAGCGACGGTGACGAAGAAAGCGACGAGCGCCGCGGACCGCCTGCACACGCGGGTCCGCGCTGACTCGGTGTGACCGACAATCGACGACATCTCCTCCGCGCCCGCTTCGGTAGGGTTTTTTGACCGCTTCCCTATCCTTCGAGCATGACACCCCCTATCCGCGAGCAGCTCGACGACCCCGCCGACGCCGTCGAGTCCGGCCAGCGCAAGATGGACTGGGCACGCCAGCACATGCCCATCATGGCCGCGTTGCGAGAGGAGTTCGAAGCCACCCAACCATTCGCCGACCAGCGAATCGGCATGGCGATGCACGTCGAAGCAAAGACCGCGATTCTCGCGGACGTACTCGCCGCCGGCGGCGCCGAAGTAGCCATCACCGGCTGTAACCCGCTCTCGACACACGACGACGTCAGCGCCGCGCTCGACGCCGTCGACGGCGTCACCTCCTACGCCCGCCGCGGCGTCGACGACGACGAGTATTATGCCGCCATCGAGGCGGTCATCGAACACGAACCGACCATCACCGTCGACGACGGGATGGACCTCGTCGCAGCTATCCACGAGGACTACCCGGAACTCATCGACTCCATCGTCGGCGGTGCCGAGGAGACGACCACGGGCGTCCACCGCCTGCGCGCGATGGACGAGGACGGCGCACTCGAGTACCCGATGTTCGCCGTCAACGACACCCCCATGAAGCGCCTGTTCGACAACGTCCACGGCACAGGTGAGTCCTCGCTGGCCTCGATTGCCATGACGACGAACCTCTCGTGGGCCGGCAAGACCGTCGTCGTCGCCGGCTACGGCCACTGTGGCAAAGGCGTCGCGAAGAAAGCCAGCGGCCAGAACGCCAACGTGGTCGTCACGGAAGTCGAGCCACGCCGCGCGCTCGAAGCCCACATGGAAGGCTACGACGTCTTGCCGATGGCCGAAGCCGCAAAGAAAGGCGACGTGTTCATCACGACGACCGGCAACCGCGACGTCATCGTCGACGAGCACTTCGACGCCATGCAGGACGGTGTCCTGCTGGCCAACGCCGGCCACTTCGACGTGGAAATCGACCTCGACGCACTCTCTGAGAAGGCCGTCGACACCTACGAGGCCCGCGACGGCGTCCAGGCCTACGAGATGGCCGACGGCCGCCGGCTGAACGTCCTCGCGGAGGGACGGCTGGTCAACCTCGCGACGCCAATCGCGCTGGGCCACCCGGTCGAAGTGATGGACCAGAGCTTCGGCGTCCAGGCGGTCAGCGTTCGCGAACTCGTCGAGAACGGTGACGACTACGAGCCCGGCGTCCACGACGTTCCCGACGAACTGGACAAGGAAGTCGCAGAGATCAAACTCGACGCCGAGGGCGTCGCCTACGACGAGCTGACCGGCGACCAGCGCGAGTACATGGGGAGCTGGCAACACGGCACATAGCCTGGCGGCACCCGGACCGGATGGCTAGACTCGGAAGCCAGTCGTCGTTCAGAACTCCGCGGCCGGCTTCGTCCGTGCGTCTGCACGGAACTGTTCGTACACCCGTTCACCCCACGACCGCAACGCGTCGGTCTCGGCGGTGAGGACCGCCCGTGGGAATCCCTCGTCGTCTTCGACGCCAACCTGGACAGTGCCGCTCCCGGAGAGACCGAGATAGAAGGGTATCGGCTCGGGACTGACCAGAACGGTCATGCTGCCACATTCGATTTGTTCGCGAAGGAGCGACGCGAACTCCCCGGTCGAAATCGTCTCCTCGACCTCCGGCGTGACTATCATTTCCAGTTCCAGGTCGCCGTTCTTGAGCCGGTCGTCGGTGCTCCGGGCGACTTGCAGGTCGATAGAGGGCAACAGCATCCGAAACTGGTCGTGCTCACTGACTGTTTTGGCGTGTTTGCGCGACGGCGCGTAGGGGTTGACGTCAGTCGAGACGGTGATGTCGGCCGCGCTCAGTTCGTCGAGGCTGATGTCGTGGTCCGAGTAGGGGAACCACTCGAGAAACGTCGACAGTTCGTCAGTCACCTCGAACGTGTCGACGGCATCCGCAATCGTCTCTGCGACGATTCGACCCGTCGGCGTGAGGTGATACGTCGCGCCGTCGTGGCCCACCAGCCCTCGCTCCTCGAGTGCGGTGAGCGCGCGCGTAATCGTCGACCGGGAGACCGAGAACCGGTCCCGGAACTGTCGGCGCGACGTAGAGCCCGAGGACAGCAGTTGCAGCAGTATCCGCGTCCGGGGTTCCGAGCGCGTGAGAAAGGACAGGGTGTCGATTGCGGCGGACGTATCAGCCATCACCCAGTGTGTCGCAAAGCATCTAATTATAGTTTTGGCCGCCAGCGGTCTCACTCCCGCCGGAGCGCGTCGATCGGGTCGACGCGGGCGGCCCGCCAGGCGGGGTAGAGCCCGGCGACGACACCGACGAAGATGCCGACGCCGACGGCGACGGCAAACCACTCGAACGGAAGCGTCAGGGCGATGTCGGCGTAGCCCGTCGCCGCCCACGCACCGGCGAGTCCGACCGGCACGGCGATGAGCGCGCCGACGATACCGAGCAGGCTCGACTCGGCCAGAAAGAGCACGAGTACGTCGCGATTGCGCGCGCCGACGGCTTTCATGATGCCGATTTCGCGAGTCCGCTCGGTGACGCTGACCAGCATGATGTTGGCGATGCCGATGGCGCCGACGAGCAGGGAGATGAGCGCCAGCCCGGTCACGAACCGGGTGAGCCGGTCGACCAGGTCTTCGAGTCCGTCGGCGATGTCACCGCTGGTCTGGGCGGTCAGTTCGTACTCCGGGGGCTGGAGTTGTGTGGCGTCCGAGTCGGGGAAATACGCCTCGATGTTGCCCTGTGCCGTCGTGACCGCGGCGGGGTCTGCGACGACAGTCACCTGCGGATAGGCCCGCTCGTCGGTCCCGCGGGGCGTCTCCACGACGGTGTCGTAGAACGGCTCCGTCGGGACGTAAAACCGGGGCTGGCTGACAAACGACTCGAAGGGCAACTGCGCGCCCGTCCGGTTGACGATACCGACGACCGTCAGCGTCCGCGTCCCGGCCGTGCGAAAGGAGACTGTGAGCCGGTCGCCCACCGAGAGGTTCCCGCCGAACAGGCGGGTCGCCTGTTCGTTGATGACGATTTCGTTCTGGCCGGCGGTGAACCCCCTGCCGTCGCGGAACGTCGCCCCATCGAAGGCTGCGGGCGTGGTCGCGGTCACCGTCCCCTGAGCGACCGTGCGATTGCCGTAGGCGAGTGAGCTTATCCCCACCTGTCCCTGTGGAACGACGCTGTCGACTCCCTCTAACTCGCGTACCGTCTCGATGTCCGTCTCGGTGAAGACGGGACGGATACCGGTCGGCGGCCCGCCACCGCTTTCGGACGACGAGAGCAGGTAGATGTTGTTCGCCGCCGAGTCGTCGATTTGCCCGACGACGTCGGCTTTCAGGCTCGCACCGAACGTGACGAACGTGACGACAGCGGCGATACCGATGACGATACCCAACACCGTGAGCGTCGACCGGAGTTTGTGGCCGCGCAGCGACCGGGTCGCGAGTCGGAGGGTTTCGCGTGCGTCCATCTTACGCCTCCAGTTCCTCGACGCGCTCGATTCGGCCGTCGCGCATGTGGACGATGCGGTCGGCGTGCTCGGCGATGTATCGCTCGTGAGTGACCAGCAAGATGGTCCGCCCCTCGGCGTTGACCTCGCCGAGCAACTCCATGACCTGGGCGCCGGTGTCGGTGTCGACGTTGCCGGTCGGCTCGTCGGCGAGCAGGATGGCCGGTTCGGCCGCGAGCGCGCGGGCGATGGCGACACGCTGGCGCTGCCCGCCGCTGAGTTCCGGCGGCTTGTGGTCGAGACGGTCGGCCAGCCCCACTGCCGTGAGCAACTCCCGGGCGCGCTCGGTGCGCTCGTCGCGACCCCACCCCTGGAACGTGAGCGGCAGAACGACGTTCTCGATGGCCGTGAGCCGTGGCATCAGGTTGAACGTCTGGAAGACAAAGCCCACCTCCCGCCCGCGAACGTCGGCGCGAGCCGGCTCCGAGAGCGTTCCGAGGTCGGTGCCGTTGACCGAGACGGTCCCGCTCGTGGGCGTGTCGAGTCCGCCGACGAGGTTCAGGAGCGTGCTCTTGCCCGACCCGCTGGGCCCCATCACCGCGGTGTAGGAACCCCGTTCGAGCGTCAGTGACACGTCGTCGAGTGCGGTCACCGTGCCGCCGAGGTCGTAGGTCTTGGTGACCGAAGACAGCGACACGACGGTGTCCGCCGCCGGTTCTGTGGAGACCTTCTGTGACACGGCTTCCCTAGGGCGTGGAACGACAAATAAGGTGTGTCAGCACAGGCCAGACGATTCGGCGCCCCACGCGACACCGGCCCGGCGACAGACGATTTAAGCCGCTCCGTCGGCGAGATACTGCCAATGTCGAACGCGAAGGGTGACCGGATGGAGCGCGAACTGGTGAACGAACTCGACGACGCCGGCTTCGCGGTGATGCGCGCCCCGGCCAGTGGCAGTGCGACCGAACGGGACCTCCCGGACGTGCTCGCGGGCAACGGCGAGCAGTTCTACGCCATCGAGGCGAAATCCTCCGCCGGTGACCCGATCTATCTCGACGCCGAGGAAATCGAGTCGCTCCTCTTTTTCTCGCGGAACTTCGGCGCTCGCGCCCGCGTCGGCGTCCGCTTCGACCGCGAGGACTGGTACTTCTTCCACCCCGACGACCTCTACACCACCGACGGCGGCAACTACCGCGTCAAAAAGGAGACTGCCCTCGCCGACGGCACCGACTTCGAGGAGCTGACCGGCGACTCCACCCGGACCAGTCTCGACGAGTTCTGACGCCAGCGGCTGGCAACCGACCCAGAGAGGTGGCCGGCGACCGCTACGGTGTCGTCACGCCCGCGACGAACGAATCGAGCACTGCGTCGAGTGCCGCCCGGATGTCCTCGAACGGTGCGTCCGCGGCCAGCAACTCGGCGGCAGGCTGGACGGACGCGCCGCTGCCCGGTTCGCCGTCGACGGCATCGACCAGCGCACCGACGCTCTCCCTGGTCGCCTCCAGGTGAAACTGCAGGCCAAGCGCCAGCCCGTCGGCCGCGAGAAACGCCTGACTCCGGCAGGTCGGCGTCCTCGCGAGCAAGGTGCCACCGGCAGGAATCTCGTAGGTGTCCCCGTGCCAGTGAAAGGCAGGGAACTCGGGGACCAGCGGTGCGAGCGGCGAGTGGGCGCCAGCGCCGGTCGTCTCGACGGGAAACCATCCCACCTCCCGTTCGTCGTGAGCGTACACGGAAGCACCGAGAGCGTCCGCGACCTGCTGAGCGCCGAGGCAAATGCCGAGAACTGGCGTCTCCGTCTCGAGTGTCCGCACAATCAGGTCCCGTTCGGCTGGCAGCCAGGGGTACTCGTCGGTGTCGTGGACGCCCATCGGCCCACCCAGCACGACCAGCAGGTCGTACTCGTCGGGCGACGGCAGTGTCTCACCCTCGTGGAGGCGCGTCCCGGTCAGCTCGTAGTCGCGCTCGCCGGCCCAGTCAGCGATTGCGGCGGGTGGCTCGTAGGGGACGTGCTGGAGGTAGTGAACGCGCATGCCAGAAAGCGGCCCGGCGAGTGCATCAAAGCGACGGTCGGTGCAAGTGCTACACGCGTCAGGCGTCGACGAGTTCGGCGCCGTCCGTGCGCTGGAGTCGGGAGTGAGGGAACGAGTATGTGCGAGCCCGTCCGGTCGCGGCGTCTGTCAGGTAGCTGACCTCGACGACGATGTCGTCGGTCGGATACCCCTCGTTGGTCGGGTAGTCGGCGACGGTGGTATCGGCCGCCTCGACGGGTACCTCGTCGGCCCGGCGGCCGGTGACGACGACGACCACCAACCGGTCGCCCGTCTCCCGGTCGAGGACGACGTCGCCAGGTTCGAGCCGGCAGGCCCCACAGAGGGCGGGCGGGTCGCTGGTCTCGGGGACGAACGTCTCCGTGCCACAGGCCGCACAGTCGACGCGGCGTTTGCCCGGCGGCGGGACGCGTCTGCTGGTGATTTCGAGTGCGACCCGGCGCTGGTGTTTGCACGTCTCGTCGCGGATTGTCGCGTCCGGGCAGGTGCAGGTCCCCTCGCGGGCGTCGACCACGTAGGTCGCACCGCTCTGGCTGTCGACGGCGTAGTCGGCCCCGCCCAGGTGTCGCACGGCCATCCGCTCAACCCACGCGCGGACCGTCCGGTCGGGCATCTCCCGGAGGTCCGGTGCGAGTGCGCTCTTGCGGTACGTGCTCGGCGTGTTGGAGTCGCTCATTGGTCACGGACGCCGTCGTTTTCACGACTGTGTCCACTCGAAACGTAGGTGCTGGAGCGTGGTAAGTCGTTCGCCGAGGACGGGACTTCCGTCGCCCGAATTCCCGGCTGAGAGGGGGTTCGACACGCTTTTCTCCCTCCCTGTAAAAGCGGCGGGCATGGAACTCGACGAAGAGACCGTCAGACAAATTCTCGTCGCCGGTCTCGCAGTCGCTGCCTTCGTCGCCGGCCTGTTTTTCGTCGGCCAGACCTATGGGACCAACGGCGGGAGCACGGTATCGGCGACCGGTGGAGTCGCGCTCGTCGGACTACTCGGTGGGTTCATCGTCGTGATGGCGCTCGTGGGACTGTGGCTCGAACGTCAGGAATTCGACTCCTGACGCTCGCGCCAGTCGGTCAGTTCTTCCTCGTCGGAGTCGTCCAACTTCGCCTCGTAGTAGGCCATCGGATGCGAGATTTTCTCACAGAGGTCGTCCATGTTGACACAGTCACCGTAGGACTGCATCGTCGCACACGACGGCGGCGAGTACTCCGTCGGACTGGTCTCGCCGCTGATGTGGTCGACCTGATACCGGGTGGCTTCCGCGCCGAATCCGGGATTGACCTGGAATAGCTCGACGATTTCCTCGGTCTCCATCCCGATGCTCGTCAGAAACGAGGCGATGGCAAACCGCGAGTGGTGTTCCAAATGTTTGCCCTTCTGGACCTGGTCGAGCAGGTACTTCATGCAGGGCGGGAACATCTCGGGGACGACAGTGTCGATATCGCGGGTCAACTCCAGGTCCGCCAGCAGTTCCCGGACGTGTTCGAGTTCGCTGTCCAGATGGGTCCCGATAGGGTCGGGCACGTCGAAGGGGAGGCCGTCCTCGATGCGGTGACTGACCGCCTGCCGGAGCAACACCAGCAGGTCCTGCTCGCTCAGTGGCACCTCGCCGTCGGTCAAATCGCGGTTGACGAGTCGCCACTCGTCCTCGCGCTGGTCGGCGGCGTGGTCGAGATACGCCCCCACATCGACGTGGTACCCGTCGGGCGTCTCCCGGACCGACCGGGCGAGGTCGAACTCGCCGAGAAGCACCTCCAGCGAGAGTTGTTCGGTCTGTGTGCTCTTGAGCGCGTCGTCGCTCGTGAAGTCATCGGTAAAGCGGTCGTACGCCGTCGCGGCCTCGGCACGGGCGTACTTGCGCGTGAGAACGTGTTCGTCGACGAGCGAGACGATGACACGCGCGACGGGATAGGAGAGCAACTCCACGCGCGGCCGGCGGTGTGTGTCACCGACGGTGCCGTCCTGCAGGGCCCCCTCCACACGGGCGAGTGCGCGCTGGACGACGGCCGACTCGTCGGCGACGACCGCCGCGAGGTCAACCTCCGCCGCCTGGACGGCCTGCCGAGCGGCGTCGAGAAAGGGATAGCGCGCGTGGAGTGGCTTCATCGCCACTCGGTTGTGGGCGGGCCAGCAAAAACCCGGCGGTCACCGCAGCGAGTACTCCCTGTGGGCTGCCGGATTCGTGACCGTCTTGCCGACGAGCTATCTAATGGTCCCACAATGGACAGGCGAACAGTCGTTCGGGGGCTCTGTCTGGCCGTCCTCCTCGTCACCGCCAGCGCGCTCGCTCTCAGCTGGGGGTCGACACCGTCAGACGCAGTGTCGGCGGCCGAAAATCAGACCGCGACCCCGTTTTCGGACCGCGAGCAGGTCGTCGGCGAGCGGGACAACCCGACCGTCATCACGACCGACCCGCCCGGTGGCAACAGCGGCACGGCCGCTATCGTCGCCTTCGCCGCCGACGGGCGCACGCTCTATCACAACGACACGTACGGAAACTACTTCGACGTGGACCCGGACCCACCGGGGTCACGGACGGTGCTGTACGTCGCCGGGAGCCGATACGACCAGTGTCCCGAATCGCTCGAAGCGCAGACGAGTGAGACGTTCGAGAACGGCTGTGCAGAGGTCGCAATCGAGCGAACGAACCTCACGACCGGCGAAACCGAGCGGTTACACACGGCAGTGACCCACTGGGACATCTGGCACGACGTCGACCGGGTCGACGACTCGCGACTTCTCGTCGCGGACATCGCCGACGACCGGGTGTTCGTCCTGAATACGACCACCGACAGCATCGGGTGGGAGTGGCGCGCCGAGTCGGACCTCGACCCCGACAGCGGCGGCCGGGAGGGCGACTGGACCCACCTCAACGACGTAGAACTGCTCGACGACGGGCGCATCATGGTGAGCCTTCGCAACCAGGACCGGGTGGTCTTTCTCAGCGACGATGGCGACCTCCAGCGAAACTGGACGCTCGGCGTGGAGGACGCCTACGGCATCCTCTACGAACAGCACAACCCGGACTACATCCCCGAGTCGCGCGGCGGCCCGGCAGTCGTCGTCGGTGATTCGGAGAACAACCGCGTCGCCGAGTACCAGCGCATCGACGGCCAGTGGCGACAGAGCTGGACCTGGCAGGACGACGAGATCCGCTGGCCCCGCGACGCCGACCGCCTGCCCGGCGGCCACACGCTCGTGAGCGATTCACAGGGCAACAGAGTGCTCGAACTCGACGAGACCGACGAGATAGTCTGGCAGGTCGACGTGCCGACCCCCTACGAGGCCGAACGCCTCGGGACGGGCCCGGAGAGTGCAACTGGCAAAAGTAAGTTCGCACTCGCAAACGGAACGAACCAGCAGACAGACGCCGGGAGCGAGACCGAACGGAAGACCGGTGTCGGCTGGGTCGTCGCCTTTGTCACCGGCCCGCTGGTCAACGGCCTGCTCTACGTCGCGCCGTCGTGGATGACGTTCTGGGACCTCGTGACCGCGCTCGTGTTCGGCGGGACCGCACTGACGTGGCTGCTGGTCGAGGCCTACTGGTCGCGCGCTCGACTCCGGTCGCTGGTCGGTCGATAACTCACAGCGCTGGAGGGTCGGACCGTCGCTACTCGTCGAGTTCCCGAATCACGTCGCTGGCGTCGCCGCCGTCGCCGAGGATGCGGCGATACCGGTCGCGGCTGACCTCGACGGTCTTTGTCTCGCCCTGCCGGACGACTTCGAGTTCGACAGTGCCCTGTGGGTTGTTCCGGCGGCGAAAGGAGGCGACGGCACTGAAGACGAACCACAGCGCGATGGCCCCGCCGAGTCCGTACACCATCACCGTCTCGAAGGCCATCGGATTCGCGGTGCGAGTCCACCGCGTCGGGTAGGCCTCCCAGAACAGCCAGACGCCGGCCACCGAGAGCACGGCACCGGCAACGACGCCCAGTCGGGCGCGGGTGCTCGCGGGCAACACGAGGACGACGGCCAGAAACATCGCCGGAACACCCAGTCCGGCGAGAACGCCGGCCTGTGCTTTCGCGAGCGTGGTGGCACCAGCGACGGCGACGAGGACGATGGCCGCGAGGATTGCGAGCGCACCCGCAACCCCCAGACAGAGTCCACCGGCGACGCGGCGGGGGTCCCGCTCGGTAACGCGGTCCCGGTTGTACGCCTCGTCGAGACTTGGCATGTTCGCTGGTTGTCGGTCCTGCTACAAAACGATGCGTCAGACGCAGGCAAGACAGCGACCGGTCTCGTCAGTTGCTCTGGATGCGGGGCGCCAGCATGAACGTGACCTTCCCCTGAGCTTCGGCGATGTCGAAGTGGAGTTTGACGGGGAACTCCTCGCCCAGTTCCATCGTGACCTCGGCGTCGGAGGGGATGGCCTTGTCCATGTCTTTCAGATAGTCAAGCGAGAACAGCGAGGAGGCCGGCCCGACCGCGAGGTCGATGAGGTCCTCGGTGTCCAGTTCCAGATGGACGTCGTCGGTGTCGCCCTCGGCTTTGACGTAGAACACCTCGTCGGTGTCGTTGACGCCGAGTTCGATGTGGTCGCTGACCATGTCGGCGGCGGTGACTGCGCGGTTGATGTCACGACCCTCGATGACGATGGTCGCCGGGAGGTCCAGGTCCGGCAGGTCCGGTTCCTCGCGAATCGATTCGGGGTCGATGAGCGCGAGCGTGTACTCCAGGCCGTCGATAGAGATATGGAGTTTGCGCGTCTCCTCGTCGAGTTCGAGGTGGACGAGTTGGTCGGAGTCGGCCATGCCGGCAATATCCATCAGCCGGACGAGATTGACGCCGATGAGACCGCCGTCTGCCTCGTAGGATTCGAAGGCCTCAGCGGAGAGTCTGAGGTCGACCATGCCGACGTTGGCGGGGTCGACCGCCCGAATCTCCAGCCCGTCTTCTTCGAGGTGGATCTTGCATTCGTCCACCAGCACGCCCACAGAGTCGAGTGTCGCCTGGAGCGTGTCCGCGCTCACGATGGCGTTGAACATCTTGAAAACCGGTACGCCCCCATCCCCTAAAAAGGCACTTGCTTGCACTCGCGGGCGCGCAGGCGCATCTCCCCGGGACAGGCGAGGGGAATGGCCCAGAGTTAAGTTGCACCTGATTCTGAGAGCACATACTCAATGGAGCCCGAACAGGGGGCCGTACTGGCGGCGATTGCGCTGCCATTTCTCGGTGCAGTCCTGACGCCGCTCGCCTACCGGCTGTTCGCGCTCGGCGGGGAGCGCCTGCGTGACGAGGGGCTGGGCTATGCCGGTGCGCTCGTCGCGCTGACATCGTTCGGCCTGGTCGCCTCGCAGGTCGGTCGCGAGGGCACTGTCGCCGTCTCGTGGATTCCCGCCCTCGACGTGGCGGTTCGGCTCCGCGTTGACGGCCTGGCGCTGCTCTTTGCGCTGCTTGCCAGCGGTATCGGCGTCTGTATCTTCGTCTACGCCGCCCGCTACATGCGCGGCAAACCCAACCTCGGTCGCTTTTTCATGACGCTGCTTGCCTTCATGGGCTCGATTCTCGGCGTCGCCTTCGCTGCCGACCTCGTCGTGCTCTTCGTGTTCTGGGAGCTCACGAGCGTCTGTTCGTTCGTCCTCATCGGCTACTACACCGACGACGACGAGTCCCGGTACTCCGCGCGGATGGCGATGCTCGTCACCGTCGGCGGCGGACTCTGCCTGCTCGTCGGCGCACTCCTGCTCTCTGTCGCCGCTGGCGGCCTGTTTGACAGTGGGGCGTTCGACCTCGCGGCGATGCTCGCAAACGAGAAGACGATGCGCAGGTCACTCGAGGAGAGCGGGCTCTTTCTCCCGGCGCTGGCACTGATTACCGTCGCCGCCAGCGCGAAATCCGCCCAGGTGCCACTGCACTTCTGGCTACCACGAGCGATGGTCGCACCGACGCCCGTCTCCGCGTTCTTGCACTCCGCGACGATGGTCAAGGTCGGCGTCTACGTGCTCGGTCGGCTCCGCCCGCTCTTTCACGGCCCGGAGTGGACGGCCATCCTGGTGACGCTCGGCCTGGTGACGATGACCGTCGGTGCCGTCCTCGCGGTGCTGGCGACGGACATCAAGGAACTGCTCGCGTACTCGACGGCGAGTCACCTCGGGCTGATGGTCGCCGGCTTCGGCCTGCAGTCACACTACGGCGCCGAGACCGGGGCCTACCACCTGTTCAACCACGCGCTGTTCAAGGCGGCGCTCTTTCTGGTCGCCGGCATCGTCGCCCACGAGGTCGGGACGCGAAATATCGACGACCTGGGTGGCCTGTGGCGGGACCTGCCTGTGACCGCGGCCATCACTGGAGTGGCAGCCCTGAGTATGGCAGGCGTCCCGCCCTTCGGTGGCTTCTATTCCAAGGAGTTGCTCTTTGCGGGAACCTGGGACGCCGCGACGACCAGCGGCGGGTTCGCGTGGCTGTTCCCGGCGCTTGCGGTCTTTGCCAGCATCTTCACCGTGGTGTACTCGCTTCGATTCATCTGGCTGTTCGTCGGCGACCGGCCCGAGACGGCGACTGTCGACCACCGGCCGTCCCCGGCACTGGTCGCTCCGGCGGCGATTCTCGCCGTGCTCGTGGCGGTCACAAGCGTCACCCCCGAGCTGGCACTCGACGCCATCGTCCAGGACGCCGCCGAAGCGACCGCGGTCGGTCCCGTCGAAGTCCACGCCGAACTGCCCACACACCTCACCCCGCCGGCGGTGATGAGCGCAATCGCGCTCGCAGTCGGAACCGCCGGCTTCACTGCCGTCGGACGGGTCCGGAACGCAATCGAGTGGCTTCACACCCGGGCGAGTGTCGTCCACCCGACCGTTCTCTACGACCGAGTGTTGAGTAGCGTCGAGACGGCGAGTGCCTGGCTCGGCCCTGCCGTCCACACCGGACAGATACGGACCTACGTCATCTGGGGGCTGACGACGGCGTGTACGCTCGCGCTGGCGGGCTACGCGAGTACGTCGGTCGCGATACCGTCGGTGCAGGTCGATGCGTCGATTGTGATGGTGCTGGTGCTTGCGACGGCAGTGCTTTCGGCCGTCGCGGTGACGCGAGCGGAGGCACACGTCACCGGCGTGTTGACGCTGGGGATTCTGGGGCTGATGGTCGCTATCTTCTATATCCTCGCGAGCGGGCCGGACCTGGCGCTGACACAGCTCATCGTCGAGACGCTCCTGTTGCTCATCTTCCTGCTTGTCATCGAACAGATGCCAGCCTACTACGGGGAACTCGACCGGCGTATCGCAGTCAGAGACGGCGTGTTTTCGGTATTCGTCGGTGCCACGGCCACGGTCACGGTGTTGCTCGCGGCCCCACCAGCGGACCAACCACTCAGCGAGACGGCGCGCTTCTACGTCGACGCGGCCGTCCCGGAGGGTGGTGGGACCAACATCGTCAACGTCATCCTGACTGACTTTCGGGCGTTCGACACGCTCGGGGAGAGTATCGTCGTTCTGATTGCGGCGCTTTCGGTACTCGTCTTGCTCGCCATGCGAAGCCGGGGTGAGACGCGATGACGACGACGATTATGCGGACGACGGCGCGCATCGTCGTCCCAATCGTGCTGGTCGTCGCCATCTCGCTTTTCCTCCAGGGACACAACCTGCCCGGCGGCGGCTTCATCGGCGGCATCCTCACGGTGGCGGCGTTCACGCTCGTCTACGTCGCCTACGACCTCGACTACCTGGAGGTGAGCGTCCTCGGTCGGGAGGTCGACCCCGACGTGGGCATCCACGAACACCGGACGGTCACCACCTACCGGCGGGTGTTCACCGTCGGCCTCGTCCTCGTCGTCGTCAGCGGGCTGGCCCCGCTGCTCCTTGGCGAGCCGTTCCTAGCGCAGGCGTTCACGTACGTCCACCTCCCGCTGTACGGCGAGGTCGAACTGGCGAGTGCGCTCGTCTTCGACGCCGGCATCTACCTCGTCGTCGTCGGCGGCCTCCTGACGGTGTTCTCGGTGGTGGGCAACGAATGAGCGTCGCAATCGCGCTGACGGTCGGCGCGCTGTTCGCGATGGGGACCTTTCTCCTGTTGCGCGACGACCTCGTGAAAATCGTCCTCGGCATCTCCATCCTTTCGCAGGCGGTCAACGTCTACCTCATCACGATGGGTGGTCTCGCCGAGGGGACCTTCGACCTCGTCCCGATTCTCGACACCCACGGCCACGAGTCGCCCGCCGTGACGACGGCAGACCCGCTGGTGCAGGCGCTCGTGCTGACGGCTATCGTCATCAGTTTCGGGATGACGGCGTTCGTACTCGTGCTGTCCTACCGCGCCTACCAGGAAAACGAGACGATGAACGTCACCGAGTGGCCAAAGCAGAGCGGCGGTGAGGAGCAATGACGGACACGCTCGTCCTCGCGCCGCTCGTGATTGCGCTGCTCACCGGCGCGCTCGTGCTCGTCGTCAGGCGGTGGCCGCGCGTCCAGCAGGCGGCAAGCGTCGGCGGCGTCCTCGCGTACGCGGGCGGGGTCGCGGCCATCGCGTGGACGGTCGTCTTCCGGCCGGACGCCACGGCACTCACCTACCAGGTCGGCGGCTGGCAGGCACCCTTCGGCATCACGCTGGTCGCCGACGCGCTGGCGGCGTTCATGCTCGTCCTGACCGCCGTCGTTGCACTCTACGCAGTGGCCTTTTCGGTACTGTTCGTCGACCCCGACAACCAGCGGGTGTACTACCATCCACTGTTCCAGTTTCTCCTGCTCGGGATGACCGGGGCCTTCCTGACCGGCGACCTGTTCAACCTCTTTGTCTGGTTCGAGGTGATGCTGATGAGCAGCTACGTCTTCGTCGCCTTCTACGGGAACGCACCACACACCGCCGCGGCGGTCCGGTACGTCGTGTTGAACACCCTCGGAAGCGTCCTGATGTTGCTCGCTATCGGCGGCCTCTATGCCACGCTGGGGACGCTGAACATGGCAGACATGGCGGTCCAGCTCGCGGACCCCTCGCTCGACGGTGCGCCCGTCGTCGGCTTTACCGGCCTGTTGCTGGTCACGTTCGCGCTCAAGGCCGGACTGGTCCCGTTCCAGTTCTGGGTGCCCTCGGCCTACCAGGCGGCACCGATGCCTGTCGCGGCGGTGCTGGCCGGCGCGGCCAAGAAGGTCGGCATCTACGCCATCGTTCGGGTGTATTTCACCGTCTTCGGCGAGGCGAGCGTGACGACAGCCGTTCCGTTCGTCCCCGTCGAGTCGCCGCTTGCCTACCTCGCGCCGGTGTTGCTTGTGATGGGTATCGCGAGCACGCTCCTCGGTGGCCTCGGTGCGGTCAGCCGCGACCGAATCGACGGGGTGCTTGCCTACTCCAGTATCGGACAGGTCGGCTTTATCGCCATCCCTGTCGCCATCGCCGCCGGAACGAGTTCGGCGTCGCTCCGGCATCTCGGCATCCTCGCGGCGCTCGTCTACGCGTTCCATCACGCACTCGCGAAGGGGCTGCTCTTCCTGGCGGCGGGGGCCATCCGCGACGCCACCGGGACGACGGCGCTGGCCGACCTGGGTGGCCTCGGCGAGCGCTCGCAGGTGTTTTCGGTCACGGTGCTCGTCGGTAGCCTCTCGCTGGTCGGCATCCCGCCGCTGACGGGCTTTTTCGGGAAGTTCCTCGTCTTCGAGGTCGGCGCCGTCCAGTACGCCGGGACGCCGACGGCCGGGAACGCCGCGCTGGTGGGCGTATTGCTGGCGGGCGCTGTCCTGACTATCGTCTACACGACGCGGGTCTGGGTGGGCGGGTTCTGGGGCAGCCAGACCGACCGCGTCGAGGTCGCAACGTTCGATAGGGGCCAGGTCGCGTTGCTGGCGACGCTTGCGGCGCTGGTCGTCCTCGTCGGCATCGGCTTCGACCCACTCTACCGGTTTGCCGAGGCCGCGGCGACGGCGGCTCTCGATACCGATGCGTACGTCGATATCGTCGGAATTGGGGGTGGGTCATGAACGCGAGACGCTGGGTGGTCGCTGGCGTCGCCTTCGCGGTGCTGTGGGTGCTCGTCAACGGGGCGACGCTGACCCCCACGTCGCTTGCCGGGACCTTCCTTGTGGGGCTGGCAGTGGGCATGCCGGTCGCCTTTATTTTCCGACGGCTCTACGAGGAGGAGTTCGACGTGACGCGGCTGGTGTCCGCCGCGCCCGCCGTCGTCGCCTACACGCTGCTGTTCGCCAGGGAGATAGTCGTCGCCAACATCGACGTGACCTACCGCGTGCTCGCACCCCGGATGCCGATCGAGCCACAGGTCATCTACATCCCGCTGCGCGTCGAGACTGACCTCGGGGTGACGACCATCGCAAACAGCATCACCATCACCCCGGGAACGATTACGCTCGACCACGACCCCGACGAGAACGCCCTCTACGTCCACATCATCGACGGCCGCGACCCGGAGGCTGTCGTCGAGCCGATTCGCCAGTGGGAGGACTACGCGCTGACCATCTTCGACGAGGACCGCTCGCCCGGAGACACACCACCGGAGATTCGGGTCCACCCACCCGACTACCCGCCGGAACCGAAGACCGTCACCACTCAGGAGAGACAGATGCGAGACACCACCCCAGCGACGACGGCGGAAGACGGCGACGAGCGACCGAACACCGGCGACGAACACGACGGAGGTGCCGAGGATGGTCGCTGACACCGGCCTGGCCGCGACGGCCATCGACGCCGCGCTGGTCGCGGTTGCGGGACTGAGTCTGCTCTGTGGCTACCGGGTCATCCGCGGCCCGACCGTCCCCGATCGCGTCGTGGCGCTCGATGCCATCGCGACGAACGTCGTCGCCATCGCGGTGCTGTTCGCGCTGAAGACCGACCGCGGGCTGTTCGTGACTGTCAGCCTCGTCCTCGCCATCATCGGCTTTCTCTCGACGGTCACCGTCGCGAAGTACGTCACCGAAGGCGACATCATCACGCGGGGGGACGAACTATGATTGCGACGCCCACGGCAGGAACGGTCGCAGAGCTGACCGTCGTCGCACTGGTCGTCGTCGGCGTGTTCTTTCTCACCGTCGGGACCATCGGCCTACTGCGCCTCCCCAACGTCTACAACCGGATGCACGCCACCAGCAAGCCGACGACGCTCGGGACGGCGGCTATCTTCGTCGCCGGCTTCGTCCACTTTGGCCCCGGCGGCGCAGGGCTGGCCTCGCTCGTTGGCATCGTCTTCCTCTTTTTGACGGTCCCGACCGGCGCGCACATGATTTCGCGGGCCGCCCAGAAGACCGGCGTCCCCTTCCTCGGGGGCGTGACGTGGCCGGCCGAACGCGACGACGACAGCGACTCGGAGTGAGAACGGCCGCGGAAGCGGCGCTGCCACGAACGACTCCGCCTCGGGGCGGTGTGTTATATCGTCTCGTTCCCAAGACCAGGTATGCGCGAACTCGTCTTCGCTCTGGAGTACGAGCCCGGCTGCAACAGGGTGGCAGACACGCTCGCCGACCACCCGGACGCCCGGATTCGCTCGCTATCCTTGCACGCCACCGCCGAGCACCTCTGGCGCGTCGACCACGCGAGCGGAACGACGGCCGCGCTCGAAGCCATCGAGACTGCCTTTCTCGACAGCGACTACTACGCAGACTGTCTCGCGACCGAAGACTGTGGCGCGACACAGACCACCGAGGTCCTCGATCACACCGACGACACGCTCGTCCTCTACTCCCACTGGGAGCGGACGCCGACGTGTGCGTCGGTCCCGCACATCGCACGCGACCACCTCGGCGACGGCGTCCTCTTCGAAACCCGCAACGAGGGTCGCCACTACACGTGGCGGGTCATCCACGCTGGCGACGGAGACGTGGCCGCGTTCTTCGAGGAACTCGACGCGGCAGTCGGCGACTGCGCCCGGATGGAGATGCTTCGGACGGCAGAGACGGCGGTCCCGGCAGACGATGCGGTGGGCGAACTGTCCCCGGAACAGGAGGCCGCGCTCCGTGCCGCCGTCGAACACGGCTACTACGAGTCGCCACGCGCCGTCGACGCAGGCGAACTCGCCGCCCACCTCGACGTTCCGCGGTCGACGCTCGCCTATCGGCTGCGGCGGGCCGAACAACACCTGGCGAACGCATACATTACCGACAGACAGTTGCCGACCGAACCGTCAACCCCGCTGTAGACGGATTTGGAATATTCCAACGAACGCTTATCGAGTTGTGACACCTAGCTCGACGTAATGAGCGACGACACAGGGTCGACGGACGGAGAAGACCGGTACCGGGAACTGACCGCGCGGCTGGGCGTCCCCGAGATGGACTGTCCGTCCTGTGCGGGGAAAGTCGACAAGAGCCTCACGCGCGTCGACGGCGTGCTCGACGCGACGCTCCAGCCGACCACCGGCACGGCTGCGGTCACGTACGACCCCGACCGGGTGAGCGAAGCCGCCATCGTCGAGGCAATCGAGGGTGCCGGCTACGAGGTCGTCAGGGAGGGAGACGCCGACGACGAGGCGGCGGGCGACGGCGTCGACATCGCCCCGCCGGCAGAGGTGTGGACGAGCCCGCGCGCGCTCAAGACGTGGGCCGGAGCGGTGTTTGTCACCCTCGGACTCCTCTTCGAGTTCGTCCTCGCGGGGCAGAATCTCGCCGTGGCCAGCGTCCTCGACTACCCGCTCGCACTGGCTGACGTACTCTTTCTCGCTGCCGTCGTCGCCAGTGGCCTGCCGGTCGTCCGGAGCGGCTACTACTCGGCGAAAAACCGGAGTCTCGACATCGACCTGCTGATGGGGACGGCGATTATCGCTGCGACCGGGATCGGCTACTTCGTCGAAGCCGCGACCCTGGCGGTTCTGTTTAGCATCGCCGAACTCCTCGAGGACTACGCGATGGACCGCGCCCGCGACTCGCTGCGGGAGTTGATGGAACTGTCGCCCGACGAGGCGACCGTTCGACGCGACGGGGAGGAGGTCACCGTTCCCGCCGACGACGTCGCGGTCGGCGAGACCGTACTCGTCCGCCCCGGCGAGAAGATACCCCTCGACGGGACGGTCGTCGCGGGGGAGAGTGCGGTCGACCAGTCGCCGATTACCGGCGAGAGCGTCCCCGTCGACAAGGCCGACGGCGACGAGGTGTACGCCGGCACGATACCCGAGGGCGGGTATCTCGAAGTGCAAGTCACCTCGACAGCGGGCGATTCGACGCTCTCGCGAATCATCGAGATGGTCCAGGGGGCACAGTCGAAAAAGACCGAGAAAGAGCAGTTCGTCGACCGCTTTGCGGGCTACTACACGCCGACGGTGGTCGTGCTGGCGATTCTGACCGCCGCCGTCCCGCCGCTCGTGCTCAGCCAGCCCGTCTCGGCCGAGGTCGCCGGGTACGCGGTCACCTTCGCGGCCGACTGGCAGACGTGGTTCATCCGCGGGCTCACCCTGCTGGTCATCGCCTGCCCCTGTGCATTCGTCATCTCGACGCCCGTCTCGGTCGTCTCGGGTGTCACCAGCGCCGCGAAAAATGGCGTCCTCATCAAGGGCGGCAACTACCTGGAGGCGATGGGCGACGTCGACGCTATCGCGCTGGACAAAACCGGGACGCTCACCAGAGGGGAACTCGCCGTCACCGACGTCGTGCCGGCCGGGGACACCGACGAGGCCACGCTACTGCGCCACGCCGCGAGCCTGGAACGGCGCAGCGAACACCCCATCGCCGGGGCAATTTTGGACCGCGCCAGTACGGCCGGCGTCTCCGACCTGCCGGAACCCGCTGCGTTCGAGAGCCTGACCGGCAAGGGCGTCCGTGGCGACATCGACGTCTCCGGCGAAGCCGGAGGCTCGTCGGACTCGTCCGACGGTGGCGAGACCTACTACGCGGGCAAGCCCGCGCTGTTCGAGGAACTGGGAGTCGACCTTCCTGGGGACCGGCGCGCGACCGACGGCGGGACCGCCGTGCCCGACGAGACGACTGCCAGCGCGGACAGACTCACGGAAGAGACGGTCACCGCTCTAGAGCAGGAGGGCAAGACCGTCGTCCTCGTGGGGACCGAGACGGAGCTTCTGGGTGCCGTCGCAATCGCCGACGAGGTGCGCCCGGGCTCGAAGCGGGCCATCGAGCGGTTGCAGGAACTGGGCGTCGAGCACGTCGTGATGTTGACCGGCGACAACGAAGGGACCGCGCGGGCCATCGCCGAGGGGGTCGGCGTCGACGAGTATCGCGCGGAACTGCTCCCCGAGGAGAAGGTCACGGCGGTCGAAGAACTACAGGCGGCGTACGGCGACGTGGCGATGGTCGGGGACGGCATCAACGACGCGCCCGCGCTCGCGACCGCCGAGGTCGGCGTGGCGATGGGCGCAGCGGGCACCGACACCGCACTCGAAACCGCCGACATCGCGCTGATGGGCGACGACATCGGGAAGCTCCCGTACCTCTATGCGCTGTCACACACGGGCAACGACGTCATCCGGCAGAACATCTGGGCGAGCCTCGCCGTGAAGGCGCTGCTCGCACTCGGCGTGCCGCTGGGACTCGTGAGTGTCGCGGTCGCAGTCGTCGTCGGCGACATGGGAATGAGCCTCGGCGTGACCGGGAACGCGATGCGACTCGCGCGCATCGACCCCGAGCGGTTCGCCTAGGGCCGGTGCGTCACGCCTATCAGCGTCGGCCCCCTCCAGACTGGCATGCACCACCCGCTCTCCGACCGCGACTGCCGGTCGGGAACGTATCACGGAGTTTTGGAGTAAATCATGTCAGGAAAAGATAAATACTACAACAAGGCCAAACAGGAGGGGTATCGCGCCCGCTCGGCCTACAAGCTCAAACAGCTAGACGAGACGACAGGCCTGCTCGGCGAAGGGCGAACCGTCGTCGACCTCGGGGCCGCACCCGGTGGCTGGCTCCAGGTCGCCGCCGAACGCGTCGGCGAGGACGGCACGGTCGTCGGTGTCGACCGCCAGCGCATCCAGGAGTTAGAGGACCCCGAGGCGACCGTCGCCTTCGTCCGCGGGGACATCACCGAGGAGTCGACCAGAGACGACATTCGCGAGACCGTCGCCGAAACGACCGGGCAGGACGTCGAAGAACGACCCGTAAATGCCGTCATCTCCGACATGGCCCCCAACATGAGCGGCGACTACGACCTGGACCACGCCCGCTCGGTCCATCTCGCCCGCCAGGCCTTCGAGGTGGCGACGGACCTCCTCGATACGGGCGGTGACCTCGCGGTAAAGGTCTTCGACGGCCGGGACCTCGACGATTTGCAGGCGGACATCGAAGAAGAGTTCGAGTACGTCCGGCAGGTCCGACCCGACGCCTCCCGTGACTCCTCCTCGGAACTGTATCTCGTCGCGAAGCACTTCCTGACCGCACCCGTCCGCGTCGGCGACACCGTGGACGTGGAAATCGTCGACGTGGGCGAAGAGGGCGACGGCGTCGCCAAAGTCGAGGATTTCACGCTCTTTGTCAGGCAAGGCGAGACGGGCGACGAACTGACCGTCGAAGTGACGGACGTAAAACCGCGGTACGGCTTCGCGAAACCGGTCGAAGAGAACTAGTCGGCGGTGACGGCCTGGGGCTTTTGTTTCCCGCGTGCGACCCGGACCACGGCGTAGACGAAGGGCGTATCCAGCAGTGCGACGCCCAGCTTGAAGATGTACTGGCCGACCATCAGTCCGACAGCGACGTCCAGCGGCATCCCCTGGAAGAGGACGAAGGCAATCGAGATGAACAGGATGGTGTCGATGAGCTGGCTCGATGCCGTCGAGGCGATGTTGCGAAACCAGAGGGCGTCGCCGTCGGTGTACGCACGGAGGCGGTGAAAGACCAGCACGTCCCAGTTCTGGCTGACCAGATAAGCGACGAGGCTCCCGGCGACGATGCCGGTACTCGCGCCGATGACGCTACTGAACTGGTCCTGTGGCACCGGGGAGTTTGCGGCAATCGGCAGACCGATTGCGAGCCACGCCAGTCCGAGGAAGACGAAGTTGGCGGCGAAGCCGACGTTGACCAGCACCTGCGCCGGGCGACGGCCGTACAGTTCGGAATAGCAGTCCGTCGCAAAGAAGGTCAGCGCGTACGCGACGGCGGCGCCCGGCAGGATGATGGCGTCGCCGGTCAGCGGCAGCGAGAACGGGAGGCCGAAAGCGAGCACCTTCGAGGCGGTCACCTGCGCCGTGACGAGTGCAGTGACAAAGAGAGCGACCAGTGCAATCTGGAGCCCTCCAAGCGGGTCGTTACTGCTCATCGTCGAGTCTCCCCTGTCGGGAGTCGATGTCGTCGAGCACGTCGAGTGTCTTCCGGATGGACGCCCGGATTGCCTCGCTTCGGTTGACGAACTTGCCGTCCTCGCCGACGTGGTCGTCTATGTCGGCGAGCAGTTCCTCCGGCACTTCCACACTAATCTTGGGCATACCTGAATCACACTGGAAGAATACTCTTTAATAGCTCGGTTCGCGCGTTCCCTGCAATCGAGTTCAGTGGGCGTGTACGATGCGCTCGCCGGTGTCCAGCCCGTTCCGGAGAGCCGCGTGCAGGCGTGCTTCCCCGGCCACCCAGTCACCCAGGAAGTAGAGGTTCTCGCGTTCCGCAGACTGGAGGAGACCAGTCGGTGCGCCCGCCTCCGGCAGTGCGTAGCGCCAGCCCTGGTGGTCGGTCCAGTCGGGGTCGCTAAGTCGGTCGTCGCCGACGATGTCTACCGTCATCTCCGCCAGGGCGGCGACGTTGTCCGCCGGCGAGTCGTCGTAGTGAGCGACCGACCACTCGTGGCCGGCCTGGACAATCAGCAGCGACTCGCCGTCGGGGACGTGGCCGCCTTTGCACTCCTCGCGAGCGACCCAGCCCACGTCGTGTTCCTTGTCGGTGTTGACAAGCGCGTAGTAGGGCACGTCGAGTTCGAACGGGTAGTGAAGCACAGCGGTGTAGATAGTTCGGTAGTCGACATCGCCGACGGCACCAGCGAGGTCCGACCGGAGCGGGTCGTCCCACTCGGCATCGGCGAGCAACTGGGCGGTCTGTGGGGCCGGCGGGTTGAGCACGAGAACGTCGAAAGGTCCCCACTGCTTTCCGTCGGTATCGGTCACCGTCCAGGCGTCGTCTGCTCTGGTGACTGTCTCGACGCGCGTCTCGTGTTCGACGGTCGCGTCGGTCCGGGCAAAGAGGCGCTTTGCAATCTGGGTCAGCCCCCGCTCGTAGCTCCACTTGTGCTCGTCTGCGTCACGGCCCGCCGAGACCGTGCCACTGGAATCGAAGGTGTAGATTGGCTCTGTCACGTCGACCAGCCCCTCGGTGTCGAGTCGCTCGGTCAGCAGGTCCACGACGCGCTCGTCGTCGGATTTGACGTAGTTGGCCCCGTAGTCGTAGCGGATGCCGTCCCGCCGGCGCGTGGCCGCACGCCCACAGACGCCGCGGGACTTCTCTAAAACGGTGATGTTCGCATCCGGGAGCGCACCGTCGAGGACGAACGACGCCGCTGCGGTCGCTGCACCTGCACCGACGAATCCGATGTCTGTCATCAGTCTCACTTCGGGTGCCGGACGGAAAAAGCGAGTCGGCAATCAGTTACGGAGGCGGTCGAAGACAGCCAGCGGTCCCAGTCCGATGCCGTAGGCGACTGCGGCCGGAATCGCGACGATGAACATGGTGAACACGCCCTTCGGGGTGGCAAAGCCGGCGATGGCGAAGACGCCGATGACGAACACCCGCCAGCGAGTCCGAAGCGTCCGGTAGCTGACGATATTCCCGCGGACGAACAGCCACATCGTCACCGGAATCATCGCGAGGACGCCGATACCGACGGTGGTGAAGATGACCAGCCAGCCGAAATTGTTGATGCGGTAGGCGATGACCATATTCGAGGTCAGCGCGTCGCCGGCCAGCCAGCCGATCATACCCGGCGCGATGTAGAAAAAGCCGAGTAGCGTCCCACCGACGAGCGCGACCACCAGCGAACCGCCCCACACCAGCAGAATGTTACGACTCGCGCCGGTCGAGAAGCCCCGTTCCTGGATGGCCGGCCAGGCGAAATAGAGGATGATGGGCAACACCGAAAGTGCGGCCAGCAGCGTCGAGAACTTGATTTCGAAGATGAGTGCCTCGACCGGGTGGAGCGTGACGATGTTGACCTGGTCGGCGAGTGCCTCGGGCATGCTCCGCAGGAACGAGTCCCGGATGGTCCCGATACCGCCCTGGTAGAGAAAGAGAAACGTTGCCGCGAGGACGGCCATGAACGTGCCGACAATCCAGATGACCTTCGAGGTCAGCGAATCGAGGATGAAGGCGATGTCGTAGTAGTAGCCGCCGATGTCGTCCTCGGTCGTCTCGTCTTCGGTGAAGGCGTTGGCCATGCCAGCAGCCGTCGAGGTGACTGGGTCCGCGTCGTCGCCGTCGTCCTCCTCGTCTTCGTCCGGGTCGTTGATTTCCTCGAAGCGGTCGAGGATGGCTTCGGCTTTGTCGCCGTCTTCCTCGGCGATAGCGTCGCGGGCGAGGTCCAGTGCCTCCTCTTCGGAGAGTGCTTCGAACGCTTCGCGCGGAGCCGCGTGGACCGCGGTGGCGCTCAGCGCACCGATATCGATTTCCGCGGGCCGCCCTGCACTCGCCGAGTGACTCGGCGCGGTGACTTCACTCTGGTCGGTCGGAGCGGCTGTCGGCTCCGAGACCGTCTGCTGGCCGGCCGCGACGGCCTCCAGTTCACGGATGCGCAGATAGAACAGGGCGACAGCGGCAGCGACCAGCGCGACGACGACGGCATAGAGGATGGCGGTCTCCTCGGGACCGAGGCCAAAGCGCCCCAGTTCGCCGGCCGTCGGGAACGCGTAGCTGGAGCCGACGGCGTCCATCCCGTCGTTGAGCGCCGTCAGGCCGCCGCGGGTGAGAAAGCCGTAGACGCCGGCCCCGGCGAGCAGTGTCACGCCCGCGAGGATATTCCAGCGCTTGCGGACGACCTGCCGGATGGGGACCTCGGCGCCCGCACGCGTCGAGAGGACGGCGAGTCTGGTGACGCCGAGGCTGAAGACGTACAGCGCGACGAGTGGGACCGCCCACATAATCTGCGTGAAGGGGTCGGGCGGCGAGAACATCGCACCGAACGCGAAGATGCCAAGCACCGCGTAGCGCCACTTGTCGCGGAACGTCTCGTAGGGGATGACACCAGTCAGGGAGAGGCCACTCATCGCGAGCGGGAGCTGGGCGGCCAGTCCAAAGGAGAGCGTGAGGAAGAAGACAAACTCCGTCCACATGACGATGGAGTAGGTCGGCGAGAACCCGGCGTTGACGGCGTTCGACGCCAGGAAGTTGAACATGATGGGAAAAAACAGCTCGTAGGCGTAACTGACACCGCCGACGAACAGCGCGACGGTGAAGAGGCCGACAAGCCCCAGTTTCCAGCGCGGAATCGCGTCCGAGGGCCAGATGCCCCGCTCTTTGAGCGCGGCCCGGCTGACCCACACGAGCGCCGGAATCGCGAAGAGAACGCCGGTTATCATCCCGACTTTCACCTGCAGGAGGATGACGTCGAAGGGCGTGACGGCGACGACCTGGGTCGACTCGCGGATGGCAGGCGCCATCTGAGAATAGAGGATATCCTGCTTGAGCGCGTCCCAGACGTAATAGCGGAGTGCGAAAAAGGCAGCGAGCATCCCGACGAGAAAGACCAGAAAGACCTTCTTGAGGTCACTCTGTGCAGAGGAAAGCATGGCACCGACTGTCTCACGGCCACTGGCGACAGTCCGTGCTGCGTCTTCGTCGAGCGCGCTAGCCATCTCTGGCGGACTTTGCTGGGTGGCGATTATCAATCTATTCGTTCGGGCTCCTCACGCGGTGGCTGGCAAAGAGAGAAGGCTTACAAGAGCCGCCAGCCAACCGGCGGCCAATGAGCGAGGGGGACCCCGACGACGAGCGTGACGACGAGCAGCGTCACGACCAGGCTGCCCCCACGGGGTCAGACGAGGAATCCACTGACGACCCCGACGGGGACCTCCCTGGTGAAGCCGCTGAGAACCCCGAGAGCGACGATTCCCGGGACGCCTCGGCGGCCGACGACGCTCCGATAGCGGAATCCGACTCCGCTGACGACGACTCCCAGGGAGACGAGGCTGAGGATAGCCCCCCGGCGGATGAAGACGACGGGACGGCCGACGAGAGCGCGACCGGAGACAGCGGGGCGGCCGACGGGACCGATGTAGGAAGCGTTGGGGCGGCCACACCAGAGCCGGCCGAACCCGAACCAGCCGCCCAGACTGGCGCCCCGGACGACCAGGAGATGCCGCTGACCCAGCACATCGAGGAGATGATTCGCCGGCTGCTGGTCGTCATCGTCGTCATGGCACTGGTCAGTGCCGTCGTCTTCCCATTCGCCGACCGCCTCATCAACTTCCTGTGGTACTCGTTTCTGCCCGGCGAACCGACAGCGTGCGTCGAGCAGGCTACAGCAGCGGCAGACGCCATCGGTCAATCGGGAACGGGTGGGGCAGCCAGTTCCGATTCGGCCTGCCCACGGCTGTATCACCCGCTCGCGCTCGTGCTCGCGCGCCTGAAAGTCGCCTCGCTGTCCGGCTTCATCATCGCCTTGCCCGTCTTCGTCTACGAGACGTACCTGTTCATGCGCCCCGGTCTCTACCCCAACGAGCGGCGCTACTACCTGGCGTCGGTGCCGACGAGTCTCATCCTCGCCGGCATTGGCGTCCTCTTTGCCTACGCGCTCGTGCTCCCACTCATCTTCACGTACTTCCTGGGCTACTCACAGCCAGTCGCCGACGTGGCCTTTGGCCTCTCGGAGACGTTCGGCCTCATCCTCCTGATGCTCGGGATGTTCGCGGCCATCTTCCAGATTCCGCTCTTTATCATGCTGGCTATCATGATGGGCGTGACCAGTCGCCGCTGGCTGGAAGACCGCCGGCTGTACTTCTGGTTTGGCTTCGCCGGCGTCGCCTTCCTCTTTAGCCCCGACCCCACGGGGATGGCACCCTTCATCGTCGCGCTGACGATGGTCGTCCTGTTCGAGGGGACGTTGCTACTGTTACGGTGGGCCGGGCGGTAATCCTGCCAAGAAACGGGCGTCTGGACTGGCTGACGAAAACCGAATCGGAGTGCCCCGACGGCGACCGGTGCGCGAGCGGAGACCCGCCGCCTTCACTCCGGGACCGTGAACGTGTACGACTCCGTGACCGACTCGCCGGTGTGTCCGTCGGTCACCTCGAACCGAATCGTGTACTCGCCGGGAACCCACTCTTCGGTGGGACTGAGCCGGTCGGTCACGTAGTAGGTGTCGAGGTCCGTGGACGGGTCGAACCGATTCGAGAGCGGGATGTCGGCCTGTGACCAGATTTCCCCTTCCGGACCCGTCAACGTCTCTGTAATCTGGAGGGCTGGCGTCAGCGCGTTCGAGGTCTCTTCATAAGCAAAGCCGTCGATCTCGTAGTAGTACCAGATCGTCTCGGTGGGTCCGTACTCGGCGTCGGGTCGGGGCGTATAATCGTCGTATCCCCCGGCCTCGCTCTCGATGAACTCGAAGGTGCTGATACCGAACTCGCCCGACGCGTACTCGAGACCAGCATCGACGGTAAATTCGACCGTCTCGGTGGCCGTATTCCCCGCGATAGTGTCTGTCGCCTCAATGTCCATCGTGTACGTCCCCCCGTCGAACTCCATCGCCGGCGAGAAGTTCACAACGAGAAACACCGTCGAGAAGTCTGTAGACTCCGAGAAGGTCCTGCTGACGGATTCGGTCATCGTCTCTAACTCCTCGCCGTCGGGCGTCGTCACGGTCCAGATCAGGTCGTACTCGAAACGGAGTTCCCCCTCACCAGCCGATTCGGTACCGACCGAACTGGGTTCGAAGTACACCCAGACCACGTCTCCGGGGTCGTAGGTGCCTTCCGGCTGTTCGGTGTACTCTCTGTATCCTGTGGGCTGTTCTGTACAGAGGACGGTGTTCTCGATTGCGAGCGAGGACGGCTGCTCGTCCCCACCCTCGGTCGAGTCAGTCGGTCCATCGCCCTCACCGTCCGTCCCGTCACTGCCGTCCCCGCTGCACCCAGCAAGGGCCGCGGCCGCCCCGCCACTGAGCAACAGCAGGTGGCGTCTGGTCAAGTGCCCCATAACTAGACATTTGCGAAATATAATTATAAGTACAACAGGGCAGTCCCACACGATAAGAATCGATGACACCGGTCAGCGGGCCATTCGTGCACAGAGGCCGACATGGATACTGTGAGAATGGCGCATTTCTCTGAGGGTCAAACAGTCACACGACGACGGAACGCAGTTAACAGTCGCTACAGAACGAACGAGTGTGCCAGATGGACGTGACACGACGCGTCTCCTCCTCATCCGCCACGGGGAGACCGACTGGAATCGGGAGGGTCGCATGCAGGGCTGGGCGCCCACTTCGCTGACCGACCGTGGTCGCCAGCAGGCCCGGTCGCTCGGGACCCACCTCGCCGACCGCTACGATATCGACCGGCTGGTGGCCTCCGACCTGGAGCGGACCCGGGAGACGACGGCGCTGCTCAGAGACCAGGGCGTCGAGCCAGCACCGACCTTCGACCCGGCGTGGCGCGAACGGAACTTCGGCGTCTACCAAGGACTCACGAAGGCAGAAATATTCGAGGAATACCCCCAGTTCGCCGCGACGACCGGCGTCTCGGCGACCAGAGAGACCCCAGAGAACGGAGAGAGTCTCCTCGAAGTGCGCGAGCGCGTACTGGCAGGGTGGAACGAACTGCTCGAAGGCGCCGACGGCGAGACGGTGCTCGTCGTGACCCACGGTGGCCCACTCTACGTCGTCCTGGGCCACGTTCGCGGCCAGGACATCCTCACTGCTATCACCGACCACTCACAGCACAACTGCGCGCTCAACGAATTCCGCGTCGGCGAGACGGTCGAACTGGTCCGGCACAACGAGACGGTCTAGTCGGTCGGGTACTCGGCGTCAAGCGGGTCCGGGGCGACGACAGACGGGTCAGGTTCGTCGGCATCCGCCGGGCTGACACTGCCCGTCTGGTAGCCGTGCAAGTCCAGGGTCACGTGGTCGAATCCGAGGTCGGCGATGTGGTCGCGGGCCGCCCGCACGAAGTCGGGGTCGAGTGCCACGTCCATCTCTTCTTCGGAGACTTCGATGCGCGCGAGGCCGTCGTGGTCGCGCACGCGGAACTGCTCGAAGCCCCACGTCCGCAGGAGGCGTTCGGCCTTCTCGATGCGGGAGAGTCTATCCTCGGTCACTTCGAGACCGGTCGGAATCCGCGAGGAGAGACACGCCATCGACGGCTTCTCCGCGACGGAAATGTCGTACTCGCGGGCAATCTCGCGGACCTCCTCCTTGGTGATGTCGTGTTCCAGTAGCGGGGAGTAGGCGTCGAGCTCGTCGACGGCCTGCAGGCCGGGTCGGTGACCCTCGCCCACGTCCGAGGCGTTGGTCCCGTCACAGACAACGTCGATTCCGAGTTTCTCGGCGTGGTCGAACATCGCCGAGAGACGCATCGAACGGCAGTGATAGCAACGCTGGTCGTCGTTTCGCACGAAGGCATCGCTGTCGAGTTCGGAAAATTCCACAATCTCGTGGCGGATGCCGATTTCCTCGGCGACGCGACGGGCGTCGTCGAGTTCCTCGGCGGGGAGCGTCTCACTCTTTGCCGTGCAGGCGACCGCGTCGTCGCCGAGTGCGTCGTCTGCGAGTGCGGCGACGACGCTCGAATCGACGCCGCCGGAGAAGGCGACGAGAACGCCGTCGCGTTCGGCCAGGTCGGCGCGGGCCCCGGCCAGTTTGTCCTCTACCATACCGTCTGTATCGGGTCCGCGAGGAAAAGGCCTGCTGTCCCTGACGGGTTGGTTGGCGCGCTGTGTCTACTCGTTGACGATAGCAGTCTCAATGCCGTCGTCGGTGACGGCGACGCCGGCCGCACAGACTGCGTGTTCGAACTCGTGGTCGTACACTTCGCGGGCCGCGTCGGCGGCGTTGTCGGCCGCAAGCGAGAATGTCTCCGGACTGTCCCGCTCGTAGGTTGCGACCAGCGTCGGTTCGGTCACTTCCTCGACGAGCAGTGCGTCCCGGCGGACCGTCCCGATGACCGCACTCGGGTCCTCGCCGGTGGTCGTCGCGTCGTCGTCCAGTCCGACGATACCGGCGATGCGCGGTGTGTCGTAGTCGTCCTTCTCGAAGTCCAGCGCAAGCAGTGGCTCTACGAGTGCGTCACGGGCGGGGTAGCCCAGTTCGAGTTTCTCCGCGATTGGGTCGACGTGCGAGCCGTTGCCCAGCACGACGCCGTTGTCGGTCACCTGCACGCAGTTGTACGAGATGTAGGGGTTGTCAGTCTCCGGTGCGTCCTCGGTCGGGCCAACAGTAATAGTTCCGTCGCGGTCGAGCGCGCGACGGTTCGGGAACGACCGCGAGGAGACGCGGTAGGCACCGACTTGTGGGCCGATTACGACAAAGCGTCCGACGTACATACTCGATGCTGGCGGGGCGGCGTACATGGAGGTATCGATACGCGAAGCGACCCGAAGGCACTCGACACAAATTGGGGCGTCATCGAACGTGTGGTAGCCATGTCAGCCGAGCGCTCCGCAGAGAAAACCCGACTACTGAGCGCCTGTTTCCGTGTCCTGTTCAGGTCGTGCGAAACCCACACCACCGGCGAGGATGGCCGTCCCAGCGAGGATTGTCGCCCCAAGGACGACGAAGCTATCATCGGGGCTCAACCCAGCAATCGAGGCGGCAGCATCCACGACGAACACTGTGACGAACAGACTCAGAATAGCGAACCCGAGCATGACAAGTCCCGCGAGTATCGCACTGGCTAACGAGCCAAACGCATCAAGAATTCCCATTGTACATCCAATCCGTGCGTCAGCCACAAGTATGTGGGCATGCCGAGAGGACCGAACCCTTCGCGGAATGGTAGCACACCAACCAGACGGCGATGCCATGCCGCCCCACACAGTTTGGTCGCTGGTCGAACCTCACGAGCGGACAGTCAGCGATTCGCCCTGTCGGATAAAATTTCAGTTTCACTGTGTGGAGAGTACTGAAACGGCGGCTACCCCACAGGTGCGTGCATGGTGACGAGCGAAGCGGAGTGTCTCAACGCGTTGCAAGAGGCAGCACAACGACTCGAAAAGTCACCGACGAAAGCAGAGTACGAAGAGCTAGGACTGACACCAGCATCGGCGACGATACTCCGGACACTCGGTGGGTGGAACAAAGCGAAAAAGAAAGCAGGACTGGAGACGGCACCGTCAACTGGGTCACGGACCAGCCCGAAGCCGGACAGCATCGAGTTGCCTGATGGGACCGAGTGGGAAGAGCTCTCAGTTGACCAGCGCTGGCACTACAGGAACAGCGACTGGAACGCAGAGCGAACGTTGCAGCGGCGGGCACGACTACGGGCATGGGTCAACGAGAAGAAAGCCGAGAGAGGGTGTGCCAACTGTAACGAAGTCAACCGGGCCTGTCTAGACTATCACCACCGAAATCCCGAGGCCAAGGAGATGGCAGTCGGAGACATGGTGACGTACGGTTACGGGAGGGACAACATTCGAGAAGAGATGGCCAAATGCGATGTGCTGTGTGCGAACTGTCACAGAAAGCGCCACGACGAACAGCGTCCGGACGTGGAGACAGGCGACCGGAAGAGAGCGAGAGAGTGGCTCCGTGCGTACAAATCGTCTTCAGACGGCTGCAAGCGGTGCAAAGAGACAGACCCGCGGTGTCTCGTCTTTCATCACCCAGAGCAAAAACACGAAACAGTCGCAAAACTCGTCTCCGACCGAAAGCCGCTCAGAGTGATACAGCAAGAAGTTGACCGGTGTGAATTGCTGTGCTCGAACTGCCACCGCAAAGAACATTTCACCCCACCGGAGACGGAACGCTAACAATTTGGTTACGACACGCATAAATACAATCAGCATCTACTATCGTCCGCGAAGTCCTGTGGTGTAGTGGCCAATCATGTGGCCTTCTGGGGGCTACGACGGAGGTTCGAATCCTCCCAGGACTATGACACTTTTCGCTGACACACGCCACCGCCAGTCACGGCGCTGTCGATGACGAAGGTGAGCACAGCGAGCCCGGTTGTTGTGAATTCAGGAGAGAGTGTAGCTCCGAGCCGTCAATCAGAAGCCGCCTCACGACCAGACTGATGAGCACGCCGAACGGAGTCGAGGAGACAGTCCCGCTGGGAGGCGTAGTGGAGATGCGAGTCACAGCCACAGTCAGAGCAGCCAAAGTCGGGGACGGGCGCGCCATCGAGCGCGCCGGCAGTCGAACACTCGATGTCGACACCGCTGGAGGTGACGACGGTGTCGATGCTGGCGTCGGGGAGCGAGAGCAAGTAGTCGACGTGCCAGTGGCGGGTGTCGCGCTCGCCGGCAGCGAGTTCGCGGTGGCGCTGGACACGCGAGAAGCCCCCGGTTCCGAGCGCGCTGCCGGTGTACGCGTACCAGCCGGGGTCGAAGGTGAGCGTGCCAAGCGCCCCGACCTCCGCCGTGGTAGTCTCGAGCAGTTCGACCAGGAGCGTGTACGTCCCGCCGGCGCTGCGGTCGTCTGTCACAGGCGAGGCTTGGGCGGGCAACACATAGCTGTTGTGCCTGCCAGAGCGTGTCCCCGAAAGAAGTGCCTTCCCCGGCGACAGAGTACCAGGTGATGACGCGCTATCTCGTCGCCACGGCGTCGGTCCACACCACCGCAGCGGCCTGTGACTACCTCCAGTCTCGCGTCGAACCGGACGACGAGGTCCTCGTCGTCGCCGTTCGAGAGCCGGCGCTGGACGACCGGGACCCCGGGGACGCGACCAACGTCGCCCGGACGCGGCTGGTCGCACCGACTGTCGAGACGGTGGCTCGGGAGGGCGACCCGGTCGAGGAGATTCGGGCGGTCGCCACCGAACGGGACGTCGACGTGCTCGTCGTGGGGCCACGGCGGGGCGACCACGAGACGAGTGGAGACGTCCCGGGAAGGACACTCCGGGCGCTGCTGGCCGGCTCAGCGTGGCCGGTCGTCGTCGTGCCGGAGACGGCGCTGCCCTGAGTCGCGCCCGTCGCATTGAAATCGCTGGGTTTCGAAGGGGGTTCCATGTCTGGTTCGGAACTGGCGACGAAGGTCCAGGAGATACTCGACGTGGACGCCGAGGCGTTCCGTGCCCGCGCACAGGAAGAGACAGAACAGCTCAAAGCGGAGGTCCAGTCGGGGACCTTCGACAACACCCAGGCGCTGGTCGGCCTGGAGATGGAACTGTACGGTGCCGACTCGCGGACCGACGGGCTCCGCCGGATGCCCCGAAAGCTGCTGGGGCTCATCGGCTTCGAGAAGGAACTCGGCCTCCACAACGCCGAGATGCAGACGAGTCCGGAGCCACTGACCCGGTATGGCCTCATCGCCCAGGAGAAGGAACTCCAGGCACACTTCGCGCCGGCCCAGGAGAAGACCAACGCCGAGGACCTCTCGCTGGTGACCGACGGGATGTGGACGGTCCCGCCGACCGGCGAGACGGCGACGGAGTATCTGACCGACTTCGTCGAACACGACGGGATTCGCATCGCGACCAACATGAGCGATTCCGTCAGGTACCACGCGATGGCAAACACCGACTACCCATCGCGGTTCGAACTCGACGCGCCCCACGTCTCGCTGTCGGCGGAGACGGTGATGCCCGAGAGTCTCATCACCTCGATTCAGCCCCACTACCAGGTGCCCCACGCGCCCGACCTCCCGGAGTATTTCAGATACGCCCTCCGCGTCGCCGGCCCGCTGCTCGCGCTGGGTGTCAACGCCCCCTTCTTCCCCCCGGACCTCTACGACGACGACCCCGACGCCGAAATCGTCGCCGACGCCCACATGGAACACCGCATCGGCATCTTCGAATCGGTCCTGAATCCGCCGGAAGACCACGAGGAAGACCCCAAAGTGTGTTTCCCGCCGGACTTCGAGACCGTCGAGGACGCCATCGACGCGATTGCTGACGACAGGTGTATCGTCCCGACCAAGGTCACCACCGGCAACCGCTTCGACGACCAGTTTGCCCACTTCCGGCACAAACACGGGAGCTACTGGCGGTGGGTGCGACCCGTCTTCGACGGACCGAGCCGGTCACAGGCCAACGCCCGCATCGAGTTTCGACCGCTGCCCGCCCAGCCGACGATTCGGGACAGCGTGGCCTTCGAGGCCGTCTTCGCCGGTCTCATGGAGAGTCTGCGCCGGCACGAACACCCCGTGCGCGCACTCGACTGGGAGACGGCAAAAGAGAACTTCTACGCGGCCACCCGCGACGGGTTGCAGGCCGACATCGAGTGGATAACAAGCGACGGCGCCGAGACGACGGCGATAGACGAAATCGGACACGAACTGTTCGAGTTCGCCCGCCACGGCCTGGAAGCCAGGGGACTCTCGACAGAGCAGGCCCGCAAATACATCCGGCCGCTCCGGGAGCGTCTGGACCGCCGGATGACGCCCGCCCGCTGGAAACACGAGCGGGTCCACGAGAGCATCGAGGCCGGCGTCCCGCTTACGGAAGCAATCTGGGGCATGCAGGCCGAATATGTCCACAACCAGTCCGAGACGCTCATCGAGGGCTCCTTTACCGACTGGCTCTAATTTCCGTCGTGGGTTTTCTCGACGTACGCGACGGCCTCGGCCGGTTTCTCGACGTGTTCGATGCCTTCGAGACCGTCGATACGGTGGGTGCCGAGACCGGCGACGGGTCGGCCGAAATCGAGCGCGTGACCGAGTTCCGAGAGCGTGCCCGGGCCGCCGTCGATAGCGATTGCGGCGTCGCCGTTGAGCACGACCAGCGGGTTCCGGGCGTTGCCAAGCCCCGTCGCAATCGTCGTCTGGACGTACTCGTTGGCGCCTCCGCGGTGACTGCCAGGGAGGATGCCGATGGTGTGACCGCCGGTCTCGCGTGCGCCACGACAGACCGCCTCCATGACGCCGCCGCGGCCGCCGCAGACGACCTCGTGGCCGTGCTCGCCGAGCACCCGCCCGACTTCGAGGGCCTGGTCGTACTCCTCGTCGGTGACGCTACTGCCGCCGATGACACTGACGCGCATACGCACAGCAACGGCGCTGTGCGGTAAAAATCACGGTACTGCGGTCGTCAAAAGGAGTGGGGACCGACGAACCCGGGTCAGGATCTAGAGTTGGTCGAGCCAGTCCTGGGCGCGAGACTCGTTGGTCTCGGCGAGGTCGGCCAGTTCCGCTGCGTCGTACTCGGCGAGGTCGGCCGTCGTCTCGACGCCGGCGGCCATCAGGCGTTCGGCGTAGGTCGGGCCGATGCCGCTGACGGTTTCGACGGGGTCGGCGTCGGCTTCCGCGTCGTCGCTCTCGGCGTCGTCGGCGACCTGTTGGGCGGCCTGTTCCTGAATCTCGGAGACGTCTTCCTCGGCGGCCTCGGTGTCGTCTGCGTCTTCGGCGGCCTCGGATTTCTCCCAGAACCAGTCACACACTTCCGGCCAGACGTCCTCGTGGGAGGACGAGGAGACCGACATCCCGATGTGGCCGGTCGGGTACTCGATGGTGGTCACGTCGTCGCTGCCGACGACGTCGTTGAACGGCTTGGAGGCCTCTGGCGGGATGAGGTGGTCGTACTCGCCGATAATCTGGATTATCGGCATGTCGATGTTGCCGATGTCGACCTGCTGGCCGTTGATTTCCAGAACGTTTCGGTAGAGTTCGTTGTTCTGGTAGATTTTCTGAAGGAACTCGACGTAGGCCTGCCCTGCGAGGTCGATGCCCTCGTCGAGCCACCGCTCCATCCGGGAGAAGTTCTGGACGAACCCGTCACTCTCCAGGTTCTCGTAGAGGGTGATGTACTTCCGGAGGTAGTTGTCGATGGGGTCCATCAGCGCGAAGCCGTCGTCGAGCATCTCTGCGGGGACGTTGCCGTACGTGTCGACGACGTCCTGTGGGTCGTAGTACTCTTCGCTACCCCAGTCTTCGAGGACGCCACCGGTCTGGTCGAAACAGAGGCCGGCGGCCATCAGGCCAAGCGCGTTGACCTTCTCGGGGTTGAGCGAGGAGTAGATGGCGGTCATCGTCCCGCCCATGCAGTACCCGAGCAGGTTGATTTTGTCCTGCCCGGAGCTCTCGGCGACTTCGTCGACGCAGTTGTCGATGTAACGGTTGACGTAGTCGTGCAGGCCGAGGTTCTGGTCGAGCCGCGAGGGCTCGTTCCAGTCAATCATGTACACGTCGTGGCCCGCATCGAGGAGTCGGCGGATGACCGACCGGTCGGGCTGTAAGTCGAGGATGTACGGCTTGTTGATAAGCGCGTACACGATGAGGATTGGGACCTCGTTTTGTTCGTCGGTCTGGGACTCGTAGTGGAGCAGTTCCAGCTTGTTCTCCTCGTAGACGACCTCGGAGGGGGTCTGGCCGACTTCTATCGTCTCTATCTCGACGGCGCGTTCGGGTGCAATGGATGCTTTGCGGGTCGCATCCGCGAGACTCTCCATCGTCTCGGTCTGTGCGTCCATCGCTGCCGCCAGTGGGTTGAATGGCATGACTCTACTCCTCTATGGCGTCGAGCACACGGTCGAGTTTCTGTTCGACGTCGTGCTGGCGACGTTCCAGTTCGATGAGTCGCTCGCCGACTTCCTCGACGTCCTCACGCGTCGGCATGCCCATCTGCGAGATGGTGTCCTGTGTGACTTCGTCGACTTCCTGTTGCATCTCCATCATTGTCTCGACGAGCTGGCCGTTCGCGGAGGCAAAGGCGCTCGTGGACATGACTTCCTTGAACGCGTCGTTGGCCGACTGCAGCCAGATGTCGCGGAACTCTGTCGGTCCAACATCCTCGCCCTCTGCAGCGTCTGTCGTCTTCTCGAACATCTCTTCGGCGGCGTCCATCCACACTTCGTAGGCGCGGCCGTAGCCCTCCATGCCGTCCTCGACGACGTCGTCTTCGGGGACGGAGTTGTCGAACGCGTCACTCCAGGCGTCGACCAGCGCGGCCTGTGCCTGCATGTTCTGCTCGACGGAGTCGGCGACTGCGTCGTTCATCTGCTCTATCATCTCGTTCCACTCGTCTTGAATCTGGTTTGAATCGCTCATGGGTATATGTATCTCCTGTGTAAGATAAAAGATTCCGGCGGTTTACGCCTCGACGACCTCGATGGTCTGCTCGGAAACGTCTTGCATCTGGTCCTGCATTTCCTCGACCTGTGCCTGAATCTCGTCGACCTGTGCTGCGAGCTGGTCGACAGCCTCGACGGACTGTGATTCGAGTTCCTCGTGGGTCTCCAGGAGGTGGTCGATCTGCTCTTCGAGGGCCTCGAGGTAGTCTCCGCTTACGTCGTCGTAGGCGGCGATGCCCTCGTCGAGTTCCTCGGAGAGGGTCTCGAAGGCCTCGGCGTGGTTTTCCAGCAGCAGTTCGTACTGCTCGTCGATGTTGTCGCGGAGTTCGTCGAGAGAGTCTCCGACGCCAGGGACGTTGGCCTCGATGGCGTCGAGGGTGTTGTGCAGTGCGTCCTGCTGGAGTTCGACGAGTCGGCGCTGGGCCGACTCGGAGCTGTCGAGTCCGTCGACCATCGCGTCGGTGACGCGGTGCTGGAAGTCTACGGTGCGGTCGAGAGCCTGGTGGCTCTGTTTGATTGTCTGGCGCTGCAGTTCGAACGTCGATGTAATGGGTGTCGTGTAATCTACCATGTTACTCACTCCTGTTTCGTTTGACCGGGATAACGACGGTCTGGACGATGTCGCCCTCCTCGATGTCGAGCGCCTCCCGCTCGGCATCGGGAATGCTGATGCGGCCGCCGCTCTGGACGCGAGTTTTGAACGTCGCCGTCTGACTCATCGCGCCAATCTGGTTCATATCCATCCCGGACATTCCGCCACCCATCATCTGTTTGAGCAACTCCTGTTGCTTCTCGACTGCCTGCTCGCCCGTCTCCTGAAACGCCTTGAACATTGCGGGAGGCCACATCGGCCCGTCGCTTTCGTCGGACATCGGTCATATGTTAATACACCGGCAGGTAGTATAAAGCTTGCGCTGAATACCATCTAATACCATACGATACCATTAAGTGCCAACAGAGCCTACCAATAGGTATGAAAAGTCAGTTGCACAGCCGTACGTCTACGCAGTGTCGTCGGAGCAGTCGAACAAACGGACCGGCCGGTAGTGGTCGCAAAGGGACAACAATGTTAGTGAATTACCCTCACGATTTAAGAGGCTGTAAGGCAAAGGGTGAGTCTAATGAGTTCTAGATCGGAACACAACGCGTTGCTGGATACGTGGACCGAGACGTCGTCACACGTATTTGACAGTGTCGTTGCCGCAAACCGGGCCGCGTTCGCGGCGTTCGGCGTCGAGCCGGACGAGGAAGAGGGCTCCGTGGCTGCACCGACCGACCGCATCGAGCCCAACGAGGACCTGCCCGAATGGCACACCGAACTCACCGCCGACGACCCGATGACGCTGTCGGTCGGCGACCGATTCGAGTTCACCAAGACCATCACCGACGGCGACGTGCGACGGTTCGCCGCCTCCAGCGGGGACACCAATCCGCTGCACCTCGACGAAGAGTTCGCCGACGAGACACGCTTCAGTGGCCGTATCGCCCACGGGACGCTGGTCGGTGGACTCATCTCCGCCGCACTCGCGCGCGTGCCGGGTATGGTCATCTACCTCTCACAGGACCTGGAGTTCCACAATCCGGTCCGCATCGACGACCGCATCACCGCCGAGTGTGAAATCGTCGAAGACCTGGGGAACAACCAGTACCGGCTCACGACACGTGTCCTCAACGGCGAGGACATCGCCATCGACGGCGAAGCCGTCATCATGGTCGACGAACTCCCCGACGGCGCGAAGGCTGCTGTCGAAGACTGACGACGCTACCGGTTCACCCGGCCTGTGCTGTGTTTCTGCTCGTTTTTCGGTTTTAGCCGTCTTCTCCAGTCCCATCGTAGGCCCCCTCAGCAGCGAGGCGGCCACGCTCGCGGACGATATCGGGCGTTCGACAGCGTCCAGGCTCCCCGGCCGCCTGCGGGACCGTACAGTTGTTACAGCTCTCACAGAGCACACGCTCTTGCCCGGCAAGAAGCCGCGCCGGGAGCCGCGGTTCCGCGTAGAAGGGCCGGCCCATCCCGACGAGGTCACAGGCGGGCGCAGGGCCATTCTCACCGAGTAGGGTCTCACACTGCGTGCGCTCGCGTATCCCGCCCTCACAGAGGACCGGCACGTCGACGGCCGCGCTGACCGTGCGACAGAAGTCGGCGTTCCAGCCGGGGTCCCGCGGATACCAGCGTGCTTCGAGTCGGTTTGCCGCCCGGACGGCCTGGGCCCGCCAGCGCGAGCCAAAGACCGCAGCGTAGTCGGACTGCAACTCCGAGGCCGCCCACGCCCTGGCCGGATACGCCCCGCGGACGATGCTCATGTCCCAGTAGACCGATACCTCGACGGGGACGAGCGCGTCGTAGCCCGCCGTCGCGAGTCTCGTCGCGATGTCGACGCCGTCGCCCCGCGTGAGATGCCGACGGACGAAGGGCGGAGCGGCCGTCTCGGCGGGCACTTTCGTCACCAGCGGCACGTCGCCAGCGTGGTCGCGAATCGACTCCTCGATTGCCAGCAGGAACTCGACACCGTCGGCGAACTCGTCGTTGCGGCGGTTGTAGTACGGCGAGAGAAACTGCTGGACGATGCCCATGTTCGCCCCGGAGATGTGGATTCCGTCGTACCCGGCGTCGACGGCGTAGCCCGCCGCGCGCCCGAACGCCTCGGCGAGGTCGTACACCTCGGAAGTCGAGAGCACGTCGGGCCGGAGGTCGACGAATCCGAGCCGGTCCGCGAGGCGAAGATGCCAGGGAGGCTGCGAGACGGCGCGCTGGCTCGTCGGCCCGGCCTCGTCACGATGGCCGGCGTGCCACATATCGAGACTGCGCAGCCCACCGTGAGACAGTTGCAGGAAGATGCGTCTGTCGTGGTCGTGAACCGCGTCGGTCAACCGAGACAGTTCCGAGGCGAAGTCGGGGTCGTGAACGCGAGTCATGTTCGGCGCGGCACACCCGCCCTCTGCTGTGACGATGCTCGCACCCTGGAAGATGAGTCCAGCGCCCGCCTCGGCGGCGGGTTCGAGTTCGTCGACGAGCGTGTCGACGGCGTCGGGACCGTTGCCGGCACACTCGAGCAGCGGCGCCCGATAGAGCCGATTCGGTATCTCGACGCCGCCGATACTGATGGGGTCGGTGAGTCGGCTCATCGCTCGACGGTCAACAGCGCGACGCGCTCACAGACCACGTCGGCGAGCGTGCCCTCGGTAGCGCCCAGTTCCCGCTCGGAGATGTCGAAAAAGTCCATCACGCGCTCGCGGTCGTACTCACCCAGCGTCGCTGCGGGGTCGAGCAAGTCACCGACCGCTGCCGCTGCGCCAGCCTCATCGCCTCCCGCTGCATCCGCTTCGTCGCCTCCTGCTGGCCCGTCGTCGACGACCACGACTGCCGGCGTCGTCCCCTCGTCGACGCCTATCTCGAGTGCCCGGTTTATCTGGCGGCGACCGGCCGCGTACAGCAGTATCTCGACTGCGCGATTCCGGGCGATCATCTCATCGCGTTCGGCCGCGCGGTTGGCCAGCGCCACCGCCCGTTCCAGATGCTCGCGTCCGACGACGTACCGGGCGTCGAACGCCTGGACCGCGACGCCGTACTCCGCGCCGATGGCACCAAGTTCCTCGACGAAGGCGTCCACGTCTTCGACTGTCGCCGTGCCCTCGATTACCTCCATCAGAAATCACCAAGGTTCGCCTGGTCCTCGCCGGCAGTCCCCTCTGCATCCGCCGACACACTGTCATCTGTTCCTTCGTGAGAAATTTCCTCGGATGGGTCCACATCTGCCATCGACGGATTGCGGTGTCCGGCGTTTTCGAGGACGTTCTCGGCGGTCTTCTCCCGGCCGCGAAGCGCCGCCAGGACGACGGACTTGTCGGCGTCCCGGAGGTCCGCTCGCGTCTCGATGCCGGCCTCGAAGAGTCGGCGGGCGCGCTTGCGACCCACGCCGCGAACGCCAGCGAGGTCGACCAGTTCCGACCGAACACCGTGTTCGGCCCGGGTCCGGGCCTCCCGAATCGCAGGCACGGCGTCGACATCGAGTTCCGAGACCAGCGACTCCGCCGCCCCGAGTAACCACTGTGCAGTCTCGACTTTCCCGCGGATGTCGCCCGGCCCGATGCTGTAGCGGTCGGTAATCTCGTCCTCGTCGAGTTCGCTGGCCCAGTCTTCGAGCAGGCAAGCGGTCTTCAGCGCCGACAGCCAGTCGTCGAAGCGGTCCTCGTATTCGGAGGGTGCCCGACCCAGCAACTCGTTTTCTCGTTCGTAGGCAATTTTGGTGTATTTCTCCTCGTCGCCCGAGCGGAGGTACAGTTCGTACATGTCCGGCGTGCGCGCGACGAGGTGGTACAGACCGAGCGCGGTGAGTTCGGGGGCCCCGTCACCACCGCCGCCCTGCTCGCGGAGTTCGTTGGCAGTCTGGAAGCTACCGGCCTCGTCAGACGCGTCCGCGGTGGTCGCCCCCGTATCTCGCTGGGCCGCCCGCAGGCCGTCGATGATTTCGGCGGCGCTCATCGGGTCGAGGTAGAGACGTGAGACGGTGTGACCGAGGCTGGTTGGGGAGAGTTCCTCCCCCTCTTGGGTCAAGAAGTCGTTCCGAACCAGATACTCGATGACGTTGTCGGTGACCTGTTCGAGTCGGTGGCGGTCGGCGGTCTGTTCGGCGTACAGCGTGCCCTCCAGGAAGTCCAGCAGTCCCTCGCGGGAGCGCGCGAAGTTCGATGCAACGGTCGCGAGGATGTGCGTTCTGAGTGCGGGTTCGGCGGCCAGTTTCGACTCGACGGGTTCGGGGTCGGCCCAGACGTACCGCTCGAACAGTTCGTCGAGTTCGTCGTGGCTGGAGGCGACGAGGACCGCCTCGCCGTAGGGGTCCAGTCCCGGCCGCCCGGCCCGGCCCATCATCTGGTGGACCTCCAGCACCGAGAGGGGTTTCATCCCACCCATGGTCCCGTCGTAGCGCCGCCAGTCCCGGACGACGACCCGACGGCTGGGGGTGTTGACTCCGGCGGCGAGAGTGGGTGTCGCGGAGACGACTTTCAGCAGTCGGTCCCGAAAGGCGTCTTCGACGAGCGAGCGGTGCTCGCGTGCCAGGCCGGCGTGGTGAAACGCCGCCCCCTTCGCGACGGCATCGGCGAGGTCATCGCTGGTCTCGGTGTCGCTCACGTCGCGAATCTCGGCGGCGATTTCCGCGAGTTCGTCCCGCTCGTCTCCGGAGAGGAATGCTTCGGTCGTGCCGGTCAGTCGCCGTGCGGCGGCCTCGGCGTTGCGCCGGGAGTTGACGAAGACCAGCGAGGAGCCGTCGTCTTCGAGCGTATCGCGGACGACAGCGGCAGTCTGGTCCTCGCTGTTTTTGACTGCGACGCGTGACTGGCTCCCGTCTTCGAGATGAAGCGCGTCACCGTAGTGGACGCCCTTCTGGAGTTCGATGGGGCGCCAGTCCGAGTCGACCAGTTTCGCGTCCAGCCAGTCGGCCAGTTCGTTCGCGTTGCCGATGGTCGCCGAGAGCGCGACGGTCTGCAGCGAGGGGTTCAGCGAGCGGAGTTTCGCGAGTGTGACCTCCAGCGTCGGGCCGCGCTCGCCGTCGTCGACCAGGTGGACTTCGTCTGCGACGACCGAGGATAGGTCGTCGAGCCACGGCGCGTCGTTTCGCACGAGGGAATCGACCTTCTCGCTGGTGGCGACGACGATGTCCTTGTCGGCGAGCCAGCCACCCTCCGATTCGTAGTTGCCCGTCGAGACGCCGATGTCGAGGCCGTACTGTTCGTACTCCTCGAAGTCGGCCTGCTTCTCGCTGGCGAGTGCGCGCAGGGGGACGATGTACAGCGCCTTCCCCTGGCGTTCGATAGACGAGAGCATCGCCAGCGTCGCGATGAGTGTTTTCCCACTGGCGGTGGGTATCGAGGCGACGAGACTCTCGTTTTCGGTGACGCCGGCCTCGACGGCCTCGGCCTGTGGCGGGTACAGCGACTCGATGCCCTGCTCGCGCAGGTGGTCGGGCAGCCAGTCGGGCACGCCCGGGATGTCCGCAACGTCCATTATGCGTGGGTGGGGCGTGCCACCGTTTAAACGTTCGTTCAGTGAAGCCGTCTGCGCGGAGAAATTCTGCTAGTAGTCCACACGCTTTTACCGGCCGACTTCCCATGCCAGTGTATGCGAATCGAATACGACCGCGACACCTGTATCGGGATGTTCCAGTGTGTCGCAGAGTGGGACGCCTTCGAGGAGGACAAAGACGCCGGGAAGGCGATACTCCGGGACAGCGACGAGGACGAGGATGGTGTGTTCGTCCGCGAAGTCCCGGACGACGCAGAACTCGACGCGAAGTTCGCGGCGCGTGCCTGTCCGGTCGATGCCATCGCCGTCTACGACGACGACGGCGAACAGTTGATTCCCTAAACTCAGACGTATCCCTCTACCGTCGCCTCCAGGACGACATCGGGTGTAGACTCCCCTGGCCGTTCGACCACGACGGCCGCCTCGACGTAGGTGTGTTCGCCGCGAGTATCGACATGCTCGGTCGTCCACCGGCAGGTCAGCGGCTGGCCGGTGTAGACCGGTTTCGAGAAGTGCAGGTCCATCCGTCGGGAGAGCACCTCATGGTCGCCGCCGATTTTCGTCAGCAGACTACCCGTCAACAGTCCCTGGACGAGCACGCGTCCCTCCTCGTCGGGGTCGGTGTGACGTGGCTGGTCGTCCCCGGTCAGGTCCGCAAACTGCAGGACGTCCTCGCGGGTGAACGTCCGCTCGTGTGTGTACGTCTCGCCTTCCTCCATGGAGGGGGCAGGCACGCCCGACGGAAAAGCCCGATAGTCGAAAGACAAGTAGCCCTGGCGATAAAATCCGTGGCCAATGGCTGTCCGCGCGCTCGTCCAGCGAGTGCTCGACTGGTTTCCGGCCGTTCTCGCCCGGCTGGGACTCGTCGAGCGCGTGAAAGCGACCGAGGCCTTCGACCTCGCGGTCCCCGTGATGGTCACCGGCGGGCTGCGCGTCCTGTTGCGGATGGCCGATTTCCTCTTCGTTGGGCTCGCGCTCGGCGACGCCGCGATTGCCGGTCTCGAACTCGGCTTTCAGTACTACTTCATCGGTTTTGGCCTCTCGCTGGCGCTGACCTCGGGGACAATTAGCGTCGTCTCCCGGCTACAGGGTGCGGGCGAGCGTGCCCGTGCGAACCTCGCGGTCAAGCAGTCTTTGTGGCTCTCGCTTGCAGTGTCGCTCCCCCTGACGGCCGTTAGCTGGGTGTACGCCGAGCCACTCGTCGGGGTGTTGACAGGGGACCCGGCCGTCGTCCGCTACGGCAGCGCCTACCTCCAGGTCGTGATGCTCTCGCTTGCCTTCCAGTTCTGGAGTATGGTCTCCGCACGCGCACTCGCCGGCAGCGGCGATACGCGGACGCCGATGTACGTCCGCCTCCTGACCCTACCGACCAACGTCGTTCTCAACGCGGTGTTGGTCTTCGGACTGGGACCGGCCCCGACACTCGGCGTCGTCGGCGCGGCGCTTGGTACCGCAATCGCCAACATGGTCGCCGCGCTGGTCTTTTTCGCGCTCCTTGCCTCCGGCCGGTACGACGTCACGCTCCCGCTGGGTGGCCGGCAGTTCGATGCCGGACTCGTCCGCGAGATTGTCCGTGTCGCGTCCCCGCTTGCGGGAATGCGACTGCTCCAGACGACGGCCCGCTTTCCGTTCCTGTTCATCCTCGGCGTGCTCGGAACGCCCGCAGTCGCGGCCTACGCTATCGGTCGCCGGGTCATGATGTTCGCGCTGATGCCCGCGTGGGGGTACTCGACGGCCGCCAGCACGCTCGTTGGACAGTCACTCGGTGCAGGCCACGAGGACGAGGCCACCGACTACGGCTGGCAGACGCTCCGGCTCGGGTTGGTGACGCAACTGCTCGCGGCGGGCGTCCTCGTGCTCGCGGCCCGTCCCATCGCGACCGCCTTCGGGACGGCACACGTCGACCTCACCGTCGATTTCATCCGCGTGTTCGGCCTCGCGACGGCGGGATTTTCCGTCTCCCGAACGATGCGGGGGAGCCTGCGCGGCGCCGGAGACACCCACTGGCCGCTGTATGGAACCTTCATCGGGTCGTACGTCGTCCGGATTCCGCTCGCAGCGCTCGCACTCCCGACGGCGGTTACCATCAGCGTGGCCGGCTTCTCGATGACGCCAGGGCTCGGGCTGGGCTACCCGGCGATATTCCTGGCGCTACTCGGGGATTACTACACCAAAGCTGTGGTGAATACGGGGCGGTTCTGGTCCGGGCACTGGAAAGCCGTCGCCCGACGAGCGAGCGTCGGCTCGGCGGACTGATTACTCGAACTCGCCTTCGTGGACGTCGCGTTCCGGCTGGGAGGCCATCTTGATGCGGCTCCGCGGGAAGAAGTGAGCGAGGTCGGTCGTCGTGACGATGCCGACGGGCTCGCCGTCCTCAGTGACGGGCAACTTCTTGACGCCGTTGTGCCCCATCCGTTCGCCGGCCGTCCGGACCGCTTCGTGTGGCCGGATGGTGACGACCGGGTCGGACATAATCTCCGCAACCGTCGTCGCAGAGAGGTCGAGTCCGCCCCCGACTGCGCGGACGATGTCCGTCTCGGTGACGATGCCCTCGATGATGTCGTCACCGACGACGAGCGAGCCGACGTGTTCGTCGGCGAGGACTTCGGCAGCCTCGGCGACTGTCGTGTCCTGTGTGACTGTGATGACGGGGCTGCTCATGATTTCGCTGACCGGTGTTTCGTCAGTCATATTCAAAGGTGTACACCGGGCAGGGCTTAACTTTGGCCCCTGGGATAGGTCGAAATCTGTGCCTTTTTATCACTGCTGGTGGAAGCGTGCGGTATGAACAACGCAACGAAAGTCACCATCGGAACCATCGTCCTCTCGGCGCTGCTGGTCGGGGTTCTCGTGGCCAACCTCGCGCTGGCCTGATGTTCAGCGAGCGCACGCTCGACGGCGACGTGGCGGCGGTCCGCGACGAACACGCACCCGATACGCTCGTCTTCGACTGCGAGCGCGACTTCGAGACGATTCCACCCGCACAGGCCGAAGAGCTGGGACTGCTGGTCGACACAGTCGACCCAGCAAGCGCACCGGCCGAGTGGGTTCCCGAAGACGCCCCGGAGCTTCTCCACCGCTTTGCCGGCGAGCAGTTCACCATCGGCATGCCGGGCGACGGCAGCGTCGTCTGGACCCGCCAGACCGACCCCCCGGCTGTCTTCGTGAAACCGCGCCTGGAAGGGTCGCCCGAACCGTTCGTCGACTTTCTGCTGGCCGAGGCGTTCGTCGAAGTCGGCCTGGACGAACCCGAACAGTTCCTGCAGTTTTTCGGTCCGTCGTATCCGGAGTTTCACGCGGCCGCGGCGCCGGTCCTTGAGCCGACTGAAACCTATCAGGTCGCCACAGCCTGTTACGACGCGTATCTCGGGCTCCAGACCCGCGACATCTTCGCTGGGTGGGACGACACCCACTCGTCGCTGTTCGGCGCCTGGCTGGACGCCGGCGAACGGCTCGAACCGCGCCTGTCGGGACTCTCGACGGCGATGGCCCGCGGCGAGACGGACTTTGGCGACGCCGCCGAACTGGCCTGCAGCGCCGTCAAACACGCCGCCGAACTCCCGGCGCCGTTCAGCGCCCTCGACGCCGACGCGTACCGCGAACACGGCCCCTCATACGCGGTCCAGTGGGCCGAACGGACGTTCGAAGCGCTCTCCTGACGATCTCCCGTAGCGTCACCCTCAGAAGGCCATCCTTGCCGGCGGCTGTTTGCACTGTATTAGATTGTTTACGGCAGGTCGGCAGGCGACGGCAACGCTGTACGGCTGGCCCAGCTAGATGCGGTCGAGAACGGCCTCGGCGTCGTAGTTCAAGGAGAGTTCCCGCGAGCGGCCGCGGCCGTCCACGTCGGTGTAGTCGGCCTCGATGATGCCCAGCTGGTCGAGTTTGTTGATAATCTCGGAGTAGCGGGTGTAGCCCAGGTCCGTCCGCTCGGAGAAGGCGTCGTAGATGTCACCGGCGCGCTCGCCGTCGTGTTCGGCGATGACCTCCACGAGCGCGGTTTCAGAGTCGGACAGTTCCTGAAGCCGTCGCGAGAGGTGGACGTACTTCGATTTGTCGTAGGCTTCCTCGACGTCCTGGTGTTCGACGGTCCGGGAGGCGCGCATCTCGGCGGTCAACCCCGCCCGTCGCAACAGGTCGATGCCGACCCGGAGGTCACCGCCCTGTTCCGCGGTGAGTTCCGCGACGCGGTCCAGGACCGGCGTGTCGATGACGCCATCGTGAAAGCCTCTGTCGGCGCGCTCGCGGAGAATCTCGACGATTTCGGCCTCATCGTAGTTGGGAAAGTACACCTCCTCTGGTCGGAACACCGACTGGACGCGGCTGTCCAGTTCCTCTATCATGTCCAGGTCAAGGTCCGAGGAGATGACGATGACGCCGATTTTCGCCCCGCCCTGTTCCTCGTGGGCGCGAAGTAGCGAGTACAGCGTGTCGGAGGCCTCAGACTCGTAGAACAGATAGTTCACGTCGTCGAGTGCGACCACCAGCACCTCGTCGTCTTCGACGAGTTGGTCGGTCACCTGCGAAAAGAGCTTCTTGAACGAGATTCCCGAGGAGGGCGGTTCGTAGTCGAAGACGCCCTCGAAGAGCCGCGAGAACACAGCGTAGCGCGTCGAGTTGACCTGGCAGTTGACCCGCACGGCCTGCACGTCAGTCTGGGCGCGGAGCTCGTCGAACAGAATCTGAACCGCCGTCGTCTTCCCCGTTCCCGGCGGTCCCTGCGCCATGACGTTCAGCGGCCGGGAGCCACGCACCGCCGGCCGGAGTGCGTACTTCAGACTCTCCATCTGCGTCCCGCGGTGGATGAACGTCTCCGGAACGTAGTCGATTTCGAAGACGTGCTCGTCTCTGAAGACGGATTCGTCCCAGGACAGCATCCCCTCCTCGGGGTCGTCAGTCATCACTTTCACCGAGCCGTCGCCGCCACTTAATCCTATTGCAGAACCGACCAGACACGACAGCGACGGGCATCAGGAGAACTTCTCTAACAGCGACGCGTAGAAGTCGTCGTCGCTGTCCCCAGCCAACTTCTCGACGATGAGCTCCGGCGTCGACCGGGCCAGCCGCCCCTTGACGGGGGTGCGATTGACCTTCAGCTCCCCGTTTTCCAGCCCTTCGGCTTCGATGCCGTCGACGGTAATTTCGGTCGCCGCGGCCGCCTGTATCTCTCTGGCGAGGTGTGAGACAAAGACCGCCGTCGCGGACCGCTCCGTGAGCGATTCGAGGATACCCGCCATGATGTTCGCACTCGCGCCCGGTTCGGTGATGCTCTCCAGTTCGTCGACCAGGACGAGAACGGGCCGGTCGCTGTCGACGCCCTGTACGAGTTCCCCAAACTCCCGCAGTGTCGACTCGAACGCGCCGGCATCGAGCGTGCCCTGGGTCTTGGCGTGGTAGTGGAGTTCGCCGATGCGCTCGATGCGCGCGCGGTCAGCGGGCACGGGCAGGCCCATGTGTGCGAGCGTGACGACGAGTGCCACCAGGTCCAGCGTCGACGTCTTGCCCCCGCTGTTGACACCCGAGAGCAGTGCGACCCCTTCGACGCGGTAGTCGATTGGCTCGGCGTCCTCGAAGGGCACGTCCAGCAGCGGCGACTGGCCGCCCTCGATGTCGAAGCCGGTTCCACCGAACTCGGGCATCGTGCAGTCGAAATCGTCGGCAAAGCGGGCGATGGCGAGTTCGAGGTCCCGCTGGAGGGCGGCGTCGACGAGTTCCGCGGCCGGTTCCCGGAGGTCCGCGAGCGTCCGTGCGAGTTCGCGCTTGCGCTTGGCCGCTCGCCTGTCGCGTGCGGCGGTCAACTCCTCGCGCAATCGGCTGATTGCGCCCTCGTCGTGTTCGACGGGATAGGTCGGGTCGTCGCCGAAGGCGCGGCGGGCAATCGCCGCCGTGTCCTGTAACTGGAGGGCGTCGACGAGGTGGTCGCGGGCGGCCTCGACTGCGTCGTCGTACTCGTCGGCCAGTTCCCGGTCGAGCAGCGAGTCGACGCCCGCGCCGCGTTCGACCAGCGAGAGCAAATCGGTGCCCTCGATTGTCACGTCGCGCTCCTCGATGGCCTCGCGAAGGTGGTCGTTGGCGACGCTTTCGGCGGTCGAGACGGCCGCGTCGATGTCGTCGACGGCGGTCGAAAGCCGGTCGAGTTCCTCGTCGCCCCGGACCGACCCGTCGGTGTCGAGCGTCGCCAGTGCATCCTCCAGTGCGTCCAGGTCGCAGGGTGCGTCCATCCCTGCTTCGCGGTGGACGGCGGCGGCCGCGCGGATGCGGTCGCGGTTCGTCGCGAAAAACTGGAGGGCGCGCTCGGGGACGACGTCGACGGGGTTGTCCAGGGCGTCCGGCTGGACGCGTACGTCGCCCTCCACGTCAACGCCGGCGAAGGTCTCGTCGAGGTCGACGACAGTCGCGTAACCGCGGGCGAGTTCCGCGAGTTGCTGTGTATCGTCGACGACTTCGACGCTGACCTCGGGAATCGCCTCGCGTGCCGCGGCGTAGGTTTCGGCGTCCTGTGTGGCGAGACACCGGTCGCGAACCCGAACGCTACTCGGCTCCGAAAGCGGTGCCACGTCTTCGAGCGCGTCGATAATCGAGGGGTCGGGGTCGCGCTCGAGTGCCTCGCTGGCGAGTGTCCGCACTTCCTGGATGCGGGACTTGACGCCGCTTGGATACAGCGTCTCCAGCCGTTTGGCCGCGTAATCGGTGACCGTCCGGGACTGGAGCAAGTCGAGTGCCTGCTGGTGGATTTCGCGGGCACGGGCCGTGGCCGCGAACCCGCCGGGGTCGTCGTGGGATGCTTGGATTGCTCCCCGTGCGATGCGGGCGGCCCGCCCCTCGCTGATGCCGGGCGCGCGGGCGAGTGCAGCAACGTCGCCGGCTTCTAGTGCCCGTTCGGGGTCGTCCAGTTCCCCCAGCGCGTCGGCCGTCTTCGCACCGACGCCGGGTATCGACTCCAGGTCCATCTATTCGTATCCATCAGCGCGGGGAGCAAAAACCCAGCGAGGCGAGCGGCCACGAAGTTAAGACCCTCCCGGCAGTCATATTTCCCATGCGCGTCGGCCTCATCTCTGACATCCACGGCAACAAGGTCGCACTCGATGCCGTCCTCGAAGACATGCCCTCTGTCGATACCCTCGTGTGTGCCGGCGACGTGGTCGGCTACAACCCCTGGCACGCCGAGTGTCTCGAGGTAGTCCGCGAGCGGTCGGTGCCGACGGTGATGGGCAACCACGACCGCGCGGTCGCCGGCGGTGACACCTTCAGCTTCAACAGTCAGGCGGGCGCCGGCGTCCGCCACGCCCGGGAGACGCTCGGCCAGTCACAGATAGAGTGGCTCCGCACCCTCCCCGACGAGCGTCTCGTCTGTGACGAGCGGGTGAAACTCGTCCACGGCCATCCCGACGACCCCGACCGGTACACGTTCCCCGAAGATTTCGCCCCGGGGCTGCTCGGTGACGAGGACGTGCTCGTCCTCGGGCACACCCACCTCCAGCACAGCGCGGTCTTCGATGAGGGAATCGTCGTCAACCCCGGCAGCGTCGGCCAGCCACGCGACGGTGACCCGCGAGCGGCCTACGCGGTGCTTGACCTGGCGGAGATGACAGTCGAAACACACCGCACACAGTACGACATCGACCGGGTCGTCGACGCCGTCAGCGAGGCGGGATTGCCGGCAGAAATCGGGACGCGATTGCGTCGCGGTCGGTAGTCAGACGACGTCCTGAATCAGGTCGAGCGCCTCCTCCCGTTTCTCCCACGGCACGAACATGGAGACGGAAGTGGCGCTTGTGATGACGTCGTGGAGATAGATGTGCTGGTCGGCCAGCGGGTCGAGGATATCCTTGACTGCGGCCTCCTGGCTCTGGAGTTCGCCGCCGGTGACGCGGATGGCCGCGATGCCCTCTTCCTCGGTGACACTGGAAAGCGTCTCGTCGGCGACGACTTCCTCGTGCAGGAGCGTCTCGGCCTCGGCGGCGTGTTTGTTGTCGACGTAAAAGGAGATGGAGTCCATCCCACTGGAGACGGTCTCGACGTTGATGTCCGCGTCGGCGAGTGCCCCAGAGAGCTGTGAGAGAATCCCGGGCTGGTTCCGGATTGCACGGCCGGCAGCGGTCAGACAGACCAGTTCGCGCTCGTGGAGCGAGATGAGGTTCTCGAACTCCCCCTCGATGGAGGTGCCGCCGGTCAAGAGGTCACCGTGCTGGTAGTGAACGACTCTGACAGAGAGATCACCGCTCTTGTACCGGAGCGCAGAGGGGGCGACGACTTCTGCGCCACGGAAGGAGAGATTGCGGAGTTCGTCGACGGTAATCTCGCCGACGTTGCGTGCACCTTCGACGACGTTCGGGTCGCCGGTCATGACGCCCTCGACGTCGGTAACGATGACGACTTCGTCGGCGTCCATGTAGTTGCCCAGCATGACGGCCGTGGTGTCGCTGCCGCCACGGCCGAGCGTCGTGATGGTGCCCTCGTGGTCCTGTGCGAGGAAGCCGGTGATGACCGGAACCATCCCACCGGCCATCTCCTCGGCACACTCCTGGGACCGGCGAGTGGTCTCTTCGACGTCGACTTCGCCGTACTCGTCGGTGATGATCGGCCACTCGGGACGTCCCGGTTCGAGGAACTCGGCGTCGATGTCGCGGGCTTCGAGCGCTCCCTTGAGCATCCGGACGGAGGTCCGTTCACCCATCGAGACGATTTCCGCGCGGTCTGCCTCGTTGGCCTCGAATTTCATCTGGTCGAGCAGATGGTCGGTCGTCCCGCCCATCGCCGAGACGACGACGGCGACCTCGTGACCGGCCTCGACGGCCGCTGCAATGGAGTCTGCGGCACGATTGATACGGTCGCCGTTGGCGACGCTCGTTCCGCCAAACTTGGCTACGATTCGCATACATTCACCCGTCGTGTGTGGACGCAACTCATTAGCCCGGGGTTTGTCGTCGCTGTGGATAACTGTGTTCATCTGGTGTCCCGCCGGCCTGTGGTTTAATTGGCGTGCCGCCCAAACCCGGAAGCATGGAGGTACGGGATGCCGTCGAGGCCGACGCCGGTCGACTCGCGGCGCTGACAGAGGCCCCGCGTGACGTGATGCGAAACCTCGTCCACGACCGGACGGTCCGTGTCGCCGAACGCGACGACGAAATCGTCGGGTTCGTCAGCTACGACGCCCGCGAACAGACTGTCCACGTCACACAACTGGAAGGGGACAGAGACTGTTTCGACCGGTTGCTCGAGGAGCCACTCAGTTTCGCCGACGCGGAAGGGATGGCCGCCGAGTTGCTGGCCCCGGACGACGAATCCGCGGTCCACGACGCGGCACACGAGGCCGGCTTCGAAGACGCCGGTCCCGGCCCGCGCTTCGAGGGTGATCCGACCACCCGGTTCCGCCTGGAGTGACCACCGGCAAACTCACATGAAATCGGCGATGCCGCTCTGTTTGTTCTTGTCGTTCTCGAACACGCGCTCGATGCGCTTTTCCAGAATCTTCAGGCGCTGTTTGGTGTAGGTCCGCGCGCCGAACTCCTCGGCGACGCGCAGCGCGGTGTCCATGTACTTGTTGACCGACCCCTCGTGGACCGTCAGCGTGATGTCGCCGCCACACTCCGGACAGTCGCCCGTCAGCGGCGCGCGCCTGAACTTCTCCCCACAGCCCAGACACCGCACTTCTTGACTGGAGAAGGCCTTGAGATTCCCCAGCAGGTCCGGCAGGAAGTGGTACTCGATGATGCGCTCGGCCACGTCCGTCTCGTTGACCGCCCGGAGTTTCCGCGAGATGAGTAGCTGGGCGTCCATCTTCTCCTGCATCGACCCCAGCGTCTTGTAGGCCGACAGCGCCGGTCCCGCCGCGATGTTGGTCGTGTCGTGGGTGTGGTCGAAGCCGGTGTACTCCCGGTTGGTCCCCAGATTCTCTTCTGCGATGGTCATCACGTCCTCAACATCGCCGGGGTCTGCCATCTCGCGGGTGGCCTCGTAGAACTCCAGCGGGTACTCGCGCATGATGTCCATGTTGTGTGCCTCGTCGTCGATTTCGGAGGGGTCGATGCGCGAGGACATGACCAGGGGTGCGTCCATTTGGCCGCCGCGCTGGTTGGGGAGGAACTTCTTGCTGAAGTTGAGGAGCCCATCGAGAAGGAGCATCACGCAATCTTCGTCACCGTCGCATTGGGCGACATGGTAGCCATTCGCGACGAGTCTGTTCGTTTCTGCGACTGTGAGACAGTACGTGTACTCGACATCGCTTGGGACGTATTCGACGCGTTCTACTACTTGAACTTCGGGGCCGCCACCGTCGGCCACTACCGAGGCACCACCACCCGTACGAGCCGAATCCACACCTGCAGTGGGAATTCTGTCACCTGTGTCGATATCGCTAGCCGGTACCGACACGGGTTCGTCTTCCCAGCGGAGCATCGAGTGGTCAGGAGTCACGGTAATCGAACTACCGTCTTCGGTCTCAATACGGACTAGATGGTCGGGAGCCGGGTGTTTCGAAACCGCCTCCACTGGTTCCAACACCTGCTGCCCGTCGTCGTTCAGTGATGGTACACGGACGTTCCCGTCGAGTTTCTCAATCAGAACTCCAAAGTCGTCCTCACGCGGGTCATCCAGTCGTCGTTCGACGAACGATTCGATACTACACGTCTGTTGTGTATCGGCGTCGTCTTCGTACCGTATCTCAGTATCGGGGTGGAAACAGTTCCGCCGTTTCGAGGCGTGAAAGTACGGATGAGCATATCCGACAGCGGCGCTCGTGAATCCTATCACCCTCCCGACAACTGCCGCGCTGGTGTGGGGAGCCATCCCGAAGACGAGTTCGCCCACGAGGTCGTCGCGCTCCTCCAGTTCGTAGTACGGGTCCAACCCGTAGTACTGCGTGAGGAGGTCGTCGACGAAATCGGCGGTCTGGAGCATGTGCTCGGCCGCGCCATCGGAGAGGACGATGTCCTGAACCTTGAGTTCGACCAACTGGTCGTCGAACCGCAGGGGGTCGCCGTTGATGTCCTCCTCGTAGCCCAGTTCCCGGAAGTGGTCGACTGTGACGTCCAGTTCCTCCGGTCGGACCGACGTGACGGGAAGGTCAGTCATGTCGTAGCGGACGGTGCCGTCTTTGAACGCCGAGACGTCGTGTTTCGCCCGGAGAATTCCCTTCTCCATCGGTTCGGGTATCTTCTCCTCGGAGGAGAGCCCCTTGACGGCTTTCAGTTTGTCAAAGGCCGCCGGGCGCTCGCCGACGTTCGCCAGCGACTCACGAAACTCGGTGTTGATGTCGATGGTCTCGTACTGCGTGGGCGAGGCCAGCGTCTCGCAGTTGGGACACTCCGCGCGGCCGGACTCGTCGGGTTCGACTTCGCGGTCACAGTCCCGACAGACGTAGACGGCCTCGGTCGTGCCGCCACAGTCGGGACACCGCACTCGGAAGGTCCGCGTGCCACAGTCGGTGCAGTCCCGCCGGCTCACTTCGACCTCTACATCCCCTTTCGTGCCTTCGACGGTATCGCCGTGCTGTGCGGCGTCGCCGACCGAGCGCTGACTGCCGCCGGCCTCGCCGATGGGGAAGAGCGTGTGGACTGCCGGAGAGAGTTCCCGTTCTTCGGATTTCTCCGGACGGCCCATCCGGTTGCCGATGCGGGTGGGAGCGCGCTCGCGAACGGTAAAGGGCGAAATCTCGTTGACGGCCTCGATTGCGTTCTGGCCCTCGTCGTAGGTGCGTGCGTGCTCGGAGAGGTCGGCCTCGGACCACGAACGGTCCAACTCCGACGAGAAACCGAGCGTGCGGACGAGCGGCCGCCAGTCGGGAACGTGGAGTGTCTCCTCGTCCTGGGTGTGCGTGACGAGCAGTCGCTCCAGTACCGTCGTCACAGTTTCGGTCCGCGGGAGGACGAGGTCGCCGCTGGCGTCGCTGGCCTGGCCGGCGAGTGCGCCGTCGCCGGCAGCGATTTCGGCCTCGTCGAGCGCATCGGCGAGTGCCAACACGTCGTCGACGCTCACGTCGTGCCAGAGGTAGGTGTACGTCGGGTGAATCGGTGCGTCGTAGTCGGTCGCCCACTCGATTGCTTCGCCGGGCGTGGGGTCAGCGAGGTCGACGTCCGTCGAATCACGCATCGCCTGGACGGGACCGCCCGCGTCCTCGAACTCCTGGGTCCACCACTCGACGGTGTAGGAGGCGGGCGCGAGCGGGTGGTTGTTCTCGACGAACTCGCCGTAGTTGACCAGGTACTCGCCGAGGTCGATAATCTTCTCGACGCCGTTGCGGAGTTCGAGCGCTTCCTCGGCGTCGTCGATGCGGCGCACGTCGCCGTTTGCCATCCGGACTGTCGGCCCTTCGATGGTGTCGACAGGGACGACGCCGGCGGCCTTGCCAGGTCGTTCAGTCTTTATCTGTGTTCCCGTCGCGAGGAAGTCGTCGACGAGGTGCATCGCCGCGGGGTGGACCCCCGCAGTCGCGAACCCGTGATTGCGTGCGCGGCCGTAACGCAGGCGAAAGCCACCCGATTCGCTCGGGTGAGAGAAGACCGGGCGACCGGCGATGAGGTCCCGGAGGAACTTCGTGGAGGGGTCGACTCGTGGCGGTCCCGTCTCCTCGTCGGCCTCCTCGGTATCGGCAGCGTCGCCGTCGTCGCTCTCCTCGGCAGCGTCGGCGTCGTCTTCGTCTGCGTCGTCGCCGTCACCGTCGGCTTTGTAGTTGCCGTCGATGAGGTCCTGGAGCCACGGCCACTCGACGTCCTCCAGCGAGCCGGTGTAGCGCTGAATCTTCGGTGCTTTCAGCGCGATGCCCTCCGCGAGGACGAGACACATCCCACCCCGAGAGGAGTTCGTGTCGACGCGGTCGAGGTCACGGAACCCGGAGACCTCCTCGTCGCCGGTGGCCTCGCCGTCGAGCATGATGGGCATGTGTTTGGCGATAAACTCCGTCTCCTTTTCCTTGGGCGAGTACTGGAGCCCGGTCTCGGAGTCGTAGAGTGCAATTTCCTCGGCGTAGCGGCCGACCTCGTCGTCTCTGGGTTTGTACTCGTCGATGTCCAGCAGTGTCCGAGCGTAGTCGGCGACGAGCACGGACAGCGCCTGTGCGGTCCCACCGGCAGAGCGAATCGGACCGGCGTAGTAGACGTTGATAAACTCCGTGCCGTCGTCGTTTTCGAGCAGTTCGACGCGGTCGATGCCCTCGATGGGTGCCGCGACGACACCCTCGGTGAGCAGGGCAACGGCTGTCCGGACCGCGCCCTCGACTTTGCCCGCGCGGGTGTCGTAATCGCCGACAGTGCCCTCGACGAAGTCCTCGACGAGTTCCAGCGCCGCCTCCTCGCGGCTCATCTGCCCTTCGAGTTCGCGGACGCGTTCGGCGACGCCGTCGATACCGAGGATGTTCTCGACGCGGTCGGCCATGTCCCTGGCGACCGGTATCTCCACTTCGGTCGCGGGGTCGCCGCCGCGCTTGCGAGCGGCGTTTGCCACGTCGAAGGCGTCGTCGAGTTCCGATTCGAGACGCTCGAAGTACCGCTCGTCGTCCGGCCTCATCGTCGGTTCGCCCGTTCCATCCTCACAGCGGCCAGAGGTCCAGGTCGGTCACGTCGTCGTGTTCGCGGACGAGTTCCGCGTCGAACTCCCGGACGTACAGTTCGCCGGCGAAGGTGGTGGCGCTGTCGAGGTGGCCGGCGACGACACTCCCGTCGTCTCGCGAGAGGGTCACGTGCGTGTGCGCGAAGCGCTCGCCGTCCAGCCACGAGATGTTCCCGACGGCGGGCACCACTTCCAGCGGTTCGGTGAACTCGATGTCGCGGTACTCCTGGTCGTCCTGGTCGTAGAAACTGAGGACGGCGTCCTGCACCGCACCGAGACCGAAGAAGAAGGCGGCGTCGATGTCCTCCGACTCGGCGAAGTCCTCTATCTGGCCGCGCCAGTCCCTGCCGTGTTCGAGGCGAGCGACGAACTCGCGAGCGCCCTCGACTTCCTGATAATCCATATTAGATGGGCACGGGCGGCCAGCCCAAAAGCGTGTCTGTCCGAACGGTCACAGAGGTCAGGCCGGGAGCGACACCGTCCCGGCCGCAAGCGAGCGTTTGGCGTCCCAGAACTGCAGTTCCGTCACCGTCCACGTCACCGGGTCGACACCGCGCTCGACCAGCCGTTCCGCGGCGTCGATGTCACCGCCCCGCGCGATGGTGACGTGGGGCGTGTAGTCGTCGCCCTCGAAGTTCTCGACGGGGTCGATGATTTCGCACAGCCGGCGATGCAGCCGGTACAGTTCCGGGCTCTCGATAGCGAGATACACCACCGGCGAGGGACCGACCGGGTCCTCGGAGAAGTAGCCGATACCGTCGGTTTTGACTTCGAACGTCGGCGTCCCGGCGAGTGCATCACGGACGCGAGCGGCGGCGGGATGGAAATCCGTCCGGTCGTCGACGCGCAGTCGCTTGGCCACCAAGGTGTGCTCACCGCGCGCACGAGCGCGAGCCATCGGCAGGTCGCGAGCCAGTGACTGCGCCAGCGCGGTGACTTCGCTGGGTGGCGGAACGTTCAGACTGTACACAGAGAGACCGAAGAGAGAAGCCGCAAAAAGCGCGTCGTTAGATGCGGTCGAACAGGTACAACACGATGAGGACGATGAGGGCGAGGCCGAACAGTTTCGGAAGCGGCGCGAGGAGCCACGCGAGCGCCCCCAGGAGCTCGCCGAGCACTTCGAGGATGAGCCAGACCACGGCGAGCACGAGAACGACTTTGAGGAGGGTATCGACGTCGATGTCAGCGCGCATAGGGACGAGTCGGCTTCTCACCTCAAAGCCCTTCTGGCCCGGCCGCGGCAACAAACGGTTTGAGTGAGTAGCGCAAATCCGCACGACAGGAATGTCGAAGAGTGTCGGTCGCGCTGTCGTAACCATGGTCGCCGTACTGTTGGTGACTGCGGGAACCGCCGGTGCCTTCGGCCAGCCGGGAACCGAACAGGTGAGCGTCGATACCGACTCGACGCGGCTGAACGTGGCCCTGCAGGAAGACGGCGACGCCCAGTGGGAAGTGGTCTACCGCATCCGTCTCGACGACGAGAACGACACCCAGGCGTTCGACGAACTCCGGCAGGACATCCAGAACGACTCGACGCCGTACACCGACCGCTTTGGCCAGCGGATGGAGCGGATTGCAGCCACCGCCGAGAACACGACCGGCCGGGAGATGGCGATTCAGAACATGTCCGTCGAGACGCGGACCCAGCCCAACTACGGCCTGCTCGTCTACGAGTTTTCGTGGGCTAACTTCGCCGCCGTCGACGACAACACCATCCGCGCGGGCGATGCAATCGACCAGTTCTACCTCGACGCCCAGACCACACTGGAGATACAGTGGCCCAGCGGCTACGTCAGCGACTCCGTGACGCCCGCCGCGACGACGGCCGGCGAGAACAGCGTCGTCTGGCAGGGCGAACGTGATTTCGACGCCGGCCAGCCGCGCGTGGTCGTCGTCCCGCAGGGTGAGACGCCGATTCCGCCGGACGACGGCTCAAACGGACCGGCATCGGACGGCGAGAGCGGCGGTGACCTCCCGCTCGTCGCATTGCTCGCCATCGCCGCACTCGTCCTCGGCGGCGCCGTCTGGCTGTACAGCCGCCGCGACGACGATATGGCGACAGCCGACGGGACAGACTCCTCCGATGCAGGCGACGCGGGTTCGGCGGCCGCTGCCGGTGACACTGCAACTGACGACAGTCCACCGATGGACCTGCTGAGCAACGAAGAGCAGGTGCTTCGCCTGCTCGAAGAGAACGGCGGGCGGATAAAACAGAAGCAGGTCGCGGCGGAACTGGACTGGACAGCGGCCAAGACCAGCCAGGTCGTCAGCGGCCTCCGCGACGACGACGAGCTCGAATCGTTCCGCCTGGGACGCGAGAACGTCCTGACGCTCCCGGACGTGGACCTCGAATCAGACAGCGGCGACGAAGCGTAGTACATAAAAGCACCGACCGTTCGGGAGGTTGTTTTTCGTTCGGTCTGGAGAACCGGCAGACACGAGCGGTTTTTAATCCGGCTTAATCGTCGTTAACTGGGCGAGAATCGGCATTAGCGCCGTCTATTTATATACAATCTGGCGCCCAAGAAGAGAGTGTAATGAGACAACGAAGTACCCTCGTCCTGGCTGCACTCCTCGTCGCAGCCGTTGCGGCGGTCCCCATCGCAGGGATGGCAGCGACGAGCGACGTGCCAGCACAGACAAACGAGACGAGCGAAAACACGAGCGAAGCCAACGCCACCGCTCCCGGCGAGCAACTCGCCGGCGTCGTCGGCGTCCAGGAAGCGGAGATAGACGGTGAAGTCGACGAGCGCGCCTACGGTATCAAGGTCGCCAAGGCTGCCGGCAACGACAGCAAGGCCGATGTCGTCAAGAGCCAGCTCGACGACATCAAGCAGCGCCTGAACGAACTCGCCGAACGCAAGGCGACTCTCACCGAGGCCCGCGAAGACGGGAACATCAGCGACGGCCGCTACCGTGCGGAGATGAGTCGCCTCGCAGCAGAGACCCAGACGGCAAAGCGCCTGGCCAACCAGAGCGAGACCGTCTCGCAGGGCCTGCCGGCTGACCTGCTCGAGTCGAAGGGCATCAACGTGACCGCCATCCAGACGCTCCAGGACCGCGCGAACAACCTCACCGGTCCCGAAGTGGCCGAAATCGCCCGAGGAATCGCCGGCCCGAACGTCGGCGGCCCGCCGGCCGACCGCGGCCCCGGTGCACTGCCGGAGCGCCCCGCTGACGGTGACCGGATGGGCGACGGAAACATGACCGACGAGGAGGCGCCTGACGAAGAGACGACCGACGACAGCGAGCAGCCCACTGACGGGCGAGAAACGCAGTCGGCGCGGTCGGGTCGCTAACGGCCACAACGCTTACTCAGTACACTTCTGAGCACACAGATATGAGAGACCGATTCAGACAGAGCGGGATAGCGCTTGGATTCGTCGCACTCTTACTCGTCTCCGCGACGGGCGGGGCAGCCGCGACAGCACCAACAGGTACACAACAGACACACGACGGCGCCGCGGAGCCGCCCGCGTTCGTCGTCGACCTACAGAGCGACGGCGCCGCAACGGTGACGGTGAGCTACACCTACGACCTCTCGGATGCCGACCGGAAGGCGGCGTTCGAGGAGCTCCAAAACTCGACGGACGCCCGGAGTGACTTCCGCGACCGCTTCGAATCCCGGTTGCGAAGCGTCGCGGCCACCACAGAGAACGCGACCGGACGGGAGATGTCGGTCGCCGACGCGACGCTCGAGTTCCGGACCGACGGCGACACCGGCATCGTGACCGCGGCGGTCGAGTGGGACGGGCTGACAGCCGTCGACGGCGACCAGTTGACCCTGACGGAACCGTTCGCGAGTGGCTTTACGACCGAGCGGGCGTTCCACGTCATCGTTCCCGACGAGTACACCGTCTCGTCGGTGACGCCCTCGCCGGACCAGCAGACAGCGGGACATCTCACCTGGACTGACGGAACAGACCTGAATGGGTTCGAACTCGTGACGACCGCCCCGGCGGAAACCGCCACTGGAGACGAAACGGAACCCGGCAGTGACGCGACGACCGACGACTCGGCAGGGGATTCCGGTCCCGGCTTCGGCGTCGTTGCAGTCGTCGCGGCGATTGCGGGACTCCTCGCGGTGGGCCGACGGCACTGAGCAACACCCCTGAGTTTGCGAAGGTCGGCGAGAGAACGACTGAACGGAGTGACGGAGTGAACTCGCCGGAACTGACCCACGCCACCAGCCCACACACCGGAGAGGTCTCGGAAGATATTTGTACGGTACTCCGGGTAGATGTTCGTACATGACCGGGACTCACACCACCGATTCTCGCAACTCCAGCCGTGGGTCCCGACGACGACCGGGCCGTTAGGCCCGACACTATCTCTCCCCCTGTTTTGATTGAATTTCAGTCACCGTCCACCGCTGGGTTTCGGGACGGATATTAACCACCCGGCACACTCACAACACATGCCAGAACAAAACCGCGTCGCGCTCGCCTTCTCCGGTGGGCTCGACACGACAGTTTGCGTTCCGCTGCTCGAAGAGGAGTACGGCTACGACGAGGTCATCGGCGTCACCGTCGACGTCGGGCAACCCGAAAAAGAGTTCGTCGAAGCCGAAGAGACCGCCGACGCGCTCGGCGTCGACAACCACGTCGTCGACGCCCGCGAGGAGTTCGCCGACCTCTGTCTGCGCTCGGTGAAGGCAAACGCCACCTACCAGGGCTACCCACTGGGGACCGCGCTCGCACGCCCGGTCATCGCCAAGGCAATCCTGGAAGTCGCCATCGAAGAGGACTGTGATGCCGTCGCTCACGGCTGTACCGGCAAGGGCAACGACCAGCTCCGGTTCGAGGCCGTCTGGCGCGACTCGGACCTCGAGGTCATCGCGCCCGTCCGCGAACTCGGCCTGACCCGCGAGTGGGAGATGGAGTACGCCGCCGAGCGCGACCTGCCCGTCGAGGGCGGGAGCGAAGGTCGCTACAGCATCGACACCAACCTCTGGAGTCGCTCCATCGAGGGCTCCGAACTCGAAGACCCCGCGACGATTCCCGAGGACGACATCTACGACTGGACACAGAATCCAAGCGGCAAGGACGCCGAACTCGTCGACATCGAGTTCGAGGACGGCGTTCCGGTCGCCCTCGACGGCGAGGCTATCGACCCCGTCTCGCTGGTCGAACAACTCAACGAGCAGGCCGGTGCCCACGGCGTCGGCCGCACGGACATGATGGAAGACCGCATGCTCGGGCTGAAAGTCCGCGAGAACTACGAGCACCCCGCCGCCACTGTTCTGCTGACCGCTCACGAGGCACTCGAACAGCTCGTGCTCACCCAGGAAGAGCGCCAGTTCAAACAGCAAATCGACCAGCAGTGGGCCCAGAAGGGGTATCAGGGACTCGTCGACGCACCATTCGTCGACGCACTGGAGGGCTTCATCGACAACACCAACGAGCGCGTGAACGGCTCCGTCACGGTGAAACTGGAGGGTGGCCACTGCCGCCCCGTCGCCCGCGAGAGCGAGTACGCCGTCTACTCCGAATCGGCCGCGTCCTTCGACGAGGAGGACGTCCAGGGCGGCATCACCCAGCAGGACGCCACCGGCGTCGCCAAGTACCACGGCTTCCAGTCGCGCCTGGCCAAGCGGGCCATGGAGAACGCGCGCCAGGAGGACTAATCCGATGAGTGAGGAGAGCACCGACGACGCCGTGGTTCGCCGCGACCGCTTCAGCGGCGGCCCCGCCCGCGAGTTTCTCTCCTCGCTTGCCGACGACGAGCGCATCTTCGAGGCTGACCTCGCTGTCGACCGCGCCCACGTCGTGATGCTGGCCGAGCAGGACATCGTCGACGACGAGGACGCGAGCGCGATACTCCGTGCGCTCGACGACATCGAAGAAGCGGGTCACGGCGGCCTGCCCGACGGCGAGGACGTCCACGAGGCAATCGAGACGGCAGTTATCGAGCGCGTCGGCCCGGAGGGCGGCCGGATGCACACCGCCCGCTCGCGCAACGACGAAGTGGCCGCGTGTATCCGCTACCGCCTCCGTGCCGACGTGCTGGCGCTGCTGGAGACAGTGGTCGAGGCTCGCGAGCAGTTGCTCGCGGTGGCTGCCGAGCACACCGAGACAGTGATGCCCGGCTACACCCACCTCCAGCCGGCTCAGCCGACGACGGTCGCACACTGGATTTGCTCCTACGAGCAGGCGCTCGCCCGCGACACGGCCCGGCTGCTCGATGCCTACGGGCGCATCAACCAGTCGCCACTCGGCGGCGCCGCCTTCGCAGGGACGCCGTTCGACGTCGACCGCGAGCGCACCGCCGAACTGCTTGGCTTCGAGAGTCTCGTCGAGAACTCGATGGACGCCGCGGCCGCGCGGGATTTCCTCGTCGAGACCACCGCGGCGACGGCGACGCTTGCGACGACACTGTCGGGACTTGCGGAGGATATGGTCGTCTTCGCCAACCGCGGCTTCGTCGAACTCGACGACGACTACGCTTCCACGTCCTCGATTATGCCCCAGAAGAAGAACCCGGACACGCTGGAACTGGTCCGGGGCCGGACCGGCGACGCGACCGCGGGACTGGAGGGACTGCTGACGACGCTGAAGGGACTGCCGCGGGCGTACAACCGCGACCTGCAACGTGCCGGTCGACACGCCTGGGACGCCATCGACTCCGTGAGCGAGAGCGTCGAAGTCGCCGTCGGTGCGGTATCGACCGCGGACTGGCCGGCCGACGAACTCGCGATGGCCGCCGGTGAAGGATTTGCGACGGCGACGGGCGTCGCCGACCTGCTCGCCCAGTCGGGTGTCCCCTTCCGGACCGCCCACGAACTGGTCGCGAGCGCGGCGGAGCAAAGCGACGACCCCGGATTCGCGGAACTTGACGCCGCGAGCGAAGCGGTCCTCGGGGAGTCGCTGACTGCCCACGTCCCGAAGGCGGAAATCGAGAACGCACTCGACCCGAGCGAGAGCGTCGCGATGCGCGACTCGCGGGGCGGGCCGGCACCCGACGCCGTTGGCCAGCATCTCGACCGTGCCAGGGAGACGCTGGCCACGGACCGCGACGCCGTCGACGAGCGCCACTCGGCCGTCGACGACGCAGCAGCGACACTCCAGTCGGAGGTGGACACCTATGTCTGACGGGCTGACACATGGCGAGCAGGCACCACTGAGTGCGAGCACTGACAGTCGCCGCCTGCGACCCAGCCGAGTCCGACGACGATCCCCGTCCGGGGAAAACATACCAGAACTCTGAATATAAGATTCGGTACATCTCGAAAATACCCACTACACACGCTTAGAGTTGTGTGTGCGTCACCAAGTTCTTCTGACAGGTTCGAAGGCTTTAAGTCGATAGACGGTTCACTCACAGGTACAATGGCAGACTGTCCCGAGTGCGGGGGCGACGTGACCCTGCACGACGACCTCGAAGTCGGAGAGATTGTCGACTGTTCGACCTGCGGTGCCGAGCTCGAAGTCATCGACGACGACCCCGTCGAACTCGATACGGCACCCGAACTCGAAGAAGACTGGGGTGAGTGAGGTGTACGCGACCCGCGAGCGTCGTGGGCAGCCACTGGCCACGGCGGTGCCGAGCGTTCCGAGGCAGCGCGGGTCTCGTCACGGTCGAGCGGTGCACACGAGTAGCGGCCAGCGTGTTCGTCGCTGGAACGTACACCGCGAGACACCGGCCGGGTACGACCGGCCAACTCCCTGGAGACACACATGAAAGTCGGAATCCTCTACTCGCGCATCCGCAAAGACGAGAAGCTCTTGCTCTCGGAGTTGCGCGAGCGCGACCACGACGTTGCAAAGATAGACGTTCGCAAACAGCGGTTTGGCCTCTCTGAGCCGCCCGAAGCCTTCGACGGTGTCGACGTTCTGGTCGACCGCTGTCTGGCGACCTCCCGGAGTCTCTACACGACGGAGTTTGCCGACACGTACGACGTTCCGGTCGTCAACGGCGCCGAAGTCGCCGAAGTCTGTGCGGACAAAGTGAAAAACAGCCTCGCGCTCGAAGCGGCCGGTGTCCCGACGCCGACGACCGAAGTCGCGTTCACCAAAGACGCCGCCATGGAGATTATCGAGGACTTTGGCTACCCCTGCGTCATCAAGCCGGTCATCGGTTCGTGGGGCCGCCTGATGGCGAAACTCGAGAGCGACTCGGCGGCCGAGGCCGTCCTCGAACACAAGGAAGTGCTGGGCCACTACGAGCACAAGGTGTTCTACATCCAGGAGTTCGTCGAGAAGCCCGGCCGCGACATTCGCGTGCTGGCCACGGACGGCGAACCGGTCGCCGCGATGGTCCGTTCCTCGGACCACTGGCTGACCAACGCCGCGAAAGGTGCCGACACCGCCGAGTTCGAACTCGACGACGAAGCGCGCCGACTGGTCAAAGAGGCCAGCGACGCCGTCGGCGGTGGCCTGCTCGGCGTCGACTTGATGGAGACCGGTGTGGACGAAGACGGCAATCCGACGGGCTACACCGTCCACGAAGTCAACCACAACGTCGAGTTCAAAGCGCTCGATGGCGTGACTGACGTTGACGTACCTGCACGCGTGGTCGACTGGCTCGAAACGAAAGTCGAATCCGAGACGGATACAGAGGTATCGACATGACCTATTCCGCGAGTGTCGTCGGTGCCAGCGGCTTTACCGGCGGGGAACTGCTCCGCCTGCTGGATGGCCACCCCGAGTTTGAACTCGTTCAGGCCACCAGTCGGTCGAAGGAAAACAAGACTATCGGGCACGCACACCCGAATCTCCGCCACACCGACGTTCGCTTCTCCCATCCCGAAGACCTCGAATCGGTCGACGTCCTCTTTGCGGCAACTCCCCACGGCGTCTCGATGGAGCGTATCGACGCCTTCCAGGACGCCGCCGACACGGTCGTCGACCTCTCGGCGGATTTCCGTCTGAACACCGAAGCTCAGTACGAGGAGTGGTACGACGGCCACGAACAGCCCGACCTGCTCGACGACGCCGTCTACGCGCTCCCTGAACTCACACGCGACGAGCTACCCGGTGCTGACCTCATCGCCTCCGGCGGCTGTAACGCCACGGCAACCATCATGGGGCTGCTCCCGCTCGTCGAGGAGGGTATCCTCAGTGGTGACGAGCAAATCGTCATCGACGTGAAGGTCGGCTCCAGCGAGGGCGGCGCTGGTGGCGGCGAGGCCTCCTCTCATCCCGAGCGCTCGGGTGTCGTTCGCCCCTACGCGCCGACCGGGCACCGCCACGAGGCCGAAATCGAGCAGTTCCTCGGACTGGACGTGTCCTTTACCGTCCACGCCGTCGACATGACTCGCGGCGCGAGCGCAACCTGTCACGTCTTCCCCGGCGAACCCGTCTCGAAGGGGGACCTCTGGGGAGCCTATCGCGGCGCTTACGAAGAGGAGCCGTTCGTGGAACTGGTCGCGGGCGGCGGTGGCGTCTACCGCTACCCCGAACCCAAGGCCGTCGCCGGCACGAACAGGGCGGAGGTCGGGTTCGAACTCGACGCCAGCAACAAGCGGCTGGTCGTGTTCTCGGCCATCGACAACATGATGAAAGGCTCGGCGGGCCAGGCGGTCCACGCCGCAAACGTCGCGCTGGGCATCGAGGAGACGGCCGGACTCGAGTTCCAGGGACTGCACCCCGTCGGTGCGCCGTAGTCACGAGGTGAGTGTTTTCATGACAGTAGTTATCAAAATCGGTGGCGCTCGCGCGGTCGACCCCGAAAGTGCCATCGCCGACGTTGCATCGCTCGTCACGGGTGACCCGGACCAGCAGGCTGCCCCAGAGGGTGGCGCTGGGCCATACGACGTGGTCGTCACCCACGGTGGCTCGACAGCCGTCGACGACACGCTCGAACGACTCGGCATCGGCCCGGAGTACGTCGAGACGCCGAGCGGCGTCGTCGGCCGATTCACCGACGAGGAGACGATGGACGTCTTCGAGATGGTGATGCCCGGCCTCCTCAACACGGAGATGGTCGCAAGTCTCCAGAGCGAGGGCGTCGACGCCGTCGGCCTCTCGGGCGTGGACGGAAAGCTCCTCCACGGCCCCCGGAAATCGGCCGTCCGCGTCGTCGAAGACGGGAAAAAGAAGATTCGCCGCGGCGACCACTCGGGCAGTCTCAAGGAGGTCAACGGCGACCTGCTCGAATCGTTGCTCTCTGATGGCTATACGCCCGTCGTGAGTCCGCCGATGGCCGGCGCTGACGACGGAGACGTGACTCCGGTCAACACGGACGCCGACCGGTCGGCTGCCGCCATCGCAGGCGAACTCGACGGGACGCTCGTACTGTTGACGGACGTCCCCGGCATCCTCGAAGACCCCGACGACCGCGAGACGCTGATTCGGGAGGTCGAGACGCCCGAGGACTGGGAGCGACTGGAGGCGGCCGCAGAGGGATTCATGAGTCGGAAAGTCATGGCAATCAAGGAAGCACTGGAAGCGGGCGCGAACGAAGTCGTCGTCGCCGACGCCAACTTAGAGCGACCGATTGCCACCGCGCTGGAGGGAGACGGGACGCACGTCTATCCCAGCGCACTCGCAGAAGGAGGTGACGAACAGTGAGCGGATTCGTCTTCTCGGAGAAACCCATCCAAATCGAGGAGGGGGACGGTTCCTTCCTCTACGACGACAGCGGTACCGAGTATCTGGACATGGGCGCAAGCTACGCCTGCGTCCCGCTGGGCCACGACCACGACGCCGTGCAGTCGGCCGTCAGCGAGCAACTCTCGAAGTTGACCTACGTGCAGGCGTCCTACCCCAACGCCGCTCGGACGGCACTGTACGAGCGGCTGGCCGAGACCGCACCCGACCCCATCGGGAAGGTGTGGCTCTGTAACTCCGGCACGGAGGCCAACGAAGCGGCCCTGAAGTTCGCCCGCTCGGCGACGGGCAACTCGAAGATCGTCGCCACGATGCAGGGCTTTCACGGTCGGACGATGGGGTCGCTGGCGACCACCTGGAAGGACAAGTACAAGAAACCCTACGAGCCACTCATCGGCGACGTCGAGTTCGTTCCCTACGACGACCCAGAAACGATGGCCGAAGCCGTCGACGACGAGACGGCGGCGGTCATCGTCGAGCCCGTCCAGGGCGAGGGCGGCATCAATCCCGCCAGCGACCAGTTCCTCCAGCGCACCCGCGAGGTGACCGAGGACGCCGGCGCAGCGCTCATCTTCGACGAAGTCCAGACCGGCATGGGACGGACGGGGTCGCTGTGGGCCGCAGAAGACTCCGGTGTCGTCCCCGACATGATTACGTCCGCGAAAGGGCTGGGCAACGGCCTGCCAATCGGCGCGACGCTGTGTCGGGACTGGATTGCCGACAACTACGGCTCCCACGCCTCGACGTTCTCCGGCGGTCCTGTCATCTCAGCGGCCGCCGAGGCCACCGTATCGACCATCGTCGACGAGGAGATTCCCGCCCACGCCGCCGATGTCGGCCAGTACCTTCGTGGGCAACTCGAATCGGAACTCGGCGACGGCGCACGCGAAGTCCGTGGCGAGGGGCTCATGGTCGGCATCGAGGTCAAGCGCGGCGCGAACCGTATCCTGAAAGAACTGGCGTTGAACCACCAGCTGCTGGCGCTGCCAGCCGGCCGGACTGTGGTGCGTCTGCTCCCGCCGCTGACGATTACGAAAGAGCACGCCGACAGCGTGGTCGACGCGCTGGTGGAGGTCATCAATGAGTGAGGCAAGTTGCCACGCGACTCGGAATCGCAAGCGGGAACGGCCCGCGAGCGCGCTGTCGTGGCTGGAGGTGAGCACATGAGCGGGACGACCCAGCGCAGCGAAGCCCGCGAACTCATCGAGAAACTCGTCGCCATTCCGTCGGTGACCGGCAACGAGCGGGCCTGTGCCGAGCAACTGAAGACATTTTTCGAGACACACGACCGTGAGGTGTGGATAGACGAGATGGGCAATCTGCGAGCGCCCGCCGACGACAGCGTCCTGCTGACCTCACACATCGACACCGTCCCCGGCGACATTCCGGTTCGGGTCGAACGGATGCCCGACGAGGACGCCCACTGGGGCGGGAACGGTCCCGTTGACGCCGGTGGCGACCGTGACGTCCTCTGGGGTCGGGGCAGCGTCGACGCGAAGGGACCGCTGGCGTCGATGGCCGTCGCCGCAGTCCGGACCGGGGCGAGTTTCCTCGGCGTGGTCGGCGAAGAAGTCGACTCCCGCGGGAGTCGGTTCGTCGTCGAGGACCGCGAGGGCGAACCCGACGCCGTCATCAACGGCGAACCCTCCGGCTGGGACGGCATCACGCTGGGCTACCGGGGGCTCGTCGCCGGGACGTACGTCGCGACCAGCGAGTCGGGGCACACCTCCCGCCCGGAGAACAACGCGATTCAGGACGCCATCCAGTGGTGGGCCACCGTCGAAGACGAGTTCGCCCACGACGAGTGGCAGCCGGTCTTCGAGCGCGTGACGCCAAAGCCAATCGACATCGACGGCGGCCTCTCGGTCGATGGCCTCTCCGTCGAGGCGACGATGGACGTGCAACTGCGCGTGCCGCCGTCGATGACCACCGAAGAGGTCATCGAGATTACGGACGGCTATCTCGACGTGGCCGACCGGGTCAACTGGGACGACCGGGTCGAGCCGGTGATGATGAGTCCGCGCAACGAAGTCGCACGAGCGTTCCGCGGGGCGATTCGCAAGGAAGGCGGCGACCCGCGACTGCTCCGGAAGACCGGCACGAGCGACATGAACGTCTTCGCACAGCACTGGGACTGTCCGATGATTACCTACGGCCCCGGCGATTCGGACTTAGACCACGCACCCAACGAACACCTCGTTTTGGACGAATACGATAAGGCAGTGGCGGTCCTTGAAACCGCCACGGAGCGGCTCTGCTAACTATGGATTTCGTTGACGTCGACGACCTCACGACTGACGAACTGCACGCCGTCCTGGACCGGGCGGCCGACATCAAGGCCGCCCAGGAAGACGGGACGGCCGCCCAGCCACTGGCAGACCAGACGCTGGGCATGATTTTCGAGAAACCCTCGACGCGGACGCGGGTCTCCTTCGAGACGGGAATGACACAGCTTGGCGGCCACGCCATCTTTCTCGGCCCGGACGACATCCATCTCGGCCACGGCGAGCCGATCAAGGACACCGCTCGTGCCGTCTCTCGGTACGTCGATTTCATCATGGCGCGGGTGTTCGACCATCAAGACATCGTCGACCTCGCCGAGTACGCGACGGTGCCGGTGGTCAACGGGCTCACTGACGACGCCCACCCCTGCCAGACGCTCGCGGACTTGCTGACGATTCGCGAACGCTTTGGCTTCGACACCTCCGTCGCGTGGGTCGGCGACGGCAACAACGTCGCCCAGTCTTTCGTCCTCGGTGCGGCAATGGTCGGACTCGACCTTACCGTCGCGACACCCGAGGGGTACGGAATCGACGACGACGTGCTGGCGCGGGCCGACGAACTCGGGAGCGCACCCGAGACGACGACCGACCCCGAGGAGGCCATCGCCGACGCCGACGTCGTGTACACGGACGTGTGGGTCAGCATGGGCCAAGAGGACAAACGCGAGCAGAAACTGGCGGATTTCGAGGGGTTCCAGCTCACTACCGACCGTGTCGGCGACCGGGCCGTGATGCACTGCCTGCCCGCCCACCGCGGCGAAGAGGTAACCGACGACGTCCTCGAAAGTGACACCGCCATCGTCTGGGACCAGGCGGAGAACCGGTTGCACGCCCAGAAAGGATTGCTCGTCTGGTTGAGCGAGCAGTAGCACGCCGAACGGAGTGAGGCGCTTTTTCCCCAAGTTTTTGCGCGAGTAGTTAGCGAGCACTGCGAGACCCGAAGCGCGCGCACGTCGGCATCTCAGACGGTTCCTCCTTTAAGTAGTGAGACGGTCGTGTGCCACCCGTCTGACGGGCGCAACATTCGGCTTCCATATTGCGGTTCTGTATCGATGATTTCTCCCGAGGGTTTAAGTTACCAGACTCCATCGATTCGGGTGCAGTCGCGACTGCACGTCACACGCTCTATGTTTTGGCGGTGAGCGTGCCGTCTTTCGGGCTATCTCCCGACGTTTATGCATCGCGCTGGGGTAGTACCGACTATGCTCGATTTGTCGGCCGTACTGGCGGCCCGGGACCGGGTCGCAGAGACCGCCCGGCACACGCCGCTTGACTACTCACACACGATTTCGGCGATGACCGGCACGGACGTCCACCTGAAACTGGAGACGTTCCAGCGCACTGGCGCGTTCAAGATTCGCGGCGCGACCAACCGTATCGCGACGCTTCCGGAGGCCGAGCGAGCGGCTGGCGTCATCACCGCGAGCGCCGGCAACCACGCGCAAGGCGTCGCGCTCGCGGCCACGCGAATGGGCGTCGACGCGAAGGTGGTGATGCCCGAGAACGCCCCCATCTCGAAGGTGAAGGCGACCCGGAGCTACGGCGCCGAGGTCGTACTGGAGGGAGTCGACTACGCCGCTGCCGCCGAGTACGCCCACGAACTCGAAGCCGAAGAGGACCGCTACTACCTGCACGCGTTCGACGACGAGATGGTGATGGCAGGCCAGGGGACCATCGGCTTAGAGATTATCGAAGACCTGCCAAGCGTCGAGACAGTGGTCGTCCCCATCGGCGGCGGCGGGCTCATCAGCGGCGTCGCGACGGCGCTGAAAGGCAAAGACCCCGACGTGCGCGTCATCGGCGTCCAGGCAGAGGGCGCATCGAGCGTCGCCCGGTCCCTGAAGAAAGGCGAACGTATCGAACTGGACGCCGTCGACACCATCGCGGACGGCATCGCAACCAGGACTGTCGGCGAGAAAACGTTCGAGGTGATTCAGGAGCGCGTCGATGAGGTGGTGACCGTCTCCGACGACGAGATTGCCGTCGCGTTGACGACGCTGTTAGAACGCGGCAAAACGCTGGTCGAGGGCGCGGGTGCAGTCCCGCTGGCCGCGCTCATGTTCGAGACGTTCGACTACGACGACGACGAGACCATCGTCCCGGCGCTGTGTGGCGGCAACATCGACATGAACACGCTGACGACGGTCATCGTCCGTGGCCTGGCCGAGACCGGACGCTATCTGCGCTTCCGGACGATTCTGGAGGACCGGCCCGGCGCGCTGGAGGAACTGGTCAGTATCATCTCCGAAACGGGAGCGAATATCTACGCCATCCAGCACGACCGGACCTCCCGGGACGTGGCGATGAACGACGCCGAGGTGGAACTCGACGTCGAGACACGCGGCCCGGACCACGTCGACGAACTCGTTGCCGCCCTCGAAGCGGCAGGGTACGAAGTGGACGTACTGGTCTAGCGTTACCAGACGGCGAGAGTCGTTCGCGTCCCAAGTCGCCCAGCCGTCGGTCAGTATGTGTAGAGGTGGCCGCCCTCGAAGGTGAGGTCCCCGCCGTTGAGATGGCGGGCACGCTTGGAGAAGCCGAAGGTAAACAGGTTGGCCACGTCGATTGGTGCCATCATCTCCTTGACGCGGGACTCGCCGAGCATGACGTCTTCGACGACCTCCTGCTCGCTGATGCCTCGCTCCTCGGCGGTGTCGGGAATCTGATTCGTGACGAGCGGTGTCTTCACGTAGCCCGTCGAGACGCTAAAGGAGCGAAGCGTGCCCTCGCCTTCGGCAGCGATAGACTGCGTGAGCCCGCGCAGACCGAACTTCGCGGACATGTACGCGACCTTGTCCTGGGTGGCGATGTGGCTGTGAATCGAGGCCATGTTGCCGATAGCGCCGACGCCGTCGTCGGTGGCACGGATATGAGGAATGGCGTGTTTGGTGACGAGGAACGGGCCACGGAGCATCACGTCGAGTAACTCGTCGAATTTCGCTGTCGGGAACTCCTCGATAGGCGAGATGTGCTGGAGTCCCGCGATGTTGGCGACGTAGCGCAGATCGCCCAGTTCCGCGGCGGCCTCGACCATGCTTGCGATGTCGTCCTCGTTGACGAGGTCGGCAGTCACCGTCTCGACGTTCTCGGCAGCGTCACACGCTCGAGCCTTCTCGACGGTTTCGGCGAGTCCCTCCTCGTCGACGTCCGTCGCGACGACGGTCAGACCGTTGTGTGCGAGTGCGATTGTCGTCGCGCGTCCGATGCCGGACCCCCCACCGGTGACGATAGCGACAGCGTCCTCGTTGAAATGGTCGTCGTCGACCGTCTGAATCTCCTCGACAGTCACTTCCGGCGGTTCAGTGGCACCAGATACCATGGTCGCATATCCGTTCTGCTGTCAACCCCAAAAAGGTACACCGCAATACGTGAACCATCGCGGCCCAGTCGGGCGGTTCACTGCGGCAGCCAAAGCTTGATAGCGACGGCGGGCGACCCCACGAGTATGAGCGAGGACTGCATCTTCTGTCAGATTATCAACGGCGAGATTCCGAGCAACACAGTCGCAGAGACCGAGACCGCGTACGCCTTTCTCGACGTGAACCCGCTCGCACGCGGCCACACGCTGGTCATCCCCAAAGCCCACCACGAGCGCGTCGGCGACATGCCGGCCGAGACTGCCGGCGACGTCTTCGAGTTGGTCAACGAGATTACGCCGGCCGTCGAGGACGCGGTCGACGCCCCCGCGTCGACAGTCGCGTTCAACAACGGCGAGGACGCCGGGCAGGAAGTGCCACACGTCCACTGCCACATCGTCCCCCGCTTTGCCGAAGACGGCGGCAAGCCGATTCACTCGCTGTTTACCGGCGCTGATGTTCCGGATGAGGAGATGGGCGAGATTGCCGAGGCGATTCGGGACGCACAATAGGAGCCACAGATGGCAACGTGTGCTCACTGTGGTACCGAGGTCGACCACCCGTTTACGTGTACACACTGCAACTCGCAGTTCTGTGGAGACCACCGCCTCCCCGAAAAACACGACTGTCCACTGCACGTTCCCGAATCAGGACAGGGCGGAAAGTCGACAGCCCACATCTCGGGACAGCACACGGACCGAAACAACGACGTCGAAGCGCCTGAGCCGATGGAGATGGACGACCGATCAACACCGGGAAGCACCGTCAGAGAGCCCCCGTCTGATACGTCGCCGGCAGTCGAAACAAAAGATGGTCCACAGGACCCAGCGCCACAGTCGTCGAGTTCGTCGCGGGTTCGACGGTGGAAACTCTCGTCGGAAGTGCTCGGCATTCGTCTCCGGTCCGCGACGCGAACAGCCATTCGACTGGCCGGAATAGGGCTGGTGGTACTCGCGGCGTACAATGCGTTACTCACACCGCTGTACGACACACCAGTTGTCGGATTCTATAGAGTCGCCGAAACGGCTGTTCTGACAGAGACATTCGCGTACGTCTACGTCGAAGACGTTGCAGCGGCTATGGTCGGTGCGGCGGTTGCGTGGTTTGTCTGAGCCATCTCGAGCAGCCAGCAAATCGCGTACTTTTTTCAGTGGGAGGGCAGCAGAGAGGCCCATGACACGGACGCTCGCGCTCGTCGGGGCGGCCGGCGGCGCCGGGACGACGCGGCTCGCAGTGGAGATTGGGGCAACGCTGACGCGAACGGGGCGGGACGTGGCCGTCGTCGACGCGGCCTACGAGACGCAGGGGCTCGCCGACTACGTGGAGACCATCGACGCGGACGTGACGGCACTGGTCACAGACGACGCGCAACTGGACTCGGTCGTCCAGCCGGCCGGTCTGGAGACGCCCGGCCAACTGTCGCTGTATCCGGCGCGAGCGCCGTTCGAGCGACTCGCCCGCGCGAAGACCGCGGGGGCGGCCGAGCGACTGGAGAAACAGATTGCCGCCATCGCGCTCTCACACGACGTGGTCGTCGTGGACACGCCGCCGGTCGCGACAAACCAGGCCGTCGCGGCGGTCAACGCGGCCGACCGCATCGTCGCGGTCACGCCGGACAGCGCCCGCGGCGAGGACGCACTCGCACGGCTGTCCGGCCGACTGCAGGACGTGGGCGAATCGCTCGACGCCGTCCTCGCGAACTTCACCGACGAGGAGGCGGTCGTCACCGACGCGGACGCGCGGGTCCCGGTCGCAGAGACGACAGCCCCCGCGCGCTGTCCGTCCTGTCTGGACACCGAGACGGCGTTCGCGCCGGCCGTCGCCGACGCCGCCGAGGCCGCTCTCGACGTGACACTCTCACTCGAGTTCGAATCAAGTGGCCGACTCGATGGACTGCTCGGCTAGGGTGCCCCGCCGGACGATACCGCAAAACAGCGGTAAAGCCTTGTCTGTGGCACTATATAGCACTGAGTGATGAGTACAAACGATGCGACAACCGACCGCCTGTCGAGGTTTACCGAGGCAGCCCAGCGAGTCGACGGGAAAGTGACACACACGACAGCAGACGATGTCGAAGATGTCCTCGCCGACCTGCTCGAAGAGCCCGCAGTCGGCGTCGAACTCGGCATCGACGGCATCTCGCTCTCGAATCTCCCGGTGACACTCGACCCGAACGGCGCCGAGGTAACGGGGGCAGCGACGGGCATCACCCAGGCCGCTCTCGGTATCGCCGACTACGGGTCGGTAGTCATCCGCGAGACGGCCGGTGAGGAGCCGGTGAGTCTGTTCGGCGAGACACACGTCGCCGTCGTCGCCGCCAGCGACATCGTCCCGGACATGCCGACTGCCTTCGAGGAGTTCGGCGAGTGGATGCGCACCGACAGCGCCGACGCAGTCATCGCCACCGGACCGAGTGCGACGGCTGACATGGGTGCGCTCGTGAAAGGAGCTCATGGCCCGCGTGCCGTCCACATCGTGGTGGTGGAGGACCGATGACGGCCAGCGAATCCCCACCGCGGAGTGAGAAAGCCGCCCGTATCCGCCACCTGCTGGAAACGGAGGGCGATGCCGTCGCAGGGAACACCCGCGGGTTCAATCAGGGCCGATACGACTCCGTTGCCAAACTCGACGACTACGAGGGTCTGAAAGCCGAGGCTCGCGAAATCAAAGAAGACGCAATCGAGCGCCTGCCAGAGTTGCTCGACAAACTCGAGGAAAGCGTCGAAGAAAACGGCGGTACGGTGTACATCGCCGAGGACGAGGCCGATGCCAACCGCCACATCCGGGAGATCTGTGACAACGTCGACGCCGACCGCGTCATCAAATCGAAATCGATGACCAGCGAGGAAATCGAGGTCAACGAACATCTCCAGAACGGCGGTATCGACGTCGTCGAGACGGACCTCGGGGAGTGGGTGCTCCAGCTGGCCGAGGAGGCACCCTCCCACATCGTCGCGCCGGCTATCCACAAGTCCTGCGAGGAGATTGCCGACCTCTTCGCCGAGCAGTTCGACCTCGACGAGCCACTGGAGAGCGCCAAAGAGCTGACGCACTTCGCCCGCGAGCGGCTGGGCGAACAGATTCTCGAGGCCGACGTGGGAATGACCGGCGCGAACTTCCTCACGGCGGACTCGGGGACGATGGCGCTGGTCACGAGCGAGGGTAACGCCCGCAAGACGGTCGCCGTCCCGGACACCCACATCGCCGTCGCGGGCGTCGAGAAAGTCATCCCGAGCGTCGAGGACCTCGCGCCGTTCGTCGAACTCATCGGTCGCTCGGGCACCGGACAGGACATCACCTCCTATCTCTCGCTGTTTACGCCACCGGTCGGGGCCCCGACCGTCCACGACGACGAGGAGCCACTCGGCGACAGCGACGACCGGGAATTCCACCTCGTGCTCATCGACAACGGCCGGATGGCGATGCGCGAGGACGACCAGTTGCGCGAGACGCTGTACTGCATCCGGTGTTCTGCTTGCTCGAACTCCTGTGGGAACTTCCAGTCGGTCGGCGGCCACGCCTTCGGCGGCGAGACGTACTCCGGCGGCATCGCGACCGGTTGGGAGGCCGGCATCGAGGGCGAGGACACCGCCGCGGAGTTCAACGACCTCTGTACCGGCTGTTCGCGCTGTGTCGATGCCTGTCCGGTTGGCATCGACATCCCCTGGATAAACACCGTCGTCCGCGACCGCATCAATCGTGGCGCCGACCCCGACCGCTTCGACTCGCTGGTCGAGGGACTGACCCCCGACGAGGAACCCGGCGGGCTCTCACTGCGCAAGCGCTTTTTCGGGAACTTTTCGACGCTTGCGAAGGTGGGGAACGCGACCGCACCGCTGTCGAACTGGGTCGCCGACACCGGCGTCGCTCGGGCCGCGATGGAGCGGGTCCTCGGTGTCGACCGGCGCCGTGACCTGCCGACGTTCGCGAGCGAAACGTTTCGGGAGTGGGCAGAGACACGCGAATCGACTGTCGACGACCCCGAGAGACAGGTCGTCGTGTATCCCGACCTCTACACCAACCGCGTCGCGCCGGAGCGCGGGAAAGCCACCGTGCGCACGCTCGAAGCGCTCGGCGTCGAGGTGCTCGTCCCCGAGGCCCCATCGAGCGGGCGCGCGCCGCTCTCACAGGGGATGGTCGCGACGGCCGAGAAACACGCCCACGGTGTCTACGCCGCACTCGCCGAACACGTCGACGCCGGGCGCGACATCGTCGTCGTCGAACCCAGCGCGCTGGCGATGTTCGAACGCGAGTACGAGCAGTTCCTGCCCGAGCAGTCCCACAAACGGCTGGCCGACGCGAGCTACGAGGTCTTAGAGTACGTCTACGGCCGCATCGAGAACGGCGCCGACGCCAGTCGGCTCAGCGACCCGACCGACACCGGCACCGACCGCGTCGCCTACCACGGCCACTGCCAGGGTCGAACACTGGGCGTCGACACGTACACCGAGACAGTGCTCCGACAACTGGGCTACGACGTGCGTACCTCCGACACCGAGTGCTGTGGCATGGCCGGTTCCTTCGGCTACAAGACCGACTACTACGAGCTAAGCATGGACGTCGGCGAGCCGATCCGTGAGCAGTTCACCGACGAAGACGGTCGCGACCGAACCGTACTGGCAAGCGGGACCTCCTGTCTCGACCAGCTGGATGCGCTGCTCGACAGACCGAACCAGCACCCAATCGAGTTTATCGCGCCCAGTTAGAGCAAATCAGCCGTCTCGCTTCTCGTTTCTGCCAGCGGGTCCGTTTCCGCATCGACTGCAAGTGCGTCCTCGATGGCTGCCCGTGCCTCCGGGAGCGGGTCGTGGGTCTCGACGTAGACGGCGAGGGCAAACTCCGTCTCGGAGACGCGGGCGAGCTGTCGGGCGTCAGTTCGGGGCAGTTCGCCGGCCAGATAGTCCTCGATGACGTCCCGTCCGGTCGGACCGACCGGACTGACGGACTCGCCCAGCAAGTGCAGCGTCTTCGCGGCGGTCATCGGCGCGACGTCGGCAGTCCGAGCAGCCACACCGATGCTGCCGCCACCGGCGTAGCGCTCGACGACAGTCGCAGCAGCCTCGCCAGAGCAGGGCAGTTCGTCCGCCACGGCGTCGAGACGCGCCGCCAGTGATTGCTCGGTTCTGTCGACGGTCGCGACGCCCCGGTCGCGCTGTTCCGTCGTCACTTCTACCCCCGCCGCGATGTCGTCTAACCCCATCGGTCGAGGCTGGTTCCGCTTCGGATTTAAAACTTCGAGATGTCCGCGCAGCGCCCTCACCGGCACCGGTCGGAGACGTTCTCTACTACCGACCGGTCACCGGTAGGTAGTTCGCAGCCGACACCCCCAAATTCCGGCCGAACGGCTCCGTTTTAAAAGTGCAAGCCGGGCCAAGGTTCGCATATGACGACAGCGACGACAGTACAGCGCTGTCCGGAGTGTAGTGGACGACTGCAGGCCGACGACTGCGAGACGGTCTGTACGGAGTGTGGGCTGGTGGTCGAGGAACACAACATCGACCCGGGACCCGAGTGGCGCTCTTTCGCCGAGGACGAGACCAATCCCGAGCGGACCGGCGCACCGCTGACGCGCTCTCGCCACGACAGAGGCCTCTCGACCGAAATCGGACGGTCGACGCGCCTGAAGGGACGGAAGCGCCGCCAGATGGCGCGACTTCGCCGCCAGCACAAGCGCACACAGATTGCCTCGAAGGCCGAGCGAAATCGCGTCTACGCCTTCACGGAAATCGACCACGTCGTGAACGCGCTGGACCTGCCCGAGAGCATCCAGGAGCGAGCCTGTGTCCTCTTCGAATCGGCACAGGAGGAGGGACTGTTACAGGGACGCTCTATCGAGGGGTTCGCCGCGGCGGCGGTGTACGCGACCTGCCGGACGGCTTCTGTCTCCCGTACCCTCCCCGAGGTCGTCGACGCCGCGCGGGCGAGCCGGGACGAACTCGACGTGGCCTACGACGCGATGAACTGCGAACTGGGACTGCCGACTGGCCCGATTCACCCCAAAGAGTATCTAGCCCGCTTCGCCAGCAGACTCGACCTGCCGACGAGCGTCGAGCGCCGGGCCCGCGAGTTCGCCGAGCGCGCCCGTGAGGAGGGTATCGACAACGGCCGCAACCCCGGTGGCGTCGCGGCGGCGTGTCTCTACACGGCCGCACAAGAAGGGGAGCGAAAGCTCACCCAGAAGGAGGCCGCATCGGTCGCAGACGTGACGCCGGTGACGCTCCGGTCGACGTACTACGACCTGGTCGAGTGAACGGCGTCGGCCAGTTTCTCGAACTGGGCCGCCGCGGGACAGTCCGGCTGGACTGTCCGGACCGGATGGCCAGCCCGCTGTGCGCGGGCGAGCGTGTCCGATTCGGACACGGTGAGGACCGGCGCACCGAGTGCGTCGGCGATATCGTCCGTGTCCGTCCGGGCGGTCCGGTTCAACACGACGCGGACGAGCGGCGTCTCGACGGTGCGAGCGAGTTCTCGCACGCGCATCGCGTCGGCGAGTGCCGGCTCGGTCGGTCGCGCAACGAGCACGCAGGCGTCGGCGGCGAGCAACGGGACGCCGGCATCACTGCGGAGCCCGGCGGGACAGTCCACGACGACACACCCGTAGCTGGTCACAATCCGGGAGAGGACGTCCTCGAGTGCAGCCGGGTCGGTCGCACGAGCGCCGGCGAGCGAGCGCCCGCAGGGGAGCAACGAGACCGGCCCGCCGTCGTGGACGGCCTCCAGCGGGTCCGCGCGACCGGCGAGGACATCGTGGAGGTCGGGGCCCCGACCAGCCGGCAGGTCTGCCATCGACAGGTCCGCGTCGACGGCGACGGCGTCGAGTTCCGCGGCGAGGTTCAGCGTGACAGTCGACTTGCCGACGCCACCTTTGCCGGCAGTGACTGCCACAATCATGCCAGGCGGGCGAGTGTCTCGACTGGAAGGTCGACCGCCTCCGCGCGGTCGGCAAGGGTCGCACACCGCTCGGCGACGGCAGTCAGGGCCGCCCGGTCGGCCGCGAGCCGGTCCGGGAGTGTGCGCACCTCCTCAGGCCCTCCCACGGCATCGATGGCCTCGATTGCTTCGTCGACCGACGTCGCACCGGCGAGACGGTCGGCGTCGGCGAGTCGCTGTGTGACGCCGTCGAGCCAGTCATCGACGCCAGGCGGGACGGTATCGGTCTCCGAGTCGTCAGCGTCGGGAAGGCGTGTCCCGGTGTCCGGGCCGATAGCGTCCTGTGGCGGGGAAGCGTCGCCGAGTTCCCGGACGAGACTGCGTGCAGTGGGCGTCTCCTCGTCGGTCGGCGGCCGCTGGTCGACGAGACGGGCCGGCGGGTCGGCGGGGTCGGCCGGACAGGCATACCCCAGCGCGAGGGTTCCATCGACGACGCCAGCGAATCCCTCGTCGTCCCAGCCAGCCGCAGGGACGCCCTGCTCTCTGGGTGGCCAGACCGGCCCGTCGAGGCAGTTGTCGACGCGGACGTGGGTGGGTTCGTCGCTCGAAAGCGAGAGGGTGACGAGCGTCGCCTCCCCCGCAGTCGTGGTGTCACAGGTGAGCGAGACCATGGGCGGTCTGGCTCGGATTCGGATTTAAATTATCGTGCGGAGACGCGGATGACCGGGGTGGCGAGCCAGGCACTCGCCGCCCGCGCGCTCGGAAACCGGTCACACGCAAGCACGACCGGCGCGTCGAAGGCCGCAATCCGCGCGACGGCCAGTGCCGCCGTCACGGCGTCCACGTCGAAGGGGTCTGTCACCCGCGCCGGGCCACCCGGAACGCCTTCGACAGCGCAGGCGTACGCGTCACGGACGCGGTCGACGAGCGCCGCGCGTGCCTGTCGCCGGAGGTTCGCGAGGTCGTCTTCGAGCGCCAGGCGCTGTTCGAGGCGGTCGCGGACGGCCCGTGCCTCGCGGCGACGGCGCGTGAGATTCTGCCTGGCTGTCACAGCGGTCGTCTCGGCTTCCGAGAGCTCCCGGGCGGCGTCACGGAACCGCTCGGCTACACCGTCGGTCTCGTCGTCCCGGTCCCTCCGTGCAATCAGTTCACCGCGTGTCTGTGCGACCTCCTCCCGGAGTCGCTCGGTTTCCGTGCTCGCCGCGGCCACGGCTTGTCGCTGGTCTGCCGTCTCGACGTCCTCGATAGTCAGGTCTGCCAGCCGCTCGGCACGCGCCCGAATCTCGTCGTCGAACGGGGTCGAGAGGCCACGGGCGCGGGCGGCCTCAGCCAGCGCTGTCCGGGGACGAAGCCCCATCTCCGGGTGGACAGCACCGACCCGCTCGTGGACCGCGTGTGGGCGCCGGGCGCGAACTCGAACCGTCGTCTGCCCGTCGCTCGCGATGCCCTCGCGGACAGCACGGGCGACGGTTTCTGGGTCGGCCGACGCACACAGCGTCACCGTCCGGCCACAGGAGACCGCCCCGTCGACCTCGCAAATCACAGCTCCCGTCCCCGCATCCCGTCGGGGTCGGGGAGGTCACGACCGGCGGCAAAGCGCTCGTACGGTGTCGCCGGTTTCTCGCGTGCCTCGTAGGCCGTCGCGGCCTCGCGAACCCCTGCAGAGACGCGTTCGAACTCATTGAACGGTTCGGTCCACTCCACCTGAACTGCGGTCCCGTGTTTCTCCCGGAGACGAAGCGCCTGGAACGCGCCAAACTCCGTCGCCTCGAGCAGCGCCGCCCGGCCGAAGTGACGGACGACACAGTCCTCGTGAGCGCGGGCGACGTTGCGAAGCGTCTGACGCGCCGCTTGCGAGTAGGTGATGACCAGCAGCACACGCCCGTCTGCGAAGATGTCGGGCCTAAATCATTCGATTGTGTCCCGCGTCCGGACGCGGATCTCCTCGCCCAGCGAGACGCTGGCGTCGACCAGCGACGTGAGACCGGCGACCGTGCTCTCGTCGTGGGCCTCGGGGTCGACGTGGAAGTGCGCCCGCGCATCGGCCGCATAGACCTGGCCCGTAATCGCGTGCAAGAACTCGTAGACCGTCTCGAAGTCGACGTACTGCAACAGCGAGGTCAACGAGTCGAAACAGACGACGACGGGGGCCTCCCACTCGGAAAGGAACTGTCCAATCTGGATGCCCAGCCCAGTCAGGTCACTCGGCGTCGAGACCGTCTCGGTGACGACATCGTCTCGGTCGACATCGGCCGACCCGTCGCCGACTGTGATGACGCCCAGATTCCGTGCCGACGACCCGTGTTCTTCCCACTGGCCGAGGCAGGCACTCGCTTGCCGCGTAAACGAGACGAAGAGGGCGCTCGGCTCCTCGATGCCCGAAGACAGCAGCGACGTACACACTTCCCTGCCGTCCCCCATCGGTGGGACCTCAAGGAGGATGTTCGTTGCCCCGTCGAGTTGGTCGGTGACTGCTGTCATCTGTTCGTATTGTCTTTCGGACGGCCTTGGCGGTTAAACCGCTTTGTGTTTTGGCCCATTCAGACGTCCTCGGCCGGTTCGACCGAGAACTCGGGCGGGTCCGAGAGCAGGTCGGCGATACGGTCACGAGCGTCCTGTCGTGAGGTCGCAAGAACGACCAGCCCGTCGACTCGGGCCGGGCCCCGCGCACGATACGCGCGCGTCTCGTCGTCGAACTCCGTCGCGTACGTCCGGAGGATGCCCCGCACTTCCCGTTCCAGTTCCGGGAGCGTACACTCCTCGCCCTCGAAGGCCGACAGCGCTTCCTCGATGTTGCGGAGTGCAGAGATACGGTCCATCTATGTCGTTCGCAGGTGGTCGGTCTGTGGCTCGTAGACCTCGCCTTTCTGTTTGAGCTGGTCGATTTCGTGTTCGGCCTTCGAGGAATCCATCCCGGCCTCCTCGGCGCGCTCGATGATAACATCGACCGGCGCGCCCTCGTCGTACTCGTCTTCGATGTTCTCGATGAGCGAGAGCAGGTCCTTGATGCGGTCGCGCTGACTCTTGGAGGTCCCTGTCTCGACCATGTCGGCGTCGAGTTCGCCCGTCTCGGGGTCCATCCCGATGTCTTCCAGACAGTACCGGACGATGTCGACCGACCGCGCCGCGTCCTCCTGTTCGACGGTATCCGACAGCCGGATGCGGGCACTCGCTTCCGCCAGCCGAACCAGCGCTTCGAGTTTCCGGGCCGTGACCGGCACGGCGGCGTCTTCGTCGGAGCCACGCGAGCGCAGGTTCACGTAGAAGTCCTGTATCTCGCTTTTTGCCTCCTCGGTCATCGTCGGGAAGCAGTTTCGCTTGGCGTAGGCGATGTATTTGCGCAGGATGTCCGGTTCGATGGTCGGTGCGACCTCCTCGGTGACCGTCTCGACTTCCTCCTCGGTGTAGTTCGACGCGCTCGTCTCCGTGCGATGGGTGTGGAGTTCGCCGGCGTAGTTGGTCTGGATGATGTGCTCGGCGAGGTTCGCGTCCTCTTCCTCGTCGGGCTGGTCGGTGACGGTGAAGATAAGGTCGAACCGCGAGATGAGTGCAGGTTCGAGATTTATCTGCTCTCCTATAGGTTCGTACTGATCGAAGCGACCGTATTTCGGGTTTGCTGCGCCCAGTAGCGAGCATCTAGATTTGAGCGTGGCGTTTATTCCTGCTTTGCTGACACTAATGCTTTGCTGTTCTAGTGCTTCGTGCATCGCAGAACGGTCGTCGGAGTTGTGGACGACCATCCCGTTCGCGAGGAAGTTGTGGGTACCATCGACAGTGAGGTCGTACACTTTCGGGTCGCGGCGTTCCTCGAGTTCAGACAGGAGCGTTCGAATCCGCCTGCGCTTGCTCTCGATACGATTGAGGGCAACCGCTCGAACAGTATCGAACGATTCACCGTCGATGACGCCGTTGAACCACCGCGAAACGGTCGACCCGGCGACATCCATGTGGTCTGCAAGACGCTGCAGCGAGATCCCGTGACGGTCGAGTTCCGCTCTGAGAGCACGCCACGAGTCGGCACTCGACTCGGTATCGAGTAAGTCGGTCGCCCGAGTTTCGACGTCAGCCTCACCAGTCCCGAGGAGGTCAACGAGGCGCTGACGAAGGACTTCGAGACGACCGTCGTCGACAGACGGATCGGTTTTCTCGACGTCCGCCACCCGCCGCCACTTCACGTCGCCCCGAACCAGGTCACGGAGGTAATCGAGGTCGGTCTCGGCCGCGGTACTGACAGCATCCCGAAGCGCGTGCCGGACCGTCGTTTTGAGCGTCTCGTCGCTACCCCATCTTCCCGAGACCTGCTGCTGGGAATACGATGTCCCGTCCGCGAGTTCGTGCTGGGCGACGTGATACCGGTCTTTGAGCGGCGCGAGTCGGTCCCACGAACAGGGAGTCGAGAGGGTCTCGCGGTCTGCTACTGCTTGCTCGCGTCGGGCTTCGAACCGCTCGAGCACGCGCGCTGCCTTCTGAAGTGAGAAGTTCGCATCGCCGTTCTCGAAGTTACAGTAAGTCGTGTCTTGCAGTCCACACTCAGACTGGTGTAGTCGGAGCGAGTCGCGTGCCTGCGCGAACAGGTCACCACACTCCGGCAGGACATCGAGGATGGTGCGGTCACCGGCGGCGTTTTCGCAGACAGTGTCGAGTGCGTCCTGTTTCCGGTCTAGCGTGAATCCGACGTGGCGGTTGAACGCCGACAGTGAGTCGGCTACAGTAATCGCGAGAACGTAGAGGTCTCGCCCTTCAGTCCGTTCTCTGTGTTGTATCTGGCTGGTCACGCCAAACTCGGAGAGGAGCATCTTCGCGCCGAGCAGGAGTTCGTAACTCGCCGAGAAGATGGCTACCTTGCTATCGTCAACGTTGCCCTCGGCGTCGGCGAGCGCACGCAGGAACGCCGTCTTCACGTCGTCGTCTCCCTGTAACACTGCTGCTGGAACTCGTTTTCCTTCGTAGGTTTCGAGGTTCAATCCAGCCGCGAGCAACTCGTCGACGTACGCTTTCCCGTGGAGTCGAACCGTCTCGACGCCGTCGGAGCGCTGTTCGCTCGGGTGACGGACCGGTGTCGCGTCGAACACCTCGCGACATGCGCGCTCGAAGTCGGCCAGCAGTTCTTCTTCGGCGTTTGTGAAGCGAATGCCGTAGCTTCCCTCCTCGCGGTTGTAGTAGACGTTGCCGTCACCCGCGATGTACCCCATGAGCGCACCGAGCGCTGGTGGGTTCTGAGAGAGCGAGGTCTTAGCACCGTCCGCAGATGCAGCGACGGCCCCGCCATCCGACGCAGGGGTGGGAACCGAATCGGGGACGTACACCCAGTCCCCAGGTTCCAGTCCGGCCGCCGGCGTCTCCGTCCGTCGTCCCTCGTCAAGGACGAAGAACGGGTGGTCGGCGGTCGCAGTCACCGATTCGCCGGATTCGAGCGTCACGTCGCGAAGTGCAGACGGTGCCTCGTACTCGTGAACCGCCGTCACGTCGCGTGTCGTCAATTGTCCATCGTCGGTCATCGTCCAGACCGTGGCGTCGACGTCCCGAAGCGACCGTCCCTTCTCGTGGTACTCGACATCGCCGTCGGGGTCGGCAGCGAGCGTCAGCTCACGGATAGGGACGATACCGTCTCCCGTGTGAACGAGCGTCTCGCCCGTGACACACTCCATCTTGTCGAGTTCGTCCACCGCCGCGATTCCCTTGTCGGCTAGCACGAGCGCACCGGCTTCGAGCGTCCACTGCTGGCCGTCGCCGAAGTCATCGCGGACCGCAGCAGCAGTAAGACCCGCCGAGGATGCGCCTTTCCCGGAGGTGTACACTGACCGGGGGGCTATTTGTCGGATATATTGTAACATGGCCGACTTTCCCGTACCAGGGTCACCGATCAGAAGCATATGCAAATCGCCACGAATCCGTGAGCCGTCGGGGAGGTGTTTGGTGACACCCGAAAAGAGCTGGAGAATCATCGCCAGCTTCTGTTTCTCGTAGCCGTAGATGGAGGGCGCAATCGCGCCGACCATCTTCTCGTAGATACCGGATTCGTTCGAGAGTTCGACGATTTCCTTCTTGTCCTCGTCGGTGATGTCCATGTCCTCGAACTGCTCGTCCTCGATGGACACCGAGAGGCCGGTCATGTACACGTCGAACATGGCCGACTTCTCGCGGTCGTTGCCCTGCTGTTCGAGTTTGAGGATGCCGGTCACTTCGACGTGGTCGCCGGCGGTCACCTGGCCGGTGATGTCGTCCTCGATGTTCACGTCGATGCTCTGGGGCGTCTCGCCGCCGCGGAGTCCCTCGGGCGATTCCTGGATGCGGAGTTTCTGGGCGTCGATGAACTCCGACTGGTCGAAGTTGATGCGGAACGGACCCTGGCGTTCACAGCCCTGGCACTCATGAGGTTCCTGAAAGTCGCCGTCGGTCTGGGGGATGCGAGTGAGCGTGCCACAGCGCTGGCACTCGAAGGCCGCGGTGGTAATCTTCGGGCGGACGTCCGTCGCCTTGCGGACGATGCCTTTGACGGAGATGAGCGAGCCACGGTGGTCGGCGCGAATCTGGCGGATGCCCGTCGATTCGGGCAGGTTCTGGACGCGAACGTGGGCTTGCCCGAGCGAGACGTCGACGGGCAGGTCGTAGAGACGAAGCGCTTCCTCGGCGTACTCTTTGAGCTGCTGGGGCTTGTTCCGGAAGTCGTCGGCGAGGTCCGGGTCGAACCGGTAGAGGTCGTCCCAGTCGACGAAGAGAGATTTCTGCTCGGTCGGGTACTTCTGGGCGAGTTCCCCGATTGCGTTGCGGTAGTAGTTCCGGTAGAACTCCTCGAAAGTGTCGATGAGTTCGGTGTCGTCCGCGCGAGCCATCTGGTGAGCAAGGCTTAGTTGCCCTTCGTTCAAGAAGGTTCGCAAACGGGAGTGGAAGTGATTCCGGCATCGAGAAACCCACGGACTGCACGGCGGTCGGTGGCGAAGCGAAGGGGTGGGTATCGGGTGTAGCAGACGCGAAGACAGAGCACGTTGGGATTCGGTCACACCCACCGGAGTGAAAGTGGCCATCAAGTGAGAAAACCAGCAGACTGCAGTCGGACGACAGTGGAAAGAGAGGGGTAACGGCTGGAGCCATGGAATTAATCCACTGGCGGCCAGTTATCATCGTATGAGTGATTCGGTACCCGAGCGGATGGAACGGCTGGAAGCGGTCACCGACGACGCCGCGAAGGCGGCCCGGGAACGGGACGAGTTGGCCGACGAAATCGGGACGAAACTGGCCGAGTGTGTCGAACAGGCAGTGACAGAACAGGGGACGAACGTCGAGACAGCCGGAGAGTCGCCGTCAGACGGGACGTTCCGGTTCGCAGCACGGCTCGACCGGGCGGCGATGGTGGCCGCACTGACCAGCACGCTCCCGCACGGGTTCGCCGTCTCCCACGTCAACACCGACGGGACGCTGACCGTCGAGTGGACCGGGAGCGGCCGGACGCCGAGCAAGCGCGACCACGACGCAATCCTGAAAGCCATCATCAACGAGGAGACGGTCACCAAAGAATACGGACTCATCGAATCGGTACCCACTCGCGAGCAGGTACTCGCGCGGGCAGCGGAGTTGGGCGTCTCGCGGGATACTGCTGCGGACCGACTCGACCGCCTCGCGACACTCGATATGGTCGACATCGACGACGGATACGTCTATCCCGACAAGAACTTCTCACGGATATAGGCCGTACTGTCGGTAGAGCGGTCCGGAGTACTGCCGTTCGCAGGCTCGCTCGCCGCAAAATATAATGGGATCGCCCGGATTTGAACCGGGGTTACGGGCACCCAAGGCCCGAAGTATACCAGGCTAACCCACGATCCCGTATGCATCTATGCCACCGTCACAGAGTAAAGCGTTTCGTTGCGAGCGTGGGAGATGGGTAAGGGTCGCGGGACGTAACAATTTACTCGCTGGGCCGTGAGACTCCGGTCGTGGTAACGGTCCGTCGGCAGACGGTACTCGTGGGGCTGCTCGGAGTCGCGTCGCTGGTCGCGGCGGCGATTCTCTGGGAAGTCCTGCCGACGGTCTTTTTCGCGATTACTGTCGCGTACATACTCTATCCACTGCGCCAGTGGCTGTCGGCACACGGCACGGGCGCTCGGCTGGCGGCGGCAATCTGTACTGCCAGTGCCTTCATCACTGGCCTCGTGCTCGTGTTGCCGCTGTTTGCCGCGCTGTATCTGCGCCGCGGACAGCTGTTCGATTCGCTCCAACAACTCCCCGAGACAATCCCGGTCTCGGTCGGGGAGTTTAGCTATACGATAGACATCGCGTCGCTGTTCGTGACCGCTCGTGATCTGTCCGGCGACGTCGCGGTCGGACTCGTGCAGGCGGCCCCGGCACTGGCACTGAAGGTGTTTATCTTCACGCTGGTCGTCTACGCACTCTTGCTCCGGCCCCAGCAGGTCAGGCGAGCGATGTTCCGTCCCGTCCCGACAGCGTACCGCGACATCGTCTCCGCGTTACACGAGCGCACGCAGTCGATTCTGTACGCTATCTACGTCCTCCAGGCGGCCGTCTCCGTCGGCACCTTCCTCATCGGCTACGTCGTCTTCCTCGCGCTGGGATACGACTCGGCGTTTACCCTCGCGGTCGTCAGCGGCATCTTACAGTTTATCCCGATTCTCGGTCCGAGCGTGCTCGTCGTCGTCCTCGCGGCAATCGAGATACTCGCCAACGACGTGGCCGGCGCGATAACGATACTCGTGTTGGGCTTTGTCGTCATCGGCTTCCTCCCGGACGCGCTCATCCGCCCGCGTCTCGCGCGACTGACCACTGGGATGCCGGGCAGCCTCTATTTCGTCGGGTTCACCGGTGGTGTCCTCTCGGTGGGGCTGGTAGGACTGGTCGCCGGCCCCGTCGTCGTCGCGTTGCTCGCGGAGGCCGTCTCGTTGCTCACAGCGGAGTCGCCGACGGTCCAGCAGCAACTCGACTAGGTCGACTCGACCGGTCGGTCAGCGGCTTTCCACTCGGTGAGACTCCCCTCGTAGAACGCGAGGTTCTCGTAGCCGAAGTGTCGCAGGACGACGTAGGTGTGACTGATGCGGCGGGCGGTGTTGCAGTACAGCAAGATGCGCTTTTCTGGCACGATACCAGCCTCGTCGAGAATCGCTCGAATCTCCGAGTCGGGTTTGAGACCCCGGGTCTCGTCGTCGACGAGTTCCCGCCAGTCCAGTCGGATTGCACCGGGGATGTGTCCCTCGTCGTACTCTGACTGCTCGCGTGTGTCGACGATGACCGTCTCGGGGTGGTCGGTGGCCGCGGCGACGGCGTCGGCGTCGACCAGCGGCGTCGATTCGAGCGGGCGCACCTCGTAGTCGCTCGGGTCGGGGTCGGGCGCCTCGCCGGTCGTCTCGTAGTCGAGTTGCCACGCGCTGAAATCGCCGTCGAGCAGGTGCAGTCGGTCGACCGGGTGGCCGTACAGTTCGGCAGTGACCAGAAAGCGAGCGGCGAAGACGCCGTGGTGGTCGTCGTAGGCGACGATGTCGTCTTCCCGCGTGATGCCTGCGTCACACATCAGTGCGGCAAAGGCGTCTTCGCCGGGGAGCATGCCGCTTCCCTCGCCGGTTTCGGCGGCGTGTTCGTCGGCGCGAAACGAGTCGAAGGGGACGTTGGCAGCGCCCGGGACGTGGCCGATACCGTCGTACTCCCAGGCGTCGCGCACGTCGACGACGCGAACGCTGTCGAGATTGTCGGCCAGCCAGGCTGGCGAAACGACGAAGTCAGTCATTGGAAGCAGTTACGGAGCGACCGGTTTGAAGATGTCTCTCTGGGAACATCGAAGACAGTGGCAACAATCTCCGGTAGATGGCGCCCCAATTCCCACCGAGTGCCGGAAGCCGGAGACGACACTCTCCGGACAGCACCGTTCGAGCAACGACCCGGCAATAATGCGGCAGGTTATGCCGGGGAAGGGGAGGAGTGGCGGGACATGCCGAGAGTCGTAGGAATATATGGGTGGGGTGTGTATAGAGGAACGCAATCATGAGCGATTACGCCAACGACGTTCTCGTCTCTGCGGACTGGGTCGAGAACAACCTCGACAAGTTCGAGAGCGACGACCCCGGCCACCGGCTGGTCGAGGTCGACGTCGACACAGAGCTGTACGACGACAGTCACGCCCCCGGTGCAATCGGCTTCAACTGGGAGACACAACTGCAAGACCAGACCACACGGGACATTCTCACGAAGGAGGACTTCGAGGACCTCCTTGGCAGTCACGGCATCAGCGAGGATTCCACGGTGGTACTGTACGGTGACAACGCAAACTGGTTTGCCGCCTACACCTACTGGCAGTTCAAGTACTACGGCCACGACGACGTGAAGCTCCTCGACGGTGGCCGCGACTACTGGGTCGAAAACGACTACCCGCTCACCGAGGAAGTCCCCGAGTTCTCGGAAGTCGAGTACGACGCCGCCGGTCCGCGCGAGTCCATCCGCGCCTACCGCGACGACGTCGAGAACGCAATCGAGCGTGGCCTTCCACTCGTCGACGTCCGGTCGCCCGAGGAGTACTCCGGCGAGATTCTCGCACCCCCGGGCCTGCAGGAGACCGCCCAGCGTGGCGGCCACATCCCCGGCGCGAAGAACATCTCGTGGGCCGCCGTCACCAACGACGACGGGACGTTCAAATCGGCCGACGAAATCGAGGAGCTGTACGCCGAGGAAGGCATCGACGGTGACGGCACGACCGTCGCCTACTGCCGCATCGGCGAGCGCTCGTCGGTCGCCTGGTTCGCACTCCACGAACTGCTCGGCTACGAAGATACCGTCAACTACGACGGCTCCTGGACCGAATGGGGCAACCTCGTCGGCGCACCCATCGAAAAAGGTAATTAAGCGGTCGATTTCTTCCGTTTTTACAGCGTCACGAGCGTGAGCGCGTTGAGTGCAACGACCAGCAGCGAGACGAGCGCGAACGAAAGAAGGACGACGCTGGCATAGCGGTCGGGCAAGCGCCACCACAGCAGCGCAACGAGGAGCAGCGCGGAGAACTTGAGCAGGCCGACGCCTGACGTACCGTAGGTTTCGAGAAAGGCCACGGCGATAGCATTGGCTTCGCTTGCGCCGCGGGCGATGCCGACGATTGTGGTAACGATGTCGAAGACGGAGACGACGATGACCACAGTCCAGAGCACGGCATCGGAGTCCGAGAGCGGGCGGACGTGGTCAGAGAACCAGCCGGTACCGACAGAATCGGGAGCCATCTGTGCCTCGACGAAGACGGTCCCACAGATAATAAAACGGCCCACCGACCGGCCGAGGACGATGGTTACAAGCACGGCCCAGCCGACAGCGTGGATATGAACGGTAGCGACCTCGTCGAAGCAGTCCAGACAGCAACGAAGACGGAGCTTTCCCGCCTTGGCTCCTCGAAGTCACTCTACGCCGACACCGAGGGCGAGATGGAGTCGGACGCCGTCCTCACGGCGGCGGCCGACAACGCCCACCACGCGGCCGAGACGTTCGAGGGCTGGGCCGACGACGACGTAGAGGGGGCCTTCGCGGACGCCACCGAGGCCGAGCGCGACCACTACGAGAGCATCGCGGGGAAACTCGACGACCACGAACCGGGGACCCCACCAGCAGTCGTCGAATTCATCCGGGGACTTCCCGGAGTCGTCGAGCGTCTCGGCGGCCTCGTCGGCTGGACGCTCGTCACCGAGGAGAAAGCGAGCCAGTGTACCGGCTTTTTCACCGGCCAGGCAGACCCCCAGACGGCGAGTCTGTTCCGCGGGTTCGGCGACAACTACGAGGCGACCCGCGAGGGCGCACTCGATGCACTCGAGGCGGCCTGTGAGAACGAGGGCGACTGGGAGCGTGCGGAGACGGCCGCGACCAGCGCCGTCGAGGCGGCGTACGACGAGTACTTCGAGACGCTCGAAGACCTCGGCGTGAACCCGAAGCCGGTCTGTTAAGCAGTCGTCTCGACGCCAGCAGCCGGTCCGACCGTCTCAGACGCTTCGCATCGACCCGCCGTCGATGGCCAGCGCCGCGCCGTTGACGAAACTGGCGCGTGGACTCGACAGAAACGCGACCACGTCGCCAAGTTCCTGCGGGTCGCCGATACGCCCGAGTGGCACGTCCTCCGCCCAGTCCCGATAGCCGGCGTCGTAGTCGTCGACGTCACCGCGCTCGACGGCGGCCTCGATGAGTTCCTCGATGCGTGCCGTCTCGTGAGCGCCCGGCAAGACGGCGTTGGCACGAATATCCGGCGCCATCTCCCGGGAGACGGTCTTGACGAGTCCGACGACCGCCCGGCGGACGGCATTCGACAGGAGCAATCCCTCCCGGACCTCCCTGACGGTCCGGGACGTAATCGCGACCAGCGTGCCAGCCTCGGACTCCTGAAGATGTGGGACAGCCTCTCTGAGCGTCCAGACGACGCTCATCACGAGCATGTCGTAGGCCCGGTACCAGTCGCGGTCGGCCATCTCTCCGAACGGGCCACTTGGCGGGCCGCCGGCGCTGGTGACGACGTGGTCGATGCCGCCGAACGCCTCGGCCGTTTGCTCGACGAACGCCGCGACGTGGTCCGGGTCCGTGATGTCTGCTTCGACGGCGAGTACGTCACCGCTGCCGGCCGCCTGGAGTGTCTCCCGGGCATCGTCGACGTGTGCGGTCGTCCGTCCACAGACCGCCACGTCCGCACCTTCCCGAGCAAACGCCGTCGCGCTCGCGAGGCCGAGGCCGCTCGTGGCTGCGGTACACAGGACTGCCGAGTCGGCGAGTTCGAGGTCCATACCGGACCAACGGGTGAGAAATCCTAAATAGCGATGGTCGGCGAGCGGGGCGTCAGTTGCCCCAGAAGTTGTCGCGACTGCCCAGGCGTGGCCCCTCGTCGTCTTCCTCTTCGTCGGCCTCCTCAGGTTCGGCGTCAGTCTCGGCCTCGTCCCCGTCGTCGTCCTCGTCTGCCTCCTCGTCGTCGAGTTCGAGGCGTTCGAGTTCGTCGGCGCGGGCGTGATTCGAGTGGACTTTCGTCACTTCGACGCGTGACCGGGCCGGCGGCAAGACGCCGTCGACCATGATGATGAAGCCGTCCTCGGTCCGCCCGACGCCAGCACCGCTCTCGTGGATGTCCTCGACGTCGATGACGACTTCCTGGCCGGCCTTGACTGGCTGGGACTTGAGGTCCTCGATGGGCTGGTTGTAGTGATTGCACCACTCCGCCCCACCCCGGTCGCCGTAGTGTTGACACCCCATACCCTCAATTCGCTCGGAAAAACTGGGGCAATCGTCGGCGATTGGACAGTCAGCCATGGAACGCTCTAATCAGGGGGCGGATTAAACCTTAACGCTCCACCTTTTTCCCGGTCGGGTGTCGGGTGCGCTCTCCGAGCGCACACCGCACCCTCCCGGCAAAAACGTGGGCGAAAAACACCGCTCGCGTGCGGTAGCGCGCTCGCGGGTGCTATCGTAGTGATTACCGCACAGCGACAGCACCGCCACCGCTCTTTAGCTCTCCACACCGCAACCGCACCGCTACCGACACGTACTGTCGTAGTCGGCATCTTCGGGTGTGTCGAAATCCATAGAGACTGTATTCCCCGTCTCGATGGACTCGATTCCTTCGAGGGTACACACCTCCTCGACGTTCACCTGCGGAAGTGTGACACGCAGACCGGCGAACCGAAGCCGTTCCTCGACGACACCGAACTCGTCGATACAGTCGGCGAGTTCGTCTGCCGCCTCGTCGTCGACGGCGGTGACCCGGAGCGTGATAGTCTCGCTCTTGTCTGGGTCCTCACGGATACGCCGGACAGGATGGGAGAGATACATTGACTGAGCGTAGCGGGTCCACCGATACAACCGTTGTGACACGCACTCGGGCAGTGTCAGTCCGCCGACGCCGACTCCTCGACGCCGGACTCGGCTGGTGCCACCGGCGTCCGCTCGACGACGGTGCCGTCTGCGGTGGGATACTGCTCGACGATTTCGCCTTTCGGCAGGTCGCCCTCGCCGACCATCTCCTCAAGCAGCCACCACGCGAGTTCGAGGTGGTCGCTCTTTTCGACATAGAACTCGTCGGGGACGCCGAGCTGCTTGAAGCGTTCGGCATCGACCCACGTCTTCCCGTAGACGAGCGTGCCGTCGTCGGTCACCTCGTCGAAGGGGCGGCGAACCTGCTCGGCCATCCGCTTCAGGCGATTTCGGTGCTGGGCGGCGTCTTTGAACACCGAGGTACAGAAGTAGACCTTCTCGTGGTCGCCCATCGTCTCCAGAATCTCGTGGCTGCCTTCGACGGCGCTCATGTGGCCCTCCTTGCGGTCGAAGCCCTCCTCTTGCATCCGACGGAAGTTCCCGTCGCTCATCTCGAACTCGTTTATGTTACAGAACTCGGCTGCGCCCTCGTCCAAGAATTCGAGGAACTCCTCCTCGGCGCGGATGCCCGGAATCTCGAAGGCCGGGGTGAGTCCCTCTTCGCGGGCGATGTAGAGGATATCCTCCCACTCCGTGCCGTGGAGGTCACCCCACTGTTCGAGCGGCGGGTGGAATCGGATTTCGTCCAGGCCGGCCTCGGACAGGCGGCGCATGTTCTCCCGACCGCCTGGAATCCCGGTGTAGAGGTGGGTGTGGTGGTCCTCGCCGAACTCGTCTTTCAGCAGGGAGAGATAGCGACAGGTCCGTTCGAGGACTTCCTGTGGTTCGCCGCCGGTAATCGAAGAGCCGAGTGCGTCCATCCGCTTTGCCTCGTCGATGATGTCCTGGTCGCGCTCGACTTTGCGTTCGTTGGCGTAGACGTCGGTGACGTTCTTGCGATTCTCACCGAGCGGGCAGTAGAAACAGTCGCGCTGGTCGCAGTACCCGTAGACGAAAAGCACCATCTTGCCGCCTTTCGCACACTGTTCACAGCCCTTCGAAATCATTCAGTACCCCACATACAGGTCCAATCGTCAAAAGACGTGTGTTTCGTGTCGAACCGGTCATTCGAGTTTGCCCGCGAGCACCTTCGCCGCGGTCAGCACGGGGTCCCAGACGGGACTGAACGGTGGCGCGTACGCCAGGTCGAGATAGGAGAGTTGCTGGACGGTCATCTCGGCGTAGAGGGCAGCAGTGACGGTGTCGACGCGCTTGACCGTCTCCTCGCGGCCGGCCAGACTGGCACCGAGGACGCGGCCCGTCTCGCGGTCACCGAACAGCGTCACCTGAATCTCGCTGCCGCCGGGGTGGTAGTGAGCACGGGAAGGGGCGTCGATGGTGACGCTGACGGGGTCGAAGCCGGCCTCGCGGGCGCGCTTCTCGTCGGTGATACCGGTCCGGGCGACTTCGAGGTCGAAGGCCTTCAGCGCGGCCGTCCCGGCGACTTCGCCGACGGGGGTCGGGTCGCCAGCGAGCGTGGCACCAATAGCCCGGCCAGCGCGGTTGGCCGTCAGCGCGAGCGGGACGTGGTCGGGTTCGCCGGTGACGACGTTTCGTGCCTCCGCACAGTCGCCAGCGGCGTAGACGTGGTCGTCGTTGGTCTGGCCGTACTCGTCGGTGGCGATAGCGCCAGTCTCTCCGAGTTCGATGCCAGCACCCTCGGCCAGTTCGGTGTTCGGCGCGACGCCGACCCCGACAAGCACGAGGTCGACCGGGACTTCCACGTCACCAGCGGCGACGGCGTCGACGGCATCGTCCCCGAGGAAGCCGTCGACGGGCGTATCGAGGTGGAGGTCAACACCCTGCTGGCGGAGGTGGTCCTCGACGGTCGCTGCGGCCTCGGCACCGAATGGCTGGAGCGTGTGAGGCAGCATCTCGAAGACGTGGACGTCAAGGTCGTGGTGGGCGAACGCCTCGGCCATCTCGATGCCGACGTATCCGCCACCGATGATGCCGACCGAATCGAGACCGTCGGGGACCGACGACTCAGCGGGCTCGCGCGCGGCAGGTGTCTCGATGCCGAGGGCGCGACGGATGTCCGCGGCCGCCTCCATGTCGTGGAGCGTGAACACGCCATCGCGGCCCATCCCGTCGAGTGGGGGCTCTATCGCGCGTGCGCCAGTCGCAACGAGGAGGTCGCTGTACTCCTGCTCGAACGTGCCGTCCGGTCCTGCGACGGTCACCGTCTGTGCGTCGCGGTCGATTGCCGTCACCTCGTGGCCCGTCCGGAGGTCGATACCGCGCTTCTCCCGGAACGTCTCGGCCGGAACGGAGACGAGGTCCTCCAGCGTCTCCACGTCGCCTTTGACGTAGTAGGGCAGTCCGCAGGCACCGTAGGAGACCCACTCGCCTTTCTCGAAGACGACGACGTCTCGGTCGGGCGCGTCGCGTTTGAACTTGCTTGCTGCGCTCATCCCCGCGGCGTCGCCACCGACGACTACGACTGGAGCAGACATACATGAACCTTCGTCGAGAGTCGACTAAAGTATGTTGCTACTAGCACAATACTATCCCGGGAGAGAGGAAGACGAGAAAACACGGGACTCTGGCAACCCACTACCGTTCGAGCCGGCCGTATGCGCTGCATCCGCCCCACAGTAAGGCCGGGCTGGGCCACCGGCAGACGACAGCGCCCGAAAGCAGAGGTGTCGGCAAGGTAGTTTTGTGCGTAGAGAACAAAGCCACAGCCACACAGATGAGCTGGCAAGCCCAAATCGAACACGAGCGCGAGCAGAAAGACAGGTACTTCGGCGATGACCCACGGTCGCCGCTACCAGATGACGAGCAGGCGACCTTCGACGGGCTGGAGTACTATCCAATCGACCCCGACTACCGGTTCGAGCTTCCGCTGGAGCGGTACGACGAACCCGAACCAGTCGTCGTCGGGACGAGCACCGACGGCGAGCAGGAGTATCTGGCGTGGGGGGAGTTCGAGTTCACTGTCGACGGCGAGACGGTCACCCTGCAGGCGTACAAGTCCGACGCCGACGAGGACCGTCTGTGGGTGCCCTTCCGCGACGAGACCAGCGGCGAGGAGACCTACGGGGCGGGTCGCTACCTCGACCTCGAACCGGAGCACCACCGGACCGACGACGGGGAGTGGCTCCTCGATTTCAACGAGGCGTACAACCCCACCTGTGCGTACTCGGACCGCTACGAGTGTCCGCTCCCGCCGATGGACAACTGGCTCGAGGTTCCCATCGAAGCCGGCGAGAAAGCCTACGACGACGGGCACTGAGCTGGCCCCGAAAACAGATAAACGGGGACAGCATATCCACGGACAATGCTGCTGGTGCTGTGTGTCGACCTCGACGACGACCTCGGCCGGAAGACCGGTCTCGAGACGCCGGTCGTCGGACGCGAGGCCGTCGAGGACGCGGCAGTCGCACTCGCCACTGCCGACCCCGAAGACAGCGACGTGAACGTCCTCTTCGAAGGCTGCCATCTCTACGATAGTCTCACCGAGGAGGAAGTCGAAGTTGCCGCAGTCACCGGCGTCGACGGGTCGGACGTGGCGGCAAACCGCGCCGTCGGGGACGAACTCGACCGCGTGCTCGCGGGACTTGCGACCAGCGAAGACGTGACGGCACTGGTCGTCACCGACGGCGCACAGGACGAATCGGTCGTCCCGGTCATTCGGTCGCGGGTGCCCATCGACGGCGTCCGCCGCGTGGTCGTCCGCCAGGCCCAGGATCTCGAATCGATGTACTACACCATCAAGCAGGTGCTCGACGACCCCGAGACCCGCGGGACGATTCTCGTGCCGCTTGGAATCCTGTTGCTCATCTACCCGCTGACGATTCTCGCGGAGACGCTGGGCTTTCCCGGCCCGGTCTTTGGCATCACGTCGGCACTGCTGGGACTGTACATCCTCGCTCGCGGATTCGGCCTGGAGGAGACGCTGGACGGCGTCGTCTCCCGGGCCCGCTCGGCGCTGTTTACCGGCCGCGTGACACTCATCACCTACGTCGCCGCGGCGGCGCTGGTCACCATCGGCGCTGCCAGCGGGCTCCAGACACTCGAGAAACTCCAGGCCACGCGGGCGGCCACGCCGGGCATCGTCGTCAGTATCGCGGCGGTCGCCGCCGGTTCTGTCCAGTGGATTGCCGCGGCCGGCATCACGAGCAGTCTCGGCCGCGTCACCGACGAGTACCTCTCCGGGACCTTCGAGTGGCGCTACCTGAACGCCCCATTCTACGTGCTGGCTATCGCCGCAGTGGTCCACGGCCTGAGTGCGTTCTTTCTGGGACAGGTGGAACTGGGCTATCTGGCGCTGATGCTCACCGGCGGAACGCTGCTGGGCTTGGCAAGCACGCTCTCCTTTGCCGTCGTCGAGTCGCGGTGGGGCCGAGAGCCCGAGGCGGCGTGAATCACCACTGCTTTTGCCCTTCGTCGGATAACGGAGTCGTGAGGGCACGTAGCTCAGTCCGGACCAGAGCATCGGACTTCTAATCCGATGGTCGTGGGTTCAAATCCCACCGTGCCCGTTATCTGCGAACGATAGTGAGCAGTAACGGCGCCGTGGGATTTGAACGAGACCGGCTGGAGCCCGAGCGAAGCGAGAAAGCAGCCGGGCGTAGTTCACAATCCCACCGTGCCCGATTCGCTCTCCTCCCGTATCCACTCCAACTATCACAGCGACCAAACCGGTAAGTCAATCCTCCCCAAACGGGAGTCATGGCAGTCGATACCGACGCGTTGGGAGAGCGTCTCTTCCGGGCGTACACCGAAGCGACACCACTCGACCCGGAGACGCTCCCCTCGGAGTTGACCGTCGAAGACGGCTACGCGACACAGGACGCGTTTTTGCGACATCGGAGCGGAGACGAGGGGGCACCCGTCGGCTACAAAGTAGGGTTCACCAGCGACGCCGTCCAGTCGGACCTCGGCGTCGACGCGCCGGCGTACGGACGCGTCCTCGCCGACACCGTCCGCGAGAATCGCCGCTTCGAGACAGACCAGCTCATCGAACCGCGAATCGAGCCAGAAATCGCCTTCCTGCTCGGAGAGGACCTGTCGCCGCCGGTACGTCGTCACGAGGTCGTCGCCGCGACCGAACTCGTCGTCCCGGTCGTCGAAGTCGTCGACAGCAGAATCCGCGACTGGGACGTGACGGCGGCGACAGCCATTGCCGACAACGCACTCGCAGCCCGGCTGCTCGTCGGCGACCAGACGACCGGCGGTGACGTCGACCTCACACGCGAAGGCGTCGAGGTACTCATCGACGGCAAGCGCCGGGCAACGGGGACCGGTGCGGCGGTGCTGGGCCACCCTGCCGACGCCGTCGCCTGGCTCGCAGAGAAGTTGCCCGACCACGGGAACACGCTACAGGCCGGCGACCTCGTCAGTACGGGGTCGATTACCGAGCCGATACCGGTCGAAGCGGGTGAGACTGTCGTCGCGCGCTTTGGCTCGCTGGGCTCGGTCGTCGCACACGCCGAGTAGGACCGCACCGCGTAAAATCGTGGCATGCGCCGCTGTCACAGGGGCTCGTTTGCCCCGCTGTCAGGCCAGACGGGCGAAGGCGAGATTGCCGTTGATGTTCTTGATGTAGGCGCTGACGACCTGGCCCTCCTGTGCGCCGGGGACGAAAATCGTGTACTTGCCCTTCTCGGCGACGCCGTCACCCTTGCGTCCGGTGCCGGTAATCTTCAGTTCGTAGGTGCCGCCCTCTTCGAGTTCGGCCGCGCGCGTCTGTGCGCTGGGACTGGACCGCTTTTGAACCGGGCGGAAGGCACCACAGGCCTGACAGCGCAGCATCTCGATGCCGTCCTCGCGGGTGAGGATGGTGTCGGGGAGGCCACACTCAGAACAGGTGACAAACTCCGCGATGTAGTCGTCGAGTGCGGCATCGAAGTCCGCGGTGTCGAAAGAGCCGTTGTAGCGGGCGCGGTCGCCGTCGAACTGCCCGCTGGTCCCCAGTGCTCGCTGGATGGCGCTGTGGACGTGCTCTGCGTCTCTGCCGAGTGCGTCGGCAATCGCACCGACGTTCGTGAGCCGCGTGAAGTCACCGTCCGTCTCACCGGCCGGGTCGGGGACGGAAAGTCGGGACCCCTCGTCGTGTGTCTGCTCGGGTAAATCGTCGTACGCCCTATCGAGGGCGGTGTCGTAGTTCATACCACCCGGACGGGACAGCCACCAAAAGGGTTGTCGAAAGGTGTGGTGACGGGCGACAGGGAGCCGCCGACGGCAGGTGCGACCACAGCGACGTGCTCGGAGTCGCCCGACAGCGGCTATTCGGACTCGCCAGTCAGCGGGACTTCGAGGACGAGAACGCTCCCGCGTGGTTCGTTCGTCGAGAGGTCGACGGCGCCACCGAGTACGGTCAGCGACCAGTAGACCAGCCAGAGACCCAGGCTTTTCGTGTGGCTGAGCGGTGTCTCGACGCCAGACCGGATAATCTCCCACTCCGACTCGGGAATCCCCGGCCCGTCGTCTGCAATCTCGACGACGGCGCTGGCGCTCTCCTCGGGGACGGTGACCGTAATCTCGACCTGTGGCGTCTCGCGGTCGGAGTGTTCGACAGCGTTCTCGATTACTTCCTCGAACGCAATTTGGAACACGTTCCCGTTTCGTATCGTCCGGTCCGGGCTCCCGTGCATCCGCAGGTCGATATGGGCACTGTCGTATGTCTCGCGGTACCGCTCGACAAGTGAGCGCAGTTGCCTGAACGTCAGCGGGGACGGGTCCTCCTGTCCCGAGAGGAGGTCCCGAATCGCGGTCGTCTGTTCGCTGATTTGCATCAGCGTGTCCGTATGCTCGCGAATCTTTTCGAGTGCGGCCTCCCGTTGTGCATCGTCAGGGCCGGTCTCGAGGACTTCCGCATAGCCGTCGATAACGTTGACCGACGTGCGGACGTTGTGTCGGAGAATCCGGTTGAGAACGTCGACGACCTGCTGTGTGAGTTGGGCGTCGGTGATGTCCGGTTCGATTGCCAGATAGTGTGAGATTTCACCCCGGTCGTCAGTGATGGGAACGATTTTCTGACGCGCTTCGTACAGTTCGCCATCCTTGGTCCGGTTCGTGAGTTCCGCCTCCCACGTCTCGCCTGCCGTTATCGTCTCCCAGAGCTCCTCGTAGAACGTCTCGTCTTGCTTCCCGGAGTTGAGTATCTGTGGTGTTTTCCCGACCGCTTCGCCGGCCGAGTACCCCGTCACCCGCTCAAACGCCGGGTTGACGTACTCGATGACGCCGCTGGTGTCCGTGATGAACACCACCTGTTCGGTCATATCCAGGTGACTCTCGAACAGGACCTTTTGCCGTTCGTGGATTTTCGCATCGGTGATGTCCCGCTGAAACCCGAGGAAGTGAGAGACGGCCCCGGCCTCGTCCTCGACCGGCGAAATCGTCACACGGTTCCAGAACATCGAGCCGTCCTTGCGATAATTCCGCAACTCGACGGTCGTCGGGCGCTCGTCCTCGATTGCCGCTCGCAGCTCCGCGACCGGCTCCGCACGGGTCGCCTGCCCCTGGAGAAATCGGCAGTTCTGGCCGAGGATTTCCTCCCGTGGATAGCCCGTGAGTTCGCTGAAGGTGTCGTTGACGTAGATGAGCGGCTCGTCCTCGCGGGAGGCGTCGGCGATGGTCACACCGATTGGCGACTGGTGGGTTGCAACTTCCCTGAGCGGGACGATTCTGTGTTCTTCTGGCTCGAGGAGGTCGATAAACGACGTGTAGACGCAGGATTCACCCTCCCACTCGACGCCCGAGCTGACGGCAACCGCATCCCGCGTCGTCCCGCTTTTGTGTTCGAGTTCGAGCGCAACCCCGCGGACCGACGCGTTCTCGCCGGTAATCTGGTCGAACTGTTCGGAGAGTTGCTGCTGGTACGACTCGCTGATGAACGCGGCCAGAGACTCACCGATGACTGCCACGGGAGCCTCGGCCCCGACCAGGACACAGAACTCATCGTTTGCATAGCGGACAATCCCACCCGAGTGAACGACCGCCGGACCGACGAGTTCGCTCGGCTTCATGTCGATAACATCTAGCTACTCTCGGAGTGATATTTAATGTAGTGATTGCTATCAGAACAGTCTCTCGCCGACTGGGGAATTTCTGCGTAGTCGACTCCCGTTGGGATGTTGTCCCACGGGAGAGCCACTGGGAACTCCAGACGATATATAAATATTGCTCCTGTTGCAGACTCAGCAACTGCGCACAACGGTTATACTGGTATTCGGTGTACACCATGGTGATGCAAACCAGACGAACGCTTCTCTCTCGCGTCGTCTCACTCGCGATTGGCGGGTCTGTCGTCGGGCAGGGCGTTGCTCGCGGTGAGCAGGCAGCGAGAAGCGACCGTTGGTCCGACGGCACGACGACACTGACAGTGGAGGGCGCACCGAGTGTGCTGGCGATGACCGGTGTGCCGAGAGCGGCGGCTCACCACCTCACATCGGTACGCCGTCAGTGGCAGTCGGTGTCGCTGTCGGACATCGACTATCTGGGTGGCACGGTCCAGACCCGGAACGGGAGTTCAGTCAGTGGCTCGGGCGCCGCAGTCGGGTCGTTCGACGTGCAGGCAATTGCGCGGGAGTTGCGGACGGAGACTGCCTTTCAGCGAGTCGAACGAGGGCAAAACTCAGACGGCACCGGTAGGGCTCGGACCGAACTCCAGACAGCCGAGACGCCGACAGCAGAGGGGCCACCGGCCGCAGAACAGCCGCGACGGCTGTTCGCCCGGTCGACATCCCCCGCGTTCGTCGCGCTTGGGGAGAATCGAATCAACGTTGCATGCGGTGACAGCCGCGAAAGAGCGGAAACGTGGCTCACGACCAGTCAGAATCAGTTCGACGGCACTCGTCGGCGTGGCGAGACACGCTTCGGATCGATTCTCGATGGCGACGTGGTCGCGCAGGTGTCGCTCGGCGAGGCGCTGGGACGGCACGTAGCGACCACCCATCTGGAGGCAGACTCGAGGCTCGAACCACTCGTCCGGAACGCGCGGACGGCAGGCGTCGCGGCAGCGGTCGGTGAAGAGACGACCACGGTTCGATATGCTCTCTCGATAGAACAGAACCACGAGACGACGGACGCCCTCGCCGAGATGAAAGCGGACCTTCGGGCTCACGACGGGACCGAGACACTCGACGAGCACGTCTCGGGCGGGACTGTCGTTGCCGATATCGACTTCGAGACCGACGCGCTCTGGACGGTCCACAGCGACCTTTTTGAAGCCTAAAACCGGTCCGTCAACCTCAGTCGAAAACGCGGTTCGCTGGAACGACAGCGCGCCCACGCTCGGTTCTGCCCCTCAGGACAGTGCGCTCACCGACCGTCAGGTGCCGCCACCGGTTGGCGGTTGTGGCCCGGCTGTGGGCGTTTCTGGGGGCGAGATACCGGTGTCGCCGGACTGCTGAAATGGGTTTTCGGACACGCTGCCCGACACCAGGAAGTCCGCAATGTTGCCGATGAGGACGTTGTTGTCGGCCCGATATGCGTTTTCGGGGGCGACAAAGCTCGTGTCCCCGACGACAGCCATGTTGCCGTCGACGGCAGCAACGCCGAACTGGGCTGTCCGTTGTGTCGTCGTCAGTTGTGCGTCTCCAGCGGTCGTCAACGCGGGTTCTTCTCCGGACTGGGCAATCGGTGCCGCCCCACGGAACACGACGCGGTCGATGCCCTCGGTCAGCGGCGTGGACCCAGTCGGTTCGACAAAGACGCTGAGGAAGTTCTGGTCGTTGTTGGCGACGTCGTAGAGGTACCCAATCTCCTGGTAGATGCCACGCTGTGACCCGATGTCGACGACGCCTCTGGCTTGGCCCGGGTCAGCACCGACGAAGACGCGACCGCCTTCCGACGCGAAGGTGGCCACAGTCTTTCGGTCCTCGTCGGAAAGTACCGTCGGAGCCGTCGTGACGAACGCATCTGCGTCGGTCAGCGTCTCCGAGAGCCCACCGGAGTTGGAAAACGAACCTCCGGTGGTCGACTGCTCGTAGAACGTGACCTCGTGACCGTTCTCGACGAGCGTCGAGACCAGCGGTCCGACAGCCCGCTCGGTGCCTGCGGGTGACCCGGTCGTAATCGCCTGGCCGGTCCGCTGTAACGGAACGCCATTCAGCAGCGTTCCGCCGGACTGTGCGGCCGTCCCGACGTGGACGACGACGGTGTTTGTCGACGCGTTGCTGTCCATCACCGTTTCACCGCCGTCCTCTGCGCCGTCTGTCGCGACGGTATCGAACTGCCACTGGCTCGTGTTGACCGACCCGTCGGCCCGTTCGTCGGCCATGATGAGTCCCGTGACTGCAGCGCCGGCCACGATGACCAGGACGACGGAGACGAACACCGCTATCAGAGTGCGGTATCGGCTCATCTGTTCTCACCTCCGACAGGCGTACGAGCGGATTGTTGGACCTGACTCGCAGGGATATACTCACCGGAGTGATACACCACCTCGACATCGCCGCTTACGGCCATGTCGACGAACTGCGGTGGGACAGCAAGCACCAGTTGCTTGCTCACTCCGTCGTCGGTCTGGACAGTCAGGACGGACGTACTCTCGCTCTCGCCGACGGGCAGACTGCCGAGGATGCTGGTTTGCTGTTCCATACGTCGGGTGTCGACTTCGTAGGAATCGAGGCCAGCCCGGTCGGCGGCGTCCTCGATGGCGTCGTCGACGAAGCCGAGTTTATCAGCGAAGCCGTTCTCGACGGCTTCGGTACCGAGGTAGACTTTGGCACGCGAGACCTCCGTGCGACTCAGTTCGATTTCGTCACCGCGCTGTGTCATCACACTTTCGAGAAACAGATTTGCGAGGATTTCCCGGTCTTCGCGGGCTTCGTCGGGGTGGAGCCCGCCCTTGTTGGGGCCGGTATCGCCGGCTGACGGCTGAAGCGGTTGGGGTGCAGCACCCGTCACGCCGACGCTGCCGACGGCCTGGGCCGACGGCGCGACGTAGATGTCGTCTGCGGGCACAATCGAGAGGTACGCACCGGACGCGCCGAGCGTATCGACTGCTGCGATGACCGGCATTTGATTGCTCGTCTTTTCGACGGCGCTGTAGATGCGCTCGCTCTGTGCGGGCAGCCCACCCGGACTCTCGACTTCGAGCACGACTGCCTGCACCGAGTCGTTGTTGCGAGCTTCCCTGAGTTCACCCTCGACGAACTGCGCGGTGGACTCGTCGATGGTTCCCTCGAGTTCGATTACTGCGACGGTTCCATCGGGTCCGCTCGTGTATCGATACACCTGTGGCGCGAGTGTGCCACCGACGACGACAGCTATCAGGAGGACGAGGAAAATCTGTCTTCGTCGCGAGTTGAGGAGACCTGCTACCATACAGACCGGCGTTTAAATCCTGGTTTAAAAAGACATGGGGCGCAGTTGCAGACTCAGAAACAGGCACGAGCGCATTTTAAGCCCGTCCCTCGTTGAGGCCTGGCGTGGTTCCGGGGAAACGAAGCGAGAAACGCCCTACTCCTCGAACCGGAAGGTCCCGTCCCGCTGGACGACTTCCCCGTCGACCTCGATGTAGCTGTCTTCGGCCATGTCGACGATCATGTCGACGTGGACCGCACTCTGGTTTTGCTCGTTGTCCTCACCGACGGTGTCGCCGTAGGCGCGCCCGACGGCCATGTGGACGGTGTCGCCCATCTTCTCGTCGAACAGCATGTTGTAGGTAAAGCGGTCGATGTCGCGGTTCATCCCGATGCCGAGTTCGCCGAGGCGGCGGGCGCCGTCGTCGGTGTTGAGGACCTCGGTCAGCACCGCCTCGTTTTTCTCGGCGCTGTGCTCGACGACGTCGCCGTCCTCGAAGCGCAGATACACGTCGGTGACTTCCCGACCCTGGTGGTAGAGTGGCTTGTCGAAGAGTACCTCCCCCTCCACGCTGTCCGGAACCGGCGCGGTGAAGACCTCGCCGCCGGGGAGGTTCTTCTCGCCGTAGTCGTTCAGGGTTGGGTTGCCCGCGACGGACATCGTCACGTCGGTGGTCTCACCCGAGACGATGCGGACCTCCTCAGCGGGGTCTAAAATCTCGACCATCTGGGACTGGAACTCGCGGACGGCGTCCCAGTCTTTGTTGATAGCGTCCCAGACGAAGTTCTCGTAGCCTTCGGTGCTCATCTCGGCCAGTTGGGCGTTGGCCTGGGCGGGATACTGGGTGAGACACCAGCGCTTCGAGAGCCGCTCGTCGAGAATCGGCTGTTTGGCCTGCGAGTAGGCGGCGTTGGTCTCCGGTGAGACGTCGCTGGTCTCGGTGACGTTGCCGTTGGCGCGGATGGCGATGTACACGTCCGTCGCCTCGATGAGCGCCTGCTCGTGGCTGGGCGTCTCGAAGTCGTCGTCGCGAGCGCGGAGGTACGCGCGCGAAAAGCGGTCGTTGGCGTCAAGGGCAACTGGATTCGCGCCCCGGTCACCGACGACTTCGTGGAGTGCGGTGACGAGGTCGGCGGCTTCGGGCGGCGCGACGATGACGACGTCGTCGCCGGCCTCGAGGTCGACGGAGTGGTCGACGACGGTTTCGGCGTGTTCGCGGATGCGTGGGTCCATACACGCCCCTGTCGGCGCGGCGTGCAAACTGCTTTCCGGTCAGCGGCCGTTCCCGCGCTCCATCCCTTCCTTGAAGCCCGTCACGGTCCGGCGAATCATCAGATAGGCAAAAAAGACGACCAGGAGGATAATCACGAGAATGCCGTACACTATCAGGTCGGCCATAGCAACACAGAGACACGGCGGGCAGAAAGCCGTTTCGCCCTACGAGCGGTCCTTCTCGTGTTCTTTGGCCAGTTTGAGCGAGAAGATAAATCCGAAGTAGGCGGGGATACCGGCCACTAGGAGCAGATATCTGGCCCACGTCGGGCCGTCGACGATGGCGACAAACGCCGAGACGATAGTGACCCAGGTGAGTGCAAACACCAGGTCGAATACCATTCCATCTTTGTTCTCGTAGATGTGGGTGCCGATGCGAGCGAGCCAACTCATACGCGCCGGTAGCGCGGGTAGCCCCAAATCACTGTCGGCGCGTCGAAAAGACTCATGGTAGTTGTCGTACAACAACGGACAATGTCGCTGCTGCCCTCCAGCCCCGACACCACGGCCGCCGACGACGCCGAGCCCCGTGTCGTGGATGTCGACAGCGAGGACGCCGACGACCTCCTCGCCGCGCTCTCCTCGGAGACGGCCAGAGCCGTCCTCTCTGCGCTCCACGACGAGCCAGCGCCGGCCTCCGACCTCGCCGACCAGGTCGACACCTCCCTCCAGAACGCCCAGTACCACCTCGGAAAGCTCGAATCCGCCGGTGCCGTCGAGGTGGTCGACACCGCCTACTCCGCGAAGGGCCGCGAGATGGACGTGTACGCGCCCGCCGACCAGCCGCTTGTCATCTTCGCCGGGAAAGAGGAAAAAGAGTCGACGCTGAAAACCGCACTCTCCCGGCTGCTGGGTGCTGTCGGCATCCTCGCAGTTGCCAGTCTCGCCGTCCAGCAGTGGTTCGGCAGACAGGGCCTGTTCGGCGGGCGCGACCCCACAGCGGGGGCCGGTGGAGAGACGGGCGCAGGCGGCGCCGGGACGACGCCGGAGGCGACGAGTGCCCCACAGCAGAGCCCCACCGCGACCCCCGAGCTGGCGGGCGACATCGGGATTGAGAGCATCAACGAATCGACCTCGACGGTCAGCCCCGACACCGTGGCACCCACCGGGACGCCGACGCCGCCGGCAGAGACGACCATCGGCGCCGATGCCGTCCGAGAGGCCGGCGCGGGACTGCCGCCGGGACTGCTCTTTTTCCTGGGCGGGCTGTTCGTCCTCGCAGTCCTCGTCGGCATCCTCTATCTCCGACGGTAACTCAAAGAGGGATTTGAGTCTCCGGGAGCTACTTTTTAATTGGGGCTGTACGTTCAGTCGCGTCGACCCGCTCGGCCCTCCGACAACGACCGCTGTTCCAGTAACGCACCTGCCGGCGTTCGGAGACGCGCCACAACGTCACCCGACGCCTGCCCAACTGCCGCGTACGCCGGCTGTGCCCCACGCGGGTCGGCGTGACTGCCCGGATTCAAAACTGCCACTTCCCCAATCTGTCCGACCCCTGGCCGATGTGTGTGGCCCAGGACCACCACGTCGGCTCCTTCCTGACGCGCCAAAAGCGAGAGTTGCGTCTCGTCGTGGTCGTGCCCGTGGACTACCAAAACTGTGACACCCAGTGTCTGGACTGTCTCCATCGCTGGCAACCGCTCGCGGACGACAGCGCTGTCTGCGTTGCCGTGAACGGCGACCAGACGGTCCGCGAGCGATTCGAAACCCTCCAGGACTGCCGGTGTCGTGAAGTCACCGGCGTGAACCACGAGGTCGGCGTCTGCAATCTGCTCGCGGAGGTGGTCGGTGAGCGCGGGGTCGTCGGTGCCGTGTGTATCCGAGAGGACGAGCATACCCGTCGTAGCGGACCAGCGGAGATAAGCCCCCAGATACGGCGGAAATCACCGGACTACTTGTGACAGGCCGGCAACTGCATACCCAATGGCAAGCAGCAAATCGGTAGTGATTGCGGCGCTCATCGCGAACGGAGCGATTGCGGTGCTGAAGTTCATCGGATTTCTGCTGACCGGGAGTCCGTCGATGCTCTCGGAGACGTACCACTCCATCTCCGATACGGGCAATCAGGTGTTTCTCCTCGTCGGCCTCCGATACAGCGGGCAGGCGCCCGACGACCGTCACCCCTTCGGCTACGGGAAGGCACAGTTTTTCTACAGCTTTCTCGTCTCGGTGCTGCTTTTTGGTATCGCCGGCTGGGAATCGACCAAACACGGCTACGAGAAGATACAGGAAGTACTCGCCGGCCACGGTGGCCACGGCGGCAGCGAGTTTGTCACCATCGCCGGCCAGACGTTTCCCGCGGTGTACGTCAACTACGCCGTCCTCGTCGGTGCCATCGTCTTCGAGACGTACGCGCTTCTGAAAGCACGAAAAGCGATGCAAAAGCAAATCGAGCGAAACGACTGGAGCGGCTACCGGGAGGCGTTCCGGAAAACCGCAGATACAACGACGCTGACGGCCTTCACCGAGGACAGCATCGCCCTCGGCGGGGCCGGCATCGCCTTCGCCGGCATCTTTCTCACCCGCCAGACGGGCGACCCAATCTACGACGCCATCGCCGCGTTGCTCATCGGACTCCTGCTTATGGGCTTTGCGCTGGCGCTGGCCTGGGAGAACAAGCGACTCCTGCTCGGTGAGAGCATGCCCGCAGACGCCGAAGCAGAGCTCCGTGCCATCGTGGCCGACGCGGACGGCGTCGAGGAAATCGTCGACTTCCGGACCGTCTACTTCGGGCCGAAACGCATCGTGGTCACCGCCGACGTGAACTTCACCGACGGGATGAGCGGCCGGGACATCGACGACGCCATCGACACCATCGAACGGGCGCTCAAAGACGCCGACGACGACATCCAGTCGGTGTTCGTCGAAGTCGAGAAAGACGGCAAGCCACCAGTCGTCAGCGGTGACGGCTCCGGCAGAAGCGAGTGACACAGAGGGAGTGTCTGAAATAGAGGGAGCGTCTATCGACGCGACGCCAGGCGCTGGCTGACTTTTTTTATCACGCCCTGTCAAACCGTCTCTAGTGAGAGGCCACAACACGTATCAGTGGTAATCGAGTACTGAGGCTGGGTTCGACACGGGTGGGCACAACAGGCAATCGGGGAGCACACAGATGACAGCAGGACCGACGACGAACGACGGCCTGCCAACGATGAGCGAGCAGCCACAGGTGCTGGTCTTCGGGTCTGATGGCGAAAATCGCCGGCTCCTCGCGGAGACGCTCGGGAACAGCTACCAGGTCGAAACGACCGACGAGCCGGCGGCGTTGCACGGGCAGTTCGACTGCTGTCTGGTCACCGAACAGCGGTTCCCCGACGTTGCCGAGCTTCTCGAACGACGGTGCACGGAAACCGACGTGTTTCTCCCCGCCGTGTTGCTGAGCGAGGACGGGGACGTCGACCCCGCCGTCTGGGAGTACGTCGACGACGTGGTGACGCTCCCGGTCAAGAAGGCCGCGCTACACGCCCGCATGGAAAACCTCTTGGAGCGCCGGCGGACTGCCTGTGAACTCGCCGAGCGCGAACGAGAACTCCGGGAGACTGTCGACGACCTCCGGCTGAAAGAGCAGGCCATCGACGAGGCCCCCGTCGGCTTCAGCATCGCCGACGCCCGCCGGCCGGACAATCCACTCATATACGTCAACGACCAGTTCCTCCAGACGACGGGCTACGACGCCACGGAGGTGCTGGACCGAAACTGCAGGTTCCTCCAGGGCGAGGAGACAGACACAGCCACCGTCGACCAGCTCCGCGAGGGAATCGACGCCAAACAGCCGGTCTCGGTCGATATCGTGAACTACCGGAAAAACGGCGAGAAGTTCTGGAACAGCGTCGACGTCGCACCGCTCCGAAACACTGCCGGCGACGTCACACACTACGTGGGCTTTCAGACAGACGTCACCAAGCGCAAGGTCAGAGAGCGCCGTCAGGAGGTCCTCAATCGCGTGCTCAGCCACAACCTCCGGAACAAGATGAACGTCATCGAGGCGTACCTGGAGATACTCAACCACGACGCTGTCGGCGACCCGCCGGCCGAACTCACCGAAATCGGGTCTGCCGTCCAGAACCTGCTTGCTCTCGCGGAGACGGCCCGCGAAACCGACCGGATACTCTCAGAGACCGACTCGGACCGGAAAGTCGACGCGCTCGACCAGCGGCTTCGGGAACTCGCCGACGCGATTCGTGACCAGTACCCGGACGTGACAGTCTCGCTTACACTGCCCGACGAGCCGATACGGCCGGTTGCCACCGGCGGACTGCTCGCCGCGCTCGAAGAAGCACTCGACAACGCGGCAAAGCACAACGACAACGACAACCCGCGAGTCTGTATCCGCGTCGAGAACCGTGACGACAACTGGGTCAGCATCGAAATCGAGGACAACGGTCCCGGCATCCCCCAGCAGGAACTCGACGTGCTCAAACAGGGCGAGGAAGCGCTCCAGCACGCCGACCGCATGGGCATCTGGCTCATCTACTGGACGGTCACCCGGGCCGGTGGGTCGATGACGGTCAGCAACTGCGAGTCGGATGGCACCGTCGTCGAACTGGCAGTCCCGACCGTCGGCGAGTTGTGACCGAAGCGTGCAGTCGCGGAGTCGAACCTTCTAAATCCTGTGTCCGTGAATCGGAGTGTAATGAAACTCGCACGGGCCGACACACCCGATGGCATCGTCACCGGAGAGTACGACGACGGCACTATCGTCGCCGACGAGGGGACCTACGAAATCGGCGAGGACGCAGACCTGCTCGCGCCGTGTGAGCCGGGCACGTTCTTCTGTGTCGGGCGCAACTTCGCGGAGAAAATCGACCAGATGGACTACGACATCCCTGAGATTCCGGACTGGTTTATCAAGCCCGCCGTCGCGCTGCACCACCCCAACGACCCCATCGTCCACCCCAAGTGGACCGACGAACTCACCTACGCCGGTGAACTCGCGGCGGTCATCGACGAGGAGTGTACCGACCTCGACGGCGAGGAAGACGTCAAAGAGGTGCTGCGCGGCTGGTCGATTCTCAACGACCTCGACGCACTCGACCAGGAGCGCCGAACGGCCCGCAAAGCCTTCGACGGCTCCGGCCCGCTCGGCCCGGTCATCGAGACGGACCTGGACCCGCGGGGCATCGACATGGAGACGCATATCTCCGGGGAGAAACGCCAGGATGCGACCACCGACTGGATGATTTTCGACCCCTACGAGACGATTGCCTTCCTCTCGGAGCGGTACACCTTCCGACCCGGCGACGTGATTTCCTTCGGTAGCCCCGCCAACCCCGGCCTCATCGAACCCGGCGACGACATCGAAATCTGGTACGAGGGAATCGGGACGCTCGAGAATACGGTCGTCGCGCCTGAAGACGCCGAGTAACGCAACGCAGCCACCGGAGATTATACCGTTCGCACCCGCGCGACCGAAGGGAGCGCGGTTCACCGACGGCGAGGTCGACAACCGAGCCGTCGGCCTTTTTCACCCATGTTTTTGGCGCGAGCGGTGAGCGCGGAGCGCTCATCCGAGCGGGAAAAAGATGGTAGTGAGTCACTGTCTCTCAATTTAAGGTCCTAGACGTGGGGAAGGAATCAATATGGGTTAAAGAATATTATCATTATAGTTCATAACATTTATCTACAGCCCACTACTCGGAGCGGAGTGCAATAGAAACCCGCGGCCGGAACGCGGGACCCCACACTAATCATGACATCTGACGACGACGGAATCGACGAAGTTGCGAGCCGAGTCAAGAGCACAGACCCGTACATCCGCGACGTCGACAACGACGCCGCCCGAGAGCTTCGGGACAAGCTGAACAACCAGGACTACGTCTTCGCACCTGGTACCTACCACGCCCTGGACGCCCGCCTGGCCGAGATGGCCGGTCTGGACGCTGTCTACATGTCCGGCTACTCCACGGTGCTGGGCCAGTTCGGCTTCCCGGACCTCGAGATGGTCGACATGCGCGAGATGGTCGAGAACGCAAAGCGCCAGGTCGAAGCCACGAACCTGCCGATTATCGCCGACTGTGACACCGGCTACGGTGGCGTCCACAACGTCCGCCGCGCAGTCCGCGAATACGAGAAAGCAGGCGTCGCTGCGGTCCACATCGAGGACCAGACGACCCCGAAGCGCTGTGGGCACATCGCCGGCAAGCAGATTGTCTCGCGAGAAGACGCTGTCGCCCGCTTCAGCGCGGCCGTCGACGCAAAGCAGGACGACGACACTATCATCATCGCCCGGACGGACGCCTACGGCTCCGCCAACGGTGACTGGGAGGAACACCTCGAACGTGGCCGTCTCTACGCCGACGCCGGCGTCGACCTGGTCTGGCCCGAGATGCCCGACCCCTCGCGCGAGGACGCCGTCAACTACGCCGAGACCATCCACGAGACCCACCCCGACCTGAAGCTGGCCTTCAACTACTCCAGCTCTTTCGCGTGGAGCGAGGAAGAAGACCCGCTCACGTTCCAGGAACTGGGCGACCTCGGCTACAAATACCAGTTCATCACGCTGTACGCCCTGCACTCGGGCGCACACGCCGTCTACGAGGACATGAAGAACATCGCCGAGAACGACGAGGAAGCACAGTGGGACCTCGAGGACCGCTACCTCGGCCACCCCACCGAGAGCCACCACGAGCTCTCCTTCGTCCCGCGCTTCCAGGAGATCGAAGCGCAGTTCGACCCCGACGCCAAGCGTCGCCAGGAGGAGTCCGCCGGCTTCTCCGACGACGAGGAAGAAGCGGTCATCACCAGCGAATCCAACGACGACGACTGATCGAGTCGTCTCCGAATCGGATTCTTTCTTTTTCACGCCGTCTAGCCGCTGCAACCCGTGAAAATCATTCATTCGACTGGGCAGATTTGACCATCTTTAATAGTGACCGAACGGTCTATCGAGACGACTATGGAACGCAAACACAACCGCAAGTTCGTGCGGACATTCTTCACCTCGCCGACCGCCGTCGAGGGCGAAGACGACTCCGCGAAGATGATGGAAAGTGCCTCCCAGCTCCGCGGGATGCAGGCGCCCGACGTGTGGGTGCCGGACAACGAGGACGCCACCGCGCCCAACATGCGCGACGAGGGTGCCCAGAACATCATCGACGTCGTCTCCGAGAACGGCGCCGACTTCCCCGGTGAGATTCACCCCCGCGTCGTCTGGCACCGAGACAGCCCGGAGACGCGCTACCAGGGCTTCCAGCACCTGCTCGAAATCGCCGACCCCGACAACGGCGCCATCCAGCACATCGACGGCTTCGTCATCCCGGAAGTCGGCGACATCGACGACTGGAAGAAGGCCGACGAGTTCCTGACCATCGTCGAGAACGAACACGGCCTCGAAGAGGGCTCGATTGCGATGTCCGTCATCGTCGAATGTGGTGCCTCCGAACTCGCGATGGAGGAACTGCGCACGGAAATCGGTCGCCCATCGAACAACCTCGAGCGCCTGTTCATGCTCGTTAACGGTGAGGTCGACTACACCAAGAGCATGCGCGCGATTACGCCGACCGGCGAACTGCCGCCGTGGCCAGAGCTGCGCCACAACACCTCCCGTGCCGCTGACGCCGCCGGCCTCATCGCCGTCGACGGTCCTTACGACGACATCCGCGACGTCGATGGCTACCGCGAGCGTATGACCGACAACCAGGCCAAGGGCCAGCTCGGCATCTGGTCGCTGACCCCCGGCCAGGTCGTCGAAGCCAACAAGTCACCGCTCCCGACGCCCGAGGGCTACTGGCTCCTCGACGCCGACGGCGAAGAGGTCGAACTCGCCGACGAGGACGGCGTCTGGACCTACAAGGGCGACAACGTCTCCGTCGAGGAGTCCGGCGACGGCTACGTCCTGACGGTCGGCACCGACGAAATCGAGGTCGCCGACAAGGACGAACTCGCCGAGGAAGTGCTCGACCTGGTCTCGTACGTCCCGAGCATGAACGACATCGTCGACTCCATGGAGGAGTTCGAGGCCGCCAAGGAAGCCGGCAAGGGCGCAATCGCGATGACCCAGGCCGCGACGGTTCGCATCGGCGACGTCGACGTCGACGTCAGCCGCGACCGCATGTGGGACGAGGCCACCTACCAGGCCCTGCAGACCCCCATCACGCTGTTCCAGGACGTCTACGAGAACCGTCCGGACCAGCACGAGGACCTCGCCGAACTCTACAGCGAGGACGTCGTCGAACGCGCGATGGAAGTCGGGAACTGACGACCCACCTTCTCCGTTTTTTCTCCGCCGGCAGCGGCGCGTCTGCCCGGCCACTACATCCACTCCGGGGCGGCAGTTTATATTGAAACGGGAACTACCCCCTCGCGTGTCGAAGACAGCGTCGTATCTGCGCTTTTTCCCCTACGACCAGCCCTACGACCACCAGCAGGAGGCGATGGGGACGATTTACGACGCACTCGCGGACGGCTCTGACATCCTCTTCGAGGGTGCGACCGGGACCGGCAAGACGCTGGCCTCGCTCGCGCCGGCACTCGAGTACGCCCGCGAGACGAACAAAACCGTCGTCATCACGACAAACGTCCACCAGCAGATGCGGCAGTTCCGCCGTGACGCCTCCGCCATCAACGACCAGGAATCGATTCGCGCTATCGTCTTCCGCGGGAAAGCGTCGATGTGTCACATCGACGTCGGCTTCGAGGAGTGTCAGGCCCTGCGGGATACGACTCGCGACCTGGTCGACACCGAACAGGACCTCGCGGACCTCGAACGCCAGCAACGGGACTTGCTCGACGAGAGTCAGGCGGGCGACGGCGGGGCCGCCGAAGCGCGCGGTGCAGTCATGGACGAACTCGACGGCGTCCAGGACGACCTCGCGGAGTTCGAGGACAAAGCGACCTGTGACCACTACTACCAAAATCTGACCGCCGACACGGACGACTTCTTCGCGTGGCTGTACGACGACGTGCGCACGCCCGACGACATCTACGAACGGGCGGGCCAGTACGGCTTCTGCGGCTACGAACTCTTAAAAGAGGGCGTCGAGGGCGTCGACCTGGTCGTCTGTAACTACCACCACCTGCTGGACCCGATGATACGCCAGCAGTTCTTCCGCTGGCTCGGCCGCGACCCCGAGGACGTCATCGCCATCTTCGACGAAGCCCACAACGTCGAGGACGCCGCCCGCGACCACGCTCGCCGCACGCTCACCGAGAACACCCTCGAAAGTGCGCTCGACGAACTGACAGAGAGCGACGACGCCCGCGCCGACCCCGCGTACAACGTCCTCGGAACGTTCCTGGAGGCGCTCCGGGAGGCCTACGACGACGCCTTCGCCTTCGGCGAGCGCGAACAGGTCGGCGAGAACTGGCACGACCTCGCGGTGGCAAACGACGACAGGCGGGACGACCTCACGCTCGCCTTCCTGCAGAGATATACCGGCCCCGGATTCAGCGAGGAACTCGACCACGCCGTCGAACTCGGGCGTGACCTCGACAGCGAGTACGAGGAGGAGTACAAGTCCGGCGACGCGACCGTCCGCAAGGAGTGCCAGACGCTCCAGGCCGCGACCTTCGTCCAGTCGTGGCTCGACGAGGGCGACGAGATGGGGACCTACCCAGTCGTGAGCGTCCGCCGGGACGACGACGGCGCTGGCGACGTCTACGGCCGCGCGGAACTGTACACCTGCATCCCCGAACAGGTCACGCGGGACCTCTTCTCGGAACTGCACGCGAGTGTCCTCATGAGCGCGACGCTTCGCCCGTTCGAGGTGACCGAGGACGTGCTCGGCCTGGACAGTCCGGAGACGATGGCCTACGGCGCACAGTTCCCCGAGGAGCGCCGGCGGACCTACGCCGTCGACGGGCCGGCGCTCTTTGCCAGCAAGCGCGACGACCGAGGGATCCAGGAGACCATCACCGACACCATCGAGGACGCCGTCCGCTTTACCCCGGGGAACACGCTCGTCTTCTTCCCGTCCTACAGCGAAGCCGAGCGGTACTACGAGCGAGTGTACGCCGGAACCAGCTATCTCGACGAACCCGGGACCGCCGCAAACGACCTCCGCAAGCAGTTCGCCGCCGACGACGACGGCGTCCTCTTTACCTCACTGTGGGGCACGCTCGGCGAGGGAGTGAGCTTCGACGGCGACGACGCCCGCACTGTCATCGTCGTCGGCGTCCCCTACCCGCATCTGGACGACCGGATGGAGGCCGTCCAGGCCGCCTACGACGAAGTCTTCGAGGTCGGCGACGAGGAGGGGACCGGCCAGACCGTCCAGACCGAAGACGCCGGCTGGCACTACGCCGTCGAGATTCCCACGGTCCGGAAGACCCGACAGGCGATGGGACGTGTCGTTCGCTCGCCGGAGGATTTCGGCGCGCGCATCCTGCTCGACGCCCGCTACACCGAGCGTGCGGAGATAGAGATGGAACAGTACGCCGTCCGCGGGGCCTTCCCGACCGAGGAGCGCGCCGAGATGGTCGACGTACAGCCGGAGAAATTGAAGTTCGGCCTGCTGAACTTCTATCAGGACGTCGACGCCTACGACGGCGACCCACCGACGCCCTAACGCGGGGTTATCCGCGATTTGCTTCGTACAGTTGCGCGGCGATGACACCGAGCAAGAGTGCAATCCCGAACTGGACGAGGTCCGACCCGACGTTCAGCGTCGACAACCCCGTGAGAACGACGACGGCGACGATACCCGCAATCGCCGACCCGAGGAGCGTCTGCCGAAAGGAACGGCCGTTTGCGTCTGCCATTGGGCGGCGTTCGGCCGCCACCGGAATATACTGTTCGCTGTCGTGTTCGAGTGGAAATCAGGGGGTTTGACTTTCCCGGCCGCAAATCGGCTGGCATGACAGTCGTTGCCTTCGACTTCGACGGGACGCTTTCGGATTCAGAGATGACCGTGTTGCTCGGCGACCAGTGTGGGGTTGCCGACCAGATGGACGAAATCACCGAGCGGGCGATGAACGACGAAATCGAGTACGCCGAGAGTCTCCGCCAGCGGTGTGCACTGCTTGAGGGACTCGACGACGAGAAAGCACAGGCGGCCTTCGACCAGGTCGTACTCCGCCCCGGCGCGGCCGACGTCATCAAGGCGCTGCGCGAGGCCGGCGTCTACGTCGCCATCCTCACTGGCGGGTTCGAGCGCGGCGTCGCCGCTGCACTCGAAAAAGAGGGCGTCGAGGTCGACGCCATCGTCGCCAATCGCCTGCCGGTCGGCGACGACGCACTGACCGGAGACGTGGAGGGGCCGCTCATCGAGGGGACAAAAGACGACGCACTCGAAGTCCTGACCGCGGTTGTCGGCGAGGGCCGCGCGGACACCATCGCCGTCGGCGACGGCGCGAACGACCTCCCGATGCTGGAAGTTGCCGGCCTCTCCGTGGGCTTCGACCCGAAACCCAACGTCGCGCCGTCGTGTGAGGTCATCGTGAAAACGATGGCAGAACTGGAAGAAGTCCTTTCCGAGGAAGGCGTCCTCTAAGGAAACGACCTGTCGACGACTCGCCGAGCGCCGCTGGCGCGATAGGACTGGATATGTACGTTTCACCGTAAATATACCCGCGAGAAGCCGCTGACCCGCCGGTAACGACTCAGACGTCGACCTGCCGCGACAGAAAATACTTGTGTGATACAGACGTATCACACGATATGAGCACCGACACCGACAACGGGGACGACCGGATGGAAAAAATCAACGTCCGGGTTCCGTCGGAACTGCTCCGCGAAATCGACGAAGAGTACAGTCGACGGGGGTATGCGTCCCGTTCGGAGGCGATTCGTGATGCACTCCGGGACTGGGTAGAGCCGTCGGCAGAGTTATCTGAGGAAATACTAGCTGACCTCGAACGCAGTCGAAAGCAGCGTGAACGTGGTGAGACTGTCTCGGCCGACGAAGCGCGCAAGCGGCTCGGTCTCGACGACGAATGACCGAGGTCCGATACACCGAACGAGCACTGGACCACCTCGAGACGCTCGAAACCGAGACCGCAGACCGAGTCATGAACAAGGTCGACGAAGCGACGGACTTTACCGAACACCGCCTCGAACGGCTGTCCGGATGGCCATACTACAAGCTACGGGCTGGTGACTATCGGGCAATTCTGACATGGGACAAAAAAGAGGATACTATCATCGTCGAAGCCGTCGGCCACCGACGGAACGTCTACGATAGACACCTGCCACCGTAATCAGACGAACTTCCGAATCGTCAAATCCAGCGTATCGAGGTCGACAATCGGCGCAAAGCCGGCGTCGGGGTCGATGTTGACGCTCTTCTGGAAGTCCGTCTGGGCCTGCCAACACCCCGAGTTGATGGTGAGGACGTTGTGGTACTTGCCGTAGCCGAGTTTGTGGACGTGCCCGGCGTGGAAGATGTCGGGCACCTCGTCCATCACCAGGTAATCCTGGTTTTCGGGGGCGAGTCGGGTGTGGCCACCGTACTGCGGCGCGACGTGGCGCTTCTTGAGCAGCTGGTACATCGCCTTGTGTGGCTCGTCGTAGTTTGCCTTCTCGTCGGGGAGCTCCGCGATGACCTCGTCCAAGGAGACGCCGTGGTACATCAGCACCGAGACGCCCTCGATTGTCACCGTCGAGGGATTCGAGACGATGCGGGCGTCGTGGGCCGACATCAGCTCCCGGAGCTCCTCGTCGAAGGCCGGCTGGGGTTCGGCGAGACGGACGGCGTCGTGGTTGCCCGGAATCATCACGATTTCCATGTCACCGGGCACCTCCTTCAGATACTCCGAGAACGCCTCGTACTGGTCGTAGATGTCGATGATGTCCAGTTCCTCGTCCTGGTCGGGGTAGACGCCGACGCCCTCGACCATGTCGCCGGCGAGGAGGAGATACTCGACTGTTTCTGCCTCCTCGGTGTGGAGCCAGTCGGTAAAGCGGTGCCAGGCGTCGGCCATGAACTCCTGGCTGCCGACGTGGACGTCCGAGATAAGCGCCGCCTGAACGTGGCGGTCGGCCGTCGAGGGGCTGTACGTCCGGGGGACGTCCGGAAAGTGAATCGAGTCTGCAAAGAGGATGCCACCGTCGTCGGCAAGTGTCCCCTCGATGGCGATGACCTCGTCGTGGAGGAGTTCCTGGACCTGCGAGGCGAAGGCCCGGTCTTTCATCACCAGCGCCGGGAAGGTCCCGTTGGTGTCTTCGAGCTCGACCAGCCAGTGACCGCTGGCCGTCGAGCGGATGTCCGACACCATCCCCACGATGGCCGCGTCGCTGTTGGGCGCCATCGATTCCAGCGTGTCCGTCGGCCGGTGATTGACACGCCCGCGGAGCTGCCCGGACAGTCGCTCGTAGCGGTCCCGGAAGACCGCGACGAAATCGCGGTACTCACCGGTTCCCGTCGACTGGCCCGTCATGTCGCCCGCGACTTCGAGCGAGCGCAGTTCGGCGTCGATGTCCCGGACTGTAGACCCCCCTGTTTCGACTGGAGTCCCACCAGCACCGTTTGTCGATTTTGTGGGGTCAGTTGCAGTCGAAACAGAGGGGTCGTGTGTGTCGTTCTCAGTGGCGGTCTTCGAGCGTTCGTGAGCGAGTTGTTCGTCGACAGAACCGCCTGACAGCGTTCCTTCTTCGAGGATAGACTTCGCGTGGTCGGTGGAGAGTTTGACCGCATCGTCGGGGGCCGCTTCCACTGCGCGCTCGATGGCGGCATCGGGGTCTTTCGTGTTCGCCAGCAGCGTGACCGCCTCGCGTTCGGCGTTGTAGCCGCGGCTCGCGAGTTCGCTGACGACGTGGGCCGGCGTCTCCAGAGGCACAACGGAGACTGGCACGGGACGAGCAAAAGGATAGCGGACCTATCCAGAACATTCAAGCGAAGTCTGGCACAAGAGGACACGATGAGTTTCCCTGGAGACGGCCCCGACGATAGCGACGGAGACGACGGGGCTGGTCGCCGCTCCAGTTCCGACAGTTCAGTGCCGGGCACGGAATCGTCCGACGACGAAGTCGCCGCGACCCGACCCGACCGGTGGCACTCGGAGAAATCAGGGGGCCCACCGCCCACGCGGGCGGGCGAGCGCGACGAGGCCACAAGCGAGTGGCAGTTGTTCGCCTACGACCTGGTCAGCAGCGTCGTGGCGGTGATGGTCATCGGCGCCTATCTCTTTGCCGTCAGCGGCGTCTGGCCCCCGCTGGTCGCCGTCGAAAGCGAGAGTATGGTTCCCAACATGGAGGTCAACGACCTCGTGTTCGTGATGGACGAAGAGCGCTTCCCCGGTGAGAACGCACACGCAGAGACTGGGGTCGTCACCGCCCAGGGCGACACCGACTACCGGAAGTTCGGCCAGCAGGGCGACGTCATCGTCTTTGCACCCGACGGGAACAGCGACCGGACGCCCATAATCCACCGCGCGATGTTCTGGGTCGAGGAAGGCGAAAACTGGTACGACCGTGCGGACCCCGACTACGTCGGCGGGGCAGACGCCTGTGAGGCCGACAGGGACCCGTCCAGCGATACCGGGCTGCGAAACTGCCCTGCACCCCACGACGGGTTCATCACCAAAGGCGACAACAACGGCCTCTACGACCAGGCCGGCCGGGGCGGCGCACAGACCGGCCCCGTCAAACCGGCGTGGGTCGTCGGCACCGCCGAAGTCCGGATTCCCGGACTGGGATGGGTTCGACTCGCGACGCAGTGAGAGCTACACCAGGTCGACGAGTTCGAGAACCACGTCGATTATCTTGTCCAGTTTGCCCGACTGTTCGTCCTCTGCCGAAGGTTCGTCGTCGGCCTCGGCTGTCATAGTCGAAATCGTGTCAATATCGAGGTGAAAATTCGGGTCGAACGTTTTGGTTGCCAGCTGCCGGGCAGCCGGAGGTTGCAGCAAGGAGAGAGCGTCTCAGTTATCGAAGCGCGCCTGGACGAACGGCTGGGCGTCCTCGATGTCGCCGAGTCGGGAGTCAGAGAGGAGGACCGCTTCGGTCTCGTCGATTGGAACGGACAGCGAGATTTCTTTCGTCCGGCCGTACCGTCCCTTCGAGACGACGGCGGCGTTGACGATACCGAGCATGTCGAGTTCGCTGATGAGGTCGGTGACCCGGCGCTGTGTGAGGACGTCGGCGTCGATTTCCTCACAGAGTCGCTTGTAGATGTTAAAGGCCTCACCGGTGTTGACGTTGTGGACCCCCTGTTTCTCCAGGAGGATGATGGCAAAGAGGACGATTTTCGACTGCTGGGGGAGCGTCCGGACGACTTCGACCACGCGGTCGAGTTCGATTTTCTCCTGGGCCTGTCGGACGTGGTCTTCCTCGACCACGTCGGTCTGGTCGCGCTCGGCGAGTTCGCCGGCGGTCCGCAGGAGGTCAAGCGCCCGGCGGGCGTCCCCGTGTTCCTGTGCAGCGAAGGCCGCACACAGCGGAATCACATCGTCGGTCAGTGCCTCCTCCTTGAACGCCACGTCCGCGCGGTGTTCGAGGATGTCCCGGAGTTGGTTGGCGTCGTATGGCGGGAAGACGATTTCCTCCTCGCCGAGGCTCGACTTGACCCGCGGGTCCAGGAAGTCGGTGAACTTCAGGTCGTTCGAGATACCCATGATAGAGACACGCGAGTTTTCGAGTTCGGAGTTCATCCGGGAGAGGTTATAGAGGGTGTCGTCTCCGGATTTTTCGACGAGTTTGTCGATCTCGTCGAGCATGATGACGACGACGCGTTCGCGGTGGTCGACGGCGTCGAAAAAGGAACTGTAGACGCGGTCGGTCGGCCACCCGGTCATCGGCACGTCGTCGAAGGAGTCGCGTTCGTCCTCCAGGCTCTCGATTTCCGCTTCGATGTCGGGGACGCTCGTAAATTCGGAGTCCGCGAGTACGTCCGGGTCCGTGCGTGCGCGGTCACGCAGGTCCTCGAGTTCCTCGATTTCCTCGGCGATGACCGCCTCGTTCTCGTCGATGAACTTGTTCGCGAGCTGGGCGAGTACGCGGTACTGGGTGTCGGTCACCTCGCAGTTGATGTACTCGACTTCACAGGGAACCTCGTATTTCTGGGAGGTCGATTCGAGTTCGTCGCTGACGAACTTCGCGCTGGCGGTCTTTCCCGTCCCGGTTTTCCCGTAGATGAGGATGTTCGAGGGCGTATCCCCCCGGAGCGCGGTCACGAGAATCGTCGCCATGTTGTTTATCTGCTCTTCACGGTGGGGGAGCTTCCGCGGGGTGTACGATGGCCGGAGCACCTCCTTGTTCTCGAAGATGGGCTGGCCGCTCAGGAGGTCGTCGAACAGACCCTGTGATGCTTCGTCCGGGTTGTCGCTCTCGACATCGTCCAGGAGTACCTCGTCGAGGTCGGGACCTGGCGTGGAGCGTCTGTCGTCCTCGTCCGAACCAGAGTCTGTGTCGGTGAGGTCGACACCGGTGTCTGCCCGTTGTGAATCGACGTCCTCGGTCGATTCAGATGAATCATTTGTGTCTGTCATTGTCGAAGTCGGACCCCTTCATTTCGTGTGGAGACCCGCGCCGCGCGCCCGGAATTCTGCCGTTCAAGGACCAGAGATGACGTTTTCGCGTGTTCTGGTAGTAGGCGCGTGTGCAGTTGAACCACCAGAACCCGTGGTTGAGAAAGTATTAAAGATTTCGATTGTGAAGAAGTGTCACAGTAGTCGTACTGAAAAACGGAAGGAGTCGTGAGATGGAGAGGTGGAGAGGGGAGGAGAAAAGAGACTAGGGAAGGTGGAGTGAGGAACAGGATCGAGCGGACGGACAGCGAACAGTGCGATGTCGGTTTCTGGTCGATGCATCCGAAACGAGGGATGGGGTGCTTTTCGGGAGTCGTGGGGATTGGTAACAACTCAAAGGTGAAAAGAGGTACCGAGAGACACGAATACCCCCGATCGGACCCGGAAAGGGATACAGCTCTGGAATGTGGAGTTGCCTCCACCAGACCCCCCCACCCCTTCGTTTCGGGTGGAACGACCAGGAAGAGGAGGTGGGGTAGCACCGGAGACTGTCTACAGCTAGTATAGGAAAGATTTAATACACATACTGTTAAACCATACCCGTAGCAGAAAAGAATAAACAACATTTTCTAGAGACATTAATTAACTAGTCTAGTCTCTGGATAAATGTCTAGAGACGATTCGTCCCGGTGCAGTCGTGTGGTTTCTCTCTTTGTTCAGACTCTCCCCGCAGACGCTCCTCGCAAGTGGGTCCGGGGGTTGTTCGGTTCCAGTTGAAACGAAGGGGTGGGGGGCAAGGGAGAGACTCAACTCTTCGTCCCAACTGGTTTGCCACCCCTTCGGTGCGCTCACCCGCTCGCTCATTCTGTCCCCTCGCATCCCCTCTCGTGACCGACACACCCTCCGCTTCTAGTGGAACCGTTCTCAAGAAATCACTTCGTCGCCACTTCGTCGTGTGGTTTGTGCCCGTCACTCCGTTTCGACACGAAAGAAATGCCCGTCCGTGCCCGCACCACGCCTTCTCCTGCAGATATCGGATTTATTATATATGTCTGACGTAGTCTTAAGTGAGTACGGCCGACTCTTTCGTCTAAGCCCCATCTCTGGGGCCGGGAGGATACGGATGGGACTGCTTACAAATCTCAAATCATCGATCGCACGGGCTGCATCGACGCTGTTCGCCGAAGAGGAGTCGAAGCGGATCGGTATCTACGGTCCGCCAAACGCTGGGAAGACCACACTCGCCAACCGAATCGCGCGTGACTGGACCGAACACGGTGACGCTGTCGGACCGGAGAGTCACGTTCCACACGAAACACGACGCGCACGCAGGAAGGAGAACGTCGAAATCGAGCGTGACGGCTCGACGGTGACTATCGACATCGTCGACACGCCGGGTGTCACGACGAAGGTCGACTACACCGAGTTCCTGGAACACGACATGGAGAAAGACGACGCTGTCCGTCGGTCTCGTGAGGCCACCGAGGGCGTCGCCGAAGCCATGCACTGGCTCCGGGAGGACGTCGACGGCGTCATCTACGTGTTGGACTCGACGACTGACCCCTTCACGCAGGTCAACACGATGCTCATCGGCATCATCGAGAGTCAGGACCTTCCCGTGTTGATTCTCGCGAACAAGATAGACAAAGAAGACTCGAGCGTCCAGCGCATCCGAAACGCGTTCCCGCAACACGAGACGATACCGCTCTCGGCGCTCGAAGGAGACAACATGGACGAAGTGTACGACAAAATCGCGGAGTACTTCGGGTGATAGTATGGCTGAAGTAAAAGACCCCGGCGACGGCGTTCAAATCGACCTCATCAGCGCCGAGCGCATGGACGGGCTCACATCGATGGAGAAAATCCGGATGATTCTGGACGGCGTCCGCGAGGGCAACATCGTCATCCTGGAGGAGGGCCTCTCGCCCGACGAGGAGTCACGCCTCATCGAAGTGACGATGACCGAAATCAGCCCGGACGAGTTCAACGGCATCGAAATCGAGACGCACCCGCGCTCGGAGACCGCCGACGCGAGTTTCCTCGACCGGCTGATGGGCAAAGAGTCGACGAAGAAACTCACCGTCATCGGGCCGGCGAACCAGATCGAGACACTCCACAAGGACGAAACGCTCATCCAGACGCTCGTCTCTCGCAAGTAAGGATGCCACACCAGTGTACAGACTGTGGCCGCACGTTCGACGACGGCTCCCAGGAGATGCTCTCTGGCTGTCCCGACTGCGGCGGCAACAAGTTTCAGTACAAGCCGTCGGGTGCGACCGAGACAGAGTCGCCGACCGAGGAGCCGCCGGAGCCCCCGGAACCGCCGGTCGACAGCTCCGTCGCACGAACCGTCGGCAACGCCGCCACAGCTGTCCGTGACCTTGTCGGCTCCAACCCGTCACCGCCGGGGTCGGCCGACGAGCCGTCGCCGGCCGAGGAAGCGTCTGCCACTGCGGATACCGCATCCGCCTCGACGGAGACGGCCACGCCGTCACCGGAACCTGACCCATCGGCAGAGGCTCCTGACCCGGCGTCCTCGGAAGACACCGCGCAGGCGAGCGCACGGAGCGACGTCGTCTCGAAAGACGAACTCCCGCCCGCACCCGAAGCGCCGGCGACGACGGACCGACCGACGCCGGTCATCGACGACGACAGCGACGGGACGACTGCGGCCGCCGAGGCCGGCGCGTCGGACGACCACGACCGGCCGGACCTCTCGGAACTGCGCGACGAACTCAACGACCAGTTCGAGTCCATCAAGGTGTTAGACCCCGGCAAATACGAACTCAACCTGATGGAACTGTACGACCGCGAGGAGTACATCATCGCGCTCCAGGAAGACGGCAAGTACACGATTCAGGTCCCGGAACGCTGGGAGGACTGACCGTCGCTAAGCTCGCGAGACGCGCCACGTCGTCCCGTTCGTGTAACTCCAGGCTTCGACTGACAGCTCCGTTCTATCCCCTTCGAGCCGTTTCATGAACGAACCGATTTCCTTCGAGGAGAGCGGTATCTCCTCGGCGATGACCCGACTCTTGATGTAGATTGCTCCGTCAGTTCGGACGCGACCGCGGAGGTACTCGACGAGCGGGCTGGCTTTCTCGGGCAGGTCTGTCCGTCGTGGGGCAGTCTGAGCACACATTGTTATCGCGAGTAGTCGTGTCCGATGAACAGGCAGACGACGTTGAGGGTAGCGAGCGCGACGAAAACGAGCAACTGGGTGTCGTCGACGGGACTGGACAGGAGGGGGAGATACGCCAGCGGGAGGACGACGGCCGCCCAGAAGGCAACTCGGCGGAGCCCGCTCACGAGGCTCCTTGCGGGCAGTTCCGTTCGGCGGGGGAGAGAGACCGGTCGGCGGCTCATGCCTACTCGGAGTGTCGACTCCCGGGATAAAGGACCTCGCGGAGACTCAAACAGCTGTTTGAGCAGGCACTGTCCGGAGCATCAAGAAAAATTTCGAGGGAGTGAGACGCCGGTTTAGCTAATCTTCTCGTACTGCTCGGCGAGCTTGTCGGCAGCTTCCTGCATCTGCTCTTGCTCGAACTCGTCGAGGTCCCACTCGACGATTTCTTCGACGCCGTTCGCGCCGAGTTTGACCGGCACGCCGAAGGCGACGTCGTCGTGGCCGTATTCGCCCTGGAGCTTGACCGACCCGGGCAGCACTTCGCCGGTGTCGTTGAGGACGGCGTTAACCATGTGCGCGACACCCTGTGCGGGGCCCCACTCGGTCGCGCCCTTTCGCTCGATGACGTTCATCGCGGACTGCTGGAGGTCTTCGAGAATCTCCGCTTTGTCGTCGTCGTCGAATTGGAGGTCCTTGCCGTCGACGCGGAGCTTCGAGAAGACCGGGACCTGCGCGTCGCCGTGTTCGCCGAGGATGGTGGCGTCGACGTTCTGGACGGGGACGTCGAAGCGCTCGGAGAGGACATAGCGGAATCGTGCGGAGTCGAGGCGGCCGCCGAAGCCGATGACCTGCTCGCGCGAGCGGTCGCCGGCCTCGTAGAGGTGGCGGTTCAGGAGGTCGACCGGGTTCGACGTGGTAATCGAGACGTAGTCGTCGTTGTGCTCGTCGATCGACGACTGGATATCCTCCATGATGGGTGCGTTGTCACCGGCGAGGTCGATACGGGTCTGACCCGGCTGGCGCGGGATGCCGGCCGTGATGACGACGACGTCCGAGCCGGCCGTCTCCTCGTATGTGCCCTGGCGGACGCGGGTGTTCGAATCGTACGCGATGCCGTGGTTGGCGTCGGCAGCCTGGCCGACGGTGACGTCTTCTTGGTCGGGGATGTCGACAAAGACGAGTTCGTCGACGACGTCCTGCAGTGCGATGCTGTATCCGGCTGCTGCGCCGACGGTGCCCGCCGCACCGATGATGCTTACTTTTGCCATATCACATGGAAGTGCCGACGGACGTACGTTAAGATTGTCGGAACCGATACGTCCCACGGGACGCAAACGGCCCGGTCCGTGGGGACCCACAACTCCTATTCACGCGGACTGTCTTCGTTCGTGTATGAGCGATTTCGACAAGGAAGCCGAGCGCGAGAAGCTCCGAGAGAAGTACGAACAGGAGCAACAAGAGCGCGAAGCGACCGAACAGATGAGTGAACTCCTCCTCCAGGGGGCGACGATGACAAACGCCCACTGCTCGGACTGTGGCGACCCCATCTTCCGCTACGACGGCCAGGAGTTCTGTGCCTCCTGTGAGAAAGCCGTCGACCGTGACACGGGCGAGGAAAGCGAGGACGGTGAGGCCGAAGCGGGCGACGACGACGGGGAGAACATCGAAGTCGCCACGCCCGACAACGAGTCCCGTGTCGCCTTCGGCGGCGAGAACGCACAGGACGACCCGGCGGCCGCCGACGACCAGCCGTCCCAGACTGGACAGCCGGCCAGCGCGGCGCAGTCAGACCAGTCCGGAACCGAGCAGCGACAACCCCAACAGCAGTCCCCCAAGCAGCGCCAGCCCGACACGTCAGCCACCGCCAGACAGCCGTCTCAGCAACCAGAGCGCACGCGCGAAGTCCCCAGTGTCGACCCCAGTGGGAGCGACGACGTTTCGGCTGCCCGCGCCTCACTGGTCCGGACGCTGACCCGGTTTAGCGAACAGGCCGAAGCGACCGACGACCCGCGCCAGGCTCAGGAGTATCTCGCGGCCGCACGCGAGGCCGCCGAAACGCTCGCGGCGCTTCGCCAGTAACTACCCCTGGTAGGAACTCCCGGTGACCTCCCGGATGCGCTCGGCGGTGACCGCTCCCACCCCGTCGGCTTCCGTGAGGGCCTCCTCGTCGGCGGTCATCACCGCTTCGACGCTGCCAAACTCCTCGAGCAGCGAGCGAGCGGTCACCGGTCCGACCTCGGCAATCGAGGCGACGACGTACTCCTGTTGTTCGGTCAGCGTCTTCGACTGTTTCTCGCCGTGGACGCTCACCTCGCGGTCGTCCTCCTCCTGTTCGCGCTCGGCGATGACTTCCAGAAGGTCCGCTGTCTCCGACTGGCCGCTGGTACGCAGGATGCTGGCACCGAAATCCACGGCGAGGGACGCGAGCGCACCGTGGATTGCCTTTGGGTGGACGTTGCGCTGGCCGTAGAGGTCCTCACCCTCGATGACGACGACGGGCCGGGCGTAGTGGCGGGCGTCGTCGCCGACCTGCTCGAACAGCGAGCGGTCGCCGCCGGTCAGCGTGTCCAGAAAGTCAGCGACGGTCTTGCGCTCGACGACCACCCGGTCCGAGAGCACGTAGTCGCCGACTTCCAGTGTCTCCAGTCGCGTCTCGATTCCGTCCCGTTTCGAGAGGTCGCGTGCGATAGTCGAATCCAGTTCCCGCTGGTCGACGACTAACTCGACCCCGTCGTCGGTGCCCGCCTCGGCGACGACGCCGTCGTCCTCGGTGTCGCTGTTTCTACTGTCGTCGGCCGAACTGTCGGTATCACCAGCAGTCTCCCCGCTGCCGCCGGCAAAGGCGTCAAGTCCAGCCTGGCCGTCACCGTCGCCCTGGTCTCCATCGCTGGCAGATTCGTCTTCGCCGTCGGCAGTGGGCGCAGACCTACTATCGTCGGCAGTGTCCGAGACTACTGTCTCGCCGGCGCTCGCCCCCTCGTCTCCCTCTGACTCGCCGTCCTCGTAGGCGTCGAGGCCTGGCTGGTCGTGGAGTTCCCCCTCGATTTCGCCGGCCACGTCTTTCAGGCCGCGCAACTGCTTTTCCATCTGCTTTTCGTCTCGGCGGGCCTTCCAGAAGTACGCCTCGTCGCGAGTATCCTCGGCCAGCAACACTGTCACCGCACCTTCGGTCTGGCGGCCGGTTCGGCCCTTCCGCTGGATAGAGCGGATGGCAGTCGGCACCGGTTCGTAGAACAGCACCAGGTCCACCTCGGGCACGTCCAGCCCTTCCTCGGCGACGCTGGTCGAGACCAGCACCTCGAACTCGCCGGCCCGGAATTCGTCTAGCGTCTCCTGTTGCTGGGTCTGGGTCATCCCCTCGCTGCCCTCAGTGTCCGACTGGCCGACGAACTTCTCGGTCGTGAAATGCCCACTCAGGAAGTCCACCAGCGTCTCGGCGGTGTCTCGGGATTCGGTGAAGACGATGACCCGCTCGCCGTCGTTGATGCCCAGCGTCTCGGCGATGAGCATCCGCGTCCGCCGGAACTTCGGGTGCAAATCGTCGTACGCCTCGGCCTTTCGCACGGCCTCGCGGACTCTGGGTTCCGAGACCATCCGCTGGTCGGCTTTCGACGCTCCCGAGGAGCGGGCGGCCTCCTTCTGGCGCTCCATGTACCGCCGGAACGACTCGACGCTCTGTGTTTCGACGTACGTGACCGCCGTCCGGAGCTTCCGCACCTCGGCGAGCATGCTCATCCCCTCGTAGCCCTCCGACTGGTCGTTGTTCATCAGGTCCCGGAGCTGGCCCTGTATCTTCTGAATCTCCCGTTCGGACACGTCAGGGCTTGTCTTGTTCGTCACGCCGAGTTTCTTCAGCTGGGTGAGCCGCTCCCGAATCACCTCGTTGATGCCGTCCCGGATGTCCTCGACGGTCTCCGGGAGCTCTACGCGCTCCCAGTCGACGGTCGTCTCGTGGGTGTGTTCGGCTACGTCGGCGTCGGCCTCGGTCATCACCTCGACCTCGTGGATGCCGAGGTTCTCACAGACCTGGAGGATGGCCTCCTCGTCGTCGCCGGGGGAGGCGCTCATCCCCGTCACGAGGGGCTCTTCGGCGTCTTCGTGGTAGCGTTCTGCGATGTAGTTGTAGGCGTAGTCGCCGGTCGCGCGGTGACATTCGTCGAACGTGCAGTGGGTCACTCGCGAAAGCGAGATGCGATTGCCGATGAGGTCGTTCTCGACGACCTGCGGCGTAGCGATGACGACACGGGATTCGTCCCAGAGGTCCGCGCGCTTGGCGGGGCGGACCTCGCCGGTGAAGACGACGATTTCGTCGTCGGGCACTTCGTCGAGTGCCTCCCGGTAGAAGTCGGCGTGCTGGGAGACGAGCGGTTTGGTGGGGGCGAGCAACAGTGACTTGCCGCCCACGTCGTGGAGGCGCTGGGCGGTGACGAGGAGGCTGACGGTGGTCTTGCCGAGACCGGTCGGGAGACAGACGAGCGTGTGGTCGCCCAGGGCGGCCTCGGCGAGCCGGAACTGATATTCCCGGTGTTCCAGCAACCCCTCGGTGAGGAAGGGCCAGTCGATAGCGTCGGCCTCTGTCGTCGCCATTTACCCCTCTTTGCTCGTGATTGGGGTTAAGGGTTCGCGTGCCGGAGTGAAAGTAAACGCAGCGGCGGCCGGCGGCCTCGACTCCGCCTAGAGTAACGTGAGCACTTCGACGCCGATTGCCATCGCGATGGCGGCCGCCGGCGGGATGGTGAGGTTGTCGTCGATGACGTAGGTGGCGACGACGGGCTTGACGCCGTCGGCCAGCGTCGCCGCGAGACCGCCCAGCACTGCCGCAAACAGCGGGACGAAGGGAATCGCAAGCAGCGTACAGACGGTGAACATCACGCCCAGGACGAACCGCTGTTTGGTCTTTTTTAACTCGCCCGACCCCAGGAGGCCGCTGATTGGGTCACCGATGGTCAGCATCAGGATTGCGGGGACCGCGATTTCGGGCCGAATGCCCAGTGCAGACTCGAAGGAAAAGGCGACTGCGACGCCGGCACTGGAGATGAAATACAGGGCATACCCGGCGAGGTTGTCCTGCTCGTACTCGCGGGTGAGGTGGTCGTAGACGACCCACTCTAGGCCGACGTACAGCCGAATCGCCTCCAAGACGAGCGCGACGACCGCACCCAGCGTAAAGAGGAGTACGACCTGGTCCCACGTCGCAATATCGAGCAGGTAGAGCAGCGGAAGCCCCGTCCCGCTGGCGTGGACGAGCCGGCGGGCAATCTCGTCACGCAGAACCGTCTGACGGACGGTGGTGACCGTGTCTTTATCGGAGGTCGTGTCTGCCATTGGCGTGGCGTCAGAGCTCGTCGAAGGACAGGTCGCCGTCCCGGAGCGCAGTCAGCGTCTCCCCGAGGTCGTCGATGGCGACCCGCTGCTGGGCAGTCGTGTCGCGTTCGCGCACAGTTACCGTCCCATCCTCCTGTGTCTCGTAGTCGACGGTGACACAGAAGGGGGTCCCGACCTCGTCCTGGCGGCGGTAGCGCCGGCCGATGGCACCAGAGTCGTCGTACGTCACTTCCAGCCCGGCCCCACGGAGGTCACTCGCCACCTCGCGGGCACGCTCGCCCAGGCCGTCCTTGTCCATCAGCGGGAAGACGCCGACTGTCGTCGGGGCGACTTCCGGCGGCAAGGCGAGATAGGAGCGTTCCTCGCCGTCGACTTCGTCGGTCGTGTGTGCGTGCGCGAGGACCGTATAGACCAGCCGACCGACGCCGAAGGAGGGTTCGACGACGTGCGGGCGGATGTGTTCGCCGGACTCGGTGACCTCCTCGACGCTGTAGCCCGTCGCCTCGATGTCGACGGTGTACTCCTCGCCGTCGACTACGACGGTCACCGTATCGCCGTCGAAGGCGTCGGGGTCGCGCTCGACGAGCGATTCGAGTTCGGCGCCGATGTCGCCGGCAGCACCGCCAAACTCCGGCCCGAGGACGCTCATGTCGGGGTCGACCGTCGGCCGCTCGACGGTCACTGGCTCGTCGTACTGCTTGAACACAGTGTAATCCTCGCCCGAGTGGGATTCGTGTTTTTTCAGGTCGTAGTCGCCACGGTAGGCAAAGCCGGTAATCTCGACCCAGTCGCCGCCGAGCTCCGATTCAGCGTCCCAGCAGTCGGCGGCGTAGTGGGCGAGTTCGCCCGGGAGGTGCTGGCGATACCGGAACCGGTCCATGTCGACGCCGATGCGCTCGTACCACGCCTTCGAGAGGCCGAGATAGAACGCGACCCACTCGTCGCCGATGATACCCTCGTCGACGGCCTCTCGGATGGTGCGTTCCTGCACGCTGCCGTCCTCGCTCTCTTGCTCGGCAACCGAGTAGAGCGGTACCGTCACGTCCTCGACCCGCTCCAGCGGTGGCTCGTCGGTCTCGGGGTCGATGAAGTGCTCTAGCTCTGCCTGTGTGAACTCCCGGACGCGGATGAGACTCTTCCGGGGACTAATCTCGTTGCGGTAGGCTTTCCCAATCTGGGCGACCCCGAAGGGTAGCTGGTTGCGGGCGTACTCGGCCAGTTGGGGAAACTCGACGAAGATACCCTGTGCGGTCTCGGGGCGGAGATAGCCGGGTGAGGAACTGCCGGGCCCGATGTTCGTCTCGAACATGAGGTTGAAATCGTCGACGGGTTCGCCGGCGAGTTCGGTCCCGCAGGTCGGACAGACGAGGTCGTGGTCGGCGATGAGGTCTGCGATTTCGTCGGTCGAGATAGATTCGGCCTCTTCGATGTCGGTGTTGTCCTCGACGAGGTGGTCCGCGCGGTGGCTCTCGCCACACTCGGGACACTCGATTATCATGTCGTCGAAGCCATCGAGGTGGCCGGAGGCCTCGAAGACGGCTTCGGGCATCACGTCCGGCGCGGAGATTTCCATGTGGCCCTCGCGGGTGACATAGCGGTCGCGCCAGGCGTCTTCGACGTTGTCTTTGAGGGCCGCTCCTTGCGGGCCGTAGGTGTAGAATCCGCTGACACCGCCGTAGGCGTTGGCACTCTGGAGGAAAAAGCCACGGCGTTTTGCCAGCTCTGTCAGGCGTTCGCCCTCGTCGCTCATACTGCCTCCAACAGGTCCATGTCCTGGACGATACCCACGAGCTGGTCGCCGCTGACCATCGGAATCTGCTCGATGTCGTTGTCTATCATCATCTGAGCGGCGTCCTGGGCGGTCCGGCTCGTACTGACCGTCAGCAGGTCCGACGTCATGAACCCGGTGACCGGCTCGACGGGAATCTCGACGTTACGCGTGGGCATGTAGCTGTTCCCGACGGCCTTGACGCTCTCCCACTTCCAGTCGTCGTCGTCGGTGGCGATCGACTCCCCTGTGTCTGCCTCGCCTTCGACGACACGGGCCTCTTCGAGGATGTCGACTTCGGTGAGCATCCCGGTCATATCGCCCTCCTCGTCGAGGACAATCGCGTAGGGGACGCGTCCGTAGTACAGTTCCCGCTCGGCGACCGGCAGCGGCGTCCCCTCGTAGGTCGTGTTGATGTCACGGCGAGCCAGTCCCTCGACGCTCACCTCGCCGTTCAGGTCGCCACTGGCGATTGCGTGGACGACGTCGGTGACGGTAATGATACCTTCGAGGGTATCTCCGTCGACGACAGGGATGCGGCGTGCCTGTTCTGTCCGCATCAACTTGGCGACGCTCGCGAGGGAGGTGTCTGTCGTGGTGGTCGGGACGTCCTCGGAGAGTAAGGCGAGCTGGTCCTCGTCGGGGTGTTCGATGAGCGCGTCCCGGGAGACGATACCTCGGTAAATTTCGCCGTCGTCGGTCGATTTGACGACCGGGACTGACGAGAACGGGCGGTCTTGCAGATACGTGAGAACGTCGTCACGCGTTCCCGGAATTTCGACCGTGACGACATCCTCGTGGGGCGTCATAACGTCTGCGACGTTCATACTGGCACGTACTCCTCGCCCCATCCACTAAGTCCTTACACTTTTGCCGGCTGAGCGGCCGAAATATCTAGCCGATACTCCACGGGAACTGATATATGTCTGACGGGCGTCGTGCGCTGCCCGGGTGTCTTTGGGCGATTCATGCCGCTATATTCCGGTGGGTTTATGTATGGATGTTACATACTCTCATGCATGGAGCCGGATACGGTTGCCCCGACGGCGGTGGAAACGGACGCAGAAGTCATGGCATCGGTCGAGGAGGGTCAGACAGACTCCTTTATCCTCGCCGACATCAGCCAGGACGAGGCGTTCGTAACGATGCCCCTCGAGGAGGCGGCGTCGCTGCCGGCCTGGCGGTAGGCCGTCCGGACCACGAGACGTTTCTCACAGTATCTTTCCGGAGTACGACAACACAGGCGCGCGAGCGGCCGCGCCGAGAAAACAAGCGTTATGGCTACCCCATGACTTGCCTCGTGCATGAAGGTACTCGTCACAGACCCCATCGCAGACGCTGGCATCCAGGTACTCCGTGATGCCGGCCACGAAGTAGAGACAGCCTACGACGTCGAGGGACAGGACCTCCTCGATGCGGTCGCCGACGCCAACGGTCTCATCGTCCGCTCCGGGACGGAAGTCACCGAGGAAGTGTTCGAGGCCGCGCCGGAACTCGTCATCGTCGGCCGTGCCGGTATCGGTGTCGACAACATCGACATCGACGCCGCCACAGACCACGGCGTCATCGTCGCTAACGCCCCCGAAGGCAACGTCCGAGCGGCCGCCGAACACACCGTCGCGATGACCTTCGCGACTGCCCGCTCGATTCCCCAGGCTCACAACCGCCTCACCGGCGGCGAGTGGGCAAAGGGAGATTTCCTCGGAACCGAGGTCAACAACAAGACCCTGGGCGTCGTCGGCTTTGGCCGCGTCGGCCAGGAAGTCGCCAAACGGCTCGGCAACGTCGGCATGGAACTGGTCGCCTTCGACCCCTACATCAGCGAGGGCCGCGCCGCCCAGCTGGGTGCGGAACTCGTCGACGACATCGACGAGTGTCTCGACCGGGCCGACTTCCTCACCATCCACACGCCGCTGACCGACGAGACGGAGAACATGATCGACGAGGAGAAACTCGCCCAGCTCGAGGGTGGCTACGTCGTCAACTGCGCTCGTGGCGGTATCGTCGACGAGCCGGCCCTCGCCGAGGCCGTCGAAGATGGCGTCCTCAAGGGCGCTGCGGTCGACGTCTTCGCAGACGAGCCGGTCGACCCCGACAACCCGCTACTCGACGTCGACGACGTCATCGTCACGCCCCACCTCGGCGCCTCGACGGAAGCCGCACAGGAGAACGTCGCGACCTCCACGGCCTCCCAGATTGTCGCCGCCTTCGAGGGCGAACCGGTCATCAACGCCCTGAACGCCCCCTCGGTCGACGAGGCGGCCTTCCCGAAGATTCAGCCGTACATCGACCTCGCAGACACCGCCGGCAAGATTGCGGTCCAGCTGTTCGACGACCGCGTCGAGAACGTCGAAGTCGAGTACGCCGGTGACATCGCCGAGGAGGACGTCGACCTCGTGACCGCCAGCGCACTGAAAGGCGTCTTCGAGCCCCTGGAGTGGCAGGTCAACGCCGTCAACGCCCCCCAGATTGCCGAAGACCGCGGCATCGACGTCGTCGAATCGAAGTCCCACCAGTCCGATGACTTCCAGTCGCTGGTCACCGTCACCGTCTCCAACGAAGACCACTCCATCTCGGTCGACGGCACACAGTTTGCGGGCGAGGACCCGCGTATCGTCCGTATCGACGGCTACCGTGTCGACGCCGTCCCCCACGGCCACATGCTCGTCGCACGCAACGACGACGTACCCGGCGTCATCGGCTTTATCGGCTCCGTGCTCGGCGAGAACAACCTCAACATCGCGGGCATGTACAACGGCCGCGAAACATTCGGCGGTGAGGCGCTGTCGGTGTACAACCTCGACGACCCCGTCCCGAAGGACGTGCTCGACCAGCTCCACGCCGACGAGCGCATCATCGAGACGAAGTACATCTCGCTGGACAACGGCGAGTAATCGGCCAGCCTTCCCGCTCGCTTTGCTGACCGTCCTCTGAAACGCCGTGGTTTTGTGTCCTGGATACAATATCTAGCCGATGAGTTCCATCCGTCCCGACGAACTGGCCGACCGTCTCGAGTCGGGAGACACCCCCTTCCTGCTCGATATCCGCCCGGAGTCGGCGTTTCGCGCGACCGCTATCGAGGACAGTCACAACGTCCCCGTCTACGAGGCGTTGCGGGGCGGCGACGACGCCGCCTTGCGCGAGCACCTCGACGAGATACCGACCGACAGAGACGTTGTCGTCGTCTGCAAGATGGGGATGGTCGCCAAGCGGGCGACCAGTCTGCTCGCCGAGGAAGATTACGACGCGGCGACGCTTCTGGGCGGGATGAGCGGCTGGCGCGGGTACCAGAACGACTCGCTGAGCTACAAGCTTCGGTCGCTCATCTGGAAAGTCTTCTAGTCGCCGTCACTCGGTGACCGGCGGCGACGTTAATCGTCCGTGTAGTCCGGGTCGACCTCTTCGAGTGTCTGCTCTCGCCAGGTCGTCCAGTCGTACATCCGTTCGACCTCCCCGCCCTGCTGGCGGATGGCGATTGCGGTGGTAAACAGGAAGGTCCCGACCAGGACCGTCCCGACAATCCACAGCGCGTCGACGGCCGCCGGAACGCCGGCGTAGGTACCGAGCACGTCCGCGAAGACGACGGCGGCGACGGCGATAATCGCGGGGAGCAGATTCCTGACGAGCGCGGCGATGCTCGTCCCCTCGTGTTTCCGGACGGCGAGGACGCTGTAGTACAGCGCCCACAGCGACGCGCCAACCCAGCCGACGACCACGACGAGGCGGATGAGCTGGTGCTCGACGAGGAAGCCGGTCCACCACGAGGCGACAAAGCCCGCGATGACCAGGGAGTCGACCCAGGCCGGCAGCGCTCGCGGTGACTCAGAATCGGCATACCCCATGAAGTACATCTGCCGGATGCCAAGCGCCGCAAAGAGGATGAAAAACAGCGTCGCGCCTTCGGCGAACGTCCCCAGCCAGGCGCTCTCTGTCGCCATCGCGGCGACGCCCGCGACGCCGTAGACGGCGCCGGCGGCGATACCGACACCGAGCAACAGCCAGCTCCGGTCGTCCGGATTCGCGAGGACGTGCCGGACGTACGCCAGCAGATAATACAGGAGCACGACCGACCCGACAGCGACGACCGAATAGGCCAGTCCCTGTACCATCGCGACAGTCTCGGCGGCGTGTGCCGAAAGTTGAGATGATGCCATCACCCGGGGGGTCAGCGCTGTTGCCGCTAAAGCATATACCCGATTCTCACATACTGGGGACGACTGGGACATGTCTGCCCCACTTTTTGTATCTCTGGCCCGTCATCACGGATATGGGTCTCACAGACCGTCTCCTCGATGCCGTCGCGCGCTGGTTCGCGCCGACGATGGACCACCCCGCTGGCGGCGGGATGACCGGTGAGAACGAGGCGGATACGGCCGAGTCCGAATCGCCCGAGTCTGACGACGCGTGACCGAGTCAGTCGTCGCCTGCGGTCGATTCCATCTCCGGCGAGTCGTTCGTGACGACGACCCAGTCTTCGTCCGGCCGCTGTAACAGGTTCTCGTAGCGTCGGATGGTCTCCTGGAGTTGCTGTTCTCGCTGTTGGAGTCTGGCCTCGAGTTGTCGGACCCGCGCTTCGAGGACGATACTCCGCACGCGATAGGACGACGCGAGCGTCCACGACCCTCGGACGCGGGCGCTCGTGTGACCGGGGCGAGGCTGTTCGAGTCCGTCGATAATCTCGGGATATCTGCCGTCTCCTGTGCTGGGTGGGTCTGACATCGGCGGCCGCTCATCTCGTTGGGTCCGATGCCACAAAATTGTCAGTCAGACGTGTGTCATCCGATAACAAACTCTCCCACTATCGACGGCTGTGGGCCCGTCAGGAGTTGAGGTGGTCGAGCACGCCGTCGGAACTAATAGTACCTCAGGGAAGCTTTTGTGAAGCTGGCGTGAGTTGGACGGTGTATGGTTGGCCGTGAGAGAAATGTCGTCAAACATCTGAGTGAGGGAGAACTTGACCGATTACAGGCTGAGGCAGACGACATAAAGGAATACAAACGCCTCACCTTTCTCAAACGGCTCTACAATGGTGCAACGCTGGCAACTGCTGCCGAAGATATAGGGATCTCACAAGGAACGGCAAGTAACTGGGTGACACGGTGGAACGAAGGTGGACTCGGAAAACTGACGCCGAACTTCGGGGGCGGCAGGCCCCCGAAGCTCGACGAAGCAGAACAAGAACAACTCATTGCACGCCTCCGTGAGGGACAGCCCTGGAAGAAACAAGAGATTCAGCATCTTCTCAACGAGGAGTTCGATGTCGAATATCACCCACATTACCTCCCAACGTTTCTGGATAAACTCGGCCTCCACTACGCCATTCCTCGAACAAAACGCCCTGAGCGACCAGAGAACGCCGAAGAAATCCTCGACGAACGCGTCAGGTACGCGTTCGACGAGGAGGCTCTTGAGCAACCTCACAACAAACGCGAAGATGATACTGACGACGAAGACTGGGACCGCGACGAGGATATCCGAACAGACGGAGGCGCTGTTGTCGGATTCTTCGATATCTCTCACCCACAACCGTGGGACAATTCTCAGCGGATGTATACGGTTGATGAGCCACACATTGAGCGGAAGTTGGTGAAGATCGACACACCAGCAGCTGGATTCTACGCCCTCAACGGTGAGAGTGTCCTGTCGTTTCCACCGAATCAGGAGAAAGAGAAGATTTGCGGGTGTTTCGAGAAGGTCCGCGAGCAGAATCCTGGCAAGCGGATTCTGCTCGTGTTGGATAATTTCTCGTCACACGTGTGTAAGTACACGCGCAAGCGAGCACACGAACTCGGGATAGATTTGATATTTCTTCCAGTGGGATCGCCCGATCTCAATCCGATCGAGCCAGTTTGGAAGAGTCTCAAGTGGGAATCTTCGCCATTCATTGTCGAAGGTGGAGATGAGTATCGAAGACGAATCACAGAACTGTTCGGAAATTTGACCAACCAACTTAGCTTCGCCTCCTCGTGGATCGAGAATCATCTTGACAACTATCTCAATAAGTTAGTCTAGTCACTACCGTTCCGACGAGCCCTCGCTCGCCAGGCTCGCGAGGACCCCTTCGGTGTCGCCGGGGACGGGCTGGGGGTCGGCTCCGGCCTCGGCGGCGGCGTCGGGGTCTTTCAGGAGGTGCCCCGTCGTCAGGCAGACGACCTGTTCGTCGGCGTCGATTTCGCCCTCGTGTCGGAGCTTTCGCACGCCGGCAATCGAGGCCGCCGAGGCGGGTTCGACGCCCACACCCTCGCCAGCGAGGTTGCGCTGGGCCTCGGTAATCTCCTCGTCGGTGACGGACACTGCCGTCCCGTCGGTCGCCCGAATCCCGGGGAGGGCCTTCGGCGCGTTGACGGGGTTGCCGATGCGGATTGCCGTCGCACGGGTCTCGACGTCGTCCCAGCGCTCGATGTGGTCCCAGCCCTTTTCGATGGCCTCGACCATCGGCGCGGACTCGGCCGCCTGGACGCCGGTCAGTTTCGGCATCTCCGATTCGTCCATCGCGCCGGCCTGGACCAGTTCGCGGAAGCACTTGTAGAGGGCGGCGGTGTTGCCGGCGTTCCCGACCGGCAGGGCGATGCGGTCCGGATACTCCCCTTCCTCGTCGCGGAACTGCTCTAGGATTTCCAGCCCGATGGTCTTCTGGCCCTCCAGTCGGAAGGGGTTCAGCGAGTTCAGCAGGTACGCCTCACCGAGTCCGGCGAGGTCCTGGACGATGTCCAGGCAGGTGTCGAAGTTGCCGTCGACTTCGAGGATGCGCGCACCGTGGAGGCTGGCCTGTGCGACTTTGCCGGCGGCGACTTTCCCGGCGGGCAGGAGGACGAGCGTCTCCATCCCGCCGCGAGCGCCGTACGCGGCGAGTGCCGCCGAGGTGTTGCCCGTCGAGGCACACGCCAGTCGGTCGACGCCGACCTCCTTTGCGACGCGGACGCCGACGGTCATGCCGCGGTCCTTGAAACTCCCCGTCGGGTTCATCCCCTCGTGTTTCACGCGCAGGCGGTCGAGGCCGAGGTCGTCCTCCAGTTGCGGGACCTCGTGTAGCGGCGTTCCGCCCTCGGGGAGCGACACGCCCTCCTCAAAGGGCAGCGCCGCCGAGTAGCGCCAGACGCTCCACTGGTCGTCGTCGAAATCCTCCCACGACGGCAGGTCGCTGTAGCGGACCTCGAGCAGTCCGTCACAGTCGTCGCAGGTGTAGCGCACGTCGTCGAAGGGGGCGAACGTCTCCCCACACTCGATGCAGGTCAGCCACACCCCGTCGTCGGCACAGGCGGGTGCCGTGCCCGTGAGTTCGAGATTGCTCATTATCGGGCCAGATGGACCGGGTATGCAAAAGTGGGGCGGTTAGAATCGCGCGTGGCGTCGCTGTCGGCCCGGCGTCAGGAGTCGCTTTCCGCTCCGAACTCGTCGATGCGCTCGTGGACGTAGGCAGTCCACTCGTCGAGGGTCTCGTGCATCAGCGCCCGGGCTTCCGAAAGCGGCGTCGCGGAGTACTGGTAGATGTGTCCGCCGCTGTCGAGCAGTCGGCGCCGGCGCTCTGCGAGCCCCTTCTCTCGGAGCGTCGACAGCGACCGGTTGACGTTGCTCCGGTCGCGGTCCAGCTGGTCGGCCAGTTCCTCGACGGTACTCTCCGGGTTCTCGAGTAGCGTCTGATAGGTCCGGGCTTCGTGGCGCTGGATGCCGAACACACAGGTCAACACCTCCTGTAGCCCCGGTTCGTCGTCGAGCATCAACTCGCGAAACCGGTCGGGAGAGGGGTTGGTGCGGGACATAGCTACACTACTGGCGCCGCCAGATTGAATGTTACCCCGCGCACGGTGGCGCGGGGAATCCTGCTCTTACGAGGGCAGGCTTCCTGTTTCGATGACGTGACTTGCAGACACAGACTGAAACACAGCCCTGTCCGTAGCGGTCACAGTCTCCACAGGCGTTGATTCGGGCCATCCCAACCCTAACTCCTGAAAACCTCTCTGCAAGACATTCATCGCCGTCGCAAAATCGCGTGCGATTTTGCTGCCCGTCAGACGCAGTCTGACGACCGCGTTCGCGTCCCTATCCGTCTCGAACCCACATGACGGACAGGAATGTTCCCGCACCCAGATGGGTTTTTCTGTCTCCACACCACACGACGCACACTTCTTGGTCGTTCCTGATGCTTCGACCTGCACGACGTGAGTGCCGTACAACTCTGCTTTGTATTCGAGCAAAGTGATGAACTGTCGCCACGCAGCATCCTGCTTATTCCGAGCGTTATGCGACTGCTCCAACATCTCCTTTACGTCCAAGTCTTCCACCAATATGGCGTCGTACTCTTTGACGAGCCACGTCGTTATCTTGTGCTGGTAGTCCAGTACTTTCCGACGGATATGCCGCTTTACCTTGGCGACTTTCAAACGTTGTTTCTCCCAGTTGTTCGACCCCATCTCTTTCCGTGAGAGTTTGCGTTGCTCGCGCCGAAGGCGCTCGTAGTCGTCTTTGAGGTCGAGCCAATCTACAGTCTTGCCGTCGCTGGTGTGGATGTAGTTGAGGATTCCAAGGTCGATACCCACGCTATTGCTTGCATCAAGTGAGTTTATGTCGGGTTTATCGGGTAGGTCGGCGTCGTCTGTTTCCAACCCGAAGGAGACGAACCACTCGCCGGTCGTTTCTTTCTTGAACGTGACTTCTTTGATGGTGGCGTTGTCTGGGATTGGTCGTGAGCACCGTATTTTCATCCAGCCGATTTTGCTGAAGCGGACGTATGCGTACTTGTCGTGGCCCCTCTTTTCATCGAGGTCGAAACCAGACTGATTGTACGTCACACTCCGGTACTCGGTGGGTGCTTGGCGTTTGAGCTGACCAACATCGTACCCTTCCTCTTTGAGTTCGCTCAGAACGGTGAGGTTGTGGTGGAAGCGGGCGACGGTGGCTTGGGCGACTTTCGAATGTAGTTCACCAAATATTGGCCACCGTTGTTTCCACTCGGGGAGTTTGTTGTTCTGGTCGTACTCGGTCGGTTTGTCGTCTTCGGGACTGTTTTCGTAGTCCCATTTGACGTGGTTGTAGAGTTGGCGATGAATATTCAGATGGTGTTCCAGTTCAGCCGCTACCTCCTGTGTCGGGTAAGCGTGGTAACGGTGACTGTATTCCATCTCTGTCTCTTGATTAGAGATATGTTTACTTAATGGCTTGTATCACGAGTTGTCGGCTTCATCCCCGACCACGGTGGGTCGGGGTATTCCCCTCGCTGACCAGTATAAACCCCCGAGTTACGCCGTGCTCACCTGCGGGCCGGGCGGAGTGTATCCGTCACCGGAAGCCAGTAGCGGTCTCCCTTCTCGTGAGAATCGTTCACAAACCCCTTCGTTTCCGCTGGAGATAGCGCCCGCTGTAGAGTGTGAGTGTTCAAAAACGGCCCTGCGACTGGTGGACGGGGGTGGCGACTCTATCGCTGGTCGATGGGGGTGACTTTCTGGTCTTTCGGGCCGATGTAGCGGCCACGCGGGCGGATGAGCTTGTTGTCCTCGGTGTATTCGAGGATGTGACCGACCCAGCCGCTGACACGGGACATCGCGAAGATGGGCGTGTACATGTCCACCGGGATACCGAGTTTGTAGTAGACCGACCCAGAGTAGAAGTCGACGTTCGGAGCGATACCCTTCTCCGGGAGGCCCTTCTCCTCGGTCAGGTATTTTTCGATGGTCGTCGTGTAGTCGAGCCACTTGGTTTCGCCGTCCTCGGCGGTGAGGTCTTCCAGTTTCTCCTGGAGGATGTTCGCGCGCGGGTCTTTCGTGTTGTAGACGCCGTGGCCCCAGCCGGGCAGTCGCTCGCCGGCTTCGGTCTTGGCTTTGACCCACTCGAGTGGGTCCATCTCGCTCTCGTCGAGTTCCAGCAGGACCTCGATGACGTCCTGGTTTGCGCCACCGTGGAGCGGGCCCGACAGCGCGCCGATACCGGCCGTGACGGCGGAGTACATGTCCGCGAGCGTCGAGGAGACGACAAGCGTGGTAAACGTCGAGGCGTTGAAGCCGTGGTCTGCATGGAGGATAAGCGCCATGTCGAACGTCTCCTCGGCCACGTCACCTGGCTCCTCGCCGGTCAGCATGTAGAGGAAGTTCCCGGCATGTGAGAGATTCTCTCGCGGCTCGATTGCTTCTTCGCCGCGGCGGAACCGGTCGTAGTTGGCCAGGATGGTCGGAATCTTCGCGGTGATGCGACGACCCTTTCGCCGGGCGGCCCCGCGGTCCTCGGGGTCGGCGTCGACTTCCGGTTCGCTGGCCGACAGCGTCGAGACGCCGGAACGCAGTGCGGCCATCGCGTTCTCGTCTTCCTCGGCGAGAATCCGGAGTGTTTCCAGTGTCTCCTCTTCGACGGCACGCTCGCTGGCCATCGAGTCCGCGAAGGCGTCGAGTTCTTCCTGTGTCGGGAGCTGCCCTTCCCAGAGGAGGTACAGGACCTCTTCGAAACTCGCGTTTTTAGCCAGGTCCGCAATATCATAGCCGTTGTAGATGAGTCGTCCCGCGTCGCCGTCGATGTAGCTCATGCTAGACTCGCCGACGGGAACGCCCCGCAATCCCTTCTTGAGTTCGTCGGACATATCCCCGACTTTTCCACGTGCAGGAAAAAACATTACCATTTAGTCCGTCCGGCCTTGACACGCTCAGACGTGTTTTTGTAAGCATGTCTTCTAAACTGTCTCAAATTGGCTGTTTGTAAAGCAAATTGCAGTTGTATTGACGTGTCTACGTCAAGCGGTCCCGTGGACCGTGCGTCCGGGCAACGTTTTTGCACCGGGGCGTCCGAGGTGGGGGTATGGCTGCCAACGAGGTGGAGTACGAGCCAAAGAGTGTCAAGGTGTTGCTGGCGGAGATGAAAGACACCGCCGAGTTGCTCATCGACCTCTCGTACTCCGCTGTTCTCCTCGGGAGCGACGACGTCGCACAGGAGGTCCTCGCCCTCGAGGAGAAGATGGACATCCTCCAGTTGCGCGCCCGAATGAGCATCCTCATGGCCGCGCGCAGCCCCGCCGACGCCGAAGCGCTCGCGCCTGTCCTCGGTATCGTCGGTGCCGCAGAGAAGATCAGCGACGCTGCCGGTGACATCGCGAAAATCGTCCTCGAAGACATCGGGCTCCCCCCGGAGATGCGCGCTGCCCTCCCCGACGCGATGGAGACGCTCGTTCGAGCCGAAGTCGCCACGGACTCGCCGCTGACCGAGACGACACTCGGCGAGTTGAACCTCGAAACCGAGACGGGCGTGCGCGCACTCGCGCTCCGCCGGGCCGACGACTGGCTTCTCAACCCCGATGCGAACACTCACCTCCAATCCGGCGACGTCGTTCTCTTCCGTGGCCCCGAAGACGGTATCACGTCGGTGTACGCCGACGCGACCGGCGAGACCTACGACCCGCCCGAATCCGTCGAGAGCGAGTCGACGGACCTCGACCGCGCTGTCGACTCTATCGTCCTGATGAAAGACATGGGCGAACTCGCCGTCGACCTGGCCTACGGGGCTATCCTCTTTGACTCCGAAGACGTCGCCGAGGAAGTGTTCGAACTCGAAGCGGAGGTCGACGCACTCAAGTCCCGCTTCGAGGCGTGGACGCTCCGCGCTGCCAGCCGCGTTCAAGAGCCCGTCTCCCTGCGCGGCCTGGTCCAGCTCGCTACCAGCACTGAAATCATCTCTGACGCCGCCCTCGAAATCAGCGAGGGCGTCCTCCGGGGACTCTCGACGCACCCGGTCGTCCGCGAGGCCGTCTACGAGAGCGACGAGGTCATCGTCCGCCTGGCAGTCGAGGCGGGCAGCGAACTCGACGGCACGACCCTCGGGAGCAAGGAGGTCAAGACCGAAACCGGGATGCGCGTCATCGCCGTCCGGCACACCGGCGACGAGGACGGCGGCGAGTGGGACATCTCCCCCGGCCCGGAGACGCCGCTGGCTGCCGGCGACGTGGTGCTCGCGAAAGGGACGCGTGCGGGAGCCGACCGCCTCGCTGAACTGACCGCTTAGAGGTCTCTGGTGAGTTTGTAGGCGCGCCGCATCACGAGCAGCGCCGCCGCCAGTCCGCTGGACGTCATCGCCAGCACGAACGCCAGCGCCACGTAGTACACCGGCGAGCGGACCGTACTCGGCGCGAGGACGACGAAAAACAGAAAGACGACTGCGGTGAAGGCGACGCCGGCGGCCACGCCCCGCTTTAGGTTCTGCCGGACGTGCAACGCCTCTACGAGCGCGGCCCGGCCGCTGGGCTGGTTCTCGGTCGATGACACACTGTCTCGTAGGGCCGAGTGGCAAATAGTCGCGTCGGTTTCGACCCTGACGCCGCCGGCGCTGGATGGTATCGAACCGCTAAAGACGGTGGACCCGTCCAGTACGTGTAATGACGAGTCTCGGTACGGCGAGTGCCGCGCCCGGTGAACTCGACACCGGCCGTCTCGAGGTCGGCGAAGCCCGCGACGGGAGTCCGGTCGAACTGCCCGTTGCGGTCGTCAACGGCGCTCGCGACGGCAAGACGCTGTATCTGCAGGCTGCCAGTGACGGCGACGAACTCAACGGCGTCGGCGTCATCCAGCGGGTCGTCCCCCAACTCGACCCCGCGGACATCGCCGGCACCATCCTGATTGTCGGCGTCGCCAACTACTACGCCTTCCAGGTCGCCGAACACCGCAACCCCATCGACGACACGAAGCTGAATCGTGCCTACCCCGGCAACGCCACCGGCACTGCCTCGGAGCGCATCGCCGCTGCGACCTTCGACGCCGCCAGTCGCGCCGACCTCGCGCTGGACCTCCACCAGGGGTCGACCTCCCGGATGATAGAGGAAGTCCGGGTCCGCTGTGGGACCCGCCACCGCCTCCACGACGAGTGTCTCGAACTCGCGAAAGTGTTTGGCTGTGGCTACGTCTTAGACCAGAAAGGCCCCGACGGGCAACTCGCCCGCGCCGCACCGGACGACGGCGTCCCCACCGTCGACCCCGAACTCGGTGGCTGTGTCGGCTGGGACGAACAGTCCATCCAGGCCGGCGTCGACGGCGTATTCAACGTCCTCGAGTACTACGACTTCCTGGAGGGACGGGTCGCACCCCGTCCCCAGACCCGCGCCAGCGGCTTCGAACAGTACGGCTCGCCTGCCGGCGGCCTCGTCGACTTCGATGTGGAACTCGGCGAGCGCGTCTCTGCCGGCCAGCAGTTGTTCGAAATTACCGGCGTCTTTGGCTCCCCCAAAGAGACCGTCTCTGCGGACTCCTCGGGTGTGTTCTGGCGCTCCCGCCGGCTCCCCCACGTCGCCGCCGGGGAGTACGTCTGTTCGGTCGGGACGGATATTGATTCCTACTAGGGACCCACTTTTTGTTTCGTCGGGTGTCGCACGCGAGCCGGAGGCTCGCGGCGCACCCTCCTCACAAAAACTTGGGGAAAAAGGCTCCTCGCGCTCGGTAGAGCGCTCGGAGGTGCTATCGTAGTGACCTCCCACAGCACCGCTACCGCACAGCGCCGCTACCCCACAGTACCGCTACAAACGACAGGCCTGCCCTTCCCCGTTATCGCACGACCCGCTGGCGCGGGTACGCGCTTCCGGCCACCGCAATCGCAGGCTGGATGCCCTCCGCCGCCAACCGCCACCCACTTTGCCGCGCCCCGTTGTCACTCCACTATGCCAACCGCTCACCACGTCGGTGTCACCGTTGCCGACCTGGACCGCGCCGTGGAGTTCTATCAGGACGTCTTCGACTTCCCTGTGCTCGCCGAGTTCTCCGTCTCCGGCGAGGCGTTCTCGACTGGCGTCGACGTTCCGAACGCGACCGGCCAGTTCGCGCACCTCGACGCCGACGGCGTCCGCCTGGAACTGGTCGAGTACGACCCCGAAGGCGAGACTGCCCACGCCGAGCGGGTGAACCAACCCGGCGCGAAACACGTCGGCTTCGAAGTCGAGAATCTGGACGACTTCTACCGGGCACTCCCCGAACAGGTGACGACGCTGTCGGCCCCACAGACCACTGAGAGTGGCACCCGAATCTGCTTCGTGCAAGACCCCGAGGGCAATCTCGTGGAAGTGCTGGAGACGTAGTACGGTCTCACCGCTCTGGATGGGTCGGCGCGTCGAAGCCACCCCGGACCAGCGGCTTAGCAATGTGCCGGCGCGCAACCGGCGGCACCTCGTACCACCCCTCCTCGATGTCCCGGTCGAGTGGCTGCTCGACCTTCCCGTCGGCGTCGGTCCCACAGTCCCGACACCGATACCCCGCGTTTGCACCCGCGGACTTCATCGACCGCCCGCAGTCCGGACAGTCCGGCGTGACGAGTTCCGTCTGCACGCAGTCGCGGACGGCGAACTTTTCCAGTTTGAGCGTCCCGTCGCTGACCTCGCCACACGCGGTGATGCGGTCGCCCTCTCGCAGCGCCCGCACCCGGTCACGGAAGCGCTTGGTCGGCTCGAAGGCTGCACACTGGAGCCGACCAGTGCCTTCGAGCGGGAAGAATACGTGTCCGCCTTCCTTCGTGTCCGGCCGGGCGGCGACGGTGCCGTCGAGACGGTAGGCCCGTCCGTCCTGTGCGGTGTCGATGGTGCCATCCCGGAGGTGGGCGTCGGTGCCCTGGTTCGTGCGGAAGGTGTGCCGGCGGGCGACGGATTCGCTCTCGATGCGCTCGGCGACACGGCGGACGGCGTCGGGGTCGTCACCGCGAATCCCGTGGAGAATCGGGCAGGGCGTCCGGGGGACACAGACGGCGACGCCTTCCTCACGGTCGACGGTATCCCACACCTCGGGGTAGGCGTCGTCTGCGGCGGCGAACACTGAGTCGACGTCGACCTCGCGGTCACTTCCCCACCGGTCGCGCTCGCGGTAGGAGATACACTCGTAGGTCCACTCCTCGAAGGCCCGGTGTGCGCCGGCGGCGGCGGCCGCCCCAATCAGTCCCCGGCCCATCCCGCGCTCGACCGTCTCGACGCCGGCCACAGAGAGCGTCTCGCGGACAGTATCGAGGTCGAGAAGTTCGCGGACGGCACGCCGGGCAACGTCTGCAAGCGCGTCGGGTACCGCGTCGGGTGCAGCGTCGACGACGACCGCGCCGGGGTTGGTCCGGGGGTCGGCCGTCTCCGCGTGGTCGAGTGCGTTGTCGGCGAGTGCGAGCGTACGCTCGGCCGGGAGGTCACAGTGGACGGCCAGCGCGGCGTTGCCCCGCGTCTTGTGCTCGACGGCGGGGTTGAGTCGCACCAACAGCGTCCGGTCGACGGTGCCGCCGGCCTCGCGCACCTGCTCGGCCAGGCGTGTGGCAACGTACGTCGTGCACATCCCGCGCTCGCGGGAGTCGGTGTCGTCGACGGCGATGACGGTCACTATCCCGGCTAGCCCCGACGCCCACTAACCGCTTTCGGGGCCGCCTGCTCGAATCTGTCTGTCTGTGATTACGTTCCGGAAATCGCCAGACACCGGCCGTACAGCCGCCAAAACGCATAAATACGATGAGCGGACTATGTATGTATAGATACCAGTATGTCCCGCTCTGCGCTGGTGGGTAACGTCACCGCAATGCTCGAAGATGCAGGCTTCGTCGTCAGCGAACGCTGTGCGATTCGGCCAAAGAGCTTCGACGTCGCTGCCCGCCGGGGTGAGGACACCATCCTGCTGAAGATTCTCGGGAACATCGACGCCTTCGACGCTCGAACTGGCGCGGAGATGCGTCGCCTCGGCGAGTATCTGCAGGCCACGCCGATGGTGGTCGGCCTGCGGACTCGCGACGAGGACTTAAAGCCCGGCGTGGTCTACTTTCGCCACGGCGTGCCCGTGCTTTCGCCCGACACCGCGATGGACCTCTTTGTCGAGGAGGTCCCGCCGCTCATCTACGCGGCACCCGGCGGCCTCTACGTCAACATCGAAAGCGAAGTCCTCGCCGACGCCCGGCAGGACCGCGACTGGTCGCTTGGCCGACTCGCCCAGGAACTGGGCGTCTCCCGGCGCACCGTCTCGAAGTACGAGGACGGCATGGACGCCAGCGTCGAAGTCGCCTCCCAACTGGAGGAGCTGTTCGAGGCACCGCTGACCTCGCCGGTCGAAGTGCTCGATGGTGCCGAGCGGGTCCGCGACGACACCGAGACCCCCGAGGACCCCGACGTCGACCCCGACGACGAGTCTATCGTCGCGGTCTTTACCCGCGTCGGCTACGAGGTCCACCCGACCGAGCGCGCTCCCTTCAAGACCGTCAGCGAAAACGAGAGCGACCACGACCGCGTGCTCACCGGTCACTCGAAGTTCACCCAGACCGCCGAAAAGCGCGCCCGCATCATGTCGTCGGTCGGCCAGGTCACTCGGACGACCAGCGTCTACGTCGTCGACGAAGCGCCCACCGACGCAATCGAGGGCACCGCCATCGTCGAGGAGTCAGAGATGGCCGACATCGAGGACCGCATCGACCTGCGGGACCTCATCATGGACCGCGGCGAGGAAGAGGGGACTGCCTGACGCTTAGGCGTACGTTTCTTCCAGATACTCGACGATGTCGTCGGATTCAGGCATCGCTTCGATGCCGTTGTCCGGGTCGACGAGCACCGGAACACCGGTCTGACCGCTGATTTCTTCGACCTCTGTCCGGTTGCTGTGGCTCCGGGGAACCATGTGTGACTCGTAGTCGAGACCGAGTTCGTCGAGTTTCTTCGTGACTTTCGCGCAGTACGGGCACCCTTCGAGTTCGTACAGTTCGAGGTTCGGCATTCACTCGATGTAGACGCGCGACGGAAAAAAGAGCGTCGCCCGTGTGCGACCCCGCTGTCAGAGGGCGCCGGCGAGGATGCCACTCGTCCGGACGAAAAAGTACAGGACGAACACGCCGGCGAGTATCCACTGTCCGGGGTGGACCTCCCGGTGGTGGCCCTGTGCCGCCTTGATGAGGGGGTAGGAGATGATACCGGCGGCGATACCGTAGGAAATCGAGTAGGTAAACGGCATGATGAACATCGTCAGGCCGGCGGGGACCGCATGCGAGAGGTCGTCCCACTGGATGTCGACGATGTTGCGCATCATCAGGACGGCGACGACCACGAGCGCGATGTGGGAGGCGTGCAGCGGGACCGCGGCCGCGAGGGGGACGAGTGCCAGCGAGGCGAGAAAGAGCAGCGCGATGACCAGTGCGGTCAGCCCGGTCCGGCCACCCTCTTCGACGCCGGTCGAGGACTCGATGTAGGTCGTCACCGTCGAGGTGCCGATGATGCCACCGATTGTGGTCCCGACTGCATCACCCAGCAGCGGCCTGTCGATGTCCGGGAGGTTCCCGTCCTCGTCGAGGAAGCCGGCGACCTGTGCGACGCCGGTCAGCGTCCCTGCAGTGTCGAAAAAGTCCACGAAGAAGAAGGTAAAGACGATGAGGCTGAACCCGAGCGCGTCGACGTTCGAGAACCCCTGCAAGAACGCACCGACGAGCGGCGTGATGTCGTAGCCGGCCGCCGAGTAGACCACGTCGGTCTGCCCGGTCAGCGACGCCGGCGTGTACAGCGAGACACCTTCTGCGACCTGCGGATTGATGGCCGTGTAGCCGGCGGCGTCGACCAGGTACGAGGCGACGGTCGTCAGCAGGATGCCGATGATGATAGAGCCGGGGACCTGCGCGGCGTACAGCCCCAGCGTCAGGAAGAGGCCAACGACGGAGATAATCGCGATGGGGTCGGTCGCGAAGACCGGGTTAAACTGCAGGAAGGTCGCGGGGTCCGAGGCGACGACGTGCATCGCCTCCAGGCCGATGATTGCCAAAAAGAGGCCGATACCGCCGCCGATGGCGAACTTCACCGGTTCCGGGAACAGCCTGATGATGTACTCGCGAGCGCCGGCGAGGGTCAACAGGATGAAGATGACTCCCTCGACGACGACGGCCGCGAGTGCGGTCTGCCAGGGTACCCCGAGACCCAGCACGACGGTAAAGGCAAAGAAGGCGTTGAGGCCGAGCCCAGGCGCCTGTGCGAAGGGCCGGTTGGCGTACAGCGCCATGATGAACGTCGCGACAGCCGCCGAGAGAATCGTCACGACGGCCAGCATCTGGAGCGTCTCGCCGGCCGTGCGTCCCTCGACCGAGATTGCCGCGCTCAGAATCGCCGGGTTGACGATGACGATGTAGCTCATCGTCAGGAACGTCGTGATACCGGCGACGATTTCGGTCCGAACGTCCGTATCGTGCTCGTCTAATTCGAAGAACTCCGCGAGTGTTCCCGCCATTGTTCGACTCTCCGGATAGACCGGATTAAGCGTGGCGAGACGACCTGAGAGCTGTCACCAGGAAAACAGTCCCCCGCCGATTCCTCGGGACGGCCGACCGTCAGGCGTCGTCGGCCAGCAATTCGGAGGCTGTCACCAGCGCGTCCAGTTCGATGTCGTGTTCGGCGAGGTTCTCGCGGGCGCCTTCCTCGCGGTCGACGACGACGAGCACGCGGTCGACCGTCGCGCCCGCCTCGCGGAGCGCCTCGACGGCGTCGATTGCGCTCTGGCCGGTCGTCGCGATGTCTTCGAGGACGACGACCTCCTCGCCGTCGGCGAGGCTCCCCTCTATCTGGTTGCCGGTACCGTACTCTTTGGCCTGTTTCCGGACGATGACGTAGGGGTTGCCCGTCTCGACGCTGGTGACCGCGGCGAGTGGGACTGCGCCGAGTGCGACGCCGGCGAGTTTCGTCTCGCCGACTCGCTCTGCGAACGCCTCGGCGATGAGCGCGAGGGCGTCGGGGTCGGTCTCGAAGACGTACTTGTCGACGTAGTAGTCGCTCGTGCCACCGTGGGAGAGTTCGAACTCCCCGAACCGGACCGCGTCGGTCTCTCGGAGTGCGTCGATGAGCGCCTGCATGTTCATGTGCGCCGGTGATGGGAGCGGCGGTTAAGGGGTTGCCGATGCTGACCGACCGGCCGAGCGGAATCCCTATGGCCCCGCCGGACGCATGGCCATCCGAATGCAGGTCTTCGGGTCAAGCGGCGTCCGCGGGGTGGCAAACGAGGAGTTGACGCCACGGTTCGCACTCGAGATAGCACGGGCCGCCGGGTCGGTCTTCGACACCGACCGGGTGGCACTCGCCCGCGACACGCGCCTGACGGGCGAGATGCTCGCCGACAGCGTCGCCAGCGGCCTCGCCAGCGTCGGCTGTACCACCGACCGCCTCGGTATCGCCCCCACGCCCGCCCTCCAGGCGTACTGCGAACGCGAGGGCGTCCCCGGCGTGATGATTACCGCCTCGCACAACCCCCCGGCGTACAACGGCATCAAACTCATCGGCGCCAGCGGCGTCGAACTCACCCGCGACCGCCTGGACGCCGTGGAGGCTCGCCTCGATGCCGACCCCGACCGCGTCGAGTGGGACGAGACTGGGGCGAGTCGCCGTATCGATTCGGCTAATCGCCGATACCACGAGGAACTGCTCTCGGCTGTCGACCGCGACGCCATCGCCGACGCCGACCTCACCGTCGCACTCGACCCCGGCCACGGCGCAGGCGCGATGACCAGCCCCGACTTCTTCCGTGCCCTGGGCTGTTCGGTGCTGACGGTCAACGCCCAGCCCGACGGCCGCTTCCCCGGTCGGGACCCCGAACCCGTCGCCGAACACCTCGACGACCTCGCGCGACTCACCCGCACCAGCGACGCCGACCTGGGTATCGCTCACGACGGCGACGCCGACCGCGCGATGTTCGTCGACGAGACCGGCACGTTCGTCGAGGGTGACGCCGCCCTCGCCGCCCTCGCCGCTTCCCAAATCGACGCCGGCGACGTCGCAGTATCGGCGGTCAACGCCTCCCAGCGACTCGTCGACGTGGCCGACGCCGCCGGCGCCAGCCTCCGACTGACCCCTATCGGGAGTACCTACCTCATCACCGCTATCCGCGACCTCGAACGTGAGGGCCAGCGCGTCCCGATTGCGGGCGAGGGCAACGGTGGCATCCTCTTTCCGGATTACCGCATCGCCCGCGACGGCGCGTACACCGCCGCCCGCTTCTGTGAACTGCTCGTCGACCAGCCGGCGAGCGAGCTCGTGGCCGACTACGACGACTACCACAACGTCCGCTACAACGTCACCTACGAGAGCGAGGCCGAACGCGCGGCGATGCTCGACGCAATCGGACGCCAGGCCGAGGCGGCCGACGCCGACCTCGATACGACCGACGGCTACCGGCTCGATTACGGCGACGCCTGGGTGCTGGCCCGCCCCAGCGGCACGGAGCCGCTCGTGCGCGTCTACGCAGAGGCGCGGGACGAAGCGCGTGCCCGCGACCTCGCCGAGTCGATGGTCGAGGCAATCGAGGCCGCCTGACCTACCGCTCGGGAAACTCGTCTATGGCCTCGGCCAGCCGCTCGCGCTCCTCGCGGCGCGTCTCCAGTTCCTCGGCGACCGCGCCGCTCGTGAGCCGTTCTCGTTCCTCGTCGGTCAGTTCGGCCTCGGCGACGGCACTGTCGTGGAGTCGGTCGTACGCCGTCTCCCGCGGGAGTCGCCTGACCGCCCGCAGCGACTCGACGACATCGGGCGCGAGGCGATTGACCACGGCCGTCAGTTCCTGACACTGCCAGCGCAGTTCCTCGGCAGTCGGCGGCGGCCACCCGACCGTGAGCGGCTCCCCGTCGAGTCGACGGAGGTACGTCTGCTGGGTCGCTATCGCCTGCTTCAGCGCCGTCGGGTCGTCGACGTAGTGGTCGAGTTTCGACCGCGAGTAGTCGGCCAACTCCAGTAGCTTTGGAATCGACTCCGTCCCCGGCGGATGGCTGTCGACGTACGATTTGAGGTCTGCCGGTGGCGACTGGAAGGGAACGAGCGGGTAGACGTCCGTCCGGTCGAGAAAGTCGAGCACCTCCCGTGCGGACCCGTCCCGCTTGAACTCGGCGAAGGCGTCGGTGACGGCCTCGTCGTACCGTTCGATTGGCTCGCGGAGCCGGTCGGTCGGCGCCGTGAGGTCTGCCTCGCCGAGTCGCTGGAGCCGTTCTAGCTCGTCGATGCGCTCGCGGACCTCGTGGCGGCGTTCCCGAACCTGCTTGCGCGCCCGTTCGTACTCGTCGCGTGCGCTCTCGCGGTCGGTCAGCCGGTCGACCAGGTCCGCGACCGGCGACAGTTGCTCGCGGACGTACTCGAAGTCCGACTCGTTCAGGCGGCGCTGCTGGAGGTGGTCGTCGCTCTCCTCGAAGGCCTCCCGGAGGAGGATGTCTTCGGGGAGTTCCTCGACGAACGTCTCGACGCGGCCCTGGAACTCGATGAACTTCTGAAAGTCGCCGTCGCCGGTCGCCGGCTCCTCGTAGCGGCCCAGGATTCCGGTAAACTCCTCGTAGGCGTCGGCGAGTTGCCGGAGGTCGGCCTCGCCGAACTCGTCGACGCGCTGCTGGGCTCGTTCGAGATCGTCTGCGGCCCGCCGGAGTCGGTCGACGGGGTCGGCGGCTGACTTACTCGTAGACATCGTCGGGGTCGAAGACCCGCTCGCCGACGACATCGCCGTCGACGGTGCGGTAGAAACAGGACTCGTAGCCGGTGTGACAGGCGCCACCCTCCTGCTCGACGAGATAGAGCAAGGCGTCGCCGTCACAGTCGACGCGAACCTCCTCGACGTGCTGGACGTGCCCGCTGGAGCCGCCCTTCTGCCAGAGTTCGTCCCGGCTGCGCGAGTAGTAGTGGGCCAGACCCGTCTCGCGGGTGCGTTCGAGCGCGTCTTCGGTGACGTACGCGAGCATCAACACGTCGCCCGAGTCGGCGTCCTGTGCGACGGCGGGGAGCAGTTCCTGCTCGTCGAAGGCGAGCTGGGGGGCGTCGGCACTCATATCCGGTAGGTCGTGGGTCGGGGTTGTAGGTCTTGTCCTAGGCCAACCCGACCGCCTGGAGGACGACAAAGAGCAGGTCGCCGGCGGTCAGCGAGACGAGCAGGCCGAAAAACAGTGGGACCAGGAAGGGAATGCCCGGCGAAATCCACACTCTGTCCTCGGTGACGAGCATCTCCAGTCCCTCCCGAAGCGCCTCGGGAGTGGTGCCGTAGGCGCTGCCCTCGATGTCGTCGAGAAATGCCTCGGCCCCCCAGGGGTCGTCGAACGCCGCGGTCTCGCGTTCGACTGGCTCGCCGCCGTCGGTGACGGCCGCCTCGGAAATCGACCCGTCGCCGGGGTCGTTTGGCTCAGCAGGGAGCGAGTCGGGGTCCCGGTACTGGTCGGGATTTGCCCGGAGTTCGGCCAGTTCCAGCCCGCGATACTGCAGGTACATCCGGAGCGCGTCGATGTCCAGGCCACGCCAGGAAAAGTACGAGCGCAGTCCCCCCAGCGAGATGTCGTCGGTCAGCGAGCGGTCGGGAAAGGAGAGGATGGTCCCGTAATCGTCGGTAATCTCCGCGACGGCGACGGGCTTTGCGACGAACATCCCCGGCGAGAGATAGCCGGAAGCGGCGTTGCGCACCGCGAGGACGAAGGGGTAGGCGATGCCGACGAGGACCGTATTCGAGAGAATCGTCAGCGAGAACGCGGGGATGTTCGGCTCGATGACGGGGAGGAGATAGTCGACGCCGAACGTCCGGAGGTCGTAGGTGGGAAAGACCGGAAAGAGGAGTGCGACGACCCAGAAGGCCTTGGTGTCGGCCCCGCCGAAACCGCCGATGAGCCAGAAGCCATAGACCAGCGGCACGACAAAGAGGAGGCTAATGCCGACCCCGACCAGAAAGCGCCGGCGCTCGAACTGCGCGCTGAAACTGTTGCCCGCCTCGAAGACGGTGTAGGCGTCGACGACGAGCAAGAGGACAGCCAGTGCCGCAATCGGGTACCACGTCCGATTGGAGACCCGTCGCGTCTTGACGTCGCGGTAGGCGACGTAGCCAAAGAACGGGATGGCGACGAGTCGGACCAGGTCGGGAGTCGACGCGAACACGCCACTGCGTGCGCACGCCCCCCTGTTAGCAGTTCCGACTCGGTGCGCCGGCGGTTGTCACTCCTCGCCGGTCGCGAACGCGAAAAGGTGGCTGCAGGCGCGTTCAGATGACGCGGTTCTGCAGGTAGTCGAGGTGCTTTGCGTTGTAGACGATTTTGACTGTGTCGGCAGCGGGCGACCCGATGCAGGTCAGCCGGACGTTCTTCTCTTCGACTTCTTCGTCGGAGAGAATCTGCTGCATGTCCATGTCGATCTCGCCTTCGAGGACGATAGACGCACAGTTCGCACAGGCGCCTGCGCGACACGAGAACGGCCAGTCGTACCCCTGGGCCTCGGCAGCCTCGAGGATGTACTCGCCTTCGTTTACGTCCAGCTCGCCGTAATCCTCCTCACCGAGGTCCGCGTCGGCCGCTTGCTCGAAGAGGTCGTCTGCGTACAGGTCCCAGCCTTGGTCGTCCACGACTTCGTAATTAAGGTACTCTACGGTTGGCATCACACGGGTGTTCTGGCCCCTCCCGGTTAGACTTTGCTGTTCCGAGAGTATCTGCTGGTACAATTATGATAGTTTCCCGGACCCTGGGCTCGTTCCGTCGGCTACAACTCGACGACGTCTTTCATCGGGATGAGGCGGTGTTTCATCTCCGGTTTCGTGTAACCTGCCGACTCCGCGTCGCGTCCCTGGGTGTACACTTTCACTCGCTGCTGGAGAACGTGTGGCTCGCCTTGCTTGTTCTCGACGACTGTGACCGTGCGCCAGGCCTCGTCTTCCATGTCACGCACATCCACAGAGGCAAGCATATAGCTGACGGCGCCACCGGGCGCGTCGCCTCTCTCAGTCGGCCGTGAAATCGGTCCGCCACTGGAGTTTTGCCATCGCGCCCGCCTCCGGTGGCCGAGTTACTGCTCTGTCAACCGTTTGGTGGCCGCGTCTATCTCCTGGATTTTCGCCTTCTGCTCTTCGTTGGCAGCGGCGACCGACTGGACTTCTTCGGCGACTTCCTCGGCCTGGTCGACCAGTTCGTCGAGCATGCTCGCGACCTGCTCGGAACTGACTGCCTGGTCGTCGGTGGCGGCCGACACCTCCTCGATACCCTGTCTCGTCTCCCTGACTGCCTGCACGATGTCTGCCAGACTGTCCATTGCCGCTTCGACCCGCTCGATACCCTCGCTCACCTGGTCGGTCGCAGTCGACAGATTCGTCACCGTATCCTCGGTTTCGTCCTGAATCTGACCGACCATCCGCTCGATGTCGCTGGCGTGGTCCTGGGATTCCTCGGCGAGGGACTTGACCTCGTTTGCGACGACAGCGAAGCCATCGCCGGCTTCACCGGCGCGTGCGGCCTCGATGGAGGCGTTCAGTGCGAGCATGTTGGTCTGCTCTGCGATGTCGTTGATGACCTCGACGATTTCGTCGATTTCGCCCACGCGCGCCTGGAGATTGTCCACGTCGCTTGCCACGTCTTCGACGGCCTCACCGACGCCGTCGATTGCCTCGACGGCGGCGTCGGCCGACTCTTTGCCGTCCTCGGCGAGGCGTTCGGCCTTCTTGCTGGTGTCCTCGACTTCGTCGGCGGTAGAGGCGATTTCCTCGACGGTGGCGCTCATGTTCGACACTTCGCTTGTCACCTCCCGGATGCGGTCGGACTGGTCTTCGGCCAGCCCGGAAATCTGTGCGGCACTGTCCGCGACGCTGCTCGCGGACGCGTTGATCTCTGCAATCGGCTCCTCGACGTCGGCTTCGAACTCGTTCATCAGCCGCTTCCGCTTCTCGATGGCCTCCTCGAGTTCCTGGCTGTAGGAGTGGATGTAGGTGTCTGCGACCACCTGCATGTCGAGGTTGATAATGCGCAGCACCGACAGTACGTCCCGGAAGCCGTCCTGGATTTCCCGCTGGACGGTCGACCTGAGCTCATCCCGGTCGATGGTGATGCTCTCGCCTTGCTGGGTGGCGGTCCCGCCGTCAGTCGCGGCACCGGCCGTCTCGGTGATGGCGTCGACGACGTTGTCCTCGACGCGCTCGGAGAGCAGATCAAAGATGAGGTCATAATAGACACCGTACTGGCCGATGTAGTGTTTCATCGGCATCTCCAGCAGGTCGTGAATCTTCCCGATGCGGGCCCGATTCCGGAAGTACTCCCGGCCGTACTCCCCGTCGGCGAGGGTCACCAGGTACGCCCGCTGGGTCTCTTTGAGCTGATCGACGGCCTTCTCTGAGCGGCCGATGACCTCGGTGGTCTGCTCGTAGCTGGTCAGGTTCTCGTAGAAATCCTCTGCGACGGCGTCCGCGTTGGCCTCGAAGAGGTCCTGCAGGTCGGCGAGTCGTCGTGCGTCCTCCTCGTCGAAGCCGATGTAATCCTTTCGCCACTCGATTTCCTCGGCATCGATATCACACTCGTCGAGCAGTTCATCCGCGTCGACGAGGTGGTTTAGACCCCCGTCCCCAAACCGGTCCGCGTAATTTGTCATGTGCACGTTTCACCCGGTAGCGGCATATATATTCGGTTGTAGCTTTAGACACATGTTCTGCGCGCTCACGGGACAAACCAACACCCTTTCTACCGCGTCGTATCACTCTCCAGTATGTTCCCGGCATTCGAGGTCGTTCCTGCGGTCGACATGCAGGACGGGCAGGTGGTCCAGCTGGTCGGTGGCGAACGCGGCACCGAGAAGACCTACGGCGACCCCGTCGAGGCCGCCCAGCGGTGGGTCGAGGCCGGCGCCGAGACGCTCCACCTCGTCGACCTCGACGGTGCCTTCGAGGGCGAGCGGGCAAACGCCGACGCAATCGATGCCATCCACAGTGCTGTCGACGTCGACACCCAACTCGGCGGCGGCATCCGAACCGCCGAGGGCGCGATGGACCTCCTCTCGCGTGGCCTCGACCGCGTCATCCTCGGGACGGCGGCCGTCGAGAACCCCGACATCGTCGCGGACATCAGCGAGGCGTACCCCGGGTCGGTGATGGTCAGCCTCGACGCGAAAGACGGCGAAGTCGTCGTCTCGGGGTGGACCGAGGGCACGGGACTGGACCCCGCCGAAGCCGCCACGCGCTACGAGGAGCTGGGTGCGGGCGCGATTCTCTTTACTGACGTCGACGTCGAGGGCCAACTGGAGGGTGTCCGGACCGACCCCGTCCGTCGCATCGTCGAGGCGGTCGACATTCCGGTCGTCGCCAGCGGCGGCGTGGCGACTATCGAGGACATCCGGGCGCTGAAAGACGCAGGCGCGGCGGCCGTCGTCGTCGGCAGCGCACTCTACGAGGGGGCGTTCACGCTCGCCGACGCCCAGCGTGCGGCCGACGAATCCTGACTGAGCACCTACCGCGTCGCCGGTCCCCCCGGTTCGATGAACTGCGGGAGGATGAGCGCGTAGGCACCGCCGGCGACCAAAAGCGCGCCGACCGTCGCGGTCGCCGCCGTCGTGAAAAGCAGGATGCCGGCCAGGATAGCCAGCAGTGCGACCGCTTCGAGCGTACTCTCCATACGAGAGGCGTTGTCGGGCACGGGCATATAGCTCCGGCAGACGGGCGTCACGCGGTCGTCAGACGGCGGTTATCCTCTCCTGTCTCAGCACAATCCCCAAATAGGCGGCCCGCCACGAGTCGAGTATGACCGACCGGACCGCCGCAGTCACGCGCGAGACGGCCGAGACCGACATCGAGGTCACGCTCGACCTCGACGGCGACGGCGACACTACCGTCGACACCGGCATCGGCTTTTTCGACCACATGCTCGATTCGTTTGCCACACACGGCCTGTTCGACCTCACGGTCCAGTGTGACGGCGACCTGGACATCGACGACCACCACACCGTCGAGGACGTGGGTATCACCATCGGCGACGCTCTCGACGAGGCGCTGGGCGACAAGCGCGGTATCTCTCGCTTTGCCGACCGCAAAGTGCCGATGGACGAGGCCGCCGCCGAAATCGTCGTGGACATCTCCGGCCGTCCGTACTTTGCCTTCGAGGGCGAGTTCTCCCAGGAGTCGGTCGGCGGGATGACAAGCTACATGGCCCGCCACTTCCTGCGCTCGCTCTCGACGAACGCCGGACTGACTCTTCACGCAAGCGTCACCGGGGAGAACGCCCACCACGAAATCGAGGCGCTGTTCAAGGGACTGGCCCGCGCACTCGACGACGCGACCCGCATCGACGAACGCCGTGCGGACGCTCCGAGCACCAAGGGCGAATTATAGATGTTCGCGGAAATCATGGAGAAGTTCTCGGATTCGCCCAGCCAACAGCGGGTGATTCGCCTGCTGCTCGAACGGGGCTTCTCCGTCAACGACGAGGGCCGGGTCGTCTCGGGCGGCATCGAGATACCAAACACCGGCATCGCCCGCGAAGTCGACGTGGACCGCCGGGTCGTCGACGCCACCACCGACGCCATCCTCGCTGACGACGAACTCCGCCCCATCTTCCAGAACATCTCCGCGATTCCGAGCCTGATGGACCTTGCACCGGTCCTTGACCTGACGGTACTCACAGTGGCGGTCCGGGACGCCGAGGAATCGGGCATCGTCGCTACCGTCACCGGGGCTATTGCCGACCGCGGCATCTCGATTCGCCAGACGATCAGTGAGGACCCGGAGTTCACCGACGAGCCGCGGCTGTACGTCATCACCGACGACCCGCTGCCGGGTGACCTCCTCAACGACATCAAGGCGATGGACTTCGTCCACCGCATCGAATTAGAGTGACCGAGACCGTTCGGGTCGTCGTCCACCACGGCGACGCGACCGAGACGCTGGCCGTCGAGCACGGCACCGGCCTCCGAGATGCGCTCCGTGCGGCCGACATCTCACCACACAGCAAGGCCGGCCGCCGTCTCAACTGCGGCGGCCGCGGGCTCTGTGCGACCTGTGGCGTCCGCGTCCTCGATGCCGACCCCGCGCCCGAACACTGGCACGACGACCTCGCCGACCGCTTTGGCTATCCGCGTCTCTCCTGTCAGATTCGCGTGACCGACCCCATCGAGATTCGGATTCCCGAGAAACTAGTGTGGGGTGGCCGCGCGTGACGAAACCCACAAATCCGCCGCTGTCGAACGCCCGGCCGTGACAGAGGCCTTCCGAACCGTCGCCGGACGCGGGCAGGCCCGCTTCGAAATCTCGGGCTCCGAGTTTATCGGCCACGTCGCGCCCGCCCACTCTGTCGACGAGGCCGAGGACTTTATCGACGCCATCAGCGAGGAGTACGCCGACGCGACCCACAACGTCCCCGCGTATCGCGTCCGCGCCCAACCGCTCCGGGAGTGGGCGAGCGACGCCGACGAACCCAGCGGCTCGGCCGGCAAACCCGCGTTGAACGTCCTCCAGCAGGAAGCCATCGAGAACGTCGTCGCCGTCGTCACCCGCTACTACGGCGGGACGAAACTCGGCGTCGGCGGCCTCGCCCGCGCGTACTCGCGTGGTGTCAAAGACGCCCTCGACGACGCCGGCATCGTCGAGGAGGTGCCCCACGAGCAGTTCTCCGTCACTGTCGAGTACGACGATTCGGGCTCGGTCCGGGGCCTCCTCGAATCCGCGGAGTGTGAGTTCGAGGCCGCCTACGAGGCGGAGGTCCGCTTCGAAGTCCGTGCGCCGGAGGCCAGCGCCGCCGACCTCCGTGACCGCATCCGCAGCGCGACCAGCGGCCGAGCGACACTTGCCGGTGATTTCGACAACTGACTAGCACGCGGTCTTCGAGAGCGGTGTGCCAGCACGGAACAAGACTTCTGTTGGAGATTGGGTCCGGCTGCTGTCTGTCGAATCTCCAGTCGAAGGAAAGGGGTTCAACGAACGTCGAAATCTCCGCCAGCAGGGTGGACGACCGGGCACCCGGAAGCTCAGTTGGTCCCGAACGCGCGGTCGCCGGCGTCACCCAGGCCGGGGACGATGAAGCCGTGCTCGTCAAGGTGGTCGTCGATACCGACGGTTAGTAGTTTTGCTTCGGGGAACGCCTCGCCCACCCGCTCCAGTCCCGACGGCGCACTGACCGCAGAGAGGACAAAGAGGTTCTCCGGGGTGGGCGTGCCGTGGGTCAGTTCTTCGAGGACCGCGACCATCGTGCTTCCGGTCGCGAGCATCGGGTCCGCGACGACGACCGTATCGTCCGGGCGAATCTCCGGGAGTTTGACGTACTGTACGTCGATGGGAAACTCGCCGTCGTCCTGTCCTGCGTCCTCGTCGCGACTGGCCGAGATGACTCCCTGGCGCGCTCTGGGAAACGCTTTCAACAGACCCTCGACGAAGGGTGTCGCCGCACGGAGGACGTTGACGACGACCACGTCGTCGAGGCCGGTGATACGGTCCCCGCGGGTTTCGGTCAGCGGCGTCTCGACCGGCACCGACTCGGTCCCCAGGTGAGTATCTGCCAGTTCGTACCCGCAGATGCGACCGAGTTTGACCAGTCCTTTGCGAAACTCGGTCTGTCCCGTCTCGACACTGCGAAGTTCGGTTAGCGTGTGCTGTGCCAGCGCGTGTGTCACCACTGACGCGTGCTCGCGCGATTCGATTGCCATACCGGACACTTGACCGGTCCGCCCAAATATCTCAGGGCTCCGGCGTCTCGACGCCCAGTTCTGACAGGAGCGTCCGCGCGGCCGTCCCGGAGGACGGCGGGCCGCGAGCGGTCACGAGGTCGCCGTCGACGGTGACGCTCGTCTCCTCCCCGAGTCTGGCGTTCCAGTTTCCGCCGGCCGCAACCACTTCGTCTTCGATCCAGTAGGGGAGCTTTCGGCCGTCGGTCAACCGCTCGGCCTCGTCGAGGAGTCCCTCCTCCCACGCGTTGGGGAAGCCGGTGACCTCGCGGCCGTCGACGAGGAAGTCGCCGCTCTCGTCGCGAGTAAAGGCGAGGATTCCGACCGCGTGACAGACGACGAGTGCTTTGCCGTCCTCGCCGGCGACGGCGTTCCGGAGGAGTCGGCGGGCGTGCTGGTCCTGGTTGATGTCCCATACGGTCCCGTGGCCGCCGGGGAAGACGACGGCGTCGAACGCTTCGGCTGTTGGTTCGGCCAGGGGAACCGGGTCGTTCAGCCGCTCGTCCGTCTCGTCGACCGTCTTGACGCGTTCGGCGGTCTCCTCGCCGACCTCGTCGGGGTCGATAGACCGCTTGTCGACGACGGGCGGGTCGCCACTCGGTGTCGCGACTGTGATGTCGACGCCCGCCGCGTCGAGTGTCTGGAGTGGCTCGATACACTCCTCTCCCCAGTACCCGTGTTCGCTGACGACGAATAGTGCAGATGGCATCACGCAGTCTTCGCACCGAACGGGCAAAAGCGTCGGCATGGTCCGGACCGAAACCCGTCAGCGCAGCGAACAGTCGACTGCCGATGGCGGGAGTGTGGCGTCCGACCCGGCCACGCGGGCCAGTGGAGTGCCCGGCTGGATAGCCGCCTGCCAGTCGCTTCGGCTGGCCGGGACCACCGGCGCGACGGTCACGTCGGAGCGGGCCTGGTTGTTGAACGCCTGGAAACTGTACCCGCCGGGGCCTTTGGGCGTGTCCTCGACGGTCATCCCGGACAGTCCGTCGACGACCGCCTCGCTCGTCGACTGCCCCTGCTGTTCGATGGCCTGGACGAGCGCCGAGCCAGCGGTGAAGGCGCTCCCGCCGAAGGTGTCGGGGACCGTCCCGTAGATGTCCGTGTGGGCGTTGACAAACCAGTCGTTGACCCGATTGTCGAACTGGTTCCAGTGATAGCGCGTGACGAACGGACCGACGTTCGCCTCGCGCACGTCCTGCGCCGTGAAGTTCGAGCCGAGTGTCTCTTCGAGAACCGACTCCACGCCGTCGAGTCCTGCCGCCGTCCAGAAGGTGCTGAGAAACTGTGCGTCCGACCCGGCCGCGAGAAACGCCCGGAGGAACGACGCCTGCGCACTGGGGACGAGTCCGCTGATGATGGCGTCTGCGCCTGCACTCTCTGCGGCTTCGAGTGGCCTGTCCCAGCTGTTGTTCCCCAGCCGAACGAACTCTTCGGAGACGACGTCGACGTTCCCGGCCGTCAGCGTCTCTCGGCAGTTGCTGACCCACTCCCGGCCCCAGGCGTAGTCGTTGCCGACGAGCGCGACCTGTTCGAGGCCCGTCTCCTCGACGACGTACTGTGCGCTCGCGCGAGCCGTCATCGCCGACGTGGCCGTCGTCCGGAAGACGAACTCGCTGCAGGACCCGCCAGTGAGGTCGGCCGTCGTCGCCGGACAGACCACGAACGGCACCCGTGACTGCTCGGCGAGTTCACGCACCGCCATCGCTGTCGCCCCCGTTCCACCGCCGACGAGCACGTCGACGTCTTCGTCGGTGACGAGACTCCTCGCGGCCGCTCTGGCCCGGCTCGGGTCCGCTTCGATGTCGCGTACGAGAACGCGAACGGGCCACTCGCCCACCGTGAGTTCGTACTCACCCGGCCCGTCCCACGCCGGGGGAGCGGTCCCGGCCTTGTACGCCAGGCCGGAGAACAGGCCGTTGGTCACCTGTGGGCCGTATCCCGCGACCGGCCCGGAGAGGTTCACCAGCGCACCGATTCGGAGCCCGGCCGTTTCCTCGCCGACGCTCCCGCTTTCGCTGGCCAGCGTCGCGGAGTCCTGGCCGGACTCCCAGAGTACCTGCACCGAGTACTCCGAGGCGGCGCCGACCGTGACACGGTCGCCGGCGGTGACCGCCGGTTCGCCGCCACTCTGCCCGCTGGCTGACCCGCCCAGCTCTTCCCAGCTTCCGGTCCGTGCGAGCCCGTCCCCGTACACAAACAGGTTGCTCGCGACGACTGTGTCGCCGGCCTCGTGTGTTATCGTCAGCGTCCCGTCGTCGCTGTTGTGCGTAATCTCGAACGATACCTGAGGCACGTACTCGGGGCCATCGTCCGCTAACTGCACGGTGTCCCAGACGGTCCACACTCTGTTCGACCGTCGCAGTTCCAGGCCGAGTTCGTTGTCGCGCTCGTTCCCGTCGACGACGAACTGAACGGCGAGCCGGACCGTCGCGGTGTCGCCGCTTTCGTCGACGACCTCGCTCTCTTCGATGCTGGCGTCGTCGAGTTCTTGGTTCTCGAAATCTATGTCGCGGAGCGGAGAGTCCGGATGCAACAGCGTCGTCGCGGTGTCGTCATCGCCGGCCAGTGCCGCGAAAACGAACTCTTCGGCCAGTTCGAGACGCGGGTCACCGTCGTCTTCCGGGGTCTGCTCGTCTGACTGGCCTGTCTGGTCTGTCTCGTCGAGTACGCCCTCACACCCTGCCAGTCCGACGGCAGCGGCGAGACTCGCAGTCAGATAGGTGCGGCGTCGCATACCTGCTTATCAACAGACGGACAATTAATAGTGGCGGAATGTCGAAATCGGAGGGCTCTGACGGAAATACGGCCCGACGGGTCTGAACCGGTTCCGTCCTCGCAGTGTACCGTCCGGGCGGCACACTTATTCACATCGACTCCCTACACCGGAGCAACCGATGGGTTCGGGCACCGCAGCACCGACTGTCACTCGACCCCGATTACTTACCTATGGCTGATTTCGAAGAGAGCGTTTCGGGCTTCAAAGTCCGTGGTGACTGGGTTGATGCTGTCGAACACGGGGAGCGCATCGTTAGCGCGCTCCGGGAAATCGGCGAGGACGACGACGTCACCGTCGAGTCGGACGCACTCGAAGAGTTCGACGAGTGGCGGCCCAAGAGCCACGAGCGTATCGACGAGGACGTCAGCGAGAAAACCGCAGAAAAGGCGAGCGTTGAGGAGGGCAAGGGCGAACAGGAGGGTGTCGACCCCGACGAGGACCTCCAGGCCGCCGGCGAAAAACTCGCGGAGTCCTACGAGAATCTCGACGAACCGGACGAGGCCGTCGACAAGTGGGGCGACAGCCTCGACCACGTCGCCCGAGCGGCCGACTCGGCCGGCCGGAAGGCGCTCCGTGCCGTCGAGGGGGCAGTTTACCGCAACGTGATGACACAGATTGCGCCCTACTATTTCGACAACGAACTCGTCAGCGCCAACCTCAAGCAGACCGGGCGCGGCGACGGCCCCGACTACGTCTTCGAGGTCGCTATCAACGACGACGACCTGAGCATTCGCGTCTCGAACAAACTCGCGGACTTCGAGGAAGATCACGACCGCTGGCACGTCGACACCGAGAAGGTGACCGAGGCAGTCGAGGCCGCCGAAGGCGTCGAGGCACCTGAACCCGAGCAGACTGCCGACGCCAAGACGACCTCGAACCCAGAATAAAGGCCCTCGATACCACGGCCAGACCGTTTCGACTCCACGGCCGTAACCCGATGTGATGACCGCCCTGTCAGACCATTCTGTGACGGTGATTGGAGCCGGGATTGGCGGACTGGCGGCCAGTTGTTATCTCGCCGATGCCGGCGCGGACGTGACCGTCCTCGAACGCCACGACCGACCCGGGGGTCGGACCGGCCGACTCGAGGATGGCGAGTTCACCTTCGACACCGGGCCGTCGTGGTACCTGATGCCCGACGTCTTCGAGCGATTCTTCGCGCACTTCGACTGCGAGCCCGAAGACTACTACTCGCTGACCCGGCTCGACCCGAACTACCGGGTGCTGTTTAAGGACGGCGACGCGGTCGACATCCCCGCCGACCCCGACGCCGTCCGGGAGGTCTTCGAGTCCTACGAGACCGGCGCGGGAGCCACGTTCGACACCTACCTCGACGAGTCGAAGTTCGTCTACGAGGTCGGGATGGACCGGTTCGTCTACCAGGACCGCCCCAGATTTCGCGACTGGGTCGACACCGACGTGCTCCGGTCGCTCCCGGCCGCGACGCTGGCGAAATCGATGGACGACTACGTCGGCGACTTTTTCGAGCACCCGAAACTTCGCCAGCTGGTCCAGTACACGCTCGTCTTCCTCGGCGGGTCGCCCTACAATACACCCGCCCTCTACACGCTGATGAGCCACGTCGACTACAACCTCGGCGTGTACTATCCCGACGGCGGCCTCTACAGCGTCGTCGAGGGTCTGGCCGACCTCGCGACAGAACTGGGTGTGACTCTCGAGACGGGCGTCGACGTGACCGGAATCGCTCCGGCTTCCTCGGGCGGAGTTGAACTGGCGACCACCGCCGGGGAACACGCCGCCGACGCCGTGGTCAGTAACGCGCCGCCGGCACACGTCGACCGCGACCTCCTCCCCGACCGTCACCGCGCCCACGACGACGACTACTGGGACTCCCGGACCTACGCGCCGTCGGCGTACATGCTCTATCTCGGCGTCGACGGCTCCCTCGACTCGCTTGCCCACCACACGCTCGTTCTCCCCACCGACTGGCGCAGTCACTTCGAGTCAATCTTCGACGACCCACGCTGGCCGACCGACCCCGCCTACTACGTCAACGTCCCCTCCCTGACCGACGACAGCGTGGCTCCCGACGGCCACGAGGCGGTCGTCGTTCTCGTCCCCATCGCTCCCGGACTCGAGGACGGTGAACACGTCCGGGAACGGTTTCGCGAGCAAGTCATCGACGACATCGCGGCCCACACCGGCGTCGACCTCCGGGACCGAATCGTCGTCGAACACGAGGCAAGCGTCCGGACGTTCGCAAAGCGGTACTCGACGCCCCAGGGAACTGCGCTCGGACTCGCACACACGCTCACACAGACCGGCCCGCTCCGACCCGGCCGCCGGGGACCAATCGACGGCCTGTACTACGTCGGCGGGTCGACGACTCCCGGAATCGGCGTCCCGATGTGTCTCATCAGCGGCGAGCACGCGGCCGAGGCCGTCCGCTCTGACCTGGCTGGCGCGCCGTCTCTCTCCTCTCGGCTGTCCCTCGAGTGGTGAGGCTGGTGGTGAGACTGTTTCACAACCGCTGGCGGACTGCGCTATCGGCCGCCGACGGGAGAGTCGCCAGTGTCAGTCGGTGGTCACCGCCCAGATTCCCTGCTGGCGGTCGAGCCAGCCACCGACGACGACGTGTGGCACCGCGATGACGGCGACGAAGACGCTGTAAAACGCCATCCACGTCACCGCGCCGACCGGCGGGTTCGGGACGACCCGCGTCATCCCGACGAGAATCACGACTGCACCGACCCACGGGAGTGTGGCACGGCGAACGAACTGCCACAGCGTGTCCCCGACCGAGACACTCGCCGTCGGCTGGCCGGTTGCGGCCGCCCCGGACAGCCGTGCCACCTGCCGGAGCGCGTACCAGCACGGGAAATACAGCCCGATTGCGAGAATCGGCGGGACGACTGCGAAGAAGCTCGCGAGCAACAGCGTCTCGATGGCATCGGCCCGCCAGCCGCTCGTCTCGCCGGCCCGGACCCACCCGGCCGCGAGGTGGGCGACCACGAGGCCGGCGTAGACCCCGCCGACGCCGGCCCTGGCGGTGGGCTCGAGCATCCACAGGAACCCCTGGAGTGCGCCCGGCTCGACGAAGCCGACCATGTAACTCGCGACCATGAAGTACACGTCCGGTGAGGCGACGTAGGGGACGACAATGATTGCGCCGCCACGAACCGCGACGGCGACGGCACGCGGGAGTGGGGCCTGCAAGTGCCGGGCACCGGCGACCGATTCGAGGACGCGAACGCCGCCGTGACCGCCCTTCAGTGCCGTCACTGTCAGCGCGAGTCCCAGACCGGCGACCGGAGCGACCAGAAAGACCGCGAGCGACACTGCGGTCAAGAGCAGATAGCCGGCGACGTACGTCCCCTGGAACTGCTCGCCGCGGCCACGGAGGTTCTCGACGTGTTCGAACCCGCCGTGTGGCAGGCTCACGCCGACCATCAACGCCAGATACGCCAGACTCTGGACACGAATCGAGGGGACGGTCCCGGCGACCCGTGACACGCCGAGCAGGAGCGTCGTCATGCCGAAGACGAGCCACGACGCACTCACGAGCGTGCCGGCGACCGTCGGCGCTCGCTCGGCCCGTCGCTGGGAGAACCACATACACCGCCCTAGGGAAGTTCGGCCCCTCAATCCCGTACCGTATAGTTTTGGAGTTTCAAGTCACGCGCGTCCCGGCAGGCTCTTATCGTTCCCTCCAGTACGCGCCGATAATGGTCACTGGCGGGACGCTCGCGACGCTCCTCGTCGCCGGCGCTGCGAGTCTGTTCATGGCTTGGGCAATCGGCGCCGGCTCGTCGGGGTCGACACCCTTCGCACCCGCGGTCGGAGCGAACGCTATCTCCGTGATGCGTGCCGGCTTCTTCGTCGGTATCCTGGGACTGCTGGGTGCTGTCCTCCAGGGAGCAAACGTCACGGAAGCGGTGGGCAACTCGCTCGTGTTGAATCAGGCGCTGACGCCTCCTGCCGCTATCGTCGGGCTGTCGACGGCCGCCATCCTCGTCGCGCTCGGCGTCTTCGCAGGCTATCCGATAGCGACTGCCTTTACCGTCACCGGTGCGGTCATCGGCGTCGGGCTGGCGCTGGGTGGTGACCCCGCGTGGGCGAAATACCAGCAGATCGGTGCCCTCTGGGTCGCCACGCCCTTCGTCGGTGGCGGTATCGCCTACGGCACCGCACGACTGCTCCGGAACGAGCGGATGCCCGAACTCGTGTTCGTCCCCACGCTCGCCGCTGCCGTCGGCTTCTTGCTTGCGAACATCCGATTCGTCTTTTTCGGCCCGTCCGGAGAGCAACTCTCCCTCGCGGAGGCGGCCGTCCGACAGATCGGCGGCGGGCTCACCACTCACGTCGCGGTCACGCTCGTGGTCGGCCTGACCATCGCGCTCGCGCTCGGCTACGACATGTACGGCGACGAGGCTCGCGGTCAGCGGCACTTCCTGCTGGTTCTCGGTGGTCTCGTCGCGTTCTCGGCCGGCGGGAGTCAGGTCGGACTGGCGCTTGGCCCGCTGTTGCCCCTGACTGACTCGGTCGGTATCCCGCTCGTCCCGCTGTTGTTTGGCGGTGGACTCGGACTCCTCATCGGCTCGTGGACCGGGGCACCCCGGATGATAAAGGCACTCAGCCAGGACTACTCCTCGTTAGGGCCACGCCGGTCGATTGCCGCACTCATCCCCTCGTTTGCCATCGCCCAGGCGGCCGTCTTCTTCGGGATTCCCGTCTCGTTCAACGAGATTATCGTCTCGGCTATCATCGGCAGCGGCTACGCTGCAAGCGGTGAGGGGGGCGGCGTCTCCGGGTCGAAGATGGGGTATACGGTGCTGGCCTGGATTGGCTCGCTCGTCGGCTCGTTTACCATCAGCTACGGCGTGTTTACCGGCGTAACGCTCATCCTGTGACGGGCTGGTATCCGACTTAGTCCTGGACGGCTTCGTCCGGGTCGGCCTCGGATTCGTCGTCTTCCTTGGCCCCTGGTTCCTCGTCGTCGTCGGCGAAGCCGCTGATGCGTGCTTTCATGATGCGGGTGTTCTCGACTTGCTCGACGCGAATCTCCAGGCCGTCGTACTCGATGACTTCGCCTTCCTCGACGAGACGGCCGGCGCGGTTGAAGATGAACCCGGCGATGGTCTCGAACTCCTCGCCCTCTGGGATGTCTATCTCTAACTGGTCGTTGACCTCGTCGACGTTGACCTCGCCTTTGACGATGGCAGTATTCTCGCCGATGAACTCGATTGGTTCTTTTTCCTCGCCTTCCAGTATCTCGCCGACGATTTCTTCGGTGAGGTCCTCCATCGTGACCAGCCCCTCGGTGGTCCCGAACTCGTCGATGACGATGACCATGTGCATGCGCTCGTCGCGCATCTCCGCGAGCAGTTCGTCGACGTTTTTCGATTCGGGGACGTGCAGTGTCGGCTGGATGAGGTCTTCCAGGCGGACGTCCGTCTCGACTTCGCCGTAGTTCAGGTCCCGAACCAGGTCGCGGATGTGGACGACGCCGATGACGTTGTCCAGACTCCCCTCGTAGACGGGGGTTCGGGCGTGACCGCTGTGGATACACGTCTCGATTGCCTCCTCGATGGAGGCGTCTTTCGAGATGGCGGTCATGTCCAGTCGGGGTGTCATCACTTCCTTGGCGATGGTCCGGTTGAATCGCAGAGTGCGCTGGAGCATCTCGCGTTCCTCTTCGTCGAGGACGCCCTCGCGTTCGCCTGTCTCGATGATGTCGCGAATCTCCTGGCGGGTGATGTAGGAGGTTTCGATGGCGCCGCGTCCGCCGGTGACCTTGTTGATGGCCCGGGTGAGATAGTCGAAGAGGACGATAAGCGGCATCAACACTCGTTCGGCCCACTGCAGCGGTCGGGAGATGCGCAGTGCCCACGACTCGGTGTTCTCGATGGCGTAGGATTTGGGTGCCGTCTCGCCAAAGAGCAACACGAGCGCCGTGATACCGATGGTCGCTATCACGACCGCCAGGCCGCCGTTTCCGAGGTAGAAACTCAACAGCCCAGTCGCGATGGAGGACATCGCGATGTTGACGAGGTTGTTACCGACCAGAATCGTCACGAGCAACCGGTGTGGGTCCTCGCGAAGGTGTTTGAGCAGTTGCCCGGTCGTACTCTCCTCTGCCAGCGCTTCGACGCGGTGGTCGGCGAGCGAGAACATCGCTATCTCCGAAGACGAGAAAAACGCCGAGAGGACGAGCAACAGCGCGATAGCAACGAGACCGAAGCCGACAAAGAGGTTGTCACTCAGCGTGACACCGAAAATATCGACCGCCAGCGGCGCGACCGCCGCCGTGCCGACAGTGTGTGCCCACATTAACGTCCGGATTTGTCCGTCAGCCGGATTAAACGTTGTCATGGGCGTCGTTTCGTTGCACACGACTGTCCTGCGCCGACACGCTTACCCCACTCTCGCCCCAACCTGTGTCCATGAGCGACCCGGCGATGACACTCTATCGACTCCAGGCGTGCCCGTTCTGTGAGCGCGTCGTCCGACTGCTCGAGGCGTACGACCTCGACTACCAGTCGCGATTTATCGAACCGATGCACTCCGAGCGAAACGCCGTCAAGCGCCTCTCCGGCAAGCGGACCGTCCCGGCGCTGGTCGACGACAACACCGGCGTGACACTCACCGAGAGTGCGAACATCGTCTCCTATCTCGAAACGACCTACGGCGACGACGGCACGCTGACTGCCGCCGCCGCGACCGCAGAGGAGGGGGCGTAGATGGAACTCGACTTCGAGGTGGTCGACCTCCCCGACGCCGACCACGTCTCCGAAGGTGAGCAGGCGCCCGATTTCACCCGCCCGCTGGTCAACGACGAGTTCTGGGAAGACGCCTCGCTCTCTGAGCTGACCGCCGAGGGACCGGTCGTGCTCGTCTTCTACACGATGGACGGCGCGTTCCCGGCGACGTATATGTGGAACGAACTCCGGGACCGGGACTTCGACGAGTACGACGCCACCACGGTCGGCCTCTCGATTTCGACGCCCTACGAGCACAAGACGCTCATCGAGGAGCGCGAGATGAGCTTCGACCTCTTTTCGGACCCGACCAACGCGGTCGCAGAGCAGTACGGCATCGCCCACGACCTCAGCGGGATGGCCGGCATCAGCGAACCCCGGCCCGCTGTCTTCGTCATCGACGAGGAGCGAACGGTCCAGTACGCGTGGGTCGCCGGGGAGTGGCCGGAGTTTCCCGAGTACGACGCCCTGGAAGCGGCCGTCGACGCGCTCTGACGATGCAGACGACCGACGTTGACCGCGCCGCGGCCGCCATCGCAGACGGCGACCTGGTCGTCTATCCCACCGAGACGGTGTACGGACTCGGCGCGAACGCACTCGATGCCGCTGCCGTCGACCGCCTCTTCGAGGCGAAAGGCCGGGACCGCGACAAACCCGTCTCGATGGCCGTCGAGAGCGTCGCCATTGTCCCGGACTACGCCGACCCGACCGACCGTGAGCGCGCGTTCCTCGACCGGTTTCTCCCCGGGCCGGTGACGGTCCTGCTCCAGCGCGGCGAGCGTGTCCCCGACGTACTGACCGCCGGACGGGAACGGGTCGGAGTGCGCGTGCCCGACCACGAGATGGCACTCGCCCTTCTCGCGGCCGCCGAGACGCCCGTGACCGCGACCAGCGCGAACGTCAGCGGCGAACCCAGCGCCTGTCGTATCGGTGACGTTCACGCCCCCATCCGCGAGGCCGTGGCCGTCGTCCTTGACGGCGGCGAGACGCCGGGCGGTGGCTCCACCGTCGTCGACCCCTCGACCGGGGAGATTCACCGCCGCGGGCCGCTGGCAGACGACATCGAAGCGTGGCTGGCCGAGCACTGACCGCAACGCCGTCTTCTTCAGCCACCGCCTAACAGCGACCGCAACGACCGGGTCCGTGTCCCACACTTGCTGGTGAACTCACACGGCGTACACTTCGCATCGCTTCTCGCGCGTGCGGGCGGGCCGTCGATTGTGTCCGCGGTCCGGACGGCCTCGCGATACTGGGCTCGGCGTCTGGTCCCCAGCGTCACCTCCCGGACGATGCCGTACGCGGGATACTCCGCGAAGACGCGCTCGACGCTCGTCTCGCGTTCCCACGAGAGCGCCTTCGCTGCTGCGACGAGGTGGACACTCTGGGGTTTCCAGACACCCTGGTCGGGTGGCTCGCCCGCGAAGACGAGCGATAGCGTCGGCTCGTCGTCGAGTAGTTTGTGCACGACCCCGCGACACTCCCGGCCGGTCAGCGTCGCGTCGCGCTCGTCGGGGGACGTGAGCCTGTCCCACGCCGAGAGACGGGCTTTCAGACAGCCCAGCCGCGACCGATAGGTCGTCGGCGAGACGGCAATCGGGGCTGCCCGGACGGCGTCGTCGTCGGTCAGCAGTCGCTCGTACTCGAAGGCGAGCTCCCGCCGTTTCTCGACTTCGGGAGGTATCTCGATGCTGTCGGGCTGGCGGCGGCGATAGTAGAGTTTGCGCGGACAGTAGGCGGCCGTCGCCACGTCACGGAAGGCGTGCATGTGGCGGCGTGGCCGCCCCTTTGGATTTAAAATTCCACGTCGACTTCGAGTCCCTCTGTGGCCTCGTCGAGGCCGTCGTCCTGGACGTCGGCGGTGAGGTGGACGGCGATGTCGGAATCTGTCAGAATCTCCTCGAACTCGGTTCGAAAGCGCTGGCTGACCCGTTTCGACCGGTTCTGGGCGCGCACCGCACAGAGTGCGCGCTCGACGGCGCCCGGACTGGCATCGAGGTCGGCCGCGATTGCACCGACCGACTCGTCGGCGTCGAGGCGCGCCCGCAGTTCCGAGGCGTCGATGTCGCCGGTGTCCTCCTCACGGACCAGATGCAGGTCCATCCGGGCGTCGAAGACGAGGTTACGCGGGACTTTCAGCACCGTCGCGATGGCGTCGTCGCTCTCCCCGTCGTAAAACTCCGTGACGATTGTACAGAGTTCGGCTGTCGCGAGCGCCGTCTCGAACTCGAACTGGCCGCGCATCCGGTCGATGACGTCTGCCAGGCGGTCGTTGACAGACTCGTCCCGGAGCAGTGACCCTCGCTGTTCCGTCTGGGACTCCGTGACCGTCTCCCCGTCGGCCACATCCATGAATATATCACGGAGCTCCGCTGTTTTCTCGTCCATCGTGCCATGTTCCCAATTCATTGAGATATAAAAAGCCATTCCCTGGGATGTGGTAACGCGTGAGAAGAACTATACAACGGTCGGAAAATTCTCCAAGCGGGCGCGCCCGTGGTAACACTTATGCACACAGCGAAGGCGTATGTCCGTATGGTACTCTTGCAGGCCGAGCAAGTGACACGGCCCACATTCTGGCAGATCGGGTACGTCGGGAAGGCGATTTTCTACTATCTGGCTGCTGTCGCGGTTCTCGTCTTCCTCGTCGGCATCTACCAGCGGGTCACCCGCTACACGCAGGGAACGGACGACCCCTTCCCCCGCCTCGACGACATCGGCGCACGCATCCGGTCGGCCGCACGCCTCGCGCTCTCTAACGAGAAGCAATTAGACCGCGACATCGTCGCCGGACTGATGCACGCCGCCATCCTCTGGGGCTTTCTCACCCTCCTCATCGGGACGACGATTCTCGGCATCGACCTGGACCTCTACCGCCCGCTGACCGGCGAGTCGTTTTTCGTCGGTGACTTCTACCTCTCGTACTCGCTGGTGATGGACGCGATGGGGCTGTTTTTCGTCGTCGGCATCGCCGTCGCCATCTACCGCCGTTATATCGTCCGCTCGGAGCGACTCTGGGGGAAACACACCGGCCGCGAGGACGACCTCTTTCTCTGGTCGCTGTTTTTCCTCGGTGTCGGCGGGTATCTGACCGAAGCCATCCGCATTCTCGGTCAGAACTTCCCCGCCCACGAGACGGTGAGTTTCGTCGGCTACTTCCTCGCCGCCGTCGGCGCGGGAGCCGGTATCTCCCCCGAGGCGGCGGTCGCGGCCTATCCGGTCGTGTGGTGGAGTCACTCGCTTTTGGCGCTGTGGTTTGTCGCCTGGGTCCCCTTCGCGAAGCCACTCCACATGCTCTCGTCGTTTGCCAACCTCGTCGCCCGTGACGAACAGGCCGGCAGTCGCCTGCCCGGCGTCCCGCTCGACCCCGAGGCCGACACCGAACTCGACGACGTGGACGATTTCACCTGGAAGCAACTCCTCGACCAGGACGCCTGTACGAAGTGTGGCCGGTGCTCGTCGGTCTGTCCGGCAAAGGAGGCCGGGCGCCCGCTCGACCCTCGTGACGTCATTCTGGACCTCAAAAGCTACCGCGAAGCCCACGACGCTGGCGGTGAAGACCTGCCTATCGTCGCGGATGGCGGCACCAGCGTCATCGATTCGAGCACGATGGAGTCGTGTCTCTCCTGTATGGCCTGCATGGACGCCTGCCCGGTCGACATCGAACATCTCACGCACTTTACGGACATGAACCGCCAGCTCGTCGAACAGGGCGACGTCGACGGGCACATTCAGGACACGTTCCAGAACCTGATGCAACAGGGCAACACCTTCGGCGAGTCGGCCCGGAATCGACCGGACTGGACCGAAGAACTGGACTTCGAGGTTCCGGACGCCCGCGAGCAGTCCGTCGACTACCTCTGGTATGTCGGTGACTACCCGAGCTACGACGAGCGCAACCAGAAGGTCGCACGCGCGCTCGCTCGCATCTTCGAACACGCCGGCGTCGACTACGGCATCCTCTACGAGGACGAAGTCTACGACGGCAACGACGTGCGCCGCCTCGGCGAGGAGCTCCTGTACGTCGAACAGGCGTCGACGCTGATTGGCGCACTCGAAGACTGCGAGTTCGAGACCATCGTCTGTACGGACCCACACTCGTACAACACCATCGAAAACGAGTACTCGGAGATTGACTTCGCGGAGTTTGCCGACGACCCGATGCTCGAAGCGCCCGTCGAGGGCTACTGGAACGCCGACGGCGAGATTGAAGTCGCTCACTACACCCAGGTCGTCGACGAGTTGATCGCCGCCGGCAGACTCGACCTCGGCAGTGTCGACCGCACGGTCACCTATCACGACCCGTGCCATCTGGGCCGGTACAACGACGAGTACGAGGCACCCCGGAATCTCGTCCGGGCGACCGGCGCGGAACTGGTCGAGATGCCGCGCAACCGCAACGATTCGTTTTGCTGTGGCGGTGGCGGCGGTGGACTCTGGATGGACCACGACGAAGACCACAAACCGAGCGAGGAACGCCTCCGAGAAGCCGTCGAAGATACCGGCGCGGACAGCGTCGAGCAGTTCGTCGTCGCCTGCCCGATGTGCGTGACGATGTTCGAGGACGGCCGCAAGACCGGCGGCTACGAGGACGACCTCGACATCGTCAGCGTCACCGAACTGCTCGCCGACGCCCTCGAAGCGTAAGCCCGATTGGATTTTTCACGGCTCGTGTGGCGGCGGTCACATCGTTTAACGCGATGTGGTTTGCCTGGGCGAGTTTCTACCCGGACACCGAGGTCGTCGCCTGAACCGCCTCTGACAGACACAAGCCATCTTCGACCCGACTGCACTCTGCGTTGGGGAGCTACAGCAGGCCGACGACGCCAAGCGTGAGCCCCGCGAGCAGCAACTCGAACGAGAGCGTCCCGAGTGCAGAGAGGACGACGAACGTGCGCGTGTTCATCTCAGCGAGACCGGCGGGAATGGTGGCCATGCCGCGGGTGAAAAGCAGCGTGTTGCTGACCGGGACGACGATTGGACCCCAGCGGTCGAACCACGACTCGAAGCGGTCCAGGCGCTCCCGGCCGACGTTCAGCCACCGGCGCTCGTGGATGGCCTCCCGGCCGCCGCGTTTCGCCAGGACGAAAAGCGCCGTCTGGCCAATCGTCGCTCCGACGACGGCGACGGCGAGAATCACCGCGATGTCGGTCGTCGAGTCTGCGAGCCCCAGCACCGCCGCCGGGACGAGACTCTCGCTGGGGGCAAAGTAGAGGAGCATCGCCCCCTCGATGATAAAGACGCCAAACAGCGCGGGGAGCCCGTAGCGTTCGAGCAGCGACTGGGCGGTCTCGGTCGTCCCGTCTGGAATCGCGAGAAACCCGCTCCGAACTGCGACGACCACGAGGGCGGCGACGAGCAGCGTCGCGACCAGTCCGTACCCGACACGGTTCCGGACCCACGGGAACCGTCCGTCCCTCTCGGAGTGACTGGCTGTCATTGGTCGTTGTTGTTCGACGCGGCGCAAACGTTTTCGGGTTTGCCTGCCGTCTCGCTCACGCGTCGGTGAGTGCAACCCCGTCGGTCCAGCGGCGTTCGACGAGGTACTGGAGCGACACGGCTTTGCCGCCGCCGCGACAACGCCGGATATGAACCTCTCACGGAGACCTCGCCGCCTGCGAACGGACGGTATCCGGCCGCTGGTGCGGGAGACCGACCTTTCGGCGTCGGACCTCATCGCACCGGTCTTTGTCGACGCTACGACCGACCAGCGCCAGCCCATCGAGTCGATGCCCGGCCACGAACGCGTCCCGGTCGACGAGGCGGTCGCTCGCGTCGAGGAAATCCGCGAGACTGGCGTCGAGGCGGTCATCGTCTTCGGCATCCCCGAATCGAAAGACGAGCGGGGCACTCGCGCGTGGGCCGAAGACGGCATCGTCCAGGAGGCGACCCGCCGGATTACGAGCGAGACGGACGCCTACGTCATCACGGACGTCTGTCTCTGTGAGTACACCAGCCACGGCCACTGCGGTATCGTGGAGGACGACGCCGCCGAGGACCCGAACCTGACCGTCCGCAACGACGAGACCCTCGATTTGTTGGCGAAGATTGCCACCTCACACGCGGCCGCGGGCGCTGACATGGTCGCTCCATCCGGGATGATGGATGGGATGGTCGGGACGATTCGGGAAGCCCTCGACGCCGACGGCCAGGAGGACGTGGCTATCATGAGCTACGCCGCGAAATACGAGTCGGCCTTCTACGGGCCGTTCCGGGACGCTGCCGACGGTGCGCCGGCCTTCGGCGACCGCCGGCACTACCAGATGGACCCCGCCAACGCCCGGGAGGCCACCCGCGAGGTTCAGTTGGACGTCGAACAGGGCGCGGACGTGCTGATGGTCAAGCCGGCATTGCCCTACCTCGACATCGTCGCGGGCGTGCGCGAGCAGGTCGACCAGCCAGTCGCCGCCTACAACGTCAGCGGCGAGTACGCCATGCTCCACGCGGCAAGCGAGAAGGGGTGGCTGGACCTCGAGGCGGTCGCCTACGAGTCGCTGCTGTCTATCAAGCGCGCGGGCGCAGACCTGATTCTCACCTACTTCGCCGAGACTGTCGCCGAGCAACTGTAGGGCGAGGGGAGCGACGAATCCGCGTCTCAGTCCTGGAGCTGGCCGGGCACGGCGCTTTCCACGTCCGTCGCCAGCGGGACGCGCGCGGCGTCTGCGCCCGGGTTTTGCCGATGTCGTATCCGCTCGGGGTCGACGAACGTCAGAAAACAGGCTGACATACGTCTGCGTTCTGGACGAATTACATCCTTATACAGCTAATATTCTTCTGTATACTGGACGAAAGTCCACCAAAGTGCGGAAATTTTGCGTCATTTAAAGCAAACTCTTATGTGGGTGTATTCCGGTAGGATATCTCGTGAGAAGAACAACGATACAGTAGGTTTCGCGAAGAAAGCTGGACAAACGAACACACAAACGCTAACACACAATACAGGTGAGAAACTCAGAATGCTAGACCCAATCCCATTGCAGGTATCGGCAGAGACGTTCGCGGAGAACATCAACGCGCTCGGAACGAGTATCAACTACATGTGGATACTGACCGTATCCTTCCTTATCTTCTTCATGCACGCCGGTTTCGCCATGCTCGAGGCGGGACAGGTGCGCTCGAAGAACGTCGCCAACCAGTTGACGAAGAACCTCCTGACGTGGAGTATCGGCGTGGTGGTGTTTTTCCTCATCGGCGCCGGCGTGAGTAGTCTCGTCGGCGGGAGCGGTTTCAACTTCGTCCCCTTCGACGACCCCGCGAGCTGGGCTGACGGCTGGCTCTACGGTGCGGTCTTCGCCATGACGGCGGCGACCATCGTCTCCGGGGCCGTCGCCGGCCGCGCGAAACTCCGCGCGTACGTGACCTACACGTTCCTCCTTGCGGCAATCATCTACCCTGTCGTCACCGGCATCACGTGGGCTGGCAGCTACATCCAGTTCGGTGATGCGGTCTTCTACGACTTCGCTGGCGGAACTATCGTCCACGCGATGGGTGGTGTCGCTGGACTGACCGCCGCGTACGTCCTCGGTCCCCGTATCGGGCGCTTCAACGACGACGGCTCGGTGAACGTCATCCCCGGCCACTCGATGACCTTCGCCGTCCTCGGGACGCTCGTGCTCGCCTTCGGCTGGTACGGGTTCAACGTCGGAACTGCGGCCATCCTCAGCGTCTCCGCCGTGACCGTCGAGAACGGCGCAATCACGGGCGGTATCGCCTTTAATGGAGCCGTCCTCGGCCGCGTCGCGATGACGACGACGGTAGCGATGGCGATGGGCGCTATCGGCGCCGGCTTCGTCGCCTGGGCCAAGACCGGCAAGGTCGACACCCTCTACGTCGCCAACGGGCTGCTCGCCGGCCTCGTCGTCATCACGGCGATTCCGGACGCCGCCTCGTGGTGGGGCGCGCTGTTGCTCGGCCTCCTCGCCGGCGCACAGCTCCCGGTCGTCTTCGAACTGACCGAGAAACTGGGTATCGACGACGTGTGTGCGGTCTTCCCCGTCCACGGAAGCGCCGGCGTGCTCGGGACGCTCGCGTTCCCCTTCGTCGCTGCTGACCTCGGCCCGTCCGTCGCGAACGCGTTCCTCGCCCAGGTCGTCGGCGTGGCCGCCATCCTCGGCTGGACGGTCGTCACGACCGGCCTCATCTGGTACGTCCTCAAGGCTGCGGGCCAGGCGCGTGTCACTCCCAAACACGAGCAGGAAGGGCTGGACGTCTCCGAACACGGCGTCGAGACCTACCCCGAGTTCGGTGGCTCCGACAGTGTCGTCGCCGACGGCGGCCCAACCTTCAAGACCGACGGCGGCACTGACATTACGGGAGGTGACAACGAATGAGTGAAATCGAAATGGTCGTCGCGTACATCCGCCCGGACAAACTGGGCGATGTCAAACAGAGCCTCGCTGAGGCCGGCGCGCCGTCGTTGACAGTGACGAACGTCTCCGGGCGTGGTTCCCAACCCGCGAAGAAAGGGCAGTGGCGCGGCGAGGAGTACACGGTCGACCTCCACCAGAAGGTCAAAATCGAATGTTTCGTCGCCGACATCCCCGCCGGCGACGTCGTCGATGCCATCGAAGATGCCGCCCACACGGGCGAACCCGGCGACGGGAAGATATTCGTGATGCCCGTCGACGACGCAGTACAGATTCGGACCGGCAAGCGCGGTCCCGACGCGGTCTGACCGCGCGACCGCTGACCACGAACGCGCACTGTCCCGTGCGTGACGCGTTACCTTCTTTCGGGTGCCCCACAAACCGCCAGTCATGACTCACGAGCAGTCCCGGTCGCTGTACGACCGTGCGCTCTCTGTACTGGCGGGCGGGGTCAACTCCTCCGTCCGGGCGACCCAGCCCTATCCCGTCTTCGTCGAACGCGGCGACGGCGGCCACGTCATCGACGCCGACGGCAACCGCTACATCGACTACGTGATGGGCTATGGCCCACTCCTGCTGGGCCACGACATGCCCGACCGCGTCCAGTCGGTCGTCCAGCAGTACTCTGCCGAGGGACCGATGTACGGTGTCCCGACGGAAGTCGAGGTGGAACTGGCCGAGTTCATCACCCGCCACGTCGCCAGCGTCGACATGCTTCGCTTCGTCAACAGCGGGACCGAGGCGACGGTGTCTGCGGTCCGACTCGCCCGCGCCTACACCGGCCGTGACAAAATCGTCGTCATGCAGGGTGGCTACCACGGCGCCCAGGAGTCGACGCTCGTCGAGGGCGAGGGCGACCACACGGCGCCCTCCTCGCCCGGCATCCCCGACTCCTTCGCGGAACACACCATCGCCGTCCCGTTCAACGACGAGGCGGCAATCGACCGCGTCTTCGCGGAACACGGCGAGGACATCGCCGCCGTCCTCACCGAGCCGATTCTGGGCAACTACGGCATTGTCTACCCCGAAGACGGCTATCACGACCATCTCCGGGAAGTGACCGACGAACACGGCGCGCTGCTTGTCTTCGACGAGGTCATCACCGGCTTCCGCGTCGGCGGGCTCCAGTGTGCCCAGGGCAAGTTCGACATCGAACCGGACCTGACGACCTTCGCCAAGATAATCGGCGGCGGCTTCCCGGTCGGCGCTATCGGCGGCCGGTCGGAACTCATCGAGCAGTTCACGCCCGCGGGCGACGTGTTCCAGTCGGGCACCTTCTCGGGGCACCCGGTGACGATGGCCGCCGGCCTGGAGACGCTGCGCTACGCCGCCGAGAACGACGTCTACGACCACATCAACGGTCTGGCCGAGCAGTTGCGCTCGGGGCTGACCGACATCCTCGCCGACGAGGCACCGGAGTACACCGTCGTCGGCAGCGACTCGATGTTCAAGGTCATCTTCACCCGGGACGGCGGCGACGCACGCACCGACCGCACCGACCACTGTGAAGCCGGCTGTCGACAGCGCCCGTCCTGTCCGCGCTACGAGGCCTGTCCGAAGAACGGCCACGATGTCACACAGGCGGAGACCGAACGCTGGGTCAGGCTCTTTCGCTCACAGATGCAAGAGGAGGGGGTCCTCTTGCCGGCAAACCAGTTCGAATCGCAGTTCGTCTGTGCAGCCCACACCGAAGAGGACATCGAACAGACGCTCGAAGCCTACAAGGAGGCCCTATAATGCCCGCAGAAGACGACATCGCACTCGACGAAAAGCGCGTCTACGGCGAGAAACGGGACGAAACGACTGCCTTCGTCGCCTCCGATATGGGGGTCACGCAAATCGAAGTCGCCGGCGACCAGATCGGGCGCTTCTCGCTCGTTCACGACGAGCCCGCCACCTCTATCGCCGGTGCGGACGGCAAACTCGTCGTCGGCACCGAATCGGACGTCTTCGTGGGGACCGGCGAGGGCTTCGCCGAGACGAACTTCGGCGGGGCCAGCGTGGTCGGTATCGACGACGGGACGCCGCTGGCTGTCGCCCCCGACGGCACTGTCGCCCGCCTGGAGGGCGACGAGTGGGTGACCGTCGGGAGCGTCACCGGTCCCCGTCGGATGGACGGCAACCTGCTTGCCACCCGCGACAGCGTCGTCCGCGTCGCCGCCGGCCTGTTCGACCTCGATGCGGGACCGACCGTCCGTGACGTGGCCGCGGCGGGTCCCTACGCCGCGACGGCCGACGGCCTGCTGGCCTACGACGACGGCTGGACGCGCGTCGCAGGCGGCGACTGTGCGCTCGTCACCGCTGACGACGAGCGTGCCCACGCTATCAGCGAGGACGGACTGCTCACGGTACAGGACGGCGACTGGCGGGTCCACGACCTGCCGACCGACACCGCCATCGCCGACATCGCGTACGGCGAGAGCCTCTATGCGGTGACCGCTGACGGGACCGTCTTCGTCTACGCCGCGCCGGAACTGACGCCCGACGGACAGGGTGGCTGGCGCTCGCGCGCGCTCGGCGTTCGCAAGGTCGTCGGACTGGCCGTTCCCTGAAACCGGACCGGTTTTGCCCCCCTCGCGTGTACAGTCGGGCATGACCGCCGATACCGACGAGCCAGAGGTCCCTATCGTCTGCGAAGTATGCGGGACCGAAACCACGATACCCCTCTCCGACGTCGGGGAGATGCTGGAGACCCACAACGAGAACCAACACGACGGCGAGGAACACGCACAGGTCGACCCGACACTCGCCGAACAGGTCCAGGACCTCGTCGCCGAGGACATGGGGCTGCTGGAGTAGTCGATGGGTGGGTATCGAAAAGTGGTTTAGGCCCGGTGGCGACTCCTCCAACATGATTGTCTCCGGGTCCAGCACGCAGGCGCTCGCGGCCGAACTCGCCGCGGTGACCGGCGAGTCGCTCGCTCCCGTCGAGTTCCAGCGGTTCCCCGACGGCGAAGGCATGGTACGCGTCGACGAGGTCGACGACCACGCGCTCGTCGTCGCCTCGACGGTCTCGGACGAGGCCCACATCGAGTGCCTTCAGTTGCAAGACGCCGCTCGGGAAGCCGGCGCCAGCCAGGTGACGACCGTCCTCCCGTACATGGGCTATGCCCGCCAGGACCGCGCTTTCGAGGAGGGTGAACCCGTCTCCGCCCGCGCGGTCGCCCGCGCCATCTCCACGGGCACCGACCGAATTCTCACGGTCAACCCCCACGAGGACGCGGTCTGTGACTACTTCACCGTCCCCGCCGAGGCTGTCGACGCCGCTGGCTGTCTCGCGAACCCGCTTCCCGACGACCTGGCCGACCCCCTGTTTCTCTCGCCCGACGAGGGTGCAATCGACCTCGCGAGGACCGTCGCCGACGCCTACGGCCGTGGTGACACCGACTACTTCGAGAAGACGCGCCACTCCGGGACCGACGTCGAAATCACGCCCAGCGACGCCGCCGTCGGCGACCGCGATGTCGTCCTCGTCGACGACATCATCGCCACCGGGTCGACGATGAGCGAGTCCGTCGCCGTTCTGAACGACCGGGACGCGCGCTCGGTGTATGTCACCTGCGTCCACCCGCTGCTGGCGAGCAACGCCGTCCTGAAACTCTCTCGTGCCGGCGTCGAAACGATTTACGGGACCGACACCATCGAGCGGTCGGTCAGCGAAGTGAGCGTCGCGCCCGCTATCGCCGACGCGCTGTAACGACCCGCTACCTGCGTTTCACTCCAGTTTGCAGCTGTTTAGGGGTGCCTAAAATCCGGAAGTGATTTATGCTATTAGGCGGGCCTAAAACGTATGGAGGCGAGGGACGGCGATGGCGGGTGAGCCCACAATGGCGACGGAGTCAGGCACGGACCGCGAGGGCCCTCTTGCGTGGTTCGACCGGTCGCTCCTGGCGGTTGTTCTCGGCAGTCTCGCCATCACCGCCGTCGCCGGACTCGTGCAGTTTCGCTACGGGAGCTACGAGATGACCTTCGCCGAGGCGTTCTGGGCCGTCTTCAACCCGAAGGTCATCTTCGACGTGCGCGTCTGGGCGCACTTTCTACTCGGTGGCGTGCTCGACCCGAGCGCCCTGCTCAATCCGGCCCAGTGGGACGCGATACTCGTCAGTGCCCACCAGCCGGAACTGAACACGGAGTCGCTTATCGTCTGGAACATCCGCCTGCCGCGGGTGGTCGTGGCCGTCCTCGTCGGGATGAATCTCGCCGTCTCAGGTGCCATCTTTCAGGCGGTCACGCGCAACGAACTCGCCAGCCCGTACATCCTCGGCGTCTCCTCCGGGGCCGGCCTCGCGATTCTCGTGACGCTCGTCCTCTTTTCCGGTCTCGCTGTCTTCCTTCCCATCGTCGCGGCGCTTGGTGGGTCGCTCGCGTTCCTGCTCGTCTACGCCATCGCGTGGCAGAACGGCACGTCGCCGATTCGACTCGTGCTCGCCGGTGTCATCGTCAGCACTGTCTTCCAGAGCCTCCAGACGGGGCTGTTCTTTTTCGCACAGGACGTCGGGGTCGTCCAGTCGGCCATCGCGTGGACGACGGGGTCGCTGACCGGCACGGACTGGGAGCAGGTACGGATGACGCTCCCGTGGACGGTGCTGGCGATGGGGCTCGCGCTCGTCAGTGCCCGCCAGCTCAACGTCCTCCTGCTGGGCGAGCAGACCGCGAGTTCCCTCGGCATGAACGTCGAACGCGTCCGGTTTGCCCTCTCTGGGGTGGCGGTGTTGGCGGCGTCGGCGAGTATCGCCGTGGCGGGCATCGTCGGCTTCGTCGGACTCGTCGTCCCCCATGTGGTGCGCAACATCGTCGGCAGTGACTACAAGCGAATCGTCGTCGGCTGTCTGTTCGCCGGACCGGCCCTGCTGGTCGTCGCCGACGCGGGCGCTCGCCTCGGGATGCAACTCCTCGTTGGCTCTGCCGGGCAGGTTCCCGTCGGCATCGTCACCGGCCTCGTCGGCGGTCCGTACTTCCTCTATCTGATGCGCAGACAGGACCACATCGGTGAACTATGAGCAAACACCAGACACCTCCCACGGCAGACACGGTATCGACCACTGACAATCCCACCGTCTCCGGCACCGCGTCCGGTGTGACCTTCGTCGGCGAGGACCTGCACCTCGGCTACGACGGCGCCGACGGACTCGTCGTCGAGGGTGAGTCACTTGCCGCCGCCCCCGGACAGGTCACGGCGCTGGTCGGGCCAAACGGCAGTGGCAAGAGTACGCTCCTGAAGGGGCTGGCAGACCAGCTCGACCCCGAGGCTGGCACGGTCACACTCGACGGCCGTGAGATTCACGACCTCGACCAGAAGGAACTCGCCCAGCAACTCGGCTTGCTCACCCAGGAGAACACCGCACCGGAGACGCTCACCGTCGAGAAACTGGTCGCACACGGCCGCTACCCACATCGCGGCTTCTTCGACGGTCTCACCGACGAGGACGTGGCTGCCATCGAGGAGGCAATCGACCTCGCGGGTGTCGACCACCTCCGCGAGCGAACGCTTACCAGTCTCAGCGGCGGGCAGAAACAACTCGTCTGGATTGCGATGGCACTCGCACAGGAGACGGACGTGCTCTTGCTCGATGAGCCGACGACGTTCCTCGATTTGCACCACCAGCTAGAGGTGATGGAGATACTCGAAACGCTCCGCGACGAGAGCGATATGACCATCGTCGTCGTCCTCCACGACATCCAGCAGGCCGCCCGCCACGCCGATTACATGGTCGCACTCGCCGACGGCACCGTCCAGGCACGCGGGTCGCCTGCCGACGTCGTCACCGAGGACCTGCTCGCGACGGTGTTTGGCATCGATGCCCGTGTGACCGACACGCCTAATGGCCCCCAGATTACGCCGCTCCAGCCACTCCACGACGCCGACGGTGCCGACCCGCACGCGACGTTTTAGGCCAGCCAAAACCGGAGCAGTTATCAATGTTTTAGGCTAGCCTAAAGTATGGTCGAAACACCGAACGCAGACCGCGGACTGACACGCAGAGACACACTCAGGTACGGCGGGGCGCTCCTCGCTGGCGGCGCGCTGGCCGGTTGTGCTGGCTCCGCCGAGGACGGGACCGGTGGTGGCGATGGTTCCTACACTGTCTCCATCGAGCCGGTCGGCGAGGTGACCTTCGACAGCGTTCCCGAGACGTGGGTCGCAAACAACGGCAGTTGGGCGGACATGGGTATCGCACTCGGGCTGGAACCGCCGGAAGGCGTCTGGCTGACGCGGCGCTATCACACCCAGTACTACGACGCTGTCGACGGCGTCTCCGTGGACAAAAGCGACATGGCCTCGCTCTATCAGGACGGGGTCGGCAAAGAGCAGTTCTACGATTTCGACGCCGACGTCCACGTGATAGACCCGAACTTCCTCATGAACCGCTTTAGCGACTGGAAACAGGAGGACGTCGACGAGATTCGAGACACCGTCGGCCCCTTCTTCGGAAACTGCATCTACGCCCAGCACTACCCGTGGCACGACGACTACCGCTACTACACCCTCTACGAGGCCTTCGAGAAACTCGCCACAGTCTTCCAGCGCACCGACCGCTTCGAGGCCTTCGAGGCCGTCCACGACGACTTCGAGTCGAACCTGGCACCCGTCGTCCCCGGTGTCGCCGAGCGACCCGAAGTCGCCGTCCTCTGGGGTGTAGGCGACCAGCCCGAGCAGTTCTACCCCTACGCCATCGGCGAAGGGACCGGATTCAAGCACCTCAACCAGCTGGGTGTCCGCGATGCGCTCGCGGAGTCGGACATCAAGGACTTCCACGCCAGCCGGGCCGCAATCGACCTCGAAACCCTGCTGAACGTCGACCCCGAGGTCCTGATGCTCCGTGGCTACGAGGCAACGTCTGCATCCGAGTTCCAGCGCACCGTCGTGGAGTTCCTGCAGGACCACGCTGTCGCGAGCGAACTCACAGCCGTCCAGAACGGTGACGTCTATCGCGCCGGCGGCCTCTATCAGGGTCCTATCACGTATATGGTCCTGACAGAGCGCACCGCAGCGCAACTCTACGACGTCGACGAGCAGTTGTTCGACCGCACGCGCGTCGCCAATATCGTCGCCGGTGATATCTGACAACAAGCTTTCCGTTCATTGAAATACGCCGCTTTGCTACACCGACCCGTGCAGAGCGAACGGCTCGACGGTGTGTTGCCGGCCGCCAGCTACCGCAATCGCATGCTGCTTGCGCTCTCGCTTGGCTGGGCCACGCTGCAGGCCGGTCGCTTTCTCCTCCCGCCGCTGCTCCCGCCTATCACCGAAACCTTCGCGCTTTCTTCCGGTGGGGCCGGCCTCGCGCTGACGGCCTTCGGGCTCGTCTACGCCGTCGCGCAGTATCCCAGCGGCACCTACTCCGATAGTCTCTCCCGGGCGTCGCTTATCCTGCCCGGATTTCTCGTTCTTCTGGTCGGCTTCTCTCTCGTGGGTGTCAGCACGACAGTGGCCGTGTTCGTCGCTGGACTCCTCCTGCTTGGCATCGGCAAGGGGCTGTTTGCCAGCCCGGCGCGGGTGCTGCTCGGGGACCTCTTCGTCAGCAGTCGCGGTCGGGCGCTGGGTATCTTCTCGGCGGGGACCGACCTCGGTGGCCTCATCGCGGCGGGCCTTGCGGCCGCCGTCCTCGCGACGACGGTCTGGCGGGTCGCGTTCGCCCCGATTATCGTCCTGGTCGCACTCGTTACGCTGCTGTTTGTCGTCTGGAACCGCGAGACCTACTCTGTCGAGCGTGTCCCGCTGGAACCCGGCGAGACCGCTCGCCGCATCGTCGCGACCCAGACCCAGCGCGAGCGACTGCTCGCGTACGCGCTCTTTTACTTCGCGGTCGGCGGGCTCACCAACTTCTACCCCCTGTTGCTGGTCGAGAACAGCGGCTTTTCAGCGGCGCTTGCCAGTGGGGCGTTCGCGCTCATCTTCGCGGTCGGCATCCTCGTCAAACCGACCGCGGGGGAGGTAAGCGACCGCTTTCCCCGCCTGCTTGTCAGCATCGTCGGCCTGCTCGTCGCCGCCGGCGGCCTGGCGCTTATCATCCTCGCACCGTCGCTCCCATTCGTCGCCCTCGGGACCATCCTCACGTCTGTCGGGTACAAGACGCAGTTTCCGATCGCCGACGCAGTGGTGATGGAGGCCGCACCGGCAGACAGCGTCGGGGGTGACCTCGGTGCCGCCCGCGGTGTCTTCCTGGCGGCGAACGCGGTCGGTCCCGGCTTCGTCGGTATCGTCGCCGACGTCGCCACGTACGCGCTCGCGTTCTGGGCGCTCGTCGGCGCGTTCCTCTTCGGGGCGGTTATCCTCGCACGCCAGTACCGGCGATAGCGGCGGCAGAAATTCCCGGGGCGCCTCCCCGACTACGGCGGGGCAGTCGCAGATTTAGGCGGTCTCTGTCGCGACCGGCTCGATTGCGATGTCCATCTCGACGCCCTCGACGTCCCACGTTTCGCGGTGGCCGTCCTCGACGGCACCGAACGACTCCGCACGGACTTCCTCGGCGATGAGGCTCTCGCGCTCGCGAACGAGGTCGGCCACGCGCTCGTCGGCCACGTCGAGGTCGACCGTAATCTCCTCCTCGATGTCGAGGTCCAGTTCTTTGCGCATCTCCTGGACCCGGCGGATGACCTCGCGAGCGTACCCTTCGCTCTCGATGTCTTCGGTCAGCGAGGTGTCGACGTAGACGACGCCCGCGCTGTCGAGCGCTTCGAACTCGGTGCCAGAGACCCCCGCTGGCGTCTCGGTGACAAATTCGACCATCTCGTCGGTGAGCTCTACGTCCAGTCCGGTCGCGTCTTCGACGGCCGCCTCCAGCGTCGCGAGATTAGGCTCGTCGATGCGGGCCTCGTTGAGCGCGCCCATGATGCGGCCGGCGTCGTCACCGAAGGCGGGTCCGAGGACGCTCATATCGGCCTGTGCGGAGTAGGCGAGTTCGCCCCAGCCACCCTCGTCGGGGCCGACGATGCTCACGTCGCGGGCGTTCAGCCGGTCGGCGATGAGCGCGCTCCGGCGCTGGATGGCGTCGGCCACGCGCTCGTCGGGTACGTCGACGACGACTTCCGGGACGGGCCAGCGGAGCTTGCGCTCTGCCTGCTGGCGGGCGTTCGACCCCGCCTCCTCGACTGCGCGGACGACCTCGATGTCGTCTTCGAGTGCCGGGTCTCGCAGCGACGGGTCCGCCTCCGGCCAGTCGCGCATGTGGACGGTGTCGTAGCCGGCGTCGCCGGTGAGCGTGCCGTAGATTTCGTCCGCGACCAGCGGCGCGTACGGCGCAAAGAGGGTGACGACCTCCGTGAGCAGGTGATAAAACGTGGCGTAGGCGGCCTGCTTGGAGTCGCTCTCGTCTTCTTCCCACATCCGCTCGCGGACCACCTGGATGTAAAAGCGTGAGACGTCCTCGACGACGAACTCGAGCAGCGCATCGAGCGCGCGGTCCTGGCGGTGGTCGTCCCAGTGCTCGGCCATCTCGCTTTCGACGGCCTGGAGCCGGGAGAGGACCCACTCGTCGACAGTCTCCAGGTGGGCGTCCTCTACTGTCACTTCCTCCGGGTCAAAGTCATCCAGCCGCATGTACGGTAGCGGGAACCGGAAGACGTTCCAGAGGATGTTCAGGTCCCGCTGCATGTTCTCGATTTCGTCCCACGAGAAGCGCATGTCGTCGCCCTGCGGGTTCACCGAGAGCAAGAACAGGCGCATCGGGTCCGCGCCGTGTTTCTCGATGACTTCCTGTGGCGTGACGACGTTGCCGATGGATTTGGACATCTTCCGGCCGTCCTCGGCCAGCGCCCAGCCGTGCATCAGCACTTCCTCGTACGGGACGTCGCCGAGTGCGGCCGTGCCCATGCCGAGCTGTGACCAGAACCACCCGCGGGTCTGGTCGTGGGCCTCCATGATGAGGTCGGCGGGCCACAGTTCCTCGAAGTCCGCTTCCTGACTGGGGTAGTTCAGTGTCCCCCACGTCGCCACCGAGGAGTCGAGCCACACGTCGAAGACGTCCGCGACGCGCGTGTAGGTCGTCCCGTCCTCGGTGATAGTCAGGTCGTCGACGGTCGGCTTGTGCAGGTCGACCTCCTCGGGGTCGACGTCCTGGTCGACCAGTTCGGCCAGTTCCTCGCGGTCACCGACGACGAACCACTCGTCAGGGCCGGGGTCTTCGACACCTTCGGGAGTCCAGATCGGAATCGGAATCCCCCAGTAGCGCTGCCGGGAGACGTTCCAGTCGGGCGAGTCCTCCACGAAGTTCCGGAAGCGCTCGTCGCGGGCCTCCTGTGGGTGCCACTCGCTGTCGTCGATGTTGTCGAGCAGTTCGTCTTTGATTTCCGAGACGGTGATGAACCACTGGTCGGTGACGATACGGACGATTTCGCTGTCACAGCGCCAGCAGTGCCCCTCGTTGATGCTGTGGCCCTCCTCGCTCGCGAGGAGATTGCCCTTCTCGTCGAGGGTCCCAATCACGTCGTCGTCGGCGTCTCTGACGTACTTACCTTCGAAGGTGCCTGCCTGTTCTGTGAACACGCCGTCGGGACCGACCGGCGAGAACACGTCGAGGCCGAGTTCCTGTCCGCGCTCGAAGTCCTCTTCACCATGGCCCGGTGCGGAGTGGACCAGCCCGGTTCGGTCTGCCTCCACGTAGTCGGCGGTGTACACCTGGCCAGCGCCCTCGAAGTCTGGATGTTCGGGGACTTCCTCGGCCAGTGGGTGTTCGTACTCCCAGCCGACGAGTTCGTCGCCGGTCAGTTCCTCGACGATTTCCCACTCGTCGTACTCGGCCCACTCTGCCACCTCTTCGGCGACCGGTTCGGCGACGTAGATGCGTTCGGTCTCTCCGGCAGTCGTTCCCTCGAGGGCAACGTAGGTCAACTCCTCGTCGACGGCGACGAAGGTGTTTGCGACGATGGTCCAGGGTGTCGTCGTCCAGATGACGAGGTTCCCCTCGCGGTCGGTGAGGTCGAATTTGACGTAAATAGAGGGTGCGCCCACTTCGTCGCGTTCGACCTCGTTGTTCGCGATAGCGGTCTCACAGCGTGGACACTGGTTGATGGCGCGTTTGCCCTGTTCGACGAGGCCCCGCTCGTGGGCCTGCTTGAATCCCCACCAGGCGGCTTCCATGTACTCGGGGGAGACGGTCTTGTAGGGGTCGTCCCAGTCCATCCAGACGCCGATGGACTTGAAATCGCCCTGGAGTCCCGCCAGTTGCTCGTCGGCGAAGTCCTTGCACTCCTCGATGAAGTTCTCCTCGCCGTACTCCTCGATGTCCTTTTTCGAGTCGAAGTCGAGTTGCTCCTCGACTTTCGTCTCGATTGGCAGGCCGTGCATGTCGTAGCCCGGCCGGTCGGTCACGTCGTAGCCCTGCATCCGGTAATAGCGGATGTAGGCGTCTTTGAGCGTCTTGTTCCAGGCGGTGCCCATGTGGGCGGCCCCGGAGGTGTAGGGTGGGCCGTCCACGAAGAAGAAGGGCTCCTCGTCGGCGCGGTGCTCGACGGTCTGCTCGTAGGCGTCGACGGCCTCCCAGTAGTCGAAGACGCGGTCCTCGACCGCGTGGGGGTCGTACTGGTCGTCGACCGCCGCAAAGCGCGACGGTCCCTCGCCGTCGGCGTCGTCGTGGCTGCTCATATCCACTTCATCCGGTGCCGTCGGTAAAGGCCAATCGGTATTCGCCCCGGACTCGAAACCAACGCTTATTTTCCGCCTCGTAGATGCCCCTGTATGGTTTCGCTCTCGCTGGACCGGCTTCCTCTTCGGGGCATGGTCATCGGTATTCTTGTACTCGGCTCGGGGACTGTCACTGCCGCACTCACCCAGGACCCCATACTGCCGGCGCTTGTGGCCGCCATCGTTTTGCTGGTTCTTCTCGTGGTCGACGGCCGCTCCGAAAGCGAGGAGTAGCGACGCACGGCCCTCGCCAGTTTGGCGCAGTCGCTTTAGGTCACGAGTCCCAATACCGCTGTATGTCAACAGCACAGGCGACGGTCGCCGGCGGGTGTTTCTGGTGTGTCGAGGCAGCCTTCGAGCGCGTCCGCGGCGTCGAGTCGGTCGTCTCGGGCTACTGCGGCGGCCACGTCGAGAATCCGACCTACGAAGCGGTCTGTGCCGGAACCACCGGCCACGCCGAAGCCGTCCAGATAACCTACGACCCCGACGAAATTAGTTACGAGGACCTGCTTGAGGTGTTCTTTACCATCCACGACCCGACGACTGAGGACCGGCAGGGACCCGACGTCGGCTCACAATATCGCTCTGGCGTCTACTACCACGACGACGAACAGCGTCAGATTGTCGAGGACTACATCGACCACCTCGAAGCGAGTGGTGAGTACAGCGGTATCGTCACCGAGGTCGCGCCACTGGAGACGTTCTACGTCGCCGAGGACAAACACCAGGACTACTTCGAGAAACACCCCAACCAGCCCTACTGCCAGATGCAGATTCCGCCGAAACTGGAGAAGATGGAAGCCAAACACGCCGACAAACTTGCGGATTCCTGAGTCGCGTTTGTCCGTCTCTCTTTCCCGATTTCTTCCACTCGCCGACGCCACGACAGTGCGGTGAGTTTTATAGGCGTCGCGGGCGCGAATTGAGGCATGGGAAAAGAAATCGTCAGCACCGACCGGGCGCCCGCGGCCGTCGGCGCGTACAGTCAGGCGACCGAAACGGACGACGTCGTCTTCACCGCCGGCCAGATACCGCTCACGCCCGAGGGTGACTTGCTCGACGGCGCGGCTATCGACGTCCAGACCGAGCAAGCCCTAGAGAACGTGCAGGCCGTCCTCGAGGCGGCCGGCGTCGGCATGTCCGACGTGCTGAAGGTGACGGTGTATCTCGACGACATCGACGATTTCGACGCGATGAACGACATCTACGGGACCTTTTTCGACGAGGAACCGCCGGCTCGCAGTGCCGTGGGCGTCGATGCGCTCCCGAAGGGCGTCGGCGTGGAGATAGAGGCCGTCGCCACGAAGTGATGGACCCCCAACTCAAATCGAGCGTGCTGTGGGGTGCCGTCGGCGCGATGGCGTTTCTCGTGTTAGTACAGGGGTATCACCTCGTCGCCGACGACTTTCTGGGGCTGGGGCCGATGGCCGCTGGCGCGCTCGCGGTCCTGGTCGCGACGACGGCACTCAGCCACGCCGTCCGGCCGCGACTGCTCCAGAACGAAAGCCCTTAATCGGTCTACCGTCCAAGACTCGTACGAGCCAGGATGGCCGAACGGTAAGGCGCACGCCTGGAAAGCGTGTTCCCTTCCGGGATTCTGGGTTCAAATCCCAGTCCTGGCGTTTTCTGTACCGACTGCAAGTGCGAAGCGACAGCAACAGATACCAGCAGTCGCGAATGCTCGTATTCTCTGGATAATCTCCGGACCGATGGACCTATTTTCACGAGCGGCGGGGTCTCGAACGTGCACCTGCCGCGCCCGATTCAGTTGCTCGCCGGGAGCCTCTATGCCGCCGCAGCGACGCTGTTTGTCGCGCTTGCGGTCTTTGCTCTCGGGGACGGCCCGGCCCCCTCGGCCATCGCCGCGGTCGCTGCCGGTCTCCTCGGGGTCGTCACTGTCGATACCGGCCGCCGGGAGTTCCGCGACGCCTTCTTCAGCGAGACTGTCGAGACGGCACGCCTCCAGCCCAGCGACGCTGCCGACGCACTCGCCGTCGCTGTCGCCGGCCCGCTCACGTTTGCCGTCTCCGTCTCGCTGGGCCAGGGCCCCGTCGTCGCCTCGGCGCTCGTCGGCCTCTTTGCTGCGCTCACCGTCGACGAACAGGCCGCACCCGCCTACTGCGGGAGCTTCGTCGGGATGGTCTCGGCAGCGGTCCTCCCGACGCTGGGACCGGTCGCCGCCGCGAGTCTCGTCGCCGCAGTCGTCTACGTCCTCGCCAAACGGGTGTTCAACGGCTTCGGCGGGAAACTCGGGACGACGGCCTTCGTCGGCTGTACCGCTGTAGTCGTCCCGACATCGTACACGTACGCGCCCGCCAGCGCGCTCTCTACAGCGCCCGCCGCGGCGGCTCTCGTCGCTGCGACCGGTGGCGCCGTCGCTGCCTTCCTGCTCAGCGTCCACTATGACCACGGCGCTGTCGTCGGGTCTGCCACGGTCGGTCTCGTCGCGGGTCTGCTCGCCCCACCGCTTTTCGCTCCCGAACTCGCGGGGGTCGTCGCCACGGCCGCCTTTGCCGGGTCCTTCGTCGGGATGGTCTCGACGACGCGCCTGCCGTCGCTCTCGCTGGTGACACTCGCCGGCCTTCTCAGCGGGTTCGTCTACGTCGGCGTCACACCGGCGTTTGCCGGCTCGGGTGGCAAACTCGGAACGGTCGCGTTTACCGCGTGTCTCCTGATGTGGGGCCTCGATAGGGCTCTCGACGACCCCGCGCTCGCGAACTGACTGCCGCCACCGCCAGTATTATATACAAAAATAACCGACCCGGCAGATTCTTCTCCGAGTGGGCCGTTCGACCGAAACTGCTGCCTTCTGGTGGTTTGACGATTCGAACGCGGATTCAACGGCGAGCCATTTCCACGGGATTTATATAGAACCACATGCAAACCATCTCTTGACTATGAGCCAGCAGCAGATGCAGGGCCAGCCCATGATTATCTTGGGCGAAGACGCCCAGCGAATGAAGGACAAGAGCGCGCAGGAGCACAACATTTCCGCTGCGCGTGCGGTCTCCGAGTCGGTACGCTCGACACTCGGTCCGAAGGGGATGGACAAGATGCTCGTCGACTCGCTCGGCGACATCACCGTCACGAACGACGGTGTGACAATCCTCGAAACGATGGACATCGACAATCCCACCGCCGAGATGATTGTCGAAGTCGCCCAGACCCAGGAAGACGAGGCCGGTGACGGCACCACCACCGCCGTCGCCATCGCCGGCGAGATGCTGAAAAACGCCGAGGACCTCCTCGACCAGGACATCCACCCGACGGCCGTCATCAAGGGCTTCAACATGGCCTCCGAGAAGGCCCGCGAGGAAGTCGAGAACATCTCCATCGACATCGACCGCGAGGACGAGGACGCCCTCAAGAAGGTCGCACAGACCTCGATGACCGGCAAGGGCGTCGAACAGTACAAGGAACTGCTCTCCCAGCTCGTCGTCGACGGCGCGCAGTCGGTCACCGTCGAAGCCGACGACGGCTCCTACATCGTCGACCTGGCCTACCTCAACGTCGAGACCCAGTCCGGCCGCTCTGCGGGTGACTCCGAACTGCTCGACGGCGCTGTCGTCAGCAAGGACCCGGCCCACGAGAACATGCCCGTTGACCTCGACGACGCGAACGTCCTCCTTGTCGACTCCCCGCTCGAAGTCGACGAGACGGAAGCCGACACCTCCGTCAGCCTCACCGACCCCGACCAACTCCAGGACTTCCTCGACCAGGAAGAGGCCCAACTTCAGGAGATGGTCGACCAGATTGCCGACCTCGACGTCGACGCCGTCTTCTGTCAGAAGGGCATCGACGACATGGCCGAGCACTACCTCGCCAAAGAGGGTATTCTCGCCACGAGCCGCGTCAAGAAGTCGGACATGCAGTTCCTCCGCGAAGTCGTCGACGCCAACATCGTCTCGGACCTCGAGACGGCGACCGCAGACGACATTGGCCGCGGGAACATCACCCGCGACGAGAGCGAAGAGCTGTTCTACATCGAGGGTGCCGGCGAGCAGTCCCACGGTGTCACGCTGTTGCTCCGTGGCTCGACCGAGCACGTCGTCGACGAAATCGAGCGCGGCGTCACCGACGCACTCGACGTCGTCGCCAGCACCATCAGCCAGGGAACCGTTCTCCCCGGCGGCGGTGCGCCCGAAGTCGAACTCGCTGCCCGTCTGCGTGACTACGCCGACGGCATCAGCGGCCGCGAACAGCTCGCCATCGAGGCCTTCGCCGACTCGCTGGAAGTCGTCCCGCGCGTGCTCGCTGGCAACGCCGGGATCGACTCCATCGACACGCTCGTCGACCTCCGCGCCGCCCACGAGGGTGGCGACGCACGCGCCGGCCTGAACGTCTTCTCCGGCGACGTCGTCGACACCTACGAGGCTGGCGTCGTCGAGCCGGCCCACGCAAAGAGCCAGGCGCTCTCCTCTGCGACCGAGGCCGCCAACCTCGTCCTGAAGATTGACGACATCATCTCTGCCGGCGACCTCTCCACCGAAGGTGAAGAGGACGCTGGCGGACCCGGCGGACCCGGTGGCGCGCCCGGCGGCATGGGCGGCATGGGCGGCGGCATGGGCGGTATGATGTAAGCCCACTTTTTCCGTCGTCGGGTATCGGGCGCGCCTCCGGCGCGCACCGCACCCCTCCTCGGAAAAACTTGGGGAAAAAGGCCGCTCGCGCTCGGTAGAGCGCTCGCGGGTGCATTCCCTGTCGACTCACCGCCACCGCACCGCTCGCGGATGCTATCGTGGAACCCACCGCAACCACACTCCGTTTTAATTTCTGAATTCCGCAGTTAGCGGCTCGTCCGGAGCGAGCGACGCCGGGACGGCAGACCATTTAATACCCGTCCGGACCCTCAAATAGAGGAATGCGGACGTTCGAGTATCTCGACCGACTCCCGCTCGGGGGGCTGACCCGCCGCCAACGGCTGTTGGTCGTCTACGTCGTCGGACTCGTATCAGTCGTTGGGCTCTATGTCGTCCTCTATTATGCGGGGATGCGGCATCTCGAGAACCGGCCCCGAACCATCTTTCACTCGCTCCAGATCGTCACCGAGACGATGACCACCACCGGATACGGCGCCGACTCGCCGTGGGCGACGCCGTGGATGAACGTGTTCATGGTGACGATGCAACTCACCGGTGTCGTCATCGGTTTCGTCACGCTCCGGGTGCTAGTCATTCCGCTGTTCGAGCGGACGCCGCTCAACCTCGACGACCGACTCTCGACGAAACGCGACCACGTCGTCGTCGCGGAGTACGAACGCGATACCGGCGTGTTGCTGGACGAACTCGAACAGCTCGACGTTGGCTATGTCCTGATAGAGTCCGACGAAACCGAAGCAAAGCAACTCTCCGACGACGGGTATCAGGTAATCCACGGCGACGCGGAGACGCGCACGGACCTCGACCGGGCGACCATCGACCGCGCGTCGATACTCATCACCGACGCTGGCGACCGCACGGCCAGTATCGTCCTGACGGCCCTGGAGGCAAACGAAGACCTCCGCGTCATCAGTTTCACCGAATCGACCCGGCGGACAGCGGCACTCGCGGAGGTCGGTGTCGACCGGAGCGTCTCCCCGCACGCACTCATCGGCCGCCGCCTCGCCGAGAAAGCCACGACGCCAATCGCGGTCGAAGGCGTCCCTGGCGAAAGCGATGTCGCCATCCGGGAGGTCCTCGTCCGCCGGGACAGCACGCTCCACGGCGTTCGTGTCGGTGACTCCCCGATTGTCGAACATCCGAACCTGACGCTGGTCGCGGGCTGGTTCGACGGCGAGTTGCGCCTTCCGCCGTCGGCTGACGACCTGCTGACGCCCAACACCGTGTTGGTCGTCGCCGGCCCGACAGCGGAGATCGACGACCTCGCACGGGAGGTCGCCGGCATCCGAACACCCTCTCAGTCGACTCATTCCGAGGCCATCGTCGCGGGACTCGGCGAGGGTGGCTCGGCGGCCGTCGAAACGTTTTCTGCGGGCTGTGGTGTGACGACTATCGATGCCGACCCGGCGGCCGACCCGGACGTGCTCGGTGACGTGACCGAACCCGAGACGCTCCAGGCGGCGGGCATCGACTCGGCGACGGCACTGGTCGTGACCGTCGACGACGATGCGACGGCACTGATGACTGTGGCGATGGCCCGGGCGCTGTCGGACGACGTGGAGATTCTGGCCCGGGTCACTGACGCCGAGAAGACGTCCGCGGCGTTCCGTGCCGGTGCCGACTACGTGCTCTCGGTCCAGCGGGCGTGTGCCCGATTGGTCGCCTCCGAAGTCCACGGCGAGCGCGTCATGGACCCGACCAGCCAGATACGCCTCGTCCGCACCGATGCCGGACCGTTCGTCGGTGAGACACTTGGCGACCTGCGTGACACCTCGGCCGACTGGACGGTCGTCGGACTCCTCCACGCTGGTAGCGTCGACACCGACGAAGAGACGACCGTCGAAGCCGACGACGAGGTGTTCGTCGCCGGCAGCGACAAAGCCATCCAGGAATTCGAACGCACTTTCGACACCCGGTGACAGCCCGCACGAATAAGTAGACGGCACGCCGACAGTCGGGTATGGAGACGCTCCTTCTCGGACCGGACGACGTGGCCGCGAGTGCCGACATGGCGGCGGTCATCGATGCCGTCGAAGCGGCATTCGGTGCGGACGCCACCGGGGACGTCCAGATGCCCGCCAAATCCTACATCGACCTCCCACAGCACGACGGCGACTTCCGCTCGATGCCCGCCTACATCGACCGAACTGACGAGGAGGGCTGGGAAGCGGCGGGGGTCAAGTGGGTCAACTCCCATCCGTCGAATCCGGACGACCACGACCTCCCGACCGTGATGGGGACGATGATTTATTCTGACCCCGAGACCGCGCTCCCGCTGGCGATTCTCGACGGGACGACGCTTACCCGCTTGCGGACGGGCGCGGCCGCCGCCGTCGCGACCCGACACCTCGCCCGCGAAGACGCCACGACGCTGGGGCTTGTCGGTGCCGGGATTCAGGCCTACTCGCAACTGGAAGCGATTGCACAGGTGCGGGACATCGAACAGGTCGTCGTCGCGGACGTCGACCGGGACGCCATCGCGGCGCTCATCGAGCGGTACGGCGACGACTTCGCCATCCACGAAGGGCCGATTGTCGAGGCGGCGTCCTGTGACATCGTCTCGACGACGACGCCGGTTCGCGACCCTATCGTCGATGCGGTCGGCTCCAGAACCCACGTCAACGCGATGGGGGCCGACGCCGCCGGCAAACACGAGATTGCAGACGACGTGCTGGCCGACGCCAAAATCGTCATCGACGACCACGAGCAGTGTACCCACTCCGGCGAAATCAACGTCCCCTGGAGCGAGGGGACACTCGATGCCGACGATATCCACGCCGAAATCGGAGCGGTCGTCGCCGGCCAGAAGCCGGGTCGGGAGGACGGCGACGGCGTGACCGTCTTCGATTCGACGGGGCTGGCGATTCAGGACGTGGCCGCGTCCCACGTCGTCTACGAGCACGCCCGCGAGCAGGACATCGGCACGGACTTTCCGCTGGTCGGGACCGATACCTGAGACGCCCCACGCTGTCTGTTCTGCCGGGGACACGCCGTCGCTATCGCGGAAGGGAAAGGTATAGCATCGTCGCTCTACCACAAGCAGGTAACAATGACTGCAGGGACCGGCCAGCGCCAACGGGAGGCGTTCGACCACGGCGACATCGAACCCAAGTGGCAACGCGTCTGGGACGACGAAGATGTGTTCCAAATCGACGACGACGCCACGGACCCGTCGTACGTGCTGGCGATGTTTCCCTACACCTCCGGAAACCTCCACATGGGCCACGTCCGCAACTACACGATTACGGACGCCTACGCCCGCTTCGAGCGACTCCGCGGTGAGGACGTACTGCACCCGATGGGATGGGACTCGTTTGGACTGCCCGCCGAGAACGCCGCCGAGGAACGCGATACCAACCCCCGCGAGTGGACGATGCAGTGTATCGAGTCGATGCGCGAGCAGATGCAGTCGATGGGCTTTGGCTACGACTGGTCTCGCGAAGTGACGACCTGCACGCCCGAGTACTACCAGTGGAATCAGTGGCTGTTCACCCGCTTCCGGGAGGAAGGACTCGTCGACCGCCGCGCCGAGGAAATCAACTGGTGTCCCTCCTGCGAGACGGTGCTGGCCGACGAGCAGGTCGAAGGCGAAGGGGAAGTGTGCTGGCGCTGTGAGACACCGGTCGAGGCGCGCGAACTCGACCAGTGGGTGCTGACGATTACCGACTACGCCGAGGAACTGCTCGACGAACTGGACGCCCTCGAGGGCTGGCCGGCGAACGTCCGCGAGATGCAGCGCAACTGGATTGGCCGCCAGGAAGGTGACAGCGTCGAGTTCGAGATTCCCGGCTACGGCGACGTGGAAATCTTCACGACCCGCCTCGACACCATCTACGGGGCGACCTTCTTCGCGCTCTCGCCGGGTCACGACGTCGCCCAGCAACTCGCCGAGGAGAACGACGACGTCGCCGAGTACGTCCAGCGCGCTGACGCCGACGAGGAGTTAGACGAGACCTCCGGCGTCTTCACCGGTGAATACGCGATAAACCCCGCGACCGGCGAGGAGATTCCCGTCTACGTCGCCGACTACGTCCTCGAAGACGTGGGGACGGGCGCACTCTACGCCGTGCCCGCCCACGACGAGCGCGACCACGCCTTCGCCGAGGCCCACGACATCCCAATCGAGCAGGCTGTCGAACCGACTTCTGACGCTGACGTTGACCCCGACGACATCGACGTCCAGGAGGAAGCCTACCCCGAAGACGGCGTCCTCGTCAACAGCGGCGAGTACGACGGACTGGAGAGCGGGGAGGCCCGCGAGCGATTCGTCGACGTTTTTGACGGCGAACACCGCATTGAGTTCCGTCTGCGGGACTGGCTCATCTCCCGCCAGCGCTACTGGGGGACGCCGATTCCGGTCGTCGACTGTGAAGAGTGTGGCTTCGTCTCCGTCCCCGAGAAGGAGTTGCCCGTCGAACTGCCCGACTTTATCCACACCACCGGCAACCCGCTCGACGCCGCCGAGGAGTGGAAGTCCGTCGAGTGCCCCGATTGTGGCGGCCCGGCCACGCGGGAGACGGACACGATGGACACCTTCGTCGACTCCTCGTGGTACTTCCTGCGCTATATCTCGCCGGACCTCGCGGACGTGCCCTTCGACACGGCGCAGGCAAGCGAGTGGATGCCCGTCGACGAGTACGTCGGTGGCATCGAACACGCCGTGATGCACCTGCTGTACGCGCGCTTCTTCACGAAGGTCCTCGACGACATCGACCTGCTCGACTCCTCGGCCCAGGCCGAGGAGAATCTGCGCGAACCGTTCAAGAACCTCACCAACCAGGGGATGGTGCTGTTGGACGGCGACAAGATGTCCAAATCGAAGGGCAACGTCGTCTCCCCGCAGCGCATCGTCGAGGAGTACGGCGCAGATACGGCCCGGTTTTTCATGATGAGCGCCGCCCAGCCAGAGAAAGACTTCGACTGGACCGAGGAGGGCGTCCAGTCTGCCCACCAGTTCCTCCAGAACGTCTACTCGCTGGTCGCCGACTACGCGGCCGGTGACCTCGACGTGGCGGGGGCGGCAGACGACGACATCGCGGAGTACGTCGACCGCGAAATCGAGGCGACGGCCGCAACCGCGACAGAGGAGTTCGAGAACTTCCGATTCAACCACGCACTCCAGGCGGTCCGGGAGTGTGTCTCGCTGTTGCGCCAGTACCAGAACTCGGCGACCCCCGACGAGGACACGTTCGAGTACGGTCTCTCGGTGACGGCACGGCTCGTCTCCCCGGTCGCACCACACGTCGCAGAGGAACTCTGGGACCTGCTCGACCGCGATGGGCTGATTGCCGAGGCCGACTGGCCCGAGGCCGACGCGCCCGCCGACTACGACCTCGAACAGCGCCTCGTCGAGAACACGCGCGAGGACATCCGCGACATCATCGACGTGGCGGACATCGCCGACCCCGAGCGCATCGAGATTGCGGTCGCGCCCGACTGGAAACACCGCGTCGTCGACATCGCCCGCGACGCCGACGGCGACGTTGTCGGGACCGTCATGCAGGACGAGCAACTCCGCCAGCAGGGTGAAGCCGCCGCCGACTTCGCCAAAGAACTCGCCGGCGCGGGACACGTCGACGAACACCTCTCGCCCGACCGCGAGCGCGAGACGCTGGCGCGAGCGGCTTGGCTCGTCGAACAGGAGTTCGACGCCGAGGTCGCAGTGTTCGACGCCGACGACGCCCCCGAGGACCTCACTGCCAACGCCGAACCCGGTCGGCCCGCTATCAACATCGAAGAATGAGCGACTGACGGCAACCGGCGACACTACCCGATAGCTATCAGCGCGACGCCGCCGACCGCCAGCACCGCGGCGGCGAGTCGCCGCGCCAGCCCTTCTTCACGGAGGAGGACGCCACCGAGCAGCACGGCGACCACCGCCTGCGTGTTGACGATGGGTGAAACGACGCTGGCGTCGGCCAGCGAGAACGCGACCGTCTTCAGGTGGATGGCGACCGCGAAAAACCCGGACAGCGCGGTGATACCCGGCAGTACGACCCGGAGGTCGTCCCACACGACGCGCTGTGCGGCAAGCGGGATGGCGGCGACGGCGACGCCGGCAAACGACGCCAGGGCGACCGCCTGTGGAGTCAGTCCGGTCCGCGAGAGCAGTGCCCGGACGCCGACGTCTGAGAGTGCGAACATGACCGCGCCAGCGAGGGCGAGCTGTGCCGGTCGATAGCGGGCTGCCCGCCGGAACGGGACGAGGAGTCCGCCGCCCTCGTAGTTTGCGACGTAGATAGCCACCACCGCGAGACAGAGCCCGAGTACCTGGATCGGGTCGGGCCGTATCGCCAGCAGTGCCACCTCCACCGGGAGGACAAACGCCGGGGCGAGTTTGTTTAACGGCGCGACGTAGGAGACGTCCCCCAGTTTGAACGCCCGAATCGAGACGAGGTTTGCGGCGGCGATGGCCCCACAGACGCCGAGGAGCACCAGCGCCGGTTTCGTCCCGAAATCCGCCGGTACCAGCGGTTTGCCGGCCGGCCAGGTCACCGCTGCGATACCCGCATACCAGCACAGGCCCGTTATCTCGATGGCGGCGACGTACACCGTCGACGGCAGCCCAGCGAAGGAGTGTTTGTAGACGAACAGATAGACGCCGAAGATAAGCGCGGCAGCCAGCGAGAGGAGGAGGCCTGCCTGGAGCACAGCAGGCGTTTGGAACGGAGACGTGTATACCCCCCGAACTCGGGTAGCCGACGCTGTCGCCGGTCACCGCACGGACCCGTGCTTACTCCAGACTTGCCAGTCCGACATCGAGGATATCTTTCAGCACGTTTCGCGCGTGTCCGTCCGGGTGGACGCCCTCGTAGAGGCCACACACCTGCCGCTTGGCACAGACGAAGGTCGTCCGCTCGGCCGCGCCGTCGGACACCGGGACGCCGAAGGCGTCTGCGATGCGCTCGTCGGGGTCCGCGAGCAGGTCGAATTCGAGCCCCTCGCTGTCGGCAAACTCCCGGTGGGCGTCGGCGTCGTCCGTCGAGACGCCGTACACCTCGATGCCTGCCTCGCGGTAGGTCTCCAGTTCGGCCTGGAACTGACTGGCCTCGGTCGTACAGCCCGGTGTTCCGTCACGCGGATAGAAAAAGAGCACCGTCGGGGCGACGAAGTCGACGGTAATCCGGTCGCCGTTCTGGTTGGTCGCGCTCACCGCCGGCACCGAAGCGCCCGTATCGAGTACCATAGTGCGTCCCCACTCGCTGGCTCCTTCAGTTCACCGGGATGTCAGTCCCGGCGTCGCTGGCTGTCTGTTTGTCCAGGTGCACGGTCAGGACGCCGTTCTCGTGGCTGGCCGCTGCCGACCCGGCGTCGACTGCAACCGGGAGCGTGACCGTTCGACTCACGCGTTCGCTGTGGCGTTCCTGTCGCACGTACTCGCCGTCCTCGACTGTCTCGCTGTCCTCGCGCGTCGCCGTTATCGATAGCGTATACTCGTCCTCTAGCTGCACGTCGACGTTCTCGGTGTCGTAGCCGGGCAGGTCCGCGACGACGACGACGGTCTCGCCCTCGTCTTTGATGTCGACGGGCACGTCACCGCCAGTGGCCGCTCCAAACTGTGTCAACTGGTCGAGTAACTTCTCTACGTCGTCGAACGGGTCGGAACGCTCGCTCATATCTCCTCTTACTACGTCAACGAACTTAAACGACGGTCTCGGAGTCGTACGAGCCGAGCCGGCGGACCCACCCGTCGGCGGTCAGCGATTCGACGTCCGCCAGCGCGTCCTGGGTCCGTTCCTCGTAGAGGCCGGCGGCGATGTCGATGTGGAAGACGTAGTCGCCCAGGCGCTCGCCGCTGGGCCGCGATTCGACGCGCGTGAGGTTGATGTCCCGCTCGGCGAAGGGTTCGAGCATCTCCAGAAGCAGGCCCGGCCGGTCCTCGCTCGGGTAGACGATAAAGGAGGTTTTCGACCCCGCCTCGGTGCGCTCGTCGACCGGCGCGACCACCAGAAAGCGCGTCGCGTTGGAACTGCGGTCCTGGATGTCCTCGGCGAGGACCGACAGCGGCGCGCCGTTCTCGGCGTTGGCCGGGTGGCCGATGGCCGCAATCGAGTCGTCCTCCCGGGCGCGCTGGACGCCGCGTGCGGTGGAGGCGACGGCTTCGAGGTCGGCGTCGGGGTAGTGTACTTCGAGGTACTCCCGACACTGTGCGAGTGCCTGGGCGTGGCTGGCGACGGTCTCGAAGTCCTCGTCCTGTGCCAGGAGTGCGTGGCGGATTGGCGTAATAATCTCACGGAGGACGGCCACGTCGTAGTTGGCGAAGGCGTCGAGCGACTCGGTGACCGACCCCTCGATGCTGTTCTCGACGGGGACGACCCCGCGGTCGTACTCGCCCTCCGAGACGGACTCGACGATGGCGGTCACCGACTCGGAGAATTCGATGTTTTCGTCGTCGGCGACGGCGCTTGCCGCCCGGTGGGAGTAGGTTCCAGACGGCCCCAGCGTGAGCACGTTCATATCCGCCTCGTACTCTGGTGACGGGCAAAAGTACCGTGGTTCCTTTTTGCACAATCGACCCTCGATGAGACGTACAATCGCCGCACGGATGTCGAACGAACCGACTACGAACGCGGGGACAATCTGGGACGCACAGTCATCACGGTGTGGGGTTTCGGGTCCCTCACTCGGTCATTGCCTCCGGATCAAGCCAGATCAGGAACTCATCGCTGTCGTCTCGTTTGGAGACGCCCTTGTATAGCGGTGAGTCGGTGATCCCTTCGGCTTCGAGCGTGTCGAGTGGAATCTCTGCCACTGCTGATACTGTCGAGACGAGCCATCCGATGGCCCCGCTACCGTCGACCAGTTGCTTGTCGAGCATGATTACGCGGTTCGTGTTTCCGCCGCCGTCTGTCAGTAACTCGTCGGGGTCGATGGATGCACCATCGAGCAACACGAGTGGATCGATTATCGTCGTCGTCTGCCCTCGCAGGTCCATGATACCCTCAACGTGGTCGGCGGTGTTTGGGACCACCGTCATTTTGCCGCCGTCGATGATTTCCGTTACGTACTCTAATTCGATGCAGTACTCTTGGTTACCGATGCCGAACGTGAGCACTTGGACGGTCTCTCGTGGACGACTCTCGGCTGGTTTCTGGGTCGTGCTCATTCTTCGGTCAACTCCATGACCGTCTCGTTGATCTCCGAGACTTTTGCGGCCTGTTCCTCGTTTGCTGCGGCGATTTCTTCGACAGCAGCCGCGGCAGTTTCGGCCTCCTCTTTGACCTGGTCTATCATACTGGCCACTTCCGTGGTGCTTGCAGCCTGATCGTCGGTCGCGCTCGCAACTTCCTGGATTCCTTCAGACGCTTCTTCGATAGCGATTGCAATCTCTTGAAGCGTCTCCATCGCGGCTTCGACCTGGTCAATTCCCTGGTCGACGCGTTCGTTCGTCTCCTGTAAATTCGCTACCGCCTCGGCGCTTTCAGTTTGAATGCTCTGAATCATCCCCTCGATGTCGGTAGCGTGGTCCTGTGACTCTCCGGCGAGCGATTTCACTTCGTCAGCGACGACGGCGAATCCGTCACCTGCCTCACCGGCCCGCGCGGCTTCGATTGAGGCGTTGAGCGCCAGCATGTTCGTCTGGTCTGCGATGTCGTTGATGACTTCGACGACTTCGTCGATTTCGTCGATATTGTCCTGCAGGCCGGTGATGTCCGCGGTGACATCTTCGGTCGACGCATCGATGTCTTCGATCACGTCGATAGCTTCGGTCGCTGCATCTCGGCCGTGTTCTGCGAGTTCTTCGGCTTGCTGGCTGGTCGCTGCGACGTCGCTGGCGGTCGAGGCGATCTCCTCGACGGTCGCGGACATGTCGGAGACTTCGCTTGCAACTTCACTCGTTGCGTCGGCGGAACTCTGTGCGTTTGCACTGATCGCCTCCGCCTTCTCTGCGACATCCTCGGAGGTCTGTTTGACTTCTTCGACGCCGTTCTCTACCTCGTGGGCGACGTCCTGTTGATGGTCGAGCTGTGCCTCGATTTGCGCTCTGTTCTCCCACTGGGTCACGTATCCCTGGATGAACGAGACGATGGTGTCGAGAAGGTCCTGTTCCTCCTCAAGCCAGGGACCGTCGTCCTCCTGTGGACGTGATTCCGTGTACACGACTTCGATGTATACGGGCGTCCCGTGTTCCGACTGGACCTCTGTCGTGATTGGTTGTGACGTTTGCCGGTAGCCGCTCGATTCCGCGGTGGCGTCGCCGACGGCTAGCTGTGCTTCCGTAACGTCGGGGTACTGGAACCACTTTGGGAGCTCCGTCACGTACGTCTGAATGAGTTCTTCGGCCGGGCGGTCCAGTTCGTTGAACAGTTCGGCTGCGCGCGTGATTGCACCCAGTTCTTTTGTCCGCTCCTGGAGCATCACCTTCGCCTCGGTTGCGCCCATCCGCTGATAGAGGCTGTCCAGTTCGAAATGTTCCGAGGGCAACTCTTCGGAGACGACACCCTCGGTAGGCTTCGACGGGCCAATATCCTCCGAGACACCAATCTGCTTCACAGCGCCTCCCTCTCTTTTGTCGGACGATGCTTGCTTCTGTGGCGACTTCTGAGCTGCCATACCCGTACCTTTGCTGTAGTTATATTTAAATAAATCTAGTGGAATATCAAAACTGATTCCTCAACGTATGGAAAACCGGCGTATCACGGTTGTTTATATAAAAATTCACTATTTTAGGTTATAGTATCTACTTGTGACTGTCTATCATCTCTCGGTTGGACAAAAAAGAGGGGTTCCGCTCGCGCGGTGAGAACGGTCAAAGGAAATCCCGAACGTCGGAGTACCACATGTCGTGGTCGTCGGTTTCGCCGATAGCTTCGGCGATGCGGACGGCGAGCGCGTGCCAGCACAGCTGGTCGGGGTCTGCCTGGTCGAGGTTGTACTCGCTGTCCTTACAGGTACAGCCGTCGTTTTCGACGATGTACTCGTCGTCGTGGCCGACGACGACGGTGAAATCGCGGTAGGCTTTGACCCGTTTCTCGGCGACGGCTTCGATGGCCTGCTGGCCGCGGTCACCGTGGAGACTGACGATGCGGTCGACTATCGCCGGGGTGAGTTCCCCGGCCGTCGCGAGGTCGTCTGTCCACTCGTCGACCGCTGTCACGCCTTCCCGTTTGTGAGTGGTCGACTAAATCCCGTCGGTGCTAGGAGACTGCATTAATATCGCTACTGTCCTCAGACCGCTCTCGAACAACCAGAAAGCCCCGAGTGTCTCGCGTCCCGCGGCTCGTTGCGCGCGCTCGCTGTGCTCACGTGCTTACATCGCCGGGGTTCTGCGAGACACTCGCCCCTTTCATTCCACCCGACCGCAGCCACGCGCCTCCCCAGCCGATTCACTCGTTCGCTGTGCTCACTCGTTCATCCCTCGCGCGCCGCTGTCTCGCGGTCCAGTGGAACACGCTCGCCAGCGCGCGCCACCGTACCCAGCCCGATATTTAAGGCCGAGAACGCGACCAACCCTGGCCATGCTCTGAGAACTGCTGCGAAGCGGGCAGCGATAGTCCGGCACACCGCTTCGCAGTCGTCGTCGCGTGCCGGCTGTCCGCCACCCGTCGTGTCGAGCGCTGCCAGCGGAGAGCGTGGCGCTTTTCGCCGTCGCCGTCCGAACGGAGGTATGCGAGTCGAGGAGGGTAACGTCGAGTGTACGGTGCCCGAGCAGGACGGCGACAGCATCGGCGACGACGTGTTCTTCAACCCCGTTCAGGAACTGAACCGCGACGTGACCGTCGCCGCGTTGCGTGCCTATCGTGAGCGCGAGCCGCGCGCAGCGTCGTACCTCGATGCCACCGCCGCCAGCGGTATCCGGGGGGTCCGTGCCGCGGCCGACGGCTGGGAGGTGACCTGCGCGGACATCGACGAGGACGCGGTCGCGCTCTGCCAGGAGAACCTCGCACGCAACGACCTCGACGGGTCCGTTCTCCACCGGGACGCCAACCCGCTGCTCCACGAAGACTACTTCGACGTGGTGGATATCGACCCGTTCGGGACCCCGATTCCGTTCGTCGACGCCGCCTGCCAGGGGACGCGAAACCTCCTCTGTATCACCGCGACCGACACCGCGCCGCTGTGTGGGGCGCACTTCCACAGCGGCGTCCGCAGCTACAGCGCGATTCCGCGCAACACCGAGTACCACGCCGAGATGGGCGTTCGCATTCTCCTCTCTGCGCTCGTCCGGACTGCGGCGCGCTACGACATCGCCGCCGTCCCGATTCTCACTCACGCGACGAAACACTACGTCCGGACCTACCTCGAACTCGACCGGGGTGCGACGGTCGCCAACGAAGCGATGGACCAGCTCGGCTACATCCACCACTGCGAACACTGTCTTCGCCGCGAGACCGAACACGGACTCATCGCTGACCCGCCCGAACGGTGCCCCGACTGTGAACACGGCATCCAGACTGCCGGCCCGGTCTGGCTCGGCCCGGCCCACGAGGAGTCGTTCGTGGCAACTGTCCGGGACGCGGTCACTGCGGAGATGGGAACCGCCGAGAAGACAGTCGACCTGCTGGAGACGCTAGAGGCTGAACTCCCGGTCCCGACACACTACGACCAGCATCGGCTGTGCAAGCGCTGGGGGCGGTCCGCACCGGCGATGGACGAGTTCCTCGAGCAACTGCGCGCGGCCGGATACGAGGCCTCACGGACCCACTACGGTGGGACGACGTTCAAAACGCCGGCGTCGGTTCCGGAGATTCGCGCCGCGACCGGCGACTAGGCCGTCGCGCCGAAAAAGGTCCGGCCGACGACCACGAGCAGTCGGTAGACCGGTCGCAGAAAGTAGTTGACCATCCCCAGAAGGCCCACGAGGCCACCGAGTGCAACGAGTTCATCGGGGGTCGCCGACAGACGGAACAGCAACACGGCCGCGGCGACGACACCACTCGTCCAGAGGGCGGCGGCGTAGTGCCCGAGGTCGTGGGTCAGCACTTCGGGAGCTGTCGCCAGCCGGTCCCGGACGGCATAGAGGCCGGCGGCGACCAGCAGGACATCCACGACGAGCAGTAGCGACCCGCCGAAACCGGCGAGGCCGGGTCCGATGAGGAGGAGACTCGCGAGGAGCAACACGACCGTCAGGCGAAACGTCTCCTCGTTCCAATCCATACCGAGAGGTCGGCCCCAGTTCCCTAATGACTTTCGAGGCAAACTAGTCGATAGTATGATGGGTCGTCCACGCGCCAGTCGGGAGTATGACCCGAAACGCCAGATTCGCCGCGTTTGCCCGCTCGCTGGTTGCGGTCATCCGGGACGAGCAACTGACATTTCTGGCTGCAGCTATCGCCTACTACGCCTTTGTCTCGATTATCCCGCTGTTGCTGGTCACACTGGCCGCTGGGTCTGCGATTGCGGGCGAGACAATCGCGACCCAGATACTGGTCGTCCTCGAGGAGTTCCTGACGCCTCAGGCGGCGACAGTTATCGAGACGGCACTCGTCAGCGACACCGGGCGGGGTGGGGCGACCGTTATCGGGCTGGCCGTCCTGCTCTGGAGTTCGCTCCGCGTGTTCCGCGGCCTGGATATTGCCTTTTCGCGGGTATACGGTGCCGAGGCGCCGCTTGGACTGGTCGAACAGGTTCGGGATGCGCTGCTCGTGCTCGGCGCCATGGGGCTGGGACTGGGGATGACAGTCTTGCTCGGGACAGCCCTCCCGCTGTCTGACCTCCCGCGTGCGGAGTATCTCGGCCCGCTCGGTCTCGTGGCCGTTCTCTCTGTCGTCTTCTTGCCGGTGTACTACGTCTTTCCGGACTCCAGAGTCAGCTTCTGGGAGGCAGTCCCGGGAGCCATCTTCGCCGGTGGCGGGTGGACGCTGCTGAGTCTCTTGTTCAGCCTCTACGCGTCACGCGCCGCAGCCTTCCAGCTGTATGGCATTATCGGGGCCGTGTTGCTCCTGTTGACGTGGTTTTACTTCGGCGGGTTGCTCGTGTTGCTCGGCGCGGCACTAAACGCTGTCCTGGCCGGCCAGAAAGACCGGCAACTACAACAGGGGTCGCTTCGCAAGAGTAGACAACCGATGAGCGATTCCGACGAGTCGCCCGACGACACCGCCGAGGAGACGAGCGGCGTCTCTACCGTCGAGTCCGAACCGGTCGACCACGGGGACCTGGCGGAGATTCGGCGTGAACTCGACCGATTCGAGGAGGAGATAGACGACCGGACCGTCCACAGGGAGGAACTCGAAGCGGACCTCCAGCAGTACGTCCGTCGCCGCGTCCGCCGTGGCCACGCCCGCGACTGGGGACCGTATATCGTCCTGCTTTACGGCACGGCCATGACCGTCGGGGCCTTCTATTTCCTCGATGGCGGCTGGGCGATTCTCGCGATGCTCGTCGTCTGGCTCTCGACGCTTGGCTTGTACACGCTGATGGTACTGGTCGGTGCGACGCTGAACGCTGCCGGTCTCTCCGGCCGCGCACTCGAACTGCTCCGGAACCTCCGGTAGTCGTCACAGGTCGCGAAAAAAGCCGCCGTGGTGGTGTCTCAGTACTTTTCGAGGTACCGGTCGATTTCCCACTCGGAGACGTCGACCAGATAGTCCTGGAACTCCTGGCGCTTTGCCTCGACGAACTTCTCGCTGACGTGCGAACCGAGCGCGTCCATGATGACTTCGTCTTCTTCGAGTGCGTCGACGGCCTCGCCGAGGTTCGTCGGCAGCGTGTCGATGCCGTACTCCTCGCGTTTGGCCTCGTCGAAGTCGTAGATGTTCTCCCGAACTGGGTCGGGACATTCGAGTTCGTTCTCGATACCGTCCAGGCCGGCGTGAATCATCGCTGCAAAGGCCAGGTACGGGTTACACGACGGGTCCGGCGAGCGAAGTTCGATGCGGCTCGCGGCCGGCGTGCGTGCGGCGGGCTTGCGGATGAGCGCCGAGCGGTTGACGTCCGACCACGCGATGTAGACCGGTGCTTCGTAGCCGGGCACGAGGCGCTTGTAGGAGTTGACCGTCGGATTGGCGACTGCCGTAATCGCCGGCGCGTGTTCGAGAATCCCGGCGGTGAACTGACGGGCCGTCTCGGAGAGGTTGAACTCGCCGTCGTCGTCGTGGAAGGCGTTCTCGCCGTCCTCGGTGAAAAGCGAGATGTGGGTGTGCATCCCCGAGCCGTTGATGCGCGGAATCGGCTTGGGCATGAAGGTTGCGTGCAGGTCGTGTTCGGCGGCAATCGCACGGACGACCGAGCGGAACGTCCCGACGTTGTCGGCCGTCGTGAGCGCGTCGTCGTAGGTGAAGTTAATCTCGTGTTGGCCCTCGGCGACCTCGTGGTGGCTGGCCTCGACCTCGAAGCCCATCTCTTCGAGCCCGTAGATGATGTCGCCACGGACATCCTGTGCGAGGTCCTTCGGCGCGAGGTCGAAGTAACCACCGGAGTCGTGGGTCGTCGTGGTGGCGTTGCCGTTTTCGTCCTCTTCGAAGAGGAAAAATTCGGGTTCGGGTGCGGCGTTGACCGTGTATCCGAGGTCGTTCGCGCGGTCGATCGCGTTTTGCAACACCAGACGCGGGTCGCCGCCAAACGGCTCGCCACTGGTCGTGTCGTGGACGTCACAGATGAGGCGAGCACTCGTGACTTTCTCGCTGTTGCGCCACGGGAGCACGGCAAACGTCGAGGGGTCCGGTTCGAGACGCATGTCTGACTCCTGGATGCGGACGAACCCGTCAATCGAGGAGCCGTCGAAGTAAATTCCCTCGGTAAACGCTTTCTCGGCCTGTTCGGCCGGGATAGAGACGTTCTTGACCGTCCCCAGAATGTCCGTAAACTGGAGCCTGAGGAAATCGACGTCTCGCTCCTCGATTTCCTCGAGGACGTTCTCAGCTTCCGTAGAGATGTTTTCGCTTGTCATCTTTCGTCACCTGTGAAGGTGGTCTGATATCACTAAAACCCTTCTATCCTGCGCAATTATCACCCTGAACTCCCAAAATTGGATATTCGTAAAAATCTAATACCTGGGTGTCGTTTGTAGAGTTGATGACGTACGAAAATCTCGACCGAAAGCTAGTGAATTCACTCTTGGGCGACGGCCGTGCCAGTCTCCGGAGCCTCGCAGAGGAACTGGACGTATCGGTCACGACCGTCTCGAATCACCTCTCTGACCTCGAAGACCAGGGTATCATCCGGGGATACACACCCAAGGTCGACTACGACAAACTCGGCTACGACGTGACGGCGATTCTCCAGTTGAAAGTCGAAGGGACGGCCCTAGAAGACGTGACGGCGGAACTCAGCGAGCACCGCCAGATGGTCACCGTCTACGAGGTCACCGGTGACCACGACATCATCGCTATCGGGAAGTTCGAGGACACTGACGACATGAACGCCGAAATCAAGACGCTCCTGAACGACCCGGGAATCACCGAGTCAAACACGAGTGTCGTCCTCAACCCCGCGAAAGAACACGAGCAGTTCGACCTCGACCTCGAGTAATCGAAGCGGCTGCTGGAACATCGCCTGCGCCTGCGATATGAGTACCGCTGGGCACGCCGATGCGGGGAGTTTTTTCGCCGTCGCCCAGTAACGACCCTATGGACGACGACCAGTTTCGCGTGCTGCCCGGCCCCGACGCCGACTCACTTCGATTACTCGGCCGGGAGAGCTACGACCCGGTCCGCATCTCCCGGCAGGGTCACGACGCTCCCGTCGCGGACCTCCGGCCCGGCTATCTCGTCGACGCAGACATCGACTGGGGCGGCGACGCGCCGACCGTCGACTCCCTCTCGGTCCGGCGACCGACCCTCTACACCTATCTCCGTGACATCGAACCGGTCTTCGAGGTCGCCCGTGACCTCTGGCAGGAGGTCCAGACCGCCGGCGAGGGGATGGGCAGTCGCGTCACACGCAACACCGACGGCGTCGTCAACGGCGCAGTGTACGTCTTCGCCGACAGCGGTCCGACCAGTCGCTTCGAGGAGTTTTGTGACGGCTCCCGCCCGCTCGAACCGCTGGTCGACCGCGTCAACGACCGCGACGACGACGGTCCTGCCCCCCGCGAGGTGTTCATCTGCCAGCCGGCCGAAACCAGCGACTTCGTCGTCGTCACCATCGCTCTGGAGAAGGACGGTCTCTTCGCCGAGACGATTCGGGACACCTACGACAGCCCGATGCCGGACGAACCGCTGGTCTGATTCCCGTTCTGTGGTATCGACTGTCGAGACGGCAAAGAGTTCCGAACGCTTTTGACTGACCAGTCAGTCAGTTACAGACAGCCCCTCCATGTCTGCAGACGACGACATCATGCAGGCCACGTGGCGCGCACTCTGTGCCACTGGCTACGCAGACCTGACGATGCAGGCGATTGCCGACGAGTCGGAGAAGAGCAAGGCGTCCCTGCACTATCACTACGACAGCAAACAGGACCTGTTGGTCTCGTTTCTCGACCACGTTACCGACCGGTTTCTCACCCGCTTGCGCGAGGCCGAGGCAGCCGCACCCGACACTCCCGAGGCGCGCCTCTCTGCGGTGCTCGACACCGCCCTTTCGCCGCCCGAAACGGACGAACTGGAGGACATGCAGACCGCGCTGCTCGAACTGAAGACGCAGGCCCCCCACCAACCTGCCTTCCGTGAGCGTCTCGTCACGGCCGACGAAGAGTTTCGGGCGCTCATCGAGGAGTTGCTCGCCGCTGGCGTCGAGTCGGGTGCGTTCCGCGCCGACCTCGACCCCGAACAGACGGCTCGGACCATCGCCACCTTCTTCGCCGGTGGCCAGCTCCGACAGGTGGCCCACGGTGAGAGCTGTACGACCACTCGCGACCGACTCGACGCGTATCTCGACCGCTCGGTCTACCGGGGGGAGCAATGAACCCCCGAGAACTGCTCGACCGGCTGCTGTCGGTGAGCCTCAGTGACATCTTCAAGAGCCAAGAGGAGTTCGACCTCACCGAGGGCTCTATCGGGTGGCCGCTCTTCTATCTCTCCTTGCCAATCGTCGTGACGAACCTCCTCCAGACCGCCTACAACCTGGCCGACACCTTCTGGCTGGGCCAGTACAGCACCGAGGCGCTGGCGGCGATTTCCTTTGCGTTCCCGATGGTCTTTTTGCTCATCTCGCTAGGGATGGGCCTCTCTGTCGCCGGGAGCGTGCTGGTCGCCCAGTATACCGGTGCCGGCGAGACGGAAAACGCCGAGTACGCTGCCTCTCAGACGGTTACCTTTGCCCTGCTCGGGTCGCTCTTGTTGGGCGGTGTCGGCTACTTCCTCGTCGACGATTTCCTCGCGTTCCTGGGTGCAGACCCCAGTATCCTCCCGCTTGCAGCCAGTTACATGCAGGTCGTCTCGCTGGGCCTGATGTTCATGTTCGGCTTTTTCGTGTTCATCTCGCTGATGCGGGGCTACGGCGACACCATCACGCCGATGCTCGTCATGCTCGGCACTGTCGTCCTCAACATCGTTCTCGACCCGTTCCTCATCTTCGGGTGGGGACCGTTCCCCGAACTGGGCATCGAGGGAGCCGCCTTCGCGACCGTCTTCTCTCGGGGCCTGGCGATGCTCGTCGGCCTCGCTATCATGCTCGGGAGCACCCGTGGCATCTCCATCAACGTCCCCGACCTTCGGCCCGACCTCACGTACCTGCGGAAACTCCTCCGTATCGGCCTCCCGGCCTCCGTCGAGGGGACCGGCCGCGCGCTCTCGGTCAACCTCCTGCTCTTTATCGTCGCCGGCTTCCCAAACGCCGTCATCGCCGCCTTCGGCGTCGGCATCCGCGTGTTCTCGGTCATCTTCCTGCCCGCGATTGCGGTGGGTCGTGGCGTCGAGACACTCTCCGGACAGAACATCGGCGCGGGCAACGAGGACCGCGCGTCCCGGACCAACAACTTCGCTGCTGTCGCGATGTTCGCCGTCCTCTCGGCTGCCGCCGTTGTCATCTGGTTTACCGCCGCCGACATCATCGCCGTGTTCACCGACGACCCCGCCGTGATTCCCGTCGGCGCCGCCTTCCTCAAGACCGTCGCTCCGACCTTCGGCTTTACCGGGGTGATGCGCGCGTACAGCGGCGGATTCCGCGGCGCTGGCAAGACGCTCACTGCCGCCGCAATCGCCATCTTCACTCAGGCTGTCGTCCGCCTCCCCCTCGCCTGGGTCGGTGCCGAGCGGTTCGGGACCGACGGTCTGTTCGCGGCCTTCGTCGTCTCCAATATCGTCGGCGGTATCATCGCCTTCCTCTGGTTTCGCCGCGGGACCTGGCGCGAGACTGACCTTACCGACGGGCCCCGTGGTGGCGTCTCCGAGACCGTCGTCGAAGACGACCCTGCTGTCGACGACTGACCGACAGGTCGGGTGCCAATCGACCGCTGACGCGTGTCTGACGCACTTTCTTGAGCGTGGTCGACGTACTGCGGGGTATGACTGGGGACCGCGGAGACCGCGACCGGACCACGGCCGGCACCGACCGGACCTGGTACCGTGACCTCCGTGACCGCTCGGACGAGGCCACCTCGCCACTGGCCGAGGCCTCCCGCCTGCGCGACATCGCCGCCAGCCACACCACCGGAACCGACACCGACGTCCCCGCACCCGACACCGTTGGGCCGTCGACCACAGACGACGGCGACTCCGCGTCGCCGCTCGTCGCCGACATTCGCCGCGTCGCCGCAGTCGACGACCTCCGACTCGACGGCTCGCCCACCGACCACCACTACGGCCGGGTCGTCCCCACCCGCGCCCGTGCCGACGGTCGTACCTGTCGGCTTCAGTTGCGCCTCTTTCGCCGCCCCGGGGATGAGACTGGGGACTCCTTCGAGGAGACGCTGGCCGACCAACTCGACCGCTGGGCGGCCGTCGGCGACTGCGAAGGTGTCGTCCCCGTTCTCGATACGGCCGGTGACCCCCGACCGTGGAGCTGTACCGCGCCGATAACGGCGACACTCGGAGAGCGCCCGCCGAAGACGCTCGCAGACGCGCTCCGGGCCGCACGCTCGCTGACCCACACCCTCGCGACCGTTCACGACCGCGGGACGCTCCACACTGGGCTCGACCCGAACCACGTCGTCTACGCGCCCGGCACCGACCGGCCCCTCCTCGATAGCGTCGGCCTCTTCGACGTGTATCGCCGTCACAGCGACCCGTCGAGCGCGCTCTCGCTCCCCTACGCCCCACCGGAGTACTTCGACGACCGCTACGGCGTCGCCGACCGCACCACCGACGTCTACGGGATGGGTGCGCTGCTCTATCGCATCTTCACTGGCCGGGACCCCTACGACGGGACGCCCGCCGACATTCGCGAACAGGTCCTGACCCAGCCTTTCCCGACGCCCTCGGACGTGACCGAACTGCCCGAGACGCTCGACAACATTGTCGCGCGCGCCACCGCCACCGACAAATTCGACCGCTACCAGTCCGCGCAGGCGCTGTTCGAGGACGTGAACGACCTCTGTCTGTGGCTGCTCGACGAGTGAGCGGCCTACCCGAGTTAAACCGAATAAACTGGGATTGAACGGTCCAAATCCGGGTGGACCGTCTCATATTTTCATATCCACTTGCCTCCTCTTCCCGGGTGATGACATCGCACTCACAGACCGACGACAGGACAGACACCGAGACACTCGGCCGCCGCGCGTATCTTGGCGCGACCGGAATGGCCGCCGCTGCACTCTCCGGACTCGCCGGCTGTCTCGGCGGCGGTGGCGACGGGACGGGGACGCTCGCGACCCGCGTCAAAGACCAACCGGGCGACATCGCAGACTTCGAATCGTGTGTCGTGACTATCGACGGCATCTGGGTCGCGCCGGGCGCCGACGAGACCACGACCGACACGACCGCCGAAGACACCGAGGACGGCCGCCGCGAGTATTACCAGTTCGACGAGCCACAGGAGGCCGACCTCGTTCAATTGCAGGACGGGAACACGAAACTCGTCGGCGAGCAGGAACTCCCGACAGACGAGTACGCCTACCTTCAGTTGGACGTGGCCAGCGTCGACGCGACGCTGACGGACGGCGGCGAGGCGACGATCACCACTCCGGGTGATGCACCGCTGAAGTTCGCCAAGTCCTTCGAGATTCGGGCTGACGAGACGACCACCTTCACGGCCGACTTCACGCCGGTCAACCGGGGTCAGACGGGCTCGTACGTCTTCAAGCCCGTCGCAGACGGGGTAAGCGTCTCCTACGAATGACGCCACTCGCGTCGGTTCCGCTGGTCGGTCCGCTGCTCGCGCCGCCGGTACTCGTCGTTGCAGTCCTCGCACTGCTGGCGGCGGTGCTGGTCGGCCGTGTCCTGCTCGGCGTCGCGTGGAAACTCCTCGTACTCGTCCTCGTCGCGGCGCTTGCCCTCTGGGCGCTCGGCACGCTCCAGACGGTGCTGCTCGCTGTCTGAAGCTGACTCCCGGGGGTTTCACCGTAGGTGTTCCAGAATCTGTAGCAGGCGAAATCCGAGTTCGCCGTGTTGTTTCGTTGATTCGGACGCTTTCTGTCGGAGTTCGTCTATTCGCTCGGTGTACGCCTCGTTGATGATGAGTTCCAGTTCTCGGTCTGTCTTTGCGTCGAACTCCCCGACCAGTTCGTTCAGGCCGTCGACCAACTTCCCACGAACCACCGGGCTCCACAGTTGGAATCGGTAGTGTTCTGCCGACTCGAAGATGTCTGTCACGTACGCGTCGTCGGCGTCGAACTTCCGTTCGAGTGTCGCCAGACTGCTCTGATAGGAGCCGTAGTCGGCCCAGCGTTCCGATTCGACCCGCCTGGAGTAGTTCAGCCCGCCCAGATGTGTCGACACCTCGCAGACGAACACTTCGTTTTCTGTGCCCGGGCTCATGCCGATGACGTCGACCTCAATCTGGTCGCCGTGACTGGCAGACCGTTGGTTGTAGGTCACGAGTTCACACTCCTCGACGAGTTTGAGGTAGGCACCGACGAGCAGTTCCCCAGCCTTGGGCTGTTCTGTCACACCTCTGCTGTTTCGTCCGGGCCTCTTGAATACAGTGGCGAGAGTGGACGTGACCGAGCAGCAGCTAGCCAACGAAAGAAGTGAGAAAGTCAGTTAGCGAGCGGTGCGGTGGGTCGACAGGGAATACACCCGCTCGCGCCCTACCGGACGCGAGCGGCCTTTTTCCCCAAGTTTTTGCGGCAAGCGGTGCGCCCGCGCCGAAGGCGCGGTGCGACACCCGCCGCCGCAAAAAGTGGGTTTACATCATGCCGCCCATGCCGCCGCCCATGCCGCCCATGCCGCCGCCCATGCCGCCGGGCGCGCCGCCTGGGCCGCCGGGTCCGCCGGCGTCCTCGTCGTCGTCGCCCTGGCCACCCTTGAGGTCGCCAGCAGCGATGACGTCGTCGATGCGCAGGATCATGACAGCGGCCTCGGTGGCGCTCTCGATGGCCTGGGTCTTGACACGGAGCGGTTCGACGACTTCGTCGGACATGTCCTCGACGTCGCCCGTGTAGGCGTTGAGGCCGACGAGGTTGTCGCCAGCGTCGTGTGCGCTGCGGAGTTCGACCAGCGAGTCGATCGGGTCGAGTCCGGCGTTCTCGGCGAGCGTGCGCGGAATCACGTCGATGGCGTCCGCGAAGGACTCGACTGCGAGCTGTTCGCGGCCACCGACGGAGTCGGCGTAGTCACGCAGCTGCAGCGAGAGTTCGGTCTCGGGTGCACCGCCGCCGGGGAGGACCTTGCCGTCCTCGAGCGTGGCGGCGACGACGCCGAGTGCGTCCTCGATGGCGCGCTCGACTTCGTCGACGACGTGGTCGGTGCCACCGCGCAGAATCATCGTGACGGCGCGAGCGTCGTCGACTTCTTCGACGAAGATGTGCTCGTCGCCTGCGAGGTCTTTCTCGGTGACGGAGCCGGCGAAGCCGAGGTCATCCTCGGTGATATCCTTGACGTTGGAGACGATGCTCGCACCGGTCGCGCGAGCGAGCGCGGAGATGTCGGACTTCTTCGCGCGGCGGACGGCGAGAATGCCCTCCTGTGCGAGGTAGTGCTGGGCCATGTCGTCGATGCCCTTCTGACAGAAGACCACGTCAGCACCGGCGTCGGCGACGGCGTCGACCATTTCCTGGAGCTGCTTTTCTTCCTGGTCGAGGAAATCCTGGAGCTGGTCCGGGTCCGAGACGTTGACTTCCGTGTCGAGTTCCGTCTCGGGAACCTCGATAGCGCCGTCGAGCAGGGCGATGTTCGCGTCCTCGGCGAACTTCGGCATGTTGTCGTGGACGCGCTCTTTGTCGATGATGACACCCTCGACGAGTTCGGACTCGTCGATGGAACCGCCGACGACCGTCTCGACTTTGATGTTGTCCGTGTCGACGTTGTCCTCGTCGGCGACCGACTGGACGGCACGGCGGACGAGCGCGGCGAGGTGGTCCTTCGCGGACTCGGCGCCCTTGCCCGTCATCGCCGTGGCGGCGACGTTCTCGAGGGTCTCGTCGTCGTCGGCGTCGACGTCGATAGCTTCCTCTTCGAGAATCTCCTTTGCCTTCTCTGCGGCCTGGCGGTACCCCTGTGCCAGGATGGTGGCGTGGATGTCCTGGTCGAGGAGGTCCTCGGCCTTGCTGAGCAGTTCACCGGAGATGACGACTGCCGTCGTCGTGCCGTCGCCCACTTCGTCCTCCTGGGTCTGGGCGACTTCGACGATCATGTTCGCCGCCGGGTGCTCGATGTCCATCTCGTCGAGGATGGTGACACCGTCGTTGGTGACAACGACGCTGCCCGCGTCGTCGACGAGCATCTTGTCCATGCCCTTCGGGCCGAGCGTCGTCCGTACGGATTCGGCGACGGCCTTCCCGGCTGTGATGTTCATCGACTGTGCGTCCTTCCCAGATGTGCGCTGGGACTCCTCGGAAAGTACGATCATGGGCTGATTACCCATCTGCTGAGCCATAGTCATGGAATGATTGAATGTGATTCTATATAAAGCTAACGGATGCGGAGCAACTGACATCCGCAGGACGGCCCCCGGTTGCCCCTATTTCCCGCCGCGACAACTAGATTTAAATACGATAGTCTGCGGTTCAGCCCGGCGTCGCTGGTCCGGTCTCTGGTGCGAGTCACGGTTGGTGTCGTCCGCAAATCCCACTTCTTGCCGCCGACCTGACTCAGGTGTGTGCGACTGCCCGCACCGGACTCGCCTCCGCTGCCAGCGCGAGCGGGTACGCAGTCAACTCGAACTCGGCCGGCAACCGTTCCAGTCCTCGCAGATTCTCCACGATGAACTGACCGTCCGCAAAGAGGGCGTCGTGGGCCGCTAGCCCGTCGGGTTCGGTCGGTCGCTCCCGGTCGGCGTCGACACTCGGTGTCGGGTCCGGGCCGAAGGTATCCAGCCCGAGGCTGTAGCCGTGCTCGGCACACCACGCCGCGGCCGCCTCGGTCAGGTAGGGATGGTCCCGGTATCGTTCGGTGCCCCAGTGGTCGTCCCACCCCGTCCGGACGACGAGCATGTCGTGGTCCGAGGGCTCCCCCAGCATCTCCGGGCCGAGTGGCTCGCGGTCGGCAAGCCCCGTGCAGTCGACGAGTCGTGCGTCGAAGGCAAACGCCGAGACCGGAAAATCGTCGAGCGCCTTGCCGTCTTCGAGCGTGTGCGCGGGCGCGTCGATGTGTGTTCCGACGTGGGTATCGAGGTCCAGTTCGGTGACCCGTGACCCCGCCGATTCGACGGTCGTGGCGGTCTCGACGTTCACTGGTCGGCTGCCGGGATAGACGGACATCCACGGCTCGATTAGCTGCGAACAGTCGTAGTGGGACACGGAAACCAGTCCTCAGCCGTGGAACTGGTGGTACTCCATGCCCTTGTGTTTGAGTTCGTTGCGCTTGCGTTCGAGAAAGGAGTAGACCGACCCGTGGGGTGCGCCGTCGAGAATCATCTCGGCGGCCTCCCGGACGGCCTCGACCTGTTCCGGGCCGCCGATGACACCCAGCGTCGTCCCGTAGATAGTGACGGACGCGCCGGTCAACTCCTGCATGAGTTCGCGCGTGCGGCCGTTCTCGCCGATGAGCCGCCCCTTCTTTCGCTTGAGGTCGTTCTTGTTCCGGCAGGCGGCCTCGATGTCGATGAGGTCGAACATCACCATGTCGTCTTCGAGCAGTCGGAGGGCGTCCTCCGGGGCGAAGCCGCGGCCGATGGCCTTGACGATGTCGGGGCCTTTCAGGCCGGTAATCGGGTCACCGACCTTCTCGACGCGGACGTTGCCGCTCTCGGAGTCGATGTCGAGACGAACCTCCGCGCGCTCTTCGATTTCGCGCATCGTCTCGCCACCGGCCCCGATGAGAACCCCGATACGGTCGTCGGGAACCTTGACGTGCTGCATAAGTATACATACCAGTACGCGACTCGACTGTTAAAGTGCTTCGTCGTCACACTCCGCGTTTTGACGGCCAGGCGTCAGTCTTTCCCGACTACCACACGGACTGTGTCTCACCGATGCCCGCCACGCAGACCGCGCTCGCAAGTCCACCGCGTCTGGCTGGTGCCGTCGCACTCGCGTTGCTCACACTCCTGTTTAACTACGGCACGCAGGTCACGACAGTCACCGATGCTGTCCTGTGGTTCACTGTCTCCGTCGTCATCGGCTACGCCGCCTTCACTGTGCTGGGCGTGGTTGCTGACATAATCTGGGAGTGAAAACCAGCTAGGAGAGCGGTTACGCTTCGTCCGCGGTTTCGGCCTGCGCTTCGATGAACGCGAGCAACTGGTCGCCGTCGGTGTCGACTCCCTGTCGAGCGAAGAAGTTGGCGACGTTCTCACAGTCGCGCTGGAGGAACTCGTCGTAGTTGGGATGGTGAATCGTCACCGCCTGGCCCAGGTCGATGATGACCAGTTGCCCCTCGTAGAAGATGATGTTGTACTCCGAGAGGTCACCGTGGACGAGGCCGGCGTCGAACAGCCGACACATGTACTCTCGGACGACCTCGTAGGCCGTCTCGGGGTTCTCGATGTGGACCTCCGAGAGGCGCTTTGCCCGGCCCTCCTCGGTGCCGAGATACTCCATCACGAGGACGTTGCGCTCGACGGCGATGGGTTCGGGCACGCGCAATCCCGCCTTCTTTGCGCGCTTGAGATTGGCGAACTCCTTGCGGACCCACGCCAGCACGACGTCTTTTTTCCGCTGGCCCAGCCCCTCGAAGCGGGGGTCGCCCTGCAGGTACTCGCGCATGTCCTTGAAATCGGAGGCGTTGATGCGGTAGACCTTCACCGCGACTTCCGGCCGTTCGTCGTGTGCGTCGCCGAGCGTCTCGCCGGCCTGTTCGCCGCCGAGTGCGGTGTAGACGTTTGCCTCCTTGCCGGTCGAAAGCGGGCCACCGAAGGCGTCGATATAGCCGTCCTGGACGAGTTTGTAGAGCGCGCCGTAGGTGGCGTCGTCGAAGACGCTGGCCTCGACTTTGAACTGCTCTGTGTTCTTGATACGCTTGCGGAACTCGCTGAACTCCCGGTCGCGCTCGCGGGCGATGCGGTCGGCGTCGGTGTCGGTGTAGTCGATTTCCTCCCACTCGTCGCCCGGTGTGTCGGCGTCCGCCGATGCAACGAGTCCGAAGTCCTCTGTCATCTGTTACCGGGTACGTGACGAACGTGTAAAAGGAAGGTGCCGGACACAACTGTCACGCTACTCTTGGATGTGGCCTTCTTCCCGGAGCTGGTCGGCTTCCTGTTTCTCGTAGCGCCAACTGATGTCTGCTTTCTCGTCTTGCCAGTCCCACGGCGAGACCAGGACCACGTCGTCTTCCCGTATCCAGATGCGCTTTTGCATCTTGCCGGGAATCCGCGCCGTCCGCTCGACGCCGTCCATACATCGTACTTTCACGCGGTTTGCTCCGAGCATCTCTGTGACGACTGCGAACACCTCGTCGTCGTCGGGCATCCGAAGGTCTGTCCGTCCCTCGTTGTCGCTCATACCTTCGAGTTCACCGGCGAGACTGTTTAAGGTTTCCAACGTTCGCGCCCGTTGTGTGACACTGTACACCACACTTTTCGGCCAAATCGCCGGTGTTTAACCTCGGTACCGCGACAGCCAGAGTATGTTCGACAAACTTGGCATCCCTGGCCTCATCGGCGTCCTCTTCATGCTCGGTGGTATCGCCGTCGTCGCAGTCAAAAGTCCCATCATCGCGGGCGGCCTCGCGCTGCTCGTGGCCGGCCTGGGACTGATCGTTTTCGGTCTCGTGAAAAATCTCCTCTCCTCGTTCGGCATGGGCGGGATGGTCTAGGGACCGCCGCCACTGATAGCGTCGCACGTATCTTTTATCGCCACTCGTCCAGTGACACCGTTCTGGCGCTGTCCATCGCCAGCCACGCGTCGTCCCGCGTAATATCCGCGACGACGAGATGCCGGCCGCCGTCGATTGTGTCGACAGCACTCACGACGTCGTCACTCTCTCCCGACTGACGGCCGAACGCGTTGACGGTGTCCGTCATATTCAGAACTCAGTGGCATAGCTGTATGAATGTTTTGAAATTCTATTCTTCGTCCAAGGCTTATCTACATATAGTGCTATATATCGTTACGGATGTAAGCTGGATGGAGAGAGACAGGCGCAATTATCCTGTCGTCGCCGCTCCACCACGAGATTTCGTTCACATTCGTTCACTCGACCTCGCCCGCCCGATGCTCGGAAATCAACTGGTCGACCATCTCACCGGTCCGCTCGCGCTCGCGCTCGATGGCCCGCTCTTCCCAGTCGTCGATGGCTTCCTCGACCTCCGACTCGCGGGCGACGGCCAGTTCGTCGACTTCCTGAACGGTCACCATCTCCGCCGGTGCGACGGGAATGTCGGCCTCGAACAGCACCCGGTCGGCCACGTCCGACAGGCCGCCGTTTCGCAACACGACCTTCGGATTGACCTCGGCCAGTCGTTCCGCCGTCGACCGGCCCGCGCCGCTGGCGTCCCGGAGCAAAATCACGTCGTCCTCGGCCAGCCCGAAACTCTGCTGGGCCGTCTCGATGTCGTCGGTCGTGAACTGCTCGATGACTTTCACCGGGACCAGTCCGGCCTTCTTCTCGGAGACGTCCGCGAAGTTCGAGTGGTCGAGTTTCCAGAGGGCTTTCAGCCGCTCTAGCTTCCCTTCCAGTTCGTCGATTCGCTCGTCTTTCTCCGAGACCTTCCGCTCGAGCCGGTCGTTTTCCCGCTCGAGTCTGGTGACCTCGCGGCGCTGTCGGGCCTCTTTGCGCTCTTCGCGTTTGGCCGCCGACAGTTCCGTCTCGTACTCGTCGAGTTTTTCGTCTTTCTGCCGAATCGTCTCCTGTAAGTCATCGACGTGCCCCTCCAGCCGGTCGACGCGGGCTTTCAACCGCTTGATTTGCTTTTCCTCTGCCGTGAGTTCCCGCTCCGTGTGTTCGGTCTCGTCCTCACTGCTGTCGTTGTCGTCCTCTTGGAGGTCCGCGAGCACCGTCTCGACGGACTCTTCGTCGGCAATCACGCGAGCGAGGACGGCCCCGACTTCGAACTGCGGGGGGACCTTCCGTGCGACCCGCTCGAACTGGTCTTCGTGGTCGTCGTAGGCAGCCAGCGCCGCCGCGAGTGCGTCCCGCTCGTGGTCGTTGTCGTATCCCTCCTCACGGGTCCGGTGTTTCTTTGTGTCGACGGGCAAATCGCGGTTTGGTTCCCAGCCGGCGGCGTCGAAACTCCGCCGAATCTTCTCGACGGTCTCCGGCATCGGTTCCACGTCCGCCGCGACGAGGATTGGTCGCCCGCGCTCGATTATCCACTCGATGACGGCAGCGGTGTCGGCAGTGCGCGTGCTGAGCACGTCCAGCACTTCGCCATCGAGTCCGACCACGGCGACGGCGGTGGTGGTTCCGGGGTCGATACCGACCAGGACGTGGTCGCGGCGCTTTGCCAGCGGGCGAAATTCGATGCCGTCCCGCCGCACCCGCTCGATTTCGATGCGGACGTCGCCCGACCGCTCTGTCGAGACGGGGAGGTCCGAGGGGCGTGCCTCGACGGTGAAGATGGCGTTCGAGAACCCACCGTACTTCTCAGTGGCGTCGCGTTCGTACTCCAGTCCGGCATCGTCCAGTTCGGACTCGACCTCGCGAGCGCGGCGCTTGACCGAGCCGTGAATCCGCCGCGTGTAGCGGTCCTCGCTCCAGCCCCCGCCACCGCCGGTCGAGCGCCCCCGCGCGACTTTCACTTCCGTTCGGTCGGTGAAGGCAGTCACCTCCTGCCCGACGTTGGCGGCGGCGAGTCGGGCGGCGGCCTCGGCTTCTTTCATCGGGTCCTTGCCGTACGGGACGCCGTGACGGGAGGCGACGCGGGAGAGCGGTTCGGGCTGTTCGGCACCGGTCACCTGGACGAGTTTCGTCTCGTCGGGGAGCGAGCCGAGAAAGTGGACGAGTGCGTCCTTGTTCTCGGCCAGTTCGTACATGTTGTCGGTCGCGACCATGGCCGGCACCTCGTCGTCGATGCGCCGGCGGAGTTTGCGGTAGCTGACCACGTCGCGGTCGACGGACTCACCGTCGAAGGCCGCGAGTGCGTAAGAAGGCGCGTCGCCCCGGACGTCGCCGCTCTGGATGTCGACACCGAAGACGACCGCGTCGAGGGCAGCCGTACGGGCGTTCACAGAGGCTGGTAGGCGATGCGCGAGTATAAATCCACGGCGGGGCGGTCGGTTTCGGGACCGCGCTTCCAGTCCTGTCACTCCCGTCCTGGTCGGTGGCTCACCGACTCGCGCGCTCGACGGCAAAATCGCGGTCCGCGTCCGGGTAGGGAATCTCCACTTCCATGCCGTCCTCCGCGACGAACAGCTCCTCGCCCGCGAAGGTCTCCTCGGCCTCAGATTCGAGGTCGTGCCAGCCGTGACCGGCGTATCGCGAGGAGATGTGTGTGAGTGCGAGTCGCTTTGCACCGGCGTCGTTTGCCACTTCCGCGGCCTCGCGCGCCGTCGAGTGACCAGTCTCTCTGGCGCGTTCGATGCGGTCGTCTGCGAACATGCTGTCGTGAATCAGGAGGTCGGCGCCGTCGGCGGCGGCGACGGCGCTGTCACAGGGGCGCGTGTCGCCGGTGTAGACCAGCCGGCGCCCGGGCCGTGGCGGGCCGACGACCTCTTCGGGGTGAATCGTCCGGCCGTCGTGTTCGACGGACTGGCCGTTGTGGAGTTTCGAGTACTCCGGGCCCGGCGAGAGGCCGAGTTCCTCCTCGGCGTACTCCCGGTCGAATCGCCCTTTCCGGTCGTCCTCGTCGATGACGTAGCCCACGGCGTTCGTCCGGTGGCGCACGTCGATTGCCTGAACGGTGTACTCCTCGTGGCTCAGTGCGTCTTCGCCGGGCGAAACCTGGTGGATGCGGACAGGAAACGAGGGTTGGTCGCCCGTGGCGGCGACCAGTCGCTCGACGCGCTCGCGGGTCCCTGACGGTGCGTGGATGGCGAGTGGCTCGTCGCGGCCGTTGAAATCCCACGTCTGGATGAGGCCGGGGAGCCCGAGGACGTGGTCCCCGTGCATGTGCGTGACGAAGATGTGGTCGATGTCGAAGCCGGTCCCGTAGTGCATCATCTGGCGCTGGGTCCCCTCACCGCAGTCAAAGAGCAACCGGTCGCCCTCCCGCTCGACCTGAATCGCGCTGGGGTTGCGCTGGGTCGTCGGGACGGCCCCGCTCGTGCCGAGAAACGTCACGCGCATGGTCGACCTGTCGGACACCGACGGCGAAAGGCGTGTCGGATTGCCCCAAACCGGCCAGCGTGCATTTATATCTCGATTGCCTTTCACTCGCGTATGCACCGACAGACACTGCTGACACTACTGACTGCGGCGATGCTGGTCCTCGCCGGCTGTGCCGGCTCGACCGGCGGCGACGGCTCACCATCTGTTGACGAGACTGACACGCCCGGCGACGAGGTTGCACAGACCGGTGACACCGGTTCGACCGGCACCGTCGAATTTTACGTGAGTGACGACCCCGGCCAGATTGACGACTTCCGTCACCTGAACGTGACCATCTCTCAGATTGGCTTCAAACAATCCGGCGACGCCGACGACGAAGCCGAAAACGAGACGGAGACGCCGGAGAACGAAACTGCCGACGAGACGACCACAGACAACACGACCACGGCCGACGGCGGCCTCGCCACTGACTCCCAGTCCGACACCCACGAGTCGGAAAACGAGACTGCAGGCCAAGAGGGGGACGACGACAAAAAGGGCGGTGACGACTGGATTACACGCGACGTCGACTCCCGCTCGGTGGACCTGACCCAACTCCGCGGCGACAATGCGACACTGCTCGACTCGCCGGAACTGCCCGCGGGCAACTACTCAACGGTGTTCGTCTACATCAGCGACATCAACGCGACGCTGGCTGACGGCTCCAGCACGAACGTGAAACTCCCGAGCAACAAACTCCAACTCAACAAGGGATTCACGCTCGAACCGAACGGCACCGTCTCGTTTGTCTACGACATCACCGTCTTCAGAGCCGGTAACAGCGGGAAGTACATCCTCAAGCCTGTCATCAGCCAGTCTGGCCCCGACCAGACTGTCCGGAACGTCGACGACGGTGAGGACGGTGACGGAGCCGACCGCTCACGGGGCAACTCCGAGGACGGCGGACCGCCCGAGGCGCGCGGCCAGAACTGACGCTCACTCGCTGAACGACCGAGCGGTCCAGACACTACTATTATGGTGTGTGGTGTCGTATCACACAGATATGAAAATCGTCATCGTTGGCTTCGGTCGTGTTGGCAAGCGGACTGCACGCATCCTCCAGCGGGAGGGCCACGAAGTGGTCGTCGTCGAACGGGACGCGACGAAAGCAGAGCGCGCACGCGACGAGGAGTTCATCGTCGTCGAGGGTGACGGCGGTCACACGGAGACACTCGAACAGGCCGGCCTCGACAACGCCGATGCTGTCGCCGGCGTGACGGGTGACCTCAACACCAACTACTCGGTCTGTGTCGTCGGCGAGACACACGGCTGTCGGACCGTCCTCCGGGTCAGCGAGGAGGTCAGCGACGAACTCTACGAGAAGTACGCCGACGACGTCGACGAGATAATCTACCCCGAGCGCGTCGGGGCCGCCGGCGCGAAAACCGCACTACTGGGTGGTGACTTCAACGTTCTCGCGGACCTCACGGAGTCACTGTCGATTGCCAGCGTCGTCGTCCCCGACGGGTCGCCGGCTGTCGGCAAGCGCGTCGTCGAACTGGACCTGCCCGGTGAGGCCCGAATCTACGCCCACGGCCGGGACGGCGAAGCGATGACGATTCCACTCCCGCAGACGACTATCGAGGCCGGTGACAGCGTCGCCGTGATGGCTGATACCGACGTTCTCGACTCTGTCCGGGCACAGCTCCGGGGCGAAGGCGCACCTGCATAGCTGGCCGGGAGAAAGGGGGGAGAGGGGGTTCGAAAACGGTCCGGGCGCGCGCTGTGGAAGGATGGGAGTCGTGAGGCCGGTACTGGCGCGCCCGTGTGAGTGGGGACTGTCGCTCTACTTAAAAACACGTCAGACGCGCGTTCGACACCGCCGCAGGCGGGCGTTTTTTGTCCGTTCGCGCCGACGCTCGACTATGACCTGGGCCGACTGCTTCGACCGCGCGACCGCCTACGACGTGTCCGTCACGGACATCCGCGAGACGCTTGCCGACCGGCGCGAGGATGACTGACGCAGACCCCACCCGCGTCGTCGCTGACGCCGACGTGCTGGCTGCGGACGTGCTGGTCGGTGGCGCCGCCCGCGACGCGCTCGACCACGTCCGCTCGCACTCGTGGGTTACCCTCGTCGCCAGCGACCACCTGCTCGACGACGCCGAAGCCGTCGTCGCCGCGCTGGCCGACGACTCGCTTGCCGCCGACTGGCGCGACCGTCTCGAACGCGAACGCGAGCCCGTCGACCATCCCGAGGGCGACCACGCTGGCCTTGCCTCGGCCTATCAGGGACGGGCCGCCCACCTCCTCTCCTTTGACGACCAGCTGAGCAGCGCCGGCGCGAACCTCTCCCTGCAGGCCCACATGCAGGTGAGTATTCGCACGCCCGATGCCTTCGCGCGCCTGTTCGATGCCGCGTCGCTCTACGAGGCGATCCGCGACGAGGCCTATCCCGGCCCGGACCGCGACCCGCGGGCGTAACCGGCCGCCACGGCGCTGGCGCCGCTGTCGACCCTCTCATCGCCTTTCAGCCGACGCCTGCGATTGACTGGCAGACCCAATCGTGGTCTGTTTTGACAGTGTGGGTGACCTCGGGATTATAAACAGCGCCCCATCGTATCTAGAGATATGAAATTCTGGACTTCGTATCTATCCCGTGGCGGTCGTACGTGAGCGACCCATCACAGCCGCCTGAGCAACACTTGAGTTCCGAGACTGCCGATACCGAAATGTATCAGCATCTTGTCGAAGGCACCACGAGCCACGCCATCTTTATGATAAACCCCGATGGCGACATTAGCACCTGGTCGCCAGCGGCCGACGAACTCTACGGGTACGCGGCCGACGCTGTCGACCAGCAACCACTCGCGATTCTGTTCTCCGATAAAACGAGCGGCGACCGGTCGCTTGCTACCCTTCTGACCGACGCCAAGGAGGCCGCCATCGAAACGCGAGGGTGGCACCAGCGGGCGGACGACTCCGTGTTTTGGGCTCATATGACAATCTCGCCACTGTGGAACGACGTGCTCCACGGGTATGCCGTCGTGAGCAAAGACATGACTGAAAAACACGAGTACGAACAGATGCTGGAGCGACAGAACGACCGACTCAAAGAGTTCGCTGACATCCTCGCACACGACTTGCGCAACCCGCTCCAGCTCGTCGATGGCCGAACCCAACTCGCACGCGAGACCGGGGATGACGAACACTTCGACGTCATCGAACAGACCACCGACCGGATGGAACGGCTCATCGACGACCTGCTGAAGGTCGCCCACCAGGGCGAAGTTGTCACCGACCCGGACCCGACGGATATTGCCGCCGTCATCGACACCGCGTGGGAAGGAGCGATTGGGACAGACACCGACGCGACGCTCCAGTACGAGTCTGTCAAAACGGTCGCCGCCGATACCGACCGGCTGTGTGAACTGTTTGAAAACCTCTTCCGGAACGCGGTCGAACACGGTGGCGAGGACGTCACCGTCACCGTCGGGCCACTCCCAGATGGAATGTACGTTGCCGACGACGGACCCGGTATTCCACCCGACCGGCGTGACGACGTCTTCGAACACGGCGTCTCGACCGCTGACGATGGGAGCGGGTACGGCCTGTCGATTGTGCGGACAATCGCCCTCGCTCACGGCTGGGACGTCGAAATGGCCGAGAGTAAGTCTGGCGGCGCACGCATCGAAGTGACCGGCATCCAATTTCTCGATTAGGCAGCCACGATCTGGTGGGGTCGGTCAGTCACGGTCCCGGTGTGTCGGTCTCGCTATTGTTCGACGTTTGCTTCGCTCGCCCTCGCTACCGTTCGGCGTACCACTCCCCAAACTTCGCCAGCGCCCGCCCGCGATGGGAAATCGCGTTTTTCTCCTCGGTGTCCATCTCCGCGAACGTCGTCCCGTTGTACTCGAAGATTGGGTCGAAGCCGAACCCGCCGTCGCCACGCGGTGCGACGATTTCGCCCGGCACGACTCCCTCGAACAGTTTCACCGGCGGTGCGTCCTCGTCACGTGCCACCTGTCCGTCGGTCGTCGCGCTGGCGCGCTCGTCGGCAGCGGTGTCCTGGCCGCGCCGTTCGTCACTCTCTGCGCTCCCGCGGTCGACCGGTTCCGGCGTTGCCTCGAACGCCTCGCCGTCGCAGTAGGCGACGACACCACGGAAAGCGGCGCTCCGGTCGTCTTCGTCTTTCGTGAGTTGCCAGACGCGCTCGATACCGAGCGTGTCCTCGACGTAGGAGGAGTAGGGGCCGGGGAACCCATCGAGAGCGTCGACAGTCAGCCCGGAGTCGTCGACGATGACCGGCTCGCCGACGTGTTCGTAGGCCGCGCGCGCGCCGTTGGCGGCGACTGTCGCGAGGTCGTCGGCCTGTGCCTCCGGGTAGTCGAAGTCGAGTTGCTCGACCGGTTCGTCGAGGTATTCCTGGGCCTCGTGAATCTTCCCGGGGTTGGTCGTGACGAAGGTAACCATCGTGTTGGCCGCTGGCGGCGGCCGGAAAAAGAGCCGTCGATTAGTCGACGATGACTTCGACCGGTTCGTCCTCGTCGCTTGCCGCCTCGGCGTCCTCGGACTCGCTTTTCGTCTCCTGCCAGACGAGCGCGCCGGCGACAGCCAGGACAATCCACGAGCGCCAGTTGGCGAGGTTTACCGTGTAGCCGATGCCGAAGGGCTTCTCGACGAGCATCCCCTCGCCGGGCTGCCAGTACGAGGAGAGGAGGTTGCGAAAGCTCGGTCTGTCGAAGTTGTACGGCACGCCAAAAATCTCACCGGAGGACGGTCTATCTGCCATACTCTGGCGTACGCTCTCCTGCGTAATGATGGTTTCCCTACGACGCACGGCCCGCCGCCGGGAGCGCCGAGTGGTTCACGCGATAGATTGTGACGACGCCGTTCTCGAACGCTGGCGACAGCCCCGGCCGGTCTTCGAACGTCCGGAGGTCCTCGCCGTACGTTTCGTTCTCGACAGCGCCGACGTAGACGTACTCGATGTCGTAACGACGCAGTACCGAGGCCGCGCTGGACCACGACCGGTCTCGGTCGTAGACGACGGCTGCGGCGTCGACTCGCTCGTCGACCTGCTTGTCGGGGCGGTAATTCCGCTGGTGGTGTGCCCACCCGACCGGCGTCGGCAGTCCGGTCAGCGTCGACACCGGACTGGACCACTGGTAGCGCTGGCCCGGCGCTTCGAGGACGACCGGGCGTCCGTCGTGGTCGTCCAGCCAGTAGATCGCCTCCATCTGTGCCCCTCGCCACCGGTCGTGGACCTCCAGGCCGTCGAGACTGAATTCGGTGTCGTCGGCCAGCACGCCACCCATCTCGCTGTACCCCGCAAGCACCGGGAACGGCGCACTCGCGAGCACGACTGCGACGACGAGGACGCCGGCGAGGACTGCCGTCATCGCCTGCCGCTGACTGTCCGGACCGCCGTCGGTGACCGCGCTAGCGCCCGCTCCGAACCGGGTTCGGATACCAGCGAGCGCGTCCCACGCGTCGCTCAGCAGTAACGCGGCGACGCCGCCTGCTGCCGCACCCGCGAGCGTCCAGCCCTGCACGGCGACTTTCAGCGACGTGTTCCAGCGGGCCGGTCCCTCCGGCCACGGCGCGACCTTCGCGAAGACCAACTCCAGCGAGAGAATCAGGCCCACGCCGGCGACCAGAAGGACGCCCTCGAAGCCGGCGCGGTCGGTCCGGACGAGCCACCACGCGCCCAGCAGTATCGGACCGGTGATGGCGAGGACCGGAAAGGAAAGGACCGTCAGCAGCGCACCGATGGCGACGACGCCGACGGCGGCGACACCCAGTTTCGTCCGACGGTCGACCTCTCGCGCCACGGGCCATCCCCGATACCAGACAAAGCCCGCAAAGAGGAGCAAGAGCGCACCGTAAATGACCAGAAACTCCGCGAGTGCGGTTCTGGGCGGGAACAGTCCGACCCCTTCGTTCTCCGGCACGTAGCCAAAGACGAGAAACGGCGAGGCGATGACGTAGCCGATGACACCGACGACGACGGCCGGGACGACGGCGAGGACGACGCGCCACGCCTCCGCGCCGAGTCGAGTGAGCGGGCTGACTTCTGGGTCGGGGCCGCGAAGACGGTTTCCGACCCGGTCTGGCAACAGCGTCGTCGGATGCGCGTCGGCGGCCGCGACGGTCAGCCACGTCAGTCCGACGGCGGTCGGGAGCGACCACGTGTTCATGAACCCGAAGACGCCGGCGACGACCCCCAGGCCACCGAAGAGGACGGCGAGACGCCGGCCGCGCCGGTCTTCGTCCAGCCGGTAGTAGCTGAAGGCGAGCGCCCCAGCGAGGACGATATACCCTGTCGAGAGCGTGTGGCCGTGGAGGTCCGACTTGACGAAGGAGTACATCGGGAACTCCTGAAGCGTATCGGGGACGACGTAGCGGGTGTACCACCAGAACCACGAGTCGATGTCGCTCATCGTCTGGTACATCTCGGGGTAGGTCCGGCCGCTGCGCTCGGCGGCGAAGCCGAAGACTGCACGGCCGTATTTCAGCGCGGTCTCCGTCGGAAGCAGTCCAAAGAGGAGTCGGACTGTCGTCGTCAGTGCGCCACCGAGTGCGACGAAAAACACGCCCAGAATCCCGCCGAGGCGGTAGGAGCGACCGGCCGCCGACGTGACCGCGCCGGCCAGTCCGTAGGCGCTGACGACGAGGACGCCGTAGAAGGTGGCGACGCCGAGGTTGAAACCGTAGCGCAGCGGCGTGTCAGTCAGCAGCGAGAGGCTGGTGACCTGCAACTGCGTCCCGTAGTAGTATCGTAGCTCCCGCCCCGCGTACCAGAAGTCCTCCGGCGGGAGTGCCTCGGTTCGCGTGAGCGTCTTCACCAGCCCGAAGTGGAGAAACTGCTCGCCGCCGCGTGGCGTGATGCCCGGCGACGCACCGCGGAAAAACACCAGCAACAGAAATCCGGCAGCGAAGATAGCGTACGCGCCAGCGACCGCTCGCCAGTCGGGAGTTGCGCCCTGCCGGTACGCTATCGCGCTGGTACCGGCGACGACCAGCACGCCGAGGACGACGGTGTGGACGCCGAAGGTGAGCTGGCCCACGAGAAAGACGACGGTTGCCAGAGCGACCAGCGTCACCGGAAGCGAGAAGGCCGCGCCCCGGCGTGGCAGGCGCGAAAAGAGCCACGCCGACAGCGGTGCGCCGGCGACTGCGAGTGCGGCGAGGACGACGAGCCACTTGCCCACCAGCAGCCATTTCATCATCCAGTTGTCGGTTCCCCGTGCCCGATAAGCCTTCTGTCACTGGTACCGGCCACGCCCCTCGATGTCCCGCAGTCTGTCGAGGACGCCCGAATCACCGACAGCCCGGTATGCCTCCTCGGCGGCGGCCCGCAGGGCGTCGGCGTCGTCGCTCGTCCCGTCGAGACTCTGCTCGAAGACGTGGAGGTCCATCGCGTGGTCCTCCGGATGCTGGGTGTAGTAGCCCAGTCCGAAGTCGATGAGAAACACGTCTGGTCCGTCGTCGCTGTCGCCTCGATTGACCCGGACGTTCCGCGTCGTCGGGTCGCCGTGGACGAAGCCGGCCTCGTGAATCCGCGCCAGCGACTCGGCGACGGCACGGACGTTCGACTCCGTCAGCGCGTCCCGCAGGTCACAGTCGCCGACGTGCTGCAAGACGAGCGTCGTCTCCCGAGCGTCGATGTCGCGGATCACTGGCGTCGGCACGCCGGCACGCCGCGCCTCGCTGGTCAGACGCGCCTCCTCGCGGGTCCGCTGGCTGCGTAACTGCTCGTCCAGCGCCGGATGGCGGTAGCTCCGTGGCCGTCGCTCCTTCACAACATTCTCTCCCTCGAAGGAAACAGTCGCCTCGGCGCCCTGGACTTGTTCGGCGGGGGCTGCTCGCTCCCCGGCAGACGCCCGGAACTGCTCTTGTCCGCGCCAGCTGACGGCCACCTGGTCAGGCCGGAAATCGGCGTCGATGCCCGACTCCTCGATGACGATGGTGTCGCCGGCGGCGCACATCTTTGCCCCGAGCACCGCAATCATGCCGGCGTTGTCCCGGAGAAATCGGTTCTCGGGTGCGTAGAACTTCGCGCCACGTTGCTCGCACATCGTCGCCAGCATCTCCCGGAGTCGCTCATTTTGCCCGACGCCGCCGCCGAGGACGAGTTCGTCGCTGCCGGTCAGCGACAGCGCACGCTCTGCGACTTCGGTCAGCATGGCGAAGATATTCTCCTGGAGTGAAAAGCAGATGTCCTCGATTGCGTTTCCACTATCAGCGGCGTCCTTCGCGGCGCTCATGATGCCCGAAAAGGAGAAGTCCATCCCCTTGACGACGTAGGGCATGTCGATGTACTCGCCGTCTTTGGCCCGCTGCTCGACTTTCGGGCCACCGGGGTGAGACCAGCCCAGATGGCGGGTGAACTTGTCGATGGCGTTGCCGACGCCGGTGTCCATTGTCTCCCCGAGCACGCGGTAGCGGCCGTTGCGATAGCCCAGGACGTGGGCGTTCGCGCCGCTGGCGTTCAGGCAGATTGGTGAGTCAAAGCCCGACTGATGGCGGCCGATTTCGAGGTGGGCGACCATGTGGTTGACGCCGACCAGCGGGACGCCGAGTCGCTGGGCGACGGCGCGGGCGGCGGTGCCCACGATGCGAAGGCAGGGGCCGAGCCCCGGCCCCCGCGAGAAGGCCACGCAGTCGACCGGCGGGTCGGCATCCGTCCGCTCGCGTGCGTGAGCGAGTGCACGCTCGACGACTTCGGGGACGTGCTCGGCCATGTGCTCGGCGGCCTCGCGGGGATGGAGGCCGCCGCTGTCTGGCTGGTAGGCCTCGGTTTCGATGGTCACCTCGTCGCTGGCAACGTCGTAGACGGCGGCGCTTGCAGCCCACGCTGTCCCCTCGATGCCGAGGACGCGCCGTGGACTGGTGTCGGTCATGCCCTGTGGTCGGACAGCGAGTGAAAAGACGACTTCGGTCTGCGGTGGCCGGTGTGTTAGTCGTCGGCGTCGGCGGTTTCTGCCGTCGGAATCGTCACGTCCGGCAGGTTGGCTTCGATCTGCTCGCGCTGGGCTTCGAACTTCCCGGGGAGGACGAGCCGGCCGCCGAGGTCCTCGAGCGGTTCGTCGCTGGTGTAGCCCGGCTCACTCGTCGCGAGTTCGAACAGCACGCCGCCGAACTCCCGGAAGTACACCGAGCGGAACCAGTGGCGGTCGATTTGCTGGGTCGGGCTCAGCCCCTCGGACCGGACGGCGTCGCGCATCGCCTGCTGGTCCTCGTCGGTCGGCGTCTGGAACGCGACGTGGTGGACCGTGCCGTGGCCCTGTCTACCACTCTCGACGGTCGGGAGCACGTCGACGTACGAGCCGACGGGACCGGACGCTACGAAGCGAGTCCGCTCGTCGCCGGGCGTGTCGCCCTGGGCCTGTTCCGTGCCCTGCTTTTCGAGGCCCATCGTCTCCAGCAACTCCATCGTCGGCTGGGGGTCTGCCAGCCAGAGCGTCACCGAGTGGAACCCGCGGATAGCGGACTCCTCGGGGACAAACTCCGTCCACGGGACGGTCGCCTCGTCGTCGGGAATCTCGACTTCGACCAGTTCGACCGGCAGTCCGTCGGGGTCCCGGAAGGGAAGGACGGTCTCGCCGAACCGCTCGACGCGGTCGTCGTAGTCGACGTCGTACTCTTCGAAGCGGTCTTCCCAGTAGTCGAGGCTTCCCTCGGGAACGCGAAACGCAGTCCGGGAGACCTGACCCGAGCCGACTTTGCCCGCAGAGAGGTCTTCCCAGGGGAAGAACGTCATACTCGTGCCCGGTGTCCCCTCCGCGTCTGCGAAGAAGAAGTGGTAGGTGCCGGAGTCGTCCTGGTTGATAGAGCGCTTGACCAGTCGAAGGCCCAGTGTCTCGACCCAGAAGTCGATGTTTCGCTGCGGGTCGCCCGCAACACACGTAACGTGATGGATGCCCGGTGTCGGCGTAACGTCAGTCATCTCTGGTACATACGCGCTGGAGGGACTTGAATACGCGCTGACGTGAGTGTCACCGGGTGACAGTCGTGGCGGTGGCTGGTACTCGGTGGACAGAAACTAGCCTTACGGGTGGCCGGGCGCACGATTCGGGGAAGGGCAGGGCTGCTGTTGCTGTGCGGTTGCGGTAGAAGCTATGATAGCATCTGCGAGCCTTCCACGCGAGAGCTTGCTCTCGCGGTGTTTTCACTATGTTTTTGCGAGGAGTGGTCCGGTGCGCGCCGTCAGGCGCGCCCGAGACCCGACGACGCAAAAAGTAGTCCTACTCCCACTCGGTGTAGCCGCACTTCCCGCAGTGCTGGCGGTCGTCGTGCTGGGCGAGGAACGAGTCGCCACAGCGGGGACACAGTTCGCGCTCGGCGTCGCCGTCGTCGTTGTAGAGTTCGTGTCGGGGCATTATGCTTCCTCCGCCTCCTCGGTTTCGCTGTCGCCGTCGGCGACGATTTTGTTGCGCTCGAGCATGTGGTCTTGCTCGACGTCACGGGCGTGCTCGGGCGTCTCGTAGACTTTCGCGTAGCCGATGGTCGTTCGCATCCCGAACTTCGTGTCCAGTTTGTGAACGACGACTTCTTCGCTGTCCTTGTTCAGCATGGCCGCAAGCGAGTCTCGCACGGAGAGACGGGAGGGCGTCGCCTCCTCGTGAGTGACCTCGAACCGGACATCCGTCCGGTGCAACATAGGGTTCTCGTCTTCTTCGATGATGTCGATATCCATGTTGGTGTATCTTCGCTCTGAGTCGCGTAAAAGGATTTCGAAGGGCGCTCCGGCGATACAGTCGGCGGACGCCTCGGAAACATACGCAATCTAGCCAAAGCGCTATTGACTGTTGCCCACAAATATTGTGTATGATGGCTCGACGTTCTCACGCCCGTCGGCTGTACCACGCTACGGAGGGTCCCAGCTGTGACTGAGCTCTCACGGGTGTCGACTGGCATCGACGGACTCGACGAGATTCTTCGCGGCGGCCTGGTCGCCGGCCGGAGCTACCTGCTCCGGGGAGAACCGGGCGCCGGGAAATCCATTCTGGGGTTGCACTTTCTGACTGCTGGCGTCGACGCCGGCGAGACGTCGCTGTATATCAATCTCGAAGAGCCGACAGCGCAGGTCCGGGACAACGCCGAATCGCTGAACTTCGACGTCTCGGGCATCGAGTTTCTGGACCTCTCGCCGAGCTCCGAGTTCTTCGCGGAGGACCAGTCCTACAGCGTCTTCGAGTCGAGCGAAGTCGAGCAGACGCCGATGGCAAAGCGCATCACCGAGCGCGTCACCGAACTCCAACCCGACCGGGTCTTCCTCGACCCGGTCACGCAGTTTCGGTACCTGACGAGCGACGAGTATCAGTTCCGAAAGCAGATTATCTCTTTTTTGCGCTATCTCAAGGAGAACGACGCGACCGTTCTGTTCACCTCCCAGTGGAGCGAGACCACACCGGACGACGACTTGCAGTTTCTCGCCGACGGCGTCATCGAACTGTCCCAGAGCGAGCACGGCCGCACGCTCGAAGTCCCGAAGCTCCGTGGGTCGGACAAGCAGGGAGGGACCCACTCGCTGACCATCTCCGCCGATGGCATCGACGTCTATCCCGTGCTCGTCCCGGGCGACCACACGGCGACCTTCGAGAGTGACGTCCTCAAGTCGGGTGTCGCGAACCTCGATTCGCTGCTGGACGGCGGCCTCGAACAGGGGACTGTGACGGTCGTCAGCGGCCCCACTGGTGTCGGGAAGACGACGACGGGGTCGCTGTTTATGACACAGGCGGCTGCGCAGGGTGAGCGCTCGGTCATCTACATGTTCGAGGAAAACGAGTCGACGTTCCGCCACCGGTCCGAGGCAATCGGGATTCCGGTCTCGGAGATGGTCGAAGAGGGGACACTCGCCATCGAGGAGATCGAACCGCTCGAATTCTCCCCGGAGAAGTTCGCCAGCATGGTCCGCAAGGAGGTCGAACAGCGCGACACCAGCGTCGTGATGCTCGACGGTATCAAAGGGTACACGCTCTCGATTCAGGGCGACGAGAAAGAACTCATCCGCAAACTCCACGCGCTCGGGCGCTACCTGAAAAACATGGGCGTGACCGTCATCTTCCTCGACGAAGTCGCCTCCGTCTCCGGCGAGTTTCGCCCGACCGAGTCCGGCATCAGCTATCTGGCCGACAACATCCTCTTTCTCCGGTACGCCGAGATGGGCTCGGAAATCGGGAAAGTCGTCGGCGTCCTGAAAAAGCGCGTCGGGACGTACGAACGGACACTCCGGCCGTTCAACATCGGCGCTGACGGCATCACCGTCGGGGACCCCCTTTCGAACGTCGACGACCTGCTGAGTGGCTCACCGTCGCTGGATCCCGGACGCGAGGAATGACGGGGCGACTTGGTCGCTGTTGACTGCCTGGAGTACCAGCGGCGGGGCACCCGGCTGGTCTCGGGAAACACCGACCGCGATAACCCCTCGAAACCGCTGTTCGAGCCCACAGGTATAATTGTCCGACAGACGTGTCTACGACGATGCAAAACTACACGCTCGGGGCCATCTGGGGGATTCCGATACGGGTCAACGTCTCCCTGCTCGTGTTCCTCCCGATTCTCGCCTACCTCATCGGTAGCGGCGAACAGATTACCGTCTACGCGTCGCTTATCGACGGTCTCGCACCGGCCGGACTCGATGCCGCCGACCTCGCCGGCCAGCGGTGGACGGTCGGTATCCTCGCTGCGGTCGGCCTCTTCGTCAGCGTCGGGATTCACGAACTCGGCCACTCCTGGGCGGCGATGCGGTACGGTATCCAGACCGAGTCGATTACCCTCTGGATTCTCGGCGGCCTCGCCAGTTTCACCGAGATGCCCCGCGAGTGGAATCGTGAGTTCTGGATTGCTATCGCCGGCCCCATCACCAGCGTCCTGGTCGCTGGCGTCTGCCTGGCCGCACTCACCGTGATTCCGGCAGGCGCGCCCGTCGTCGTCTTCGTCGTCGGGTGGCTCGCCGTCACGAACGTCGTCCTCGCCGTGTTCAACCTCCTGCCCGCCTTTCCGATGGACGGCGGGCGCGTCCTCCGGGCGCTCCTCTCGCGGTGGCTCTCCTACACGCGTGCCACGCAGGTCGCCGCCCGCATCGGGACCATCTTTGCTGTCCTCTTTGCTGTCGTCGGCGTCCTGGCCTTTAGCCCGATTCTCCTCTTGCTCGCCTTCTTCATCTATGGCGCGGCCACGAGCGAGTCCAAGATGGTCGTCGTCTCGGAACTGCTGGCCGACCTCACTGTCGGGGACCTCCTCACCGAGGTCGACCCCGTCGGCGCCGACAGCACGCTCGCGGACCTGTTCCCGAAACTGATCGCGGCCCGCCGGACGGACCTCCCGGTCGTCGACGCCAGCGGCACCGCCATCGGCGTCGTCACTGCGAAAGCGATGCAGAGCGTCGCGACTGCCGACTACGAGACCACCCGGGTTGACGACCTCGTGAACACCGACCTCCCGCGCCTCGACGCCGAGATGGACGCCTTCGACGCGCTGGTCGCACTCGGGCAGAACGCCGACGATGTCGCGCTCGTCGAACGCCGCGGCACCGTCGTCGGTGTCGTCTCGCGGTCGGACTTTGCGGCTGCACTCGACCTCCGTCGTGGCAAACAGCCCTTTTAGTTCTCGCGGGTGCCAATCTGGACCCGGGTCCCGTCAGATTCGGCAAACACCGCGACGTCGTCACCCCGCCGTTCGGTCACGAACGACAGCGGCCCTGCCGTCGCCGTCCCGTCTACGTCGGGGAGCGCCGTCGACTCAACTGCCGTCCCGTTCTGACTCACACGGATGTCGAACCCGTCCGCTGTCGGGACGACACTGCTCGTGTAGTTGTCGATACGGACGTCTGCCCGGACAGGCGGTGACGTGTACGACCGCGTGCGCTCGCCGTCGACGAGCAGGTCCACGACGTAGGCGCTGTCGTTGCCGGCGACAGACCATCCCCGCCGCTCGACGTCGATGGTCTCCCGCCAGCCGATGCCGCCGACCGACAGACTCGCGTTGCCCTGGTAGGCAAGCGTCGACTGCTGGACGGCAGTCGTCCACATCTCCCGCTGGTCGCTGACGACGACGACGCCGCTGACGTTGCTCTGGATGGTGTCCTCGTCGAAGAAATCCCCCGCAGTCGAGTGTCCGCTCGTCTCGTTGTCGACGTAGGCGATGTGGTAGTCCTCGACCGTGACGCTCGTCGACTCCTCGATGCTGTCGTCGTCGACGAGGATGAACCCATACGGTACACCGACCAGCCCGACCAGCACCGTGAAGACGGCGATTGCACCGACGGCAGCCTGGCGGCGCGACAGCGGGCTGGCGAGCAGCCGGTCGGGGACAAGCGGCGGGAGTGCCGGCGCTCCGAGCAACAGCACGACGAGGACGATGGGGATGGCGACGAGCCAGAACGACTCGTCGGCGAAGGCAGCGCCGACAAGTCCGATGCCGCCGAACAGACCGAGGATGAGCAGCCAGATGGTCGCAATCTGTCGCCTGGTCGGTGCACGGGGCAGGACCGAGAGCGGACGCGGCAGTGCCTCTTTGCTCCCGCCCGCCCCCACCGCGACTACGACCGACAGCAACAACACGAGCACTGTCCCCGCGCCCCGATAGAGGACGTAGGTGCTGGCATCTTCGGGCAGCGAGATGAGCCACAGCGACTGGACCAGCCCCACCAGCACCGTCGCGAAAAAGACCCGCTGGACCGCTGGCCGGCGCTTCCGTGCGACGAGCAGGCCGATGCCCAGCAGGACACCCACCAGAAATCCGAGCATGTGTGCCTGAAAGCCGATGCCGGCCCACGCCGGCGGACTGGGCGCACCGGCCTCGATGCCCGCCCGGACGATTGGCGTACGGAGTGCCGTCACGAGCTGGCCGAGCGCGCTGGTGGTGACGACGCCGACGACGGCCGCCAGCGGCGCAGTCACGATTGCGAAGCCGATGATACCGAAGACGACGCCGGAGAAGCCGATGCCCGGTCCCAGCGAGAAGACGCTGGTAAACAGTGCCCCGGCCAGCATGATGCCGGGAAAGATGACGACGGCCCGGACCCACGGCCGCTGGAGTAGTCCCTCCGGGTGACCGGCGTCGAAGCGCCCGGCCAGCCCGCCGAGCCGGTCGCCCCACGCGTCGGGCGGGTGGTGGCCCCAGACGTACTCAGCGATGGGCGCGAACACGAGCGTCCCGGCCATGTTGCCGATGATGTGGGCAGCCGAGGCGTGGGCGATACCGGCCGTGGCCATCCCCACTGGATAGAAGTACGACCACGAGACGAAGGGCAAGAATACGGGGTCACTGAACCGCTGTAGCCCGCCCTGGGCCAGCAGGTAGAAGCCGACGTTGATGGCGACGATGACGAGGGTCCCCCACGGAATCCCGTAGAGCAGACGGTCGGAGACGCGTGCCCGCCAGCGTCTCCCGTCAGCGTACCACGCAAACGAGAGCGCACCAACGATTGCCAGCACCAGTGCCACACGCGTCGGGGAGGGCAACATTGTCGTTCCCTTTGCCCGCCACGCCTTTGACCTTTTCCGAGGCCAGTCGCTCACTCACGACCGGCTCCCTGTGGTCCCATCTCAGCTAACAGATGTGACAGGTGGAGCCTGTCGTTCGTCCCCTCTTTCAGGTCCATGTCTATCTCGCCGGCAAGCCGGTGCAGGCGAGCGAGTGCGTCGCCGGTGTACCGCGAGCGAGCGACAGTCAGCACGTCGTCGAGCACTTCCGTGCCGCTGTACCCCTCGTCGACGAGGAGTTCGTCCAGCGTCGACCGGGCGTCGGTGAACTCCCCGGCCTCGGCGTCGGTCAGCATCTCGCCGACGCGCTCGTCGACGCCGACCGCAGAGAGCGTCTCGTAGGCGGTGTTCATCGTAATCTCGCCCGCCTGCTCGGTGGTGGTCTGGGCGCCCAAAATTGCGGCCCGGATGTCGCCGTCGGCCGCGCCGGCGACGTACTCCAGTCCCTCGTCGTCGTAGTCGACGCCCTCCGCCTCCACGATTGGTTCGAGGACGCCGACGAGTTCCTCTGGCGTCGGCGACCGAACCGGGATTGGGAAACACCGCGAGCGAATCGCGGGAATCAGCGAGGACGGCTGGCGGGTGACGATGACAAACTGGGTGGCCTCGTAGTACTGCTCCATCACCCGCCGGAGCGCCTGCTGGAAGTCTTCGCGCATCCCCTCGGCGTTGTCGAGGACGACGGTCTTGTAGTCGCCGGTGACCGGCGAGTAACTCGCCGACTCCTTGAGGACGTGGTTGATGAGGTCGGCTTTCGAGGAGTTGCGGCGGCGCTTCGCGTCGATAAAGCGCGCAAAGCGGGGGTCGTCGGCCAGTTCCTTCTTCGACATCCCGAAGAAGTCGGCGACGTTGATTTCGACCCGGTCGGCGTCGGGTTTCTCGTGTGTCTCGCGGGTGAGCGCGCGGACAGCGGCGGTCTTGCCGCTGCCTTTCGGTCCGTGGACGACGAGGTTCATCGGCTCCTGTGTGGCACGCTCGAAGCGGTCCCGGACTTCCGCCTGGGGCAACTCCGAGAGTGCCGGTGCGTGCTCTTCGGTCCACAGTGGCCCGTCCATCGGGTTCCCGTTGGGGGTCGGCCGGTACAAATGTTCCTACCTGCGACGCCCGACCAGCAGACCGGTCGCGTTACGGTTCGGGGTCGAACAGCTCTTCGAAGACCTTCTGCTGGGCCGCACGGAGGTGCTGGTGGTAGGTCGGTCGGGAGATGTCCATGGCATCGGCGAGTTCGTTCCCGTCTATCTGCCGGGGCCACTCGAAGAACCCACCCAGGAAGGCGGTCCGGAGTGCGGTCTCCTGGCGGTCGGTAAAGCGGTCGGACAGCGCCGCACGGAACTCCTGTCTGGTCTGGACCGGCCGCTCGCGCTCGTGGTAGCCGACGAGGTCCGTCCTCGGGTACTGCTCCTCGACGAGGTCGTACAGTTCGCGGGCCTCGGCCTCGTAGGGCAACTCGACGGTAAAGCGGGCCTGCCCCTCGCTGGCGACGACGTCTCGCGGGACTGCTCCGTATTCGGTCAGTGTTGCGACCAGCGACTCCTCGACGACGAGTTCGACCAGACAGCCGTCCTCGTGGTTGACGATACACGTCGCCTCGCTGACCGCCTCGTCGTCGCGGGCCAGCTGTGCGAGTTCCTCGCCGTCGACGCCCTCGGCGGTGAGATACACCTGGAGCGTGCCGTCCGACCGGTAGTCGGTCCCGGCCGCGGTCAGCGTACACGCGGCGGCCCGCGAGAGCCGGCTAAAGAGCAGCCCCGAGTCGTCGATGGCAAACTCCAGTTCGATTATCTTGTCGGCATCCAGGATACGGCCCCGTTCGACGGCGTTGATGGCGTTTGCGACCGCACGCCCGAGTGCGCTGAGGACGACCTGTTCGCGCTCGTCGAACGCGTCGGCCTCGTCGCTCAGGACCGCGAGGACGCCGTAGCTGGTGTCTTTGTACACCAGCGGGACCACCATCATCGACCGGGTCGGTGTCCCGGCGACGAGTTCGGCCCACTGCGCGTCGGCCGTGATGTCGTCCCGGACCTGCGCCGTCGCTGCCGTGTACGCGTCGCCGACGACGCGTCCATCGGTGAGCTCGAAGGTGGCGTCCTCGACCGGCAGGTCCGCGGCGCCCGCCCACGCTGACGGCGAGACGGTGTCCGTCGCCACGGCCGGGCGGCCGACCCACGCGAACGTGTACGGGTCGGCTGCCGCGAGCTGGTCGACGACGCCGGCCTCCAGTTCGTCCCGGGTGGTCGCCTCGACCAGGACCTCGATTGTGTTCTCGATGAGGCCGTTGACCCGTTCGAGGACGGTCTCGACGTGCTCGCGGGCCTCGCGAATCTCACGCTCGCGCTTTGCACGGGTGAACGCTGCCGCCGCGGCCGTCGCCAGCAGGGCAAGCACCTGTCTGTCCGTCTCGTCGAAGGCCGCCAGTTCGACCGCACCGACGCTAATCGTGCCGTGGACGCCCACCGGGTAGTACATCGCCGACCCGATGCCGTCGGCTGGCACCTCCGCGTCGACCGTTTCGAGGTCGTCGACGATGCGTGGCTCGCCGGTCGCGAACACCTCGCCGGGGAGTCCCTCGCCCACGTCGTAGACCGGGCGCTCGCCGAGATGGTCACTGGTCGCCGCACTCTCACCTGCCGGCACCAACGTTCCCGCCTCGGCGTCGTAGACCCGCACCATGTTGATGTCGAACCCGAGGACGTCGTCGGCGGCCTTGGCCGCGATTTCGGCGACTTCCGTCCGGTCGCGGGCCTGCATCAGTTGCTGGGTGGTATCGAGCAGTCCCGAGAGGCGGTCGTAGTGTGACTGGCGCTCTTGCTCGTAGGCGCGTTGCTCGAGGATGTAACTGACCCAGTCGGTCAGCACCTCCACGAACGTCTCTTCGGAGTGGGTGAAATCCCGGCCGCGTGGCTCCAGGTCGGCGAAACAGACCGTGCCGTACTGGTCCCCGTCGACGTAGATTGCCGCACCGAGATAACAGCCCAGATTAAATCGTCCGTACGCCGGGTCCGACTCCCACCCCTCCTCGATTGCGTCGTCGACGGCCAGCGGTTCCTCGCGGTCTATCGTCTTCCGACAGTACGCTTCCTCGAGTGGCGCCGTCGACCCCGGCTGGAGTTGTGGGTGGTCGCCGACCGACTCGACTATCTCCTGGGTCTCCTCGTCGATCTGGGTCAGGAAGCCGAGGTCGACGCCCAGTCGCTCGCGCCCAACGTCGAGCATCCTGGAAATCTTCTCCATCTGGGAGTGGTCGGTGCTGGCTGCGACCTGGTGGAGTCGCTGGAGCGCGCGCTCTCCTGCGGGTAGTTCACTCTCTGTGGCTGTCTGGCCCCCGTCTGTGACTATCCGGGGGCGCTCCTTTCTGTCCTCGCCGGGACCCGATTTCGGTGGCGCCCTGCGTTCTCGCCCGCCTCCACCCGACCAGACCGGCAGCACGCGAATACCCTCTCTCATGTAATTACACTACCTAACGCACTCTCCGTGTTAAACTCCACTCCCACGGTCAGCGATGGGACGCTCCCGCCTCGATTCTATATCGCGATATATGATTTATTGAGAAGTCGCTCCCTGACGCGCTACCCTTTTGGGAATCGACCGGCTACGGGCTGGTAATGGTCGAAAACGTGGCCAGTGAGATGGCCGAGCTGGAGGCCGAGGACTTCTATCTGCTCTCGGGGTTAGAACAGGGGATGCGCTTCTCGAAGTGGGTCGACGGGGCGAAACTCCCCGACTTCGCCGACATGACGCCCGAGGAAGTCGACTACCGACTGGACCGGTGTGAGCGCCGCGGGCTCCTCGAACGGAAGACGATTCAGTACGAGGGGTATCGCCTCACCTTCGAGGGGTACGACGCACTCGCATTGCACACCTTCGCCGAGCGCGAGACCATAGAGGGCGTCGGCGCGCCGCTGGGTGTCGGCAAAGAGAGTGACGTCTACGAAGTCCGGTCGTACAAACCGCTGGCCCTGAAGTTCCACCGCGAGGGATACACCGATTTCCGGGAGGTCAACCGCGAACGGGAGTACACGTCCGACAAGGAGCACGTCTCCTGGATGTACACCGCTCGGAAGGCGGCCGAACGGGAACACGAAGCCCTCGAAACCCTCTATCCGGACGTGTCGGTGCCCCAACCTATCGACCACAACCGGCATGCCGTCGTGATGGAGCGTATCGACGGCGTCGAACTCGGCCGGGCGAAACTCGAAGACGCCCAGGTCGTGCCGATTCTCGACCTCGTGCTCGACGAGATGGCCACCGCCTACGAGGGTGGCTTCGTCCACGCGGACATGAGCGAGTACAACGTCTTCGTCAACAGCGAGGGTGTGACTGTCTTCGACTGGCCCCAGGCCGTGCCGACCGACCACGAGAACAGCGACGAACTGCTCGAACGTGACGTGCGGAACATCGTCGGCTACTTCCAGCGCAAATACCCCCACCACATCGAGAGCGTCGACACCGACGCGCTCGCTGCCGCGGTCGCCGCCGACGAGTTCGACTCTGTCGACAAATTCGCCGAGTAGCGCTGGTTTCCTAGCCTTCTGGCAAGTTTCGGAGGTAGCCGTACGTTCTCCGAGATAAACCACATACAGCGATATACAATCGGCCACTGGCCGGTCGCCCCGGAATCAACACGTTCTGGCTCCCACAGCGAAGCGGGCAAGTAGATGGGGTGGGTATCGTCGGCCGACTCGATGCCAGTCTCCCGTGATAGCGACCGTCCGACGCGTGTCGACGTCGACTGGTATTCGCTCGACGAGACCTGTTCCCACGAGGAGTTTCTGGCAGTCGCGCGCGTCTACGCTCGCGAAGTCGTCGCCGAGTACGACCTCTCGGCCAGCGTCAGCGACCTCGATTGGGAAGTGAGCACCCGCGCCAAGCGCCGCGCTGGGGCGGTCAAATACCGCGATGGCGACCCGGAGATGGTCGTACTCACCTGGGCCCACTTCGAGCGCCAGGGGTGGGCGGCGACGGCCGCGACCATCCGTCACGAACTGGTTCACGTCCATCTCCTCAACGAACACGGCGACGCCAGCCACGGGGACCGGTTTCACGACCTCGCCGAGCGTCTGCACACCCACGTCCACTGTGACCGCTTCGTCCCGCCGGAGTGGTGGGTGGTCTGTACCGACTGTGGCGCCCGCCTGGCTCGCTATCGCCGCTCGGAACTCGTCACCGACCCCGACCAGTACCGCTGTGGCGACTGTGGCGGTGCGTTTCGCGTCGAGCGCAACGACGGCGCCGACGGGACGCGGGACGAATAGCCGACACCCAGACACTCGGGAGAGCTGTTCACCTGCGGCCAGCACGGTTCGAAGTCCTTTTTACCGCCGACAGGAAACGTCCGGTATCTCGCTGGACGACGGGCACCAGCGGGCACCTGCCTGTGCAGGTCGGGATGTGACTGTCGTGTGCGGTCCAACGGACCGTCGCGCGGGGGTTGAACCACATAACGCCCGTGGTGATACACATGGCAGAAAGCTTCTACTCACACATCCGGGACGCCTGGAAGGACCCGGACGACGGCAAGCTAGCGGAACTGCAGTGGCAACGAATGCAAGACTGGCGCGACCAGGGTGCGGTCGAACGCATCGACCACCCGACGCGTCTTGACCGCGCCCGTTCGCTGGGCTACAAAGCAAAACAGGGCATCGTGGTCGCCCGCGTGAGCGTCCGGAAGGGCAGCGCACGCAAAAAGCGCCACAAAGCCGGCCGGCGCTCCAAGCGCCAGGGTGTCACCCGCATCACCCGCCGGAAGGACATCCAGCGCGTCGCCGAAGAGCGCTGCGCACGCGTCTACCCGAACCTCCGCGTGCTCAACAGCTACTGGGTCGGAGAGGACGGTCGCCAGAAGTGGCACGAAGTGATTCTCGTGGACCCGGAACACCCGGCCATCGAGAACGACGACGACCTGAGCTGGATCTGCGACGACACCCACAAGAACCGGTCGCTGCGTGGTCTCACCAGCGCCGGCCAGCAAAACCGTGGCCTCGGCTCCAAGGGTAAAGGCTCCGAGCACACCCGCCCGAGCGTCCACGGCGGCCAGGGTCGCGGCAAATAAGGGCCCACTTTTTAGTTCGTCGGGTGTCGCACCGCGCCTTCGGCGCGGGCGCACCGCTCCTCGTAAAAACTTGGGGAAAAAGGCCGCTCACGCTCGGTAGAGCGTTCGCGGGTGCTATCGTAGCTTCCACCGCAATCGCACAGCAGCGGCAGCCCTGCCCTTCCCCCGACTCGCGCGACTGCACGCATCCGCGCTCAGTACGCGCTCGTGGCCACCGCTGAGTTCACATATCACCGATTTCGTTCTATCCAGTCACAGAACTCATCGAAATCTTTTGCTCCTGCTTGTCTGGCGATATCGTGTAGCGTTCCCGTACTCACCTCGTCGTGGAGCGGAACGGGGACAGTCCGTGCATCGGTATCGTGGTCGTCGGGCGGTTCCCATCGAAGAATCGCGTGGTCGCCGTTCGTCCGAACCCACTCGTAGATACCGCCGTTGACCATCACTTTCACGACCTCCATCCCGGAGAACGGGCCGCGAGTCATCTACGCTGACCCGCCAGTCATTCGAATATGTCGCTGTCGTCGAGCGACCCCGACTCGTTGGCCTCGGGGTCGATACCCGCCGCTCGGAGCTCTTCCTCGGTCGGCGTGTCACCTTCCCCACGATAGCCAGCGAGTGCTTCGTCGAGGTTATCGAGTGCCTCGTGGCGAGTCTTCCCCTGTGACGTAACGCCCGTTTCGGTATCTCTGGCTACCCACCACTCCCCCTCATCAGTGAGCGTAATCGTGGGTTCGAGACCGGTACTCATCAACGAGAGATACTCGCCCACTCCCGTAAAAAGTTGTGCCACCGACTATTTGGCGATGCTACGCCGGTGCGACCCCGACCGTCAGCAGCGTCCCGTGGGTCCGGTAGCGGTCGACCATCGCCGCACGACTCTCCCAGTCCTCGGTCGGGAACTCCGCTTCGGGCGGAATCTCCACCTCGCGGTCGGGGATCTCGTCCTGTTCGGCGACGACGAGGCCGGCATCGCGGAACGCCCGGCGGTACTCCGCACGATTCCACAGCGTCATCTCGATGGCAATGTTGTCCTGCCAGTGGTGGGTGTGCTCGCTTTCCTCGTAGTAGTTGACCGCACAGTAGACGGTCCCGCCGGGCCGGAGAATCCGCCGAATCTCTTCGAGCGTGTGGCCGGGGTCGGTCGCATAGTAGAACGCCTCCATGGTGAAGACGTGGTCGACGCTGTCGGTGGCAAACGGCAGGGCATCGAAGTCCCCGCGGAGAAATCCGACGCTGGAGTCGTCGGTGTACGACCGGGCGTTCTGGAGCATCTCCGGGGAGGCGTCGAGGCCGTAGCCACGGCCGATGTCGGCGGTCTCCCGGAGCGCCCGCAGCACGTAGCCCGACCCGGTTCCCAGGTCGAGGACGGTGTCGCCCGCCTCGACTGGCAGCCGGGCCAGTGCGTGTTTCGCGGTGTGCCAGTGCCGGTCCTCCATTCCCTTGTCGCGGCCGTCGGCCGCCCAGGTGTCGAACTCCTCGCGTGCGCTCATACCCGACTGTGGGACGGTGACGGGCTAAACGACTTCGACTGCACCGCTCGCCTCAGAGTTTCCCAGCCTCACGTGCCTGTCGTGCGCGGCGCGTCCCCTGTTCGAGGCGCTTCTCGACGGCGTTGCCGACCGTCTCCGGCAGGTCGCCGCGTGCCTCGGCGAGGCGTTCGGCGGCGTCCGCGAGTCGCGCACGCGCCGTTTCGAGGCGCTGGTCGGTCCCGCCTCTGTCTCCTTTCTGTGCTTGCTCTGCCGCACGCCTGGCCGCGTCGCTTGCGGCCTCCAGGGCCTGCGCGAGTCCCTTGACACCGGATGCGTCCGGCTGTCCGCCCTGGTAGTCGTCGTCGCTGTCGCCCTCTATATCGGCGGCGTCACGAACGCTGGTGGCAGTCTCGCTGGACACGTCGGCCACGAAGGCTGCCAGCGACGCGGCGCCGGTGTCCGGCCGTTCGATGGTCCGAGACTCCTCCTCGCCGGGGTTGACGCGGAACGCCCCTCGTTCGCCGTCGCTATCGACGACTTCCGTCGTGTAGGCCCCGTTTCGGTCGACGTACACCGCGTCCGGTCCGTCGAGCGGGGCGTCGTAGAGGCGGCCGCCGAAGTCGTCCTCGACGGCAAGCGTCTCCAGGTCGGCATCGGTCCCCTCGGTGTCGACGCCGAGCTTTACCGCGTTTTCCCTGGCCGGCAGTGCAATCGTCCCGTCGACTCCAGCGACCGTCGGTGGGCCGCGTTCCTCGACGGTGACCTGCTCGCTGTGGGGCGCGTAGCCGGGCCCGTTGACCGTCAGCCGGTGGTCTCCCTCGGGCACATCCTGGGCGACGATGACGCCGTTGAACGATGGCACTGCGGTCGGTTCGCTCTCGACCAGCGCGACGGTTTCGACGGTCGGCTCTTCGGTCGTGACACCTTCGCCGTCGGGCGCGTCGGTGTCCTGGACGGTCTGGCCGACGGCCGCGACGAGCCGGCTGGCGCCGCTGGGCTCTGCGATGGCGTCGTACCGGCGGGCAAGTTCGGCCCTGTGGACCGGTTCCGTGATGTCCGCGGCCGGCTTCTCGTAGCGTTCGTCCTTCCACGGCGTGCCAGCCGTCGTGATGTGGCCCGCAATCCGGTCTTCGGCAAACTCCGGGATGGTAAACTCGAAGCTCAACTGCGGCCCGGTGAACTCGCTGATGTGCTCCAGTTCCGTCGTCGGCAGCAACTCGTAGGTCACGTCTCCGTCTCCCTCGAAGGAAAATAGCTGTCCTGTCTCCCGCTCTGGCAGTCCGGAGGGCGGTGACAGCAACTGGCTGAAATCGCCGACCGTCAGCGAGTCGTCGACGAGCGAGTCCTGTCCCACAGCGGGCAGGCGGTCGTCTTGGTACACTGGCGCGCCGTCCAGTTCCGGCACGGAGTAGGGGAGTCTGAACGATTCGTCACGGGGCAGGCCGTACGCAATCGGGAGTTCGCCGATGGATTCGAGGCCGTCGACGGTGAGGTTGGTGATGTCGGCGATGTCGCCGCCAAGAGAGATGCGCTGGAAACTGTCGGCACGCTCGTTGAGCGAGAGGCCACTGGAGTGGGAGGCCAACTCCGTGAGGATGCGCGGCTGTGCCGACGGTTCGGGGTCCAGAAACTCGTTGTTCGGGACCGACCGGCCGTGGGCGCTGGCGACGTACAGTTGCGGTTGTTCGGTCTCTCGGTCGTGGAACACGTGGAGCACTTCCCAGTCGTGCCAGTGGAAGTTCGTCGTGAACTGGTCGAACGCCGAGTACAGCCAGAACTGGACGACGGCAAGCGGCGAATCTTCGTAGGCCACTGCGTTGTAAAATACGGCTGGGTCGGGCGGTTGCTCGCTGCTCTCGGCTGCTTTCGTGTAGTCGTTGAGCGCGGTGAACCCGTCGACGATTGTCTCCCCGTCCCGGTCGCTCTCGTACGGTCGCGGGTCCGTCGGGTACCACTTCTCGTGGCTGTCGAAGTACACCTCCGGCGCGTACGTCTCTGCGAGCGCCCTGGCTTCCTCGGGGGGTAGCGTCTCTGTCGGGGCATCCGGCCCACTCTGCAGGAACTGCCAGCCCAGCGCACCGCTGCCGCCGACGACGCCGGCCCCGGCCGCGAGCTTCAACAGGTCCCGTCGCGACAGGTCCTGGACACCTGACCCGGTCGATTCGTCGCTCATCTCTCTGTCCTCGCGACCCGGTCAGTTGTCGGTACGTCGAACACACTCGTTGTGGGTGAGGCGACCGTATGAGTGTTCTGGCAGATTCTCACACGCCCGATGAATGGTACAAGAGGGACCTCCTGCGTTGCTCAGACTTCGGTATCAAACAGCGACGCCAGCACTTTCCGCTCGGCGGCCCGGAGATGCTGGTGGTACGTCGACGGCGAAATCTCCATCGACTCCGCGAGGTCCTCGCCGGAGATGTTCCGCGGCCAGTCGAAAAAGCCACCGAGGTAGGCCTTCTGGAGGGCGAGTTCCTGACGCGAGGTGAGCCGTTCCTCGATGTCCGCGACGAGTTCCTGTTTGGTCTGCTCGCGGCGCTCGCGCTCGTGGCGCGCGACGAGATTCGTCGAGGGATACCGGTCGGTGAGCTGTTCGATGACCGCTCGCGGGTCCGCATTCGCGGGCATCTCCAGTGTGATGCGGACCTGGCTGCCACTCGCGGTGATACTTGTCGTCTCGACGCCCCGCTCGGCCAGGGCCGACACGACCGGCGGCTCGTCGACGGCAACTTCGACGACGCCTCGCTCTTCGCCCTGGCTGACGTTCGTCGCCGAACGGATGTCGTCGCGCTCTGCTGCGGCCGCGACGACCTGCTCGCTTTCGACCCCTTCGACGACAAACAGCATCGTGACCGAACCGTCGTCCTCGTACAGCGACCCCTCGTAGGTCAGCGTGCAGTCGAACTTCCGCGCGAGGTCCGTGAAAAACAGGCCTTCGTCGCCCAGCGTCACTTCCATCTCGACGACGCTGTCGGTCGTCAGGATGCGCCGACTCTCGACGGCGTTGATTGCCGTCGACGCCGCACGTGCGAGGACGTTCAACACCGCCAGTTCCCGCTCGTCGAACGCGTCGGTCTCGCCTGCAGCGACGGTCAGCACACCGTATCGGGTGTCGCCGTAGACCAGCGGGAAGCAGGCGAGTGCCCCCGACTCTTCGAGCAGTGTCGTCCGGTGGACCTCCGAGAGTTCCACCTCGGTCGTGTCCTGGATGACCTGCGCTTCGCCGGTCTCTGCGGCCCGGACTGCGGGGTCGTTGCAGTCGACCGAAAGGGCGACGTCGTCGGGGTAGGCTTCGCAGGCGGTGGTCGTCGGCTCGAACGTGTCTGTCCGCAGGTCGACCTGGCCGACCCAGGCACAGACGTACGGTTCGACGCTGAACAGGCGGTCACAGACCGTCTGCTCGATTTCGTCGCGGCTGTTTGCCTGCAACACCGCCTCCAGTACGTCCTGGATGAGGCCGTCGATGCGGGAGACGAGGTGTTCGAGTTCGCGCCGCTGGTCGCGAGCGCGCAACTCCGCGAGTTTCCGCTGGGTGATGTCGATGTGTGCGACGACGACGCTCCCCTCGTCGTGGTCGGGGAGCGGAGCCGCACGCATCAGAAACCACCGTTTCTCGCTGGGCGAGTGGCAGGGATACTCGAGCGTGAACACGTCTCTGTCGCCGTCGATGACCGCGAAGAGTCCGTCGAGCGCCCGCGCGGCGTACTCGTCGCCCTCGGTGTCCATCGACTCGAAGTAGTTCACGCCGACCAGCTCGCCACGCTCGTTGGGTCCGACACCCGCAAACTCGTCCCACGCCTGGTTGGTGAACAGAATCGTCCCCTCGTCGTCGAGGACCGCGATGTTGAACGGGAGCGTATCGAGCGTGTGCCGAGCGAGTGAGTCGCGCTGTATCATGCGGGGTTATAGACAGTCCCACACACGGCCCTGCGACGCTTAAAAGTGCCGACGCTCACCCCTCAACAGTTTGGTTTTCAGTTTATGAATCTCGTGCCTGCTCGCAACCGTTCGGACCGCTCGACAACAGCGCGTGTGGGGCCGGAGAGCACTTATATGTCGCCGTCCTTCTCTGCTACGATGATTGATAGACGAACGTATCTCGCCAGTGCGGGGACAGCGCTGGCAGCGGCGACGGCTGGCTGTGGGTTTATTCTCGGGAACGAACCGGCAACTTTCACCGCGAACGCGTCGGTGGTCCCGGATTCGGTCCTCGACGAGACGGGCTACGAGTTCGTCGAAAACGAGGAAGTCGAGGTCAGACGGGAGGTGTCTGGCGGGGGACAGACCCGCGAGGTCGTGGCGACGAACGTCCAGGCCAAATACGAGAAGTCCGTCGACCTGGGACCACTCGGTGAGCAACGCGGCGCGGTGTTTACCGCGCTGACGACGCCACAGGCGAAGGTCCTCGGCAAGACGTTCAACCCCATCGCGGACATGTCCGCACAGGAACTGGCCCGGCGTGTCCAGGACAGCTACGAGGAATTCTCGAACATGGAACGGCAAGGCGAAAGCGAGGTCACTATCAACGGGAACACGACGACGCAGGCCGAATTTACGGCTGACGCTGTCATCTCCGGGAATCCGGTCGAACTCTCGTTGCACGTCAGCGAGGCCGTCGAACTCGGGAGTGACTTCGTCGTCGCCTTCGGCAGCTATCCCCGCGTCCGGTCCGCAGAACAGTCGAATATCCTCGCGCTGATGGAAGCGGTCGAATCGGCCTGATTGCAGTCCAGCGCTACTCCTCTTCGACGACCTCGATGCCGCGGTTGTTGACCGCACTGGGGTCCAGGCCGACTTCTTCGAGGAAGTTCTTGTACTCGCGCTCGCACTGCTCGGCGTCTTTCTGCCGGTCGCTGGCACGGTCACAGAGCTTGATTAGGTCCTCGGGCACGTCGTTCGTGTAGACGATCCAGTGATTGATGAGGTCAGAGAGGCGCCGAATCGGGCTGGTGAAGTGGCCGTAGATTTCGAAGTTCAGCGCGTGGTGGCCGCCGAAGGGGTCGTTCATGTACTTCGCGCGCGGCATCACCTTCATCACGGCCCATTGAATCTTGTCGAGCTGGCGACCGGGGGCCTCTTCGAGTGTGGCGTTGACCGCCTGGCGCGGGTCGTCCCACCCGCTGCCGGGAATCGAGACGCCGTCGAGGTCCTGAATCTCCTGGAGGGCTTCGTTCCACTCCTCGGGGGAGGGCTGGGGGTGGACCCGGTACATCGCCTCGACGCCGCGGTCCCACATCAGTTCGTGCGTGACGGCCTTGTTCGCTTTCAGCATGCACTCCTCGATGATGGTGTGGGCGCGGTCCCGGCTGGGGTTGAGGACGAGCGAGCCGTCGGCCTTGCGCTGTTCGTGCATCCGGTTGGCGAGGTCCCAGACGAGTTCGGTCTTTTCGGCGAGGTCGACCGACTGGTCTTCGAGGTAGCCCTCGGCCGCCGAGGCGTCGTCCAGCAGCGTCTCGGCTTCGGTGTAGGTCAACCGGGCGTCGCTGCGGATGACGGATTTGTAGATGTCGATGGTCTCGTAGGAGAGGTTCTCCTTGTCGAGGTGCATCTCGACAGTGTGGGCCAGGCGGTCCTCGTTGGGGACCAGCGAGCAGACCGTCTCGGCCAGCACCGGCGGGAGCATGTGGATGGTGTAGGCCGGCAGGTAGACGGTGTTTGCCCGTCGGACGGCCTCGTCCCACATCGCAGTGTCCGGATTCACGTAGTGGGTCACGTCTGCGATGTGGACCCAGAGGACGTACTCGTCGTCCCGTTCCTCGACGGAGATTGCGTCGTCGAAGTCCTGGGCGTCGACGGGGTCGGTCGTCCACGTCGTCATCTCGCGGAGGTCCTCGCGCTCGTCGACTTCGTCTGCAATCTGTTGGTCGATACCCTCCGTGCGCTCTTTGGCTTCTTCGAGTACCTCCGGTGGGAACTCGTCGGGGATGTCGAACTTCTCCAGTAACTCGTCGCGTTTGTTCTCGATGTGGCGGGCCATCTCCTCGTCGATTTCGACGGGGCCCTGGGCCTCCGCTGTGCCGGCGGCGCCCTGCTCAGAATCGGTCATGCACCCGGATACGGTGAGGCGGTAGTTAGTGGTGTCGGGTGCGAGACTCCGAACGCAGTGAGGAGTCTCGTTATTGCGAGCGGCAACGCCGCGAGCAGGGAGAGGGAGACGCGAGCGAAGCGAGCGTCTCCAATAGCGAACGGGGAGCGAAGCGACCCGCGAGCAACGACAGGCGGCTTCAAAAAAGCGCGTTCTGTCACTCCCGCTCTGTCTCGCGCTCCTGCTGTGAGTCCGCGACGGGACCGCCGTCACTGACGACGTCGTGAAACTGTGCGAGAAACGTGTCCTGGGAGACGGTACCGGCGTCGGCCTGGACGAGCGTCTCCTCTAGCCCCTGTCGGGGCTGGTGACAGCACTCCCGGTGACAGGGCTTGCAGAGATACTCGAACTCGCGGTCGCGCGCGCCCCAGCGGTCGCCGTACCTGTCGTACTCGCGGGCCTTCGACCGTGGGACCTCGTCGCCGCAGGCGATGCAGGTCACGTCACTGTTCGACTGGGAGCGCCACATAGAGGGTGGTACGGAATCACACAATATGGATTTTTGGAAACCCGCCAACCGTCGGTGGTCGCTCGCGGTGCGAGGCGTTTATGCCCCGGGCACGCAAGAGGGCCAACATGGAAGTCAAGTCGCGTCACCACCTTCGCTCGGACGCTATCGACGAGATACGCGACGCACTCGAAACGAATCTCGGCGTCGAACTGGCCGCCGATTCCTTCGAGAAGGTCGAACTCGAAGACGTCGACTGGGACATCGTCCTCGTCGACGGGGACCCGCTCGTATTCTATACAGATAGCGAACCGTTTCTCACCGTTCAGGGTGCAAACGCCCACCCGCCGGCAAAACACGTCGTCACCGTCGACGCCGGTGCCATCCAGTTTGTCTCCGACGGCGCGGACGTGATGCGCCCCGGCATCGTCGACGCCGACGACGACATCAGCGAGGGCGACCTGGTCGTCATCAACGAGGAGGGCCACGGAAAGTTCCTCGCCATCGGCCGCGCGCTGACCGACGGGTCGGACATGGTCGGCTCGGAAGGCCGCGTCGTCGAGTCGATTCACCACGTCGGCGACGACCTCTTTGAGCTTACCGTCTGAAGCGACGAACTGAAGGAGGTACTCGGGTGTATACGCTACCATGAACGCGAACGACCGGGCGATTACGGCGCTGGTGATGCTCGCTCACGCGGCCGTCCACACCTACGAGATGGCCGTACCGATTTTCATCTTGAGCTGGCTCACCGAGTTCGAGACGCTCTCGCTTGGCGTCACCACGCTCCCGGTCACCAGCGCGACCATCGGCCTCGTCGTCACCGTCAGCTACGGGCTGTTCGGCGTCGGCGCGCTCCCCGGTGGCGTCCTCGTCGACCGCGTCGGCTCCCGCGGACTCATCTCGTTTTGCCTGGCTGGCATGGGGGGGTCCTATCTCCTGCTCGGCGTCGCCCCGAACATGCTCGTCGTCGCGCTCGCACTCGTCCTCTGGGGCGTCTCGGCCAGCGTCTATCACCCCGCCGGCCTCTCACTCATCAGCAAAGGCGTCGACAGGCGCGGGACTGGCCTGGCCTATCACGGCATCGCCGGAAATCTGGGCATCGGGCTCGGACCGCTGACCGCCGCGGTTCTACTCCTCTTTGTCGACTGGCGGACCGTCGCGCTCGTCCTCGGTGCCCCGGCGCTGCTCGCTGCCGTCTACGCTGCCCGCGCGGACTTCGACGAGACGGCTGCCGTCGAACCCGTCACAGACGGCGGCGACGAGGGCGACGACGGCGGTTCGAAGGCCGACGCCGGCGTCGAGTCGCTTGGTGAATTTCTCTCCCAGTCCAGACGGCTCTTTGCTGGGACGTTCACGCTGGTCTTCGTCGTCGTGATGTGTTCGGGGCTGTACTACCGGGGTATCCTTACCTTCATGCCGGAACTGGTGAGCGGTCTGCCCGGGTTCGAGCCGATTCCGGTCGGGTCGTTGCTGCCCGAGTCGCTGCGTTCGGCGCTGTCGATTCCCGCCGAAGGCGGCCAGACGCTCGAACCGGCGACGTACTTCTACTCGGGGCTGCTCCTCGTCGGCGTGTTCGGCCAGTACGCCGGCGGCAAACTCTCTGACCGCGTCCCCGTCGAGTACGGCATCGCGGGCGCGTTCGGGACCCTCGCCGTGCTCGCGCTTCTCTTTGTCCCTGTCTCCGAGATGGGGCTCGGGCCGCTGCTGGTTCTGGGCCTGGTTCTGGGGGTCGTCCTCTTCGTCGTGCAGCCGCTGTACCAGGCGACTGTCGCCGAGTACACGCCCGCCGGGACCCGCGGACTCTCGTATGGCTTTACGTATCTGGGCGTCTTCGGCGTCGGCGCACTCGGCGGCGGCATCGCCGGCACCATCCTCCAGTACGGGAGCGTCACGGGACTGTTCCTGACGCTGGCCAGCTTCGCCGGTGTGGCATCGGTCGTCGGACTCGTCCTCGCCCGGCGCCACGACGTGGTCTGACCGACTGCGTCTGACGTAAAGTTGAAAGTGTTGCCACCCGGGAGAGACAGTATGGGATTGATGAGCAAGATTCTCGGTGACTCCGGGGGCACCCGAGCGACCGAGGACTACGTCGAACTCTCGGCGGGCAACCTCGATGTCGCAGATTCCGAGGCCAGCCGACAGGTTCGCATCGCCAACATCAGCGACAAATCGGACGTTATCGACATCAAAGACGCCGTCTACGACGGCGACATCGTGGTCGCGGACATCACACGCCACTCGACCAACGACCGCACGATGGAACACATCACGGACGAACTCAAACAGGTCGCCCGCGAAGTCGGGGGCGACATCGTCCAGAAAGACGACGACCAGTTGCTCATTACGCCGGCCGGCGTCGCAATCAGCCGCGAACGGCTCGGCCGATAACTGTCGGCAAACGGGAACGTTCTGCGCCAGTACGACGCGCTTTTGCGCCTGAGACTGCTGTTCTAGCCCAATGACAGCGGCAATCGACGCCGACAACCTCCGCAAGTCCTACGGCGACGTCCAGGCGCTCGATGGACTCTCCTTTACCGTCGACGCCGGGGAGTTTTTCGGCCTGCTCGGCCCGAACGGCGCCGGCAAGACCACCTTCATCAACACGCTGGTCGGACTGGCCCGCCTCGACGGCGGCCGCGCCGAAGTCTTTGGCTTCGACGTGACCGAGGAGTATCGTGAAGTCCGTGACCGAATCGGCCTCGCGCCACAGGAGTACAACGTGGACCGTTTCTTCCCAATCCGGGAAGTGCTCGAACACAAGGCCGGCTACCACGGATTCAGTTCCGAACAGGCCAGCGAGCGCGCGATGAACGCACTGGAAACGGTCGGCATCGCAGAGAAGGCAGACACCCGCTTCGACTGGCTCTCCGGCGGGATGAAACGCCGGTTCATGCTCGCCCGCGCGCTCGTCTCGGACCCCGACCTGCTGATTCTGGACGAACCCACCGCGGGCGTCGACGTGCAACTCCGCCGGGACCTGTGGTCGGTCATCGAGCGGATGAACGCCGCCGGGACGACTATCCTCCTGACGACCCACTACATCGAGGAGGCCGAACGCCTCTGTGACCGCGTGGCTATCGTCGACCGGGGCCGAAAAGTCGAGGTTGCCTCGCCGGACGCGCTCACCGAACGCGGCACCGACACCGTCGACGTCGGCCTCGCGGACCCGCCGGCGACCGCACCGACGTTCGCTCACGACGGCATCGTCGACGCGCACATGGACGACGGGCGACTCGTCGTGACCGCCCGCGGGAGCGGCACCGTCATCCCGGACCTGTTCCGTGAACTCGACAGGCTGGGCCACGAGGTGACCGACCTCGACATCCGCCGGGCGTCACTCGAAGAGGTCTTCGTCGACATGACACGCCAGGAGGGGGCGGTGACACAATGAGCGACCGCGACAGCGCCACCGACGGCACCCGGTCGGATGGCAGTTCCCGCACTGACGGCGGGCTCACCACCGAGACTGGGACCGGCGGGGGGACCGCGACCGACACCGACGTGACGACCACGACGGGGAAACACCGCGGGACGGGTGGGTTCGGTGGATTCCTGACGCTCCTCCGGCGGGAAATCCTCCGCTTTGTCCGCCGGCCGCGCAACACGTTCGTCCCGCCGATGATTACGAACGTCCTCTACTTTGCGGTCTTCGGGGTCATTCTGGGCGGGCGCATCGACCAGATTGCCGGCTTTCAGTATATCGTCTTCATCCTCCCGGGCCTCATCGTCCTCGGAACCATCTCGAATGCCTTCGAGAACGCCTCCTTCTCGATTTTCCACGGGCGCTGGAACGACTACATCGAAGCGGTACTCACCTCGCCGCTTTCCCATCGCTCGATGGTCGCGGCCTACCTGCTCTCCTCGGCGCTCCGTGGCGTCCTCGTCGGGAGTATCATCGCCGCTATCGGACTCGGCTTCCTCTTTGTCACGGGGACGACTCTGCCAGTTGCACATCCCGTCTACCTGGCGACGTTCCTAGTGCTCATCGCCGTCCTGTTTGCCGCCTTCGGTATCGTCGGCGGACTGTGGTCGCGGGACTTCGACTATCTCACCGTCCTCAACCAGTTTATCATCCGCCCGCTGGTCTTTTTCGGCGGCGTCTTCTACGCGCTGGATGCCCTGCCGGAACCGTATCGAACAATCTCGCTTTTGAATCCGATGGTCCACATGGTCAACGGCGTCCGCTACGGGTTCCTCGGATACTCTGACGTCCCGGTCAATCTCGCGCTCGGTGCGCTCGCGGGTCTGACAGTCGTCGTCATCGTCGTCGACGTCTGGCTGTTCAAGCGTGGCTACGGACTGGTAGAATAACCCACGGGAAGCAGGGCGCCCACCCCCTGCCCAGAGGACTGGACGCCCCCACTCCGGTGGGGTCTCGCGCCGCGTTCCACTCACGGAGAGTGGGTAGAAGACAGGCCACCACACATGGCTTGTCCTGGTCACCCGGATATTTCGACTCGCCTCCGGGGGGCGTTTGTGAAAGTATGCCACGGACACACTTACGTCTATCGAGGGATGCGAAAGAACGGCAAAAACGGCGTTCTCAGACGCTGTCGGGTTTGTCTGCGTCGTCTTCCACGTCGCGTTTCATCGAGTCGCGGCGGGCTTTGGCGTCGCGGCCGGTCGCCTCTTCGAGGAAGTTGTTTTTCAGGCCGACAGCCTCCTCGGCGGCGTCGATGTGGCCCTCGGCGATGACCTCTTCGGCGGGTCGTTCTTCGATGTCGAGGATGAGCTTGTTCTTCTTGCCGCTGTACTCGACAGCCCCTGCGACGATACGGCTGAAGACGGGATTGTCCGGCTCTTCGACGACGTAGAGGTCGCTTCCCTTGTACTCTTCTGTGTCTGTCGGCGCACCGAAGTAATCGGTAATAAACGCCTCCATGTCCTCGACGCGGTCTTCCAGGTGCTCGCCGCGTCGCATCTTGTACTCACGCATGGACGGGCATTTGCGAGGGGGCGTCTTACGTTTTTCGTGCGCTTCACGGTGAAAAAGGGCGCCTCGGAGTCCGGCCGCCGGCAGTGACTTACGCGTCTTCGGACCGGTGGGTCAGCGACCCGCGGTGACACTCCGGACAGAAGTCCCCGGCTCGCAGCGACGACGACTCGACCTTCGTCGTGAAGTCACACTCGGGACAGTAAAACTCCCCATCGGGGACCGTGACGGCGCTGCTTGTCGGCTCGATGTCCGGCTGTTCGTCCTCGACCGGCGTGAGGTCGCTTTCGGCCGTCGGTGTCCAGTCTTCTTCCTCCTCCTCGTCTTCGTCGTCGGCCGCGTCGGGCCACTGCCCAGGTTCGCGCGTGTCGTCCTCGCTGTCCTCGTCGTCTTCGTCGAGAATGACCGCGTCGTCCTCGTCGGCGTCCGGTGTCTCGTCGGCCGCCTCCTCCATCCCTGGTTCCGGCTGGTCGAGTTCGACCGGGTCCGAATCAGTCGCGGTCGACTCCTCGGCCTCGTCGATGAATTCGGCGTCGTCGCCTCCCTCGGCGGGAACCTCCGGTTCCGTTGGGCCCGGTGTCGTCTCTTCGACTGGCTCGCGTTCGGTCGCCGCATCCTCTCTTTCGCTGTCGTCGTCTGCGATATCGTCACCGACGATGTCGGAGGGCGTCTCCAGTGTGGTTACTTCCTTGTTCTCGGAGACGACGCGTGTCTCTCCGCACCGCTTGCACGTTTCGGTTTCCTTGATAGTGATGACGACCTCGCTCCCCTGTTCCTCGCGCTCCCGCTCGACGTCGGGGTCGCCATATCGGTGGCCGAACACCGAACACTTGAAACTCATTGTCACAGTCTGGCCGCCTGCCACACATAAGCGTACTGCTTGGTTGGACCCACAGTATAAGTTCCGCCGCGGTATTACTCGCGTATATGCAAGCGAAGCCGGAGTACCGTGACCGCGACGACGCGGAAGTTGCGGTGCTCGATGCCCTCGCCGACCGGGCCCAGGAGGGGATGACCGTCTTCGAACTCCGCTCGCACGTCGACGTCGACATCGACCGCCTCGAGGACGCCCTCGCCGAACTCAAATCGGACGACCTCATCACTGTCGACGACGCCGACGACCGCACCGTCATCGTCCCCGAAGACCACGTCGTCGGGCCCGCCGACCCCGACGACGACCCCGGCTTCGTCGACGAGATTCGTCGCCGCCTGCCGTTCTGAGAACGACGACCGACACGACTCATCGTCTGCTGACCCTCCGAACACCCGAATTTCCCGGCTTGTCCCGAATCCCTCCAGACAGTTCTACATAGTCTATTCAAACCCCTCGATTAGCGCAATATCTTCATCGAATATTCGCAGAATTGCAAACACACAAACTAACGTGGGGGATTACTGACCCAAACTTTGACGTTTCAGCCGCATTGCGAATTTAGCTGGACAAATAGAAAATTTATGCGGAAATAAACTACGTACAGGCAGAATAATAGAATATTTATACCTGTACTAAACAATAACTGGTGTAGAAGATGACGGAAGCAAACATTTCCAGTGAAGCTGAGAACGTCCTCGAGGAAATCGAGGAGCGAGACGTCGATTTCCTCAGGCTCCAGTTTACGGACATTCTGGGGACGGTCAAGAACGTCTCTATCCCGGCCGAACAGGCCGAAAAGGCATTTACCGAGGGAATCTACTTCGACGGGTCCTCGATTGACGGGTTCGTCCGCATCCAGGAGTCAGACATGCGTCTCGAACCGGACCCCTCGACGTTCTCGGTACTCCCGTGGCGCAACAGCGAGAAGGTCACGAGCGCTCGGCTCATCTGTAACGTCCACGACACCTCCAGTGGCAAGCCGTTCGTCGGCGACCCGCGTGGCGTACTCAAGAGCGCACTGGCCCGGGCCAACGACCTCGGCTACACGGTCAACGCCGGTCCCGAACCCGAGTTTTTCCTCTTCGAGGAAGACGAAAACGGCAACGCGACGACCGAGTTTGCGGACAAGGGCGGCTACTTCGACCTCGCGCCGAAGGACCTCGCACAGGACGTCCGTGGGGACATCATCTACGGGCTCGAAGAGATGGGCTTCGAGGTCGAGGCCAGCCACCACGAGGTCGCCGAGAGCCAGCACGAAATCGACTTCAAGTACGACGACATCCTGACCACGGCCGACAACGTCGCTACCTTCCGCTCGGTCGTCCGGGCGATTGCGGCCCAGCACGACCTGTACGCGACCTTCATGCCCAAGCCGATTCCGCGCATCAACGGCTCGGGGATGCACACGCACCTCTCGCTGTTTACCGAGGACGGCGAGAACGCGTTCCACGACGACGACGACGAGTTCAACCTCTCGACGACTGCCAAGAAGTTCCTCGCGGGCATCCTCGAACACGCGCCGGCGATTACGGCAGTCGCCAACCCGACGGTCAACTCCTACAAGCGACTGATTCCCGGCTACGAAGCGCCGGTCTACGTCGCGTGGTCGGACGTCAACCGCTCGGCGCTCGTCCGCAAGCCCGCCGCGCGAACGCCCGCCGCGAGCCGCATCGAACTGCGCTCGCCGGACCCGTCGTGTAACCCGTATCTCGCCTTCGCGGCGATGATTCACGCCGGTCTGGACGGCATCGAAAACGACCTCGAGTGTCCCGACCCGGTTCGGGAGAACATCTACGAGTTCGACGAGGCCAAACGCGAGGAGTACGGCATCGACACGCTGCCGACGAACCTCGGCGAAGCCATCGACGAACTCGAAAAAGACGAAGTCGTCATGGACGCACTCGGTCCCCACGTCAGCGAGAAGTTCGTCGAAGCAAAACGCCAGGAGTTCCAGGATTACCTGGTCGACGTCTCCGAATGGGAACTCGACCGCTACCTCGAAAAGTACTGAGACGGTGAGTCTCCGTCGGGCGACTCCACCCGGCACTGCTGTCGTACGTCTGTCCGGTTCATCCAGAGCTGTTGCCGAACAAATTCAAAAACGAAATTAATAGCGCATCTTAGCGTAGAAACAAACAATTATACTCGACGAGTCAAAACAGATACGCGCCGCGGCGCGGATGCGGCGACCACCGCGTTCGAGTCGTGGCAGCGTGACCGTCACCCCTCAGCTTCCGTAGGTGACTCGGCCGTCCCGCGGTGTATTCCCTGAAGGGGACCGACGGGACGGCCGTTCGCTTTTCGACTGTCCCAGAGCGTCCCGGTCGTCGCTGTCGTCAGTTCTCCGGTCGAGTCTGGCTAGTCGGCACTCGCCGCACAGTTGTTCGGGCCGAGTTCCAGTTCGAACGTCTCCTCGTCGTCGGCCGTCTCCCGGCCGAGGTTGAGCGCGACGATTCGTTCGGCGTTGGCTGGTTCCGGCGGCAACGCACCCGTCATCTGTTCGACGAACTCCGCTTGCGTCTGCTCGAAGGCCGGGACTCGGTTTCGAACCGTGCCGAGCGGTGCGGTGTAACTGCCGTCCGCGGCGGGGGTCGACTGGTCGTCGACGTGGCCGGGCGCGAGTATCGTCTCGTCGGCAAAGCGTGCCAGCCGCTCGGTCAGCGTCCAATACAGTTCCTCGGCCATCGCCGCCACGTCGCCACCCTCCTGCAGGTCCGGGCGGGCGACGCCGTCCAGAAACAGGGAGTCGCCGCTGAGCAACACATCGCCGACCGCGAGCCCAGCCATCCCCGTCGTATGGCCGGGCAGCCCGACAATGTCGACGCTCGCGTCGCCGACCGAGAGCGTCTCGCCGTCGGTGACCGTTTCGGCGTCGTAAGTGATACCGCGTGCCTGTGCACCCTCGGTGACGAGCGCGCGAGCGCCGGTCTCGGCGGCCAGTTCGCGGCGGCCGCTGACGTGGTCGGCGTGGATGTGCGTGTCGACAACGGCGACGATGTCGACGTTGCGCTCGGCGGCGTCGGTGACGTACCGGTCGGTAAACGCCGCGAGCGGGTCGACGACGAGCGCCTCGCCGCCGTCCTCTATCATGTAGGCCAGACAGCCACTGGAGGGGCGCTGGTACTGGATGACTGTCGGGCCATCCGTCGCGATGGCGTGGGCGTCGTAGACGCGCGCCCACTCGTCCATCCCGCCGGCGAGGTTCCGCGCGTCGATCCCGGCCTCCGAGAGCAATCCGGCGACGAAAGCGCTGGCTTCACCGTGGCCACAGACGACGGTGGCCGGCCTCTCGCCGTCGATATCGCTGGCGAGGTCAGCGACGGTGTCCCGGACTTTCGCCTGCATGAACTTCGCGTAGGGGATGTCCGTCCGGGTGACGGAGGGGCCGTCGACGTGCCACTGTTCGATTTCGTCGCGGTCGCGTACGTCGAGCAGTCGGACCGACTCTCCGCGGTCGAGCTGGCGCTTCAGGCTGGTCGGTGAGACTGACGGGACGTCTGCCGGTGGGTCGGGGTACTCCCCGTCTTCGGTCATGGGGTGGCCTAGGCGGGCAACGGGCATAAATCGCCAGTCCGGCGGGCGGCAGGTGAGTGAGCAACCGCACTACTAAGATGCTCGCCGCCGAAGCCGCATGCATGGACGGCGCGGCGCTACTCGACGGTGTACACGCGGAGATGGAGACAGAACTCGACAGGCTCGGCTCGGAGAAGTCCCTGCTCGCCGCGACGGAGGCGCGTCTCGAACCAGACCCCGTGCTGGTCACCGCCGCGGCGACGCTCCAGACTGCCCGTGACCGGCTGACCGACTGGGCCGCCGAGGCGACCGACGAGACGGCTGCTGAGACACTGCAGACGACTGCCGACACGCTCGAGGCGGCCGCCGGCACTGTCCTGGCTGAACTGGAGGGCGACGGCGACGAGATTGCCGCGCTCGAAGCCCCCTTCCTCTCGCTCGAGGCGACGGGCGACATAGAGCGAGTCGCCGCCGGCACTATCGGTCTCCCACTGGTCCTCGACCGACTGTTCTTGCAGGTGGTGAGTTTCTTCGTCAACGAGGCGGAGAACGCCCGTGCGGACCTGTTTCGCGACCTGCGAAGCGACACCGACGAGATACTGGCGGCGGGGACAGATGCGCTTGATGCTCTCTGTGCTGACGACGACTGGAAGCGAGCTGAGGCGAGCGCCGTCGCAGTCGTCGAGGCGGCCTACGACGACTACGCCGAGCGACTGGACGCGATGGGGTTCGACCCGAAGCCAATCTGCTGAGCGCGCCTGCCGACCCAGACCCCGATACAAGACAGGAGCGAGTGGCTCGAAGAAGGGAAAGACGGTGTGTGTTTTTGGGTCTCCGAGTCCAACTGTGTGTATGAACGTCGTCTCTCTGCTGCCCTCGGCGACAGAAATCGTCTACGCGCTGGGCGTCGAGCCCGCCGGTGTCTCCCACGAGTGTGACTATCCGCCCGCTGCCAACGAGAAACCGGCGGTCAACCGCTCGCGTGTCGACCCCACTGCCACCAGCGCGGAAATAAACGAGCAGGTCGCCCGCGCAGAGCAGGACGGCGGCGTCTACGAAATCGACCGCGAGATGCTGGCGAGACTGGACCCCGACCTCGTCATCTCGCAGGGCATCTGTGACGTCTGTGCCGTCGACGAAATCCGCGTCCGGAAAGCCGTCGACGACCTCCGACTCGGCGCGGCCGTGCTGACGACGGACCCACACAGCCTCGCGGATATCATCGCCGACGTCGAGCGCATCGGTGACGCACTCGGACAGAGCGAACGCGCCGTCGAGGTGGTCGCCGACTTAGAGCGGCGCATCGACGCCGTCGAACGGGGGGCAGGCGCGACCGAGGGACGGCCCCGGACGGCCGTGCTGGACTGGCTCGACCCCGTGATGGTCGCCGGCCACTGGGTACCGGGGATGGTCGACCTCGCGGGCGGGCGCTACGGGCTGGCAGAGCGGGGCGCACGCTCGCGACCGCGCGAGTGGGAGACGATTCGCTCCTACGACCCCGAAGTCCTCGTTCTCTCGCCGTGTGGCTTCGACATCGACCAGACGGCGGCGAATCTCGACGACGTGACCGGGCGGGACGGGTGGGACGACCTGACTGCCGTCCAGCGCGGGGAGGTGTACGTCGTCGACGGCCACCACTACGTCAACCGGCCGGGGCCGCGGCTGGTCGACACGCTCGAATTTCTCGCCTGGATTCTCCACCCCGAGCGGTTCGACGCGCCGCCGTCGAACGCGGTACGACCGCTGTCGGCACTGGAGACCGCGTAGTCCCGGACGGCGTTATTCTAGACGCTCGCCCTCTATTCTGGCACCGCACAACTGTCTGCGTAGGACACCTCGGCCACCGAGCCGATGGGGTCGTCGCCACAGACCGGGCAGTCGGGGTTGGCCCGAATCGGGACCTCCTCGGTGGTCATGTCGGCGGCGTCGTAGACCAGGAGGCGACCGTCGAGTGTGTCGCCTTCGCCGATGATGAGTTTGGCCACCTCCGTCGCCTGGAACGCACCGACGGCACCCGGCAGGACGCCGAGAACGCCCGCCGTCGCACAGTCGGGGACCGCACCCTCGGGCGGTGCCTCGGGGAACAGACACCGGTAGCAGGGCTGGCCGCCGACGATAGTAGTCGCCTGCCCCTCGAAGCGGTAGATGGCCCCGTGTGAGAGTGGCGTCTCCGAGAGGACGCAGGCGTCGTTGAGCAGGAACCGGGTCGGGAAGTTATCGGAGGCGTCGACGACGACGTCGTAGTCGGCGACAAGGTCGGTGACGTTTTCGGAGTCGACCCGGAGCTCGTGGCGGTCGACGGTCACGTCGGGGTTCAGGTCTGCGACGTACTCGGCGGCGCTGTCGACTTTCGGCCGCCCGACGTCGCTGTCGGCGTGAATCACCTGTCGCTGGAGGTTGCTCCGCTCGACGTGGTCGGCGTCGGCGATGCCCAGGCGGCCGACGCCAGCGGCGGCGAGATACTGGATGACCGGCGACCCCAGGCCGCCCGCGCCGACGACGAGGACGCTGGCATCGAGGAGTGCGGCCTGTCCCGCTGGGCCAACGTCGTCCATGATGACGTGCCGGGAGTAGCGGTCGAGTTGCTCGGCGTCGAGATTCGGGTCGCTCATTGTGGGCCGTTTGCGGGCGGTGATAAAAAGTCGCGTGATGGCTTCGTTCGACGGTTACCGTCGCTTCCGGGGCCATATCGTCTCTTCGGCTACGAACGACCCCGAACAGCCACCTCCGTTCAGATGTCGTACAGCGAGCCGTACTTCTCGTCGACGTATTCGAGGAAGTAATCGGCAGTGAACTGTTCGCCGGTGGCGCGCTGAATCAACTCCGGTGTGGTGTACTGGGAGCCGTGCTGGTGGACGTGCTCGCGGAGCCACTCCCGGAGCGGGTCGAACTCGCCGTTTCGAATCTGCACGTCGAGCGGTAGCTCCTCGCGGATTGTGGCGTCGAGCTGGGCCGCCAGGACCGACCCGAGGGTGTACGTCGGGAAGTAGCTGAAGGCACCGTGACACCAGTGGATGTCCTGTAGACACCCCTCGGTGTCGGTGTCGGGGCGCACACCGAGATACTCCTCGTACTTGTCGTTCCACACTTGGGGCACATCGCTTACGTCTAACTCGCCTCGAATCAGGTCCCGCTCGATTTCGAACCGGACCAGGATGTGCATGTGGTAGGTGAGTTCGTCCGCCTCTACCCGGATGAGATTGTCGTCGTACACCTCGTTTGCGGCCTCGTACAACGCTTGTGGCGTAGTGTCGGCCCCCAGTCGCTTCTCGACGGCGGGGGCAAACAGCTCCCAGAACGCTCGCGAGCGGCCGACGTGGTTCTCCCAGAGTCGGGACTGGGACTCGTGGACGGTCAGGTCCCGGTCCTCGCCCAGCGGCGTCCCGTACTCCTCGCGGGGGAGTCCCAGCACGTAGGTGGCGTGGCCGAACTCGTGAATCGTCGAGCCGAGCGCGTCCATCGGGTCGCCCGGCTGGAACCGGGTCGTGATGCGGGCGTCGAACTGCGTCCCGCTGGTAAAGGGATGCGAGGAGGTGTCGAGTCGGCCGTGGTCCCAGTCGTATCCCAGCAAATCCAGCGCGTCCCGGACCACTGCCTCCTGGTTGCGCTCCTCGTATGTCCCGTCGAAGGGGTCGGCGATGGTCACGTCGCTCTCGCCGATGGCGTCGATAAGCGGCGGGAGCGCTTCGCCCAGCCGTTCCAGCACCCGCTCGGCGGTGTCGATGCCCAGATACGGCTCGTACTCCTCGAAGAGCACCTCGTAGGGGTCCCGGTCGGGGTCGATAGCTTCGGCGTACTCCCGTTTCAGTTCGACCAGCTCTTCGAGTGCGTCCTCGAACTGCGAGAAATCGTCGTCCTGCTTTGCCTGTTCCCAGACTGGCAGAGCGTTCGAGGAGGCCTCGGAAATCTGCTGGACGAGTTCTTCGGGGACGCGCACGGCGCGCTCGTGCTGGCGGCGAATCTCCCGGACGACTGCCGTCTGCTCGTCGTCGAGGTCGCTGCCTTCGAGGGTATCGAGATACTCCGCGAGGTCGTCGTCGGTCAGCAGTTCGTGGCGCAGCGAGGAGAGGGCGGACTTCTGTTTGGCGCGGGCGGGCGTCGCGCCGTCGGGCATCATCACCTGCTGGTCCCAGTCGAGGATGCCGGCGGCGTCACCGACGTGGGTGAGTTTCTGCACGTGCGAGAGAAAAGCGTCGTAGGTGTCTCCACTCATCGTCCCGTCGTACGGCTCGCGAGAAATTAAACCGCGGGGTCGGTGGCGGACCCGAGCAACGTACAAAGGTAAAGTGTCCTTGTCGCGGACACACTACCATGGCCGACGAGGAAATCGACGACGTCGACAGAGCAATCTTGCACGCATTACAGGAGGATGCCCGGAATATGTCGTCCGGCGACATCGCAGAGCGAACCGGAACCTCGGACAGTACCGTCCGCAAGCGCATCCAGCGTCTCGAATCCGACGGCGTAATCAAAGGATACAGCGCCAGCGTCGACTATCAGAAGTCGGGCTATCCGCTCCGCATGTTGCTCTACTGCACCGCTTCGATACCCGAACGCGGTGAGCTCATCCCCGATATTCTGGCCATCGAGGGCGTCGTCTCGGTCCAGGAACTGGTCACCGGTGAACAGAACCTCCTCGTCACCGCTATCGGCGAGTCCGACAGCGACATCACGCCCGTCGCACAGGAACTCCTCGATATGGGGCTCACCGTGGCTGACGAAGTTCTCGTTCGGGCCCACGAGACAACTCCCTTCGGCAAGTTCGATTCCGGGAACCACACCGAAGACGAGAGCTAAACGCCGGCGCGTTTGACAGCCTGCTCGGTCGCGTCCGACATAGTGCCGACACGAGCGCGGCGGCTCCCGAAAGCCGAGGTTCTCGACGCACTCCCTTCGTAGTTGCACGTCTTCTGGCCTGATTCCTGTAGCCTGATAACAACTCCCACACCCAAAACCATAATGTTCTATAGTGACTAAATTACGAACAGTCTGTGAATATAGACAAGCTTAATAGGCATACTGTTCTCAAATACAAATAAAGACGACCAGAAACGGACTTCGAGTTCGTCTCGGTTGCCGGGATGGGTCGTACGATAGATTGAACGATGTCAAGACGCACCTCGAAACCGACGGTCGGAGCGCTCCCGGACACGACGGTCGAATCGCCGTCCGTGCCCGTGGCACTAACCTGGCTCGTGTGGTCGCTGTTTGCCGCGAGTGTCGCCGCCCTCCTCGCCCGAGTCCGGTTCGGTGGCGCGTGGGAGGTTCCGGGTGTGGTCGCCATCGACGGGCTGACCGTCCTGCTATGGGTGGTCGTCACCTTCTTCAGCGCCATCATCCACAGCTACTCGCGCCGCTACATGGCCGGGAGCGCCCACGAGACGAGCTTCTTCACAACGGTGTTCGGCTTCACGGTGGCCGTCATGGGCCTCGTTGCGGCCGACCACGTCGGGCTGTTCTGGCTGCTCTGGCTGGCGATGGGCCTGCTGATGGCGACTCTCATCGGCACCGTCGACGGCTGGCCTCAGGCACGGGCCGCCGCGAGCGTCGCTCGCCGGTCCTTTTTCGCAAGCAGCGCACTCCTCGGCGTGGCACTGACGGCGCTGTGGTGGGCGACCGGCGCGACGACAGTCTCCGGCATTGCCGCGTCAGCCGACAGCCTCGGCGGGCCGGTGTGGGTAGTCGCCGCGGTCGCACTCGTTCTCGCGGCGATGATTCAGTCCGCACTCGTCCCGTTCCACAGCTGGCTGCTCTCCTCGATGACCGCCCCGACGCCCGCCTCGGCGCTGATGCACGCTGGCTTCGTCAACGCGGGCGGTATCCTGCTGATTCGTTTCGCGCCGGTCGTGACCGTCGACACGACACTCATGCTCGGCATCGTGGCCGTCGGCGCAGCGAGTGCCCTGCTCGGAAAACTGCTCAAAGCCGTCCAGTCGGACGTCAAGAGCGAACTGGGCTGCTCGACGGTCGGACAGATGGGATTCATGATTATGCAGGCCGGTCTCGGCTTCTTCGGGGCCGCTATCACCCACCTCATCCTGCACGGCTTCTACAAGGCGTATCACTTCCTCAGCGCGGGCGGGCAGGTCGAGCATACCAGCCCGACCGAGCGCGACTCCCACGAGACCAGTCTCGCAGGCGCCGTCGTCGTCCTGGCGACCGGACTGGCCGGCGGCGCGGTGTTCGCGCTGCTGACCGGGAAGGGAACGACCCTCTCCAGCGGACTCCTGCTCGTCCTGTTCGTGGTATTCACCACGCTGCACGCGGCCCGCAGCGCTGTCGCGCACACCGCACTCTCGCCGACGGCCCGCTACGGCGCGGTCCCGTTGGTCTTCATCCCGGCCATCACCGTCTATGCGCTCGTCTACGTGGCTATCTCGGGTGTCCTGTCCGGGCTTCCGATTGTCGCCGCCCCGACCGAACTGACCGCGCTCCACGGCGTCGTCGCCGCCGTCTTCCTCGCTGTCTACGTCGCAATCGAGACCGGCGTCCACGAGCGCAGCCAGCGCCTCTACGTTGCGCTGTTGAACGCGAGCCAACCCGCTTCCAGCACTGTGCTGACCGCCACGGAGGAATACAATGAGTACTGAAGATACTATCGACGACAGCATCGACAAGGCAGCGACGACCGTCGGGTCGGTCTGGCCGATTCACTCGTTCGTGACGGCCAACCCGCTTTCGGGCTTCGAGGACATGCCGTTCAGTGAGGCCGTCACTCAAGCCGGGGACCTCCTGGGCGGCCGCGGCTATCCGAGCCCGGAGACGTTCCGGGCGGCTCTTGAGGACGGGCAGATTGACCCCGAGATACTCGATTCGGAACTGGCCGAGCGCGGCTACGAGGGCGACCCCGAAACCCTGCTGGAGCGCATGGACTCCAGCGTCGAGACGGAGACTCCGAGTACCGACGCTGAGCGGGTCGACCACGTGCTGACGAAGTGGCTGTCGGCGTTCCTCGACGAAGGCCAGGCCCAATGGCCGATGCCGAACCGCGAGGACGGATTCTACAGCGCCTTCCGGTCGGTGGCCGCGTACGACGACCAGATTCCCGACGAGGGGGTCGTCGCCGACCTGCCGGCGTCGCCAATCGAGACTATCGAGTCGGTGCTGGAGCCGTACCCCGAGAGCCAGCGGGTACCCATCTTCGAGGAGCAGTTCGCCGCGCTCCCTGGCTGGGCCGGCTTCATCAAACAACGCGTTGCCGGCGACGGTGCGTGGCAGTCCACGTACCCAATCACGCTCGATGGCTACCTCGCCGCTCGCCTCGCGCTACTGGACGCCTTCGGTGTCGGTATCGAGCCGTCGATTGGCCTCGACAGCACCGAGTCCGAGGCGGCCGACGACCTCGCCGAAGCGTTCCTGAGTGCGTGGGAGGCGAGCTATCGCAGTGACCTCGTCGAGCGCGTCGCCGCCGAGAGCGAGACCCTCGCCGACAGCGACTCCTCCGGTCGCCCGGACGCCCAGATGGTCTTCTGTATCGACACGCGCTCGGAGATACTCCGCCGTCACATCGAGGCCACGGGCGACTACGAGACCCACGGCTACGCTGGCTTCTTCGGTATCCCGATGGAGTACCACGGCTACGACGCCGACGTGTCGGTCGACGCCTGCCCGCCGATTCTCGACTCCCAGCACCACATTGCGGAGCTACCCACAGACGAGGACGCACAGGCGAGCCACGACCGCTGGTCGCGTCTCCGCGACGCCGCGGGCGAGATTGTCGAGACGCTGAAGACCAACCCAGCGACCGCCTTCGGCTTCGTCGAGAACGCCGGCAGCGGATACGGACTGGCGCTCGCGGCTCGCACGCTTGTCCCCGGTCGTGTCTCCGACCTGCTGGACAGCGCCGACGACGTGACGCCCGACGACCACGAGTTCTGTGACCCGGTCGTCCACCACCAGCACACCTACGCTGGCGACCTCCCGGTTGGCCTGACCCACGAGGAGAAAGTCGAGTACGCCGCGACCGCCTTCGAGTTGATGGGTTGGGAGACGTTCGGGCGCCTCGTGGTCTTCACCGGCCACGCCAGCGAGACGGCGAACAATCCCTACGACGCGAGTCTGGACTGTGGGGCCTGTGCTGGCAACCCCGGTGGCCCGAGCGCCCGCGTCCTCGCGGCAATCTGTAACGACGACGCGGTCAGGACGGCCCTGCGCGAGCGCGACTTCGACGTGCCCGAGGACACCGTCTTCCTCGCCGGCCAGCACAACACCACGACCGACGAAATCGACCTGTACGACGGCCACGTCCCGGAGAGCCACGCAGCGGACCTCGAACGCCTGCGCGCGGACCTCGATACGGCCCGCGAGAGCGCGACCGCCGAGCGCTCGGCGTCGATGGGTGTTGACGGGTCGGCGGCCGTCAGGGAGACGGAACGCCGCGCCGCCGACTGGGCCGAGACGCGTCCGGAGTGGGGGCTGGCTGGCAACGCCGGATTCGTCGTCGGGCCCCGCGAGTTGACGAGTGACCTCGACCTCGACGGGCGCGCCTTTCTCCACTCCTACGACTGGTCGACCGACCCCGACGGTGACGCGCTCGAAGCGATTCTCACCGGCCCGATGGTCGTCACCCAGTGGATAAACACCCAGTACTACTTCTCGACGGTCGACAACGCCGTCTACGGCAGTGGCTCGAAGGTGACCCACAACCCCGTCGGCAACGTCGGCGTCTACCAGGGCAACGGCGGCGACCTGATGACCGGGCTCCCGCTCCAGTCGCTGATGGCCGCCGCCGATACACCGCACCACCAACCGCTGCGCCTCTCGACGGTCCTCCACGCGCCGGTCGAGCGCGTCACCGCCGTCCTGGCCGACAACGACGAACTGACCGAACTCCTGGACAACGACTGGCTTTCGCTAACCGTCGTCGACCCGACGCAGGACCACCAGGCGTTCCACTACGAGCGCAATCTGGAATGGACGCCAGCAACCGAACCGGCCACGGTCGACCCGGAGGCACCGACCGCCCCGGCACCCGCTGACGACTGACCCACGTCGAAGACAACCCGACCACCACTGCGTTGCTCCGGTATCCCGCCTAACTCACCGTTTCATATCGCAGTGAGAGCTTTATCCCAACTCGCTCGACAGACTCACCAGAAGCTCTCGAAAACACCCTCTACGGCAGCAAAACGCGCCAAACGCGCCAAACGCGCCGTTTAGAACCGCTCGGCGACGGCATGGTATATTCTCTCACACCGCTCGACGACCTCCCAGGAGACGCTCTCCTCGGCGGTGTGGGCCTGGCCGGGTTCGGCCGCCCCACAGACGACACAGGTCGTACCCGCCTGCGCGAGCCAGCCTGCGTCGGTGGCGTGCGGTTTGACCACCTGTTCTGGGGTCCCTTCCTGTGCGCTGGCGGCGGCACTGACGACCAGCTCCGCGAAATCGCCGTCGTCACAGGCCATCGGCGGGAGGTCTTGGTCGACGGACCAGGAGACGCCCGGCAGTTCCTCGACTCGCTCCAGTGGCGCGCGCTCGCCAGGCACCGTCCGCTCGTCGACGGTTACCGAACAGGCCTCGGGGATGACGTTCCATGCCGACCCGCCCTCGATTTCCGTGACGGCGACGCTCCCAGCCAGGTCGTGACCGAGCACGTCGGTCGTCGGAAAATCGAGGTTCCGAACGACGTGGATGGCGTCGCTGGCCCGATAGATGGCGTTCTCCCCGCTCTCGACTTCACTGGCGTGGGCCGCTGTGCCGGCGGCGGTAATCGTCGACCCGCGACGACCTTTGTGGGCGACGGCCACGTCGGTCGTCTCGGGGGCGGAGTAGCCGGTCGACCCCTCGCCGACGATGGCGTAGTCGGGCGCGAATCCGTCCTCGAGTGCTGCCTGCGCGCCGACGCCGCCCTGCTCTTCGCCCACGAAGGAGACGAAGACGAGTTCACAATCGAGGTCCGTCGCGTCGCGGAAGGCGACCATCGCCGCGGCGACGGCGCCTTTCATGTCTGCGCTGCCGCGGCCATAGAGGCGGCCATCCTGTTCGTCGATGACGTACTCGCCGTCTACAATCTGGGAATCGTCCGGCGGCACCACGTCGTGATGGCTGACGAGTGCCAGCGACGTGTCCGTACCGGTGTTTCGTCGGGCGATGACGTTGCCGTGGTCGTCCCGGGTGACGCTGGCGTCGGTCCGCTCACGGAGCCAGGTCTCGATATAGTCGCCCGCGGCCGTCTCGTCGTCGTGGCTGGGAATCGCAACGAGGTCGCGAGTCAACTCACGGCTGTCCATACGGCGACAACGGCTGCCAGATGTTTACTGTTGACTTTCTGTTCGGAGTAGCGAAAAGAGCGTTCGGAGATTAGCGTCCGAAGCGTCGGATGCCAAGGAGGGCCGCGAGGACCGAGACGGCACCGACAGCGATGCCAAAGCCGGGACCGCTCTCACCGCCAGTCGTCGTCTCCTCTCCGGGGGCGACAGTCACCTCGAAGTTCTCGAACGTGGACCCTGCAGCCCACGTCGCGTCGGTCTGTGTCTGCCCGTCCGGCGATGGTGTTGCCGACGTAATCTGGTAGCCATTGGGGGCGACCACGCTGAACGGTCGGTCGACCGCGAAGTCGTCGGTGAACGGCTCACTGAGGACGAGGCGGTCACCGTCTTCGGCGGCGAGTCCCGCCCAGGTCACAGCCAGCGTGACGACGCCGGTGTCGTTCCGTGTGGCGAACGCGATAGACGGGTCACGGACCGCCATCTCGCGGCCGGTATCGCTCTCGGCACGCGCTGCGATGGCGTCCATCCGCGTGCCAAACTGGGCCGCCCGCTGCTGTCGTGCCGTCGTGTTCTCCCGGAGCGCCTCGAACGCCTGGCGTTCGCTGTCGGTCGTCAGGTCGAACGTGACCGTCAGCGACACCGTGGCCGAGCCGTCTTCCGCGAGGTCGACGACGAAGGCAGACTCCGTCTGTGTGTGTCCCGACGCCGCCGCCGGCGACGCCACGGCGGCGACCCCGACCGTCGAGAGGACGACAGCGAGCGCGACGAGGGCCGCAACGCGAGGTGTGCGGTCACCGGCCATTACTCACCGTCCTCTTCTTCGTCCTCTTCATCTTCGTCGTCGCTCTCTTCGTCATCTTCGTCCTCGGTTTCTTCGTCGTCTTCCTCATCTTCTCCGTCGTCGGTGTCGGTCTCCTCGCTGTCGTCGTCTGCGTCCTCTTCTTCGCTTTCGTCGTCATCACCCTCTGCATCCTCGTCGTCCGCTTCGACCTCGTCTTCGTCTCGCTGGTCGATGCCGACCTCGTCCAGTGCGAGGGTTCCGTCGTCGCCGATTTCGAAGCTCAGTTCGGCTTCGAGTTGCCCTTTCAACAGCGTGACTTCGAGTTCCTCGGTGGCGTTGGTCTGGAAGGTGAGCGTTCCGTCGCCGTCCGTGGTGCCGACCTGGTTCCCGTCAGTGAGGACGGAGACGTTGGCGAGTCCGGCGCCGTCGTAGGTGGCACGCACCGAGACGGTGCCGTTGTCGACGCTGCCGGAGACGTCGAGGCGCTCGCTAATCTCGCGGTCGGTCCGGTCGTCGCTGCTTTCCTGTCGCAGCGTGAATTCGAGTTCGGCTTCGCGGTCGCCCGACTCGACCTTGAGTTCGGCCTCGTCGTCGTCGGGCAGCGTGACCGCAATCGTCCCGTTCTCGTCGGTCGTGCCGACGTGCTGGTCGTCGAGTTCGACGCTCGCGCCAGCGACCGGTTCGCCACCGGCGAACACGGACACCGTGACGGTTCCGCCGGCCGTCGCGGTCCCGTTGACCAGCGAGAGTGACAGCGGCGGCCCTTCAGACTCGTCGTCCTCGTCTTCATCATCGCTGTCGTCCTCGTCGTCTTCACCGTCGTTGTCATCTGCCTCGCTGTCGTCGTCATCGTCGTCACGCCGTTCGATCTCTTCTTCGAGGGCGAAGACCTCGCCGGTCTCGCCGTCGACACTCACCTCGGCCTCACCGGTGTGGTTCGGGCCATAGAAGGCAAATTCGAACTCGTAGGCGCCGTCGTCGCGGTCGAGGGCACTGAGCGTCCAGTCGCCGTCACGGTCGGTCGAGAGCACACCGCGAGCGGTATCGAGGGCGGTGCTCTGGTCGACGACGAAACTGCCGTTGCCCTGCTGTGGGCGCTCGAAGCCACGAGTCCACTCGCCGTCCTCGCTCTCGATTTCGATTTCGAGCCCGTTGCTGGTCTCGAGTTCGATTTCACCCTGTGACTGGCCGGTGAATCGGTCGAGGAGGCCAGCAGCGCCGGTCCCGCTGACGACACTCAGATTCCCGACTGCGTTGTCAAGCGCCGTCTGGTTGAGGCCCGCGGCACGTAGTTCGAGCGCGGAGACGTTCGCGGCGCGGTCCTGGAGCCGTTCGTAGCTGCCAAGCATGTTCGACGCCCGCGCGTTCAGCGTCGCGAGTTGCTGGGCGTACTGCGAGCGCGTGATGTCACCCTCGTCGTACGCTTCGGTAGCGTCTTCGTAGTCCTCACGGATGTCCTCGGCCCGGTCGCGCAGTTCCTCGGCGCGGTCGGCGACCGCTTCGGCCTGTTCCTCCTCATTGTCGGTCTCGACGGAGAGCTCGAAGGCCGTGTTCTCGAACTCGGTCTGGACCTCGTCGCTCGAGGTGCTGATGACCGTCGAGAGTTGCTGGCCGACCGTGACGTTCACGCGTGAGTCGTTCCCTGTCTCTGTCTGCGAGTCGTTTACCGACTCGTTTTCCATCTGGGGTGCCGTCACTGGCTCGTCTGTGACCCCGTCGACGGATTGTACGCCGGGACTCGGCGACAGTGCCACTGCCGGGGCGGTCATCCCGACCACGGCAACCACTGCGAGCACGAGTGCGGCGATAGCGGTTCGGTTCATCGTGGACGATGCCACGACCCAGACGGGTATAAACGGGGTCGATGCTGGCAGGCCGTTGCAGTCAGTTGCATTCGCTTGCGGGCAATTGGGCGTGAGTTGCAGCCGTTTGCAGTCGGTTGCAGACTTGCTGGCTGCCGGCGAGCGCATTACTTAATACGACTCCGTCTGGATACGGAGACTGTGTCATCGAGCGCTCGCTACCCGACGCCTGTGCTAGTCGGTGTGCTCGCGCTCGTTTTGCTCGGCGCGGTCCAGCCAGCAGCGATCGGCATCGCCAGCGCCCAGCAGTCACAGCCCGAGACGGACAACACCGTCACCAGAATCGAGGTTCACGCGAACGGGTCGGCCACCTGGACACTCCAGTTTCGGACGCGACTGGACACCGCCGACCGCGTCGCGGAGTACGAGGCCTTCCAGGAACAGTTCCGAAACGACACCGGCCGGTATCTCGACCCGTTCCGCGACCGGATGCGCGGGGTCGTCGCTAACGCCGAAAACGCCACTGGCCGCGAGATGACCGCCAACGGCTTTCGTGCCTCGACACGCATCCAGGAGGTGCCACAGCGGTGGGGTGTCGTCACCTACGAGTTCACCTGGACGAACTTCGCTGCACAGCAGGACGGGACACTCGCCGTCGGTGACGTCTTCCAGGGCGGATTCTTCATCGCTGCAGACGACCGCCTCCAGGTCGAGACACCGCCCGGGTACGAGACCAGCCGCGTCGAACCCGACCCTGATAGCCGGGACGGCGGGCTGTTGACCTGGAGCGGCCGCGAGGACTTCGCCGACGGCCAGCCGACGGTCGAATTCGAACCGACCGACAGCGCGACGACGTCGGAGTCCGGGTCGCCAACCGCTCCAACACGGTCGCCCGGTCCGGGTGGTCTTACCGTCGTTGCCGGTCTGGCAGTACTGGCCCTCGCCGCCTTCCTCGGCGTTGTGCTGTATCGACGACGGGAGGCTGCCGACGTGGACGACCAGCCAGCGGCGACAGCGACTGACACCGCACCCGCCCAGCACGATACGGACAGTGGTTCCACAGGGGAGTCCCGGGGTGAAGAAACGCCGGTCCTGACCGACGAGGAGCGTGTCGTCGCGCTCTTGGAGGAACACGGCGGGCGCATGCGACAGGCGGCACTCACCGACGAGTTCGACTGGTCGGCCTCGAAGACGTCGCGGCTTGTCGGCCAACTGGCAGAGGAGGGGACCGTCGAGAAACTCCGTCTCGGCCGGGAGAACGTCGTTGCGCTCCCGGAGGACTCGGAGTGACGGTGGGTCTCAGGGCAACACCGCCAGTCCGAGCGTCACTTCGGCGACGAGCGCAGCGCCGACCGTGGCTCCCGCAATGCCGCCGCCGACTTTCAACAGGCGGTCGAGACCCGTTCCGAGTGTCTTCCCCCAGACTGTCGCGATAGCGGTCATCGTCAGCGTCGTGCACGCGCCGAACGCGAGCAGGAAGGTAAGCGCCAAATCGACCGACTGGGTGGTGGTGGCCATCCCGACGACCAGCGCCCCACTGCCGGCCAGCCCGTGGAGGGCGCCGACGAAAACGGAGTCGCCGTCGAGGTGGCTGTGCCCAATCCCCAGCGAGACGTCACCGACGCGCAGGTGGTCGTGACTCGGCTGGCCGTGGCTGTGGGTCTCGCGTCCAAGGTATCCGGCGGCGTCGGCTGCGAGTCGAATCCCGTAGGCGACCAGCGCGACGCCGACGACCACTTCGAAGGCGGCGGTCACCGATGCGGGGAGGGTGACCCCGAGTGTGACAAAGAGCAGCCCGACGACGAGAATCGGTGCCGTGTGACCGAGCCCCCACGAGGCACCGACCAGCGAGGACCGGTTCCCGTCGACGAGCGTCGCCATCGCGGCCAGGTGGTCGGCCTCCAGCGCGTGCGTGACGCCGATGGCCCCACCGACGGTCGCGGCGCCGATGAGTGACATACCGTGGCCGACCGTCGGTGTCGAAATAATTCCGTCGAAAGGGGACTGCAGTATCCGGATGCTTATCAGTGAACGTGGCCAAGAACTCGCATGGAAATCGTACCGGACACGAGCGTGGTCATCGACGGCCGCGTGTCCGAGCAGATCGAGGCCGACGCCGACCCCGATTCAGAGGCGGTCGGCACCGGCTTTGCCGGTGGGACTATCGTCGTACCGGAGGCAGTCGTCGGCGAACTCGAAGCACAGGCAAACGACGGCCGCCAGACCGGCTGGGAAGGACTCGAAGAGCTCCAGCGACTGGTTGCCCTCGACGAGGACGGCACTGTCGACGTCGAGTACGTCGGCCGCCGTCCCGAGGCCATCGAGAAGCGCGACGCCGGCGAGGGCGAAATCGACGCGCTCATCCGCGACATCGCACAGGACCGCGGCGCGACACTGTTGACCAGTGACGACGTGCAGGCGGAGGTCGCCCGCGCGAAAGGCATCCGCGTCATCGAAGTCGAACCGACTAGCCGCGACGTCGACCGCCTCGCCATCGAGGAGTTCTTCGACGAGGAGACGATGAGCGTCCACCTCAAGACCGGCATGGCCCCGATGGCAAAGCGCGGTGCCATCGGCCAGATGCACTACCAGACCATCGCCGAGGACCCCCTCTCGGAGTCGGAGATGCGCGAGTACATCGCCGACATCGAGGAAGCCGCCGAGTCCAGTCCCGACGGATTCGTCGAACTCTCGGAACCAGGGATGACGATTATCCAGTTTCGCACAGACCGAATCGCCATCGCCAGCCCGCCGTTCTCGGACGGGCTGGAGATTACGGCCGTTCGACCCATCGTCAAGACGGACCTGGATGACTACGAGCACGCCGACGAACTCCGCGACCGACTGCTCGAACGCCAGCGCGGCGTCCTCATCTCCGGGTCGCCCGGCGCAGGCAAATCGACGTTCGCACAGGCGGTCGCCGAGTTCCTCGCCGATTCGGACTACGCGGTCAAGACAATGGAGAAACCGCGGGACCTCCAGGTCGGGGACGAGATAACTCAGTACACCGAACTCGGCGGCGAAATGTCCAAGACCGCCGACTCGCTATTGATGGTCCGGCCCGACTACACCATCTACGACGAGGTCCGGAAAACGGACGACTTCGAGGTCTTCGCGGACATGCGGCTGGCGGGTGTCGGGATGGTCGGGGTCGTCCACGCGACGCGTGGCATCGACGCGCTCCAGCGGCTCATCGGCCGCGTCGAACTCGGTCTGATTCCGCAGGTCGTCGACACCGTCGTCTACATCGAGGACGGGCAAGTCGAGACGGTCTACGACGTCCACACCGAGGTCAAGGTCCCGGAGGGGCTGATGGAGGAAGACCTCGCCCGGCCGGTCATCATGATTACCGACTTCGAGACCGACCAGCCGGCCTACGAGATCTACACCTTCAACCGGCAGGTCGTCACCGTCCCCATCGGCGAAGAGGAGGGCGGTCCCGGTGCCGAAAGCGGCGTCGACCGCATCGCCAAACAGGAAATCGAGCGAGAGATTCGCGCTATCGCGCAGGGTCACGTCGAAGTCGAACTCCGAGACCCCGAGACCGCTATCGTCTGGGTCGAGGAACGGGACATCTCCGGGGTCATCGGCAAGGGCGGCGGCCGAATCTCCGATGTGGAGGACCGTCTGGGCATCAACATCGACGTCCGCACGTTCGCCGAAAAGCCCGGCGGGAAGAGTCAGGGCGGCGGGAACGACAGCGGTGGCGGCCCGAGTGGCGGCATGGCCGGCAAGACGGTCGTCCCCGAGATTACGAGCCGTCACGTCATCGTGCCCATGGAGGGCCACGCCGGCGACACCGTCGAGGTACAGGCCGACGGCGAGTACCTCTTTACTGCGACCGTCTCACGGGGCGGCGAGATTCAGGTCTCCCGCGGGAGCGCCATCGCTGAAGAACTGGAGTCGGCTATCGACCACGGGCGGACGATTACGGTCGTTCCGTCGTAGCGTCGTCTTCGGTCGAGTAAAACAGTCAGTCGGAGACGGCGGGTTCGGCTTCGACGGCTTCGTCGACGATTTCGTAGAGGTTCTGGCGCGCGTCGGCGAAGTACACGTCCTCTTCGATAACTCCGATTTCGTCAAGGCGTTCGAGGGCATAGCGGACCGTCCGGGCCGAGAGCATCGACTCCTCGACGATGCCTTTCTGGGTGAGTGGCCCGTTGTATTCGAGAACCTTGTAGACGAGCTTCGCGCTCGGCGGAAGGTCGGCAATTTCCTCCCCGTCGGAATCTGTCATCGGTACATCGTGGGGTCGCCGGCTGTATAAAGATTGAGGGATTGGACCGGACGACGCTCAACTGCCCTCTTTTTCTCCGGTGTCGGTCGTGTCCGTCTCGCCGTCGCTGGCGTCCAGTATCGCCGCTCGCGGGAGCACGACAAAGCCTACCACCACGAACACGACGCCCGTTCCGGCGGTCCAGGGCACGACCCCAAACCGGTCGTGGAACGGACTCGTCAGGCCGACGACAGCCGCGCCGACGACGAGATACAGGCCGAGCAAGAGCAGCCCGGTCCCCGCGGCCCCGCTCCGTGAGTCGACGCTCGAGTCGGGGTCTCCCAGCGTGTCCGTCGCCGCCCACCAGACCAGCACGCCCACGCTGGCCGCGTTGCCGAGCAGACTCCGGAGGATGTCGTGGCCGGTCAGCAGGTCGGCGACGAAGGCCGCGAGGGTGCCAAGGAAGCCGACCAGGCCGAGCAAGAACAGGAACGGGGCGGTACTCGTGGTCTCGTCGGCCGGGGTCGCAGTCTCGTCACCCATTGCTGTCTCCGATTGGCGGCCGAGATATAAATCGCTCGTCGGTCCCGAACGAACTCCTTTTTACGCCGCGTCGTCCAGAGATGCACATGGCTACTGAAACGGGCAACGGACTCAGTGCGCACCTCCGAGGGGTGACCGTTACGACGCTTGCGACGGTCCTCGGAATGCTCGCCGGTGTGGGTTCGACCCTCGTCGCCACCGGGCCGGAGGATTCCGTGGGCGTGTTGCTCTTCGGTGGGGCTGTCCTCGTTCAGCTCCCGCTGTTGCGCGTGCTGGGTGTCGACGTTTCCGATTTCTCTACGAAAGACTACCTCTATATCGGGTTTATGACGTTCGTGCTCTGGTTTATCACCTGGGGAATCATGCTGACAACCGGCGCACTTCAATAACATGGCAGACGATAGTATCGCAGTCGTCGACCTGGACCGCTGTCAACCGGACCGGTGTAGCTACGAGTGTGTGAACTTCTGCCCGCCAAACCGAACCGGGAAGGAGTGTATCATCACCCGCGACGAGCGCTTCGAGGAGGGCGAACCCTTCCAGGGGACCGACGACCAGGTGTGGATTTCCGAGGAAATCTGTCTCGGTGAAACCTGTGGCATCTGCGTCGAGAAGTGCCCCTTCGACGCCATCGAGATTATCAACCTCCCGCAGGAACTCGACGACGACCCCGTCCACCGCTACGGCGAGAACTCCTTTGCACTCTACGGCCTGCCCGCACCGCAGGAGGGCCGAGTCACCGGTATTTTGGGGCCGAACGGTATCGGGAAGACCACCGCCGTCCGCATCCTCGCGGACGAACTCGCGCCCAACCTCGGCCAGATCGGCACCGAACCCGACTGGGACGAGATTCTCGACACCTATCGCGGCACCGAACTGCAGGAGTACCTCGAATCGATGCGCGACGGCGACGTCACCGTCGCCCGAAAGCCCCAGTACGTCGACCAGATTCCCGACCAGTTCGACGGACCGACGAGCCAACTGCTCGAACAGACCGACGAACGTGGGGTCCTCGACGACCTCGTGGAGCGACTCGGCATCGCCCCGGTCGTCGACCAGCACATCGACACCCTCTCGGGCGGCGAACTCCAGCGGGTCGCACTCGCCGCGACGCTCGCTCGCGACGCCGACTTCTACTTCTTAGACGAGATTACGCCGTACCTGGACATCGGCCAGCGGATGACCGCCGCGCGCCTGGTTCGGGAACTCGCCGACGACGGCGACCGCTCGATGCTCGTCGTCGAGCACGACCTCGCAATCCTGGACCTCCTTGCTGACGCTATCCACGTCGCCTACGGTCAGCCCGGTGCCTTCGGTGTCATCACCGACCCGAAATCGGTCAAAGGCGGCATCAACGAGTATCTCTCGGGGTATCTCGACAACGAGAACATGCGCATCCGGGAGACGAACATCGAGTTCGAGGAACACGCGCCGCGCACCATCTCGACGGGCGACGTGGTCATCGAGTATCCCGAACTCACGAAAAGCTACGGCGAGGGCGAGTTCTCGCTGGAAGTCGAGGCCGGCACCATCCGCGAGAGCGAAGTGCTGGGCGTCGTCGGCCCGAACGGTATCGGGAAGTCGACGTTCGCGAAACTGCTCGCCGGCAAACTCGAGTCCGATACGGGCAGCCTGGATTCGGGCCTCGACATCGCGTACAAACCCCAGTACATCGACATCGACCAGCCGATGCGGGTCGACGCGTTCCTCGCGTCGATTACCGACGACTTCGGCTCGTCGTACTGGACGACAGAAATCGCTCAGCCGCTCCAGCTCGATGCGGTCATGGAGCAGAACCTCACCGACCTCTCGGGCGGGGAGCGCCAGCGGGTCGCCATCGCGGCCTGTCTCTCCGAGGACGCCGACCTCTACTTGCTGGACGAACCCTCTGCCCACCTCGACGTGGAACAGCGGGTGCTCGCGACGAGCGCCATCCGGCGCTACGCGGAGAACCACGACGCGACGGCCCTGGTCATCGACCACGACATCTACATGATTGACCTGCTGGCCGACCGCCTGCTGGTCTTCGACGGCGAACCGGCCGAACACGGTCACGCCGCGCCGCCACAGGGCATGCGCGATGGGATGAACGAGTTCCTCTCGAATCTCGACATCACCTTCCGCCGGGACGAGCGTACCTCCCGACCGCGTATCAACAAGCCCGACAGTCAACTCGACCGCGAGCAAAAGAACAAGGGCGAGTACTACTACGCGCCCTAAGAGTCTCAGGCTGTATCGCTCGTCGTCTCGGGATTTTCGGCTGGCGATTCTGCCTTGATGACCGCCGCGAGGTCTTCGAGTATTGGATTGTCCAGCGTGTCGGCCAGGTGAACGATGATGTCGTCGAGTGTGATGATACCCAGTAACTCCCCGTCGTCGATGACCGGGACGCGCCGGACCCGTTCCTCGCGCATCTGTGCGGCGAGCCCGTCGAGTTCCGTGTCCGGTTCGACCGAGAAGACGTCCATCGACAGCACTTCGTTGACTGCCGTGTCTTCGAACGTGTCGACGAACTGCTGGCCGTAGACCACGAGGTCACGGTCGGTGACGATGCCGAGTGGCTCGTCGTGTGCATCGAGGACGACGGCGCTGCCGACGCCGTCTGTTCGCAACACTTCGGCGACGTCGAGGAGACTGTCGTCGAGATACACTGTGACGACATCCGTCTGAACGAGGTCACGTATCGTCATAGTAGTATGTTGTCGCTGGCACAATATAAAGGTGCGATACGTCGGGACACGTATCCTTGCCGTCTTTCGATTCTTGCCGTGAGTGTCGCTGGCTCGGTTCGCGCGAACGGGACCCGGCTCCGTTCGCCCGGCTACGGTGTCCTGGCGTCCGGAGCGACCACTCTTATTAGGCAGTCGCTTCAGGTATAGACAATGGACGAGGACCCCGAAACGGTCGCCGAAGAAAGTGGCGAGTGGGAACACCCGTCGCCGACCCCCGAGGTGTCGGACCCCGAAGACATCGAAAAGCTCGACCGGCCCGCAGTCACGTCGACGGACATCGACACGGAACCGACCGACGCGATGCCGACGCCGCCGCGGCTTCCCGACGCACTCTTTGCGGGTGAACTGACCGGCGAGGAGGATGTCCACTGGTACGTCCGCGAGGACGTGCGCGTGCTGGTGATGGCAAACGAAGACCTCGACTACGAGCACTACCGTGAGGTGACGACGACGCCGCTGGTCGAGTCCGACGACGGGGGGTTCGAGTGGGAGATTCCCGCCCGACTCGTGCGTGGTCACCCCGACGCCATCGACGTGCCCGAGGAAGCGCTCATCCAGCCCGGCCGGTCGATTCACTTCCGTGCCTCGGAGGCGATGCTCGACGGGCCGATTCGGACCTGTTATGCGATGACGACCGACCGACTCGAACAGCTGACCGGGTAGTCTGTCCCAAGCCTTCTTGTCTCGTGCCGTCGAGTATCGACCGATGCGTTCTACGCCGTGGCAGCGCAGACTCTACTCGCTCGGCCTCGCTCACCACGACCAGCTCAACCGAGCGTTCGGTGGGGGCCTCCCGAAGGGGAGTATCGTCCTCGTGGAGGGGACATACGGCGCCGGCAAGAGCACGCTTGCCGGGCGATTTGCCTACGGGCTGACCGAACAGTCCCACGAGGTGACCTACCTCTCGACCGAGCGGCCGGTCGGGCCCTTTCTCGACCAGATGCGGTCGCTGTCCTACGACGTGACTTCCGCGCTGTTGGACCGGCAACTGCTCTATCTGTTCGGTGACCTCTCGGGATTCGACAGCGATGGGGACCCGCCGCAACTCCTCTCGCGGCTGACGTCCTCGCGGGGGATGTGGGAGACGGACGTGGCGATTCTCGACACCTTCGGCGACATCCTCCGGTACGACCCGACCTTCGACGTGCTGGCCGGGCAGACCGACCGGCGGCGAGCGGCCCAGCGCGTCATCTCGTTTTTCCGCCGCATCGCACGCGGCGACAGGACCGTCGTGCTCACCGTCGACCCGAGCGGCCTCGCCGACGCGACGCTGGAACCGTTCCGTGCCATCGCTGACGTACTCTTGCAGGTGACCGCCACGTCAGGTGGGCGCTCCGTGCGCCGAAGTATCGACGTCAAACGGTTCGTGGGGATGGGTCAACAGGTCGACGACAGCATCGGCTTTTCTATCAGGCCGGGCATCGGTATCGTCGTCGAGAACAGGCGGGTTGTATAGGGACAGCGGGGACGGGCGCGCGGTGGCCGGGTGATTACCCTCCGCTGACTTCGCCGGGGTCGCCAGTGTCGGCTTCCATCCCCTCGATTGCCTCGTCCAGTCCGTCCGCGACGGCTTCGTCGATGCGGCTCTCCCCGCGCAGTTCGCGGTTGTCGCCTTCGTTGTCCTGTGGCTCGGTGACTTCTTCGTCGCCGGTCACGGCGACGAACACGTCTGCAAGTTCTTCGGTTCGGGGTGATTGACTCTGACTCATACGCAACTATGGGTATGCACTCATGGAGTATAATCTGAATACCAAACGAGTTTGGGTGTGGGGAAACCGCCGTACGGGAAGCAAATCGACCGTCAGAACGTCGGAATACGGGGTCAGAGGACGTTTCGCTGACAGGTGCCACAGAGCGTCTCCTCTTTGACGTCGACTTCGCGGACTGTCGGCGAGAAGTTCATCACACAGCGTTTGTTGTCGCAGTGTTCCAGCCCGAGCGTGTGGCCGATCTCGTGGACGACCTCCTTGCGGACGCGGTCCGAGAAGATGTCCTCGGGGGAGCGATTCGAGAACCCGCCGTCGGAGGAGGTGTGCAGGCGATACGTGGAGATGACCGACCCACTCCCGCCGAGATAAGCCAGGCCGAAGACGTAGTTGCGCCGGTGGTAAAACAGGTCCTTCGGGGTGATGGCGATGTTTTTCTCGCCACTCCCGACGCGTTTGGCGAGGTCGATAAACTCCTCTGCGCGGTACTGTTCGCGGCTGGTGTCGTACGACCCGGAGGGTATCGACTGGGGGTCGTGGACGGTCACGTCACAGTCATAGACCGTCCGGAGGCCGCTGGAGGCTTGCCGTTTGACGGCGGCAGTGACCTCGCCGACCGGCACGATGTCGACGTGCATGCCAACGCCTATGAGGAGCAGTCACATAAAAATCTCGCGTGCGAGACGCTACTGTCGATGCGATTGGCAGCCGACTGGCCGACTTCGACACTGTCGTCGAGGTCGGTGTCGGGCACCGAACAGCCGTCGCCGGCGCGCTCGCCGACGCGGGCGTGGCCGTCACAGTGACAGACATCTCCGAGCGGTCGGTTCCCGACGGCGTCACATTTGTCCGCGACGACGTGACCGACCCCGACCGGTCGGTCTACGCCGACGCCGACGCCGTCTACGCGCTCAACTGCCCGCCGGACCTCCAGCGGCCGATTGCCGACCTCGCTCGCGCAGTCGACGCCGCGTTCCTGTTTACGACGCTCGGTGCCGACCCGCCGACGATTCCCGTCCGCAGGGAGACACTTCCCGGCGAGACGCTGTTTGTCTTCCAGAGCCGCCGCACCGAGACATCGTAGCCGCGTCCGACCGGAATCGACTCTCGCAAGCTAGTTGAACGTCGACGCTCTTGCCATCACCAATGAACGTCGATGCTGTGGTACTGGACGTCGACGGCGTCCTCGTCGATGTCGCCGACTCCTATCGCCGTGCAATCGTCGAGTCCATCGAGCGGGTCTACGGCGAGACCATCGCTCGCGGGGACATCCAGCAGTTCAAAGACGCCGGCGGGTTCAACAACGACTGGGAACTCACCGACGCCGCCGCACTCTACGTCCTCGCTCGCCGTGAGGGGATGGAGCGCTCGCTGTCGCAGTTTACCGACGCTATCCAGCGCGTGGGCGGGGGCCTCGATGGCGCTCGGACGGTCGTCAGCGAGGAACTGACCCCTGCCGACCGCGAGCGCGTCCTCGCCGAGTGGGACACCGACCGTCTCCGCGACGTGTTCCAGCAACTCTACCTCGGCAGTGACCTCTACCGGGACATCGAGGGCGGGGACCCCGCTCTCGATACGCCGGGGTTCATCCACGACGAACCGGTCATCGTCGACGCTACGACTATCGAGACACTGCACGACCGGTTCCACGTCGGCGTGCTCACCGGCCGCCCCGCGGCCGAGGCCGACATCGCACTCGACCGCGCCGGACTCTCGGTGCCCGACGACCACCGCTTTACCATGGACGACTGGGAGGCCGGCAAACCAGACCCGGCCGCGCTGGTGACGCTGGCAGAACGCTTCGACGCCGCCGGCGAGGGGTCTGTCGACAGCGTCGCGTTCGTCGGTGACACCCTCGACGACGTGCGGACGGCAGTCAACGCCGCCGACGTCGACGAGCGGACCTACTACGGTGTCGGCGTTCTCACCGGCGGACTCACCGGCGAGCGCGGCAAACGGAAGTACGAGCAGACCGGTGCGGCGGCCGTCGTCGACTCCGTCAACGACCTGCCTGACCTGCTGAGTTGACTGAACTCACAACGCTTATTCGCCGTTCGGCCAACCTACGTGTATGCAGATTGCACTCCTCGGCGGTACTGGAGACATCGGACAGGGTCTCGCGCTCCGGTGGGCGCGCGACACGAACCACGACGTTCTCATCGGCTCTCGTGAGGCCGAGAAAGCCGCGGCGAAAGCCGACGAGTACGAGTCGGAACTGGCCGAGCGCGGCCACGACGTCGACATCGCTGGCCTGGAAAACGCCGCCGCCGCGGCGGAGGCGGACGTCGCCGTCCTCTCGGTCCCCGCCTACTACCTCTCGGACACCATCGACGCCGTCACTGACGAACTCGACGAGACGGTTCTGGTCTCCCCTGCGGTCGGGATGCAGCGCGACGAGGCCGGCGTCCACTACAACCCGCCTGGCGTCGGCAGCGTCACCGCACTCGCCGCGAAGGCCGCACCCGACGACGTTCCCGTGGTCGGGGCCTTCCACAACCTCGCGGCGGGCAAACTCGCCGACCTCGATGCCGACCTCGACTGGGACGTTCCCATCGTCTCCGACGACGCCGACGCCAAGGAGACCGTCACCGCCCTCGCGGAGGGAATCGAGGGCATCCGTGCCCTCGACGCCGGCGCTCTCGCTAACGCGAGCGAAGTCGAATCGATGACACCGTTGCTCATCAACCTCGCTGCGAACAACGAGGACCTGCACGACCTGGGCGTCAAGTTCTGGTAAACCACCTTTTTCAGCGTCGGGTCGCGCGCGCCGCCGCTCTTCCGAACGTGGGCGAAAAACACCGTGGGAGCTTGCTCCCACGAGCCCACGCTCGCGTTACTCGCGTGGAGGCTGCTCGCGCTCGGTAGAGCGCTCGCAGGTGCCAGCTTTGTGCCAACCGCACAGCACCGCAATCGCACTGCGGCGACTGCAGCGCTGCCTTTCCCCGTTATCGTTCGGCCGCGGCAGGCCGCCGAGGCATGCGTTCCCGGCCACAGACTGGTCGATAAAGACGATGCTTCACTCTCAGCCAAACCTGTGATACACTGCTGGATGGGACACGAGAACGGGTAGAAGCAGGGCTGTCGTGTAGTGCGGTAGCCATGCGGTGAACGCTAAGCTAGCACCTGCGAGCGGCCTACCGGCCGCGAGCAGCCTTTTTCACTATGTTTTTTCGGCAAGCGGTGGGCCGCGAGCCGAAGGCTCGCGTGCGACACCCGCCGCCGAAAAAAGTAGTTAGGCGTCAGCCTGCTGGAACGCGGCCTCGATGTCTTCGGCCTGTGTGACGCCGACAAAGCGCTCGACGATGCCGTCGTCGTTTTCGATGATGAGCGTGGGCAGCGAGCGAACCTGGTACTCGTTGGCAACGTCCTGTTCCTCGTCGACGTTGACCTTCTCGAATTCGACGTCCTCGTACTCCTCCGCGAGTTCGTCCAGGATTGGGTCCTGTGTTTTGCACGGGCCACACCAGTCTGCGTAGAAGTCCTTGAGCGTGACTGTCATGGGTTCTCGCACAACTACTCCGGCGGTGAAGATAAGGGTTTTCCACTTCGCGAGCAGCGCGCACTCGGTCGAAAGGCTTAGGCAGGACCGTTTCCCAGATACGCGTATGAGCAGTAGTGACGGCGGCGGACTGATGTCCAGTGCCGGACTGGTCCGGTACTTCGACGCCGAGGACAGCAACGCGATTCGCATCGACCCAAAGACCATCGTCGCCTTCGGTGCCCTCTTCGGTGCGTTTATCCTCGTTTTGAACGCCTTCATCTGAGGACGCGGTTCGTTTTGCAGCAGTTTGTTCCAAACCCCGGGGAGCTTTGAGCGTCGGGACCCCAGCGCCACCAATGACTGTCCGCATCCGCGGTATCTACACGACGGCGCTGACCCAGTTGCTCGACGACGTGGTACAGGCGTCCCCGCCGATTCGGGAGCGGTTCGACGCGGAGTTGCCGGTCGAACCGGCTGCGACGACGGTAACGACCACCGACGACCGGCAGGGCGTGGGTGTCGTCGGCGACTCCGCGCACGTCGAGTCGGTCGTCGAGCGACTCCGTGGGGTCGGCGTGGATACGCTCGCGTGGGCAGCGGACCTGCCTCGCGGGGCCGTCTACGCCGGGGAGGTCACCGAGACACTGGGGAGCGGCGCCGTCGTCGCCGTCGGTGACGGCGAGGGATTCCTACCGTACTCCAGGAGCACACGGCGAATCGAAGCCGGCGACCAGCTCCGGGTGCAGGTCAACGACCCGAGGCCGCCCTGGAGTGACGGTCGGCCGGTGCTCGATACCACGATTCGGGTCCAGGCCGGCCTGGCGTCGCTCGTCCGCGGGAAGTCGGCCAGTGCTACCGGTCCCGAACTGGCCGACCTCGTGCCGACCGACCCGCCGGAGGGGTGGGGCATCGACTGGGGGCGGGCCAGCGACGACGCCAGCCTCGACGCGTTAGACGAGACTCTCGCGACGCTCGCCGACCGCGCGCGAGCGCTCGACGACGCCTTCGCCGACGCGCCGGACCCGACCGACGCCACTCCCCACTGCTACTGGGACGGCGAGTCGACGTGGTGGGTGTGGTTCGGCCGGGACTCGCGCTTTGCATTAGACGAGATTCGCCGCGAGGTGACCGCGACGATGGCCGGCCACCACCGCACGAAGGCGGCCGACCGCGAGGCGAGTGCGGCCGTCGACTTCGTGGAAGCGGTGTGTGCCGATTCGGCGAGTGGCGACGGAGGCCAGGACTTTCCCTTCGGCGCCGTCACACGGCAGTTCGGGCCGGTGGAGGGTGACCGGCTCGGTATCGCCCACGGGAAACCCGACGGCCGGTGTTACACGCTCGGGACCGGCGAGGTCACCAGCCACGGGACCGATGGGTCGCTGACACTGCGCCGCGAGATGACGCCCGGTGGCACCTACGACGCGCTCGGCGTCGACCGGCAGGCCGGCGACGTGGCGATTACGAAATTCGAGGAGGGTCGGTGGTGGTATCCGACGGTCTACCGCGGCGAGGACGGGACCGAACGCGGGACGTACGTCAACATCTGTACGCCCGTCGAGATATTCCCCGACGCCGTCCGGTATGTCGACCTCCACGTCGACGTGGTGAAACACGCCGACGGCACCGTCGAGCGCGTCGACGACGACGAACTCGACACAGCCGAAGCCGACGGGCTGATTCCGACGCCGCTGGCGGAGAAAGCCAGGAGCGTCGCCAGTGCCGTCGAGAACGCTCTCTAGGTGCGACAACACTTTTCTGCATCTGTGTGCTAGCAGTTACCATGTCTGGGGGAGAACACAGCGACCGAGCGGACCTGAGCGCCGGGGAGCGAGAGGCGCTTCACAGCGTCGAACTCGGCCTCGAGTGGTTGCACCGTGCCCACGGCGATCTCGTCGAATTTCACCACAAGACGGGGCACGCGATGGACCACCTCGCCGAGGCCGAAGAGAAACTGCGCGCGTGTGGCCACGCCGACGTGGCCGACGCCCTGCGCGACCAGTACCTGCCGAGGGGAGTCATCGACGAGGACCGGTGGTCGTACGACGTGCTCGAGAGCTACCAGGACGGGTTCCTCTCGGAGCTGATGGCCTTCGAACAGCGCGTGCGCGGTGAGATTGCCGACGGCCGGCGCCACGTCACCGAACGCCAGCAGGAACGCGAGTGGAAACGGCGGGCACGCGACGGGGAATAGCGCGCCCGTGGCTTCAAGCCCCGGCGGGCCGTAGCCGCCGCTGTGATTACCCCCGACCTCTCCGGCCGTGTCGCAGTCGTGACCGGGAGCGCGAACGGCATCGGTCGCGAACTCCTGCTGGCGCTGGCCGCAGACGGCGCAGACGTTGCGGTCCACTACCGGACCAGCGGCGATGCCGCCCAGGAGGTGGCCGCCCGCGCTCGCGAGTCGGGTGTCCGGGCGACGACCGTTCAGGCCGACGTGACCGACCCCGACGACGTCGATGGGCTCTTCGACGCAATCGAGGCCGACCTCGGGACCGTCGATATACTCGTGAACAACGTCGGCGCATTCGCGCCCCGCCACTGGGCGGACATCGAGTACGACACCTGGAAGCGGGTCATGGAGACGAATCTCGACGCGACCTACCTCTGTTCGAAGCGCGTCCTTCCTGCGATGCGCGCCCAGTCTTACGGCCGCATCGTCAACGTCGGCTACGCCTCTAGCGAGAAGGGACTGGTCAGCGCGAAGAACTTCCCTTACTTCGCGGCGAAGGCGGGTGTCCTGATGTTCACGCGGATGCTCGCTGCGGATACGCAGGACACGGACATCACCGTCAACGCCGTCTCGCCGTACGTCGTCGAGAACTCTGACGAGTTCCCGGACGAACTCCCGCGCGGGCGCCCGGCGTCGTTCGAGGATATGCAACAGGCCGTCCGGTTTTTCCTCGACTCGGGGAGCGACTACGTGAGCGGGCAAAACGTCGAGGTGAGCGGGGGCTGGTTGCCCGAACGGGTCTGAGTAGCGGTCCCGCCCGCTCCGTTGCGCCGTCGCCGGAAAGTCGTCGGCCTCGCCGTCGCCGGAACAATCGTCGGCCTCGACGTAGCCCGCCTCACGGTCAAATCGTATATACTGCGTCTCTTTTGACTCGGCCGGCAACTACATTATCCCTTAGAAAAAATTAATAATGAAATGTCACGTCCCCAGTCACGTCTTTCGACGGGCATTGATGCTATTGACAGGCACATGTCCGGTGGCATCGAACCGGGCAGTGTCGTTGCACTCATTGCCGGACCGACGATGCAAAGCGAGGCAATTCTTCACCAACTCGTCGAGATGCACCAGACGCTGTACTTGACGACACTTCGGCAAGCCAGTGCCGTCGAGAACGACCTCGAACGGCTGTCGACCGACGACGTGTTCGTCGAGTATGCGGGCGCAGACCGGACGATGAACAACGAGTTTCTGCGACAGATAACTGGGTCTCGGAGCTACAAACCGTCGTTTACGAACGATACCTCGCTTCTCGATACTGTCTACGAGATTCTGCAAGACCTCGACCAGAAAGCAAACGTCGTCCTCGACCCGGTCAACCCGATGGAGGAGTCGGAGAACAAGGACGCTTACAGAGAGGTGCTGAACGAACTCAAATCCACGATGCTCGACACGGGTGGGGTCGGTATCTTGCACTGTATCACACTCGATGAGCTACCGCCGTTTCGGGACGTGACACTCGCACTCGCGGATGTCGTGTGGGAACTGGACCTCGTCTCCCTGGCGAGTTCGATGGAGTATCAGCTGTCGATTCCGAAAAACCGCGGTGGGAAGCCGGTGCTCGACGACATTTCTATCGTCCTCGAGAAGGACGTCTGGGTCGACGAGAGCAGAAACATCTAGCCCCGGTCGCGGACCGAACCGATAGCGTTTCACTACTCCGGACCCTGGCATTGCCACAGATGAGTCGCGACTACATCGAGGTACGCGGGGCCGAGGAACACAACCTCAAAGACGTCGACGTCACCGTCCCCCGCGAGGAGTTGACGGTCGTGACGGGCCTTTCGGGGTCGGGCAAGTCGTCGCTCGCCTTCGAGACGATTTACGCCGAGGGACAGCGCCGCTACATCGAGTCGCTGTCCGCCTACGCCCGGAACTTCCTCGGGCAGATGGACAAGCCACAGGTCGAGAACGTCGAGGGGCTCTCGCCCGCTATCTCTATCGACCAGAAAAACGCCGCGAACAACCCGCGGTCGACGGTCGGGACCGTCACCGAACTCCACGACTATCTCCGTCTCCTCTACGCTCGCGTCGGCACGCCACACTGTCCCGAGTGTGGCCGCGAAGTCGGCGAGCAGTCCGCCCAGCAGATGGTCCGCCGCCTGCTTGACGCGCCGGACGGAACCCGCGCGAAGATCTGTGCGCCGGTCGTCCGCGACCAGAAGGGCGCCTTCGAGGACCGCTTCGACGAACTCGTCAGCGAGGGGTACACCCGCGTCGAGGTCGACGGCGAGAGCTACGATTTGACTGTCGACCGACCCGACTTAGACGAGAACTACGACCACACCATCGACGTGGTGGTCGACCGCGTCAAACTCAGCGACGACGCCCGCTCTCGGCTCACCGACTCCGTCGAAACAGCACTGGAGGAGGCAGACGGCGTGTTGAAAGTCGTCTTCCCGGACCCGCCAGCGGACCTCGAGGTCGGCGGGGCGACGGCCCGGTCGACGGGTGACCTGGCCGACGACGAACGCGACCAGCGGCTGGTCGTCGAGTTCTCCGAAGACCTCGCCTGTAACCACTGCGGCATCGACATCTCGGAAATCGAGACGCGTTCGTTTTCCTTCAACAGTCCCCACGGTGCCTGCCCGGAGTGTGAGGGTATCGGCTCGACGAAGGAAGTCGACGAGGACCTCGTCATCGAGGACCCCTCGAAGCCGCTCAAGCACGTCTTCGAGCCGTGGAGCTACAACCGCACCTACTACTCGCGACAGCTGGACAACGTCGCCGACCACTTCGGCGTCTCGCTCGACACGCCATTCGAGGAGCTAGACGACGATATCCAGCGGCAGTTCCTCTATGGCACCGACCAGGTCGTCCACTTCGAGTGGACGACCAAGAACGGCACCCGCGAGAAGACAGAGCGCTTCGAGGGTGTCATCAACAACCTGGAGCGTCGCCACGTCGAGACCGACAGCGACCGCGCGCGCGACCACATCGAGGAGTTCATGGCTGTCACCACCTGTCCGGCGTGTGAGGGCACCCGCCTGAAGGCCGAGTCCCGGCACGTCCTCGTCGACGGCACGTCCATCACCGAGGTCAACCAGATGTCCATCGGCGACGCGCTGGCTCACTTCGAGGGGATGGAAGAACACCTCGATGCCCGCCAGACGAAGATTGCCGAGGAGATTCTCAAGGAGATTCGCGCCCGTCTTGGCTTCATGTGTGAGGTCGGCCTCGAATACCTGACGCTGGACCGCGAAGCCTCCACGCTGTCGGGTGGTGAGAGCCAGCGGATTCGGCTGGCTACCCAGATTGGCTCCGGACTGGTGGGTGTCCTCTACGTGCTGGACGAACCCTCCATTGGCCTCCACCAGCGGGACAACGACCGCCTGCTGAACACCCTGGAAGAACTCCGGGACATCGGCAACACGCTCATCGTGGTCGAACACGACACCGAGACGATGCGCCGGGCGGACAACATCATCGACATGGGTCCCGGTCCCGGCAAGCGCGGCGGCGAAGTCGTCGTCAACGGTGACATGGACGACGTTATCGAGAGCGAGGAGAGTGTCACCGGGGAGTACCTCTCCGGCGAGAAGGCGATTCCGGTACCCGAAACTCGGCGAGAGCGCGACGGCGGGATAACGATTCGCGGCGCCCGCCAGCACAATCTCGCCGACCTCGACGTGGAGATTCCGGTGGGCAACTTCACCGCCATCACCGGCGTCTCCGGTTCGGGCAAGTCCACGCTGATGCACGACGTCCTCTACAAGGGACTCGCCCGGGAGATGAACGACAACACCAGCGTCGACCCCGGCGAGCACGACGCAATCGAGGGCCTTTCGAACATCGAGACGGTGCGGCTCATCGACCAGTCGCCCATCGGTCGGACCCCGCGCTCGAACCCCGCCACCTACACCAACGTCTTCGACTACGTCCGCGAACTGTTCGCTCAGACCGACCTCGCGAACCAGCGGGGCTACGAGAAGGGGCGGTTCTCTTTTAACGTCAAGGGCGGACGCTGCGAGGAGTGTGGCGGACAGGGAACCGTCAAAATCGAGATGAACTTCCTCTCGGACGTGTACGTCCCCTGCGAGGAGTGCGACGGGGACCGCTACAACGACGAGACCCTCGATGTGACCTACAAGGGCAAGACAATCGCGGACGTGCTCCAGATGAGCGTCGACGAGGCCCACGACTTCTTCGAGAGTCACAGCCAGCTCCGCCGTCGGCTGAAGCTCCTGAAAGACGTGGGGCTGGGCTACATGCGACTCGGACAGCCTTCGACGACCCTCTCCGGTGGGGAGGCCCAGCGCGTGAAACTCGCCGAGGAACTGGGCAAGAAAGACAGCGGCGAGACGCTGTATCTGCTCGACGAGCCGACCACGGGACTGCACCCCGAAGACGAGCGGAAACTCATCGACGTGCTCCACCGGCTGACCGACGAAGGGAACACGGTCGTCGTCATCGAGCACGAACTCGACCTCGTCAAAAACGCCGACCACATCGTCGACCTGGGGCCGGAAGGTGGCGAAAACGGCGGAGAGGTCGTCGTCGCCGGCACGCCGGAAGACGTGGCCCGCGACGAGGACTCCTACACCGGCCAGTATCTCCGTGACCTGCTTCCTGACGTCGACCTGGAGGGGCCGCGCGCGGACCGCGACCTCGCTGCCGGCGAACAGGCAACCGGTGCCGGCGACGACTAGTCGTCGACTGCCTCGTCGATCAGCCGCTCGGCACGCCGGAGCAGCGATGCGCTGAGGCGTGCGCCGACCTCGTCCATCGCCAGGAGGCTGTCTTTTGCATCGGCCGGAGCAAGCGCGTCTCGTTCGACGGCGCGAATCAGGACGCCAATCGAACCGGAGACCGGAATCGAGAGCGCCTTGCAGGTCTGTCGAAGCGGCTTGTCGTCGCTGACGACGACGGCTGTCTGTGCTGTGTTCTCTCGGGTCCTGAGTGCCTGTGTCAGCAGTGCGAGGTCACCAGTCGGCGCTCCGTCGTCGACGATACCCAACTGTGTTCGTGCTGTTTCCGCTGTTTCCCCACGCTCGCTCGGGTCGCCGAGTACGGAGGCGCATGTGAGCCAGTCATCGAGTGCGGCCTCGAGCGTCGATTTGGCTGGCTCGCTGTCGACTTCGTCGAGGACTATCTCTGGTACTGTGACCTGGCCGTCGAGTTCGGCGAGCAATCCGAACGAATCGACGCGGGCGAGCGTGATTGCGACGCTGGCATCGACCAGCAGTAGCCGTTCGCCGCTCATCGCAGCGCGTCCACGTCTCCCGCCAGGTCGGCCTCGTCGTAGTTCGACAAGATTCCGCGGTCGTTGGCTTCAGCCATCATCTCTGCGATGGAGAGGTCGGCGATGTCGGCGGCGCCGCGCATACCTACCTCGCCGTCCTGGTAGCGCTGGAGTGCGATACGAATCAACTCCTCTCGCGCACCGCGGCGGAGCGCCTCGCGAATCGCGTCGCTTCGATTTCCCCCCTGCAACGCGGCCAGTTTGTCGACGAGGTCCAGTTCCTCGTCGCTCATTCGCGTCGTGACGTTCTCCATGTGCAATGCAACGCATTGCGACGTATTAACTGTCACGCCGACGGCGCTGTCGGTCACATCGTCGCCGCGCCGCCGGCCAGCGTCATCGTCCACACGAACGTCAGAATCCCAGTTGCCCACACTGACAGCGTCGCCATCCGGAGTGGGTACGCGACCAGATAGCCGACGGGGCGGGCCGGCGCCGGAAGCGACGCGGCCGTCCGCAACAGTGTCTCCGTGTCCGTCGCGCTGGGGAGGGCGGTAAAGCCAAAACAGAAGCCGAGCCACAGAAAGACCAGCCTCGTCCGTGTGCCGGAGGCACCGGCCAGCGCGAACGCACCAAAGGCGAGCAGCGAGTTGACCAGCAGCGGTGCGACGGCAATCGCCAGGTCGGCCCCGAACCCGTCGACTGACTCGTGTTCGAGGACGGCACTGTCGTCGAACGGACGGAGGACCGGCCGGGCGTACACCGCGACGCCGCTGAGTTTGCAGGCGGCGTAGTGGGCGTACTCGTGGGTGAGGATACCCGGGCCGACGGCGATGGTAATCAGGAGATTACTCAGCCGTGAGAGCGGGGACAGCACGGGCAGATGTTAGGCTGGGACGCTAATAGTGTCGTCGGGGCTTCGCTGTCGCCTGCTCGCTCGGTCGTTGCCGCGTCGGCCGCTGTCGTCGTCCCGCTAACACTCACTGGCGCCGTATGATATAGAACGGTTCAGTGCGTAGTGTGTGGTGTGACAACATTGTACGCGGCGCTGGACCGTCGCTTGCTGTCGGTTCGGGGGGCAGAGAGCGACTGGACCGCACGCGAGGGGCTGACCGACCGCGCCGTCAGGTGTGTCGCTGCCTCGTCGGCCGCGCCCGAGCGGGTGTTTGCGGGCACTGTCGATTCGGGACTGCTCCGGAGTTCCGACGGCGGGCGGCGGTGGACGGAAGTCGGCTCGTTTTCCGACCGCGTCACCGCCGTCACCGTCAGCCCCCACGACCCCGACGACGTGTGGGTGGGCACCGAACCCAGCGTGGTGTACCGGTCGACGGATGGGGGAGACTCCTTCGCCGAACGGGGCGGACTGGCGGAGTTGCCCTGTAGTGACCGCTGGTCGTACCCACCGAGACCGGAGACACATCGCGTTCGCTGGATTGCGGTCAACCCACACGACCCGGCCCACATCTACGTCGCTATCGAGGCGGGGGCGTTCGTTCGCTCCGTCGACGGCGGGCGGACCTGGCAGCCACACCCCGACGGCGGCCGCTGGGACAACCACACCCTGGCGACCCATCCCGACGCCCCCTGCCGCGTGTACACGGCCGCCGGTGACGGATACGCCGTCTCGCCCGACTGTGGGGACACCTGGCAGTCTCCCCAGGAGGGGTTAGACCACCGGTACGTCTGGGGGCTGGCGGTCGACCCCGGCGACCCCGAGACAGTCGTCGTCTCGGCGGCGAGCGATGCCGACAGTGCACACCGGCCCGGTGGCGCACACGCGTACGTCTATCGCAAGTCCGGTCCGGACGACCCGTGGACGGTGGCGATGGACGGCTTACCGGAGCCTCGGGGAACCGTTCGGGCGGTGCTGACTGCCGGCAACGACGGGGAGTTCTACGCGCTGACGAACCGCGGGCTGTTTTGCTCGGAGGACGGCGGACAGTCGTGGGACGAACTGCCAATCGAGTGGCCCGACTCGTACTGCGACCAGGTCGGACGAGGGCTGGCCGTGGTGTAGTTACATCCGATGCGCTTCGGTCGAGTCCGACGCAGTCTGCTGGGCGAGAACGGCGCCGACCGTTCCACAGACGAGCGGGTAGACGAGACCGACCAGCAGGACACTCGTCAGGAGGACCGGTGCAATCGTGACACCGACAGTGCCGCCGAGACCGGTCTCGGTGTACGAAAACACCAGCTGCCCGACGACGGCAAGCGGCAGGTAGCCGGCGACGACGCTCGCGCCGAGCGCTGCCGCGGTGGTCGCCGTCACGTCCGGCCCGGTGACGCGTCGGACGAGGACGAAGCCGCTCCCGACGAGGGCGACGATGGGGACCAGCACGTAGAGTATCTCCGGGACGGCGTCGGTGAGACTCGTGAGTTCGCCAAAGCCCTCGAAGAGGTTCACCGTGCCCGTTTCAGAGCGCTCGCCGGCGAACCCCGTTATCTCCATTTTGACGGTGTGGGCGGCGTAGAATACCCAGCCGACGGTTGTTATCACTCCCGCGTCGACGCTGGATTCGACACCGTCGACGAGGACGAACACGACTGTCAGGACGTAGCCGACGAGATACGCGAGCACGCCAAAGAGGAGACTCCGTGGGAGGTGCTCGCGGAGTCGGTCGGCGAGACGCTGAGATTGGGGGACCATACCAGAAGACGACGCTTTGCCCGTATACGTCTTGTTGCCATCTGACGCCGAGAGGGCGGGCTACTGGTACATCCCGAGTGGCTGGGCGCGCGTCGACTCCTCTTCGGCCTCTTGCATCTGCTTGGCGAGGCGCTCGCGTGCGGCGGCCACCTTGTCGGCCTGCTCGACGAGGCGGTCGGTGGCGACGTCGATACCCGCAAGCGGGCCGATGCCGTCGTTGAGGAAGACACGCGCGGCCTCGGGGTCGGGGAAGTTCGCGTCCGCCTGGACGACGAGACCGACGCTGTCGAGTCCCTGCTCGCCGGCCTCGGCCAGCAACGCGCCGGTGGGGCCGCTGACCATCCCGCTCTCGGAGGGGACTGGGATGTCGTGTTCGGCGAGCAACGCGTCGGCACCGCCGGTGGCGATACCGTACAGCAACGGGACACCGTCTTTCTCTTCGGGGAGGCCACTGAGATACAGCGGCAGCGCGTTCTTGTCGTCCATCCAGCCGGTGACGCAGGCCGCAAACTCCTCGGCCGCGGTCGGCGAGACGGGGATGTCGGACTGCAACACGAGCAGGTCGCGTTGCTCGTCGGCGTAGACTCGGACCGGGGGCCGGACTCCGCGTTCCCCTTCCTCGTAGACGGCGACGTCCGGCAGTCCCTCGCAGTGACAGGCCGCGTAGTACTCCATCTCCAGTTGTTCGACGAGGTGGTCGGCCGCCAGTTTGCCGACGAGGCCGACACCTGGCAGTCCCTCGACGAGGGCGGGGTCGTCGAGACTCATCGACTGTTTCTCTTCGATGTGTGCCATAGTGAACAGAGAACGCCGGCGGACTTAACGTTCGGTGCTGTCGTCGCCTGGCTCGCTGTCGTCTTCGACGGTTATCTCGACTGGCTCGCCGGTCCGCTGGTCGCGCTCGCTGCCGGTGCCAAGGAGCTTCGACCGGATGTCGTTGGCGACGTTCTCGACCTGTTTGCGGACGCTCCCGATTTCGTCTTCGAACGTCTCGACGCTGCGGTCGACGTAGTGGACCCGCTCGACGGGGATGCGCCGGACCACGTCGTTGCCGGCCTCGTCCTCGTCGCGTTTCAGAATCCAGTGGTCCTGAAAGTACGCGACGTGCTCGTTTTTGACCGTCTTCTCGACAGTCCCCTCCTCTGGGTGGTCGTAGACTATCGTCGCTGTTCCGAGGTTACTGTCGGCCATATCGGTACTCGGGGGTCGACGCATATGGACTTTCGGCCGGACGGGCGAACAGACAGGTGAGTCGAAACCCACAAGCGCCGCCCCGCGAAACCCGACACCAATGTCCGTACTGGAGCGGTACGAACCGCTCGTCGACGACTTCGAGGCCTTTCTTTCGGCCTGTGAGCGCCCGCTCCCTGCCGTCGTTCGCGTCAACACCATCCGCACGACGGCCGAGCGCGCTATCGAGGCACTCGCAGACGACGGTATCGCGACCGAACGGGTCGACTGGCACGCCGACCTTCTGCGCCTGCCCGAGGACCAGCCCGGCGCGAACTGGCCGTACGTCCACGGCTGGCTCCACGGCCAGGAGGAGGTGTCTGCGATTCCGGCCGACGTGCTCGCGCCCGAACAGGGCGAGCGCGTCTGGGACGCCTGTGCTGCCCCGGGGAGCAAGACGACCCAGCTGGCGGCACTGATGGACGACACCGGCCGCATCGTCGCCACCGACAACAACCTCGGGCGCATCTCCGCGCTGCGTTCGAACGCCGAACGGCTCGGCGTCACCAACACCGCCATCACCAACGAGGACGCGCGCAACCACTCGCTGAAGCCGTTCGACGGCGCGGAGTACGACCGCGCGCTCGTCGACGTGCCCTGCTCGTGTGAGGGGACCATCCGGAAGAACCCCGACACGCTCGACGAGTGGAGTATAGAGCACGTCCACGGCATCGCTGGCGCACAGAAGGGCATCCTCCGGCGGGCCGTCCAGGCGACCGAATCCGGCGGCACCGTCGTCTACTCGACGTGTACGTTCGCGCCCGAGGAAAACGAGGCGGTCCTCGACTACGCGCTCTCCGAGGAGGGTGGCTGTCGCGTCGTCGACTACGACCTGCCGCTCGACCACACAGACGGCGTCACCGAGTGGGAGGGGACGGAGTACGACCCGCAGGTCGCCAACGCGAAACGCATCTACCCACACCACAACGACACGGGTGGGTTCTTCTGTGCGAAACTGGAGGTGACTGCGTGATGGGCGAGGACACCGCCAACGTCGGCACGCAGTTCGACCGCCTGCCAGCGACCGCCGAGGAGTGCACCGTCGAGGGCAGAGCCACCCGCGCGGACGTGCTCGAGTGGTGGGACGACCGCTTTGGCGTCGACCCCGCTGTCTTCGAGGAGTACACGTTCTGGGAGCGTGGCAGCGGCAAAGTCTGGGCACTCAGGGGCGACGAACCCACGCCGGTCGACATCGAGGGACTGGGGATGACCTTTCTCCGGACCCGACAGGAACACTGGAAACCGACGCTGTCGGCTGTCCAGCGGTTCGGACAGCACGCGAGCGAGAACGTGATCGAACTCGACGACGAGCAAGCGGCGACGTTCATGGCCGGCGACGACCAGGAACTCGACTGGGACGGCGACTGGGGGTATCTCGTCGTCACCCACGCCATCGCGGGCGAACCGGAACCGCTGGGCGTGGCGCTGTTCGTCTACGGCGAGTTGCGGTCACAGGTACCCAAGGGCCGGCGCCGAGAACTGTAGCCGGTCAGTCGGTGCGTGTCTCGCGGGGTTGCCCGTCGCGGAGGTTTTCGGTCCGGAGTTCGCCACGCGCGTGCCAGTCACGCGGCCGGCAGGCGATGACGGTGGCAGCGGCAAACAGGACCACGACGGCCGCAGTCACGGCCGTGCCCGGAATCTCGCCGACGGCAGCGCTCGCCGGCCAGGTTTCGCCGCCGAAGGCGGTCACACGCACCACCCACGCGCCGTTGAGGATGCCGAACATCGGGAGATACACCCGCCGGAGTCGGTGAGCGATGGCCTCTTCGGCGGTAATCTTCAGTGCGGGATTCCGGTAGTCGTCCGCGAGTTCGCGTCGCCACTCGCCGTCGATCGGCTGGGAGGGGTCCAGTCCGGGCGCCCAGACGTTCTCCTGGAGTTTTCGCACCCGGGAGCGCCACACGTCGTAGGCACGATAGCGGCGGGCTTCGATGACCAGAAAGAGGGCGATTGCGGCGTTTCCGATGAGGAGGACGTAGTGGGGGTTAGACTGGTTCGAGAACGCGTAGGTCAAAATTGCACCCATGACGATGACCGCCCAGTTGGTGGTCTGGTCGAGGCGTTCGCGCCAGAACTTCATCCGGTGGACCTCGCCACGGTAGAGGTGGGCGAGCGCGGAACTGGGGCCCATGTCCACGTCGAGCAGTCCCTGCCCGACGTCGGGGTCGGGGCCCTCACCGTCGACGGCAGGACCGTCGTCGGCGGGAGCGCTGTCGGCGCGCGGGTCCGTGTCGGCTGTCATCCGCTAGGTCTGGGGCTCGATTGTCTCGTTGTATTTGTCACGGAACTCGCCGATGAGACCGCCCATCTTCGCGTACCAGTCGTTGAGCATCCGCTGCATGTCGTCTGCGACCTCTTTCGGGTCGGCCGGCGTGAAGACGTGGTAGTAGCCGCCGCCGTCGTAGGTCCGCTGTTCGCGTGTGAGAAAGCCGGCCTCTTCGAGTCGCTTGACCGACCGGTAGGCCGTCGAGCGCTCTCGGTCGACCTCCTCGGCGATTTCGTCGACGGTCTTGGCCTCGTCGGCCGCGACCATCGTCTCGAACACTGCTCGGTCGAGGGCCGTCAGGCCGTGAAAGCACTCAAGGAGCCCTTCACACTCCATATCTGACCGGAGCATATCCTGCATCGACTGTGTCATGCTAGACCTTTCAGTGCCGAGCGGTGAAAACGCTTTTGTGCTCCCGCTCCAATACTCCCGGCGTCAGTCGTCAGCGACGCCGGCAGCGGTCGCGCCAGCGTCGCCACGGATGCTCTCGCGCCAGTAGCCCTGGACGTACGCGCCCAGGAACATGCCGGCAAGCGCCCAGAGGATGGGCAGGTTTCCGATACCGAGGCTGGCGTAGGCCGCGCCGGGGCAGATGCCGGCAATCCCCCAGCCAGCGCCGAAGATGACGCCGCCGGCCAGGACGTTCCGGTCGAACGACTTCAGTCTGCGCGCGTAGTCCTGCCCGGTCAGCGGGGCGCGACTGCCGCGCCACTCGAGGAGCCCAAAGACGATACCGGTCGTTACGGCGGCACCCCCCATCACGAGCAGGAGGCCGAAGTCCTCGAACTGGAGGAAATCAAGCACGACTTCGGGGCGTGCCATCCGGCTGACGGCGAGGCCGACGCCGAAGATGAGGCCGCCGACGAAGATGACCGGCATGAAAAGCGGGTGGCGGTCGCTCATGGCGTCACCCCCAGTGCCTGCACGAGTTGAGCGGTTCCGATGGCCACCAGCAGGAAGGTCGCGACGTTTATCAGTGACGTCTGAGACCGCGACCCGACGCCACAGATGCCGTGCCCGGAGGTACACCCCTTCCCCAGGCGTGTCCCGACCCCGACGAGGACGCCGCCGCCGAACAGCCGCCACGGCTGGACCTCGGTGGTCCAGAGCCCGTTACCGAGCGTCAGCGTGTACGCCAGCGCACCCAGGACGATACCGAGCGTGAACACGACGCGCCAGTCGCGTGAGACGAGATACGAGGGGCGGTTGAACCGCTTGATGTCGGAGACGTACGACAGCGTCGACTCCAGAAACGTCGATGCCCCGGCGGGAATCCCCGTCAGGACGTAGATGAGTGCAGTCCCTGCGCCGACGAGGATACCGCCGAGCAGGTACGGAGCGATGCCGTTCGGGAACAGCGTGGTGATGAGACTCATTGTTCACTCACGGCCCAGTTGTTCGGGCCGAGTTGGGGTTCGAACGCGGTGTCGTCGCTCGCGAACCGCTGACTGCGAGCCGTCGTGTCGTCGGTGACGCCGACAAGAACCGACCTCTCGCTAGCGTCGATGCGTCGCCTTCGCTCGCGTACCGACGGTGTGCCGACCGGAACGGCCGGTTCCGGGGACGACATCCTGTTCATTGTATCCCCCTATTCCCACTGGCTGCTAATAAATTGCTTGATTGAATTGCAAAATAGTCGCAAGACCAATATGGCTAATAACGTAATATTACGGCTCTTTAACAAACAAGTCCGAAATGGTTTTGTACCATAGACGAAATACTAACTACCGAGTACAACGATGTCACATGCAGACATCCAAGCCGACGAGACGCTCGACGTGAAAGGAGCCTCCTGTCCGATGCCGGTCGTCAAGACCAAGCAGGCAATCGACGACCTCGCCCCGGGTGAGGTACTGTCGGTGCTGGCGACAGACAGTGGGAGTATGAGTGACCTCGACGGCTGGGCGTCCGGAACAGACGGTGTCGAACTGCTCGACCAGCACGAACGCGCGGACGGCGACCAGACGGTGTACGTCCACTACGTGAGGTCGGTCGACCAATGAGTACCGATACCGACGAGGCGGCCGATACGCCGCCACAGCCAGCGGCAGAGGAGGTCGCCGCGCTCCGCGAACGCATCGACGACCTCGAAGCCCAACTGGCGGAGGCCGACATCGACACCGACGACGACACCAACTCGATGGTCATCATCGCCACGAAGGGCACGCTCGATATGGCCTATCCGCCGCTCATCCTCGCGTCGACGGCCGCCGCCTTCGGCTGGGACGTCACCGTCTTCACGACGTTCTGGGGACTGGAGATTCTCCACGAGGAGAACTCGAAGGACCTGAAGATGAGCGCCGTCGGCAACCCCAACATGGGCGTCCCGAACGCCATCGCCGCGATTCCCGGGATGGACCGGGTGACCAGCACGATGATGCGAAAGCGCATCGATGACAACGAGGTCGCCTCCATCGAGGAACTCGTCGACACCTGCAACGCCATGGACGTGGAGATGCAGGCCTGCCAGATGACGATGGACCTGCTCGATTACGAGGAAGACGAGTTCTACGACGGTGTCACCGCCGGCGTCGGCGCCGCGACCGCACTCGAAGAGATGGCCGATGCCGACATCCAGCTACTGGTGTAACTCCGCTGGCGCTCGCGTCTCGTCGGCACGAGTTTAGTCGCTTTCAGTCTGCTCTGGGCAGTTCCACGACGAACACTGAACCGTCGACGTCGTCGCGGCGCCGCTGTCGGCTGGCCGGAGAGCGCCGGCCGCCGTCGGCGGACGCCCGGCCCTGAGGCGGCCGCTCCCGGTGTCTGTCTTCGACCCAGACGTCCCCACCGTAGGCGTCGACGAGCGTCTGCACCAGATAGAGTCCGATGCCGGTGCCGCCGCTTTCGAGCCCCTTCTCACCTTTTCCGAAGATGTCCGCTTTCTGCCCGTCGGGAACGCCGGGACCGTTGTCCGCAATCTGGACCACCACACACTCGGACCGCGCCGTCGCCGACACTGTCACCTCCGGCACGTCCTTGTCGTTGTGTTCGACGGCGTTGGTCAGGATGTTCCAGAACACCGAATCGAGCATGTCGTTTGCGTTCACGCTGACCGACGGTATCGACCCGTCGATGGCGATGTCGGCGTCTCCGTGCGTCGACGCGACACTGTCGACTTGCGCCCGGAGACTCTCTCGGAGCCGTTTTGGCTCGGCGTCGGGCTCGGACTGCAACATCGCTTCCGAGAGGTCGCGGGCCGTCTTCGTGAGCGCAATCGCGTTTTGCGTGCTCTCCTGGACCATCTCCACGTACTCCCGGCCGTCGTCGTCGACGTGTTCGCCGAGCAAGTCGGTGTACGTCGACACCAGTTGGAGGTCGTTGCGGATGTCGTGGCGCACCATCTGGTTGAGCACCTCCAGTTCGTCGCGTTGCTCTTCGACGCGCTGCTGGTGGTCTGCCCGCTCGGTCACGTCGCGGTTGATGGCGACGAACCGCTCTATCTCGCCGCCGCCGGTAATCGGTGCAATCGTCTGGTCGAGGACGATGCGGTCGCCGTCGCTGTCCTCGTTGACGATTTCGCTGTGCCAGACGTCGCCGGCCAGAATCGTCTCCCACATCTCACGGTAAAATGTCTCGTCGTGTTCTCCGGAGTTGAGCACCCGCGGATTCTCCCCGCGTATCTCCTCGCGGCCGTAGCCAGTAATCTCCTCGAAGGCCGGATTGGCGTACTCGATGGTCCCGTTCGTATCCGTGATGACGATACCGTGTCCCGAACTCTCGACAGCGCGTTTGAAACTCCGAAGCTCGCGGTCCTGTTCGACCCGGCCAAGCGCCGCCGTGGCCTTCGTTCCGAGGAGCCGCCCCAGTTTCACGTCCTCGCTGTCGAAGGTGTCGGCGGCGGCCGTCGACACGACCAACACCCCGTGTTCGCCCAGCGGGACGAGGAGGTCACTGTGACGTTGCGTGTCCCGACTCGCCGCTTCGTCGACGACAGAGTGGTCCTCGGAGACGACGAGTTCCCCGTCGGCGTACGACGACCACGCCGGACTCTCGGCGCTGAGCGTCGGCGGCTCGCCACATCGGGCGCCGAGACTGTCCGTCCACGCGACCGGTGTGAGCGACGACTGCTGGTCGTCGGGCCGGTAGACGCACGCACACGACCGCCCGAGCGTCGCCGTGACTGCGTCGACGACCGACTGTGCGATCGCATCCGTGGAGTCTCGTCGGTCCATCTCGCGGACGGCGCCGTGCAGTGCGGTGAGCCGGCGCTCGCGAGCGGACGCTTCGGACGCCTGCTGGTTCCGTTCGAGACTGGATACGAGCCGGTCCGGGTTCGACCGGGCGACCGACCGCGGGACGTAGTCGGTGACACCCGCCGCCATCGCAGCACTCGCGAGTGTCTCGCTTCCATCAGCGGGAGACAGAACCACCGGGAGCGAGGGCGCCACGTCGCGTAGCTCCTCGATGAGCGTGAGTCCGTCCGTGTCGGGCAACTCCTGGGCCGTCAGGACGGCGTCGACGTGTTCGGTCCGGAGTCGCTCGCGGGCACTGCTGGCCGTCGCGACCGACACCACTGTGACTGCCGCGTCTGCCAGTGCCGTCTCGACGGCGCCGTCGAGTTCGACGCCGATGGTCAGTGCCCGCCGACCTACCATTTAGCAACGTTCTGTCCCTCTCGGTAATCAAATTTGCCATTCCCTGGCTGTTTATTCCGCATCTGCGGTCGGCCGGGAACGGCGTGGCGAATGTTGCTGTCGCTGTCCGAACGCGTACCGTTGCCGCCCGCCTACAGCGATTCGAGCGTCCCACCGCCGAGTCCCTCCCACGCGACGCGATACCCCAGCGCCGACAGCACTGCACTCGCGTCGTCGAGACCGTACTCGTCGAGGACCGCTTCGGCCTCGGACAGGCTCATCCCCGCTTCGATTCGCTCCTCGACAGCCGCCAGGACCGCCGGCCGGACGAGCGTCCGTCCGACCCGCTCGTGCTCTGGGAACCCCTTCGCTTCCACTGCGCGCTCGCTGACGCCGTACTCGTCGGCCAGCGTCGCCAGTGTCACCACGTCTGCGTCCGGCCGCAACGTCTCGGGCAACGCCGCGACTGCCCGTTCGACCAGTTGTGTCTCGTATCGGCGAAGCGCGTCCCGGACGTCTTTGACTCGGACCGTCCCGGCGTAGGGAATCGCGCGGTGGTCCCGCGCCTCCAGGTCCTCGGTGACGCCCAGCGACTCGTCGACGGCCACCAGCAACTCCACGTCGTCGACGTCGGCCAGTCGCGAGAGTTTCTTTTCGACGTACTCGGGCGTCCAAAAGCCCATAATCTCGAAGTAGACGCGGAAGTCACTGTGTTTGTAATCGAACGCGAAATCGGGGATGACGACGTGCTCGCCGGCCGCGATGGGGTCCGGTTCCCGGACGAGGTTCCACTCCAGGTCCAGCGAGGAAAAGCGCGCCGCGAAGTCGGCCTCGACGCCGCTGTCGAAGGTGACCTCCGTGACCGGGTCGGTCCCGGGAACGGACACGTCGGCGTCGGTCAGCGTCATCTCACGCTCGGTGCCGCGGTCGTCGATAGTCGCGGTGAGTTCCCACTCGGCCGCGCCGGCGACGGTCCGGAGCAGGCGGGCAAACCGCGTGCCGTAGCGTCGGCTGTTGGCAAAGAGTGCGTCCGGACCGGTCACGACGAGTTCGCGGTCGGTCTCGGCGACAGTCCGGCGCGTCTCCTCGGGGAGCCGGCGGACCTCGTACATGAGGCGGAGTCGTTTGACCGCCGAGATGGCCGCCTTGGGGTCACTCGACCGGACGCGAACCTCGGTCGCGTCGAAGAGTGCCGTCTGGGCCAGCGAGAGGTTGTACTGTGCGACGAGCGCGTCGGGGTCGAACCGCTCTGGCACGTCGACGAGAACCTGGCGCTCGTCGCGGTCGGCGTACAGCGACGTCTCGACCGCCTCCGGTGACACGTCGAGGCGCTTTGCCGCCCGGTCGAGGGCCGCCCCGCGCTCGCGTTCGGTGACGACACCGACGGCTTCGGCCGACTCGAAAGCTATCTCGCGAGCGCGCGCCGGGTCGACCGGTGCCTGCGTCTCGGCGGTCGTCTCCCTGTCGAGAAGTTTGGCAAAGCCCCGGACCAGTTTGAAGTCGTCGCTGTCCCGTTCGATAGACTCCAGGGCGTCGTCCAGCCGACGGCGTGGCTCGCCGACGTGGCCCTGATAACAGCCGAGCACCCGCGCTGCCACCTGCCGGTCGTCACCGTCGGCAAACTGTGGGTGGTAGCCGCCGCCGGCCCGCGAGACGCGAAGCAGGTCCTTCGTCAGCACTGGTCGCTACTCGACGGCCGGGCAAGAAAAGTCTCACTCTCGTCGTGGCCCGTCGGGTCAGTTCCGGCGCGTCCCCGCCTGCGTGGACACGTCGGCGTCGACCCAGTTTGCCTCGTCGAGGACGAGCGTCGAGATGACCGCGGCGACGCGTCGTGCGCTCTCTTCGCGCTCGAAAAACGAGATGCTCCCGAGCGACGGGTTGACCGACCGGCTCACCTCCGCTGTCGGCAACCCGTCGTCGCCGACGATGCTCTCGATTTCGCGGGTGAGGCGCTCGCCGACCTCGGTCGTCGTCGTCGGTGCGAGCTGGTGTCCCGCCGGCAGCAGGTCGTAGGTGATAGCGTACCCCTCCTCGTATACCTCGACGGCGAAGAAGGGCTTGCGCTCGCGTTCGGCCTCGCTGTACTTCTGTTCGACCGTCTCCCTGTCCCCGTAGAGCGGCACCTCGTGCGGCTCGTATCCTGGCACGCTCCCGAATACGTGCTCGGCAGTGATGTACTTATCCCAGATTCGCGCTGGCGGCGGTCTCAATCGCTTGGCTGGGGCTCCGTCTCGCTCACCTCGAACTTCGCGAGGAGCGTCTGGAGCTGTCGTGCCTGCTCGCTCAGGGAGTTGACGTTGGTACTGACCTCCGACATCGACTCGGTCTGTTCTTTTGCGACAGTCGACGCACTCGCGGTCTCCTCGGCAGTCCGCTGGCTGATGTCCGCGACCTCCTCGACCATCGACACCGCCTCCTCGGCGCTTGCGGCCTGATCGTCGGTCGTGGCGCTTATCTCGTGGATACCGCTGTCGGTCTCCTCCGCGTTCTCGCTGACCTGCGTGAACGCGTCGACGACGTCTTCGATGGCCTGGACTCCCTCCTGCATGTACTCTTTTGCCTGCTGGGCCTCCTGGACCGTCGTTGCCGTCTGGGCCTGGGTTTTCCCGATGAGCTGTTCGATTTCCGTCGCCGATTCCTGGGTCTCTTCGGCCAGTTGTTTGACTTCGTTTGCGACCACCGCAAAGCCGTCGCCGCTGGCACCGTCTGCGCCGCCCCCGGCGCGGGCGGCCTCGATGTTCGCGTTCAGCGCGAGCATGTTCGTCTGCTCCGCGATGTCGCTGATGAGCTCGATTATCTCGCTGATTTCGGCCATCTGCTCGTTGAGGGCGTCGACGTTCTCGACCGTCGAGTCGATTGCCGACTGCACTTTGTGTGCGTCTTCGAGCGCCTGCTGGCCGGTCTCTTCACCGGACTCCGCGATTTCGGCCGTCTCGTGGGACCGCTCGGCCACCGTCTCTGCGGAGGCGGCCACCTCTTCGACTGCGGCCGACAGGTTCGTCATCTCGTTTGACACCTCGTCGAGCATCTCCCGCTGTTCGTTCGCCCCGTCGGCTATCGTCTGAATCGAGTCGCTCATCTCCGCGCTCGCCTGCTCTGCCTCGGCGGTGGTGGTGTCTGCGTCCTCGCTCGTGGCAGTCACCTCCTCGGCGAACGACTGGATTTCCTGCATCGTCGACTCCGTCTCCTCCATGACCTCGTTGAACGACGCCCCGATCTGTGCCATCGCGTCGCTCTCGCTGTCGGCTTCGACCCGGACCGACAGCTCTCCGTCTGCCGCCCGTGACATCGCGGCGCTGTAGGCGTCGGCCTTGGCTTCGAGGTGCTCGTTCAGTTGTTCGACCTCGCGTTGCTTGGCCTCTGCCTGTGCCTTTGCCTCCTCGGCGTCTGCTTTCGCCTGTTCGATTTTTGCCTGCTTTTCTTCGAGACTCTCGACTTCCGCCGTCTTCTCCCGTGCTTCCTGGAGCTGGAGTTCCGCCTGTTCCCTGGACTTCTCGGTCGAGTACCACTGTGTCATCAACGCGCCGGCGAGCCCGAGGACGAACACTGCGTGGATGACACCCCACACCCACGGGTTGTTGATACCGGCGGCGTGGTTGTAGACCCGACTCGGGTCTATCATCCCGAAGTAGCCGTGCTGGACCGCCACGTACGCGATACCCAGCGCGAAGGGCAGCCAGTCCTCGTAGATGGCGACCACGCCCATCACGACGAAAAAGTGGAAGTGTGCCTCGATGTAGCCGCCCGAAAAGTGGACTAGAAAGCCCGACGCCGTCACCATCCCCAGCGCCGCCAGCGCCGTCCGGGTCCGCCGACTGAAAAACGACCACCGCGCGAGGAGGACAAACCCGACGAGAACGCCCAGTTCGGCGAGTACGATCGTCGTCGGAATCGCCGGCAGCGTCGCGCCTGTGACGGCCGACTCGGTCCCCTCGTACATCCCGAGGACGAACATCGGCGGAACGTGCGCCAACAGGAGAATGAGAATATTTCGGTGCCGACTGCGCCACGTCTCTTCGGGAATCGTCTTGCCGTTTGGAATGTACTCGACAAACTCACGAAGGACGCGCTCCCAGTGGCTCACCTGTAACACCCCTCTCTCTGCTTCGCCTGTTGGCTGTGCCATGTCTCGGGATGCGCGCACACGCGCGAAAAAGAGTTTCTCCCCGAGTATCAGATGTTATAACTGGATGCGCCGGTCGGGACCATCTACTGATACTGGGGCTCTGTGAGCCGGTTCCCGTTCGATATTCGAGATTCTTCCCTTCCGGTCAGAATCTCGCTACCTCCGCCGTCTCGCCACCCGTACCTCTGCCGTGTCTTCGGTGACCAGTTCGTACAACAGCGCACGACCTGCACTCGCTTCGCCCTCTTTCGGCCGGAGAATCCGCCCTAACCGCTGGGTAAATTCCCGCTCGCTGCCGCTCCCGGAGAGCACCACTCCCACGTTCGCGTCCGGCACGTCTACCCCCTCGTCGAGGACGTTCGCGGTCACGACGCGGCTGTAGGTCCCGTCCCGGAACCGCTGGAGAATCGTCTCCCGCTCCTCTGTCCCCGTCTCGTGGGTAATCGCGGGGATGAGAAACCGCTCGGAGAGCCGATAGACGAGGTCTGTCGAGGCGGTGAAGACGATGACTCTGTCCGCCCGATGGCGGTCCAGAATCTCGGCCAGCCGCTCGACTTTCCGCGTCGCGTTCATCGTCACCTCGCGGGCGCGCTGTTTCGCCAGCAGCGCCTCTCGCGCCCTGGGGTCCGTCCCGGAGCGTTTGACCAGTTCCTGATAGTCGCTGCCGCTCCGGAGCTGGATGTTCGAACTGGCGAGGTAGTCGGTGAACGTCGACTGGTGGCGCTCGTAGACTGCTCGCTCCTCGTTGGTCAGTGCGACGGCGAGCCGTTTGATGTCGTAGTCCGCCAGGTGTTCGCCAGCGAGGTCGTCCACGTCGATGCGGTGGACGAGCGGACCCAGCAGGTCGGCGACTACCTCGTGAGCGCCGTCCGGCCGCTCGAACGTCGCCGTCAGGCCGAGCCGTGCGGGTGCGGCGAGCAACCGTGCGATGTCGCGGTATCCCTCGCCGCCGAGGTGGTGGACCTCGTCGAAGACGACCAGTCCGAAGCGGTCGCCGAGTTCGGCCGCGCGGAGATACGCCGAGTCGTAGGTCGCGACGGTCACGTCCTCGATACGTTGCTCGCCGCCACCGAGCTGGCCGATGGGACAGTCGAACTCCGTGGTCAGTTCCGTCCGCCACTGCGTGAGAAGGTCGATAGTCGGGACGACGACGAGCGTCGGCACGCCCAGCGCCTCCATCGCGGCGATGCCGATGACGGTCTTCCCGCTGCCGGTCGGCAGTTCGAGCACGCCACGCTCCGGCGGGCCGGTCCCGGCGTTGCCGTCGCCGGTCTGCCACGCCGTTAGCGCTTCTTGCTGGTACTCGCGGAGGCGATACGTCGATTCGAGGTCGAGCGTCGGGAGCGCGAGCGCGCGGTCTGTGACCTCGTGACCCGTCGCGTCGAGTGCGTCCCGTAGAGCTGTGTACTGGTGGGCGGGCGCACGAAGGGTCTCCGAGCGGGGGTCGTACTCGAGGCCGGGGAGCGCGTCGGCGTCGATGTCGCCGTCGCTGGCGACGCGAATCGTTCCGTCCTCGAACGTGAGCACCACGTCGGCCACACCCGGAGTCGGTGGCCGGGGAAAATAACGGCTGCGCCGTCCGTTCCCAACCGTCACCCTAACGGGGACTGCCGACGTAGGGCTGGGTGATGAGTGACGCCTCCGACGATGCCGTCCGCGAGCGCGACCCCGAATCGGGGGGTGACACGGGCGAGTCAGCCGACGAGGAGATAGAGGCACTCCGCCAGGAGGTCGAACAGAAGTACGACTTCGAGGATTTCGGCCCCCAGGAGATGGCCGAGATGAGCCAGGAGGAGTGGGAGGCGGCCTTCGACCCCGACACCTGGATTACAGGCGAGGAACTGCTCGACCGCGTCGAGGCCGACCTGAAAAACCGGGTCGTCACCCGCGACGTGTTCGCGCGCGTCGAGCGGTTCGACGACCTCATTATCGCCTATTCGGACTCGGGCTATGCGGCCGTCTACGCCGACGGCACCGTCGAGGGCTCTGGCACCGTGCTCCGGGACGTGAAACCGACCGTCGCGCTGTGTTCGATGGACTCCTACGACGTCCCCGAGATGCCCGAAGGCGACGTGCTCCCCCAGCCACAGGACGTGCCAGAGAGCAGCGACGCACTGGGCAACACGGTGTTGCAGGTGGTCGCGGCCGTGCAGTTGCTCGCGGGGGCGGTCCTGCTCGGGGCGGGCGTGCTGTACCTGACGAACATCCTCTCGCCGCCGGGCGCGTCCAGTGGGACGTTCAACCTCTGGTTGCTCTTTGTCGCAGGCATCGGCTTTGCCCTCATCGGCGTGTTCCTGTTCGTGATGGTCGCAAACGCCAGGCTCTCCGATAAGTTCCGCGCCGAGGAGTTCCGAAATCGCCTGCGAGCGGTCGGACTGGAGGACGACGAGCGGCCGGACTTCCTGGACGAACTGGACGGGGACCTCCCCGAGCGGCTCCGGGCGGCCGACGAGGAGACCGCGGACGCGGACGCCGGCGCGACGTCTCGTGACCCCGACGACAGTTCGGATTCGCCGTCGACCTGAGAGCCGAAACCTCTGAACGACGGCGTATTCGGTGGGTTTATACAAACTCAGTACTGAGATTTCAACGGATATGAACAGGCGGATGTTTCTCAAAACAGCCGGCGGCGCTGCCGGCGGTGCCGCCGCCTTAAACGCCGGTGCCGGCTCCGTGACTGCCGCCTCTGAAGAAGGCGGTGGCGGGGGCGGTGGCGGAGGCGGCAAGCCGGACCTCGGCGGCTACCTCGACGGCGCGAACAACTTCGACGGGTCGGTGACCGACATGACCGGGCAGGGCGAAGTAACGGTCGACGTCGGTGCAGGAAGCTCCGGACTGGCGTACGGTCCCGCAGCTGTCCACGTCGACAACGGCGCGACGGTCGTCTGGGAGTGGACCGGTGAGGGCGGCTCACACAACGTCGTCGCCGAAGACGAGACGTTCGACTCCGGGTCGACCCAGGCGTCGGGTTCCTTCGAGTACACGTTCGAAGAGGACGGCGTCTACCCCTACTACTGTGTCCCGCACAAGAGCAGCGGGATGAAAGGCGTCATCGTCGTCGGGACGGATTACCCGACGAAGGCTGCCGGCGGCTCGACGCCGCTCGAACCCTCCCACATGGGGTCGAACATCCGTGAACACTACGTCGGATTCGCCGTCGTCCTCGCGATTTCGATTTCGTTGGTCTTCACGTTCTTCCTGTTGAAGTACGGCGAATCTGCCAACACCGCAGGAGGGAACAACTAATGCCATCCGAAGGAAGCACCTACGGTGACATCCACCGGTACGAACCACCGCGCGAGAGTACGGCCGCAGCAATCGGCATCATCGTGCTGACGCTTGTTGAGGTCATCATGGTCGGCCTGTTCACGTACGGCCTGATCAGCGGGTGGGGATACCCGCGCCAGTACGCAGCTCTCGGGAACATGTTCCTGGGTGGGCTGCTCGCGGTGATTTTCATCAACCTCGCGTTCATTCTCCTACTCTACCGCAAGGAGTTCTTGCCTGACGTGATGATTGTGAAGAAACGTCGTCGCAAGTGGGAGGACCTCTACATCCGCGAAGAGGACGTCGACGGGACGACCCTCGGTGACGGCCTCGGCGACAGCATCAAACGCGCGATTTACCCATACTACAAACGATAACCATGCCAGTTGACGAAGACAAATATCCGGAAGAAAGCGGCCGGCGACGGTTCATCAAAGGCGTCGTCGGCAGTGCGGCACTTGCCGGCGTCACCGCGAGTGCGGGTGCGAGTCTGAACCTCGCAACGTCCGCACCTGGTGCCGGTGGCGGGACAGTCGAGTTTATCGGCATCGAAATTACTGACGGCCCCGCCCCTCGTGGGATGCCCATCATTCCGGTCGAGATCAGCGACGGAACGCTGCAGGGACTGTTCCCCGAAGCCGAGGAAGTCCAACAGCAGGGTCGGACCGTTCAGATTGCCGAAACAGATGTCGGCGGGACGACGTACTCCTCGTCGTGGTTCCAGTACTGTGGCGTTCAGCAGTACGCCGGGACCCAGCCAGGTGCCGACGCCAATAACACATTTACGGCAAAGCCCGACGGAACCTACGAGTGGATGTCAGACCTCTCCAGCGGTGACCCGCTGACGGTCGACAATTTCAGTGACTACGAGGAGTGGGGCAACGGCATCGGACAGAGCGGACTCGGAAAGCCAGCGATGGCCAACTGGCGAAACACCTCAGACGGCCGGGCACTGCCAGTGCAGGTCATCCGTAGTCCCGAAGTGCCCAAGATGGCAAACGGCGAAGGGAAGTACAGCGAACTACCCGGTGCCGTTCAGGATTTCCTCGCTGAAGCGACCGACCAAGGCTTCATGGCCTGGCTGGACAAGTGCACGCACTTCTGCTGTGTGCCCGGGTTCAAAACCAGCGAGTACCCTGGTGCTGAGGATGGTGTCTACTGCCAGTGCCACCAGTCCATCTACGACCCGTTCAGTCCGACACAGTATCAATTCGTGGCGCTGCCACGCCCAGATTAAAACAATGAGTCTCGAACGCAAAGACGAACACGACCACGACGGCTGGATGCAGGAGCGCGACCTGACGCCAGTGGAATCGATATACCTGACGGTTCTCATCTGGGTCGACAAGCGACTCCGCATCGTCGACTACCTGGAACTGCTGGAAGACCTCTACTACAAGGTCAACCTGCAGATGCCAAAGAGTCACACCGAGCAGTACAACCTCGACAACAAGTTCTGGTACTGGTATCCACTGTACGCGCTTGGCTCGTTTTCGACGATTGCGTACGTCGTCGCGTCGATAACGGGCGCGCTGCTGGGCTTTTACTACGCGCCGGCAGCGGCTGCGGCAAACGGTGACCCGACGATTGCGTACAACTCCATCCTGTTTATCATGGGTGACCTGAACCTGGGCTTTTTCCTGCGGAGTCTCCACCGCTGGTCGGCCCAGATTATGACCGCCGCGGTCTTCCTGCACATGCTCCGTGTCTACTTCACGGGCGCGTACAAGGAACCGCGTGAGCTCAACTGGATACTGGGCATCGTGCTCATCTCGCTGACGATGGTCTTCGGGTACACCGGGTACCTGCTGCCCTGGAGTCAACTGTCCTTCTGGGCCGGCCAGATTGGTGTCGAGATGAGCCTCTCCGTCCCGCTGGTCGGCGAGTACGTCGCCCAGCTCCTGTTCGGTGGCTACACGCTCACCCAGGCGACGCTCCAGCGGATGTACATCCTGCACGTGTTCTTCCTGCCATTCATCGTGACGCTGCTCATCGCAGTCCACATCGGCATCGTCTGGATGCAGGGCATCGCGGAACCACACTGATACCATGAGCGAGAACAACGACACACCCGAGAACGAGGTCGCGACCGACGGCGGTCCCGAGAGCGACGCGAACGGGACCTCGTCAGAACTCCGCTCTGACGGCGGCGAAGAACCCGCTACGGACGGTGGCGGCACTGGTATCGTTCCGCCGGACGACGAGACGCCCACCTGGAGCGAGCGCAAGCAGCGCACCGAGGGGCTCTCCCGGCTGACTTACGAGTACTTCGAGCGGGCCCGCCGCGAGGACCAGGACCTGCGCCAGGAGTCCAGCTACGTCGAGCGTGACGTGCTGGCGTTCCCGGCCTGGCCCCACGAGATGATTCGGAACCTCGCCCTGACGAGTTTCTTCGTCGGCATGATCATCATGCTCGCGGCGCTGGTTCCGCCCCACCTGCCGAGCCCGGCAGACTCGGGGACGACTCCGGCGATTATCCTGCCGGACTGGTATCTCTACTGGTCCTTTGGCCTGCTGAAACTCGGGCCGCTCAACCCGGACCTCAGCCTGCTTGGCGGGCAGAAGCTGATGGCCGACCGAACGTACGGTGTTGTCGCCAACATCGTCGTCGTCGGCATCATCGCAGTTGTGCCCTTCCTCAACAAGGGGAGCGCACGCCGACCGGTCGAGCAGCCGTTCTGGGCGGCCGTCGGAATGGCCGGGTTCGTCTTCGCGTTCACCATCGCCGCACTCGCGGTCAAGAACCTCATCCCGATGAACTCCCACGTCCTGTTCGACATGGCGTTTCTCGCACCCGTCGTCGCGGGGACGATCACCTACGCCGTGCTGAAGTCGATGCGGGAGGGGTACATGTTCGACCTGAACCGCCGGTACTACCGGTTGCGGCCACCGAAATAGATGAGCGATACACCCGAAGACGACGCCGACGCACGCGCCGAGGGCGCACGCGACGTGGTCGTCCCGCTTCGGGTGTACAAGGCCGTGACGGTCTTCTCGACGCTGTTTGCGGTCGTGTTCGTTCTTGCGGGCTTTGTGGTCCTTGACTCGGCGACAAACCGGGCGACAGCGGAGGTTTCGGAGATCGACCCCCTGTTTGCCATTCTCGGCATCGGACTGCTCGTTGGCGGGTCGGCCGTCTACGCCTTCTCGACCCGGTTCCGGACCGAAGGAATGGGAAAGTCTAAAGACGAATCCGACGAACCTTCAGATAATGGCTGACGAATTCATCAAGGGATTCGGTATCTTCGTGACGTCCATGCTCGGCTGGCTGATCATCGCCGGGACGTTCAACACGCCGAGTTTCGAGGGAACACAGCTCACTGCGCCGAACCCCGAGACGGGTGACATCTACATCCAGCTTGCGCTCTTGCTGAAAGACGCGCTGTTCTGGATTGGTATCGTCGGCGCGCTCACCTTCTGGGTCGTCATCCCGGCAATCGAGCAGGCCCGGACCGCGCTCGGCGAGTAACCAAGCGCAATTCCTTTGCGGGTCCCGCTCCTATAGCTACCAATGTCGACGTGTGACGTGTGCGGCAACGAAGAGAACATGCCGTACCAGTGCCGGCACTGTGGGGGGACATTCTGTGCCGAACACAGACTTCCGGAGTCCCACAACTGTCCCGGACTGGAAAACTGGAACGACAATCAGGCGGTCTTCGACAGCGGCTTCGAGGAGACTGTCGAGTCGGGGGAGAGTTCCGGCGGGGTCGCCGACCGGCTGGGCGTCAACACCGGTCCCGGAAGCTGGGCCAGCTACTTCCGGAACAACATGACGTACGTCTTCCTCGGTGCGATGTGGGTGACCTTCCTCCTGCAGTACGTCGTCGGCTACCTGCTGACGGGGACGCTCGATCCCGGTCTCTTTTCGAGGAATTCAACGTGGGAAGCCATCTTCGTGCTCTCTTCGGCACACCCCGAGTACATCTGGACGTGGATAACGTCGATTTTCTCCCACGGCGGCTTCGGCCATATCGCCATCAACAGCATCGTGATTTACTTCTTCGGCCGGCTCGTCGAGGACTACGTCGGCTCAAAGCAGTTCACGATACTCTTCCTGGTCAGTGGCGCACTTGCAGGCCTGGGCCAGATTCTTATCGGCATGATACAGACTCCCGGAGTGCCGAGTGGCGTCGTCGGTGCCAGCGGTGCCGGCCTCGCAATCATGGGCGTGTTGACGATACTGAACCCCGGCCTTCGGGTGTATCTGTACTTCATCATCCCGGTGCCGCTGTGGCTACTGACTGTCGGCTACGTCGGTATCAGCGTGCTCGGCATCTTCGGGCCGAGTCTCGCCGGGTCGAACGTCGCGAACGTCGCACACCTCGTCGGCCTGCTCATCGGCCTGGCCTACGGCTATCGCGTGAAAGACCAGGTTCGGATGCCAAATCAACTCCAGTTCGGTGCCGGCGGTGGACCGGGCGGTCCCGGCGGGCCGGGTGGTGGCGGCGGCCGTCGTCGCGGCCCGTTCTGATGGACATCGCCCGCCCGGCGTTCGTTCCCGACCCGTCGCTGTCCCGCGAGGCGATGGAACGACTGCAGGAAGAGATTGCCGACGCGGCGCGTTTTACTGACGAGTTGGGATTTGACCCCGAAAGCGTCGGCGTCGCCGGTGACAGCGACCAGCAACGGCTCGGCGACCGTCCCGACTCGCCGCTCGTCGCGGGCGTCGACCAGGCCTTCGACGGTGACGACGCCGTCAGCGCCGTGGTGGTCTCCCGTGGTAACGAGGTAATCGAGCGAGTCCACGCCGTCGAGCCGACCGAGATTCCGTACATCCCGGGCTTGCTCAGTTTCCGCGAGGGCGGTGCAATTCTGTCGGCGCTTGCCGAACTCGACAGCGACCCCGACGTGCTCGTCGTCGACGGCAGCGGGCGCATCCACTTCCGTGAGGCGGGGCTGGCGACACACATCGGTGTGACCGTCGACTGTCCGGCAATCGGGGTGGCGAAGAACCTCCTCTGTGGCCGCCCGCGGGAGTCGCTTGCCGACCCACTGTCCGAGGGGACACGCGTCGCCATCGAGGCCGACGGCGAGGTGACCGCTCCCGACGGCACTGTCATCGGCTACGCCTTCCAGAGTCGCCAGTACGACTCGCCGAACCAGTCCATCAACCCGCTGTACGTGAGTCCCGGCTACCGGGTGAGCGCCGAGACGGCCGTCGACATCGTCGAGCAGTGCGGTGGTGGGTACAAACTCCCGGAGCCGACGCGGCTGGCCGACAGCTACGCCGACGAGGTCAAACGCGACCTGTAGTCCGAGCGTGATTTCGCCGGGGCTTATATGACCGGCGGCCGTCGTCCCGTCTATGACTGACGAGACGGCGCTCATCACCGGCTGTTCGTCCGGTATCGGGCACGCGACCGCCCGGTATCTCGCCGACGACGGGTGGACAGTGTACGCCACCAGCCGCAACGAAGACGACCTGACCGACCTCGCCGAGGCGGGCTGTCGAACCGACGAACTCGACGTGACCAGCGGCGAGGACATCGACCGCGTGGTCGACCGAATCCTCGACGACGAACACACTCTCGACGTACTGGTCAACAACGCAGGCTACGGCCAGTACGGCCCGGTCGAAGACGTTCCGACAGACCGTGTGCACGCGCAGTTCGACGTGAACGTCTACGGTCCCCACCGGCTGACACGGGCAGTCCTGCCGCACATGCGCGATGCCGGCTCGGGGACGATCGTCAACGTCTCCAGTGTCGCCGGCCGCGTGGCCTCGCCCGGCGGCGGCGTCTACAGCGCCTCGAAGTTCGCGCTCGAAGCGATGAGCGACGCGCTCCGCGCGGAAGTCGAGGAGTTCGGCGTCGACGTGGTGCTGGTCGAACCCGGCCCCGTCGAAACCGACTTCAACGGCCGCGTTCGTGACGAACTCGACGACACCGAGTATCGCTCGGAGTACCAGTGGGTCTACGACATCGTCGAGGACGGGTCGCTCGTCGCCGGTGGCGCACCCATCGCCGTCACGCCCGAGCGCGTCGCCGAGACAATTCACGACGCTATCAGCGTCTCTGACCCCGAGGCACGCTATCCGGTCGGGCGAGTCGCACAGTATATGCTGTACAGTCGTTTCCTCCCGGACAAACTGCGCGACGTCGGCTACCGACTGCTCCGAAAAGTCAGCTAACCACGCTCAGTCTTCGATACACGCCGCGACCACCCGCAGGAGTCGCTCGCCCTGCACTTCCTCGGCAAAGAGTGGCACGCGGCGCACGTCGTGACCCCGGAAGATTTCCTGAGACCGTTCGAGGGCCGTTCTCTGGACCTGCCAGCGGCGCTCACAGAACTCACAGTCGGTGTGGTTCGGCGCGACAAACGAGTCCCCGACGTCGGCCACCTCGCCGGGGTCTTGCATGACGCGATTGACCACGACCGTCCCGACGGGGACGCCAAAGCCTTCCAGTCTGTCGAGCAGTCGCTCCGACTCGCGCACGGAGAGTTCTTCGGGGACCATCACCACCCGGAAGTCCGTCTGGGATGGGTCCCGGAGTACTGCCCGGAACTGCTCGATACGGTCGGAAAATTCTCGGAGACTGTCGATACCCTCCTCGGGGTCGGCGTTCTCGTCGCCGAACATCCCCGCTAGCCCGTCCATCATCCCGCCCAGTCGCTCGCGCATCGTCAGGAGTTTCCCGACCATCGTATCGAGCATCTCCGGGAGTTCGAGCAGGCGGAGGGTGTGGCCTGTCGGCGCGGTGTCGACGACCACGCGGTCGAATCGCGGGTCGTCCATGTACTCTAAGAGGAGTCGAATCGCGGCGGCTTCGTCCGAACCGGGCATCGAACTCCCCAGCGGGTTGGCGGCGTCCTCGCCGAGCAGCCCGGCGAGGGGGTTGCCGCCGGCGTCACCGCCACCGCCGAAGGGACCGTCTTCGAGTGCCTCTTCGGGGTCGATTTCGGCCGCAAAGAGGGGGATGTCTTCGCGGATGCGCGCGGGGTCTGACGGGATGTCCGTCTCCAGCGTGTCCGACAGGGAGTGGGCGGGGTCTGTCGAGACGACCAGCGTCGCCGTGTCGTCGCGTGCGCTGGCGAGTGCTGTCGCGGCAGCCATCGTCGTCTTGCCGACGCCACCTTTCCCACCGTAGAGGACGTAGTCGGGCGCGTCGATGCCATCGGGGACGACTTCGTCGTCGATATCCTCGACAGTCTCGACTTCGAGTTCCATACCTGCGGGTAGTCAGTGCAGGATTGTGTACCCGTCGAAACGGGCGACGGCTACGACCGGGAGGAGCGCGCTTCGCGCACGTCTGCGCCGTCTCTCAGTTTATCTTCACAGTTCGGACAGACACGCGGCCCGTCGTACCCCTCCGGTGTGAACACTCGGACATAGCGTTCAGTCACGAACCCGCCACAGTTGTTACAAACCGGCATCGGTTATACGAGTCTCCTCCCGTCGCATATGCCTTTTGATATGCCGGCACGATTGCCGCCAGTCCGCGGCGTTTACGGCCGATTGTGTTCGTCCCAGAACGACTCGAGTTGGCCTGGCAGGAATTCGGGGGTCAATCTGACGAACTCGTCGCGCTCACCGGGCGAGAGATAGGGGTGGACGCTGTGGCGCGCGCCCGCCGTAAACCGCCGCCCGACGAACGCGCGCACCCCGACTTCCTCGACACCACGGATGACCCGGCCGATGGCCTGCCGTGCCCGACGGACCGCCGGCACCGTCAGCGCGTACTCGAAGGCGTCGTCCTCGCCGAAGGCGTCCGCGTAGGCGCGCCGGACAGCCCGCACCCGCGGCGAGCCGATGTTGACCAGCGGGACCCCAACGACGGCACAGCAGTGGAGTTTCTCGCCGTCGTAGTCGACACCTTCCGTCAACGTCCCGCGCGTGCTCGTCACCAGCACTTTCCCCTCGCCACGGAAGAACTGCTGTTTGAGCCGTTCGGTCTCCTCGTTTGCCGAACTCTCGTCGACCAGCACCGGTTTCTCGACCACGTCGGCGAGGTAGTCGCCGGCCCACCCTGCCTCGCGGTAGTTCGGCATCGCTATCAGGACGTTGCCCGGCGAGCGCGCCAGCGTCCGCAGGACGTGTGCGTACTCGTCGCGGGTCCGGTTCCAGGTGTCGGGGTCTCTGTTCTCCTCCGGGTCGCCGCGATTGTGCGCGGTAAACGGCGTCGCGTCGACGGTCCAGCTCGCTCGATTCTCCACCGGGAAGGGGAGCTGGTACGTTCGCTCGACGACCGGCCGGTCCGCGCGACGAAGTGCCTCCAGTCCGGCGACCTCCGAAAATACGTCAAGCGGTTCCAGCGTCGCACTCATCAGGACGCCTCCGCCGAGTCCCTCGAACACCTCGCGCAGCGAGTCGCCGGGCATACACTCGAAACAGACCAGTCCCGCGGTGTATTGGGTCTGCCAGGGCCGCTCGGCACTGCGCTCGTCGGCCGGCGAGTGTTCGAGTTCGACCTCCCGGAGATAGCTGGCGTGGTCTGCCTCCCACCAGTGGCTCATGATGGCTCCGACTGCGGTACAGACCGGCGTCCGGGTCAGCCCCAGTTCGTCGACGGCGTCCTCGACGGCCAGCCCAATCGTGGGGAGTGCCCGCCAGAGGTCGCCGGTATATCCCTCCCGCTGGGCCCACTCGGTCAACTCGTCCTCTTCGACCGCTTCGGGGTCGCGGAGCGGGACTTCCAGCGTCCGGTCGGGGAGGACGTCGGTGTTGCCGGCGCGCCACTCCGGGCCGAACTCTTCTGTGAGGTGGTCGGCGACACGCTCGTCCAGCCAGGTGAGCGTCGCGTCGTAGAAGTCTCGGGCGCGCTCGACCGCATCGAGGGGCACGTCGTGGCTGGCCAGGCAGTCCCGGACCTGCTGTTTGTGTTCGGCGGTCTGGCGGGCCCGCGCCAGGAGTTGCTCGCAGTCGTTGCGCGCCCGCTTGAGCGTCGCGCGACCGACTCGTTTGGAGAGCAAATCGCGCACGCGCTCTTCGAGTCGGTGGGCCTCGTCGACGACGACGAAGGTATTCTCGTCTAAAATCGACTCCAGCAGCGGCCGCGAGTCGGGGTCGAACAGGTGGTTGTAGTTGCCGACGACGACGTCTGCCTCTTCCAGTAAGACGCCCATCACGCGGTGTGGACAGGTGCCCCGCTCGGTCGCCGCCGGGAGGTAGTCGTCGGCGGTGACGACGTGGCCCTCCCCCACCGAGAAGTCGACTGGCGAGCCCTTGTTCCGGGCGAACCAGTCGGCCTCGAACGGGCAGTACAACGGCGTGTCGTCGCCCTCGGCCATCGACTCGGGGGCGCTGGGCTGGCTCGTGCGGTACGGGCTGGTCGCGCCCGCGGTTTCGAGTGCGTCCTCGAACGTCTGCTGGCCCGGGCCGTCGGGACGGGCGTGTTTGGCGAGGTCGCTGCCAAGCTGGGGGTCCCACCAGATTTCCTCGCTCTCGCCGCCGACCGAGGCGCTGGCGACCGCGCGGTCGTCGCTCCTGTTGTCACTCTCGACCAGTCGTGCGGTGTTCTCCCGGAGGTCCTCACACCGGTCGTGCGTGCTCACGTCGTCGGGGAAGGTCCCTTCGCGGCCGTACGGACAGAGGTCGCGTTTGCCGACAAGCGAGATGCCGGTCAGGGGCTCTTCCAGTCCGGCGTTCATGGTCCGCAGGTCGTCGACGAACTGCTGGAGTTGCTGTTTGACCGGCGTGACGGCGACGATGCGGTCGTACTCTCCGTCTCGAACCAGCGTCGCGCCGGCGGTCAGCGCGGCCATCGTCTTGCCCGTACCACAGGGCCCCTCCATCGCGAGATAGCCGTTCGCGCGCCCGACCTGGATAGCCGACTCGACGGCGTCGGCCTGGTTGTCGTACGGCTGGTCGAAGCCGAAAAAGTCCTGCCAGTCGACGGTCTCGGAGTCGGGCATTCAGTGGTACTGTGTCGTGCTCACCTTTGAACCTCAGGAATCGACCCGGTGCTGTCAGTCGAAAAACTCGACCAGCCGCTCGGCGGCCGTCTCGACGCGGTCGGTCGTCAGCGAGAAGCGTATCCAGTCGGCCCGGGCCTCGCCGAAGGCTTCGCCTGGCATCCCGGCGACGCCGCCCTCGTCGATGAGTCGTTCGACGTTTTCGAAAGTGCCGGGGAAGTCGGGGAACCGTGCCATCACGTAGAACGCGCCCTCTGGTTCGGTGTACTCGGCACCGACGGCATCGAGCGCGTCGGTGAAGGTGTCGATTCGCTCGCGAAGGCGCGTTCGCACGTCTTCGTAGTAGTCGGGCCCCGTGTTCCGGAGCGCGTGCAACACGGCCGCCTGTGCCGGGCGGGAGCCGGTGACGTTCGTCAACATGTGGCGTGTGCGCGCCTCGTCGAGCAGATTTCCGTGGGGGCCGTCGGGATGCGGGAAGACGGCGTAGCCGACCCGCCAGCCGGTGATTGCCATCGACTTCGAGAACGCGTTGGTGACGACCCGGTGTGGGGAGTCGACGGCCAGGGCCGACTCGAAGCGTCCGGCGTAATCGAAGTGGTCGTACACCTCGTCGCTCACGAGGAGTGCGTCGTTTGCCTCGGCAATCTCGACCAGTCGCTCGACGGTCTTGGCGCTGTAGGTGACGCCCATCGGATTGTTGGGGGTGTTGGCGACGATGACCGCGGTGTCACCGCTGGCGGCCTCGGCGATGGCGGCCGCGTCGGCGTGGCCGTCCTCGGCGGCGGGAACGAGCGTGATGTCGGCACCGAGGAAGTTCGCACGCCCGGCATAGTAGGGATAGACGGGGTCGGTGAGCAGGATTTCGTCGCCGGACATGGCCTCGAGCCCGCCGGCCATCGCGAGGTGGTTGGCCTCGCCGGTTCCGTTGGTGACGATAATCTGTTCGCTGTCGACGCCGCGGCGCTGGGCGAGTTCTTCACGGAGCCCGCGGAGGCCGACGCTGGCGGGATACTGGAAGTCGGCGGGGTCGGCGTCGGCGTAGTCGCGCAGCCCCTCACGAAGCGCTTCCGGGGGGTCCCAGTCGGGGCTGCCGCTGACCATCTCGACCACGTCGCGGTCGGCGGCCGCCGCGTACTGGATGACGCGGTAAAACTGCGGCGTCTCGTAGTCCATACCCGTCGGTGGTGGCGCGGCCTACCTGTCTCTTTTCGTCTCCGACGAGCTACGGCAGGGGGCAAACAGGCGACACGAGAGGACACGACGCGGTGTGTCGCACACCCGCGAGCCGCGCCGTGGCAGCGGTCAGTGCATGGTCCTGGGCTGGTCGCGGCTTCGGTCTTGAACATTTGGCTTCGGTCGGCGGCCGTACGCTTTTCGGTGATTCGGCCGTTGGCTGTTGCATGAACACGACAGCGCGGCCAGTCGAAGAGCGGGTCGCCGATACGCTCCGGGACGCAGACGCGACGGTCGCCGTCGCGGAGGCAGCTACAGGCGGGCTGGTTGCAACGCTGCTCACCACGCCGCCGGGTGCGAGTGACTACTTCGATCGTGCGTACGTCACGTACGCGTACGACGCACTCCGCGAGGAGTTGGCCGTCTCCAGGGAGACACTGGACGAACACGGTGCTGTCAGTGCCCCGACGGTCCGGGAGATGGCACAGGCCGCACGGGACCGCGCGCGAACAGATTTCGGCGTGGCGACGGCGGCGGTTGCCGGTCCCGGCGGCGGCACCGACGAGCGACCAGTGGGGACGGTGTTCGTGGCCGTCGCGTCGGCCGCCCCCTGGGAGAGTGGTGACTCGACGACGACGGTCGAACGCTACACGGTCGACGGTGACAGAGACGGGGTGCGCGAGCAGGCGGCCAGACAGGCGTTGCGCGACCTCGCGGCGGCCGTGCAGGATGGCGAACAACAAGGTTTGTGAGTCTGCCCGCCGACGTCCTCAGCGATGAACAAACGTGGGCACGTACTCAACGCTGTTTTGTTGGCAATCGGGTTGGGGTACGTCCTCGAACCGTCGGGTGACGTCGAGACGTTCGTGACTATCGCGGAGGTGTTCGTCCCCGTCGTCCTCGGTGCGCTGTTCCCCGACGTGGACACGGCCTTTGGCAAACACCGGAAGTCGCTGCACAACCTCCTCGTGTTGGGTATCGTCGCGGCCTACCCGTTTTACTTCGGGAACCTCCAGTGGGTCTGGCTCGGCGTCCTCACACACTACATCCTGGACGTCCTCGGGACTACACGGGGTATCGCACTCTTCTATCCCGCCTGGGACAAGGAGTTCGACGTTCCCTTCGGGATTCCGGTCGACAGCAAGTACACCGACCTGATGATGTTCAGCATCACGGCCGTCGAGATTGCGGGCATCTATCTGCTGGTGACCTACGGGACGCCGGCCATCGTCGAGGCCCAGCAGGCGATTGGCATCTAGTAGACGCTGCTGTCCTCGAAGGCACCGCCGTAAGCGACGTGGTCGGGGTGGGTCGGCTCCGTCCCTGAGAGGTAGACCCGGTCGAGTTTCTTCCAGGTGTTCTCGTAGCCGATGTGTGCCATCTCGATGGCGCGGCGCCCGAGATGTTCGAGCCCGTCGCGGTGGGTGGCCGTCCGCGGGGTCCCGTCTCTGAGCGCGTCGTGGAGGTCCGCGGCGGTGTCGATGGCACACTCGAAGGTCGTCCAGCACTCGCCGATAGTCCCCGGGAGGTGGGCGTACGAGGAGGTAAAGCCCGGAATGTCGAACTCCGCGGCGAGTGCGCGGGCACGCCGGTTGTCCCTGGGGAGGTGTTTCGGATTGTACACCTCGATTGCATCGACGATGTCACGGTACGCCCGGATGTGGTCGCGTTCGAGGCTGATGGTGAGAAAGCCGGGGTGTGGGACACAGACGACGGCGTCCTGTTTGGCGAGTTCGTTTACCGCGCCATCGAGCGTGAGAAAGTCCGGAATCCCCCGCTGTAAGTCAAGCGCGAGGACGTGTCGACGGTGCCGCCAGTCACCGGTGAACAGTTCCCGCGCGGGCACCACGAGCAGGTCGTCGTCGCTAAACCGTTCGGCGCGCTCGCGAATTGTCGACCAGCGCGTAAAGTGGGGCGCGTAGACGAGGACGTCGATGCCGCGGCGCTTGGCGCGCGCGGCGACCCGCTCGTCGAGTATCTTCACGTGCATATCGACGCGTGTCGTCGTCACTGGCGGCGGATTCGGTGGTATATCGGTTAGGACTTTCTATTGTCCTCGGGAGGAACGTTTTTATCGCCAGAGGGTGTCTCATCCGACAGAAATGGCTCGCTGGGAGTGCGCCATCGAAGGCGACGATACCACGTTCGACCGGGTCGAGGACCTCATCGTCCACCAGGCGACCGACCACGACAAAATCGAATGCAAGGTCTGTGGCACTGTCGTTCCCGATGGCTACTTCGCTATCCGCCACGCCTTCGACGAGCACTCGCGTGCGGACTACGTCCGCGCCTACGACGCGAGTGCGGCCGACGTCCGCCGGCGCGAGAACATCAAAGAGGACATTGAGGACGCCGCCGACATCCGGGAAGTCGTCGACCGTATCGAAGGGAACGGGTAGTCGCGCCCTCCGAAGAACGTCGGCACCGACCCGCTTTTTTTGTATAATTAGATTGTGTACTTATATCCGTCTGCTTTCGTGGTATGGCTAATGACAAAGCGCGAGTCTTCGGACGCTGCAAGTGGGACGGCAGACAAGACATCCGGGCCCGACAAGTCGGGAACCGGCCAGACGCGAACTGACGGGGGCGCACTCGCCGATGGGGACGCCAGTGGGGGCGCGCAGAGTCCACTCGACTACCACGCAATCCTGAATCACATTGACACGCCGATTTTCGTGGTGGATGCTGACGGCGAAATCACGAACTGGAACCGGTCGCTCCAGCAACTCACCGGCGAGTCCGAGGAGGGGGCCAGAGAACTGCAGGCCGAACACGGGGTCATCGGCCCGGCGTTTTACCACGACGGTCGCCGGTCGATGACGCTGGCCGAGAAGGTACTGGAAGCCCCCGAGAGCGCCGACCAGGAACACGGTGTCCCCCGCGTCGACGACGTCGATTACACGCTGTATGCCGACGAGAGCGTGATGAAAGACTCACGCGGCAGGGAACGCCACATCGAGTTCAGCGCCGCGCCCATCTACGAGAACGGCGAGCTCGCGGGCGTCGTCGAGATGATTCACGACCGCACCGAGGACGCACTCCAGCAACAGCAACTCCAGGCGATGGTCACCGAACTCCAGGACACGATGGGGGAAATCGAAGCCGGGAATCTGAAGGCCCGCGCCTCGGTCGAGGAGACAGACCACATCGACGACGACCTCGTCGGCGTCGTCGATTCGCTCAACCAGATGGCAGAGCGCCTCTCCGGTATCGTCGCCGACGTGGCAGACCAGACCGGTGACCTCCACGATTCTGTCGAGTCGGTCGCCGACACCAGCCAGCACATTTCGACGCTCGCCGACGAGCAATCCGAGACACTGGCGACTGTCAGCGACGAGGTGGCAAACCTCTCGGCGACCATCGAGGAGATTGCCTCGACTAGCGACGAGGTCGCGTCGACGGCGCACAACGCCGACGACGCTGCTACAGAGGTCCAGGAGACCGCCGAGCAGACACAGGCAGTGATGGAAGACGTCTCCGAATCGGCCAACGCAGTCGCCGCGGACGTCGAGACACTCCGCAAGCGCGTCGAAGAAGTTGACGAGATTGTCGAGGTCATCGATGACATCGCAGAACAGACGAACATGCTCGCGCTGAACGCCTCTATCGAGGCCGCGCGCGCCGGCGAGGCCGGTTCTGGCTTTGCCGTCGTCGCCGACGAGGTCAAGTCGCTGGCCGAGGAGTCACAGCAACGCGCCGGCGAAATCGAGAAGATGGTCTCGCGTATCAAAGCCGACACCCGCGACACCGTCGAGAACCTCGAAGAGACCAACAGACAGGTCGAACGCGGCCTCGAACAGGTCGAAGACTCGACTGCGGCGCTGACTGACATCGTCACTGCCGTTGAGGAAGCCGCCGAGGGCATCGAGCAAGTCTCCGATGCGACCGACGACCAGGCGACGAGCACAGAGCAAATCGCGAGTATGCTCGACGAAGTCGTCACTCGCGCCGAAGAGGTCTCCGACGAGGTCCAGACCGCGGCCGCCACCAGCGAGGAACAGGCCGAGAAAGTCGACGAGATTCACGATACCGTCCACCGCCTCGCCACCGAAGCCTACGTCGACCAATAGCGCGCTCTGTCGAAACCTCCTAACGAGTTTGGCACTGCTACCATTCTCGTGTGGTCCAATGCTACGTGTATGGACAACACGACTGCAGACGACGGCGGTATCGGTGACGCGCTCTCGATGCTCGGCGATTCGATGGACGAGTTGAGTACCGACCTGACGGGTCTCGGGAGCGCAGTTGCCAAACTCGAAGCGTCGACGCGCTCGCTGAGCGAGCAACAGCGGAAGGTGTCACGGGAGATGAGCGCCACTGTAGACTCCCTCCGCGACGAACAGGCGTCCCGCACGGCCCGGACGACTGACGCGTCCTTTTCTGCCGCTGCTGACGACTGACTGCAGAAGAAACCCGACACTGCCACCCACTCAGACGGTAGCAACGCGTGAATACTACCGCTCTTCAGAATCCAGCACTCGAATCTGGTCACCACGCACGGTAACCGGAATCGGGACCGTCGCTTCGTACAGTTCCACGGTGACCTGGTCTTTGCCCTCGTCGATGCGCTGGACCTGCGCTTTCTCGCCTTTGAACGGGCCGGCGATGAGTTCGACGATGTCTCCTTCGGCGATACCTTCCACGTCCGGTTTCGGCGAGAGGAAGTGCTCGACCTCCGAGATGGAGGACTCCCCGGGGACGACGCCGTTGGCGTGGGGAATCTCGTCGAGGATGCGGTCGAAGACGTTGTGGTCGTCCGCTTCGACCATCACGTAGGAGGTCAGCGAATCCGGCGCGAGCGCGGCGTGAATCGAGGGCTCCTCGCGGTTCATAATCATGTCCGCGACGGTCCGCTCCTGGCTCGCGGTCGTCTTGATGGCGTAGATGCCGGTGTCGTACTCTTTCTGCTCGGGTTCCTCGTCGTCGACGTCCGACTCGTCGTCCATGTCGGCGGGCTCTGCATCGAGGAGGTCGCTATCCTCGTCGGGTTCGGGGTCGGCGTCGAGTGGATTCTCGCCGGGCCCGGCGCTGAGTGGGTCCTGTGGCGAGTTCCCGTCGAAATCGTCCTCGTCCATCATGGACCACCTGGGATGAAGAACATAATCGTGTAAATCAGGAAGCCCAGAATGCCGACGAGCGCGATGCCGGCCCCCGCAATCTTGGCCACCTGCGAAAACTCCTCCCAGGAGGGCGTACTCGCCAGTTTGAGTACGCGGACGTACGAACTGAGGTCCGTGGGCGTGTTCATGGGGCGTGATTGCCACTCGGTGCTTTTCTATCTTCCGACACCGACGGATACCCCGACAGCGAATCTGAAAGAAAACCTGTTCCGTCAGTCGACGTAGTCGATGTCTTCGCCGAGTTGCTGGGCCGCCTTCTCTCGTTCGGCCTCGCTTTTCCCGTAAATCTGGGGGCTCTCGACGCCGGTGACGACGATCATCGTCTCCATCTTGCCCTCGAAATCCTGGTTGATCGATGCGCCCCAGATGATGCGTGCATCGGGGTCGATGCGGTCGTAAATCTCCTCGACGACGCCTTCTGCCTCCTCGATGCTCATGTCCGCCCCGCCGACGACGTTGACCAGCGCGGAGTTTGCACCGTCGAACTCAACGTCCAGCAGGGGCGAGCGAAGCGCCGAGCGAATCGAGTCCTGGGCCTTGTTCTCCGAGTCGGACTCGCCGAGGCCGATCATCGCGACGCCGCCGTTTTCCATGATAGTGCGAACGTCGGCAAAGTCGACGTTGACCAGACCGGGCTTGGTAATCAGTTCGGTCATCCCCTTGACCGAGCGCATCAGCACCCGGTCACAGATTTTGAAGGCGTCCTGCAGCGGCATCGACGGCGCGTAATCGAGCAGGCGGTCGTTCGGGACGACGATGACGGTGTCACTTACCGCGCGGAGCCGTTCGAGACCGGCGTCGGCGTTCGCTCGCCGGCGCTCACCCTCCGCGGTAAAGGGAATCGTGACGATAGAAATCGTGAGCGCACCGGAATCCTGTGCGGCCTGTGCGACGACTGGCGCGGCACCGGTCCCGGTCCCGCCGCCGAGGCCGGCCGTGACAAAGACCATATCGGAGCCGTCGATGGACTGCTGGATGTCCTCGATGTTCTCCTGGGCCGCCTCCTCGCCGATTTTCGGCACCGAGCCGGCCCCCCGGCCGTTGGTGCGCTTCTTGCCGATGAGAATCTTCGTGTCGGCCTTGACTTCGTCGGCGAGGTGCTGGGCGTCGGTGTTTGCCGCGACCAGTTTCGCGCCGTGGATTCCCTCCTCGGTCATCCGGGTGACGGTGTTGCCGCCGGCGCCCCCACAGCCGACGACGGTGATTTTCGTTTCGAGGTCCTCGACGACCGACGCCAGTTCCTCGTCTGTCATCTCCCCCGAGGTCGACGGATTGTCCGCTGACGGCGTCCCCTCGCTCTCTGTCTCGGCGTCGGCGGCCGATTCCTCCCGTTCCTCCTCGGCCTCGTCGATTGCGTCGTCGATAATCGAGTCCATATTTAAATCCTCCTTTACAGACGGACCCTAATAGGTTTTCCCCTGTGTCTGACGCACGGCTGACGCATCTCTCTTGCCGTCTTCCCTATCTCCACTCGAAATTGCGGCCCGTCTCACTCCAGTCGAAACCGTCGTTCACGCGAGTCGCTGACTGCCTCGGGTGGGATGGTTTCGCCGTCGACCTCGACGGACTGGCCACTGGAGAGTTTGCCGAACTTCGGCCCCTCGGGAACTCCCAGCGTCCGTGCCTTCTCGGCGGAAAATGCCCGCTCGCGGGCGACGAGTTCCCCGTTTTCGCGCTCGACGCTGTCGTAGCGCTGCTCGAGGACTGCCCTCAGTCCGTCGACCACATCTTCGCGGTCAGTTTCGTCGGCGAGGACGACGGGGTTCGTCGGGCGGGTGCCACCCTGGTCGGTGCCGAAGGCCAGCGCCTGCGCTTCGAGCAACTCGTAGGTCGCCTCCCGGTCGATGCCGCGCGCTTCGTCGAGCAGTTCCGGGGGCAGGTCGATGACCACGAAGTCGCCGTCGTAGCCGGTCGCAGCCTCACCGAAGCGAAGGCCGTCGGCGACGGTCGCAACTGCCGTTTCGACGCGGTCGACAAGCCCAAGCGGGACGCCGTCGGTCTCGCGGACCCACGTCTCGCCGACGACGCGGCCGCCGGCGCGCTCGACGGCCGCTGTCACGTCCGGCCGGTCGCCGTCGACCAGCGCGTAGGCGGCGCGACTCTCCTCGAAGGCCGCCGACAGCACTGCTTGACTGGTTGCGCTCTCGAGGTCGCCTATCGCGTCGAGGCCCCAGTCGGCGGCGATGTGGCCGACCGCCCAGTCGGTCTCCCTGACCACCCGCTCGAACCGGGGGGCGTAGTGGCCCCCACCGATGCCGAGGAGATGTCGGCGGTGGGCATCGCCGCCACCGTTCTCGGGGTCGCGGTCCGGCGAGACGCCGCGACAGTCCAGAATCGCCTGCGCCGCTGCGCGGGCGGCGTCTGGGTCGTCCCACTCGGCCTGACTGGACCCCACTTCGACGAACATCGACGGCGCGCCCACGTCCGTCGGGCCGTGGTGGGTTCCTTCCATGCCAACGTCGTAGCCCTCCGGCGCGTGCGTTTCGAGCGCGTCGAGGACGTGCGCGTGTGCGTTCGGGCAAGCGCGGGCGACGGCGTTGTCCTCGCCGCCGTGGTCGGCCGGCCCGAAGTTCCCGGTGTGGTGGGCCGTCAGCAACTGTCCCGTCTCGCCGGCGTGTTTCGACGCGAACACGAGCACGTCGATGTCGTCGAAGGCGTCGGCCGGCCGGTCGAGGTGGAGGTGTAACTCCTCGAACTCGCGGAGTTCGGCTCCCGCTGTCCGATAGACGGTCCCACCGCCCGCCGCGTCGGGGCGCGAGTCGTCGGTGTGTTCGGTCCAGTCAGCAATCTCGCGCAGTTGGTTGCCGATGTGTGTCGATGCGTCGTCGGCCCGAGAGACGAGGATTCCGAGCATCAGTCAGCGTGGTCGGGTTTTGTCGGGTGCCGGCCGGTGGCTTTCCGGACGGCGAAGGCGGTTAGTTCGAACAGTTCGCGCAAGCGATGCCGGCGGACGACGAGTATCGCCGTCCCGAGGACGAGGTAGACGACCGTGTAGGCCACCAGTAGTTCGAACTTCGGGTCCGGGAACGGCTCCCAGACTCTGAGGAAGGTAAACTCGAGCAGGACCTGTGAGATAAAGAGGGTAAAGAGCGCGACGGCTTCGCGGACCGAGATACTGAAATCGACGAGCAGGGCCAGCGCGAAAAACGACTGCGCGGCGGTAATCCAGATTTCTGCGGCCTGAATCTGGTCGAAGGGGAGCGTCCCGTACCGACCGAGTGCAAGCGAGTAGACGACGACGAGCGTCCCGATGAGCAGCGTCCACTGGTTGAGTTTCGAGGAGATGAGCGCGTTGAACCCCGCCGTCGAGCGGGCCTTGTACACGAGCACGGAGACGACGATGAGCTCCGGCGATTCGCTGGCAAGCGGTGCAATCCACTGAATCATGAAAAACGCCGGGATGCCGACTGACTCGCCGATGTTCTCCAGGCCGTGAGCGAACGGTTCGACGGCGATGAAGATGAGAAAGCCAGAGAAGACGAAGAGACCGAGGACGGTGACTATCCGGAGCGGCCGCGGGAACGACTGGAGGTACGCGGGGACGCCGACGTGTTCCTCGCCGGCCTCGATATCGCCGCGAATGATGATGCCGATGTAGACGACGTACAGCCCGACGAGGACGACGAAATCGAGAATGTCGATACCGCCTCCAAGCGGGACGAAGAAGGCCCACGTCGTTGCGGCAAAGAGGAACGTAATCTCGGTCGCGATGTCTTTATCCAGCGTGACACGCGTCGCGAGAAATCCCTCGCGGTGGTCGACGGCGGGGTCGGCGGTCCGACGGGCCTGCCAGACGGTCAGGAGCGCGATACCGGCCCAGCCGATACCGATGAGGATGCGGTTCGCGCCGGTCATGTTGGCGACGGCGAGATTCGCGTCCTGGCAGGCGCTCGCGAGACCGCTTGCCGCCCGCGCCCCGTGCCCGCCCGTCGCCACGCCCTGACAGGCTTCGGCAGTCGCACCGCCGGCACCGGCCCCCCACGCGTACAGCGCGTCGACGGCGTACTCCGGTGCGACGGCCAGCACCGCGAGCACAGCGATGGCAAAGGCTCGGGGGACGTCCTTCTCGGCGGTTTCGGCGCCCCACGTCAGCAGGAACGACGCACCGAGTACCGCGATGCCGCTGATTGCGACGGTCGCAACGTCACCGAATCCGGTTCCGGTCGCCCAGATGCCGACCCACGGCGCCGAGACTGCGACGGCAACAGCGATGGCAGTCAGCGGATGACGGAGACGACTCACTACCGGAGCACTCGGTTGTGCTGTAAGAATGTCTTGCGATGTGGCCGACCGTGGCGATTATACGCTCCCGGCCGGAGGTGCGGATATGGACGTCTACGGTCTGCTCGGCAATCCCGTCGAACATTCGCTGTCGCCACCGATGCACGAAGCGGCCTACGAGACACTCGACATCGACGCTCGCTATGTCACGTTCGAACCCGACGAGAACGCCGGCGCCCGCGCCGTCGAGAGTGCGGCCACGCTCGACGTCGCCGGCCTGAACGTCACGATTCCGTTCAAACAGCAGGTCATCGAGGCGGTCGACCCGGCACCGCTCGCCGAGCGCATCGGCGCGGTCAACACTATCGACTTCTCGACTGACCCACCGACCGGCTACAACACCGACGCCGCCGGCGTCGTCCGCTCGTTTACGCATCACGGCGTCGACCTGACCGGTGACGCCGTCGTCGTCGGCGCCGGCGGCGCTGGCCGCGCAGTCGCGTTCGCACTGGCCGACGAGGGGCTGACCGTCCACATCACCAACCGGACCGAATCGAAGGCAGACGACCTCGCGGCGGCCGTCGCAGCGTCTCACCCCGACGGCGATTCCGCTGTGATGGGGTACGGTCTCGACGCACTCCCGGACCTCGTGGCCGAGGCGGACCTGCTGGTCAACGCCACCAGCGTCGGGATGGAGGAGGACCGCTCGCCGGTGCCCGCCGACGTGCTCCACGCAGACCTCGCGGTCCTCGATGCGGTCTACTCGCCACTCGAGACGCGACTGCTCGACGACGCGGCCGCCGCCGGTGCGACGACCGTCGACGGCGCGTGGATGCTCCTGTTCCAGGGTGTCGAGGCCTTCGAGCAGTGGACTGGCCGCGACGCACCGGTCGCGGAGATGAACGAGGCGCTCCGGACACGAGTTTAAGTACGACCCGTCACAATCATCCGACATGGGGTTGCTGGACAAACTCAAATCTCTCTTCGGCTCTGACCAGGACGGGCACTCGCCCGCCCGCGACACCGAACCCGACGTAACTGTCGAGCACGAACCGGCCGCCGAATCCGAACACGCCGTCAAGGGAACGGATACGGCCCGAGAGCAGATGGACGGCGACCAGGAATCGGCGGGCAAGAGGGCGTCGACGGCCGGCGAGAGCGAGCCGACGACCGACGAACCGGGCGACGACACCGTGGCGTCACCGGCCGACGACGACTCTGTTATCGACGACGAATCGGCCACTGACGACGCGCCAGCCAGTCCGTCTGTCGAGGAAATCAAGGGTATCGGCCCGACCTACGCCGAGCGACTGGAGTCTATCGGCATCGAGACGGTCGCAGACATCGCGGCAGCCGACCCGGCCGAGGTCGCAGAGGCGGCCCAGGCCGGCGAGAACCGGGCCACAGACTGGGTCGAGCGAGCCCAGGACTTCTGACTTTCGGGAACCGCAAAACGGTTAGGCGCTCCTGTCGTTTCTGACAGTAATGTTCGAGGGCGTCACCGACCGGGATACGTACCTCCAGACTGCACGCGAGGCACCGGCCGGTGCCCGCGTCCCGGTCGAACTCCGCGTGACCGTTTCGGACCCCTTCCTCGCCTACCGACGGGCACGCGACGGTCCCGGTGGCGTCTTCCTCGATACGATCGGCGGCCAGTCCGGCTGGGGCTACTTCGCCGTCACGCCCGCCGATTTCCTCGAAGTCGACGCCGACGCGAGCGCACTCGACGCACTCGCGGCCGTCCTCGACGGCGAGACGCTCGTCCGCGGGGCGTGTGACGTTCCCTACCCCTGCGGTGCTATCGGCTGGCTCTCCTACGACGTGGCTCGCGAACTCGAATCGCTCCCCACGGATGCGGTCCGGGACCGTAACCTCCCGCGACTCCAACTGGCGACCTACGACCGAATCGCCGCCTGGGAGCGACCAGTCGAGGGTGACGACGTGACGCTTCGCATCACTGCGTGCCCGCGCATCGACGACCCAGACGACGCCGAGGCACTGGCGGAGAAGTATCGGTTGGCTCGCGAGCACGCCCGCAAACTCGCACGAAAAGCCACCGAGGGCGACCCCGCCGTCGGGGACCCGCCGGTGACGACCGACAGCGCACACTTCCAGAGTGACTGTACACGCGAGGCGTTCGCCGAGCGCGTCCGGCAGGTCAAAGCGTCCATCCGCGACGGCGACACCTTTCAGGCGAACGTCTCCCAGCGGTTGCACGCGCCCGCCGCCGTCCACCCTGTCGAGGCCTTCGACGCGCTCCGCGAGGTCAACCCCGCGCCCTACTCCGCACTATTGGAGTTTCCGGGCGTGGACATAGTCTCCGCGAGTCCCGAACTCCTCCTCGACCGTGACGGTGACCGACTCGTCACCGAGCCAATCGCCGGCACGCGGCCGCGCGGCGCGACCCCCGACGAAGACGACCGACTCGAAGCGGACCTGCTCGCCGACGAGAAAGAGCGCGCCGAGCACGCGATGCTCGTCGACCTGGAGCGCAACGACCTCGGGAAAGTCAGCGAGTACGGGACCGTCGACGTCAGCGAGTACCGCCGCGTCGACCGCTACTCGGAGGTGATGCACCTCGTCTCGGAAGTCGAAGGACGACTCCGGGACGACGCGACGCTGACGGACGCGATTGCCGCCGTCTTCCCCGGCGGCACCATCACCGGCGCGCCGAAACCCCGGACGATGGAGATAATCGACGAGGCGGAGACGACCCGGCGCGGTCCCTACACCGGCTCGATTGGCATCTTCGGGTTCGACGACCGGGCGACGCTGAACATCGTCATCCGGACGCTGGTGCGCTACGCCGAGGAGTACCACCTCCGCGTGGGTGCGGGTATCGTCCACGACTCGGAGCCGGAACGGGAGTACGCTGAGACGCTCGATAAAGGTCGGGCGCTCGTGACTGCAATCGACGAAGCGCTCGGACAGCGCGCAGACCTGAGTGTAGAACAGACATGAGAGTGCTCGTCGTCGACAACTACGATTCGTTCGCGTACAACCTCGTCCAGTACGTCGGCGCGGTTGTCACCGCACCGGGCGCTGCGATACAGTCACAGACTCCCGGCGAGGTCGTCGTCCGCCGCAACGACGAAATCACCCTCGACGGCATCGACGACCTCGACCCCGACGCAATCGTCGTCTCGCCGGGTCCCGGCACGCCAGCGGCCGCTGGTATCTCGATGGACATCTTTGCCGAGCGCGACTATCCGACGCTCGGCGTCTGCCTCGGCCATCAGGCGCTCTGTGCGGCCAACGGCGCCGAGGTGGGCCACGCCGAGGCCGTCGTCCACGGCAAACCCTCGACGGTTACCCACGACGGCGAGGGAATCTTCGATGGTCTCCCCGATGACATCGAGGTCGGCCGGTATCACTCGCTGGCTGTCGAGCAGACGACGGTCCCCGATTCCCTGGTCGAGACTGCGCACACGACTGCCGAAGATACTGACACGATTGTCGAAGACGCCGTCGTGATGGGCGTCCGTCACCGCGAGTGTCCACACGTCGGCGTCCAGTTCCATCCCGAAAGCATCCTGACCGACGCAGGCGAACGATTGATTGCGAACTTCCTCGCGATGGCGACTCCAACGGCTGACCCATGACAGACCTGACCTACCACGTCGACGGCCGACTCGTCCCGGCATCGGAAGCGACTGTCAACGTCCGCGACCGCGGCTTTCTGTACGGTGACGGCGTCTTCGAGACGCTGCGCGTCTACAACGGCGACATCTTCGAGTGGGAGAGCCACGCCGAGCGGTTTGCCCGCTCGCTCCGGGCGCTCGATTTCGACGAGGCGATGCCACCGGTCGACGACCTCGAACAACGCGTCCTCGATACAGTCGCGGCAAACGACTTCAACGACGCCTACGCCCGCGTCTCGATGACCCGCGGCGTACAGGCGGGCAAACTCACGCCCGACCCCAGAGTCGCGCCGACGATTACGGTCATCGTCGACGAACTCCCGCGGGGCGGGACTGGCGGTGAATCCGTCTGGGACGACCCCGCGACGCTCCGGACTGCCGAGACGCGCCGGATTCCGTCGGCCGCCATCCCGGCGAACGCAAAGACGCACAACTACCTCAACGGCATCCTCGCGCGACTCGAACTGGAGGGGACCGACGCCGACGAGGCGATTATGGCCGACATGGACGGGTATCTCACGGAGGGGGCGACGAGCAACGTCTTCTTCGTCGATGGCGGGACGCTCAAGACGCCGGCGACGGACCTCGATTTGCTCCCCGGGGTCACCCGCGGCGTCGTCCTGGATATTGCCCGCTCGGAGGGGTTACCGGTTGAGACGGGCCACTACTCCATTCCGGACCTCCGGAGCGCAGACGAGGCGTTCGTCACGAACACGACCTGGGAGGTGCGGCCGGTGACCAGCGTCGACGGCACCGACCTGGACGTGGGACCGATGACGCGACTCCTCGGGAAACTGTTCGACGAGCGCGTCGAGGCGGAACACTACTGAATCGCACCGTTCAAGCCGCTCGCTTTCGAACCGGGAGTGTATGGACGAGGCCAGTCGGATTGCGACAGTCGACGACGTTCCCGAGGACGGGTCGTTTCTCTTTACGGTCCGCGATGGGTTCGACCTCGAAGAGGCAATCCTGTTGCAACTCGCCGACGGCGTCGTCGCGATGAAAAACTCCTGTCCCCACTGGACGGACGTCCGCTTCGATTCGGGCAGTGGCGCGGAAGTGCGCAACGACGAACTCGTCTGCACGAAACACGGCGCGACCTTCGAGCGCGAGACCGGCTACTGCACTCACGGACCCTGTGAGGGGGCGACCGTCGAACAACTGGACGTGACCGTCGACGACGGCGTCGTCTACCTGACCGACGACGACTACGACTTCGAGCAGACCGGGCCGTCGGGCGAACACGACCTCTCTTCGCGTGGCCGTATCGGCTTCTCCGGGAACTGAGTGCGGCCGGCCGCTGTTCTTCTGACTGCCTCACTCGACGCGAAACACCGGCTCTGCGACGCCTTCGTTTTTGCACTCGGGACACCGACTCGGCCGGTTCACCAGGTCGTCGAAGTCGGTAAAGCCACACTCTTCGCATTCCGGGGGTGCGACGAGAAGTTCCTCGTCTGTCCCGTCGAGCGAGCGTGCGATGTGCTGGACGTGGTCGAGTGCCGTCGTCGCCCGGATGTCGAACTCCCGGGCGAGCGTGCCGGCAGGAAGGGCCTGGTCACGCAGGCGGTCTGCGATTCGTTCGCGTGTCGTCCGACTCGCCTCGCGCATACTGGCCCTTCTCTGTGAACGATTATCACCGTTTCGCCGGCAGCAGGATGAAAAGGGATTTACCCGGCCCATGGGACGTTCGGAATATGAAAGCAGTCGTACTCGCTGGGGGGTACGCCACACGGCTGTGGCCTGTTACCCGCCACCGTCCGAAGATGCTCCTCCCGGTCGGCGAGACGACCGTCATCGACACGATTCTCTCGCAACTGGAGGACGACGACCGTATCGACGACGTGTTCGTCTCCACGAACGAGCGTTTTGCCGAGGACTTTCGCGACCACGTGGCCGACACCGGTTTCGAGAAACCGACACTCTCTATCGAGGACACCACCGACGAAGACGAGAAGTTCGGCGTCGTCGGCGCGCTCGCCCAACTGGTCGAACGGGAGGGTATCGTCGACGAGGACCTGCTCGTCATCGCGGGTGACAACCTCATCAGTTTCGACGTGGCCGACTTTCTGGATTTCTTCGAGGAGAAATCGGCACCGACGCTCGCTGCCTACGACGTCGGCTCCCGCGAGAAGGCAAAGTCCTACGGGCTGGTCGACCTCGATGGCGACCGCGTCGTCGATTTCCAGGAAAAGCCCGACGACCCACCGAGCACGCTCGTCTCGATTGCCTGCTACGCGTTCCCGGCCGAGAGCGTCCGCTTCGGGGAGTATCTCGAGGGCGGTAACAACCCCGACGAACCCGGCTGGTTCATCCAGTGGCTCGTCGAGCACAGCGAGGTCCACGCGTTCACGTTCGACGGCGCGTGGTACGACATCGGCACGCCCGAGAGCTACCTCGAAGCCGTCGCCTGGGCACTCGATGGGGACTCAATCGTCGCGGAGTCGGCCACCGTCGACGACACCGACATCGGCGAGAACGTCCACGTCATGGCCGACGCGACGGTCCAGAACGCCGACCTCGACCGTTCGCTCGTGTTCCCCGGCGCTACCGTCGCCGATTCGATGGTTCGCGATTCCATCATCGACAGCGAGGCGACCGTTCACGACCTCGACCTCTCCGGCGCGCTCATCGGCTCGCACAGTCGCATTTCGAACGGCAAATAGTGGGGCCGTCTCACCGGACGACCGTCACCGGCACTGGCGACCGTCGCGTGACTGACTCTGCAACGCTGCCCAGCAGTACACGACTCGCACCGGTACGGCCGTGACTGCCGATGATGACGTGGTCGACCCCGTTCTCCTCGACGTAGTCGACGACCGAACGCGAGACATCCCCGACGACGTAATCTGTCTCGATGGTTACTCCTTTGGCAGCGGCATCTTCTCGAACGCCTTCCAGCAACTGCTCTGCGTGCTGTTCTCGACTCTCCAGGATGCCCTCTTCGGGCATCGCACCCTCGATACTGGCGCCTGCAAACGCATCGCGCGGGTCGACGACGTTGAGGGCCGTAATCGCCGCCTCCGGATACTGTTCGGTTGCGAACCGGATGGCCTCGTCAGACGGTTCTGACTCGTCTACCGGTACCAGGACATGGTCCGTCATGTGTGAACGTAAGGCACTGCCCACTATGAATCCTGTTTGCAAAACCACATTTTGAGAACGCAAGAGTGCGGCGGGAAATCACGTCTGGTCGGTCACCGCGACAGTTCGATGGCAGTCTCTACCCTGCGGCCGCCGTTCTCCCTCGGCGGTCGGTTACTGTCGCTCGATTTCGTGGCGACCGAACCCGTAGCGGAGCCGGTTTGCCAGGCGTCGCGAGAACCGACCCTCGCCGTCGCCGGTCGCCCGCGAGTTGAACCGCTCGGTGAGTGCCTGGTAGATGAGCGGGAGTGGCACTTCCTGTTCCAGTGACTCCTGGACGGTCCAGGTCCCGGTCGAACCGCCGGAGACGTGGTCGGCCACGTCGCCGAGGTCGTTGCCCTCCTCGCGGAACGCTTCCTCACAGAGTTCCAGCAGCCAAGAGCGGATGACCGCGCCGTTGTTCCAGGTGCGTGCGACTGCCTCCATATCGAGGTCGTACCGCCCCTCGTGAAGCAGTTCGAAGCCTTCGCCGTAGGCCTGCATCAGGGCGTACTCGACGCCGTTGTGGACCATCTTCACGTAGTGGCCGCTCCCGGCGGGACCCATCCGGTCGTGGCCATCCGGGCCGGTGGCGACGGCGTCGAAGACCGGTGTCAGTTCGTCGTAGGCCCACTCGGGGCCGCCGACCATCAGCGAGAAGCCGAGTTCTGCACCGGCAGGGCCGCCGGAGGTGCCACAGTCGAGATACGCGGCCTCGGTTTCGTCTGCACGGCGGGTCGAATCGTGGAAGTTGGAGTTGCCACCGTCGACGATGACGTCGTCGGCGTCGACGTGTGGCTCGAGTTCGTCCAGCGCGGCGTCGACGGCGTCGCCGGCGGGGACCATCAGCCAGATGCGTTTCTCCTCGCCCAGTTGGTCTGCGACGTCGGCTATCGAGTCGGCGGGGGTCGCACCGGCGTCGGCCATCTCTGCGACGGCGTCGTCGTCGATGTCGAACGCGACCACGTCGTGGCCGTCGTCTATGACCCGCTGTGCGACAATCTGTCCCATCCGTCCGAGTCCGACGAGTCCGAGTTCCATACCTGCGGGTCATCGGGTAGGCAGGTAGGGATTGTGATTTCACGCGTACAGACTGGCCTGTGTCGGTCCTGGCCAGAACGACGTCCTGCAGTGCGATTGCATCGTGTTCGTCGAAGACGGCCGTGGCCTCGTCGAGCAGTCGGGTCCCAATTCTCTCCCCAGTCGTCCGGCGAGACGTAGATGCTGACTTGCTCGACCCGAAGCGGTCGTGTTGTGGCCGGAGTAGGGGCGACCAATCGGGCGCTGGTGTGACTGTCAGAAAGCGAGACTAGGCTGGTAAGCGAAAATTTATACAGCCGACACTCTACCCCTCGCGTATGGACGTGGTCACGTCGGTAGTACGCTGGCTACCAGCGTGAGACCGGTCGCCGTCGTTTTCCCACGGATTACCGACCGACCACAGTCGAGAGTGAACCATGAGTGAGATACCAGACTCGTACGACCCGGACAGGGCAGAACAGAAGTGGCGCGAGGCGTGGCAGGAGATGGACGTCTACAGCTACAACGGAACGAAACCCGACTACGTCGTCGACACGCCGCCGCCGTACCCGACGGGCAACCTCCACATCGGGAACGCCCTGGGCTGGTGTTACATGGACTTTGCCGCCCGCTATCACCGCCTCCAGGGCGAGGACGTGCTCTTCCCGCAGGGGTGGGACTGTCACGGCCTCCCCACCGAAGTCAAAGTCGAAGAGAACAACGACATCCACCGCACGGACGTGCCCCGCGAGGAGTTCCGGGAGATGTGCATCGACCACACCGAAGACCAGATCGATGCGATGCGCGAGACGATGCACACGCTCGGTTTCTCCCAGGACTGGGACCACGAGTTCAAGACGATGGACGACTCCTACTGGAGTCAGACCCAGCGCTCGTTCGTCCAGATGGCAGACAACGACTACGTCTATCAGGACGAACACCCCGTCAACTGGTGTCCCCGGTGTGAGACTGCTATCGCCGACGCGGAAGTCGAGACCGAGGAAGGCGTCGAGGGGACGCTCTACTACATTACCTTCGACGGTATCGACAACGACGACATCGAGATTGCGACGACGCGCCCGGAACTGCTCTCTGCGTGTGTCTCGATGGCCGTCGACCCCGACGACGAGCGCTACGAAGACCGCATCGGCGACACCTTCGAGGTGCCCCTGTTCGGTCAGGAAGTCGAACTCATCTCGGACGAAGAGGTCGACGGCGACTTCGGGACCGGCGCGGTGATGATCTGTACGTTCGGGGACAAACAGGACGTCGACTGGTGGATGAGCTACGACCTCGACCTGCGCCAGGTCTTCACCGAGGACGGCCACCTGACCGAGGAGGCCGGCGACTATGCTGGGCTCTCCATCGACGAGGCAAAGGAGGAAATCGTCGAGGACCTACATTCGGAGGGCTATTTGAACAAGTCCGAACCGACCACCCAGAACGTCGGGCAGTGCTGGCGGTGTGACACGCCCATCGAGATTCTCTCGAAAGAGCAGTGGTTCATCGAGGTTCGCCAGGACGAGATTCTGGAGTCCGCCCAGGAGGTCGACTGGATTCCCGAGCACATGTACGACCGCCTCGAAGAGTGGACCGAGGGGATGGAGTGGGACTGGGTGGTCTCCCGCCAGCGCGTCTTCGCGACGCCGATTCCCGCGTGGTTCTGCAACGACTGTGGCCACACTCACGTCGCCCACGAGGACGCCCTGCCGGTCAAACCGACCGAGGAAGACCCCGGTATCGACTGTCCCGACTGTGGCAGCGACGACTGGACCGGCGAGACGGACGTGATGGACACGTGGATGGATTCTTCGATTACACCGCTGTACGTCCGCGGCTGGCCCGACGAGAGTTTCGAGCCGACGGCGCTGCGACCGCAGGGCCACGACATCATTCGGACGTGGGCGTTCTACACTATCCTCCGGACCGCCGCGCTCGAAGACGAGATTCCGTGGGAGGAGATTCTCGTCAACGGGATGGTCTTCGGCGACGACGGCAACAAGATGTCAAAGTCCCGTGGGAACTTCGTCCAGCCCGAGGAAGTCGTCGAGGAACACTCCGCCGACGCCTTCCGGCAGGCGATGGCGCTTGGCGGCCAGCCCGGGAGCGACATCCAGTTCCAGTGGAAGGAGGTCACCTCCGCCTCGCGCTTCCAGACGAAGGTGTGGAACATCACCCGCTTTGCGGGCCAGCACTTGGAGGCGGACCGCGACCCGCCGTCGGACCCGGCTTATCGGGACGCCGACCGCTGGATTCTCTCGCGGTGTTCGACGGTCGCAGACAACGTGGCCGAGCATATGGACGCGTACCGCTTCGATGCGGCGCTGCGCGAACTCCGGGAGTTCGTCTGGCACGACCTCGCCGACGACTACCTGGAACTCATCAAGGGACGGCTCTACGAGGGCCGCCCCGGCGAGCGCGATGCCGCCAGAGAGGCGCTCTTTACGGCGCTGTCGGCTTCCCTGCGGATGCTTGCGCCGTTTGCACCGTTCCTGGCTGAGGAGGCCTGGGACGCACTGCCGAGCACCGAGGGGTCGATTCACGTCGCCGAGTGGCCCGACATCGACATGGCCAACGAGGAGAGCGAACTCGTCGGGCAACTCATCGCCGACACCGCCTCGACGGTGCGTGGCTGGAAGTCCGACGAGGGGATGGCACTGAACGCCGACCTCTCGAAAGTCGAAGTGTACCCCGACGAGATGCCCGAGGCCGCCGTCGACACCTACGACCTCTCGGAGGCAGTCAACGCTCCCGTTCACGTCCGGGCAGGCCAGCCAAACGTCGAACTCGTCCCCGTCGACGTGGACCCTGACCACTCGGTCATCGGGCCGGAGTTCCGCGACCAGGCCGGCCAGGTCGTCGGCGCACTCGAATCGATGGAACCTGAGGAGATACAGCGCCAGAAGGACCTCGACGGCGAAATCGAGGTCGAACTCGGAGACGAAGTCGCCGTCGTGCCCGGCGACGCTGTCGACATCGAGTCAGAACACCGCGCGGAAGGCGGCGAGGAAGTCGTCGTCCTCGACGAGGCGTTCGGGACCGTCCTGCTCTATCCCTGACTGCGCGGCCCCCTTGACTACCGTTTCGTGGCGAGAGATTAGACAGCACCGGCTATACGTCGAGACCCGTCTTGAGTAGCAAAAGCGGAAAGAGTGTAGGTGGGTGGGGGTGGGGGTGGGGTGGCACCCAAATGGGTGCATTCACGGGTTCGAACCATATTATTAAGAAATTTGTGGTTATCCCGTTCGGCAATCATCTCTCATCTCGTGGGATTTGCAGACGGGTGGTCACTCCGGCGTTGGGTCAGACCAGTCAGGGACACCGGGCAGTAGCCATTTGTGCCCGCGGGCAGTAGGTGAACGCGTGACAACCGTCGCCTCGCCCGGTGGGGGAGTGCAGGTTCGGCAGGCCGAGCGTGCCGACCTGCTTGCGGTCCACCGCATCGAGCAGGCCTCGTTTCCACAGCCGTGGCCGTTCGACGCCTTCGAGCGGTATCTCGACGAACCGGGATTTCTCGTCGCCGACGACGGGACTGTCCTCGGGTACGTCGTCGCGGACTCGGTGCCCAATCACGGCCGCCCGCTCGGCCATATCAAAGACATCGCGGTCCGGGAGCCCGTCCGTGGGGAGGGTATCGGCTCGACGCTGCTCGAACGGGCACTCGGCGTGCTCGCTGCCCGCGGTGTCTCGTCGGTCAAACTGGAAGTCCGGGAGTCGAATACGGTAGCACAACGGCTCTACCGGGAGTACGGGTTCGTTCACCGGCGGACGGTCCCGCGCTACTACAGCGACGGCGAGGACGCGCTCGTGCTCGTGTGCGACCAGTAGCCATTTCTCCGCGCGCGCCCACCCGTCGGGTATGGGCTACGTCTGTCCCGTCTGTGAGGACCCGCAGGCCGACACGATACACCTGGCCAACCATCTCGCCTTCACCGCACTCGTCCGGGGCGGCGACCACGAGGAGTGGCTGGACGAGCACGTCCCCGACTGGGAGTCGATGGACGAGGAGACGCTCGGCGAGCACCTGACAGTTGACGCCGACGAGACCGACTACCCGCAGGTTTTCGAGGACACCACCGACCAGCCACACGACCACGAACACGACCACGGACACGCCGGCGGACACGACAGCGGGCACGCGACTCAGGGACTCTCGGATGCGATGCTGGCCGACGCCAGAGAGGAACTGGCCGACGAGGACCTCGACAACCCCGAAGACGTGCTGGCCGAGGCGCGGGAACTGACCCGCAAGCGCCACGAACAGCGCGCCGACGAGGACGACTCCGAAAGCGAATAGAGGCCGCCAGCCCAACCGATACGTATGGAAACCGAGGGGCTGTTTGCACCCGAGACGGCCAGCGCGGCTCGCGAGCGCTACGACGCACTCGGCCCGTCCGCACAGACCGTCGTCAAGGAAGTGACGCGCGCGATGGAGTTCGACGCTGCCGAATACGACGACCGCGTCTCCAGTGCGGTCGTCGAGACGGCGCGTGACGCGCTCTTTGCGTCCATGCTCGAAGTCCGTGTCGGCACCCGCGAGGAGTTCGACGAGTGGCGCGACTCGACCGACTGTGCGCTCACGGTCGAAGGCAGCGACAACGTCGACAACGTCGTCTGGCACGTCGCGCCCTTCGCTGACGAAGTGGTCGCCGCGACTTACAACGAGAAGCGCCGGGCAGCGGTCGACACCCTCCGGCGACAGGCCTTTGGCCGCATCTACCGGGAGGTCGTCTGATGCGTACCCGCACGCGCAACGCCATCCTGGTCATCCTCGCTGTCCTCGTCGCCTTGCTCGCGCTCGGTGCGCTCCCGGGCCTGCTCAAGAGTGGCGACCCCTACTACCTGACCGTCGAGCCACAGGGTGCCTGGAACGGGACCGACGAGCGACTCGACGGAACGAACCAGACGGCGGTGAACGTAAGCGACCTCTCCGAGCAGCGCTACCCCTTCACGACGACGGCACTCGACAACGCCGCGTCGAACGCCTCGGGGCAGTCCGACCCCTACTGGAAGGGCCCAATCGGATTCAAGGAGTCGTTTACACACTCCGTGTTCGACGAGCGTGAAGCACTCTCCCGCCAGAACGCCTCGGCCGTGACCGACGAGGGGGTCTACGTCCACGACGGCCGGACCGTCTATCTACTCACCATCACACAGGACGACCAATGACCGACGAGAACTCACCCGACGCGACGACCGACACAGCAGCCGAAAACGAGACGTTCGCCGACCACGACTGGCCGGTCCTCGACAGCGCCGTCGAGTACGAGACCGGCTGGTACGACGGCGGATACGACGAGGTCGAACAGCCAGATGGCACCACGAAAAAGTACTACTGGGCGGACCTGGCCCCGGCCGTGGTCATCGTCGCCCGACACGGCGACGAACTCGTGATGGTCGAGCAGTATCGCCCGGCCATCCGCGAGCGCCACCTCGAACTCCCCGCGGGCATCGTCGAGGACGGCGAGTCCTTTACCGAGGCGGGCGCGCGGGAACTCCGCGAGGAGACTGGGTTCGACCCCGCCGCTATCTCCCTGCTGGAGGATTTCTGGGTCGCCACCGGCGCGATGCGCCACCGGCGAGGCATCGTCTTCGCGGAGGGACTGGAACCGGTCGATGTCGACCGTGACAGCAACGAATTTCTGGAGGTCCAGACTGTCCCGGTCGAGGAGGCACTGGCGGTCGCACGCCGCCAGCCGGCAAACGACGCCACCATCGAAGGGGTCCTCCTCGCGCAGGTCGAGGGCCTGCTCTGAGCAACGCTCGGACCCAAACGTCACCGATTTGTCTCTGTATCTCTCAGTGCTGGCCATGGATGGCGAAATCGAGCCCGACCGGCTCGAAACCGAACTCGACAGTGACGACGACCCGCTGGTCGTGGACATCCGAAACCCGCCCGCGTTCCAGCAAGGCCACATCCCCGAGAGCGTGAACGTCCCACTGTCCCAGCTGACACAGCGCGTCGACGAGATTGCCGATGCTGACCACGTCGTCACCGTCTGCCCGCACGGCCAGGCCAGCGTCAAGGCCGCGCGCCTCATCGCGTCCTACGACGGGTTCGACGGCCGCGTCGACAGCCTCCACGGCGGATTGACGTCGTGGGACGGCCCACTCGACACCGAGACAGCCGACGCCCCTGCCGACGAAGGTCCAGAAGCCCCGTTTTAGACCCGCTCGCTTCTCTTTCCAATCGTACTCCTGAGCGTAGGGAGTCGATACGCGGCCTCAAAGACATAAAATTAGTTGTAATTAACCGAGTTCCCGTATTCAATCCAACACACGCAGACAAAATCAAAAATAGCTGTCAATATGCTCTACTCATAAAGAAAACTCATAATACTAGCTCGAATACAAAATTATAATGTGCTAAAACACAGAAATATACAATGTCGTCTAACCTTCGTTGGTATGGCTCGAACTCCACTCGAAAGTGCGCGTCTTCGTCCGACAACGGCGGAATACAGAAACCGTCCCGAAAGCTCGGCTGTATCTGAGCGGCCCTTTCTCTCCCGCTAAATTACAAATACTTCCATCAAAATAACCTCACTTCGACCGGCGCCAATGGGAGCCAGAAGTGGAATCGTCCGGACGGACCGAAGTTAGATTTCGGTGACGCGTTCGTAGTCGTCGTCCAGTGCGGCGGCGTCTTCCTCGAGCAGGGCGACGACGAGGTAGTCGGCGTACGCCTGCATATAGTCGACGAGTTTGGCGATGCGTTCGGAGTCAATCGCCTCCAGGGAGTCAAGCAGGATAAACGGGACGTCCTCGTAGACTTCGTGTGCGAGATAGCCCGCCAAAGCGAAGATGAGTCCCGTCACCTCCCGTTCGCTCTCGCTGAGGTGCTCGAAGTCGTCTTCGTAGGCGACGCCGTCGTCGGTGGTTCGGACGATGTGTAGGCGAAACTCGGTTTTCGTGACCTTCCGGCGACCCTCCCGGACTTCGCTTTCGGCGCGTTCGACCCAGATGCGGTCGATGTTTGCGTAGTTCAGGATGTCGAGGACGGTCTCCATGTGGTCGTTGAACGCTTCGACGGCCTGCTCCTCGATGCGGTCGATTCGAGTCCGGAGGTCCGCCAGCTGGTCGGTGATGTCCTCCTTTCGCTGTTCGAGCGTCTCCGTCTCCTCGAGTTGCTCCTCTATCTCTTCGATCTCCGACGCGACGCTCTCGCGTTCGTCTTCCAGCCTGTCGAGTTGCAGTTCCAGTTCGTTGACCTCGCGGTGGGCTTCGAGTACCTCCGAGCGGTCCTGCTCCTCGAGGGCTTCGACTGCCGCTTCGAGGTCGTCGATTTGCTCGACCAGTTCCTCACGTTTCGTCTCCAGCGTGTCGACTTTCTCCGTTCGCTCTTCGATTTCCCGTTCGACTTCGTTGAGCCGGCGCTCGACTTCTCGGCGCTCCTGCCGGGCGGATTCGATGGCGGACCGCTTGTCTTTGAGTTCTGCGAGTTCGGAATCGATGTCACTTTGCTGGTTGTACTTCTCCGTCCGGAGGTCCTGCAGTCGCTCGATGGTCTCCTCGATTTTCTCCTGGTCGACCTCGGTGCCACACGTCCAGCAGACGATCGACTCCGAATCGTCGACGAGCTGGTCCGTCAGCGAGCCGTCGGTGTCGTCGCCCCGGAGCGCCGCGGCGACGTCACGGCTGGTCCCCCCCAGCATCTCCTCGTTGAACTGGATGACGTTCTGGAGCTTGCCCAGTTCCCGTTCGAGGCGCTGTTTTCGGTCGCGAAGGCTGTTGATCTCGGCTTTGATTTCGTCGAGATTGCCGTCGTCCTCTTCTTCGTCGAGTTCCGCCTGCTGTCGTTCGAGGTCTGCCTGCTCTTTTTCGAGTGATTCGAGGCTCTCGCGTTCGCTGTCGAGACGGAACTCGGTGGTGTCAAGCTCCGAGCGGGTCTGCTGGAGCGTCTCCATCTTCGTTTCGAGTTCGGACTGCTCGGCGCGGGCCTCCTCGGCGTCGGCCGAGCGCTCGTCGAGTTCTGTCTGTGCCGTCTCGAGTTCGGCGCGGGTCTGCTCGATTTCATCGTCGAGGTCGACGAGCTGTGACTCCAGGTTCGGGAGCCGGTTTCTGAGTGACTCCCGCTCTTCGATTTTGGCCTCGATGTCGTCGCGCTCGTTTTGAAGCCGTCTGATTTCGGCTTTGATTTCGTCGGCGTCGACCGGCTTCATGATGATGTCACGGAGGTCACCACCGAGCGCGACCGTTCGCCGGGCCTCGTTCGATTCGAGGAGAAACGCAAAGAGGTCTGCAAGCTCGGGGTCGTCGAGATACGGGTCGCCGCCGAGCGCGACCGTGTCGGCGCGGCGTTCGAGGTCCCGGGTGTACTCGGTGTCCCCAATCTGGAGACTGACGTGTCCTTCCTCTGCGTCACCTTTGAGTGAGACGTGTTCGCTCCCCAGCGCAGCCATAATCGTCTGCAGGAGCGAGGTCCTGTTCGTGGCGTTGCGCCCGGTCAGAATCGTCACGCCCGGGTCGAACGCCACTGTCGTCCGCTCGATGCCGCCGATGTTCTCGGCCTCTAAACGGACTTGGTTTTGCGGTCGCTCTTTCGATTCCATACCTGTTCCCGGCGCCCCACCACCATAAAAACCATCGGAATCTGTTGACACTTGGCGAAGCCGACTCACTCACACGTACAGCCACCACGCGCGAGCAGACTCGACAGTTCGTACTGTGTCTCACAGTCCTGGCAGTACACGCGGAGGTCGACGGTGGTGTCGAACGACCCCAGGGTGATCGTCTCGTCGTTTTGCAGTTCCGTCAGCGAGTTTTCCATGACTGCGGCCGTTCTGCTCCGGAGCCGCTGGATGCGCTCTTCGTGTTTTTCGAGCGGGTCGGTCTCGTCGCGGTCGTCTTTGCTCACGCCGAGTGCCTTCGTGAGGTAGGTGTACACCGCCTGGTGGGTCACGAACTCGTCCTCACACTGGTCGACATCGACCCCGGCACGCTCCAGGCGGTTGCGCTGTTGTGTCCGGACCCCGACGCTCACGTCGTCGTCGGTGACGAGCCGATACGCGTTCTCTGCTTCCCCATCGAGCGGGTCCATCCCGGCTTCCTCCATCGCCTGCCGCAACACTGCGACGTTTATCCGCTCTGCCAGCGCGCGGAGACTCTCTGCCTCGCCCGACTCACCCAGCCACCGCTCTGGCAGCGCCTCGTGGAGGTCCATGAGGTCGTGCTCCGAGAGTACCCGCCCGACCTTGTATCTCGTCTGCACGTCGGTTTCGTTGGCCATCTGTCCGTCTGTTGGTCGAAATGCTACTTACACATTGTGACTCACACGACCAGCGAGGGCACGCCCCGACGGATGCCCCGGATGCGTCTCGAGACGATTTATAAACTGAACATTTCCACGAGGGAAATTGGCGTGGGTAACTACGGCTGGTGTGTCGGTGACCGTGGCGACTTCTCCGGATAGCATCACACGAGTATGGCTGTAATGGCTGTCATGGAACGTGCTGTTCTCACTGGAACGCGGGGATGCCGGTCAAGTCGTGGCCGACGATGAGCGTGTGGATGTCGTGGGTCCCCTCGTACGTGTAGACTGTCTCCATGTTGGCCATGTGTCGCATCGGCGAGTAATCGGCCGTGATACCGTTGCCGCCGAGTATTTCGCGGGCGATACGCGACTGGTCGCGCGCCATGCGGACGTTGTTGCGCTTTGCCATCGACACCTGTTCGGGACGCATCTCTCCCGTCTCTTTTAGCTCGCCCAGCTGGTGGGCCATCAGCTCGGCCAGGGTAATCTGTGTGGCCATCTCCGCGAGTTTGTCCTGCTGGAGCTGAAAGCGGGCGATGGGGCCGCCGAACTGCTCGCAGTCACCCGCATATTGCAGGGCCGTCTCGAAACAGTCCTTTGCGGCCCCGACGGCACCCCAGACGATACCGTAGCGCGCCTGGGTGAGACAGGACAGCGGCCCGCCCATCCCCTCGATGTCCGGCAGGACGTTCGCCTCGGGTACCCACACGCCGTCCAGCTGTATCTCACCGGTGATAGAGGCACGGAGCGACAGTTTTCCGTCTATCTTCTCGGTCGCTATCTCGTCGCGGTCGGTTTCGACGAGGAAGCCACGGACCGGTGTGTCCGGGTCCGACCGGTCGCGCGCCCAGACGAGCGCGACGTCTGCAATCGGCGCGTTGGTAATCCAGGTCTTCGTTCCGTCGAGGACGTACCCGTCGCCGTCGCGCTCGGCGCTCGTCGCCATCCCGCTCGGATTCGACCCGTGTTCGGGCTCGGTCAGCCCGAAACAACCCACCGCCTCCCCGGCGGCCAGTCTGGGGAGCCACGTCTCCTTTTGCTCTTTGGACCCGTAGGCATGAATCGGATACATCACGAGCGCCCCCTGAACGCTGGCCATCGAGCGCACGCCAGAGTCACACGCCTCCAGTTCCTGCATCAACAGGCCGTACGCCGTCTCGCTTACGTTCGGCAGTCCGTACCCGTCCAGGTTCGGGGCATAAAAGTCGAGTTCGCCCATCTCCGTGATGAGTTCTCTCGGAAACGTCCCGTCCTGCCAGTGGTCGGCGATGTCTGGCTGGACACTATCCTGTACGAACTCGCGTGCCGTGTCCCGGATGAGCCGCTCTTCCTGGGACAGGTTCCGGTCTACGTCGAAATAATCCAACATAGGACACACTCTCCGTGATTGCCAATAGACTTTTTCCCGCCGGTGCTGTCTTCGGGACCGCAGACTGGCGCTCGATATATTGGATAGAAATCATTGTAGTAAAATTCAAACTTTGAGAGTAGTAGTTAGAATTTTATGCGTGTATGCGGGTCTTCCAGTATGGGGAAACTCGAGGGCATCTCGGCGGCAAGGCTCCGTGACAGGCTGGATACAGTCGAGAGTGCGAAGGCAGCAAAGCGGCTGATGGTTGTGCTCGCGTATCTTGACGGCGTTTCGGTTACGACGTTGAGCGACCGATACGATATTCCCCCGTCGACGCTGTACTACTGGCTCGACCGCTTCGAGGAGCGGTCGCTCGAAGATGCAATCGAAGACCAGGCTCGACCGGGTCGGCCGACTAAACTCGACGACGATGACCGTGTTGCCTTCGAGGAGACACTCCGGAATCCACCGCAGGACGCCGGCTACGACGCCGATGAGTGGACTCCCGAACTCGCCAAGCAGTACCTCGAAGAGGCCTTCGACGTATCCTACTCAGCAGGCCATATCCGCCACTACTTCGACCATCTCCTGTGACCTATCGACACGCGCCCGACTCCACGGTCGCCCTCATCCGGTCTTCCTCTACTGGTGGACGCCTGAGTCTGTGTTCCACCGCCTGTTCTATCCGTTGTATCTCGAACTGTTACAACTCTTCAGTCCTTTGAGTTATAACTACTTTTATAAACACTCTCGTCCTACAACCCGGTAGCCGGGAGCTATCACTGTGTCAATTGCCGGCGTGGTCTGGGAGCAACCGAGTTTCGGAGGGGTCGTTCGAACGGTGTGGTGGCTCAGTTTGAGTTCTCATCACAAGGGGCTGAGCGGGGGTAACGTCTCGTCATCGCCACCACTGTCCCGTCGGGTACCCAGTCGCAAAAGTGTCGCGCATCGCTGGACACGGACACTCGCGACGTGTCTCGTCGGTCACTTCCACGTCCACCGTGCGTCGAGTACGTACCGATAGATACCGCTGATGAGAATTGCGGCTGCGTTTGCGAGCAGGTACGGAACGCCTTGCCACTCGACGAGTACAAAGAGGATAGCGAGCTGTATCGGGATTGCCGTTCCGCGAACGACGTTCGTCTTGAGCAAGCCGAACAGATAGCTTCTGACTCCGGTTTTCCGAGAGCCCCGGAAGGTCCAGGCGTTGTTCAGGATATACGAGAGGACAATCGTCGCTTCGATTGCGAGTACCGCACCGACGAGGTAGTTGAGGCGAGCCCTGTCGACGAGCAGCCACAGCAACACCATCTGTGCGCCCGCGGCGACGATTCCGACAGCGACGAACCGGCGCAACTGCGGCGCTATCGGGCCGTCCGCGAGCTGCCGGAGGAAAGCGCGCAGCGACTGGAACATCTATCGATAGCCGAGTGCCTCCAGACGCGCCCCGAGGTCGTCGTCGACAGCCTCGATATCCTGTTCGGCCCGGTCACGGAGCATGCTCGCGTGTTCGCCGACGACCGCACTGAACCTGTCGATAACTTGCTGGTGTGTCGCCGCCGGGTCTTTGGCCAGGTTGTCCTGCTGTGTCGGGTCCGACGGCCGGTCGTACAGCTCCGTCGAGCCGTCGTCGACGTTCTCGATGTACGTCCAGCCGCGGTCCCGGACGCTCACGAGCAGGTCGCCGCCAGACAGCGCCCGGGGAATCGGCTGTGCCGTCACCTCCTCGCCGCGAACGGTGACCGACACCACCGGCTCGTCGGCCGGCGAAACGCCGTCGACGACACTCGCCGCCAGCGAGTCACCCTCCCACTCCGGAGGAGCATCGACACCCATGAAACCGGCCACGGTCGGCGGGATGGCGTCGAGACCGACCTGCTGTTCGACGCGGCGCCCCTCCGTACCGGGGACGTCGACGACGAGTGGCACCCGAATCAACTCGTCGTACAGTTTCGGGTAGTGGGCGAGGTGGCCGTGTTCCTGGAACTCTTCGCCGTGGTCGCTGGCCAGGACGACGGCAGTCTCGTCCTCGACACCGCTTGCCGAGAGGGTCTCCAGCAGCCGACCGATACTGGCGTCGATCTGTCGGGTCGCCGCCTGGTAGAGCGTTCGCAGGTCCGCAAGCGTTCGCTCGCCGACCTCCAGCCCCAGCCCCGTTCGCGTGTGGGCGTGTAGCATTCGGTGGGTGCCCAGCAGGGTCGAGGACACCTCGCGGATGTATCGCGGCGCTGGGACGTACGGTGTGTGCGTGTCCATGTAGTGGACCCACAGGAAAAACGGCGAATCAGTCTCCTCGATAAACTCCGTCGCGGCGTGTTCGACGTCGAACATCCGGGACGTATCGAGAAACGGTCGGTCGTCGGTCTCCCCGCGGAGCCACGACCCGAGTCGCCGGGCGGGCGACATCGCCAGTTGGAGCCACGCTTCGACCGTCGGATGGGTCGCGAGATACCGGCTGTAGATGCTCGACCCGACGCTCGCGACGAACGGCTCGAACTCGTCGAAGCCGTCGTCGTAGCCCCAGTGTGAGGTGAGAAATCCGTTTGCAGCGTTGAAACCGCCCGTCGAGACGCCGGCTTCTGCGAGTGTCGTCGCGAGTGTCGTCGACTCGTCGACGCCGATGCGTCCCGTCTCGGCAAACACCGGCTGAGACGCAAGAATCGCTGGGAACGAGAACGGCGTCCAGTTCCCGGTCGCAAAGGCGCGCTCGAAGACGGTCCCGCGCTCGGCGAGTGAGTCCATCACTGGCGTGTGTCGCTTGTCGGTCTCAATCGCGTCCGCTCGCAACGAGTCGACCGTGACGAGAACGACATTCGAGATGTCGGCACTATCCATGGGCGATGACACTCTCGGTGTCCGCTCTCGGGACTGGGGGCGGGCGTTGCTCTGGGTGTGCGGGCGAGAAACTGACGCGACACCGGAGCGTGTCTGTCCGTGCCCTGTGAGAACCTCCAGTCGGGAGAAACACCACTGTGGTCACTGACAGGTAGTTATCGGCTTTATTGTTTCGGTGTTCTAGATGCCCAGGTGATGAAAATATACGGACAGAAACCGACAGTTGGCCGGTTTGTCTCGATTGTGTCAGGGACTGGTCGACTGGCGGACTCCAGTCCTATTCGAAAGGCGATACGATGCTGGCGACACCAGTTCAGGCCGATGCGGTGTAGCCGGCGTCTTCGACGGCTGCGACGAGTGCCTCCGTGTCGGCCTCTCCCTCGACAGTCGCCTGTTCGTTTTCGCGGTCGACGGTGACGTGTTCGACACCGGCGACGCCCCCGAGTGCTTCTTCGACGCTCTGCTCGCAGTGTTCACAACTCATTCCCTCGACAGTGAGTGTCTGAGACATTGTCGACCGTACGGGCTCGCCGGTTATGTTCATTTCTGATTCGACTGTGACCGTCAGACACGGCCGCTGGGGGATGGCTCCCGCTGTGTAACTCTGATTACCGTTCTTGCGCCCACAGTCCAAGGAAGGTGAGGACACTCACCGTCAGTCCCACAGCGGCGACGATGGTTCCCGAAAGGCCGTCTCCGGCGAGGTTCACGTAATTCAGTGCCGCCAACCCGACGACAGTGAGCCCGAACGCTGCGAACGCACTCATCGTGCGTCGTTCCAGCCTGTCGAAGTCCTCGTACGCCACCGCAACGGCTGTGAGAATCGCGAGGCCAGCGAGAATACCGACAGGGAGGCCCACGAGCGCGGAGAACTCGAACGCGAGGAGTTCGATGACGAGCACGGTGACGAGTAGCACCGTCGTGAGACCAGCCCCGAGTGCCGTGAGTGCGTGCCGGGCGTTCATACCTGCTCGTTTGCTTGCCGGCGATAAATAGCCTCACCCGGAATACCAGCTGGCGTACTCACGGTGTCGTTCGACGGCGCGTGCGACCGCCTCCTGGTCGAGTAGCCCACGTTCGGTCACCACGCCGTCGATACAGTCCGGCGGCGTCACGTCGAAGGTGCGATTCAGGACCGTCACTGGTCTGTCGCCGTCGTACACTGCATCGGACTCGCGTGGTTCGAGGTCTATCTCGCCGTCCGGGGAGAGTTTGTCTACCGCTGTCGTCACGAACACCTCGATACCTTCGAAGGAACTGCAAATCGCGGCGGCGCGGGTTCCGACCTTGTTGACCACGCGGCCGTCCGCGAGGACGGTGTCTGCACCGACGAGCAACACGTCGGCGTCCCAGGTTGCGAGTGCGTGGACAAAGCCCGCGTCGGTGGTCAGTGTCACGTCGGTCTCGTCTGCCAGCGATTCGGCGACAGCGACACCCTCTCGCCCCGGACGGGACTCGGCGACCAGCACCGCCTCGGGGTCGGCGTACTGTAGCGCCTGGTGGACAGTGCCCGACCGGGACAGCGTGGCGACGCGGCGGCCGGTGACGTGGTCGACGGCCCGCTCTGCCGCACGCCGGTCGGCGCTGACCGCCCGCTCGATGGCCGTCGCCGCGACGTGTTCGACCGGCCGCGCGGTAACTTCCGCTCGCACGGCGTCCATCACGCGGTTGACGCGATTGCGGACGACCGACATTGAAGGGCGAGCGTCGAGCAGCGCCCTGGCCGTCTCGGCCACCCGCTCGCAGTCGTCGCCCGCCCGTGCTGTGATCGCGGCCTCGTCCCGGAGCACTTCGAGTGCGCGCACGGAGATGTACGCCGCCCCGTGCTCGCGGTCGGTCGCCACCGTCTCGACGGTCGGCCGCACCCTGTCGTAGGACGTCCAGAGGTCGGGGACCGTCTCGCGGTGGACGATTGCAGTCGGGGCGACCCACTCGTAGGCGCTGGTCTCCCAGTTTGGTGTCACGTCACGGTGGGCGGCGTCGAAGAGAAACGGATGGACGAGCCAGCGAATCCCGGCCTGTTCGTCCTCGACGTGGAACGGGTCCCCACGGCGCACGAGGGTCACGTCCGCCTCGGGGTCCATGCCCGTCTCCTCTCGAATCTCTTGGCGGGCGGCCGCCTCGGGGTCGCCCTCGGCGTGGCCGGCGACTGCACCCCACAAACCCGTGTAGGAACCGACGGTTTCGCTGCGCCGACAGAGCAGGATGGCCCCCTCGTGGCGCAGAAAACAGGTGACGACCGCCCGCTCTTCCATGCGCGCTGGATTGACACGCGCCGGTTATCAACCCATGGGTTTCGTGGTAACGTGGCTCATTAGTAGTCGGCACGTCCAGGGTGAGTATGGACGTTGCACTCATCTCGGATACGCACATCCCCTCCCGCGCACAGCAGGTTCCTGACACGTTCCGCGAGCGCATCGAACAGGCAGACCACGTCATCCACGCCGGTGACTTCGACTCGAAGGGCGCGTTCGCAGACATCGACGCGCTGGCCCCACAACTCACTGCAGTCGCCGGGAACATGGACCCGCGAATCGGCCTTTCGGCTGTCGCAACCACCGAACTCGGCGGCGTCGAGTTCATCGTCACGCACGGCACTGGCTCGTCTCGCGGGTACGAACGACGGGTCGCCACCACCGTCGGCGAGTACGCCGAGACGGACACCGCAGTCGGCGTCTCCGGGCACACCCACGAGGTACTCGACACGACTCACGACGGCGTGCGTCTGCTGAACCCCGGCAGCGCGACCGGCGCGCAACCGGCCATTCGGGCGACGATGATGACGGCAACCGTGGCGGAGGGGACCATCGACGTCGCGGTCCACGAGGCGTAGGCTCCGGTTCCGGGCCGCTTTTACTCCCGCACTGCCCAGCACGGGTATGGACGTGTTCGCCGTCGAGGGACTGCCGGAGGTGCAGCCGGGTGACGACGTGGCCGCACTCGTTGACGAGCAGGTCGACCTCCGCCCGGACGACGTGGTCTGTGTCGCCAGTACCATCGTCTCGAAGGCGGAGGGTCGGCAGGCCGACCTCGACGACTACGAGGCCGGCGAGCGTGCCCGCTCGATCGCCGAGCGGGTCGGTGCCGCCGCCGACGAGGAGAAAGACCCACGCTTTGCGCAGGCGGTCATCGACGCCAGCGAGGAACTGCTCATCGACTTCCCCATCATGCTCGCGGTGACGCCGTTCGGTCACATCACCGTCAACGCGGGCATCGACCGCTCGAACATCCCCGACGCCGACCTGCTCCTGTTGCCGGAGGACCCGGGAGCGAGTGCACAGGCGCTCCATGACCGACTGGACGCCCGCGTCGTCGTCACCGACACCTCCGGCCGGCCGTTCCGCTACGGACAGCGCGGCGTCGCCCTCGGCTGGGCCGGCCTCCCTGCCGCCCGCGACTGGCGCGGCGAACACGACCGGGAGGGCAAGGAACTCACCGCGACGGTTCAGGCCGTCGTGGACGAACTCGCCGCCGCTGCGAACCTCGTCACCGGTGAGGGCGACGGTGGCACTCCCGTCGCCGTCGTCCGTGACTGGGAGTTTGGCGCCCACGAGGGCAGCGACGACCTGTTTCGCAAACCGGAAGACGACATCGTCCGGCGCGCGCTCACCGCCTGGGAGGACACAGCATGATTGGACTCGAACTCACCCCCGAACACCCCGTCTCGGAACTCTCGGCGCTTGCGGTCCGGGCCGAAGAGGCGGGCTTCGATACGGTCTTTGCTAGTCATCACTACAACAACCGCGACGAGTTCGTCGCGCTCGCGGACATCGCCCGCGCCACCGACGAGGTACGCCTCGGCCCGGGTATCACGAACCCCTACGAGACCCACCCCGTGACACTGGCGTCACGGGCGGCGACGCTCGACGAACTCGCTGACGGTCGGGGCGTCTTCGGCGTCGGCGCCGGTGACCGCTCGACGCTCTCGAATCTCGGCTACGACGACGAGCGCCCGCTCCGACGCGTCCTCGAGACAATGCAGGTCGCGCGTCGTCTCTGGGACGGCGAGCGCGTCGACCACGACGGCACCTTCCGTGCCGACGACGCCGGCCTGAACTACGACGCCCGCCGGCTTCCGGTCTACGTCGGCGCGCAGGGCCCGGACATGACCCGGATGGCCGCCAAGTACGCCGACGGCGTCCTCTTTAACGGCTCGCATCCCCGCGACATCGAGTGGGCCAGCGACCGGGTCGCGGAGGGACTCGATGCCCGTCCCGACCACCGGGGTGAGTTCGACTTTGCCGCCTACGCAAGCGTCAGCGTCGCCGAGGACGCCGACGACGCACGCGAGGCCGCACGTCCACCGGTCGCCTTCATCGCCGGGAGCGCGCCGCCGCCGGTTCTTGACCGCCACGACCTCGACCACGAGCGGGCCAGTGACATCGGCGAGGCAATCGCTAGCGGGGAGTTCAACGAGGCGTTTGGACTGGTCACGCCAGCGATGATAGATGCATTCTGTATCGCTGGCACACCTGAAACAGTCGAGTCGAGGGTAAAAGCAGTGATGGACGCGGCCGACAGCGTCGTCATCGGGTCGCCGCTGGGGCCGGACTTAGAGACCGCTATTGACCTGGCTGGCGAGGCTGTCCGCCGGGCTCTGGCGTGAACAGGTCAGCGATAGAGCCAAGCGTCAGCAGCGTGAAATAGCCCACAGACAGGACGACGAAGGCGCTGCCGAAGACGAGCATGAGTGCACCGAGTGGGTCGTGCATCGCCACGTCGACGAACTTGCCAGGCATGTCCAGAATGCTCTGGAACAACTCTCTGATGAACATATCCGGGTGTTTTGCCCCGTGGTACTTGTGTGCTTCTATACAGTCGACATTCCAGTGGCGCCGCTCCGACATCGCTAAGGGTCGTGCGCCCGCTCGCTGTGGTATGGACGAGACCTCGCTCGACGACTTTCTCTCCGAGGACGACAGCGAGGAGCGTGCCACAGCCGACGGGGACGCGTCGGCTACAGACGCCACAGACACAGCGGACGCGACGAACGAGGCCGACACAGCAGATTCGGATGTAGAACGTGCAGACGACGAGCCACCGGAAGACGGCGACGCTGTCGAACCGGCACAGACGACCTCGAGATGGGACGCCGACGGTGTCGTCTGCACCGAGTGTGGTGACTCGACCGAGCGGGGCTGGGAATCACAGACTGGGCTGGTCTGTGCCGCGTGCAAAGAGTGGTAGTTCTCTCTGTCTTTGCGTCTCTCTGTCGTCCCTCGCTGGCACTGACCGAGACTGGGCCAGAATCCGGTGGGATATTCGACTCGCGTGCCCGTCTGCGCCGGGCGTAGCGGGGGCTCGCGGCCTGGGGTCCCGACAGTGTTTAATAGGTTGATTTCGTACGGCGAACTGTAATGTCGGAAGTCTGCTCGCTATCCAAGGCGAGTACACCACAAGTCCTCGGCTACAGCTTGCCAAGTGACCAGCGACGACTTGCGAGGGACCATGTCTGAGGTCTGCTCGACGTGCGGACTACCAGAGGAGCTTTGCGTTTGTGAGGACGTCGCCAAAGACTCTCAGGAAATCACTGTCCGCATCGACGAGCGTCGCTACGGGAAAGAGGTGACCATCATCGAGGGGTTCGACCCAAGCGATGTCGACATGGATAGTCTGTCGTCCGACTTGAAATCCAAGTTCGCCTGTGGCGGCACTGTCGGCGACGGACAGATCGAACTCCAGGGGAACCACACTGGCCGCGTCGAGGACTTCCTCCGGGACAAGGGCTTCAACGTCGCCTGACGACCTGGTCTGTTCTGTCGAGATAGCAGCAACGTAGCTCTGACTCTGTGACTCAATCGTGTCGCAAAGCTTTGTTGCTGTGGGGTGAGGTCGCGGTAGAGGCTCCGATAGCACCTGCGAGCGGTGCGAGGCGCGAGCAACGTGAGCGCCTCGGAAGTGCGAACGGGCGCAAAGTGCCCGTGAGCGCTTTACCGAGCGCGAGCGGCTTTTTCACTATGTTTTTTCGGCAAGCGGTGCGCCGCGAGCCGAAGGCTCGCGTGCGATACCCGTAGCCGAAAAAAGTAGTCTTAGAAGAACTGAAACAGGTCGTCCCGCTCTGCCTCGTGGAGGTGGTGTCGAACGGCCTCGGTAAGCGCCGAGATGTTCCCTCGTTTGGCGCTGATGGGTGCGATGGTGTCTTGCCACTGTTTCCACGGTGGGACGAGGCCGAGGCGGTCACAGATTGCATCGAGGCGCTCGTCTTCGTCGTCGACTTTGTCCATCTTGTTGACGGCCACGACGGGTGGAATCCCCACGTCTCTGAGGAAGTGAAACAGTTCGACGTCGTGTGGGATCTCGTCGGGCCCGGAGTGGCGGTCGATGATGTCGACGGCGGCTTTCCCATCGAGGACGAGCACGCCGGCGAGAATCTCGTCGGCGTGGGCCTCGACGTACTGCACCACGTCGGTCTTGATTTGCTCGCGGGCTTCCTCGGGGACGCCTTTCATGAAGCCAAAGCCGGGGAGGTCAGTGAGGACGAAGTCGGGGCCGGTCCAGTCGTAGTGGTTGGGCTGGCGAGTCACGCCGGGGCGCTGGCCGGTGTCGAAGGTGTGGCCGGTCAACTCCCGCATCAGCGTGGACTTGCCGACGTTTGACCGCCCCAGGAGGACGACCTCGCTCCCTCGGTCCGGTCGTGTGTCGAACATACACCGGATTGACCGCCGACGGCGAAAACCTCCGCGGTTTGGCTCCTCTCCAGTGTGGCACCCGCTCAGGACCCGTCGCCGTGTTTACGGTACCAGACTTTCTCGCCGACCGGCGAGTCGTCCGCGTCGAGGTCCAGCCGGCCGACAAACAGGTCCTGCACAGCCAGGGTGACGGTGAGGTCGACACTGTCTCCCTGTTGGGTTTCGACAGTGACCACGCAGTGGCCGTCCTGCTGGCGCAGGTTCTGGATGGTCCCGACGCTCCAGCGGTCGGTGTGGTGGCTCGGCTCGCGTGCGTGGATGCGGTCGTGGGTCATACCCCAACTACGGCAGAACGGAGTAAGCGTTTGTCCCTACTGACCGACTGACGCAAGCACTTTTGTCCCCGCCAGCCGAGCACGAAGACGTGCGACTCGTACAGGTCACCATCCCGTCGGGTAAACGCCAGACGATTCTCTCGACACTCGACGACGAGGGGGTCGATTACGTGGTCGCCGACGAGACCAGCGGCCGGGAGTACGCGGCCGTCGCGTACTTTCCGCTGCCGACCAACGCGGTCGAGCCGATACTGGAGTCGCTTCGGGACGCCGGACTGGGCGACGACGCGTTCACGGTCGTCGTCGAGGCCAACACGGTCGTCTCACGACGCTTCGAGGAGCTCCAAGAGCGGTACGCCGAGGAGGAAGACGAGGGACGTATCGCGCGCGAGGAACTGACCGCGTCTGCGAGTGACCTCGCACCGACACTCGAGGTCTACGTCGTCATGACCGTGGTGAGTGCCTTGATTGCGACGGCTGGACTCTTGCTCGACTCCCCGGCTGTCGTCGTCGGGTCGATGGTCATCGCACCGCTGGTCGGGCCGGCGATGGCCGCCAGCGTCGGGACGGTCGTTAACGACCACGACCTCTTTTCGCGGGGCGTTCGCCTCCAGATTGGCGGGCTCGTGCTGGCGATTGTCACCGCGGCGCTGTTTGCACTCGTCGTCCGGTACAGCAACCTGATTCCGCCGCTGGCGGACGTGACGACCATCCCGGAGATACGCGAGCGCATCGCGCCGGACTTTCTGTCGCTGGTCGTCGCTGTCGGTGCCGGTGTCGCTGGTGTCGTGAGTCTCACTTCCGGCGTGTCCACCGCGCTCGTGGGCGTGATGATTGCCGTGGCGCTGATCCCGCCGGCGGCGACGGTCGGCATCGGACTCGCGTGGGGCGCACCGCTCGTGGCGGTCGGGTCGGGCGTTCTGTTGCTCGTGAACGTCCTCTCTATCAACCTCGCGGCGCTGGTCGTGCTCTGGTACAGCGGCTACCGTCCCGAACACTGGTTTCGTGAGGGAGACGCACGGCAGGCGACTATCAAGCGCATCGCGACGCTTGCCGTCGCCATCGTCGTCCTGTCGGCGTTTCTCGGCGGTGTCACCTACGACTCCTACACGCAGGCGACGACGACCGAACAGATAACAGCGGATGCCGAGGCCGCTGTCGCCGTGGCAAACGAGGACACAGCGTTCGAAATGACTGTCCTCGACGTGGAGGTCCAACATACCAACACGGCGCTGTTCCAGGAACCACAACGAGTCATCGTCACTATCGGTATCCCGCCCGGCCAGTCCATGTCCGGGTTGTCGCCCGAAATCGACGCCCGCGTCGAGCGGACGACGGGACAGAGTATCGTGACTGAGGTCCGGTACGTCACGACCGAGACTGCCTAGCGAACAGACGGCACGTATCGGCGACGAAACAGGTGTGCCGTGCTATCGCGACCCTGTCCCGTCTGACTGGTCAGGACACGCGCGTGGCTGGTCGCTCGATTCCGGATAAATGTTCGTACGGCGGGTGCCGATTCGGCCGGACAACTACTCGTCGAAGGGAAACTCCGGTTCGTAGCCGACTGCGTCGATGGCGGCGGCAAGCACTGCCTCGACGTTTTCCGATTCGGTGACGCTCATGTAGTGGTCGGCCTCGACCTCGCGTGAGCGGTCTGCCTTGTTGCAAATCGTCAGGACGGGAGCCGAAAACCGACCAGAGATGTCGTCGCGCAGTTCCAGTTGGTCAGCGAGCGGGTAGCCACACTCGCCGCTGGCGTCGACCAGCACGAGCACGGCGTCGGCGGCGTGTTCGAGTGCGCTGACGGCCTGTGACTCGATTTCGTTGCGGTCCTCCGGTGGTCTGTCGAGCAGCCCCGGCGTGTCCACGAGCTGATAGCGGATGTGGTCGCGCTCGACGTGACCGACGTGGATTTCCGTGGTCGTGAAGGGGTAGCTTGCCGTCTCGTTGCTGGCGCGGGTGACGGTGTTGACGAAGGTTGACTTCCCGACGTTGGGATAGCCCGCGACGACGATTGTGGGTTCGTCCGGGCGGATGTCTGGCAGTTTTCGCAACTCTTCGCGCGCCTCTTTGAGCGCGTCGATGTCGGACTCGACTTCCTCGACGACGTCGGCCAGTCGGGCAAACGCCTGCTTGCGGAGTTTGCGCGCGGTGTCGACGTCGCCCTGCAGGCGACTCTCGTACTCTTTGCGGATGTCGGTCGCCTTCCGGCTGGCCCACATCAGTTCGTTGAGGTGCTGGCGCATCTCGCCGACCTCGCTGAGGGCGTCGGCGAGTTCGTAGTAGAAGGGGTCGAGTTCGGCAAAGTCCGGCCATCCGGTGACGACGTTTTCCAGGTTGTCCGAGACGATATTGGCGGCGGTCATCAGCATCGACTGCTGGGCCTCGAACCCGGATTTGGCGCGGCCGGCGCGGGAGGCTCGGGAGAAGGCCTTGTCGACGAGCTCGTCGGCAGTGAGCATCGTCGGGAGGTCCTCGAACGGCTGACTCATTGCACCCGAGTAAACGGCCAGGGGGTAAAAGGGCGTTCGTTACAGTTCGCGGCGGGCCAACACTGTCTTGCTGCTTGGCGGGCAACGAACTGTATGACCAACTGGCGTGCCGTCCTGCTTGGCTTTCTCGTCGGTATCGTCGCCGGACTGTTCGCGTTTGCCCTCCCCGTCATCGGTCACGTCGGCGCCGGACTGATTGCCGGCTTCGCGGCGGGCATCCTCGCGGGCGGTGGCCTCCTCAGCGGCGCGTGGCACGGACTGCTGGCTGGGGCACTCGACGGACTCGCACTCGCGGTCATCGTTGGACTGTTCGGCGCAACGCTTGGGCTCGCTGCCGGCGGTCCCGTCGGCGGACTGCTCGGCGGTGCCAGCGTCTTCGTCGTCGGCGTCGTCATCGCCTTCGTCTTCGCCCTCGACAGCGCAGTCGGGGGCGCCGTCGGTGGTTTCTTCGGCTAAACCGCTCTACCGTCGCTCTGCCAACTCCGCCCGCAAATCTGCCACATCCATGTCTTTCATCGCGAGCAAGACCAGCATGTGATAGACGATGTCGGCTGACTCGTGTGCGATTTCCTCGTGGTCGTCGTCTTTCGCCGCCAGCAGGAGTTCGGTGGTCTCCTCGCCTAACTTCTCGAGCACGGCGTTTTCCCCCTTCTCGTGGGTGAAAAGAGACGCTGTGTAGGAGTCCTCCGGAAGCGTCTCCTTGCGGTCTTGGATGACGGCGAAGAGTTCGTCGAGAATCTCGTCGGTGTCGCTCATTGCCGAATCTGTCGGCGGGGGTGGGTTTGTGTCTGTCGCTACTGCCGGCTCACTCCTCGACTGCCAGCGTCTCGAAGAAGGCCAGGTCGTGAATCCGGGAGTCCTCGGTCAACTCCGGGTGAAAGGATGTACCCACGACCGGCCCCTGTTGGACTGCGACCGGTCGGTCGTCGACAGACGCCAGCACCTCGACGTCGTCGTCGACAGAGTCGATGACCGGTGCGCGGATGAACACGGCTGGGAAGGGGTCCTCGAAGCCGTCGACCTCGAGCAAGGCCTCGAAGCTGTCTTTCTGCCGGCCGAAGGCGTTGCGCTCGACGGTCACGTCGAGGACGTTCAGCGTCTCCACGCGGTCGTCGTGGGCGTCCATGCTGGCGACGATAAGCCCCGCGCAGGTCGCGAGCATCGGCTTGCCAGCCTCGACGTGGGCGATGACCTCCTCGGCCATCCCCGTCCGCTGGAGGAGCCGCGAGATTGTCGTCGATTCGCCACCGGGGACCAACAGGACGTCACAGTCCGGAATCACGCCCGACTCGCGGATTTCGAGTACCTCACTGTCCTGGCCGTGTGCGCGCGCTGCCCGTTCGATGGCCGTCGCGTGTTCGCTGACGTCCCCCTGAACCGCGACGACACCCGCCGTTAGCGTCATGCTCTCTTCTGAGTGATTGACGGCGAAAAAGGCCTCGTTGTCGCAGTCCTAGTCGTCGGCCGCCGCTGGCTCCTCGCTGTCGGCCTCGACCTCGGCAGTCGGTGTCTCGGTGTCTGTCGCCGGCGGTGCTGTGTACATGATACCGCGGCTCGCACTGTAGCGGGTCATTACCCTGTGTGAGACTGTTTCACTACTTAAACGTCTCCACTAGGGTATATAATGAACCTTAATGATAAGTCCGGTATTGGCAAGCCGGCCGGAGACGGCAGCAGAGGCCGCGGGCAAAGCGTTAGGTGCGACGCGGCCAACGTATCAAGCAATGAGTGGCAGACGGGACCCGGTTCAGCAGCGCGACGACGGGTCCATGGAGTTACAGGACGTCGTGACCTGGCGGCCGGCGTCGCTGTCCGACCGGGTCATCTACCGTCTCTATCGGGCATCGCGCATCGCCGCACGCATCGCACTCGTCGTCCTCGCCGTGCTCATCCTCGCTACCCAGTTTGCACTCGGTGGTCTCGGCGCGCTCACCGACCCGCTTGTCGGGGCGTTCGTGGTCCTCTCTGCGGTGCCGGCGCTGGTGCTCGCCGCGTACATCTGGTACGCCGACGTGACGACCAGAGAGTCGCTTCGCTTGCTCGTTGTCACGTTCGTCCTCGGATTCCTGTTTGCGGGCTTTGCCGGCGTGCTCAACGTCGCCGTCGCCGAGCAGGTCGTCCCGCTGTTGTTTGCCGTCAACCTCGATTACGAGATTGCGCTGGCTGCCCTCTTTCTGTTCGTCGTCGCGCCCATCGAGGAGTGCGTGAAACTGCTCGCCGTCTGGCTCTACGCGTACCGCAAACCCGCATTCAACGCCGTCGTTGTCGGTGCCGTCTACGGCGCGATGGCCGGCCTCGGCTTCGCGACCATCGAGAACGCCATCTACATCACCAGATACACCGACAGCGCCGCCGGATTCAGCACGACACTCGCCCAGGGCACGTCGATTGCGACCCAGCGTGCACTCGCCGGCCCCGGCCACGTCATCTACTCGGCGTTTGCCGGCTACTACCTCGGGCTGGCGAAGTTCAACCGCGAGTACGCCGTTCCAATCGTCATCAAGGGACTGCTCGCCGCCATCTTCATCCACGGTGGATACAACGTCCTCGTCTCACACGTTCCCGACGTCATCGCTGCGACGGTTGGCCTCTCGAATTTCGCCGCCGTGGTGGTGTTCATCATCGCCTACGACGGTCTCTTTGCCGTCCTGCTCGGCCGAAAACTCTCGAAGTATCGGGCGGTCTACGAACAGGTCCATACCGACCGCAGGGAGACGATCCAGAGCGAACTCACCGAGTTCGACCCCTGATTACTTCCCGACGACGTTCTCCACTGCCTCCTCGTCGACCAGGCTCTCGACGTACTTTGCGATGACGTCGACCTCCAGGTGTACGGGGTCGCCGACTGCCTTCTCCGAGAGCGTCGTCAGCCGGTAGGTCTCGGGGATGATAGCGACGGTAAACTCGTCGTCGTCGAGGTCGGCGACGGTCAGCGAGATGCCGTCGATGGTAATCGACCCCTTCGGCACGATGTACTGGTCCTGACTCGCCGGCACGGAGAACGTGTAGAACCAATCACCGTCGTACTCGCTTCGCTCGGACGACGAGGTTCCGCTCGCTTCGCTTGCGGAACCCTCTCCCACTTGTTCGATGTCGAGCACTTCAGCCGTGGTGTCGACGTGGCCCTGGACGACGTGGCCGTCGAAGCGCCCGTCGGCCGGCATCGCCCGTTCGAGGTTCAGTTCGTCGCCGACGCCCACCGTCCCGAGGTACGTCTTCGCGACGGTTTCGTCCGCGAGAAAGACGGCGAACCACTCCCCGTCGACGAACTCCTCGACGGTCAGACAGGCCCCGCTGACGCTGATGGACTGGCCGTCTTCGAGTCCCTCGAAGGTCGTACTGATTCGGAGGCGCCGCCCCCCGTCCTGGTCGTCGACTGCGAGTACCTCGCCGGTCTCCTCGACGATGCCCGTGAACATACCCTTCGTTTCGGGTCGAACCGGCCAAACGCTTTCGATGCGAGGGGCGACCTTTTGTGGGTGCCGGTGCTACGTCCGTCAATGTCGCGTGGCGTCATCGAGTTTCTCCAGTTTGCCGGCAGCGTCGTCTTCGCCGTCCCCGTCGGCTTCTTCGGGTTGCTCAAACTCGTCGAGGGGGACGCACTCGTCGGTGCTGGCTTCGTCTTCCTCTCGGTCGTGATGGTCCTCGGCCGGGAGTACGTTACGTCGCCGAAGGACCTGCCGGCGATGGCACTCCAGCGGGTCACCGGTCGCGTCGCGAAAGACCCCGACGAAGAGGAGTAGGCTATTCGCTGCCGGCGTCGCTGTCTTCCGATGGCTCGTCGGCGATGCCTGGCGCAGAGCGCTCCCGGTCGGCCCACTGGCCAGCCTCGGTCGCGGCGAGGTACTCATCGAGCAGCGTCGGGAAGTCCCGGCCCTGGAGGTATCGCAGACCGAAATCCTCCGCCCACTTGATGATGCCCTGGTCCTCGGTGACGACGCCGGCGTCGAGTTCCCGCGCGAGGATGAGCAAATCGAAGTCCTCGCGGGAATCGAGGATGCCCTGCCGGAGCGCGTCGCGGTACTCGTCGCGCAGATCCGAGACCACCCGGTCGACGTCGGTCATGTGTTCGTGGTCCTCGACGGTCTCACCCTGTTTCTGCTCGGTCTTCCGGACCGCCTTCTCGGAGACGCGCAGGCCGCGGTTGACCCGTTCGGACATCTCGTCGATGAACTCGTAGACCATCTCCGCGGGAATCATCACCTCGTAGTGGGCGGGACTTTTCGTGATGACCCAGGTGTTGAGACGCTGGATGACCGCGTCGTCGACGTCCCGGTCGGACAGCATGACCGTCAACTCCTCGTAGATAGAGGGGGGCATATAACAGGAGATGTTGTGTTCGAGTCGCGCCGCTGCGATGCGGTCCAGCAGTGTGAGACAGGCCTCCTCGACGGTCTCGTCCTCGGTTCGAATTTCGGGGGTCAGAAACAGCGACGTATCGAGGACGAACCGCTGCTTGAGCGGTGACTCGGCCATATCGGTGCTTGTGTGCCCGACGTGAAAGCTTCTCCGGCCTGGTACCTCACACCACGCTTTTGGCACTGACTGCCGGAGTATCCACCATGGACCGCAATTTGAGTACCGTCTTCGACGCGGACCACGACGACCTCGTCGAACACTTCGAGCGGGCGACCTACCGCGGCCGCGAGTACTTCTATCTCCCCGACGAGCGCCACGGCGTCGAGCGCGGGACCGTCGTCGCAGGTTGCGCCGTCGTTCGTGGTTTTCCCTCGATTCCCCGTGTCCTCGTCTTAGAGCCCGGCGTCCCCGATTTCTTCGACGGGCCGGTCACCGTCGAGGAGAAACTCAACGGATACAACGTCCGCATCGCGCGCGTCGACGGTGACGTGCTCGCGTTCACTCGCAGCGGCTACGTCTGTCCGTTCACGACGAGTCTGGCCGCCGACTACCCGCTCGATTCCTTTTTCGACGAGTACCCGGACACGGTCGTCTGTGGGGAACTCATCGGTCCGGAAAACCCCTACACGACCCACGACTACGCGGAGGTCGACGAGGCTGCCCTCCGGGTGTTCGACCTCCGCGACCGGGAGAGCGGCGAGCCGATGGCCGTCGAGCGCCGCCGCGAGCGCTGTGACGCCTACGACCTGTCGACAGTCCCGGCGTTTGGCACCCACGAACCGGACGCGGCCGTCGATGCAATCCGCGAGGCCATCGCGGACCTCGACGAGCAGGGCCGGGAGGGTGTCGTCGTCAAATCCGAGGATGGAGAACGCGCTCTCAAGTACACAACGTCGGCGATTCACCGTGCTGACCTCGCACACGCCTTCGACAAGCCCTTCGACTACGGCCAGCAGTTCATGTTCGCACGGGTCATCCGCGAGGCGTTCCAGTCCGTCGAGTTCGGCGAAGACGAGGCGACTGCCCGCGAGCGCGCCCGCGAGATGGGCGAATCGGTTCTGCTGCCTGCTATCGAGAGCATCCGCGCTGTCGAAGACGGTTCGACTATCGGTGACACCCACACCGTTCGCGGCGACCCCGCGACGATAGAGTCGCTCCTGAACCGGTTTCGAGCCGTCGGACTCCACCTCGACATCGAGGAAGACACTTACGAAGACGACGAGCGTGTCGTCCGGTTCACGAAGGTGGCAGACGCCAGCCGGGACAAAATCAACCACCTTCTCTCAGGTGGGACTATCGACGAGTGACCGGAACGGTCAGTCTGCCTGCGCGGGCATCGGTTCTTCGGCTTCGGCGAGCAACTCGTCGAGGTCGGACCCGGTCGGTTCGTTGTTCAGGAGGACGTCGACCGGCAGCGTCGGTGCGCCGTCGACGAGGTTCTCCAGCAGAACGAGGCGTTCGCGGGCACGGCTCATCCCGACGTAGAACACGCGGCGTTCGTTGTCGGTGAGCGTGGGGACCGGCGAGGTGTGCTTGGTGAACTCCTCGTCGCCGGGGACGTGCTGGCCGTTCTGTTCGACGGTCGCGGCCATCTGCTCGACGACCTTCTCGGTGAGGTCGGTGGCGACGAAGACGTGGTCGGCCTCGCGACCCTTCGCGGAGTGGATGGTGCCGACGCGAACGCGGTCCGTCTCGAGTCCACGGTAGTCGCCGGTGAAGTAGGCGCCGACGGTCCGCTCCTGGAAGTTGGTGACTTTCCGGAGCATGTCCGCGGCAGAGCGGGGGTCCGGCACGAAGGGTGCGTACTCCCGGATGACCTCGGCTTCGATTTCGAGATTGACGATGTCCTCGACGTCGCTTGCCTCCTCGCGCTCGTCGAGTTCGTCGAAGAGGTCGTCACGCTCGCCGGTCCCGAAGGCGGAATCTGCGAGCATGTCAGCGAGACGGCGAGCCTGCAGGCCGTCGACCGGTTCGTCGGCGTCCAGTGCCTCGATTGCCTCGACGTACTGCTGGAGTCGGTCGGTCCACATCCGCTGGTCGGTCAGACACTGGAAGGGAATCCCTTCGCCGATGAACTCGTCGATGAACTGGAACATCTGGTAGCGCGCCCGGAACAGCACCATCACGGTGTCGTCCTCGGTTTCCGCTATCGTACCGCGGACGTTCCGAACCACGTCGAGCATCGAGGGGTGGTCGACAGCCTCGACACTTCCTCCTTCCTTGCGGGGTTCGAGGTCCTTGTCCTGTCGTTTCTCGATGTGTGACACCTCGCGGTTGACGACGTTGAGAATCCGCGAGGGCAGGCGATAGGAGTTGGGGAGGATGACGTCGTCGTCGACGTCCTCTTCGAGCAGGAGGTCCGGGTCGGCGCCCTGCCAGGCGTAGACGACCTGGTCGTCGTCACCGGCGATGAGGACCCGCTCCATGTGGGGTCGCCACTCGGCGTAGACCTGGTACTGCAGCGTCGTGATGTCCTGAAACTCGTCGATGACCAGGTAGTCGACGCTCGGGAGCAGGGAGCGTTGCTGGACCCGTTCGAGCATGTCCGCAAAGCCGACGAGGCCGTTGTCACCCTTGTAGCTGCGCCAGGCGCGAATCGCTTCGGGGATGTCCAGTCGGTCGTCGTCGCTGGGCCAGGTCGGGGTGTACTTGTTCCCCGTCTGGGCGTTCTCGTCGATGTCCGGTGGGAGGCGGACCTCCTCGTCGTCCCACTTGAACGGCACGTCGTACCAGTCGGCAACGTCGCGGGTGGTCCGCTGGAGCCACTGGCTGGTCGCGATGACCTTGTTGCCAAGCGTCGTCGAGCGCGCCGAGCGCCGGCGCGAGCCCTCGTACTCGTCTTCGTACTCGATGCCGAACTGGTCGCAAAAGTCCTCCTTGTCGCTTTCGCCGACCACGTCGCCCCGCGAGAGGTTCAGCAGGTCGTAGGCTTTCGCGTGCATCGTCGAGACGTTCCCGCGCAGGGCACGCGGTGTCATATCGAGCCGTTCGGCGAGGCGTTCGCGGATTTCCGCGGCGGCCGCGCGAGTGTACGAGACGACGAGGATGTCCCGCACGTCGATGTCGTCTTTCTCTTCGAGTAATTGCTCTACCCGGTCGAGCAGTGCCGTCGTCTTCCCGCTTCCCGGGCCACCAAACAGGCGGACGACCTGGGTGGTCGAGTCAGTCATTGCAACCATAGTGGGTCCGCTGGTTCATAAACGGCGCGACTTCGAACTCGCGTCGTTGACGGCCGGCGCGGGTGCTTTCACTATCGATACAGCGAGACGTACAGCATGCTAAATCCGATGATGAAGGGTATCGTCTCGGACATCTGGAAGAAGATGTTCACCAGCGGGGCCGTGCTCGTGCCAAACTGGGTGATGACGCTGCTGATTGCCACGCCCATACTGATGAAGGCAAAGCCGAGAAAGGCATATTGGAGTCGTGCTGTCTGGCGCTTCTGGTAGGCCTGGAAACTGATGAGCGTGATGCCGAGTGTCAGCCCGAACACTGCAAACCGCATGAGCACGAGCAGCCCCCTGGCCACCGGCACGACGTCGACCATCTGTTCACCGATGGTACACCAACTGCTATAATAAACGTGGCTACCTCACCTGCGCGGCGGTCACTCGGCGCGAAGGTCGTCCCACAGCTGACTGAACCGGTCTGGCAGGTTCTCCTCACGATAGATGCGGACGCGATACTCGTCGTCCTGCAAGGAGATGACCGTGCTCTCGAAGTTCGACTCGTAGACCTTGTAGTGGTTGCCGTCGTCGGCCACTAGCGTCTGTTCCGTGATGAGGTCGTACTCGGTGAGCATCTCGATGCGACGGTACACCGTCGGCAGCGACATGTCACACTCCTCGGCGAGTTCCTTGGCCGATTTCTGCTCGCGGCTGATTGCTGCGAGGACGTGTCGAGCGTGCTGGTCACCGATCGTGTCCAGAATCTCCTCGATGCTTCGGTCGTCCACTAGCGGGTAGTTACTGCCCCGGTGTATAAGGGTTTTCGAGCGACAATCGGCTCGTTTGGACGGCAGCGCCCGCTGCTCTGGGGGTTCTTTCAGCATCGGAAAACGCGCGCGGGGTATTATGTGTTCCCTTGCGAAACTCCAGATGCAGCCCTCGTCTAGTCAACCATGTCCGGTGACGACCTTCACGCGACGCCACACGTTGTACAGGCTGACCCCCCACACGACAGCTCTTCCGCTGTCACCGCTCAGTTGATAGAGCGCGTGCGCGGCGACCGGCGTGACGGCACGCCGACGGAGGTTCTGTCGTCGGTCACTGCGGACCTGCTCGACGACGACGTCGCTGACATCGACGTCGCCGAGGAGGTACTCACGCAGAGTCTAGACGAGATTCTCGTGGCGCTGATTGCGATGCGCGACGACGGGACACACGGAAGCGCTCTGATGGACGATATGGCACACCTGTTCGACGTCCAGCCCAGTCCGGGCACCGTCTACCCCCGACTGCACGACCTCGAATCGGCCGGTACCCTCACGCGCCACGACCTCGTTCAGACAAAGCAGTACTCCATCAGCGACGACGACGCCGCGGAGTCACAACTTGAACGCGCGGCGTATCAGCACCTCGCACTCGGACTGTTTCTCCACGCCGCACTCGATACAGTGTAACACCCCCTGCCCGTTTCTCCCCGTTCGATTCGTCTCCTGACGACAGGCACGCGAGAGACAGTGTCGCCACTGACCGGTCGGTGTCAGGAAAACAGTTTTTGCCGTCTATATCGGTGTCCAGCCACAGACCGAGCACTCTGTGGCTACATCGTCGTGGAGTCCGCCACACTCCGGGCACTGCTTTTTGTTATAGCTTTCCTCCCAGCCAATATCGTCCGTCTCGTGGCCGCGCTGGGACAGGAACTCGTCGAACATGTCGTTACTGCTCGGTGCGGAGGCCATACATGCTATGGTATAACACACCAGCATATAGCTCTAACGGTTGTGGCATGTGTTGGCAAGCCAGTACCATGTCGATTCTCGGAGCTGATACTCGCTTGCTGTGGCTCCTTTCAACTCACCGCCAGTTGGTCTGAGTGCGACTAACCGTCGTCTGGGAGATTCCTGCTACTGGCCGGGTCAAAAGGGGGGAGAGGGTCTTGGCATCTCCACGATGCCAGCGACTGAAATGTCACAGTAGGCCGTAATAAAAATACCTGTCCAGTTATCCTACTCGATAATACCCTCCAGTCACGGACGGCCGTCCGGACCGATGTCGGCTGCCAGCCCGCTGTCAGTGTCCGTTCGCTGTTATTCGCCGAGTCGGGCGTCGGTGATGGTGAGACTGCCACGCGTGCCGTCCCACTCGGTCGTGTACTCGAGTTCGAGAGGGCGGGCCATGTGTGGCGCGTCGGTGACGAGCGTCTCGAACTCGCCGCCCTCGCCGAGAACGTGGACGCCGTACTCGTCGTTGAGTGCCTTGAGGTCCGCCAGCGCGTCTGCGTCCAGCGTCCGCCCGAGCCAGGACTCGTCCAGTCCCGCGGCGGCCACCTGGATGATGGTAATCTCGAAGCCGGCGTCGAGCATCTCCTCGGCGAGCGTGACGGGCTCTCGTTGCCACAGCGGCGCAAAGAGGTCCGCCTCCAGCCGGTCTGCCATCGCCTCGATGCGACTGGTCTGGTACTCACTTTCGACTGCGCCGGCAGTCAGCCCTGCGATTCCACCCTCGATTTCACTCGCCAACTGTTCGAGGGCCGCTTCGAGTGGCTGGAGTTCCTCGTCTCCCTGGACGCTCGCGTCGGGGACATCCTCGGCTCCGAAGTCGTCCGGGTGGACGTCGACGAGCGGAATGCCGATGCTCTCGGCGGCTAGACTCGCGAGTTCCGTCGCGGGGACGTGGTACATGTAGGAGTCGCCCTCGGGATGGACGGTGACCAGACGCTCGACGGGGAGGTCCCGCTTCAGTGCCTGGTAGAGCGCCCACGAGGAGTCTTTGCCGCCCGAGAAGAGACTGACCCACGCACCCGATGTCATACGTTGCGGGACGGTTCGGGCGGTGAAATCGCTGTCGCTATCGGTGGACCGTCACCGTCACCTCGCCACAGCCACACTCGTAGGCGCGGCGCTCGCCTGCCTCCGTGCGGTAGACGAGCATGCAATCGGCGTCGGTGAGCGTCCGCGTACAGCCCTCTGCGTCGCACGTACAGGCGAGTTCGTCGAGCATACTAGACCGATGGTCGCCTTCGTACGTTAAACCGAGCCATGGGCGGAGTGAAAGTGAAAGTGGTCGCCAGCGGCCGGCCGGTAGGGCAACAGTAATGGGGGCGGCGAACGCCCGAGTGTGTATGTTCGAGGAGTGGCGTGCAACGGCGGTCGGTGGGACCGACGAGCAGTCGGTGTCGGTGCCGGGCAAGCCAGCGGCCTTCGCCGGGGCCGACGGCGTGACCTACGTGACGCGGTTCGACGACCCGCGCGGGCCGAGCGACGACGCCGCAGTCATCGAGTTGCGCGGCCTCTACGCCCACGCCGAGGTCGACGTGACCGGCGAGCGACTCGACGGCGAGGGGACCGCAGACCACCATGCCTACTTCGACCCGCTCCGGATTCCAATCCTCCCGTACGAGGAAAACGAACTCTCCGTCACCTGCCACGCGCCACGGGACCGATTCGGTGGCATCCACGACACCGACGCCGTTCCCGACGCTGCGGCCGTCCCCGGTATCTGGTGGGGGGCGACCGTCGAGGGGCGGCCGCTCCCGTATATCGACGAGATGCGCGTCCGTCCCGAACTCACCGACGACGGCGCGGTGCTTCACGTCCGGACGACCGTCGTCTCCGAGGACCCAATCGAGGACCGAATCACCTACTCGCTCAAACCCGAGGGCGACCTCAACACAGGTGGCATGATGAACCGCGGGCGCGTCGAGACCAGCGGGCCGGGCAAGACCACCGTCGAGCACACCATCGACGTCCACGACCCGTCGCTGTGGTGGCCCCGGGAGTTCGGCCAGCAGAACCGCTATCGCCTCACGGCCAAACTCGGCAACAGCGAACACTCCATTACGACCGGCATCCGCGAGGTCGCCCGCGACGGACCCCGACTGGTCGTCAACGGCCAAGAAGTCCCCATCCGCGGGGTGACGACGCTGACCGACGACCCCGACGACGTCCAGCGGGCAATCGAGACTAACGCCAACCTCCTTCGCGCTCGCGCCCACGCGCTCCCGAGGGAAGTCTACGAGGCCTGCGACGAGCGAGGGCTCCTCGTCTGGCAGGACCTCCCGCTGACCGGTCCCGGCGGATTCGACACCGAGCGGGGCCGCACGCTCGCGGCGGCGCTGGCCGACACCTACGGCACGCACCCGAGTTTCGCGGCCGTCGCCGTCCACGACGAACCGACCGCGGCGTTTGCCGACGGGCTCGGCGATGGCGTCTTCGACGGTCTGCGTCTGCGCTGGCGGGGCTGGCGCAACAGCTACGACCGCAGCGACGCCGAGGCAGTCGCCGACGCCCTGCCCGCCGCATATCCCGTCGTCCCGGTCGTCGGCGAACCCGGCATCGACCACGACGCCGCGGCGTACTACCCGGGCTGGGACTACGGCACCGCCGAGAGCATCGAGACGCTTCTGGACCGGTATCCGACGGACATCCTCGCCGGTTTCGGCGCCGGGTCGCTGGCCGAGGCCGTCGACGCGGCCGCGGGCTTCGACGCCGAGAAACACGCCCGGTACGTCGATGCTGGGGTCTCTGCGAGTGGCGACTCGGAGGACTCGTCTGCCGTCGTCGAGGCGTCACAGGCCTACCAGGCCGAGACAGTGCGAACCGTCGCAGAGCGTGCCCGCTGTCGGGGCCTGGGGGCTATTGCGGCGACGCTCCGGGACACCGACGCCGCCGGAATGGGCGTCTACGACGCCGATGGCAACCCCAAGGCGGCCCAGGAGACACTCGCGGCGGCGTTCCAGCCGGCACAGGTGTTCCTTCCGAATCCCGGGACTGGAAAGCGGGTCCTCGTCGTCCGGAACGACGGGCCGAAACCGCTCTCGGCGACCGTCTCGTGGGAGGCCGCCGGCGAGGGTACCGAACAGGAGATTACGGTCGAGGGGACCGGCCGCTGGCGCGACGACATCCAGATTCCCGGCGGGGCCGACTCGATTACGCTGACACTTACTGCGTCGGGGGGCACAGTCGAGAACCACTACGAACTGTGATCGCCCGCTGACCGTCAAACGACCGTCTCGTGGCGCGTGGTACACAGAGACAGGGGTTTTGGGGACCGGAATATTTAAGCGCCCATCGACAGTAGTGATAGTCACCAGAACGTTGCGGCGTTCCGGCAGTATCGTGCTATCGCCCAGTATGACAGGGAAATCTTGTTGTCGGCGTCAGCCAACCGATACTGACATGACCGGCGTTGCCGGTCGGTCGCCGTCGGATGGCGACGTAGCAGCCGCCAGTCACGGGGGGTCGACTGCCGGAGCCGCAGCGGGGATGGCATAGAGGACTAACCATGGTAGACTCGATAGACGAATCAAAGAACGTTGAACTGACAGACGAAGACCTCGAAGAGAACTCCAAAGGCGAACTCATCAAGCTCGCCGGGAAGCTTCGAGACCGACGAAACGAACTGAACCAGCTCGCTTCCGAGCGCGCCTCGGACCGCGACGACCTGAACGCGAAAACCCGCGAGAAGGTCGACGAGGCCCAGGAGCACCGCGAGAGCCGCGACGAGCTCAACGAGCAAGTCCAGGAGCACAAGGAAAAGCGAAACGAGCTCAACGCGAAGGCAAACGAGCTGTTCGACGAGGTCGAGCAACTCAAAAACGACCTCAAGCTCGACGAGGGCAAGTCGATGGACGAGCTCGAGGAAGAAATCGAAGACCTCGAGTTCAAACAGCAGACCGAAGTGCTCGGTCCCGAGGAAGAGCGCGAACTCATCGAGAAAATCGAGGACAAACGCGAGAAGCTCCAGAGCAAAAAGGAGAAACTCGACCAGAACGCTGACCTCGAAGAGATCAAGGAGGAAGCCGAAGAGGTCCGCGCGGAAGCCTCGACGCACCACCAGAAGGTCACGGAGCTGGCCGACGAGGCCCAGAAACACCACAACCAGATGATCGAGGCCTACCGCGAGGCCGACGAAATCCGTGACGAGGCCGACGAGAAACACGAGGAGTTCGTCGAGGCTCAGGAAGCCGCAGACCGCCACCACGAGGACTTCGTCCGCGTCCAGAAGCGCCTGCGCGAACTCGACAAGAAAGAGGAAGAGGCCGAACGCGAGGCCCGCGAAGAGAAAGAAGAAGCCGCCCGCGAGGAAGCCGAGGAAATCTACCAGAAGTTCAAGGAAGGCGAAACCCTCGACACCGAGGACCTGATGAAGCTGCAGAAGACCGGCCTGCTCTAGATTCTACTGTCGGTCCGCGCCGTCGACTCGTTATTCAGCCAGTACAGGTACACCGTCAGAAAGCCGAGTGCGTAGCCGAGCAGATGGACGTAGAGGTTGACGACACCGTCTGTGACCGTCGGGTCGAGCGGGAACGTCGCGAACGGAACGGCGACCAGCAACAGCGCCCCCACGACGGCCAGTTCGAAGTGGCCGGACCGGTCGATGGCGTTCCGGAGCGTGGCCAGCCCGTTCTCCCACTCGTCGCGAAGTGAGAGGAGATACAGCACGACGACGAGTGCCAGTGCGAGCAACAGTCCAGCGAGTGTCGCGGTCAGGACTGGCCCGACCGGCACCACGACGCCGCGAACCGGCACCGATACGGGATACGCGGCGGTGAGCCACAGCGTCAGCCCAGTCATGACGGTCAACACGAGGAAAAACAACAGCGGCGCGACCGTCCGGGTCCGACCGGCATCGAATTGCGATTCGAGATGGTCGGCCAGCGCCAGCGGGAGGTAGCCGTACAGTGCCATGAGCACGCCGGAGAACCCGACGCCGCTGCCGTCGCGGACAATCGCGAGGTTCAGATACGACAGCAAGACCGGACAGCTCACCACCAGCGAGACGAGCGCGATTCTGAACCGCCAGTGGCGATGGTTGACCGCACTCAACAGATATGCCACCGGGACGACGAGCCCATAGCCCACCAGATTAAACGCCAGGTGGCCGCTGTCGAAGTGGACGAAGGGAGCGGCAAACGCAGTCCAGACCGTCGGCGCCGTGTACTCGAAGACGAGCGTCTGTCGGGTCGATTCCGGGAGCGCAAACACTGCGAGCAACACCGCCGGCACGGCGGCTATCAGGACCAGGTCGCCCGGCCGAACGCGGCCGACCACCCCGCTCCCAGCCTGCCTGTCTCGTCGCTGTGTCTCCGACTGTGACATTGCACGGTAATTCTCGTCCGGAACTATACGGCTTACTCCAGGGTGCGGTACAGGCGAATCCCGGCCACGCTGAGGAGCAGGGCGGCGACGATGAGCGCCAGCACCATCGGGTCGAAGCCACCCAGTTCCGTCGCCCCTCCCGACTCGTTGTTCTGCGTTGGGCCGCCGTCGCTGGCCGACGCTTCACTCTCTGTCTCCGGGTTCTCACTGGCCTGGATTCCCGTCGAATCCGTGGTCTCGCTGTCCGTGGACGGCGTCTCTGTTTCTGTCGGGGTTGGGGTTGGCGTGTCCGGCTCCAGTGGCTCCCCGTCCCAGTCGTCGTCCGCGTCGTAGCTCGATACACCCTGCTGCTCGGCGGTCGGCGTGCCCACCTCCGCGTTGACGGTGAATTTGCTGGCGCTCTCGACGTCGTCGTCGCCGCGCGTGTCGACGAGGAGGCCGACGGAGATGGTTTCGTCGGGGCCGAGCACGGTCATGTTCTTCTTCCCTTCGAGTGACTCGTCGGGTGCATCGCTGCGATAGAACCGCACGTCCGTCGCGTCGTCGGTGAGCCAGACGCGCGCGTACTCGTCACCGGTGTAGGTAATCGTAAACACGTCGTGAATCGGCGTCACCGTGCCGTCGTTGAGTCCCTCACCCTCTACATCGGGATTCCTGCCGGTCAGCAGGAGTTCGATTTCGTCGTCGCTGTTCAGGACCGCGTACTTCCCGTTTGGGCCGTCCGAGGGTGACATTTCGAGGTCCGCGTCGTCTACCTGGTCAGTCCCAGACGAGGAGAACGCACCCGTGGGGACGAGTAGTGCCGCGGAGACGAGCACGCCGACGAGCAGGAGTCGCGTTCGATTCATAGCTGGCCTCTGTGAGACTGGACGACGAGCCGGTGCCTTGTCTGCTGTACTGTGGCTGAATCCTTTGTATTCTGGCCCGTGAACGAGTTCACGGCTGGCTTGAGTCTGGTTTAGAGCCCCCCAAAGGAGCGGATTTCACGGCGGGAGGGGCCACCTCGGTTCGGAACCCGGCGGCGTGTCTCAGTCACCGATTTCAGCGGTCAGTTACCACAGGTCGAATTGAAATTCCGTTCGTCGAGTGTGGCGTGGATTCCATCTCCTGTGGCTTCTGCTTCGATGTGAACGGTATCAGCCGAGGTGGCGCTTCCATTTGGTGGGGCTACTTGCACCGTCGCGTTGGCGCCCGGGTTGAGTTTATATTCGAATGACTCCGGTTCTTCTGGTTCGAGTTGTACAAGCTCCCCTGGTTCCTTTCCGACTCGCAGTTTGCCCTTGGAGACCGACACCGTGACGACGACGGAATCGAGAGTCGTATCGAACTGATTTTGGAGGATGGTGTTGCTCCGTGAATCACCCGCTGGGTTTCCACACTGCAGTTCATGGTCGGGGAATGCGAGATACGCGTTCTCGTCGCTGGCGACCGACACCGAAACGCCCCGGTTGGCGGCTGTCGAACTGAACGCAGTGCTCCCGCCAGCCAGTACGAGACTGGCAACGACGAGTCCGAGCAGTGCGATACGTCTTCGTCGTCCCATTACTGGTCACCGTGTTTTCCTGGTGGTTCTGGTGTACTTCCGAGCTTCATCTCCCGAGTCACGAAGACGTGGACAATTGCGGAGACGGTAAACGAGACTGCACAGAAGATCCCCCAGGCAATGTCGGGCAGCGCTGCCAGCGGATAGGCGTTCGCCCAGACGGCGACCATCAACGCCAGCGTAATCGTCGACAGACCCAGGTAGTACTGGCTCCACGGGAACTCCCCTTCTTCGACGACTTCGGCGTAGATGTCGATGGTTTGCAGGGAGTCCGTCGCTTCGACCGTGCCCGCGCGCTTGTCGAAGTTGACGATACCCGCATCGTCGAGCTTCGGCAGGTGGCGCTGCTGGAGGGCTGTGTAGACTGCCTTGCGTTGGTTGGAGGTGATCTGGTCGAGACTGGTGTCGTGTTCCCACGCGCTGACCTGCTCTGCGAGCAGGCCGAGTGGGACCGTTCCGTCCTGTTCTTTGAGATAGTGAATCGTGTACCGCCGCCGCTGATTGGCGAGCATCTTGTACATCGTATCCCTGGAGATGCTCGATGACGATTCCTCTGTTTCTGGCTCAGGCACTTCTGCCGGCTGATGTTGAGCTTGCGCCAAACCTTCTCCCCTTGCCAGATGCTTGTATTGTAATCGTATAAAAGCCCTCACATCTTTTAGTATATGATTTCCTTTACTTTCAGCCTAATTTACCATTCAATGGGTGCGAGAAGTAACTCAGACACTCTTTGAACACTGACCTGAAACGTCCAAAACGCGGCTTCTGAACTCTAAAGCTACCAATACCGATTTAGGATCTAAATTCGTCTGCTGCGGGGATGTCGTTGAATGAACGTATCTTCGGGTTGTCTGTTATGCCAGGTCTACGCTGATTTTGGGCCGTCTTCAGGCCAGACTTGACGCATTTTGACGACTCCGAGCGGCAGTTCTTGACCCGCGTGAATCAGATTCACGGTCCTTGAGACGCGTCTCACGCGGCTGAATACAAACATGGTAGCAATCTATCATCTGAGTAAGCGCGCCGCAGAAAGGCGCGCGGTGAACAACTATGCAACGACGCAAATTCCTCGTTGGAATGGGATCGCTCGCTGCCGGCGGGGCAGCTGCAATGGGTACTGGTGCGTTTACGAGTGCAGAGGCGAACAGAACGGTTAACGCCGCTGTTGTCGCCGACGAATCCGCTTACCTGGGGTTGATGGATAGCGACAGCGGACTTTCGAACGACGAGTACGCGAAAGGCTCTGGCAGTGGGAAGCTGCAGCTAGCATTTGATGGGAACGATCAGATTGAGGACCCCGAAGGTTTCGTCGGTGGTGCAGGCAGTGGCCTCGGTGCCGATTCGACGTATTACTTCGACGGTGTGTTCGGCGTGGCCAGTAAGAGCGAGGAACAGATTAATATCGACATCGACTGGAGTGATTTGGACAATCCAGATAACTTCTATTTCTATACCTCGTACACGAAGCCAAGCAACTACGAGTTTACGGCGCCGGAAGACCACACTAATCGGGTCGGTAACGGCATCGTCGCCGGTTCGTACACGGGTGTTGGGGTTGCTATCAAAACCCCGGATTCACTGAGCGCTGAGTGGGAGACCGGAACGATTACAGTCCACGCGGAGAGCCGAGAGGAACTCTCTATCGGCGAACAGTAAGCGGCTCGGAGTTGTCGATTTATAGAACACGTCTACCGTCGCGAAAATCGAGCTGTTTTCTCGACTCGATATACTTAGTCCGATAGCCACGGGCCTCTGCTGGCGATTACGATTTCACAGTCGGTTCTATTTCACTGCTTTTCCAACGTGATCACGTACTCGGCGGCTTCACGCAGATGCTCCCGCGCACGTTCACTCTCTGCGTGCTCCCGCGCATCCGCGATGTGGGCGTACAGCAGCGGCACTTCGACCCGCTCGCTGGGGCTGTCGACTGACATACCGCTATGTTAGAACTCCCCACACTCAGTATTCGCCCCCGTGAAGACCGGTGCCGGGCCGCTCCCCTCTCGCGCACTGTCCGACCACCCACACCGTTCGAGCTCGATTCCGTACTGTGCTCGGTGTTACTCCTCTTCGTTCAGGATGACCACTTTCTGACAGGCTTCTCGGATGTGATATTTTGTCGGCTCGCACTCCGCCGCGTCCAGCGCCTGGGTCAGGTGGTCGTGCAACGACTCGATGTCGACGTCGTCTGAGGTGGTTTCGATGGACATCTATGCTGGGCTACGCCCTAGCGGTCCCTTGTATTGGCCCGCGTGAACGCAATCAAACACCCCCTGACCCAGTATCGAATCGGATACTCGGGACAGAACGGCCCCACTGCGCGCCGGTCTCGAAACGCCGTCCGCTGGCGACGCCGTCACGCTCTGCGCACACTCGCCGTCCGCGGGAACTCACCCACGCGCTGACTCCGTTATCGGCCGACGTGAGCGGGTTTTATTATCGCCTGACCTGTTGTCAAAGATACAGACAACCGTCAATGTCCCTCCGTCGCTATCTCCGCCTCGCTGTGACGCTCGCAGTCGTTCTCGTCGCCGTCTCACTCGTCGCCGGGAACCTGCTCGGCCAGCCAATCCTGCTGAGTTACGTCGAGACGGGGAGTATGGAGCCGACGATGAACGCCGGCGACGGCTTCGTGGCCGTGCCGACGGCACTCGCCGGCGAGGTCGAGACCGGCGATGTCGTCACCTTCCGCGCTGAGGAGATTCAGGGCGGCGGGCTGACGACCCACCGCATCGTCGAGGAGACCGAGCGGGGCTACATCACGCGCGGTGACGCGAATCCGTTTGCCGACCAGGACAACGAGGAGCCGCCGGTCCGCTCGGAGCAAATCGTCGCCGTCGCCTGGCAACCCGGCGGCAGCGTCTTCACTATTCCGCACCTCGGGACGGCAATCCAGACGTTACAGAACACCATCCAGACGCTGCAGGTCCGACTCGCGGGGCTGTTTGGCACGCGGTCGCTGCTCGGACTGCAGGGACTGACCTATCTCCTGCTCGGCGCGACGGTGCTGCTCTATCTGGTCGATTTGTACCTCGACGACGGGGAGCATCGCGAGCGCGACCGCGGGCGCGACACGGGAACGAGTACGCGACTGCTGGTCGCGGCGATGGCGCTGGGACTCGCGCTCGCAGCGACGGCGGCGATGGCAGCGCCGGCCGGAACCCAGGAGTACACCATCGTCAGCGCCGAGTTCGAGTCCGACAGCCCGTTCGTCATCGAACAGGGGACGAGTATGTCGACAAATTACACCGTCGGGAACAGCGGACTGCTTCCCATCGTCACGTATCTCGAACCCAGGGGTGAGGGCGTCGACGTACAGCCACGGAAACTCAGAATCGAGTCACAGTCTCTCGCGAACACGACGATGACGCTGTCTGCGCCCCCGGAGACCGGGACCTATCGCCGTTATGTCGTCGAACACCGGTATCTCGCGGTCCTGCCGCCGGCGATGATTCGCACGCTCTATGGCGTCCACCCCTGGCTCCCCGTCGTCGCCATCGACGCGCTCATCGTCGTGCCGTTCTACCTCGTCGGGGTGGGCCTTCTCGGGACTGGCCGAATCCGGTCGCGGTCACGCGAGGCGCCATCCCGACTCACTCGCCTCTATTCCAGGTACCGGTGACGCGTCTGCCCCGCTTTTGAAACCGTCAGTCCAATATCCATTTATACAGACAGACAGTACCCGGAAACGATGCGTGACACAGTATGGTGGGTTCGGCTCCGGTCCCTTCTCGATGACTCTTTTGTCGCCGTTCTCGTCGTGGCACTCGTTATCGCACTGGCGGGCGGGTATCTGACGATGGGTGCCTACGGGGAGACCGACACCCGGACCGAAATCCACCAGACGACGACCTGGGAGTCGAGCGCGTCGTTCGTCCACAGCGCCACCGTCGTCAACGACACCGCAGTGTACACCGAAGGGGAGCGACTCCACAACCGGAGTACGTACTTCCTGGAACTGACGCCCCGACTCGACGGCGCGTTCGTGTACACCTACACTGCCCGTGACGGCGCCAATCTGACGAGCAGTGCCACCACGAGGCTCGTGTACCGCTCCGTAGCGGAGAGTGACAACGGTGCGGCGACCGAGTACTGGCGACTCGACTCGCCGCTCGCAAACAGGACGACGACGCTGTCCTCCGGTGAGCGTCTTCGCGTGCCGTTCTCGGTGAACATCACTGCCGCCGAACAGCGACTCGAGGAGGTCGACGCACAGTTCGGCGGGACGCCCGGCACCAAGGAGGTGTATCTCGAAACCGAACTGACGCTCTCGGGGACTCGCAACGGCGACCCCGTCGACCGGACTCGGACCTACCGGCTACCGATTACGCCGGACGGGAGCGTCTACCAGGTCGGGTCCGACGGGCCCTTTGCCGATTCCGGGAACCGGACCGAACGGGTGACCGAACCGGTCCCCTCGGGCCCGATGGAGTCCTATGGGGGGCCACTCTTGCTGGTGCTTGGCCTCGTGGCCGCAACCTGCTGTGTCGGTGGTCGATACACCGGCGTCCTCTCGGTCTCTGAGACCGAACGCGAGTGGCTGGCGTACCGAGATGCACGCAACGAGTTCGACGACTGGATTTCGAGCGTTCACGTTCCCGAGACAGAGTTGCCCGACTCGACCGTCGACGTCGAGTCACTCGAAGACCTCGTCGACATCGCTATCGATACCGACGGCCGCGTCCTCGAAGCGACAGACCACGACCGCTTCCTGTTGTTCGGCGAGCATCGAACGTACGCCTACACTCCGCCGTCCCCAGACACACTCCCCTCGGGGCCGGGTGCCGGCGACGGCGATGTCCTCGACGATACCGACCCGTCGACGGCGACGAGTGAGCCGACGCTGACCGACGAGACTACTCCGGCAACGACGGACGAGGAGACACGCGACGAACCCGAGGAGCGTTCGACCGACGAGAGCGAGTGAGCGCAACGCCTAGAGCCGAATTTCTGAGAGGCTGTCGCCCGACCGCAGGCGAAGTTGATAGGTAAGAACCGTCTGCGAGAGCGCCGAGAGCGCGAGCACCGTCAGAAAGCTCGCAATCCAGACGGTGTCTGGGACGGCGACGAAGGGTGAGACGCCGAGCCAGGCAAGCGAGACGAGCGCGGTGCCGACACTGGCCAGGCCCAGATAGTAGACACCCCACGGAATAGCGGTCCCGTCAGTCTCCTCGGTCGGTTCGACGTAGATGTCTATCTCTGCGGCCGCCTCGTCGAGTTCGACGACGCCGGCGCTCTCGTCGACCGTGACGAGGCGCTTTTCCTCCATCTTTGGCAGGTGGAACTGCTGGAGCGACGTGTACACCCGCTTGCGCTCGTCGGCAGTCACCGCTTCCGGAGCTTTCCCGCCCTCCCAGGCGGCAACCTGCGTCGCGATGGTCCCGAGTGCTGCCGCCCCCTCGTTTTGCTGGAGATAGTACAACGTGTCGCGCCGACGCTGATTGCTGAGCGTGTCGAACATCTCGTCGTAGGTCAGGTCCTGACTCTCGCAGACGACACGGGGGTGAACCGCCTCTCGCTCGCGTGCGGCTGGCGTCGACTGGCTCATGGTACTGTTCGGAGTGTACTGTTCTATCGTCAAACTATTAACAGTACTTCTGTCGAGACTGACACACCCTGTCGTCGGCGACACACCCTGTCGTCGGCGACACACCCTGTCACTCCGGGAGGCGGGTCGCTTCGATACGGAACCGTTCGTAGACGGACTCGGCCCAGGAACGGGCGTCCGACGACGAAGCGACAGCGATGGCAGCGGGGAACCCGTCGTCGTTTGTCGCCCCGACGGCCACGTGCTCTTCGCTGAGTATCAGCAAACACGGGAACGGGCCATCGTGGACGTAACTCGTCACGTTGGGGTTGGCGACGATTTCGTCGAACGACTCGCGGTACGCCGGGGTTTCGTCTATCGTCTCGAGGACGTCGCGTTCGAGCACGAGTTCGGCCTCGGAGAGTTCTCCGTTGCGTATCCGTCGGTGTAGCTGGTTTGCACTCTCCTTGGCGACGATCGAGGACAGTTCGCGGAGGCGGTCGGCGGACGCTCGCAAAGCGAGTGCCCGCTCGATGGGCGCGTTGGGGCTGCTCTTGGTCGCTTCGACGACTTCCGCGTCGGCGAAGGCGTCGACCGGGATGTCACAGAAATCGCCGCGGAGATGCGTGAGCAGCGGTTCGAGCGTCGCTGCGGCGTCGAGTGACGTAACTGCGGTCTCGTATGTGCGCATGACCTGTTCGCCCAGCGCCGTGAGGGCGTATCCCGACTCGGTCTGGGTGACCCACTCCCGGTCGCCGAGGTCGTCGAGTGTCCGCTTTACCGTCCGGGCGCTCACGCCGAGGACGTCCGCGAGTGTCGACTGGCGACAGGGTCCCTCAGCCGCAAGCCGCCCCAACACCACTCGCCGCGTCTCCGACCGCGTCAGAAATTCCAGCACCGCGTCTCTCTCCTCCATGTGACTTGTTTGTTTGTCGTACTTTCTTAATGACTTTACTGATGGAAACCTCCAGACTCCTTTCGTGCCAACGGCACTCATACTAGTCACTTGACCGTCGCACGCGCCTGTGGGACAACATTCACCATCGCTCCGGCCCAGCAGTCGGTATGCGCATTCTGGATACGCTCGGTCGACTCGTCGTCGCCCTCGTCGTCGCCGCCGTGGCGCTCGTCGCTGGCTGGACCGTCTTTGTCGACTACCCCACCTCGCTGACTGACCTGCTCGGTGTCCTCCTCGTCGGAGCCGTGGTGCTGGCCGCGCTCAGGGTCGGCAGCAACCTCGCCGGCTCGTTTTTCCCGTCGTACAACGTCGCGGAGGTGGCCGTCGAAGGTCCCATCTCCCGGGACAGCGGCGGTGGCCTCGCGAGTGCACCTGTCGGTGCCTCGGCCGACGACATCGTCGAGCAAATCGAGCGGGCCGACGCCGACCGGGGAGCCGACGCACTGCTGGTGAAACTGAACACGCCCGGCGGGGAAATCGTCCCGAGTCAGGACATCCGGCTGGCCGCCGAGCGCTTCGACGGCCCGACTATCGCGTACGCGACGGACCTGTGTGCGAGTGGCGGGTACGAAATCGCGAGTGGCTGTGACGAACTCTGGGCGCGCGAGGGGTCTATCGTCGGCTCTATCGGCGTCATCGGGTCGCGGGTCAACGTCTCGGACCTCGCCGACCGCCTGGGCGTCGAATACGAGCAACTGACCGCTGGCGAGTACAAGGACGCCGGGACGCCGCTCAAAGAACTCGAAGAGAACGAACGCGAGTACCTCCAGGGACTCATCGACGACTACTACGACCAGTTCGTCGACGGCGTCGCCGAGGGCCGGGACCTCGATGCCGAAACCGTCCGCGAGACGGAGGCCCGCGTCTATCTCGGCACAGACGCTCTCGACTTGGGGCTCGTCGACGAACTCGGGACCCGGGAAGCGGTCGAAGACCGCCTCGAAACTGAACTCGGCACCGAGGTCACAGTCGAGGAGTTCCAGCCAGAGCGCGGGCTCTCCCGCCGACTCCAGGGTGGCACCCAGCGGGTCGCCTACGCGTTTGGGGCCGGTATCGCCGGCACGCTGACCGACGGCGAGACGCCGCTTGACCGGTGGTGAGGTTGTTTAACCGGCGCCTGGCTCACCAGCCCAGCGGCCGGAACCACACCGTCGCCACGAGCACCGCGAGAAAGACGTAGGAGCCACGAATCAGTAGCATCGTCGCCAGTTCCGGCTCCGCCCGGCGGGCGAGGAGTGCGACGCCGCCGAACGCGACCGACGCCAGCCCGGCACTCGGCGGGATGGCCGGCAACACCACCGCGAGCGCGACGACGGCCAGCATCCCCGCGCTCATCAGTCCGTACGCGGCAGTCCACGCGCGCTTGCGGCCCAGCGCCACCGCGAGCGTTCGCTTGTCGATAGACCGGTCGTACTCGTAGTCTTTCGTGTCGTCGATGGCCTTGATACCCGAGAGGACGACCACGAAGATGGCAGCCAGCGCGACGGCCACCGGCTGGAGCGTCTGTGCCTGGACGTAGTACCCGCCGACGAGGGCAAAGCCGATACCGAGCGGGTAGCCCGCAGTCGCACCGATGGGGTTCGTGTCCAGTTGCGGCGCGTGGTTGACCGCGATGAGCCAGCCCGGCAGCGTGAGCAGGGCGGCCCACACGTCGACGAGTAGCCAGATGGCGACCAGACAGACGAAAAAGGCCGCCGACGCGCCGGCGAGTGCGACTTTACAGCCCCACGAGGAGAGCGGGTGGTCGTCGTCCTCCTCGCGGACGTAGAAATCGACGTAGCCGTCGGTGACGTGGGCGGTGTACAGCGCGAAAAACGCCGCAGTCACGTGGAGCGCAGCGAGTGGGACAGAGAACTCGCCTGCCAGCACCGCACCGAACAGCGAGGCGGCGAGGGGTGGGAGCATGAACACGGGGTGGACCTGCGAGGCGAGCGCCGCCAGTGCTGGCCCCGGCCCGGCTGCGTGACGGCTGAGCGACATACACACACAGTCGGCACAGACAGCAAAAAAGGGCGGGGACGAACACCTACTGCCAGTGGCCCCGATCGAAGACGACCGCCGAGAGTCGCGAGGCAAGTTGTCTGGCCGATTGCTCACTGTCCGTGTGGAGGTCACCCGAAACGGGGCCGGCCTCGCCGCCGACACCCTCCGATTCGGAGAGTGGGTCGGTGCCAGCGCCGCTCCCGCCGTCGGTCGCGGTCGGGTAGGTGCGCCAGTCGCGCGTCCGCTTTCGCAGGCGAGCGAGCGCGCCCGCGGAGAGTTCGGTATCGAGGTGCTGGAGGTCGTAGCGGACGATGTACCCCCGGTGTGCGTCCCGGACGGCGACGACCGGCTGGCCGCGCTCTGCACACTGCTCCCAGAGCCGTCGCTGTTGTTCGCGCGTCTCGTAGACCGGGACGTGGTGGGGAGAGAGCTGGTCCATGCCCACGATTGGGGCTGGACGACTTTTGCCCTGTCGCTCCCTGTGAGTGCTGTGGCCGGCCGCGCTACTGCACTGCCGCCGTCGCCTCGGCCATAATCTCCAGTGCGTCCTCGATGGTCTCGATGTCCGTCGCATACGAGATGCGGGCGTACCCCTCACCGGCCGACCCGAACGCGTCGCCGGGGACGACGACGACACCCCGGTCGATACACTCGTCGACCCATCCCTCGGGCACTTCCGGCATCGCGTAGAAGGCCCCTTGCGGGGTCGGGCACTCCAGTCCCATCGCTTCGAGTCCATCCAGTAGCACGTCCCGGCGCTCGCGGAAGGCCTCGCGCATCTCGTCGACCTGGTCCTGAGGGCCAGAGAGGGCGGCCTCGGCGGCGTACTGGGCGGGGGCGCTGGCACACGCCTGGGCGTACTGGTGGACACGGAGCATTCGCTCGACGCGCTCGCTGCTCCCGGTGACCCAGCCGAGCCGCCAGCCGGTCATCGAGTAGGCTTTCGAGCAGGCGTTGACGAGCACGACGTTGTCGCTGTCGGCAAACTCCATCGGCGAGCGGTGTTCGCCCTCGAAAATCTGGTACTCGTAGACCTCGTCGGTGATACAGAGCACGTCGTACTCGTCTGCGATGCGAGCGAACGCCTCCATGTCCGCGGGCGACTGGACCGCACCGGTCGGATTGGCGGGGCTGTTGACGACGAAGGCGGCGGTGTCGTCGGTGATGGCGTCTTCGACGGCCGCCGGGTCGAGCGTCAGGTCGTCCCGGAGTGCGACCGGTCTGGGCTGGCCGCCCGCCAGATGCGTCAGTGCCTCGTAGGAGACGAACCCGGGGTCGGGGATGATGACTTCCTCTCCGGCGTCGACGTGGGCCTCGATGGCGATGTGGAGTGCCTCGCTGCCGCCGGCGGTCGCGATGACGTTCTCGGGGTCGACGTCGAGGTCGTTGTCCCGCTTGTGTTTCTCAGCGATGGCCTCCCGGAGTTCGAGTGTCCCCTTGTTCGAGGTGTAGGCGTCAGTCTTGCCGGCCTCGATGGCATCGACTGCGGCCTGGCGGGCGTGGTCGGGGGTGGGAAAGTCCGGTTGTCCGAGTCCGAGGTTGATGGCGTCCTCGCTGGCGGCCTCGAACACTTCGCGGATGCCGCTGATGGAAACCTGCTCGACACGCGATGAGAATCCTGTCATACCTGACTGGCCGGTCCGGGCCCCGATAACTCTTGGTGGTCGCCGGCTGGGCACCAAACGTTCAGGGGTGGGGCCGTCGAAGTATCAGTGATGGCACTGCTGAATCTGTCGCTCTCGCTGCCGATGCAGGTGTTCGTCGCGGCCGCAGTCGGTGCGCTCGTCGGACTCGAACGCGAGCAAAGCGAGTCCGGCGGCACGTTCGCGGGGAGTCGGACCTTCCCCCTGCTCGCACTCTATGGCGCGCTCGTTGGGGCGTTTTTCCCCGCCGTGCTCCCGGTTGCGCTGGCCGTCCTCGTCGTGCCGCTGACGGCCGCCTACCTCGCGAAGGTCGTCCTCGAGCGGGACCTCGGGCTGACGACGCTGACTGCCGCGCTCCTGACTGTTGTTCTCGGCGCGATGGCGACCCACTCGGCGCGCGGGACCGCCGCCGCTGTCATCGTCGGCGGCGTCGTCACCGCGTTGCTCTCGGCGAAAGCGACCATCCACGGCTTCGCCGAGGGCATCGACGAGGCCGAACGCCGCGCCTCCATCAAGTTCGTCCTCGTCGTCCTCGTCGTCCTGCCGCTGTTGCCCGACCGCGCTGTCGACGAACTGTTCGGTCTCAACCCGCGCTTTGTCTGGCTGATGGTGGTGTTCGTCTCCGGACTGAGCTTTGCAGCCTACGTCCTGAGCCGCGTTGTCGGGACCGAGCGGGGTATCGCCGCGACGGGCGTGCTCGGTGGCTTCGTCTCCTCGACGGCGACCGCCGTCTCGATGGCCGAACAGACCGCCGAAAATCCGTCACTCTACCAGGTCTGTGCGTTCTCGACCGTCGTCGCGGCGACGGTGATGTTCCCGCGGGCGCTACTCGAAGTCGTCGTCGTCAACCGCTCGCTCGCCCTGCGCGTGGCCGTTCCACTGGGCGTGATGACCGTCGTGGCCGCGGCCGCCGCGGTGGTCGTCTACTGGCGGGCGACGGGCAGAACCGACACCGACGCCGACATCGAGAACCCGTTTCGCCTCAAGCCCGCGCTGTTTTTCGGCCTGCTCTTTGCCGTCATCCTGCTCGTCTCCGAGCAGGCAAACGCCTGGTTTGGTTCCTCGGGCGTCTACGCGACGGCGTTTGTCTCCGGGCTCGCGGACGTGGACGCGATGACGATTACGCTCAGCCGCCTCGCTGCCGAGGGGACCATCGACCCGGCCGTCGCGACGACCGGTATCGTCATCGCCGCCGTCGCCAACACGCTCGTGAAAGCCGGTATCGTCTGGGTCATCGGCACCCGGAAACTGGGCAAACTCGTGACGGCCGTGCTCGCGACGGCTGCCGTCGCCGGCCTCGCCACCGTCCTCGTGCTGTGACCCGCACGCATTTGCCCGTCGACAACCGAGGGGGTGGTATGAACCGTGGGCCGACGCCCGGGGCGCTGGCCGACCTGACCCTCGACGACCGTGCGCTCCTCGTCGAGGATACGCTCGTGCTCGCAGATTGCCACCTCGGCCGTGGCCCCTCCTCGAACGTCGAACTCCCGATGGGCGATGGCTCGGACGTGCTCGACCGCATCGAGGCGTTGCTCGCCAGACACGACCCGGCGACGCTGGTCGTCGCCGGTGACTTGCTCCACTCCTTTCGGACGATACCCCGTACCGTCGAGCGCGTCGTCGACGGCATCGCGGCCGCGACACGCGAGGCGGACACGCGCATGGTCGTCGCACCCGGCAACCACGACACGATGCTGTCGTCGGTCTGGGACGGGCCGACCGAGGCCGAGTACCGCGTCGGCGACACGGTAGTCTGTCACGGCCACGAAGCTCCCGACACTGAGGCTGACCGCTACGTCGTCGGCCACGACCACCCGACTATCACCATCGAGGGCCAGCGCCGTCCCTGCTATCTCGCCGGCGACGGCGTCTACCGCGGGGCAGCCGTCGTCATGGTGCCGGCGTTCAACAGGTTGCTCCGCGGCGTCGAGGTCAACGAGATGGGGGCGGCCGATTTCATGTCGCCGCTTCTCACGGACGTCGATGCCTTTGCCCCCGTCGTCCTCGACGAGGACAGTCGCGAAACCCTCTCCTTTCCGCCGCTGGGGGAGTTTCGCCACCGGCTGTGAGGACAGCGCCGCCGCGACGACGGTGAGCCGCTACTTTCATATTCGCGACCCGTGGACTGTAGGGTATGGTACAGATTGGAGTGCTCTTCCTCGCGTTCACGCTGCTCGTCCTGTTGCTTTTCACTATCGCCGCAGCCGTCTACGTGCCCCAGGTGCTGTCCGAGCACGGACACGACGAGGACGAGGACGGAAACGGCCACGCGGCCTGACCCGGCCAACACGCCCGATTACCGTTCTGTCGCTGCCAGCGCAGCGGTCCGGCCACTCTTCATCGCGCCCTGTATCGACGACCACTCGGTGTAGTCGCCGGCCAGGAACACCGGTCCCTCGGGGTCGTCGACGCTCGGCAGTGACGAGCGAAAGCCCGGCGGCTGGTCGAACTGGGCGACGTCGATGCGGTCGGTCGCCAGCAGTTCGAGCCCGGAAAACTGGTTTTCGGGATACCACGACGCCAGCGCGTCGCGGACCTCCGCCGCGAGTTCGTCGTCGCTCGCGTCCTGTTTGCCAAGGAAGGTCGCACTCAGCAGTTTCTCGTCGTCGGGGGCCAGTTCGGGCGCGACGGCCGACATCGGCGCGACCTGGTTTGGCCGGTCGTCGGCGGCGTTGAGCACGAGTCGGCGCCCGCTCGTGAAGTGCTGTGTCGCCGGCAGGCGGAAATGCTGGGTCACACAGCTCCGGGGGGTCGTCGGAATCGACCCGACATCGGTCAGCTCCTGTGCCGTCGGCGGGTCCGTCGCGACGATAGCGTCGTCAGCGCTGACCGTCTCGCTGCCGGTCGTCACCGTCACGCCGCCGTCCTCGGCGTCGACCGCCTCGACTGTGGTTTCGGTGACAATCTCCGCCCCGGCCTCTCGTGCCCGCCGTGCCAGCTGGTCGGGAATCGCTCCCATCCCAGCCGCCGGGACGGCGGTCTTGCCCGTGCTCAGCATCTTGAAGGTGTACTCGAAGACAGCCCGCGAGGTCGACAGCGAGCGGTCGAGGGTGATGCCGCCGTAGAACGGGGCCGCGAAGTTTTCCCGAAAGCGCGCCGAGAAGCCGCGGTCGGCGAGGAACGCCTTGATGCTCTGGTCGTCGTGGCCCAGCGCCGCGTCGACGGACTGGTTCGAGAGGTCCCGGCGGAGTTTCAGCACGCGGAGCTTGTCGCCCAGCGTCACCTCGCGGTTGAACAGTGACTCTGACAGTGCGGTCGGGTCACGGAGCGGGTCCGAGAGCACCGAGCGCTGGCCGGGACGCGCGATGGTCGCGCCGGGCGTGAAGTATCGAAGGTCCAGCGCGTCGAGGTCGAGTTCTCGCTGGACGGCGGGGTAGCCGGTGAGGAGAACCTGAAACCCGCGGTCGAGCGTGAACCCCTCGACGTCTCGACTGCGGACCCGGCCGCCGACCGAGTCGTTGCGTTCGAACAGCGTCACGTCCACGTCCCGGTCGGCGAGCGTGCGCGCGGCGACCAGTCCTGCCAGCCCGCCGCCGACGACCGCTACTTCCGTCATATCCTCTCCTGTGGGCGCCACCACCAAAACGGCTGTGAGCGACGGGCCAGCCGTTCGCCGCTGTGGACCACGAACGGACAGGAATTAGTCGGCGCGGTCCAGAGTTCCGGCTATGGAGACGACTGCGGCCTTCGCCGGCTTCCGCTGTACCGACTGCGGTGCGAGACACGACAGCGACGAGTCACACCGCTGTCCGGACTGTGGCGGCTGGCTCGATGCCGCCTACGACCACGGTGAAATCGACCTCGACCACGAGCACCTCACGCCGGACGACACTGCCGGGCTCGCCGCCTTCGCCGACCTGCTCCCTTTCGGAGCCGAGACGCTCGTGACACTCGGAGAGGGTGCGACCCCACTGCTTGCCTGCCCCGACCTGGCCGCGGACCTCGGCGTCGAAGCGGTCTACGTCAAAGACGAGGGCGCGAGCACCACCGGCGCGGCACTGGACCGCGGGATGGCACTCGCCGTCACCGCCGCCCGCGAACACGGCGCCACCGACGTTGCACTGCCCTCGATGGGCAACAGCGGGCAGGCTGCCGCCGCCTACGCCGCCCGCGCTGACCTCGATTCGCACTCCTTTGTCCCGTCTCGGACGCCCTTCGTCAACAAGGCGATGGTGAACGTCCACGGCGGCGACATGTCCGTCGTCGGCGGCCGCTACGCCGACGCCGCCGAGGCTTTCCAGGACGCGATGGGCGAGGAAGACTGGTACTCCGTCGCGCCGTTCGCCAGCCCCTACCGCCACGAGGGGATGAAGACACTCGCCTACGAAATCGCCGCCCAACTGGACTGGGCGGCCCCCGACGCCGTCGTCCACCCGACTAGCCACGGTGCCGGCATCGTCGGCCTCCGGAAGGGCTTTGCCGAACTGACGACCCACGACCTCCTCGACGACGAGGCGCGACTGTACGCCGCCCAGGCCGGCGGCTGTGCCCCCTACGCGACGGCGTGGGAGGACGGCGCGGACGACCCCGCTCCCGTCGAGCATCCCGACACCATCGTCGGCCCGCTGGAGATTCCCGACCCGGCCGGTGGCGAGTGGGTCATCGACGCGCTCGAAGCGACCGGCGGCGCGGCCGTCGCGACCGGCGACCAGGGCATCCTCGAAGGTGCCGTCTCGCTGGCCGAGACTGGCGTCACGATGGGTGCCTCCGGCGGGGCCGCACTCAGCGGTGCGCAGGTGCTGGCCGACCAGGGCGCCTTCGACAGCGACGACGTCCTCGTCCTGGTCAACCCCACCACCGGGAACAAGGAGGCCGACATCCTTCGCAGTCACCTGATGAGCAAGGGCATCTGAGGCGGGCCGGTTCCGTCGCGGCCACGTCCCGTTCGACACACCCAAGTTTCTGCTGGCGGACGAGGCTGTATGAGTAGCGAGCGCGACGCGACTACCGGGGCCGCCGGTGACGTCTCGCGGCGCCGCGCGCTCGCCACCGTGCTCGGCATCGTCTTTATCGACCTGCTTGGCTTTGGCGTCATCATCCCGGTGTTGCCCTTCTACGTCCGGAGCTTCGGCGTCAGCGACGTGTTCATCGGCCTGCTTGCGGCCTCGTACTCGCTGACGCAGTTCGTCTTCGCGCCGTTGCTTGGCCGGCTCTCCGACGAGCGTGGCCGCCGGCCCGTCCTCATGCTCTCGGTCTTTGGCAGTGCCGTCGCCTGGACGCTCTTCGGTCTCGGTGAAGAGTTCCAAGTACTCTTTGGCACCGTCGGCGGACTCGGCGTGCTCTTTGCCGCCCGGATGCTCGCCGGTGCGATGGGTGGTAACATCGCCACCGCGCAGGCGTACATCACCGACGTAACCCCCAAAGAAGACCGGGCGGCCGCGCTCGGCCTCATCGGCGCGACGTTCGGGCTGGGCTTTGTGTTCGGCCCGGCGCTCGGTTCGGTCGTCGCCAGCGACTCCGTCGTGACGGCTGCCCGGAATATCCTCCCGAGTTTCGTCCCCGCGACGACGTTCTCGCTCCCGAGTTTCCTCGCCGCGGGCCTGAGCCTGCTCGCCTTCGTCGCTGCCGCGCTCTTTTTGCCCGAGCCAAACCGGACGCGAACGACCAGAGCAGAGAGTGGACTCGTCTCCCAGTTCCGGACCGCGCTCGCCGACGCGGACCTCCGCCCGCTCGTGCTCGTCTTTCTGGTCGTCTCGCTGGCCTTCTCGGGCGTGCAGGTCGCCTTCATCCCGTTTGTCGCCGACATCTACGGCTACCAGGAAGCACAGGCCGGGCTGTTGTTGACCTACATCGGCGTGCTCGGGGTTCTCAACCAGGGTGTCGTCGTCCGCGCGCTCTCGCGGCGGTTTGCAGACGAACGTCTCGCCGTCGGTGGCGCGTCGCTGTTGCTCGTCTCGCTTGTCCTGTTGCCCTTCGCCCCGATTCTCGGTCGGGCGCTGTTCCCCGCCGTCCTCGGTGCGTCGCCGGAACTGGTCGCGTTGCTCGTCGTCCTCGCAATCCTCTCAAGCGGGAACGGCCTCCTGAACGTCGGCACGGCGTCGATGGTCTCCGCGGCCGCCGACGAGGACAGCCAGGGCAGTGCCTTCGGCGTCACCCAGGGCGCAGGGAGTCTGGGACGGACCATCGGCCCGCCGGTGATGACCGCCATCTACGTGCTGGTCTACTGGGCCCCGTTCCTGCTCGGTGCCACGCTCACGGCGTTCGTCGTCGCGGCGCTGGTCGTTCTCGTGCGGCGGTCAGAAGTGTTTACTGACGTGTGATACGGCCGTTCACTCGGCGTGTTTTTTCGCCAGCGTGTACGCCTCGCGGACGCGCTTGAACTCGTCTTCGTTGCCACCCTGGTCGGGGTGGACCTCCTTGACTTTCCGCCGGTAGGCCCGTTTGACCTCGTCGACGGAGGCGCCCGTCGGGACGCCGAGTTCGGCACAGGCGGCCCGCAACGGGTCGATGGCGCTGGACTCCTCATCTTCGACGCTAATGTCTGGGGTCTCGAAGGGGAGCCGAGCGCCGAGTGCGGAACCGGGCATCTCGTGTTCGACCAACACCGGCTCGGTTTCCGTGGGGACGATGCGGTAGTACGCCCGTGCGTCGAAGGTGATTGCCACGTCACGCTTTGGCAGGTAGAAGGCGATGTGCTGGCCCTCGACGAAGTGGTTCTCGGCGTACTGCTCGCCGATGGCATCGAGATACTCCCGAAACTCGGTGCGGCGGCGCGACTCACCGCTCGTCCGGCGTCTGCGATGGGGGGACCGTCCCGGGAGCAAGCGCTCGGCCAGTACGAATGCCACCGCCACCACCACCGTGCCCGCGGCACCGAGTGCGATGCCGGTGACGAGAGCCGGCGGCAGCCCCGCTATCCCAGCCTGCAACACAGGCCAGTATAGCACCTGAACGAGTAAGAATCGTTCGCTCTTTGTCAGCTACGCTCGGGCGGTCTCAGCCGATGTACCGCAGGTCCTCGTCCGTCGCCGCCGGCGCGCTCTGTTCCATCTCCTGTATCTTCCTGACGACCTCTTCCATCTCCTCGGCGCGGTCTTCCAGCGAGCCGAAATCGACTTCGAACCCGAGGATGTCCTGCAGGACTTCGAGCACTGCCTGTGCGCTCTTGGGGTCGACCAGATAGCCGCTGGTTTCGCCCATCAGACACGCTGCGGGGACGTCACGACGCTCGCCCAGGCCGAGCAACAGTCCGCTCACGCCGACGATGCCACCAGCGGGTTCGTCGCCGCGGAACTCGACGCCGGCGTCTTCGAGTTCGTCGCGCTGCTGTTCGGTCGTCGTCGCGCCGATAACGTCGTACTCCTCGATGAGTTCGCCCGTCGGGACGCCGCCGAGTGCAAAGACTCGCTCGACGCCCAGTTCCTCGGCGACATCGAGGAAGGTGTTCGTCAGTCCGTAGTGGCCGTTCGTGTCCTGGGCCTGGTGGTCGCCGGTGAGTACCAGCAGGTCCTGGCCGTCGGTTTCGACGGCGTGAATCTCGGCACACGCGAGCTGTGTCAGTCCGTCTTCGACGCTGACCTGTGGCGGGAGATGCGTCGAGTAGATGCGCCGGACGAGCGTCCCGTCCTGTTCCTCGACGAGATGCTCGGCGGCGAGTTTGCCGACGTGGCCGACGCCAGGCAGCCCCTCGACCAGTACCGGGTTCGAGAGGTCCGCCTCGGCGACTGCCTCGATGTCGAATTCGTCCATACCCCCTATTCCCGGTTGCGGCGCTTAAGAGCGCGTCGATACTCGCCGTGTGGGTCCGCTGGGTTAAACGGCGCTGGCGCGCTGTTGACCGCCTTCCCGCCACACTCGGGACACTCCTCGCCGAGTGTGTACACCGGTCGCTCGTGGGTGTCCTCCCAGTCGGCACAGACGAGAATATCGGATTTCACGGGCGCGCTATTCGTCGTCTTCGTTTCGCTCGCGGTGGTACTCCCCGCTGCCACCGTGGTCGGCGACGACGGCGCTTGCGCGCTCTGCGCTCGCTTCGAGTTCGGATTCGGCGGTCTTGTAATCGGGCGCCTGCACGCGGATGCGGTACTCCGGAGACCCGACGTAGGTCACGTCGAGTTCGACCTCTTCAGGCACGTCCCCGTTGCCCTCGGCCGCCTGCAGCGCCTCCTTGATGATGTCCACGCCGTCACTGGTCGGGCATTCGAGGTCGACATAGCCCGTGACGTTGACGTAGGGCACCGAGACGTTGTCCCGGGCCGTCTCGACGATGGCCTCGATTTCGTCTTCGTCGAGGTCGGAATCCTCGAGCGCTTCCGTCCCGTGGATGGCGGCCTGCTCGAAGCCGTCGTACATCGAGCCGAAATCGGCGAGCAGTTCGTTCGCGATGGCGGCGTACTGCTCGTCGTCCATGTCCTCGCCGAAGGCGATAGTCATCCACTTCTCGGCTTTCTGCTCGTTTTTCCACTCCTGAATCTTGTCCTTGCGCTGGTGGTCGTTGACGTCTTTCAGCGAGAGGTCTATCTGCTGGGCGCTCTCGTCGATGTCGAGCACCTTCGCGACGACGCGCTGGTCGACGTTGACGTGGTCGCGGACGTTCTTGATCCAGCCGGAGGCGACCTCGCTGATGTGACAGAGGCCGCGCTTGTCTTCGTACTCCAGCAGGTCGACGAAGACCCCGAAGTCCTCGATTTCGTCGACGCGCCCGACGACGAGTTCGCCGGGTTCGGGCCAACCGCTGTACTTCATCGGGCCTCGACTGTTTCAGTGACGTCGCCCTCGATGGCCGCCTTGCCGCCGGTGGGCCGTGCGAGCGTGTGCCCACAGACCGCACAGGCGACTTCCGTGGCGGCTTTCCCGAAGACGACCTGCTCGTTTTCACAGTCCGGACAGGTGACGCGGTAGAAGCTTCCTGCCATAGTTACTCCTGGAATTTGAGTCGGCCGGCACGCCACCCTTCGCGCTGGTGGGCCTTGCCACACTCACCGCAGCGGTAGGTGAGCTGAGTCTTTTTGGTCGGCTTGTCGCCACCGGGGACCTTCGAGAACTTCCCGTCGTTCCCGATGCCCGAATTGCGCTCGCGCTGGCGGTCAGCGACCTTCTTCATGCCCGAGGAGCGGCCCGAACGGACCTTCTCGACCTCGTGTTCGTGGTGTTCGTTACAGTGCGGACAGTACGTGTTCATCCGGCGTGGCATCTCCATATATATCGACCTTGCGGCGCTGTTAGACAGCGGCACTTAAAACCCAAACGATTGTCGTCCACTCTTTGCCCCCGTCGCCTCTCGCCTGCCCCGCTGTGACCCGGCCGACTGCTCTCTCCTTACGTACAAACACCGAGCGAGGCGCGGACGCCTACACGGTACATTTTTGGCACGTCCTCCTGACCAGTCTCACAGCATGTCGGAGACGACGATAGCCGTAGACGACCTCTGGATCGAACGGGTCTCCCGACGGCTCGGATTCGGGGCTGTCTCCGAGCGCCTCGTCGGAACGGACGGGTGGGGTCCCTACCTGTTTATCGTCACTGTCATCCTGGTCCACCTCCCACTTTTGTCGCTCGTCGGCTGGACACAGACCGGCGTCCTGTCGTTCACTGCGAACCCGGGCGAGATATTCCAGGTCGTCGCCTGGCCCGCTGCCGTGTGGATTCTGCTCCGGACGAAACAGCGCTACGTCGAAACTGTCCGGAACCTCCCGGCGGCGATCGACGAGGACGTCCAGGACCTCGACATCGAGTGGCGCCCTACCGCACGCCTGCTGACTGCCGTGGGCGTGCCGGCCAATCCGTCGGGGAAGGCAGACGCGAAACTCGAAGAAATCGCTCCGGACCCTATCCGATACGGCATCCTCGCCGTCGGCCTGGCGGTCTACGGTGGTGTCTTGCTGACCAATCCCGCAAATCTGGTCGGGCCCGTCGCCGACCTTACCGGCCCGTTCGTTGCGACCGTCCGGTTTTACTTCATCATCCCGTTCGTCCTCTATCCCATCGGGGCGGAGTTCCTGGCCGTCGTCATCGGAACGCTCGTCTTGCTCCCGTTCAAGATTCGCCGTGCGCGACTGCTTGATTTCTCGGACCCACACGGCTACGCGGGACTGTCGCCCTCGGGGGAGGCGTTCAAGAGCGTAGCCGTCTCGTATTTCATCCTCTTGACGCTGTTCACCGTGTTCCAGACGGTCGCTGTCGGGACGAATCCGACCGACCAGTTCTCCGTGGCGTTGCTTGCCGGCGGACTCCTCGTCGGCCTGGTGCTCTTTTTCGGCCCGATGCTGTGGCTCAAGTCCTTTACTGGCGCCGCCAAGGAAGCGAAAATCGACGCCCTCGCCGACCGCTCCCGGCAGGTCGGCACGACTGACGAACTCTTCCCCTACGCCGAACCGGACTCGATGGACGACGCGAGTCAGTACACCTACAACCACATCCGGATGCAACGCGTCGAATCGACCAGCGAGTTCCCCTTCGACACGTCGATGCTCCAGGAGGTTCTTTTCGCGCTCCTCCTGCCGTACGTCACGTCGATTGCGTTCGATTTCCTGTTACAGAGTGCCGTCTGACTGGATTTGCGCTCGGCGCCCCTCGCTGGAAAATTGACGCGACAATGGCTCAATTCCAGGCGAAGTCGAACATCTGCCCGTTCGCCACTGTCCGGGGGCGGTGGTTCGAAGCCCATAAGTGCAATTCCTCCGAAGAGCCGAGTATGCAGAAGCTCATCATCCGTGGGGACCCCGGTATCCGGAAGGGTGCCGTCATCGAGTACGACGGCGAGGAGTTCGTCTGCTTCGGTATCAACCGCAACGGCGACTGGCACGGCCCCGACCGTCCCCAGCTGTGGTGTACCGTCGGCAAACCCGACGAAGAGGAAGACTACGAGACACGCAATTACATCCCGAACTTCCTCGACGTCGAGGCTGTCGACGCCGAAGCCATCACTGTCATCCAGGCTAAAGCCGAAGCCTAATCGACGGCGTATATCGTCACGTCATCGAACTGCTTTGCGACGGTGACTCCGGATACCTCCGCGACCGTTATCTGCCCGTACCTGGCTCGTTCTGCCGGCCCGACGTAGACGTACTCGACGTTGTAGGTCTCCAGTAGCTCCCGCTGATAGCTCGCGTTCTCGCTGGTGTAGATGTCCTCGACGTCCTCTAGCCGTTGCTGGTAGGGCTGTTCGCCCCGGTACTGTGCCTCGTGGTACCATCCCAGCACTGTCGGCACACCGGTCAGGCTCGCCGGCGCGCTCGAGCCCCGACCCTCGTCGGGTGACCAGACGTAGCCGCCCGGCGCGGCGGTAGTTATCGTCGGCTGTCCCTCGCGGCTGTCAATCCAGCGAATGGCCGGGGCGTCTCGCGGATACTGATACTCCAGGTACGCCGTCGCATCGAGGGTCGGCCCCTCGGCGACGACGGCGGGTCCCTGATTTTCGCCATCGGCGTGGTTCACCAGCGCCAGCGGTGCGTACAGCCCGCTCGTCACGACGAGCACCGCCGCGAGTGCGCTGGCCCCCGTTGCGAGTCGGCTCCGGTCGACAGCGAGACGACTGGCCGGCCACCCGGCGACGAGTCGTGCGAGCAGTGCCCCCGCCGCGACCGCCCAGAGCAGCCACACCTGCGCGTACGGTTTGAAGATGGTGTTGAACCGCTCGCCCTCGACGGTCGCCAGTTCGACGACGAGGAGGATGCCCGCGCCTGCGACGACGAGCATCGTCGCAAAGCCGACGTCGTCGGTCTCCTGGAGGAGCCACCACCCGCCGACCACGAGCGGCCCGGCCAGCCCGAGCGCCGGGAAGCCGAGCAGAATCGTCGCGCCCAGCACGAGTCCACCGGCAATCCAGACGGCGGCGAGGGGACGGCCCAGCGTGCCGCCAACGCGTCGCGCCAGCGCGACGGCAAAGACCGCGAGGAACGCGCCGTGGACGAGCAGGAGGCTTCCGACCGGCGTCCGAACGTCCCAGAGTGTGGCCGAGCGGCTCGGGCCGTCGAGCATGACGCCGGTCCAGAAGGGAAGCGTCCAGAGGACGCCGAGAGCGAGGACGACTGCGGCGGCCGCCAGTCCGAACCCGACTCGGCGGAGTTCTTCGAGGGCCCAGTGCTCGCGCGGTCCCACACGGTCGGCGTATCGCTCGGGCAGCACCGTCGCGGGGTCTGTCGGCGCCAGCGCGACGGTCAGCACCACCAGCCCGCCGACGGTCGGGAACGACCAGAGGCTGACGAAGCCAAGGAGTCCCGCAACTGGAGGGACCACACCAATCAGAACGCCCAGTCGCTTTTGCCACTGCTCGGCGGGGAGTCGCCAGTACGCAAGCAGGAGTCCGACGACGAGCAACAGGAACGGCTGGGCCATCATGTGCGCGTGGAGGTCGCCGTTGAGCCACGCGAAGAAGGGAAACTCCGTCGCCGCCATCGCCGTTTCGGGGTCGCTCGCGTCCACCGGGACGACCCGCGTCGCCTCGAAGTAGTAGAACTCACCGGGCGACCACTCCAGCACACTCGATTCCAGCCCGACTCCGTCGACGACGACCGTCGCAAGCGCGTCGGGGAGCAGCCAGACGAGCACGCGCGCGGCCGTCTCCAGATTCCCAGCGAGACCGACGAAGAAGGCGCCGAAGCCGGCCGCGAGCCGCCGCGACACGTCGTAGGGGTCGACGAGCGCCCCGGCGACGCCGTACGCGGCACTGACCAGCGTCGCGTAGAAGCCAGCCAGCGCGAGATTGTACGCGAACCGCGTCGCCGTGCCCGACAGTGTCGTCAACAGCGCGGTCAGCATGTGCCCGCCGTAGTAGTACTTGACCGGCTCGCCCGCGAACCACATGTCTTCGGGCGGGAGCGACCCCGCCCGGTCGAGAGTCCGAAGCAGGCCGAAATCGAGGAACTTCTCGCCGATGGCGACCGGTAGTGGCGCGGCGGCCGGGTCGACCGCACGGATGGCGATGACGAGCGCGAACGCGAGCGTGAAGACGACCCCGACCTCGCCGTAGGCACGCCAGTCGATGTCGGTCCGGCCGGCCGTGAGGATGGAACCGACGACCAGCACCGCCAGCCCGGCCACCGCTGCGGGCCAGCCGAAGGCCACCTGGCCGACGAGGTGCCCGACGACGGCCAGCGTCGCCAGCGCGGCCGGAATCGCCAGCCCGGCCCGTGCGCCGCTGGGCAACAGCCACGACGCGAGCGGGAGAGCGGCCAGCCCGAGCGAGAGAAAGAGCACGAGCCAGAGGGCGGCGAGACCGAGTTCCATTGCCGATAGACACGCCCGCCGCGGGTGAAATCTCTTGTGAACTGTCGACAGAGTGGTCCACGAGCCGAATATCTTTTATTCAGCGCAGTGGTGTGTCCGAGCAATGAGTTCCGCGGTCGGGCTGGTGGTCCCCGCCTACCGTCCCGATGTCGACCGCCTCGCGGCGTACGTCCGCTCACTCCGGGAGAATCTCGACCTCGTGACGATTCGCATCGAACTCGATGCCCCAGTCGACGGTGTCCCGGCGGGACTGGCGGACCTGCCCGCCGAGATACACACCGTCCCCTACCGCCGGGGGAAAGGCGCTGCCATCACCGCCGGGTTCGAGGCGCTCTCGACTGACGTGCTCGCCTTCGCAGACGCCGACGGTGCCACGCCGGCCGACTCGCTGGCCGAAATCCTCGCGCCGGTTCGAGACGGGACTGTCGACCTCGCGGTCGGTTCCCGACGCCATCCCGAGGCGACGGTCGACGCCCATCAGACCCTCGCTCGTCGGTATCTCGGTGACGGCTTTGTGTGGCTTGCCCATCGGTTGCTCGAGGTGGACCTGTACGACTACCAGTGCGGTGCGAAAGCCATCGATGCGGCCGCCTGGGAGGCTGTCCGCCAGCACCTCTACGAACCCGGCTTTGCCTGGGACGTGGAACTGATCGCCATCGCCGGTGCCGTCGACCTCTCGGTCGCCGAAATCCCCATCGAGTGGCACGACCGGCCGGGGTCGACGGTGTCGCCGGTGCGTGACTCGCTGCGACTCGCCCGCGCGCTCGTGACTGCTCGCCACCGCGCGAAACGACTCCGGGACAGCCGGTTGCACACGGCACTCGCTGCCCGCCGCGACGAAGAGTCAGCGCTGGTCGAGCAGAAATGACGGACTCTCGGGTCGACGCCCTCCTTTCCGGGGCACGATTTGGGCAGTTCGTCTCCGTCGGCGTCGTCGGCGCGCTCAGCGATAACGTGGTGCTGGCGACGCTGACGCTCGCCTTCGACGTTCCCGAACTGTGGGCGAAAGCCGCCGGCGTCGAGACGGCAATCGTGGTGATGTTCCTGGTCAACGAACACTGGACGTTCGCCGGACAGGGCGCCACAGGCCGGATTCCGTTTCTCAAGCGACTGGGAAAGTCACATCTGGTCCGGTCTGGGGGCGTCACCGTGCAGTTGTTCGTCTACTGGCTGCTGGTGACGTACATCGAGTTCAAACTGCTCGTGTTCGGGACGGACCTGTGGTTTCTGGCGGCCAGTCCCATCGCAATCGGTGTCGCGATGTCGGTCAACTACGTCTTCGAGAGCCTGTTCACATGGGAAGTTCACACGGGCGACCCGCGGTAAAATCTCACAGACGGCCGCCCAATCACAATCCTTAAACAGTGAACGGAGTTACGAGAGAGTAGCGGGATGGGATAGCTAGGAGATTCCGGCGGGCTCATAACCCGCAGATCGGTGGTTCAAATCCACCTCCCGCTATATTTTGCGGCGAGCAACTCCGCGAGCCGCAAATTCGCTCGTGATGATTTGAACCAGGGAGTGGAGCAGCGCGGAACGACCGCGGTTCAAATCCACCTCCCGCTACTTTTCACGAACTCACGAGCGCCGCGTCAATCGTCGGTAACAGACTGGACTTGCAACACGTCGGCTTCGAGACGCCGGGCGTGTTCGAGTCGGATGTCGCGTGCGCTGGCAGGCGAGAGCGTACCGAGCCGGTCGATCTCCTCGGTGAGTGGGTCGTAAGCGTCGGTGTCGAACCCCATCCGTTCCAGATACGACCGGACGGCAGCCGACTGCAGACCGTCGCGGATGGCCGCGTTGACGTACTCCTGGACGGCGTCGAACTCGGGGAGGACGATTGTGTCGGCGGTCCGGCGGCCGGCCTCGCCGTGGATGCGGACGGTGGTATCCTCGAGCTGGGCGACGGTGTCGGCGATGGTGTCGGCCAGCCGGAGCACGTCACTCGGGAGCGTGGCATCGGGCGAGCGCCACTCGACGGTCCCGAACTCCTCGCGGAACTGGACGGGCGTCCAGACGGCGCTCTCGGGGTCGAAGTGTTCCTCGACGGCCCTGACGTCGATGCCGGCGTCGATGGCCGCCCGTCGGAACTTCTCGTAGCGGCGTTCGAGCCGTGCGTCCCACTCGTCGGCGTCGTCGACGTAGGGCCAGAGCCGGCCCTGGCCGTCGAGGTCGTCGTAGGCGAGCCAGCGGTAGAGCTTCGAGCGGGCGCCGGCCGCGATGTGGCGACCGTGGAAAAAACGGCGAGGAGTTCGCGAGCGCGAGCGCGGGATCGAGCGCGACGAGCGTGTTCAACTGGTCGACCTCGCGGCCGGGGAGTTGCTCGATGTGGACGTGCGTCCCCGCACAGTGGCGGACGTACTCGAAGTCGCCGCCGACCACGGTGTCCTGAATGTCCGTCCGTTCGCTTGGCAGGTCTGCAATCTCCTCGGTGTGGACCGGCGTCGCCAGTGGAACGAGTCCGCGGTCCAGTTCCTCGGCCCGGCGGAGGACACGCCCCAGCCGTCCGAGCAGTTCCTCGCGCAACTCGGCGGTGGTCTCACAGGGGGTTGTCTTGACCTCCAACAGCGGCTCGACGAACTCCCGTTCTGCGCCCTCTGTCGCGTCGACCAACCCTGTTGGCTCGGCCAGATATCCCTCGTCGTCGACGACCCAGTACTCGACTTCGATGCTCCGTCGGAGTGGTTTTGCTTCTGGCACGGGCAGGTGTGGAGACTCTGTTCTGGCTAGCGTGCTGTACGACGATATGGCACCGTCAATTTGGGCCTATTATGTGAGTGTATGACTATCTAAATGGCTAATAGACTATCGGATGTGGGAATAATTGCGATCCGCTAAACGGTTCGGGGGCCAAATGAGAAAAATTCTGTAAATAGTAAATTACGGTGGTGGCGTGGGTCCGCCGCCCTTCGGGACCGCGCGCTGTCCGACGCCGTTAGTCGTCGTCGGCTTCCGTGCGCTTGTTTTTCACGTCGGCAATCGCGCCACCGACGTCGACGCGTTTCTCGCCGACGGTTGCGCCGACGAGTGCCCCGAGACCGGCGGCAGTGCTGGCGGCGTTCCGACTCACGAGCGCGCCGAGAGCGCCGCCGACGGCGGCACCGATTGCTGCATGCTTGACACGACTTACCGTCCGTTTGATTCGTTTGCCCATATGCCAGCCAACGAGCGGCCGGTGTAAAAAGCTGCTCGCTATCTGAAACGAGCGGTCACTGGTCCAAAATCCGGTCGGCAGCGCGGCGCGCGGCGGCGACGTGTTGGTCGCCTTCCTCGTGGCCGGTGCCGTCGATTTCTGCGAGCAATTCCGCGACGTTCTCGACGCGCTCTCTGGCAACGTCCTCCGTGAGGGCTCCCTGCGCTGTGTCGCCGGCGATGGCTTCGGCCTCCCCGAGCAGTCGGTTTGCCGACTCCTCGAGTGGCAACTCTTCGGTGGCCGCCAGATGGTCGTGCAGCGAAGCCAGGAGTTCGTCGAGGTCGCTCATCAGCCGTCACCCTCTTCGTCGACGATGACAACTTCGCCGTCCTCGACGACGACGTTGATGAGCGTCTTGGGCCTGTAGCCGGCCTCTGCGACCTTGTTTTCGCCGTCGGCCTTTTTGATGACACAGACGATGTCAGCGATGTCGGCGCCGATGTCGTCGAGTGCGCTGGTGATGCCACGGAGGGTGCCACCCGTCGAGAGGACGTCGTCGAGGATGAGTACGCGGTCGCCCTCGTAGACGTCGTTGATGTACATCTCGCCTTCCGAGTAGCCGGTGACCTGCGAGAGTGCGACTTCCCCCTCCAGCCCGTAGCTTCGCTTCCGGACGACGACCAGCGGGATGTCGGTCATCAGCGAGACGGCAGTCGAGATGTGAATGCCCATCGCCTCGGGGGCGACAATCTTGTCGACGTTGTCGAGGTCGGCTTTGCGGATAATCTGGATGACGATCTCCCGGAGCAGTTCCGGGCGCAACATCGGGACGCCGTCGCTGACGGGGTGGACGAAGTAGTGATAGCCCTCTTTCTCGACGATTGGCGCGTCGAGCAGCGACTTTTTCAATCGGTCCATAGCAGAGGTACCGTCAGCCACACCAAAAAAGTGATTCATCAGACTGCAACTGCGATGGCGTCACTTATCGCGCCGACGACCGGCAGGATGTACTCGCCGACGAAGGCGAAATGAGAGAGGCCCGCAAGCAGCAAAAAGACGGTTCCGGCAGCGGCCGCGAGCCCGAGTGCCACGGCAGCCACCGGGTCGGCCCGCCGGTCGACCACGCTGACGAGTGACGCGACGGCCACAGCCACTCCCAGTCCGAACCCGAGCAGCGCGTGGACGCGGGCGGCCTCACCGACGGCGTACTGGCCCACGACGAAGTACGCGAGCAGCAACTGCCCGCCGAGCGCGACCCCGGCTCCGTACGACCACAAAAGCGGTGACCGATGGGTTTCGAGCAGTCGCCGTACCGGTGCGGTCCCGGCTAGCAACACCACGCCTAGCGGGTACAACACGAGGAGATACCTGACCGTCACCTGCGTGTTGAGCGGGAGCCGACCGTTGTAGATGAGGACGAACCCGACGACAAACAGGAGCGCCAGCGCAGTTGTTGCATCGAGTGACTTTCGGAGTCTCTCGACGCCACCAGTGAGAGCGCCGACCACAGCGCCGACGGTCGCACCGAGGAGCGGGGCCGCTTCGAGCAACGAGAGGTTGATACCGACGAACCGGGCGTCCTGGCGGATTCCGTCGACGCTGCTGGAGACGTACGTCCGGAGCAGCGACTCGGTGTTCGTGAGTTCTGCGAGGCTACCAGTTGTTATATCCAGTACCTCTCTGACGATGACGCCGACTGGGCCTGCGCCGAGTCCGACGAGGAACTCTTCGAGCCGTCCGCCGATACTGCTCGCGCCATCTCCGCCACCGGTATTACTGCCACTACTGACGCCACTACCACTGCCACCACCGCTGCCACCGCCACCACTGCCGCCACCGCCGAGATTCTCCTGTGTTGGCGAGGTGAGTCCGCTGTCGTCCATCGCTCTCGGCGGTCGAAGCAACTCTCCCGTGACGAGGCTGTTCGTGACCAGCAGTGGGACAAGCGAGAGCGCGAAAGCACCGAAGACCATCGCTAATGTCCGTCTGTCGTTTGCGGGAGCGGTCGGAATGTCGACGAGCAGCAGTGCGCCGAAGACGAACAGCGCTTCGGCCGCGTGAATCGTCGTGAACAGCCCGACGAGTGCGTACGCGCCAGCGCGGTAGACCGGCACCGGACCCAACCCCGAAACCGTCGGTGCGGCGTCGGCGTCACGACTCCGCGCGAACGCGTACAGTACCCCGACGAGGACCAGCGCCGAGAAGACGTGTCGCTTGGGAATCGTCGCCCAGAGTCCGATCGGCGTCGCGACGACGACGCCGGCACCGGCAAACAGCCCCACCGCCGTCCCGTGTCGTCGCCGGAGGAGTCGATAACAGAAGACGGCCACCAGCCCCGCCGCTACCGCAGCGGTCAGCTGTAAGGCAAGCACTGCCAGCGATGCGTCGGCAAACGTCCGGACGAGAGCGGCGTTTGCCAGAAACGACGCCACGACCAGGCCGGTCCCGCCGTACAGCACCGGTCGCTCGTAGTCGGTGAGCCTGCTCACCTGGACTGCGAGCGCGAGCGCGAGCAGATGCCAGCCGGCGACGAGCGCGACGTGGAGGTTCACCACGCTGTCGACGGCCTGGAGCACCCACAGTGCCGGCAGCGACAGTACGAGTTGGCCGTAGTTGCGGCCGTAAACGTAGCCATCGCGGGTGTTCGTCCCCGGCGCGCCGAACGCGTCCGGGCCTGTTGTATCGAGCCAGACGCGGCCGTGGCTGAGCGCCTCCAGCCCCCGAACCAGCGTAAAATTGTCGTTAATGAACACGCCGGCACGCCAGGTGAGCGTCACGAAACACAGCGTCGCCAGGAACAACACCAAGCCGAGTCGGTCGCCGAACACGCGCCGGCCGACCGCCCGCATGGCGCTGTGGGCCCCAGCCCAGCGGTCACGCCAACCGCTGTTCACGCTGTCACCTCGACGGTTATCGGCTCGGAGTAGAGGACTGTCTCGCCGTTGTCACCCCGGAGGACGAGCCGGAGTTCGCCCTCGTAGCTACCGTTCGAAATCCGCTCGCCCTCCAGTGCCGCCGACTCGATAGAGAAGTTCGCCTGTCCCTCGCCCATCCGTTCGAGTCCGTTCACAGCGCTGGTGCCGTACCCGAGACCCTCGATGCTGATGGAGTAGGTCACAATCGGATTGCCCCGCAACTGCGAGATATCGACGGTCGCGCTGGGAACGCGCAGGTAGTAGACGTTCCCGCCCTGCCGACCGGGGTCTAGCGTGGCGGTGTCGGGCATTGAGACGACAGTCACCTCCGCAGTCCCCTGCCCGAGCGGTCCCTGGTCGCCCCCGCGGTCGGGGACGGTCCACAGTGGCGTCCCGGTCGCTGCCGTCGCCAGTACCATGAGGCCCACAGCGGCAAATACCACCACCCGACCCGGAGTCATTGTCGACTATCCGCAATCGGGGGGCATAAAATCGTCGCACGGCGCTGTCGCTGGTGGGCTGGTGCGCAAAAAACTGAATTCGGGAGTCGATTATGCGGAATCTTCAGCGAGCGTCGCGGAGTTCTCGCCGTTGTCCCAGACGACTCTGATATCGTAGTTGCTCACTTTCCCGGTAACATTGACATAAGCACTATTTCCGGACGTGACTTCACTGTCGCTCGCGCTCACGGTACCATTTGGACCGCCGTTACTATCCGTCCAATTGCCGTTATTATTGTTGTTCCCTCGAATGTACAGCTCTGAGGGCTTAATTGAGTCCCCGCTGTCGTGGGTAACGGTTACTATATTACTACTGTTTGGCCCATCGAAAGTGAACGTTGCCTGTGGCTGTGCCTCCCCTGGACCCAACCCGAGCACGAAGGATGCAATCACCGCTGCCAGGATGACAGTAATCGCGACCATCAGGATGACCCCGATGACCGGGCTCACTGCGTCGTCGTCGTTTAGCAGTCTTCGTAGACGCATAAGCGAGGCTTATTTTCCAGGGTATAAATTAATTGGGGTTGGTTGAGCGTTGAACTGACGCAGACTATCAAAACTGGGGCTTCTTCACGCGCTGAAAAAGCCGCTCTGTCTTGTATTTTTGCTCTGAACTCTCTCCAATTATCACAGATGATACTTAGGCAGCAAATATGGCATTAGAAGTGAAATTGCATCAATTCATAACAAATATTCCGGTGGTATGCGTAATAGATATTCCGCGACTGCCAAGACAGCTCACGGATGAAACTCCTGCTCGGTCCAGCATCGCTGTTTGTCCGACTGTCTACAGAATGAATAAGCTGCAGAAGAAAATTCAGAGAACGCGCTTAGCTAGTATCGTAGTCGTATTTACTGAGCGTCGCCGTGTCCGTCCCTGCGTCGTTGGTCCAGATGATGCGTATCGTCCCTTCACCAGAAGTGACGTTCACTTCGGCTGTATCACCAGCCGCAATCTCTGTTGGGAACGGAGTGTTCAGCCTTTCGACATCCCCTTTGATTGACACACTATCGTTCTGCAGCGTCGCACCACCGTCGTGTGTGACGGTGATGTTTCCGCCGCTCGTGGTATACGAGAAACTAGCCTGCGGTGCGGTGTCGCTAACCTGTTCGCCGAGTCCCAGCACGAACGTCGCGATGACGGCCGCCAGAATCACCGTGATGGCGACCATCAGGATGACGCCGATGACCGGACTCACTGCGTCGTCGTCGTTGAGGAGTTGTTTCAGTTTCATGATTTCCGTGTCCTGCGCCCGCCGCCCCGGCGTCACAGGCCTGTCTCGTCTCCGAATGTAGAACCTGCTGCCCAACCGCGCCGGCAGATGCGCTTCACTTTATTCAGAAGTTGCGACGCTATATAAATGCTGGCGTTGTATCGAAGAATGATACCGCGACAGCTTCTGTCATGCCATCTTACGCCACTTTCAACGCTGGTTTCATATCCCGCTGTGGCGGGCCTATGACCTCCTTGGCGGGCGTGGCTGAGTAGCGTCCCCACGGTTCGCTCAGGACAGCACTGCTGCGAGTTCGTCTGCAATTTCTGCGCCGAGGGTTGCCTTCGACCCGGCGACGTGCTCGGTACTCCCCGGGCGGACGATGACCGCCTCCGTTTCGTCTGCACCCATCACGCTCGCGCGATTCCCGACGACGAAGGCCAGTCCGGCCCGGTCGAGCAGGGCACGAGCCTTCTCCACGATGGCCTCTTGGTCGCCCCCGGTTTCGGCTTTGAACCCGACGATAGACAGGTCGGGATGCTCGTCGCGGACCGTGTCGATGAGCTTCGGCGTCGGCTCCAGTTCGAGTGTGTGGCTGTCCTTTCCCGAGCGTATCTTTTCGGCGCTTTCCTCGATGGTGTAATCGGAGATAGCCGCCGCCGAGACCAGTGCGTCGGCGTCGTCGGCGTGGGCCTGGACCGCGGCGAGCATCTCCGCGGCGCTCTCGACTTGTTCGACGGTCGCCCACGCGATGTCCGGTCCGTCGTGGACGACGGTCACGTCTGCACCGCGGGCGTAGCAGGCCCGAGCGACCGCCCGGCCGGTGCGTCCCGATGCGCGATTCGAGAGCGTTCGGATGGGGTCGATCGATTCGGTGGTCGCGCCGCTGGTGACGACGACGTGCTCGCCGGCCAGGGACTGCTCGGTCGTCGCCCGCGCGAGTTCGGTCACGATGTCGCTCTCGGCGGCGATTTTGGCCTTCCCCTCCTCGATGCGTGGGTCGACGAAATCGACGCCCCACGACTCCAGTTGGTCGATGGCGTCGAGCACGCCGGGGTGGTCGTACATCGGTTCGTGCATCGCCGGAACGACGACGGTGGGCACGTCCGCGCCGAGTGCCGTCGTCGCGGTCGTCGTCACCGGCGTATCGTCGATTGCGGCGGCCATCTTCCCGACGGTGTTTGCCGTCGCCGGCGCAATCAGCAGCACGTCGGCCCACCCTTCGCGACCGCACAGTTCGACGTGCTCGACGTTCCCGGTAATCTCGGTGACGACGGGATTTTCGGTGGCAAATTCAAGCGCCCACGGATGGATGATGTGCTCGGCGGCCGATGTCGTCACCGCCCGGACCGAGGCCCCCTCCCGACGCAGTTCGTGGGCGAGTTCGACCGTCTTCACCGCAGCAATCGACCCGGCCACGCCCAGCGCGACGTTCACTCCTGCCAGCATACGTCCACTCCCGTGGCGCGCGAACATAAATGCGGGTGGGCTACTCGTCGACGCTCGGGTGCTGGCTTGGCTCGTCGGGATGTGGCTCGCTGAACTGCGACTGCATGACTTCCCGCGCTTCCCGTTCGCGGCGCTTTCGCTCCTCGTCTGTTATCTCTTCACAGCCCGGCGGCACGTCTCGCCCCCGGTCGGTGAAGTATCCCTCCGGTGCGACCCAGTCGTGATAGAACGGCACGGCCGAGTCGTCGATGACCGTCAGCGCGACGCTGGCACCGTCGCCGGCCGCGACGACGGTCTGGTGGTGCGTCTCGGCGACGCGACCCGCGGCGTACAGTCCGTCGACGTCGCTCTCACCGTGTTCGTCCACGTCGAGGTACGTCTTGCTCCCGCGCTTGACCAGCCCCACGTCGAGGGCGGCCAGGTAGTCCGTATCGGCCCAGGAGGTGCAGATGACGTACTCTGCGGTCACACTCTCTGTTGTACCGGCGACATCGACCTCGAAGCGACCGTCGTCTGCGAGACTGACACCTTCGACTTGCCCTTCGCGAATCTGGCAGTCGTTGCGCTGGGCTTGCTCGCGCGTCAGGTCCAGAAAGCGGCGTGCGTTGACCCCGGCCGGGAACCCGGGGACGTTCTCGAGGTGTGCGTTCCGTTCGAGGATGGGGTCCCCACCGTCGAACACCAGTGTGTCCAACCCCGCGCGTGCGGTGAAAATTCCGGCAGTCAACCCCGCCGGCCCGGCACCGACGATACAGACGTCTCGTGTCTCCATACCCATCCGTTCGCGCTGCCCGACCAGAAGGTGACGGATTCATTTCAGGGTGGGCCCGCGACGCGTGGCGGTGGGTTGCCACAATGCGTGAACATTAGGATGTCCAGCCCAATGTGGCGGTGTGGACGCTGTCGACGTCAGCACGGTGATCTATCTGCCCGCCACGGACGTCTACGAGTTTCTGCTGGACTTCCCGCGGTATGCCCGCTACTCCGAACACCTAGACGAGGTTCGCCGCCGTGACGGCGACGGGTCGCCGGGAACGCGCTACGACATCACGTTCTCGTGGTGGCGCCTCTCCTATACGGCTAACTCGCGGGTGACGGACGTGGACCCGCCAAACCGCATCGACTGGCGACTCGTCAGGGACATTGACGCGCGCGGGCACTGGGCTGTCGTTCCCGAACCCGAGTCGGCGCCGGACCCGGAGACGCCGGCGACGCGCGTGCGCCTGTACATCGAGTTCGCACCAGGGTCTGCCGACAAGGGCGCCCTCGGACTGCCCGCGACGGTCTCACTCGACTGGCTCGTCGACCGCATCAAACCGAAGGTGACCGCAGAAGCAGAGCGAATCGTCGAGCGCATCGTCGCCGACCTCGAAGGGGAACCACGCGAGGTGACACTCGACGTGCACACCACCCCGGATTCGCTGTAGAAACTGAGAGTTGTCTACCGACCGATATCGTAGGTGTCGATGGTCGCGCTGACGACACCAGCGCTTCCGCTCTGGCTGACGCTGGTATTTCGCGCGTACGAGAGAATCCCGCCGCTAGTGTCGTTGCGTTCGACGTATTCCTCGAGGTCACCGGTGTTGACCTCGCTCTCGTTGTCGAAGACGAACACTCGCTTGAACTTTGAGTTTTTGCCGTTGATAGTGATCGACGTCCCCGACGCGACCATCCCGCCGAAATCGCCCCGGGCGATAGACTCCCGGGAGCTGCTGATCTCGTCGCGGAGCGTCCGCCCGTAGACGATCGTCCCGCCGAGTTCGTTTGCCAGCGTGCTGAACGCGTCGTCGTCGTTGACCGCGCGACCCTCGCCGTTTTGGCCGACGTCGATTATCGTCTTCGCGTTCTCGACCGCCGAACTGAACGTGTTGCCAAAGCGGCTCCCCGTCGCCTGGGCAGAAATAATCGCGTTCCCGCTGACTGCCCACGCCTGTCTGGCGTCGTCTGTGTCGTCGCCGTCGGGAATATAAATATCGTAGTTCCCTTTCGAGTCTTCCTGGGAGTACTCACCGCCGTCGCCGGCCCCACTTGGAGTCGTTAGCTCACTGTCGACGTCGCCGACATTGTACGACCCTTTGTACACTGTCCCTGACTCGAACGACAGCTCCATGTTGAGTGATTGCCACGAAACGCCGGTCCGGTAGCTTCGTTGCCGCTGGGCGTACGTGTTTGGGCGGAGATTGTTCCGGTTCCCGTGTATCTGTGTCGGACTGCTCACTCTGAAGCGAACGGCCTCGCTGTCAGGTTCGAGTTCTCCCGCTGCGGGCACCCAGTTCGCAAACGCCCCGCTCCCGCCGCCTCCGCCGAGGAACGGAATCTGCTCACACCCCGCGAGCATCCCTGCACCCGCGGCCGCACTCGTCGCCAGAAATTGCCGTCGTGTCGGTTTCATTCCAATTTCACCTTTTTTACCGTCTCATAAATGTGTACTGTTTTTCCAGTCCAGCGGAGAGACTCCGCTCTCGTGACCGCGGCGAAGCGACGAGAAAGCGGTGTCGCGGCGGGCGTTACTCTTCGAACTCGCCGTAGTCGCCGCCGTACTTCATGAAGAAGTAGGCCAGGCCGAGCGTCCCGGCCATCACGAGCATGGTGGCGACGCCGAGCGCCTTCGCGCTGCTGGGGAGGTCACCGGGGCCGGCGTTGCCGCCAGTTTCGACCGTCGGGTAGTCGGTTCCGACCACGACGACACCGAGCATCCCACTCGCCTCGTGGGGGATACAGACGTAGTTGTAGATGCCGTCCTCTTCGAACGTGTACTCGTACGTGCCGGAGGACTTGGGTGACCCGGAGTTGAACACTTCGTCGCCTTGCTCGACGACGTTGTGTGCGCCGCCTTCACCGGTCCACTCCCAGACGACCGTCGCACCGTTGTCGACGTGGACCGCAGCGGGACCGAACGCCAGTCCGGAACTCCCCGCGCCGACTTCGACGACTACCTCGTCCTGGCCTCGCCGGTCGGCAATCGACCCGTCGAAGTTGTTCGCGTCGTCGAGAAACCCGCCGAGGTCCGGCTGGCCACCGCCACCACCGCCGCCGCCTCCGGAGTCGGTTTCGTTGCCGGATGCGGTGGTTTCGTTGCCGGCCTCTGTCCCGTTTTCCTGTGCGGTCGCGGTCCCCGTTGCTGCGGCGGCAGCCGTCGTTCCTGCCGCTGCCTGCATGAATCGACGGCGCGAGACACTCGCGTCGTTGTCGCTCATACGTACCGCTTCGAAATCACGCGTAGTGAATACTTCGCTTCCAGATTCAGGGCAGCAAGTTCAGATAGCCCGCCGCGAAGGCGAGCGCCAACACGACCCCGATTGCGACGAAGAGGGCGTTCTCGAGGTCGATTTCCTGGGCTTCGAGTTCCTCCGGTACGTCCATCTTCCCCGCGACACCCGCGTCGATGCCCCCACTGTCGTCGGTTTCCTCCTCGTCTGCGGGGACGCCGTCGCTGTCGCTTGCCGTATCGCTCTCGTCTTCGAGGTCCGACAGCGAGTACCGCCACTCTTCCTCGTCGTCGGAGTCGGTTGCCATACTGGTCCTTGGCGGTCCACGCTCAAAAGGCTGGCCGGTCGGGCCTACCGGATTTTCGTCCCCGGGCCGCTGTCGCCGTGGGTCGTCAGGATGTCTGCGTCCTCGCCGGCCGCCAGCAACATGCCGTTTGACTCGTAGCCGAACAGTTCCGCCTGTTCCATGTTCGCAAGCAGGACACACCGTGTACCCGGCAGGTCCGCGGCGTCGTGCAGTCCCTTGATGCCTGCGACCACCTGGCGCTGCTCGACGCCGATGTCGACCTCCAGGCGCATCAGGTTGTCCGAGTCCTCGATTTCCTCGGCGGCCGTAATCTCGCCGACGCGGATGTCGAGGTCTTGGAAGTCCTCGAAGGAGATGCGGTCCTCGGCGAGGGGTTCGAGGTCCGTCTCTTCGTTCTCCGTCTCGTCGCTCTCACTGGCTTCCGCGACGCGCTCGCGCAGTGTCTCGTTTAAGTCTTCGACTTCCTCGTCCTCGATTTCCGTAAAGAGCTCTTCGGGTGCGTCGAACTCGGCGGGCGGGGCGTCGAGTGCGTCGCTCAGTTCGGCGTCGGCGACGGTGCCTGCCTCTCCGAGTTGGTCCCACAGCGCGGCAGCCTTCTCGGGCATGATCGGCTGCATCAGGACGGCACACGCCTTCGCAACCTGCACGCAGTCGCGGATGACCTGTGCGGCCTGCTCGGGGTCCTCGTCGACGAGGTTCCACGGTTCGTGGCGCTGGATGTAGCCGTTGCCAAAGTCCGCGAGGCCGACGGCCACGTCCGAGATGTCCCGGAGCGTGTACTCGGCGACGGCGTCCTCGAAGTCACTGATGGCGTCGGTGATGCGCTCGCGCACTTCGTCGCTCACGTCGGCCTCGGGCGTCCCGTCGTAGTTGCGGTGGGCAAAGAGAAGCGCCCGGTAACAGAAGTTCCCGAGATTGCCGACGAGTTCGCCGTTGACCCGCTCTTGGAAGCGGTCCCACGAGAAGTCGACGTCCTTCTCGATGCCCGACCCGGTCGTGATGTAGTACCGGAACAGGTCCGGGTGGAAGCCGGTGTCGAGATACTCGTCGGCCCACACGGCGCGATTGCGCGACGTGGAGAGTGCCTTCCCGTCGATGCCGACGAATCCGGTCGCAAGTACCGCTCGGGGTTCGCTGAATCCTGCCGCCCGGAGCATCGTCGGCCAGAAGACGGTGTGGTGCTGGATGATGTCCCGGCCGATGACGTGGACGATTTCGCCGGCGTCGTCGGTCCACTCCTCGTCCCACTCGGTGCTGGGCCGTCGCTCTCCGTCCAGCTTCCAGACATCTTCCCAGTCGTACTCCTCGGCGCCGACCCGCTCGGTGTACTGTTTCGTCGAGGAGACGTACTCGATTGGAGCGTCGACCCAGACGTACAGGACGAGGTCCTCCTCGGTGTCGCCCTGTTCGGGATAATCAATACCCCAGTCCATATCCCGCGTGATACAGAGGTCCTGCAGCTCACCTTCTATCCACTCGCGGGGCTGGTTGCGGGCGTTCTCGGTCCCTTCGAGGCGGTCGATGAAGTCCTGGAGATACTCCTGAAAGTCCGACAGGCGCAGGAACTTGTGTTCGCGCGTCCGGTACTCGGCGGGATTGCCCGTCAGCGTCGAGACTGGGTCTTCGATTTCGCCGGGTTCGAGGTGGCGCTGACAGCCCTCGTCGCACTCGTCGCCCCGTGCCTGTTCGCCACAGTACGGACAGGTTCCTTCGACGTAGCGGTCGGGGAGCGGTTGGTCTTCCTCGCTGTCCCAGGCGACCTGAATCTCCTTCTCGATGACGTGGCCCTGGTCGGCCCACGTGGAGACGAAGTCCTGGGTCATCTCCGTGTTCGTCTGGTCGTGGGTGTGCCCGTAGTTGTCGAAGTCGACGTTGAACTTCGGGAACGTCTCGGCGTAGGTCTCGTGATAGTCGAGTGCGAACTCCTCCGGCGAGACGCCCTCCTCGGCGGCGTTGACCGCGACGGGTGTGCCGTGCATGTCCGACCCGCAGACGAAGGCCGTCTGCTGGCCGACGCGGTCGAGTGCCCGGGTGTAGGTGTCGCCGATGACGTACGTCCGCAGATGGCCCACGTGCAGGTCACCGTTGGCGTAGGGTAACCCGCAGGTGACCACCGCCGGATTGTCCGTCGGCAGTCGGTCGTGACTCATGTGCTCTGTTTCTGGTATGGAGGTCAAAAACACCGCCGGTTTCCGGGTGCGCCGCTCAGTCCGAGTCTGCCGACGCCACCGGCACCGACTCCGCTCCGACTCGGCTGGTCGTCGGTATCGAGAATCGAACCGTCGACCCGTCATCGGTGGTAAACGAGACTGTCCCACCGAGCGCACGCGCCCCCCACGAGATGAGCCACACGCCCAGACTGCTCGCGTGATTGAGCGGGGTTTCGGTCCCGGACTTCACCGGCTCGATTTCAGAGTCCGGGATGCCTGGCCCGTCGTCGGCGACGGTCACCTCGACTTCCTCGCCCTGCCGCGCCGAACTGACCGTCACCACTGGCGCGGCGCCGCCGTGGACCAGCGCGTTTTCGACTATCTCCCGGACGACGACCCGGACGATTTTGGGATCGGTCTCTATCTTGCCCGCCGCCATCGACTTCTCGATGTCCGCTTTCGGGTGGTCTGTGGCCAGGTCGTCGACGATGTCACAGACGAGTGCGTCGAGGTCGACCGAGACCGCCTTCGACTCCCGCTCGAACATCTGTTCGACCTCCAGTGCCTTCTCACTGATTTCTGACAGCCCTCGTGCCCGCTGTTCGACGGTCTCCCCGAGTTTGGCTATCTCGCTTTCACTTTGACTCTCTATCTGGTGTGCGGTCCCGAGAATCACGGTGAGGTCGTTGCGGAGATTGTGTCGGAGTATCCGGTTGAGTACCTGCAGGCGCTCCTGGCGCCGAACCAGCGTTGTCACGTCCTGGATGACGAGACTCTGCCCGATTTCGACGCCATGCCAGTTCGACACTGGAGACGTTTTGACCTGGTAGGTTCGACCGCGTCGCTGAAAGCGCACGGGAAATTCCGCGAAGTCGTCCACGTCGAAGACTGCGAACAGTTCCGCGCGTGGCGTTCCGACGAGGCTGTCGCGACCGAGGTAATCACAGGCTCGGGGGTTGGCCTGCACGACGGTCTCGTCCCCGATGACGACCACGCCGTCGTCGAGGTCGCGCAGCACCGCCCGCTCACCGATGCGAGCGACGGCAGGTATCTGTGTCAGGAACTGCTCGCGAAAGACCGCATACCCCCAGAGTATCGACTGTGGCCCGAGTGCAACCTGTGTGATCGGAAACCCTTCGACTGGGACGCCGATGATTGCCCCGACGCTACCCAGGACAGTCACGAGTGTCCCGCCCGCGAGCGCGAGTGCCTGCCCGACGAACAGCCGGTTGCGCTCCAGAACCGTCTTCCCGACGAGCACCAGTCCCGCAGCGAACACCGCGTAGATGTACACCCCGAGTAACGCGCCGACCGGGCCGATAGACGACAGGACGACCGTCCCTGCGGGTATCGTCGACTGCGTTAGCTCACCGACCAGTGGCGACCAGGTCGGGCTGACGGTGTAGAGGACTGCCCCGGCGACGAGTGGCACCGTCGCGACCCGAAACAGCCAGCTGTGTATCCATCGGTCACGCCCGGTGTACTGAATAATAAATGCCAGCCACAGGCCGGCCGAAAGCAGACTCAGGGCGGTTACGGTACCCCACAATCCGATGCGGAGTGAGCCGTGTGCCACGAACAGACTGACGAGCGTCAGACCGGCCCACAGCATCGAGACTGTCTGGAGGGCGGCGAACAACCCCGCGCTCGGTCGCTCCCGGTTTTTCCAGCCGACGGTGGCCAGCCAGCCGAGCAACACCGTGTTCACCGCCAGGATGGCAGGAGTGAGAACCGACATCACCTGTCGGAAAAGATACAGTCGACCTGTATGAATATTTCCCCGCAAACGGTGTCTTGGCTTCCGGCTTTTCGCTTCGGCGCCGCCACAGAGTGTGATTGCACTGACGTGGGCCGGCGGCTGTGCGACCTCGCTTCCCGCAAGTCGACTTTTGCAGTGCTATCAGGGCGGTGACGATCTGTTACGAAGAGTGTTGGAATGAGCACCAGCATCCGCGCGAGCGATGCGAGCGCGCTTTCTCTGAATCGAGGCCAACGGCCGAGATTCAGCCTTTTTCACCCACGTTTTTGCCGTGAGCGGTGAGCGCGAAGCTCTCACCCGAACGGGAAAAAGATGGTCTAGTACCAGTCTAAGTCGGCGACGAACGAGCGCAGCATCGACCGGGTGACGTGGGGCATACAGACGACGCGCATCTCTCCCGACCCAGTCTTCGAGACGCGCCAGCCACGGTCCCGGAGTTCGTCGGTCATCGGCACCGAGAGGTCTGCCGCGACGAGTGGCAACTCCGGCCCGACGACCTCGTGGCCGCGATGGGACAGCGACTCGGCCAGCCACTCGGCGTTGTCCATTGCCCGCTCGTAGGTCTCGCGGTACCCTTCCTTCCAGAGTGCGTCCATCGCGGCGACGGCGCTGGCGACGCCCGCCCCCGAGCGTGTCCCCGTCAGCGTCACCTGTGCGGTCGATTCGAGGTACGGCGTATCGATTGCCAACTCGTCGAGCAAGGTCGGGTCACGCGCGAGCAGGCCGCCGGCGGGAACAGCCGCGCGGCCGACCTTGTGCGGGTCGATAGTCAGCGTATCGATGGCGGCGTCGTCGAAGGCCCACTCGTGGTCGGTAAAGGGCAGGTAGAACCCACCCCACGCGGCGTCGACGTGACAGAGCGCGCCGGCGTCCTCGGCGATGTCCGCGAGTGCTGGAATCGGGTCGACGTAGCCGTACTCCGTCGACCCGGCGACGCCGACGATGCAAACGGTGTCGTCGTCGGCCAGTTCGGAGACTGCATCGAGGTTCGCGCGGTGGTCCGTCGTCGGTGCCGTTCGCAGTTCGACGCCCAGCAGTTCGGCGGCCTTCTGAAAACTGAAGTGTGCGCTCTCGGGGATGACGACGTTCGGGTCGTCGGTGTCGCCCCGGTTGCGTGCGATGCGAATCGCCTGGATGTTGGCTTCGGTGCCGCCGCTGGTGACGTAGCCAGCGGGGTCCTCGAGGCCGGCGACGGTTCCCAGCATGTCGACTGCGTCACGTTCGAGTTCGGCGACCGTCTCGTAGGTGCCAGGGTCGCCGGGGTTCGTTGCGAGAAACCGCTCGGCAGCCTGCCGTGCCGCGGGATGGGGTTCCGTACACATCGAGGAGAGGACCCGGTCGAAATCCTGCGGGGTGGCCTGCTGGGCCTGCTGCATACCTGTTAGTAACGACGTGTGCGCTTAGAAGTTACGCTCGTCGCGACCGGTTTTCACGCCGCTCGTTCGGGCGCTTCGATGCCGTAGCGGAGGGGAAAAGAGCCGGTCGGCGTTACCGAACGGAGTCGAGCAGCAGTTTCTGTTCGGTCCGTTTGACCTCGTGTTGCACATCACGGACGGCGTCGATGTTCGCCGAAATCGAGGTGACGCCCTCGTTGACGAGGTGTTTGACCATCTGCGGTTTCGACCCGGCCTGGCCACAGATGCTCGTATCGACGTCGTGTTCGCGGCAGGTCTCGATGACGTCGCTGATGAGTTCGAGCACTGCGGGGTGGAGTTCGTCGTAGCGGTTGGCGACTTGCTCGTTGTTGCGGTCGACCGCCAGCGTGTACTGCGTGAGGTCGTTGGTCCCGAAGGAGGCAAAGTCGATGCCGGCTTCGGCCATCTCGTCGACGGTCAGGGCCGCTGCGGGGGTCTCTATCATCACGCCCCACTTTCGCTTTGTCGTGTCGACGCCCGCTTCCTCTAGATGCTCGCGGGCCTGAATCACGTCCTCGGCGTCGTTGACGAGTGGGACCATGATTTCGACGTTGTCGTAGCCCATGTCGTACAGTTTCCGGAAGGCCCGGAGCTCGTGCTGGAAGACGTCCGTCCGGTCGAGGCTCCGCCGAATGCCACGATAGCCAAGCATCGGGTTGTGTTCGATCGGCTCGTCGTCGCCACCGTCCAGTTGTCGGAACTCGTCGGTGGGCGCATCGAGCGTGCGCACCCGAACCGGGCGCGGGTAGAACTCCTCTGCGACGCCGCGGACGCCGTCGACGATTTCCTCGACGTAGGCGTCGACGCTGTGGTCCTCGATGTACCGTTCGGGCGTCTTGCCCAGGGAGAGAATCATGTGCTCGATGCGAAGCAGGCCGACACCGTCCGCACCGGTCGCAGCGGCGCGCTCTGCGGCGTCCGGAATCGAGACGTTGACCTTCACTTCTGTTGCGGTCATCGGTTTGACTGGCGTGTCCGGGCGAACCTCCTCGACGGCGTCGTGTTGTTCGGCCTCTTTGGCACCGGCCTCGACCGTTCCTTTCTCGCCGTCGATAGTGACGACCCGCCCGTCTTCGAGTTGGTCGCTCCCGTGCTCTGCGCCGACGACGGCGGGGACGCCGAGTTCCCGCGAGACGATGGCGGCGTGGGACGTCATCCCACCCTCGTCGGTGATGATTCCCGAGGCGCGTTTCATCGCCGGGACCATGTCCGGAGTGGTCATCTCGGCGACGATGATGTCGCCCTCGCTGACTTTGTCCAGCTGGTCGAGCTTGCTGACGATGCTGACAGTCCCAGAGGCACGGCCCGGGCTGGCACCGAGCCCCGAGAGGATAACTTCGTTTTCCCCCTCGACCTCGGTTGCACTCGTCTGGCCGGCGCCGTTCCCGCTGGCGCTGGCGCCCTCGTTTGCACCCTCGCTGATGGTGGTAATCGGTCGCGACTGGAGGATGTACACTTCGCCATCGTGAATCGCCCACTCCACGTCCTGTGGTTCCTCGTAGTGGTCCTCGATTTCCTCACCGAGGTCGAGCAGTGCGTCGAGTTCCGAGTCCGAGAGGACACGCTCGCCGCGCTTTTCGTCGGCCACTTTCCGCTCGACGGTCTTGCCGGTGTCTTCGTCCCGGACGTGCATCACCTTCTTGTCGGCGACGTTCTGTTCCTGTATCTCACCGGTCTCGCGGTCGATGACGTAGTTGTCCGGCGTCACGGCACCGGAGACGACGGCCTCACCGAGCCCCCACGCGGCCTCGATGGTGACGACCGGCGCACCCGTCGACGGGTGCGAGGTGAACATCACGCCGGACTTGTCGGCGTCGACCATCTCCTGGACGACGACGGCGATGTCGACGGTCGTGTCGTCGAAGCCCTGCTCTTGCCGATAGTAAATCGCTCGCTGGGTAAACAGCGAGGCCCAGCACTCCCGCACCTTGTCGAGCAGGTCGTCGCGGGTGATGTTGAGAAAGGTCTCCTGCTGGCCGGCAAAGGAGGCGTCGGGCAGGTCCTCGGCCGTGGCCGACGAGCGGACGGCCACGGAGGCGTTCTCGCCGATTCGGTCGTACGCTTCCAGGATGCCCTCGCGCTGCTTGTCGGGAATCTCGGTCTCCCGAATGAGCTGCTGGGCATCCTCTGCGGCCTCGGCGAGAGCCTTCGAGTCGTCGGAGTCGACGTTGACGATGTCGAACAGCTCCTCGTCGATGCCAGTCTCTTCGATGAACGAACGGTACGTGTCTGCTGTGACAATGAAGGCGGGCGGAACGGGCAGGTTGGCAGATGTCATCTCCCCGAGTGACGCTGCTTTCCCACCAACGGCCGCCAGGTCGTCGCTCCGGACGTCCTCCAGCCAGAGTACAGCCATTACGTGTAGGCACTCGAACGAGGATAAAGAAGCTTCTGACTCCGCTCTCAGTGGGTGTCTGTCACTTCCTGTGGCCGGATTCGAACCTGTCGATACCGCCCTGTTGCCGACTTCTCGACGGCGCCGCTCTCAGACCTCGATGATGTCGTCGTCTTCGACTGGCGGGACTGTTACGGTCCCGTCGAGGCTGGTGACGGTGTGGCCGCCGACCCGCAGACCGCCGCCGGCTTCGACGTGGACCCGGCCCGGCCGGTCGATGAAATGTCCCTGCTCGACGCCCGTCGTCGCGTCCTCGATACTGCCCCGCTCGAAGAGATGGGACACCAGACCGCCGGCGACTGCCGGGAGCGCTGGCGTCTCCAGCCCGACGGTTCGGCCTCCGACCGACCGTTCCGGCGGCACGAACGCCCGCATGTGACAGGCGGTGTCGGCCGCCAGCGTATCGAACGTGAACCCACAGACCACATCGGCGTCGGTCGCGTCTGCGACCGCCGACAGCGCCGGCGCATCCGGACGTGCACCGCTGAGATGTTCGAGGAAGTTCACTGGCACGACGAGTGTGTCGATGCCGACCGAGAGCAGTGTCGGCGGGAAGTCCGCGCCCACGTCCCGGATTGAGGCGGGGTCGATACCGAGCGCGTCGGCCACGCGGGACTCCTCGATATCTGCCGGCGTGGCCGTCGGCGGCGACTGCTCGACCCAGACGCCGCCGTCGCTCGTCACCTCGGTCTCGACGGTTCCCGCGGCCGTCGAAAGCGTGTGCTCTCCGACCTCACGATCGCCACGTTCGTGCTGGAAGCCGACCGTTGCTATCGTCGCGGCCGGATGGTGGTCGAGCGGTCCCGACGGGCCGCTCACGCGGAGGCCGTCGCCGTCCGGAAGCGCGATCGTCGTCGCGAACTCGCCCGCGACCGCAGCGACCTGTTCCTCGGCCAGCCCATCACCGTCGGGGACGACGCCGACGGGGGCGCCGCCGGTCGGCTCGGCGGCACACGCGTCCACGAGACACGCCTGTCGTGTTTCCATACCCAGTGGCCGACCGGCGTCCCCATGAAACCGTCGGGACTTTCCGCGGCGTGGCCGTCGCCCCCACTATGTCAGCAGACGACGGACAGACGGCACGACTCTCCCAGTCACACACCGAGATGACGGAACTGTTGATGCCAGACGACACCAACTTCTTCGGCCGCGCGCTCGGGGGCGCAGTGCTGCACTGGATGGATATCTGTGGGGCGATTGCGGCGATGCGCTTTTCGAACAGCCAGTGTGTCACGGCCTCGATGGACCACGTCGATTTCATCTCGCCTATCGAACTCGGGGAAATCGTCGTCGTGCAGGCGTATGCCTTCGATACGGGGCAGACGAGCGTCGACGTGAAAGTCGACGTGATGGCCGAAGAACCGCGGACCGGGGAGTCACGCGACACCACCTCCTCGTTTCTGACCTTCGTCGCCGTCGACGAGGACGGCACGCCGACCGAAGTCCCCGAACTGGTCTGTGAGAGCGACGCCGAACGCGAGCACCGGGATAGCGCTCGCGACCAGCGGCAAGACCAACTCGAGACGCTCATCGATAAAATGGAATAGGCCTGCGGTGGCACAGCGTCGCCACCCGTGGGTGTCCGGGTCTGTACGACAGAAAAACCGTGTCGAGGGCTACTCGACGGAACTATTTCGAGGGTACGGTTACCCGATGTACACCCTGTCGGGTAGGCCGCAGACTGCTTCGTGGCGATGTCGTTCGCGTGTGGTTGGTTGCTGTCATTGGTCCAGTCGTGTTACTCCTCGATTCGGTGACTCAGGACGATCTCCGCGAGGTCCTCGCGGTCCTGTCCGCCGTCAGTCATGATGTTGTCGTCGTCGGTGTTGATGTTCGGGACCATCGGTGCGCCAGTGTTCTCTGCGTCTGTGAAGTGGGTGTACATTGGTTCTCCGTAACCCTCATGGTCTGCCATGAAGGTTGTACTCGTTCCGATGGGCGGGATGTATATAAACATAATGGTCTATCATTGAGGTTGCCGGAATCGAGGGACGACTGTCCCGTCACTGACGCCACAACTCGGCCCGACAGTCGCTCTGTCGCCAGCGGACTTCGAAGGGATTGTGTTCCCGCGCAGTTTGCCACAGCGTGTGTCGCTGTTGAGCATCTTCGCAACGGCAATCCTCCCTATCGTCGCCATCGCGACGGCCGGATTCGTTCTCGGTCGCCGCCGCGACGTGGCTGCCGGCCCGCTGAACACTGTCACTATCTACGTTCTCGTCCCGGCGCTTGTCTTTCACAGCCTCGCGACCACCGCTCTCAGCGGCGAGACGCTCGCCAGCGTCGCCATCGGCGTCTTCCTCTTTACCGGTGTGATGGCATTCCTCTCGGAGGGGACCGGCCGCGCGCTCGGTGAGACTGAACCCATTCTCGGGAGCTTCGTCCTCGTCAGTATCTTCTCGAACGCCGGCAACTACGGCATCCCCGTCTCCGAGTTTGCCTTCGGCGCCGTCGGCCGCTCGACGGCCGTCGTCTACATCGTCGCCCAGTCGGTCGCGATGTACACGCTCGGTGTCTATCTCGCGGCCCGCGGCGAGGGCGATGACTGGTACTCCGGCATGCGTGCTATCTTCGAAATCCCTCTCGTTTACGTCGTCATCGCTGCCCTCGCTGCGCGGTGGCTCGGCGTCGTCCCCGCTGTCGATACGGCGACGATGGAGACGCTGAAACTCGTCGGTGACTCCTCGATTCCGGTCATGCTTCTCATCCTCGGCATCGAACTCGCAGAGACTGACTACAGCGCCGCCGCGCTCCGTGTCACGCCGGCCGTCACGCTGAAGATGCTCGTCGCGCCGCTGATTGCTGTCGGTATCGTCGCCGTCGTCGGCTTCCAGAACACGACCGTCGCACGGGTGTTCGTCCTCGAGTGCTCGATGCCAGCGGCCGTGACGACGCTCATTCTCACTGGGGAGTTTGCCGGCTCGACGCCCGACGGCATCGAGGCCACCGAGTACGCTGGCACTGCAATCTTCGTCTCGACTGTCCTCTCGGTACCGCTGTTGACTGGCCTTATCGCACTTCTCCAGTCCGTCGTCGTCCTCTGAGAGAGCGGCCGCTCCAGTCGGGTGAAAAACAGGACAGAACGTGGCTCTACTTTGTCCGCCCGTCGTCGCGGACGTACGTCAGCGCGTCCACAAACGAATCGATGTCTACCCTGTCTTCGGACTCTGCCAGCCGTTCCCGGAGTTTTGTTGGCGTCATGTGTACTGGTACCATACAACACCCCACATAATAGTTCTTTCGCTGCCAGTGGTCAGCTGATTGAAACCGAGCGGAAAACAGCGTCGGTCAGTCCGCGATGGCTTCGCCGGAGCCAGCCGTCGCAGCGGGGTCCTGAATCCAGAGGTCGCCAAAGAGGTCGTCTTGCTGGAGTCGGACCTGCCCGCGGTGTGAGAGAAAGAGCAGTCCGAGGAACGTCTCGACGCGTGAGCCACCGGCGCCCTGAATCTCGCGGTAGAGCACTTCGTCCCGGCCCTGCTCGTAGTGTTCGCGGACGGCCGCGTGGACGTCCTCGATGATTTCGTCGATGTTCTCGCTGTGGGCGGTGCCGGTCACGTCGGCCTCGGTGGGCTCGTCGTCCATCCGGAGGTCGTCAGCGGACCGGTAGTCAAGTTCCTGTGTCCCCCGCTGGAACCCACTCGACGAGCCGCTGGTGTCGTACTCGCGGGATTCTTTCCACCAGTTGTCCCGCTCTGCTTCCCGGAGGTCCCTGACCAACTCGTCCAGCGTCTGTGGCATCCCGCGGGCGCGCTTGCGTTCGAGCCGGCGGTCCATCTCCGCTTCCAGCGTGGCGAAGGGGTCGTGGTCGCCCGCTGGCTCGCTTCCTTCGGCCATCGCCTGCTCCCACGGCTCGGGTTCTGGCTCCTCGTCGTCATCCGCTTCGAGCATCGCGTCGCTTTTCATCCGCAGCAGGACGCTCGCGTAGAACAGCGCCCGCCCGGAGGTCTGGAGGTCCGCGTCGTCCAGCCGGTCGAGGAACTTGTCTGTCACCGAGACGATGTCGATGTCCCAGGGGTCGATTTCGCCGTCTTCTGCCAACCCGACCAGCACTTCGACCGGTTCGACTTCGTCGCCGTTGTCATCGTCATTTTCTCCTTCGTGGGTATCGTCGTCCAGCAGTGCGGCGGCGCTCTCTCTGCCCGACCGGTCTCTGTCTTCGTGGCCGCTGATGTCGAGTGGGATGTCTTCCTCAGTCATGTCGTACACTTCCCTGGCTGGCTTCGCGGGTCGCATTCGCTCCCCGCTTGCTTTGACGAGGACTCACTTCGTTCGTCCTCGCTGCTCACGGGTCGCGGTCGCTCCCCGTTCGCTCCTCCGAGACTCCTCGCTACTCGCGGCTCCACCCGTCGCCGCTCGCCTTGACGAGGAGTCTCGCTAGTCATCAGCTGGCACCTCCATATCGTCCTCGTCGCCATCACCTGAGAGGTCGATGCCGGTCACCGCAGAGACGTTGTCGTCCTGCATCGTCACCCCGATGGCCCGCTCGGAGCGTTCGAGCATCGCCGAGCGGTGGGAGACGACGACGAACTGCGCGTCGCCGGCGAGTTCGTCGACCATCTCCCCGACCAGGTCGGCGTTGGCCGCATCGAGGAAGGCGTCGACCTCGTCGAGCGCGTAAAAAGGCGCGGGGTTGTGCCGCTGGATGGCGAAGATAAACGCCAGCGCAGTCAGCGACTTCTCGCCGCCGCTCATCGCCTCGAGTCGCTGGATGGGTTTGTCGCTGGGCTGGGCCTTCATCGTCAGACCGCCGTCGAACGGGTCTTCCTCATTTTCGAGGTGCAACCGACCGGACCCGTTCGAGAGGCGCTCGAAGATGTCCTGGAACTGCTCGTCGATGGCGTTGTACGACTCCATGAACGTCTCTTTCTTCCGGGACTCGTAGGTCGCGATGCGGTCCCGGATGCCCTCTGCCTCCTCGACGAGCGTTCCCTTCTTTTCGAGTAAGTCCTCGAGGTCTGCCTGCACCTCGTCGTACTCCTCGATTGCGAGCATGTTCACGGGTTCGAGCGCCTCCATCTCGGCTTCGAGCCGCGTAATCTCCGATTCGACCTCGTCGTGGTCGGGAATCTCCTCGGGGTCGAACTCCCCGACTTCGCCGGCGAGTTCGTCGATTTCCCACTCCAGGCGCTCCGATTCCTCGCGGGCCGTCCCGAGTTTGTCCTCGACGCGCTGGACCTTCTCTTTCTGCTCGTCGCGAACCTGGCGCGCCTCGTCGACGTCCTCACGGAGGTCCTCGCGTTCGGCTTTCAGCTCCGAGAGTTCTTCTTCGAGTTCGGCGACGGCGTCTTCCTTCTCGTCGAGGCTCTCCTCCTTTGCCTCGATGTCTGATTTCAGCTCCTCGATGCGCTCGTTTGCGTCTGCCTTGCGCTCCTTGGCCGACTCGACTTTGGCCTCTAGCTCCTCGATTGCGTCCTCGGCGTACTCCTTCTCGAGTTCGAGTTCGCTCAGTTCCGAGTCGAGACTGTCGCGCTTCCGGCCGAGGTCGTCGATGTCCTCGCGGATGGACTCAGATTTGGCAGTCAGTTCCGGCAACTCCGAATCCTCGACTTCCGCTTCGAGTTCGTCGATGCGCTCCTCGATGGTCGCTATCGCCTCGTTTTGCTCGGCAATCTCGCCTTCCAACTCGTCCATCTGCTCGGAGACCGACTCGCGGTCTTCTTCGATTTCGGTCAGTTCCGTCTCGAGCTGGTCGATTTTCGACTCGGTCTCCGAGATTTCGGTCTGCTTGCGCTCGATACTGCTCTGAATCTCGCGGACCTGGTCGCTGGAATCGCTCTGTCTGTCTCGCGCGTCGTCCAGCCGCTCTTCCACGTCTCGGATGTCGCTGCGGATGTCCTGGCGCTGGTCTTCGAGTTCGTTGATTCGCTGGGCGACCCGCTCTAGCTGGCCGTCGCTACCCTCGAAGGAATACCGTGACCCTTTCTTCGAACCGCCGGTCATCGCACCGCTTTTCTCGACGAGGTCGCCGTCGAGTGTCACCAGCCGGAAATCACCCATCAAATCGCGGGCTGTCTCCATGTCCTCGACGACGACGGTGTCACCGAGGACATACGAGAAGATGCCCGCGTACTCGCTGTCGAAGTCGACGAGGTTGTAGGCGAAATCGACGACGCCGTCGTGGCTGGGAAGGGTCGGGAGCGAGCGACTGTGCATCTCCGTCAGCGGGAGGAAGGTCGCCCGGCCCGCGTTGCGGGATTTCAGATACTCGATACAGCGCTGGCCGACGCCGTCGTCGTCGACGACGACCTGTGCCAGCCGTCCGCCGGCGGCCGTCTCACACGCCGTTGCGTACTCGCCGGAAACGCTGCCAAGTTGGGCGACGGTCCCGTGGACGCCGTCTTTGCCGGCGTTGAGGATGGTCGTCACCGCGCGGCCGTAGGAGGAGTCGCCCGACTGGTCTGCCTTCGCTTCGAGTTCGGCGTACTCCTGTTGGGCCGCGCTAATCTTGTCCTCGATTGCTTCGAGGTCCGACTGCAGTTCGCTCTTCTCGGCTTTGAGGTCCTCGACGACTTCGCTGATGGTGTGGTAGTTCTTCTCTGCTTTTTCGAGTTCGGCTTCGAGGTCCGCAATCTCGGCTTCGAGCTCCGGAATCTTTGCTTTGGCCTCCTCGATTGCGGCCTCGGTCTCGCGTTGCTCGTTCGAGCGCCGTCGGGCCTCGTCGAGCAGGCGGTCCTGTTCGCGCTGGAGGTCGTTTTTCTCGGATTTTGCTTTCTCCAGCGCTGCCTTTTTCTCCTCCAGTTCGTCTTTGACCTCTTCGAACTCCTCGCCGACCTCGTCGATTTTTTCCTCGACTTCTTCGAGTTCGCTTTCCTTTTGCTGGATGTCGGCGGCAATCGAGGATTTGGCGACTTTCGTGTCCTGTATCTCGCTCTCTACGTCCTCGATTTTCTCCTGCTTGCGGTCGATTTTGACAAAGGCCTGTCGGCGCTCGTTTTCGGCGTCTTCGACCTTCTCCTCCTCGTTTGCAATCTTGTCTTCGAGGCGGGCGATGTCGCCTTTGATCTCCTCGATTTCCCGCTTGATGGCGAGCTGTTCGTCCTCGCCTTTCCGCTCGATCTCCTCGTTGAGTGACTCGAGTTCGCTTTCGAGGTCCATCACGCGCGCCTGGCGCTCGTCGAGTTCGGCCTGGCGCGTTTCGAGCGTCTCAGTCAACTCCTCGATTTCGGCCTCGATGTCGGCCAGTTCCTCGCGTTTGTCGGCGAGTTCGGCGGCCTTCCGGTAGCCCTCGTACTCCTCTTTCTCGTCTTTGAGTTCCTGGTACTCGAGTGCCGTCTCGCGTTCGTCTTCGAGCTGGTCGAGCCGCTCTTCTTTCTCTTCGATGCGCAACTCCGCTTCGTCGATGCGGTCCTCGACGGTATCCAGTTCGCCGAAGGCGTCCTCCTTTTTCGCGTCGAACTGTGCGACGCCGGCGATTTCGTCGATGATCTCCCGGCGCGACCCGGGCGTCATGTTGATAATCTCGGTCACGTCGCCCTGCATCACGACGTTGTACCCTTCGGGGGTGATACCGGCCTGCGCGAGCAGGTCCTGGATGTCGCCGAGGTTGACCGAGCGACCGTTGATGTAATAATACGAGTAGTAGTTCTCTTCGGTCTCCTTGACCCGGCGCCTGATGCCGATTTCGTCGACGTCGCCGACGTCTTCGGTCCCGGCGGCGTTGACGACCTGCGACCGCTCCAGCGTTCGGTCCTCGTTGTCGAGGATGACCTCGACGCTGGCTTCGCGTTCGCCGTCGAAGGACCCGCCGTCCTGGTGACCGGGGTTGTAGATGAGGTCGGTCAGTTTCTCGGCGCGGATGCCGGAGGTCCGAGCGAGGCCGAGCGCGAACAGCACCGAGTCGATGATGTTCGACTTGCCGGAGCCGTTCGGGCCGCTGACGGTCGTGAAATCTTCGTAGAAGGGGATTCGAGTCTTCCGGCCGAAACTCTTGAAATTGTCGAGGACGAGCTCTTTGATATGCATGGGGGTGCTCGCGAGAGAGTCCCGGCGTCAGGCCACGATGATGTCCGAGCCGGACTCTTCGGTGTTGTCCTCACTCTCGGAGGCCTCGGTGTTAGATGTGTCGGCTGTCTCCGTCGATTCTCCCGGCTCGGGCACTCTGATGTCGCCGTCCGATTCCGACGCCGTCTCTGTCGCTTCGGTCTCCGATTCCGACTCTGACTCGGGGACAAATCCCAGGTCGTCGTCGACGGCACTCTCCAGTTCCCGGAGACGGACCTTGCACTCGACGAGTTCGTCGGTCAGCCCCTCGACCGACGCTTCCAGTTCCTTGACCCGCGATTCGAGTTCCTCGACTCGGTTACCGCACATATGATACACCGTTACACTCCGATTACATAAACGTATGTCAGACAATGGTTCGAAATCGGACACAAGCGTGTATCCCCTTGAAACGGGCTGTGGCTGCGAAAATCAACGTTCACGACTCTCAGACGGTGTCCTAACTATCTGGAGAAGAAACGAGGGTATGTCCCTACTCGGAGAGGAGTGACTCGTCGGCGTACTCCTCGCGGAGGTCCTTCTTCGAGAACTTCCCGGTCGCAGTTTTGGGCACTTCGTCGATGAAGACGTACTTCTCTGGCTTCCAGAAGCTCGGGAATTCCGCATCGAGCAGGGCGCTCAGTTCCCCTTCGAGGTCGTCGTCGCTCAGTTCGGTCCCCTCTCGGCGAACGACGAAGCCGACGGGTCGCTCCTGATAGCGCTCGTGGGGGACGCCGATGACAGCGGCCTCGCTGACGGCGTCGTGGCCCATCATGGTGTTTTCCAGTTCCTGTGTGGAAATCCACTCCCCACCGGACTTGATGACGTCGTCCGCCCGGTCGACGATGTCCATGTACCCGTCCTCGTCGACGGTGACGATGTCGCCAGTCCGCAACCAGTCGTCTTCGAAATCCTGCTCGTTTGCCGCCGGGCGCTGGTGATACTCCGTCGTGACCCACGGCCCGCGAATCAGCAACTCGCCGAAGTCTTCGCCGTCCCACTCGATCCGCTCGCCGTCGTCACGGACCACCTTGAACTCAAGGCCCGGCAAGACGAGTCCCTGCTTGCCTCGCTTGTCGAGTTGGGTCTCGTAGTCGGCGTCCTCCAGCGTGCCTTTCAGCGTCGCCGTCGACCCGATGGGCGAGGTCTCGGTCATCCCCCACGCGTGGACGACGGTCACGCCCAGGTCGTCGTACGCCCGGATGACACTCTCCGGGGCCGCCGCGCCGCCGATGTAAATCTCATCGAGCGTCGAGAGGTCCACCTCGTTGTCCTCCAGATATTCCAGGAGGCCCAGCCACACCGTCGGGACGCCGGCGGTGATGGTCACGCCCTCTTCTTCGATGAGATGTGCGAGGTCCTCGGGGTCCGGTGAGGGGCCGGGATAGACGTGCTTTGCCCCCGCCGCCGCCGTCGCGTAGGGCATCCCCCAGGCGTTGACGTGGAACATGGGAACGACGGGCATCACCACGTCCGTATCGGCGATGTTCATCCCCATTGGCGTGAGTTCGGCCATCGTGTGACTCCAGAGCATCTGCTGGGTGTACTCGACGCCTTTCGGCTTGCCGGTGGTTCCGGAGGTGTAACACATCCCGGCCGGCGTCTCGCCCGAGAGCTGCGGCCAGTCGTACTCGGTGTCCTGGCCGCCGACGAAGTCGTCGTACGCGACAGCGTTCGGGAGCCCCACATCGGGCACCTCGGAGCCGATGACGACAAACTGCTCGACGCTCTCGAAGGCGTCTTCGTCGTAGGCCCCCGCGACTTTCTCGGCCAGCGACGGGTCGACGAAAATGATGCGGTCCTGTGCGTCCTCGACGATGTACTGGAGGTGTTCGTCGGGAAGCAGTGGATTGACGGTGTGCAACTGCGCACCGGTACTCGGCGCAGCGAAGTACGTCTCGAAGTGCCGGTCGTGGTTCCAGCAGACTGTCGCGACACGGTCGCCGTCGTCAATGCCGGCCTCGTCGAGTGCGTTGGCCAGCCGGCCGACCTGGTCGGCGTACTCGGCGTAGGTCGTTCGTGTCATTCCTTCGTGTGTGCGCGAGACGATTTCTGTGTCGGGGTACAGGTTCGCCGCACGCCACAGGAACGGTCGCAGTGTCTGTGGTGTCCCTCCTGGCATATCTCATTAGTTGAGCGGACTCCTGATATACGTTCTCACAACACATGCAAGGCACGTTTGTCAGCGTTTATCCGGTGCGTCAGGCTTTAGCCACCGCGTGCCGAATCACGGTGTAATGGCGCAAGTACAGGAACAGGAGGACCTCGCGGTCGTCATCGGGCTGGAGGTCCACGTCCAGCTCGAAACCGCGACCAAAATCTTCTGTGGCTGTTCGACGGCTCCTGCCGACGAGCCCAACACCCGAACCTGCCCGGTCTGCCTCGGTCTCCCCGGCGCGCTCCCGGTGCTCAACGAGGGTGCCGTCGAGGCCGCCGTCAAGGTCGGCAAGGCTATCGACGCGGAGATTCCCGAACGCACACGCTTTCACCGGAAGAACTACTACTACCCCGACCTCCCCAAGAACTTCCAGATTACGCAGTACGACGCCCCGATCTGTCAGTCCGGCGAACTCGAATTTTCCGTCGAAGGCGACCGGCGCACGGTCGGTATCGAGCGTGCTCACCTGGAGGAAGACCCAGGCAGTCTCCAGCACAAAGGTGGGTCTATCGACACCGCCGACTACACGCTCGTCGACTACAACCGCGCCGGAACCCCACTGCTGGAAATCGTCACGGAACCCGACTTCCGCTCTGCCGACGAGGTCCGCTCGTTTCTCGCCAAACTCGAGGAAGTTCTCGAATACCTCGGTGTCTTCGACGCCGAACGCGACGGCAGTCTCCGCATCGACGCCAACCTCTCTGTGGTCGACGCCACCGAGGTCGGTGACGAGGGCCACATCGACACTGCGGTGCTCGAATCGGCAAACCGCACCGAGGTCAAGAATATCTCCAGTCACAAGGGCGCAGAGAAGGCCCTGGCCTACGAGGCCCAGCGACAGAAAAACGCCGTCCAGCGCGGGCGCGCGGTCGAACAGGAGACCCGTCACTGGGACGAGAGCCGTGGCATCACCGTCTCGATGCGCTCGAAAGAAGAGGAGAAAGACTACCGCTACTTCCGCGAGGCCGACCTCCCGCCACTGGAAGTCGCCGACTGGAAAGAGGAGATTGCGATTCCGGAACTGCCCGACGTCCGGCGCGAGCGCTTCCGCGAGGAGTACGGCCTGAGCGAGGAGGCGGCGGACAAACTCACCTCCACGAAACAGGTCGCGGACTTCTTCGAGGACGTCGCAAGCGAGTTCGACGCCGATCTCGCGGCGACGTGGGTCGCCGATAACCTGCTTGGCGAACTCAACTACCGTGACATGGCCGTCACCGACGTGACCGACCGCCTCGACGAAATCACGCGGCTGGTCGAACTCGTCGCCACCGACGAGATTACCGCCAAGAACGCCCGCGAGACCGTGCTTCGCGATATGCTCGACGAGGGCGACGACCCCGACGCTATCGTCGAGGCGGAGGGACTCGGCAAGACCAGCGGCGACGCGGTCCAGCAGGCAGTCGAGGAAGCCATCGAGGAAAACCCCGACGCAGTCGAGGACTTCCACAGCGGCGAAGACGGCGCCCTGAACTTCCTCGTCGGCCAGGTGATGCAAAAGACCGGGGGCAGTGCCGACCCCGGGGACGTGAATCAGCTGTTGCGCGAAGCGCTGACGTAGTTGTTGCCTCCCCCATCGAAAACGTCTTTCTTGTGCTGTCGTAATCTCTCGCAATGTCCCACCGCCGTCGTCTCACTACGATTCTTGCGGTAGTCACCGCACTCGCGTTCGTCCGGCCGGCCGCGGCCCACACCGGGACGACACACGCCGGGACGCCCCACTGGCTCCTGGCTGGGCTCGTCGCTGTCGGCTTCGTCGGCATCGTCGTCGGGTGGCGGCGACTCGCCCGGAACGGAGTGGGGAACCGCGTAGGTAGTGTCGCCCTCGTCGGTGGACTCCTGGCGGTCATCGTCGGCGGTATCGGGCTCGTCGAAATCCAGGTGACCCCACAGGTCGCCCCCTCCTGGGCGAGTTCCGGCGAACTCGTCACCATCGTCGCCGCGTCGGCGCTCGCAGTCGGGAGCCTGCCCGTCGTTCGCTGGCGCTGGCCCGAACGCCCCCGCTACGTCGCGCTCGCGTTCGTCCTCGCGGTTTGGATTGCCTACCCGGTCGTGCTCCCGAACGGTGGACTGACCAATCCGCTCGGGTACGTCGTCGTCTTCGCGGTCCCGGTCACCATCGTCTACGTCTTCGCCCGCGATGGTGGCAACCGACTCGTCCGTGCGCTCTCGGACCGCATCTCCAGACTCGTCGCCGCCAGCGCTTTCCTCCTGTTCTCGATATTCTTCGCCGTGTCGGCGGGCACGGTCTCGTTCAATCCCGACGTCACCGCCCGGACCGCCGGTGAGGCGTTCGTGCGACTGCATCCCGTCGCCTCGCCGCTGGTCTACTGGCCGGCCGCAGAGTTTCACTTCCCGTCGATTCCGGTCTCGGGCTACGTCTCTGTCGGCTCTGCACTCCTCATCGCCGTCCTCGGTGGGCTCGTGGCACTGAACGCTGGACTGGTCACTCGACAGTGGCAGGCCGGGGGTGACCCCGACTCGGACGGGGCGGTGCTCGGTGCCGTCGCCTCGTCGGGTGCGACCGCCTGCTGCTGTTGTGCCCCTGCTTTCTACGCTGTCGCCGGCTCGGTCTTCGGGACGGCCGCCAGCCCGGTCTACTGGGCCTTTCTCGACCCCACCTCACCGGTCGGGGGACTGTTCCTCGCGGCCAGTGTCCTCCTGCTGGTCGGGAGCGCGATTCGGTTCGTCGACACCGACACCTGCCAGATACCCTCCGCTTAGTCCTGAGGTCCCCGTTCGAGCGGTTCCTGACACCTCCGCGCGTGCGCTCGCGCGAGCAGACGCACGCACGCTCGCACACCCGCGCTGTCTGTCGGTTAGCCGAAACGTTTTAGAACTGGGCCGGGCCTAAGAGAGCGTAGATGTTCCCCAGAGGTGACCAGCCGTGGACCTGATAATCACGGAAAAGGAAAACGCCGCCCGCCGTATCGCGGAGATTCTCAGCGAAGGCACCGCCGAAGCCGAGCGCCGGAACGGTGTCAACGTCTACCGCTGGGGCGACAAGCGCGTCGTCGGTCTGTCGGGCCACGTCGTCGGGGTCGACTTCCCGCCCGAGTACGCCGACTGGCGCGACGTCGAACCCGTCGAACTCATCGACGCCGACGTGACGAAATCGCCCACGAAGGAAAACATTGTGGCGACGCTGCGAACGCTTGCTCGCCGCGCCGACGAAGCGACCATCGCGACAGACTACGACCGCGAGGGTGAACTCATCGGGAAGGAAGCCTACGAACTCATCCGCGACGAGACGGACGTCCCCATCAAGCGGGTGCGCTTCTCCTCGATTACCGAAAACGAGGTCCAGGAGGCGTTTGCCAACCCCGACGACCTCGATTTCGACCTCGCGGCGGCTGGCGAGGCCCGCCAGATTATCGACCTCGTGTGGGGCGCGGCGCTCACCCGATTTCTTTCGCTGTCGGCACGACAGCTGGGCGACGATTTCATCTCGGTCGGGCGCGTGCAGTCCCCGACGCTGAAACTCATCGTCGACCGCGAGCGCGAGATTCAGGCCTTCGACCCCGAGGATTACTGGGAGCTGTTCGCGGACCTGCAAAAGGACGGACAGGGCTTCGAAGCCCAGTACTTCTACGACGACGACGGGAGCGAGGCCGAACGCGTCTGGGACGAAAGCGAGGCCGACCGGGTCTACGAGCAGTTACAGGCCGCTGACGCCGTGACCGTCTCGTCGGTCCGCCGCCGGAACCGGACCGATACGCCGCCGACGCCGTTCAATACGACCGCCTTCATCAGCGCGGCCAGTTCGCTTGGCTACTCTGCCCAGCGAGCGATGTCCATCGCCGAGGACCTCTACACCGCTGGCTACCTCACCTATCCCCGGACCGACAACACGGTCTACCCCGACGACCTCGAACCCGACTCGCTGCTCGATGCCTTCGTAGGTAGCAGCGAGTTCGGCGAGGATGCCGAGATGCTGCTTTCACTCGACGACATCGAACCGACCGCCGGTGACGAGGAGACGACCGACCACCCACCGATTCATCCGACCGGCGAACTGCCACCGCGCGGCGAACTGGGCGACGACGAGTGGGAGATTTACGAACTGGTCGTCCGGCGCTTCTTCGCGACGGTCGCAGAGGCCGCGACGTGGGAACACCTCCGCGTGGTCGCAGACGTCGGCGACTGCCACCTCAAAGCCAACGGCAAGCGACTGCTCGAGGCCGGCTACCACGCCGTCTACCCCTACGCCAGCACCAGTGAGAACCACGTTCCCGACGTCGAGGAAGGCGAACAACTCGGACTGAGCGAGGTCCGACTCGAAGACAAACAGACCCAGCCACCCCGTCGCTACGGCCAGTCTCGCCTCATCAAGAAGATGGAGGAGCTGGGGCTGGGGACGAAGGCCACCCGACACAACATCATCGAGAAACTCTACGACCGCGGCTACATCGAGAGCGACCCGCCGCGACCGACCGCGCTTGCCGAGGCCGTCGTCGAGGCCGCCGAATCCTTCGCCGAACACGTCGTCAGCGACGAGATGACTGCCCGGCTGGAAGCGGACATGGCCGCTATCGCCGACGGCGAGGCGACGCTCGACGACGTGACCGACGAGTCCCGCGAGATGCTAGGGAAGGTCTTCGAGGAACTCCGCGAGTCCAGCGAAGACATCGGCGAACACCTCCAGGAGTCGCTGAAGGCAGACCGTCGACTCGGCCCCTGTCCCGAGTGTGGCGACGACCTGCTCGTCCGGCGTAGCCGGCAGGGGTCGTACTTCGTCGGCTGTGACGGGTTCCCCGAGTGTCGCTACACGCTGCCCCTGCCCAACACCGGCGAACCCCTCGTCCTCGACGAGACCTGCGAGGACCACGAGATGAACCACGTCAAAATGCTCGCCGGGCGCGATACCTTCGTCCATGGCTGCCCCCGCTGTAAGGCCGAGGAGGCCGACGACAGCGAGGATCGCGTCATCGGGGAGTGTCCCGAATGTGGTGAAAGCGTTGCTCCAGAGGAGCAACGAGACGGAGGCGGCGAAGCCGCCGACGCCCACGGTGGTGAACTGGCCATCAAACAGCTCCGCTCCGGTTCGCGACTGGTCGGCTGTACCCGCTACCCCGACTGTGACTACTCGCTGCCGCTCCCTCGTCGGGGTGACATCGAGGTGACCGACGAGTTCTGCGAGGAGCACGACCTGCCCGAACTGGTCGTCCACAGCGGCGACGAGCCGTGGGAACTGGGCTGTCCCATCTGCAACTACCACGAGTACCAGGCCGAGCAGGCAGTCGAGGACCTCGAAGACCTCGACGGGCTGGGCGCGAAAACGGCCGAGAAACTCGCCGACGCTGGCGTCGAGTCGCTGGCGGACCTCGACGGTGCAGATGTCGAAGCGGTCGCGACGGCCGTCCAGGGCGTCTCGGCCGACCAACTCCGCGAGTGGCAGGCACAGGTCTCGGCCTGACACCGAAAGACTGTGCTTAAGTCCGGGCCACCAGAATAGGGCGGCATGGACGACCGTACTTACACGGCGGACGCAGCACCCGGCGACACCGTCACTGTCGCCGGCTGGGTCCACGAGATTCGCGACCTGGGTGGTATTGCCTTCCTCATTCTCCGGGACACCACCGGCAAGATTCAGGTCAAATTCGAGAAAGACGAGATGGCCGACGACCTCGTCGAGACGGCCCTGGACGTGCACCGCGAGAGCGTCATCACCGTCTCCGGCGACGTCGAGAAAGAAGAGCGCGCCCCCACTGGCGTCGAGATTACGCCCGAGACCATCGAGGTGGTCGCCGAGGCCGACCCCGAACTCCCACTGGACCCGTCCGGGAAGGTCGACGCAGAACTCTCGACGCGACTGGACAACCGCACGCTCGACCTCCGGAAAGACGAAGTGAAGGCAATCTTCGAGATTCGCGCCGAGACACTTCGAGCTGTCCGCGAGCACTTCCGTTCGGTCGGCGGGACGGAGATCAACACGCCGAAAATCGTCGCAACCGGGACCGAGGGCGGAACCGAACTGTTCCCCATCACCTACTTCGGCGAAGAGGCCTTCATGAACCAGAGCCCGCAGCTGTTCAAACAGCTGATGGTCGGCTCCGGACTGGAGCGGGTCTTCGAAATCGGCCCAATCTTCCGCGCCGAGGAGCACAACACGCCCCGCCACCTCAACGAGGCCACCAGCATCGACTTCGAGTCGGCCTTCATCGACCACACCGAAGCGATGGACGTCTGTGAGGGCGTCGTCCGCGCTGCCTACGAAGGCGTCGCCGAGAACTGCGCCGAGGAACTGGAGACGCTCGGGCTCGCCGAGGAGTTCGAACTCCCCGAGGGCGATTTCCCGCGCCTGACCTACGAGGAGGCCATCGAGCGGGTCAACGCGACGGGCGAACTCGACGAACAGCTCGTCTGGGGTGACGACCTCTCGACGGAAGCCGAGCACGCACTCGGCAACGACGTCGGCCAGCACTACTTCGTCACCGACTGGCCAAGCGAAATCAAGCCCTTCTACATCAAAGACCACGACGACGACGAGCAACTGTCGACCGGCTTCGACCTGATGCACCCCTCCCTCGAACTCGTCTCCGGTGGACAGCGTGAACACCGCTACGAGCACCTCATCGAGGGATTCCAACAGCAGGGACTGGAGCCCGAAGCCTTCGAGTACTACACGAAGATGTTCAAGTACGGCATGCCGCCCCACGCCGGCTGGGGGCTGGGTGCCGAGCGACTCGTGATGACGATGCTCGGACTGGAGAACATCCGCGAGGCCGTGCTCTTCCCGCGAGACCGTCAGCGCTTGTCGCCGTAGGCGACCTCTCTGAGAGCCAGCGAGACGAAGTAGCGAGTCTCGCTTGCCCGACAACGGTTATCTCCGTGGGCAACACCACTGGACAGGAACCTGCCGAGCGGCGCCAGTCAGGCCTCACTGACGTGCTCCCAGAGGGTACACCAGTCTTCGACAGCGATGTACCCCTCTACTTTTGCACAGGCGCCCCAGGTGTCACCGTTCTGGTCGGGAATGAATTCGGCGCAGGTCCCACAGGACTCTCCAGGTGCTGCGTCGCCATCGGCAATCGCTTCGACGGACTCGGTCAGGTTCACCTCTCCGTGTGACGCGAGATTCTCGGGGTCGCGCGCCTCACCGGCCTGTGAGTCTGCCGTCCGATACCCTTCGGGTACCTCGGCGGTGGCAAGTTCGTCTTCGGTCATGCCGTCGGGAACCGAGGGCTCCGGCAACACCTCGTAGACAGCACACCAGTCGGCCCGGTCGATGTACCCTTCGACCTCGGCACAGGCGCCATATCCGTCACCGTTCTGGTCGATGATGTAGTCGGCGCAGTTTCCACAGGACCGCCCCGGCTGGTGGGCGGCGTTTTCCTCTGCCTCGTCGTACTCAGAGAAGGTGACTTCGTTTTTCGTACTCAGCTCGTCCGGGTTCCGCTGTTCGCCACCCAGCGACATCGCACGCATGTACGCCTCCGGTACGGGGCCAGTTTCGAACTCCGATTCGGAGACTCCGTCTGGAAGCTCTTCCCCGTCGCCGTCTTCCGTGCCGTTTTCCGTGTCGTCCGGACTGTCGCCCGCACAGCCTGCAAGACCGAGTAGCGCCGCACTGCTGGTCAACTGTATCATTCGACGTCTGGTTTTCTCGATTCGTGGCTGGTCTGGCATCTGTAATCTAGCGGTTCCCGTTATATGCGATTAAATCAACCTTCGCTTGTCACCGTCTGACAATTGTGGTTGGTTCACGACTGTCGCTTTCCCCGCTCTCTCGATAGAAATGCACCAGTAACACACTACCAGGTAGTAGTCGGCGAAGAAGAGTAGCTATTACCGGCCGGTCTGTGGCGCTATCGACGCATAGAGGATGACGAAGCCGACGGCAAACACGAGTGACTCGATAGCGTGAATCTCAGTGAGCGTCAGCGTGACGGTACCCAGTAGGTACGACTCGACGATGAGTCCGACCCCGAGACAGGCAAAGCCAGCCATCGTGTACTGAAAGGTCCGTTCGCCGGTCCGTCGGTACGCACGATAGCTCGTGATCGTGATTGCAACAGCGGCGAGGACACCGACCAGTCTGGCCGCAACCAGGACGAGTGTGGCTGACGCGACCATCACTCTTGGTTTTGCAGTTCCGACCAGACAGAGACGAACCGGTCTACGTTGTCCTCCTCGTGAATTTCGACCTCGACGCTGGAATCGCCTGGCTTGACCGAAATCTCGACTTCTTCGACCGCCGTCGCGTAAACGGTGTAGTGGGTCCCCTCCTCGTCGACCTGTTCGACTGGCAAGACCAGCCCTGCCTCCTGGAGATTCTCCAGTCGACGATAGACTGTCTTCAACGATGCGCTGCAGGTCTCCTGCAGGTCTTTTGCGGATTGCGGGCACTCGTGGATGTGTGTAAAAATAGCTCGGGCCGTCTTGTCGCTGAGTACGTCGAAGACCGTTTCAGTTTGCTGACGGAACACAGAGGAATAACGACTATTATAACAAATAAATATAACTAATGGGGAATGACATTTCTATTGGTGGCTCTGGCTCCCCTGATTACTGACGGCTCCAGCGTGGGCCCGCGCAGTGACGTGGTCTTCAGTCAGAGACTTCCCCAATCGCACGTTCGCGCAACGTTCCGGTCATCTGGACGCCGTGATGGTCGGTGCGGCGAAGCACGCGCTTTGCCTGTGTCGTCGAGAAGTACTTGTCGTCGGCCGTCGCTCGCACGACCACACCGAACGTACTCGTGACAGTCGCACCGAGCCCGTCGGCAATCGCCCGCAGTCGTTTGTCACCGGACACCAGGGCCGTGGTTTCCGCCCGGTCCCGGCCGGCCAGCAACGCCGCAACGAGTGCCACGTCGCTGGTCCGCTCGTCGGCGTCGAGCAGCGCCATCGCGTCGTCCTCGAACTCTGACAGTCCGCTGACGGTCGTCGACACCTCGTACTCGTCGAGGAATCGGTCGAGGTTCGTCGCCGCTGGCTCGACGTCGACCTCGGCGGCGACGGCGTCCAGTACGACCACGGTACCCTCGAAGGCATCGAGTAGTTCCAGCTCGCCGACCTGTCCCAGTTCGTACAGCGTGGTGGCGTCGACGAGAATCATAACTCGCCTGCGCGTTCGGCGTCGAAGCTCAGGTCTGTCTCGTCGAGTTGGGTCGTCAGCCCCCGCTCGTGGGCGAGTTCGAGCCACTCGCCGACCGACAGCCCCGCCAGCCGCGCGGCCTCGCCGACCGAGGCGTCACCGCTCTGATACCGCTCGACGGCATGGCGCTCCCGGAGCGTCGCCAACCCCTCCCCGAGCGCCTTCCGTATCGTCGTGCTCTTGTCCGATTCGAGTAGTTCGGTCACCGTCTCCAGTTCCTCGTTTGCGTCCTCCGAGAGTCGCACACTCACAGTGGGCATTGTATATAATGTACTACAACGCAAACATACTAATACACTTGGGTCAACTGGGTGCCCGCCCGCGAGAACGCTGGCGGCGTATGTTCCGATAGAACAATACTCCCAACACCGTAATCGTGTGCGTATGTCCGTCGCAGAGACGTATCGAGACACACTGCTTATCGAGATTATCGCACAGAAGTTGGGATTCAATCGTCTCGCAGCGTGGCTTCTCGGGTCGGCCTCGTCTGGCCCGTATCTGTTCGTCGCCCTCGGACTGTTCGTCGAATACGGGATATTCGACGTGTACAACTACCTCGTGACCGACAAAAGCTCATTTATCACGACGCCGAACTCGCTGGCAATCCCGCTGATGACCGTCATCGGGCTCATCGGGCTCCGATACATCCACGACGAGTACGCCAAGGCTGTCGTCGGGATTGGTATCGAGGACACCCATCTGAGCCTCGACCAGAGCGTCCGGAGTGAGTTCGAGGGACTCGTTTCCTTCCGGGTGCGTCTCGGCGCCTACCTCGCCGCTCTGGTCGGCTACTACGCATTCGTGTCGCTGGTCATCGGGATTCCCGGCCTCATCGAGATTAGCGGCATCGGCCTCGTCGTGTACGGCCAACTGGTGACGTTTCCGCTGATTATCGTCCCCATCCTCACGGAACTCGCAATCACGTACATCGCCGTTCACCTTCTCGTCCCGCGGCGGCTCAAGCGGGCAGACATGGGTCTGTTCTTCTACGACCCACGGAATCTCGGCGGGTTTGGCCCGGTCGGGGAGTTGCTGAAGCGGTCGTACTACATCTACACTGCCATCCTGTTGCTGTGGTTTCTCCAGACTCACGCCCCGGTGCTTCTCTCAGGTGTCGTCGACTCACCGTATCCCGCGCCGGGGCCGATCTTCCAGGTCGTGCTTTCGGCGATCTGGCTCATCGGTGTGCTGACGATTGCGTACTCGATGTTCCGCGTGCACACGCTCATGAAATCGAAAAAGGAAGCGCGAATCAGCGCACTCGAAGACGAAATCAAGCGTCTCGTCAGGAATCCGTACGACGCCACCGCGACGAACATTACTGACCACGAACGGTACGAGAACGCATAGACGAATCTCGAAGAGGTCAAACAGACCAAGACCTATCCGACCACGTTCACCATGTGGTCGCAGATATTCCTGAGCGTGCTCCTGCCCCAGGCGCTGAACATGGTCGTCCAGCTCCCACAGTAGTCGGTCGCTGGCTCACGGCGCGTGCGTACCGAACTCTCTCAATCGTATCCGAACTTTCACACCTTTGCTGCTGATACGCTGTCGGTAGATGCGAGCAGCGATAGTGACTGGCGTGAAGGTCCTCGGAGTGCTGGCAATCGGCACACTCGTTGCCAATCTCGGACTCGCGTTCGTTCCCCTTCGGGCGTCCGTTGAGTTCCTGTTGATGCGGGTCGTCATCCTAGGTCTATCGCTGGCCGTCGGCGTCGCTTCCGCACACAAGATAGAAGAAATCGTCACCGGGCAGTAGCGGCGGTAACACCCGAGTGATGCACTCGGTGGCAAAGCCACGCTGTTTATGTCGTTTCCTTTGGCATCTCCTGTATGGCTCGCTTTCAGAACACGGGACTGCCCGACTGGGACTGGTGGGGCAAACTGTGGCCGACGCCCGGCGAAACGCTCCGTCGACTCGGGCTCTCGACTGGAGACAGCCTCGCCGAGATTGGCAGCGGGAACGGCTACTTTGCACTCCCTGCTGCCCGCATCGTGGACCCTGCTCCCGTGTACGCAGTCGACATCGACCCCGAGTCGCTCGAGGAACTCGCCCATCTCGCCGACCAACACGACGTCGAGAACATCGTTTCCGTCGAGGGTGATGCCCGGTCGCTTGCGGGTCTTCTCCCCAAGACGGTCGACGTTGCGATGGTCGCGAATACGTTCCACGGCATCCAGAACCCCGCTGCGTTCGTCGACGACGTCGTTGCCATCCTCAACGACGGTGGGCGATTCATCATCGTCAACTGGTGCGACCGTCCCCGAGAGGAAACGACAGTCGCTGGCGAGCCACGAGGCCCACCGACCGACCTCCGCCTCTCCGCCGAGACGACCCGTGACATCGTCGAGGAGGCAGCCGACCTCACACTGGCACGACGAATCGAGATACCCCCGTACCACTACGCGCTCATCTTCGAACGATAACTGCCGGCAGTTCTCCGTCACTTTGCCTTCGTGAGTTGTCGAAGGGGCGGCGCCCGACTAATCCTGTGCGTCGACGACAGCGACGCCGGCCAGGTTGACGATATCTTTGACCTCGTCACCGCGCTGGAGGACGTGGACGGGCGCGTCCATCCCGGCGAGCATCGGCCCGATAGCTTCGGCACCGCCGAGCCGCTGGAGGAGTTTGTAGCCGATGTTCCCCGCCTCGAGATTGGGGAAGACGAGGACGTTCGCTGGGTTATCGAGGTCGATGAAATCGTAGTCCCCAGTCAGCATCTCCTCGACGACGGCGGTGTCTGCCTGCATCTCACCGTCGACCGGGAACTCGACGTCCGGGTCCGCACGGAGGCGCTCGGCCGCGCGGCGGGGTTTCCGAGTGCCCGGATTGTCGACCGTTCCGAAATCGGAGTACGACAGCAGCGCGGCGCGTGGCTCGACGTTGAACTGCCGGGCCACGTCGGCGGCGTGCCGGGTCACCTCCGCGAGCACCTCGGCGCTCGGGTCTTGGTTAACTGTCGTGTCCGCACAGAAGATGACGCGGTTCTTGAACGTCAGCATGTAGACGCCGGCGGCGTAGTCGGTATCGTCGTCGGTGCCGATAATCTGCAGGGGCGGTTTGAGCGCGGCGCCGTAGTGGTGGGTCAGCCCCGTCAACACGGCGTCGGCGTCGCCCATCTCGGCCATGACACTGCCCAGGTAGTTGCCGTCCCGCATCAGGTCCTCGGCTTCCTCCCTGCTTACGCCCTTCCGCCGGCGGAGTTCGTGCAACCGGTCGATGTAGGGGTCGAGGTGGTCGCGGCTCGGGTCGACGATTTCGGGCTCGAAGTCCAGGCCGAGCCGGTCGGCGGTCTCCCAGATGCCCTTTCGGTCGCCGATGAGGACGGGCTGTGCGATTCCTTCGTCGACGAGCTGGTAGGCCGCACGCACGATTTTCTCGTCGTCGCCCTCTGCGAAGACGACCCGCTTTGGCTCGCGCTTTGCCTGGTTGAGCACGACCCGCATCATCTCGCGGGACTTGCCCAGCCGGGCCTCCAGTTGCTCGCGGTACTCCGCGAGGTCGAGTTCGTTTCGCGCCGCGCCACTCTCCATGGCCGCGCGTGCGACTGCCGTCGCCACCTCGAACAGCACCCGCGAGTCGAGTGGCTTGGGGATGATGTACTCCGGGCCAAACTGGAGTGGCTCGTCATCGTAGGCTTTCGTGACCGCGTCGGGGACGTCCTCCCGTGCGAGATTGGCGAGTGCCTCGGCGGCGGCGACTTTCATCTCCTCGTTGATTTCGGTCGCACGGGCGTCCAGTGCGCCCCGGAAGATGAAGGGGAAACCCAGCACGTTGTTGACCTGGTTGGGGTAGTCAGACCGGCCGGTCGCCATGATGACGTCGTCGTCGCGGGCGTTCTTGGCGCGTTCGTAGCCGATCTCCGGTTCCGGGTTGGCCATCGCGAAGATGATGGGGTTGTCGGCCATCGACCGGACCATGTCTTCGTCGACGATACCGCCGACCGAGAGGCCGACGAACACGTCTGCACCCTCCATCGCGTCCGCGAGACTCCCCGGCTCGGAACTCGCAAAGGGGAGCGTATACCGGGTAAGGTCGGTGCGGTCCGTCGAGAGAATCCCGTGTTCGTCACACATGGTTATGTTGTCCGAATCGACGCCCAGCGAGACGTAGAAGCGAGCCGTCGCCGTCGCCGCGGCCCCCGCGCCGGCAAAGACCACGTTGAGGTCTTCCAGTTCTTTTCCGCCCAGTTCTACGGCGTTGAGCAATGCGGCCCCGGAGATGATGGCGGTGCCGTGCTGGTCGTCGTGGAAGACGGGGATGTCCATCCGCTCGCGGAGCTGCCCCTCGATGCGGAAACACTCCGGCGCCTTGATGTCCTCTAAGTTGATGCCCCCGAAGGTCGGCTCCATCGCCGCGACGGCTTCGACGAACGCGTCGGCGCTGTCGAGGTCGAGTTCGACGTCGAACACGTCGATGTCGGCAAAGCGCTTGAACAGGACGCCTTTCCCCTCCATGACCGGCTTCGAGGCCTGTGCGCCGATGTCACCGAGTCCGAGTACTGCGGAGCCATCGGAGACGACGCCGACGAGGTTCCCCTTCGCGGTGTAGGTGTAGGCCTCGTCCGGGTCGTCGTCGATGGCCCGACAGGGGGCAGCCACGCCCGGCGAGTACGCGAGACTCAGGTCTCGCTGCGTGTTGGTCGGCTTGGTCGTCGAAATCTCTATCTTTCCCGGTGGGTCCTGACTGTGGTAGTCGAGTGAGTCTTCGTCGAGTCCCATATTGAACACTCTGAGGGGAAGAACCGTAAATCGCACTTGCACTGTCATCACTTGACGCGGGATGGGCCGGCGACACCAACCATTAAGCGCCTCGGTGTCCGACCGGTGGCCAATGACCGACGTTGCGACGGCGTTCGTGCCGGGCCACATCACCGGATTCTTCACCAAAGACGCGGACCCGGACCCGACGAAAGCCGGCTCTCGCGGCGGGGGGCTGACACTCTCCGACGGCGTGACGGTGACGGTCCGGCCGAGTGACGACCCCGAGACGTATCTCGACGGCGACCCCGTCGAGATGGGGGCTGTCGACCGCGTCCTCGACGCCCTCGACGTCTCGGCGCAGGTTCGTGGGGTCACTGACCTCCCGCTTGGCTCCGGATTCGGCGTCTCCGGGGCGATGGCACTCGGGACGGCACTCGCGGCCAACGATGCCTTCGAGCGAAAACTCTCCGAGCGGGAACTGACGACCATCGCACACGGCGCGGAAGTCCAGGCGGGGACCGGCCTCGGCGACGTGGTCGCACAGGCCCGCGGGGGCGCGCCGATTCGACTCGAACCGGGCGGGCCACAGGACAACGAACTCGACGGTATCCCCGCTCGCTCGCGCGTGGAGTATCACGTCATCGGGCAACTCTCGACGGACGATGTCCTGGCCGATGCTGGCGACAAGCTCACCCAGGCAGGGACTCGCGCGCTCTCGATGGTCGTCGGGGAGCCGACCCTCGAGACGTTCATGCGTGCCGCCCGGCAGTTCTCCCGGGAGGCCGACCTGATTACGCCCGACGTTCGAGAGGTCATCCTGGACGTCTCCGAGGCCGGCGGCACTGCCGCGATGGCGATGCTCGGCCGGACGGTCTTCGCGCTCGGGACCGGCCTCTCGGATGCCGGCTACGACCCCGATGTCTGCCGGATTCACCCCTGTGGCGGGACACTCCAAGAGCCAGGCGAGTAGTCTCTCCCTCACTCACTCGGTGTCGTCCCACTCGATTGTCTCCGAGCGGTCGGTCTCGCGGAGGACGAACGGCCCGATTGCCAGGGTTCGCTTGGCGATGGTCGCAATCCGCAACACGTAGGCGAGCAGGATGACGAAGGGGGCAAGCGCTATCGTCGTCGCAGCGCTGACCACCCAGACGAGGTTGTCGACGCCGAGCGTCGTACCGATGATAGTGCCTGGCGTGTCCAGAAAGAGGACGCCAGCGATAGCGACGACGAGCGCCGGGACGGCGGCATAGAGGATAGACCGTGAGAGGTTGATTAGCTCCCACTGGAAGTACAGCGTCTTGATGTGTTCGCGGGCCGGGCCGAACAACCGCAGTGTCTCGAGGAGGTCATCGAGTGCTTCGTCGGCGTCATCGGTGAGCACGTCCCCGTACTCCGTCTGGAGCCGCTTTCCCTCGTAAATCTTCCACGAGTAGTTGTAGTCGAGGGCTGCGTGGAGAACCTCGAAGGTTCCGAACTCGGCGTCGGCCAGGCGCTCGTTGACGTGTGCTGCGTTGGCTTCGAGCCCGTCGGTGTAGCTGTTGACATCTTTCCAGACGTCGCCGGTGTCCTCGACGGCTGTGGCGAGTGCGTCGGCCTGCGTTCGCGTCGCGTCGACGAGTGACTGGAGGAACGCAGCGGGTTCCGGCGGACTCACGTTGGCATCGATGAGGTCGGCAGCGTCCGCACGAAACTGCATCGCCCCCTCCATGCGCTCGCGCTGGTCACCGGCCGCACCCAGTTCCTGTGAGATGACCAGTTGTGTGATAGTGACGACGAGCGTGACGCCGGTGATGATGGCGGTCACGAGTGCTTGAAACAGCGTCTCGTTTGGGTCTGACTGTCCCAGTACCCTGCGCAACGGGACCGGTGCGAACGCGCTAACGAGCACCAGGACACCGAAGAATCCGGCGAGGATGCCGGCAGTCACGAGCCATCGGTCGGCGTTCAGGAGCGCCCAGAGCTTCCAGCTACTCTCCGCCGCACGGCCACGCATCGTACCGGCATCGCCGCTCTCGGCCGCCGAGTCGGTCATACGCCCCCTACACGACCATGCGTGTTCAGCCTTGTTCATGCCAGTCTGCTTTTGCCGCTGGGTCCCCCACCCTCGGTATGGACGACATCGACGTGCCGGAGAGTCACCCGCGCTACCAGTCGCTTCTGACGCGCCACCGCATCGAAGACGGGGTCGAGAAGGGCATCACGAGCCAGCAGGGACTCATCGCGCAGGGCCGGGGCGAAACCTTCGATTACCTCCTCGGTGAGGAGACGATTCCCAGCGCCGACGATGCGGCGCGTGCTGCCGCCGCCCACCTCCTGCTCGCTGACCATCCCGTCCTCTCGGTCAACGGCAACGTCGCAGCGCTGGTCCCCGGCGAGACGGTCGATCTCGCGGACGCGACCGGTGCCGACATCGAAGTCAACCTCTTCAACCGCACCGAAGAGCGCATGCAGGCCATCGCCGACCACCTCCGGGCGCACGGTGCCGAGACCGTCAAGGGGCTGACTGCAGACGGACGGATTCCGGGACTGGACCACGAGCGCGCCAAAGTCGACGCCGACGGCATCGGGGCGGCCGACGTCGTGGTCGTGCCACTGGAAGACGGTGACCGCGCGGCGGCGCTCGCGGAGATGGGCAAAACCGAAATCGTCGTCGACCTCAACCCGCTCTCGCGGTCGGCCGAGAGCGCGACGGTCCCGATAATCGACAACATCATCCGTGCACTGCCGACCGTGACCGCCCACGCACGCGACCTCGCGGACGCAGACGAGTCGCAGTTGCGAGCAATCGTCGACGAGTTCGACCCCGAGGAAACGCGGGCCGCAGCAGAAGACGCGATTCGGTCGGGCGAACTGGCGTGACACTCTCAGTCGCTCCGGTTTGACAGCGTCTCCCCGTGTCTTTACGGTCGCTCGGCCCCACTCACCGGTATGAGCCTGCAGGTCGACGTCAGGAAACTTGACCTTTTCAACAAAATCTCCAAAGAGGGGTCACGGCGGGTGGCTGACAGCCTGAGCCAGATGACCGGTATCGACGCCCGAATCCACGTCTCGATGCTCAACTTCCTCGCCATCGAGGACGTCAAGACCCACCTCGGTCACGAGAAGAAAGTCGGCATCCACGTCGAGTTGACCGAGTCCCCACACGGCTACGTGCTCTTTATGCTGACACCTCGCGACAGCAAGCGCCTCGCCCAGCTCATGCTGCCGGGCGACGGCGGTGACACGGGGTCTGGCTTTACCGACATGGAGCGGTCGGCGATTCAGGAGATTGGAAACATCATGACCTCGGGGTACATCGACGGCTGGGCGAACGTCCTCGATACGACAATCGACATGGGGACCCCGGAGTTTACCTTCGGACCGGCCCACAAAATCATCCAGAAGATGGGCGGGTGGCCCGACGAGGACATGGTCTTCGTCCTCGACTCGAAAATCGTCGCCGGCGGCGAGGACATAGACCTGACCGTCTACACCTTTCCGCGACTGCGCGAACTCGTCGACCTCGTCCAGAAAATCGACGTCGAGACCGACATCGAGACCGATACTGTCGCCGACGAAAGTCTGACCAGCTACTGACTGCCGTTCTCCGTTCCTGACGTTGCCTCGAGTAGCTCGATTGCGCGCTCGGCTGCTTCTGTCGCCGTCTCACCGAAGACGTACGTCACCGGCGGGATGCCGAAGGTTCCCTCGTGGTAGATGACCCGTGGGACCTCGCCGCGTTCGTCGAATCGCTCGCGGAGTCGCCGGCCGCGATTCTCGTACCCGGCCTCGAACTGCAGTGGGTCGTAGCCCTGCTCGCGGGCGGCCACAAGGAGCCCGTCGGAGGTCGCGAGGTTCAGCGCGCCACGAACGTCGGGGTCTGTGCTCATCGCGGCCAGAATCGTCTCCGCGACACGCTGGGAGGCACCGAACTCCGAGTCAGCCGGCACGATGACCCGCGACCCGACCGTCTGGAGGCGACCCGGTACCGCGGCCACGTCCGTCTCGTCTGTCGCACCCGGCACGGCAGTTCCCACGTTGGTGCCGACGTTGGGGATGTGGGCAGCGATACCGCGGGCGTTCGCCAGCCGACGTGACGCTCGGCGGACGGCGGCCAGTGCGGCACGTTCGGCCGCGACGGCGTCGTCGCTGCCGCGAACACAGAGGTCACAGCCGATGCCTTCGAGGGCAGGCATCTCTTCCTCGTGGACCGCACAGATGGGACCGCGGTCCTCGAACTCGCGAATCAGTGCCAGTAGCTCGCCGAGCGCTTCGTAGCCGTCCATCGACCCGGAGACGAAGCCGTCGGCGATCGTCTCGACGGTCGTCTGGAGGCGCTCGTCCTCGACGAACCGCTCTTCGACTGCGGTGTCGCCGCTGACGTACTGACTGACCGCCGCCTGACTCACGCCGAGATGGTCGGCAATCTCCTGCTGGGTGAGTCCACGGTCGTCCAGTTCGGCGGCGAGGACGACACGGACTGTCGGGAGGAACCGCTCGACGACGATTTCGCTCGGAAACCGCAGCGTCATGGCTACCGGTTCGGGCGGCCATGTGATAAGTCCATCCGACGACGCCGTACAACCGACTTGTACAGACTTATTATAACGAAAGTGATAACACCACCGGCTACTAACACTCGGTTGTATGAGTCAAGAAACGCAGTTCAGCGACGTCGGCGAAGCAGAGGTCACACGAGCAATCGGTCAGGAGTGGACAGAGGAGTTCATGGACTTCTCCGATTCCGATGTCATCATCGTCGGTGGCGGTCCCTCCGGGTTGATGGCCGCGAAGGAACTCTCCGAACGGGGTATCCAGACGATGGTCGTCGAGAAGAACAACTACCTCGGCGGCGGCTTCTGGCTCGGCGGCTTCCTGATGAACAAGGTGACGGTGCGAGGGCCGGCCCAGCACGTCCTCGACGAACTGGACGTCGACTACAAGCAATCTAAAGATTCGGAGGGGCTGTACGTCGCCAACGGCCCGGAGGCCTGTTCCGGCCTCATCAAGGCCGCGTGTGACGCCGGTGCGAAGATGCAGAACATGACCGAGTTTACGGACATCGTCATCCGCGAGGACCACCGCGTCGGCGGTATCGTGATGAACTGGACGCCGGTCCACGCGCTCCCCCGCGAGATTACCTGCGTCGACCCCATCGCCGTCGAGGCCGACCTGGTCATCGACGCCACCGGACACGACGCGATGGCCGTCAAGAAACTCGACGAGCGCGGCGTCCTCAACGCGCCGGGTCTCGAAGACGAAGCCAGCGGGATGGACCAGACCGACGACGACACCTACGGCGCACCCGGCCACGACTCGCCGGGCCACGACTCGATGTGGGTCGGCGAGAGCGAGGACGCGGTCGTCGAACACACCGGCCTCGCCCACGACGGACTCATCGTCACCGGGATGGCGACGGCGACGACCTACGGCCTCCCGCGGATGGGACCGACCTTCGGTGCCATGTTGCTGTCGGGCAAACGCGCCGCCCAGGAAGCCATCGACGAACTCGGCGTCGACGCCGACGCCGTCGAGATGACCACGCGCGCCGAACCCGCCGACGACTGAAGCTCCAGTTTCTCCTCTCTGCCTCTCTTTTTGCTGTCGTCACACTCCGATAGACGCCTGTCGTCCCCCGCGCATAAATAGTGGGTATATGTCTACAACAATTGCGTACAGAGAAAAGAAATAATACTACGAGGCGCTATTGGTTGATAGACACTGTCTAAACATCTTCAAAGATGAGCGAAACCCAAACCAAAATGGCCGAGACCGAACTGGAGGGGGAGAGCGAGGCGGTACGGATGGTCCTCTGGACGCGCCGTCCAGTCTGTGGCCCACGGACGGACGTCATCGACCGCCTGAGTAGCATGCGCGCAGACGGGACAATCGGTTCCTTTACCGTCGAGACCTGGCCAGACGAGGTGGCAATCTCCGAACACACCGAACACGCACGCGTCGTCGAAGTGTACAAAGAGTACCTGCTCTGGGCCGAGGAACACAACCTCTCGATTACGCCGCCGTTCGAGCGTCGGACTGCGACCTCACTCGTCGGGGGCACAGAGGACGTTCTCACGGTCCCGATTATGTGTCTGGCCGTCTACGACAACGGCCTCAGCGGTGTGTATCCCTGCACCAGCGAGCACCGAACCTGGAGTGTCACCGATTACCTCGATGCCTACGAACGTGCCGGCGGTCGGCCGGCGACAGCCGAGAACGAGGTCGAATCCCCCGTCTACGAGAGCTGAACCACACGACGACTTTTTCACACCTGTTAGGCATACGACTGGTGACTCTCGGCCCCCTATCTCCTGGTATGGAACCAAGACTCATCACCGAAGGGGACGGCGACGCAATCTTCCAGTCAGGGGCCAAAAGCGAGTGGCTCCGGACAGACACCGTGGTCGACCTCGCTGACTGGAACTGAGGCGGACTGTCATCGAACCGAAAGCTGTTTTCGGCGTTTTGTTCCTAGGTTGGGTATGACCACCGGAGCGGCCACGCCCGTCGACCGGGTGACGCTCTATCGTGCCCCCACGACCGAGGCAGACGCCGACGGTATCGCCGAGTGGCTCCGCGACCGCATCGACGCGACTGTCGAAGTCCGGGACCGCTTTCTTTCCCGGTACGCCGACGACGACATCGCAGAGGAGTTCGCCGCAGCGCGCGTTCTCGACCCCTACGACCGCGAGACCGGCAACACGATGCTGGGTATCGTCCGCTACGAGGAACGCGCTCTCGAGAACCCCGAGCGTGCCGGCGGCGTCATCTACGACGGACTGCAGGTCCAGCAGATTCTGGGCCAGCGCATCCCCCAGCGCGAACGCAGTCTCGACCACCTCCACGTCCCCCTCCTCGACCGGGTCGTCGGGACGTGGGGCGACCACGACGGGCGCTGGCACAAGCGCGTGAACGTCCTCGGCCAGCCCGCGCTCGTCTCGGTGCCCGGCCTCTACGAGGCGCCCGCGAAACCCGAACAGTACTACAAAGAACAGCAAAAACACGCGATGCTCTCCGGGGATTCACCGCCGCGAGAAGTGCTCGAAAACGAAGTCGAGGGGGAGTTTCTCGTCGCCGACGACCCCCGGACGACCGAGGCGCTGTGTGGGTACGTCCTCCAGGCGTACCACTATCTCGCGACTGGCGAGTCGTTCTGCGACGACGCGGACTGTCGACTCCACAATCCACACCGCCAGCCGGGTGTCGTCGAGGCACAGCTCCGTGAACCGGAATTTTGCGATGCCCACGCCGAGGCGTACGGACCGTAGTCACTCGACGCGCCCAGCCAGCACGCCGAGATACCCGCCTGCGAACGTCTCGAAGCGGCGCTGCTCTGTCCGCTTGGCCAGCGTCTTCCGCGCTCGAGTGACCCGCTTTTCGAACGTCGTGGCGTGTGACGACCGCGACAACCGGGCGCCTGGCGCCGATAGCCGAACGAATCCTTCGAAGGCAAGATTGAGTGGTACGGCGAGCGCGCCGTCGCTCCGCTGGAAGTTCAACAGCGCGACGCGTCCGCCCGGGCCGACGAGGTCACACCACCGCTCGACTGCCGGCGCGGGGTCGTCGAACATCCCGACGACGAAGGTCGCGAGAACCGCGTCGGCGTCGTCGACTGGCGGCCGGGTCGCGTCGGCCTGTACGTAGTCGACTCCCCGACCCACACGTTCGGGGTGGGTCCGCGCCCGCGCGAGCATCTCCCTGGTGAGGTCGATGCCGACGACCCGGCCCGACGGCCCGACGCGGTCGCGGAGGTGGGGAACGTTCGCGCCAGTGCCACAGCCCATCTCGACGACGGTATCGCCCGCCGAGAGTCCAAGGAAATCAGCGGTCCGGGCACGCCACGAGCGCAGTCCGGGCAGGTCCGCGAGCCGGTCGTACAGCCGCGCCCACTGCCCGTAGAAGCGCTGGGCCGGTTCGCTCATGCAATCGTTCGCAGTCGCTCGGCGACGGTCACGGCGTCCGGGCCGAGAATGTAGACGATTGGCTCGATGCCCATCGCACCGGTCTGGTAGAGGACGTCTGCATTGGGGTTCGTTTCCAGTGCAGCGGCGATACCGTCTTCGAGGTCCACTTCGGCGTCGAACTCTACGACGGTCAGTCCTGCCGACTCGAGTGTCTCGACCGTCTCCTCGCTGTAGGCGACGTTCAGCGCCGCGCGCCGGTCACTGCCGGCAGCGCGTGCCGCGAGCAGGACGTTCGCGACGTGCTGGCTGACGCCGAACTCCGGTTCGCCCGGCACTGTCGTCTGCCCGCCCACGTCGAGGAGGCGCCCGGGAACTGCCGCCACGTCCTCGATGCGTTCGGCGTCGGGCAGCGCCTCGACGAGATTCGACCCGACCGCGGGAATCAGCGGCGCGAAACCCCCGGTGTTCTCGAGAATCCGGAGCCCCTGTCGGACTGAGGCGCGGACGCGGCCGGCCTCGCGGAGTCGGCTGTCGGGGTCGTGAACTGCAAAGTCCGCGCCGTAGTCGTCGAGGTCGGGCACGGCTTCGGCGTGGAGGTCCGACAGCGTCCCGCCCTCTTCGAGTTCCCGGATGCAGACCTCCGCCTCGACTAACGCCTCGGTGGTGGTCATGCTCCCGTCTGCGAGGCCGTCCGCCAGGCGGTCGACCAGTTCGCGGACGCGCTCGTCGGCGACCAGCCGCTCGTTGCGCCCGACCTCTCCGTGGACGTACTTCGAGACGGCGCTCTGGCTGATGCCCAGCAGGTCCGCCACCTCGCTCTGGGTCAGCCCTTGCTCGCGCAACTGCTCGGCCAGCAGCGACCGGAAGGTCGGCAGGAATTCGTCGACGACGAGTTCTTCGATAAAGTGCATCTGTTACTGGTCGCCTCCGAACTCTCTATCGCCCTGTATCTTCGACGCCTGCGGGCCTTCCTGGCCCTGATACTTCGACCCGCGTTCGGCACCGTAGGGGCGGTCGGCGGGCGTCTTCAACTCGGTGAAGGTCAACTGCGAGATGCGCATTCCGGGCGTGAGCGACACCGGCGCGCGCCCCAGATTCGAGAGTTCGAGCGTAATCTGTCCCTCGTAGCCGGGGTCACAGAGACCGGCCGTCGCGTGCACCACGATTGCGAGTCGGCCCAGCGAGGAGCGCCCCTCGACGTGTGCGATGAGGTCGTCGGGAATCGCGACGCGTTCGTGGGTCGTTCCCAGTACGAAGTCGCCGGGGTGGAGGATGTACTCGCCGTCGGGGTCGACGTCAGTTTCTTCGACGTACTCTTCGACTTCCTGCTCGCTGTTGGGATGGATACAGGGGATGTTGGCGTGCTGGAATTCGAGAAACGTCTGGCCCAGCCGGAGGTCGACGCTGGCGGGCTGAATCTGCAGTTCGGGGTCGTCGAGCGGCTCGACGACGAGGTCGCCCTCGTCCAGCCGCCGTGCGATGTCCGCATCCGAGAGTATCATACCTCTCTCACCGTTCGTGGGGCGTTAAAATCTCCCGGTCGATTGCCCCGACGGTCAGCCCTTAGTACCGTCGGCCCCCAGCGAGTGTATGAAGCAGGCGATTGTCGCCCGTGCAGACCTCGGGATGGGCGAGGGCAAACTCGCCGCGCAGGTCGCACACGCTTCGCTGATGGCCTACGAGGACGCCCCCGCCAGCGACAAAAAGGAGTGGAAGGGCGGCGGCCAGAAGAAGGTCGTCCTCCAGGCCAACGGCGAGCAGGCGCTGTTCGAACTCGCAGAGAAGGCCAAAGCCGAGCGGCTCCCCCACGCCATCGTCCGGGACGCCGGACACACCGAACTCGAACCTGGCACGGCCAGTGCTCTCGCGGTCGGCCCCGCGTCGGACAACCGTATCGACACCGTGACCGGTGACCTCTCGCTGTACTGAACGCAACGGGCCGTCTTTGCAGGCGTCAGAAGGCCTATATAGAACTATCCCTTACCTCGGGTGAGTAGAACACCCCCCGATACAATGCAAGATAACCAACAGCAGGCATACGACCGTGGTATCACTATCTTCTCGCCGGACGGGCGACTCTACCAGGTGGAGTACGCACGCGAGGCCGTCTCGCGTGGGAGCGCGAGTGTCGGCGTCCGAACGACAGACGGCGTGGTCCTCGCGGCGGACCGACAGATTCGCTCGCCGCTTATCGAGCGCGAGAGCATCGAGAAACTGCACAAAATCGACGACCACGTCGGCGTCGCCAGCGCCGGACACGTCGCCGACGCGCGCAAACTCGTCGACGTGGCACGACAGGAAGGGCAGATCAACCGCCTCCGCTACGACGAACCCGTCGGCGTGGAGACACTGACCAAGGCGATTACCGACCACGTCCAGCAGTACACCCAGACCGGTGGCGCGCGACCGTTCGGCGTCGCCTTGCTGGTGGCCGGTATCGAGGATGGCGAACCGCGCCTGTTCGAGACCGACCCCTCGGGGACGCCCTACGAGTGGCAGGCCACCGCAGTCGGTGGCGGCCGCGACGAAATCATGGGCCACCTCGAAGAGGAGTACTCGACGGAGATGGACCTGCAGGGCGGTATCGGGCTCACACTGGAGGCGATGGCCGAGGCCAGCGAGGACGGCCTCGACCCCGATGGCGTCCACGTCGCGACAGTCGACGTCGAAACAGAGCAGTTCACCACGCTCTCCTCGGAGGAGGTCGCGACGCACCTCGACGAACGCGACATCAACAGTGAGGACCAATGATGGACACGACTGACCCCTACGAACCCGAACTCGCACCGTTTCAGGAATCGGACCAGTCCGGCGCGGACGACGACACCGTCGCCAAGACTGGCACGACTACCGTCGGCATCACGACGCCCGACGGCGTCGTCATCGGGACCGACCGCCGAGCCTCGCTCGGTGGCCGCTTCGTCTCGAACAAAAACGTCGTCAAGGTCGAGCAGATTCACCCGACCGCGGCGCTTACCCTCGTCGGCTCCGTCGGTGGCGCACAGTCCTTTATCCGGACGCTGCGCTCGGAGGCAAGTCTCTACGAGACGCGCCGCGACGAGCCGATGTCGATTCACGCGCTGGCGACGCTCGCGGGTAACTTCGCCCGTGGCGGTCCCTTCTTCGCCATCAACCCAATTCTGGGTGGTGTCGACGACGAGGGCAGCCACGTCTACAGCATCGACCCGGCCGGCGGTGTCATGGAAGACGACTACACCGTCACCGGCAGCGGGATGCAACTCGCCCACGGGGCGCTCGAAAACCAGTACGACGAGGACCTCTCCATCGAGGAGGCACAGACCCTCGCCGCACGCGCAGTCAACGCCGCGACCGAGCGTGACACCGGCTCCGGGAACGGGCTGGCGCTGGCGACGATTACCGAGGACGGCGTCGACATCGAGGAGTTCGACGACGTCACCGAGTTGCTGTAACGACACCCGTTCTCGACAGGTGTTTATCGCCACGCGTCGTGGGTCCCGCTGAACGGATGCGCGAGGCCCACGACATCGAACGGCAGGTCGGCATCGACTACTACGTCAGCGACGCCGACGGTATCGGCGGTCGCCTCCGCGACTCGCCCGCCGATTTTCGCGTGACCGAACTCGAACTGTTCGACACCGAACCGGTCGACGCCGACCCCGGCGCGTATCCACATCTCGTGGTTCGCGCGACGCTTCGCGACTGGGACACCAACGACTTCGCTGGCGCGCTTTCGGACCGCCTGGGTATCTCTCGTGAACGGGTTTCCTGGGCCGGGACCAAGGACAAGCGTGCCGTCACCACCCAGCTGTTTTCGGTCGACGGCATCGACCCTGACGACCTTCCCGACCTCTCGGATGCCGACGTCGAGGTACTTGGCCGGGCCGGCCGTCCCATTCTGTTCGGCGACCTCGCCGGCAACCGATTCGAGATAACGGTCCGCACTCCCGACGCACCTGGCAACGTCGCCGACATCACCGACGACCTGCAGACGTTCGCCGGTGTCGAGGATGCCGGCCCGGACGAGGGCAACCCCGTCGCAGTCCCCAACTACTTCGGCCAGCAACGGTTCGGGAGCATTCGGCCGGTCACCCACGAGGTCGGGCTGGCAATCGCCCGCGGCGACTGGGAAGGCGCGGTGATGGCCTACGTCGGGAGCCCACACGACCGCGAACCCGAACAAACCCGCGAGGCCCGTGCCGTCGCCGAGACTGGCGACTGGCGGGCCGCACTCGACGTGTTCCCTCGGCACCTCGGCTACGAGCGGTCGATGCTTCACCGACTGGTCGAGAGTGCTGGCGACGAGGATCCAGCAGACTTCCGGGAGGCCTTGGAGACAGTGCCGACGAACCTCCAGCAGTTGTTCGTCAACGCTGCCCAGTCGTACGTCTTCAACCGAATTCTCTCCGAACGACTGGAGCGTGGACTGCCATTCACGACGCCCGTCGTCGGCGACGTGGTCTGTTTCACCGACAGCGACGCACCCGGCGGATTGGCGCTCCCGGATACCAGTCGGACTCAGCGGGTGACCGAGACGCGACACCAGTCGATTACCCGCCACTGCGAACGCGGGCGGGCGTTCGTGACCGCGCCCCTCGTCGGCACCGAGACGGAACTGGCCGACGGCGAGCCGGGCGACATCGAGCGTAAAGTGCTGGAGGACGTCGGAATCGCGCCCGAGGACTTCGACCGGCCTGGTGAGTTCCATTCGGAGGGGACACGTCGCGCGATTGCGGTCCGGACCGACCTTACCGTCGACCGTGACCCGCTGACGTTCTCCTTCGACCTGCCGAAGGGGTCCTACGCGACGGTTCTCATGCGGGAGTACCTGAAGCGGGACCCCGACGACCGCTAAAGCGCGCCGCTTATCGGGACTCGTCCGCCTATCTGTTGACATGGAGTGTCGGCAGTGTGCCACGCCGCTTGACAGGCCCGGTGATTACTGTCTGGTCTGTCACACGGCAAACGCCGACACCGTCGTCCTCGAACTCGGGCGCGAGCGTGCGACGGTCACGACACTCGACGGTGAGACCGTTCACGGCCGCCGCGTCGTGACGACGACGCCCGAACCTGAGGACAGCGAACAGGAACTCACCGAGTTGCGGAACTTCGCGAGCCTGATTGCCGACGAAGTCCGCCGCAAGCGCCCGGAAGAAGTGTACGCGACCGGCGACCGCGACGTACTGCGAGCGGTTCGGGCGGAACTGCGCTACGAGTTTTACCGGGTCGCTGCCGAGGACCCCGTCGAATACGTCATCGAGCGACAGGGGGAGCCATCCCTGGAAGTGGTCGAAGCCTCTGTCGCCGAGAAACTCGGCGGCTCGCACTCGACGCTTATCGGCGGCCGGCAGGGACGGAACGCCCTGAAAGTCGTCGCCGACCACCCACACGTCAAGAAGATAATTCCCGGGCCAATCGACGCCGGGGGGTCGGGATCCCGGACGGGACTGCGTGCGAAGGCGACGCGTGCCGACGACAACGGCAACGTCCGTCTGCTCGTTCGCGACGGGTCGAGCGTCCAGGAGAATCGCGTCGTCACGACGGCCAGCGAGCGCGACCTCGGCGAGTACGTCCGAGCGGACCTGAACGAGGCACTCGTCGAGGCCGAACTACAGGATTGACAGGCGACACGTCTTGCGACCGGCTCCCGGCGTGGCGTGTCGCACAACCGCTTCCCACGCCGGGTCGTTCGTTTCAGAGCACGAGCAGGGATGGCCGACCCTTCGCTGATAAACTCTCGGCTGGCTCGGACGGCCGCTCGCTCGTTCCGCTGTGAATCGTAGGGGTTATTGGGGCGGTACGCAGACAGTACGGTACTATGAGCGAACAGAAGGGCCGGACCGGTAGCGACGGCCGCTTTGGCGCACGGTACGGACGCGTCTCCCGACGACGCGTCGCCGACATCGAGGCGGAAATGAACGAGGACCACACCTGTCCCGACTGCGGTGCAGACCGCGTCGACCGCCAGGGGACGGGCATCTGGACCTGCCAGTCGTGTGGCTACACCTTCACCGGCGGTGCCTACACCCCGGAGACGCCAGCCGGCGAGACGGTCACGCGCTCGATTCGCGCCGCACTCGGCGAGGACGAAGAATAAGGGCCTCCAGCCCTGGTTATCACACATGAGCTACAAGTGTTCCCGATGCAAGCGCGACGTCACGCTCGACGAGTACGGTGGCGTCCGCTGTCCGTACTGTGGCCACCGCGTGCTCCTCAAGGAGCGCAGCCGTGACATCAAAGAAGTCTCCGTCGAGTGACCACGACGCTGTTTTGACCTTCGCGTACGAGGACGCCGAGCGTGCCCGCCGCGTCGAACGTGCTATCCGCCCGGAAATCGGCGATATCGACGGCGACCGCTCGACTGTCTCGCTCGACCGCGAGAGCGCGACGCTCGAACTGACAGTTCACGCGGCAGACCTCGTTGCACTTCGTGCCGGGCTGAACACCTGGTGTACGCTCGTTACCGTCGCCGAGCAGGCCGGCGACGCCGTGGCGTAACTCCTGTCTGGTGGGACCGCCCAGTCCCGAAAGCAAGGGTTTACCACGGCGGACACCCAGGTGATGGATATGCAGGGTAACCTTCCGCCGGAAGCACAGGAGAAACTCGAAGAACTGCAGGACCTTCAGGAGACGGCCCAGCAGGTCGCTGCACAGAAACAGCAGGCAGAGACACAGCTCAGCGAGTCCGAGACGGCCCTCGACGAACTCGAGAACGTCGACGAGGACACCACGATGTACCGCGAAGTCGGCGAACTGCTCGTCAAGACGAACTACGACGACGCAGAGGCGGACCTCGAAGAGAAAGTCGACAGTCTCGAGGTACGCGTCGACACGCTCCAGAAGCAGGAAGAGCGCGTCCAAGAGCAGTTCGAGGAACTGCAGGAAGAGCTCCAGCAGATGCTCGGCGGTGCCGGCGGTGCCATGGGCGGTCCCGGCGCTGGCGGCGCATAAATGGCTTCGACGGGCGACCCAACCGACGACGAGGTCGTCCAGACGGCCGCAGCGGCCGCCGAAGATGTCGTCTTCTCGCGACTCTCTCGGTCGAACGTCGAAGACCTCGATATCACCGTCTCCTTTGACGACGGTATCCTCGAGGTCGACGTGTATTTCAACGCGCCCGACAGCCAGGCCGACACCGGCCGCGTGGCCGAGGACGCGACACTGGCCGCTCGCGCCGCCGTCGACGACCTGTTCGAGTAGTTACTTGGTGTCGGCGGCCGTCTCCTCGTCGAGACGGTTCCCGACCAGTCCCGTTCTGAACGCGATGTAGCCAAGCACGCTCACGAACAGGATTGGCGGCAAAATCAGAAACGCCCACAGAGGCCGGAGTCCCCAGCCCAGCAACAGCATGAGGTTCCCGATGCCGAGCAACACGAACGGGAGGATATACAGCGCCGCTCGCTTGCGGTTGAGGTCGTACTCCTCGCTCGTGGGGACTGCCATACCTGACCGTTCGGCACGCACGTAAAAAAGCGCCGCGTTCGGTGTCGTCCGAGGCGTCAGCGGACGTCGTTCAGGGGATTACGCGGAGGTTTCGTTTTCGGTCGCCGTTTCGTCTGCAGTCTCGTCTTCGTCGTCTTCGAGTTCGTCACTGTCGTCGTCCACGTCATCTTCCGCTGTCTCGTCATCCTCGGTTGCTTCCTCGTCGGCGTCGTCGTCCTGTTCGTCTGCGGCTTGCTCGTCGTCAGCACCGACGAGGTCGCTGATTTGCTCGCCGAGGGTGTCGATGTCGCCATCGAGGTGCTGGTTGACGAGGTCGTGAATCTGACTGACGAAGTCGGGTGCCTGCCCGGGCATGTCAGTCGGTGGGCCGCGACGGTCGTCGGCGTTCCCGCCGGCGCGGTCTGCAGCAGCCGAGTTCCCGCTATCACTCATCTCCGGGCCCGCGTCCGCGGACGCGTCTGTCTCTTCATCTGTGGCGTCAGTCTGATTGTCTGCCTGTCCAGCCTGCGAGTCGGCCGGTGCGTTGCCCGGCAGTGCTGCGGCCCCTGCGGTGGCGACCAGCAGCACAGCGAACAGCACGCCGACGGTCTTTGTTAGCTTCATGTTGCACTCGACACTGGGTGCCAGACGGTCTTGAAGGGGGCAAGCGCTCAACGCGTCTTCCCCTCGAATTGGGTCGAATTAACTGTTCTATGGCCGATTTAAGCCGGATTAAACCGAGTGAACGGTCGGCTGGCGGGGTCTTTCCCCGTCGAGGCGAGACTGAGGTGGCTGTCCTCGCTGCTCGCGCCTTCGAGACGGTCACGTCGTTCACGCGTCGCCACTCGCGGGTCGCGCCCGCTCCCGTGCTCGTATCTTCGAGGTTCTTCCGTTCAGTCAGAACCTCGCTGTTCGCGGCTCGCTTCCTCGCCGCTCACTATCCCGAGACGTTCGCGTTGCTCACGTCTCGCTTCCCACGCAGTCTTTTCATACCCGGCGCACCTACGACACGTATGGAACACGAGGCAACGGTCGAGGGCGTCGGTGTCGGGGTCAGCGACGAGGGACCCGGCGCGCCGGTGGTCGTCCTGCAGGCCCGCGAGGAATTCATCCCTATCTTCATCAGCTCTGACCAGGCCCAATCGATGCAACTCGCACTGGAGGGGGAGCCCTTCGAGCGGCCGCTGACCCACGACCTCTTCGTCGAGATGGTCGCGGAGTTTGGCGCGGCCATCGACCGCATCCGAATCGACGACCTCGCCGACGGGACCTTCTACGCCAAAATCGACACCGAACAGTACCACGGCGGCGAGCGCAAGCAGGCCGTCTTCGACGCTCGTCCCTCCGATGGCATCGCGCTTGGCCTCCGCGTCGACTGCCCTATCATCGTCTCCGACGCGGTGGTCGACGAGGCCGGCCGCCCGCCGGAGGCGTTCGAAACTGACGAGCAGGATGTCGACGACGACTCCGAATTTGGCGACCCGTTCTGATGAGCTACGACGCACTCTTGCTTGACCACGACGGTGTTATCGTCACGCTCGGTGACCGAACCGCGCTCTCGGCCGCCGCGCGCGATGCACTCGAAGCCGTCGGCGTTGCCGACCCGGCGCCTGACGCCGTCGATACGCTCTCGGTTGCCGTCTCTCCGACTGAACTCGATGCGGTGAGCGACCGGTACGGACTCGACCCCGACGACCTCTGGCGTGCCCGCGACGACGGCGTCCGCGATGCGCTGCTCGCCGAGACGCGGGCCGGGCGGAAGACACCGTACGACGACGTAAACGCCCTCGTGGACCTCGGTGTCCCCACCGGTATCGTCAGCAACAACCAGACCAGAATCGTGGAATTCGTCCTCGACCACTACGACCTCGCAGACCACTTTGGGACAGTTCACGCTCGTGCGCCCGAACGGTCGAGTCTCGAACGCAAGAAGCCTCAGCCGACGTATCTGGAGGATGCGATGGCCGACCTCGCCGTCGAGAATCCGCTCTACGTCGGCGACAGCGAGAGCGACGTCGAAGCCGGCCAGCGCGCCGGACTGGACGTGGCCTTTCTCCGCCGCGACCACAACGCCGACCAGCCGCTCGACTCGACGCCCGACTACGAGCTGATGGGCCTGGACGAAGTGGTCGAGATTCTGGAACGCGAGAGTCCGAAACTGCAGTAGTTAGGCAACTCTGATAGAACTTTTGCGGTGGCCGGGCGCGCGTACTCGCTATTGCGAGTCGCGCGCCGACGGGGAAGGGCAGGCATGCTTTCCGCGGTGCGGTTGCGGTGGGGCACGACGATAGCACCTGCGAGCGGTGCGAGGCGCGAACAACGTGAGCGCCCGTGAGCGCTCTACCGAGCGTGAGCGGCCTCCACGCGAGCAACGCGAGCGTGGGCTCGTGGGAGCTTGCTCCCACGGTGTTTTTCACTATGTTCGCAAGAGCGAAGCTCTTGCGCAGTATGGAAGACGCGACGCGTCTTCCATGCACATCAGAACGCGAAGCGTTCTGAGGACAGCCCGGCAGAAATCTTCGATTTCTGCGGATGTTTTTGCAAGGACGGTGCGGTGTGCGCCGTCAGGCGCACCCGACACCGGACGCAGGAAAAAGTAGTCGCCTAGTCGTCCGCAATCACGCTCTCGTCGCTTTCCGCGACGAGCCTGTCCATCGCATCCACCATCGCTTCCACCGACGCGCGGGTGATGTCCGAATCGCTCGCAGTCACGGTGACGTGGTCGTCGCCGCGGGACATCTCGATTTCGACGGTGACGATGGCGTCTGTCCCACCGGTGATGGCGTCGACGTGATACGATTCGAGCGACGCGTCTGCGGAGTGGGAGAGTGCGGCCTCGGCGGCGTTCATCGCGGCGTCGACCGGCCCGGAGCCGGTCGCGGCCTGCTCGCGTTCCTCGTCCTCGACGGAGAGGCGAACGCTCGCGGTCGGCGGCGTGACTCCCGAGACGGCGGTCAAATCGAGCAGTTCGACGCGGCGCTCGCGGTCCCGACCCTCGATTTCTTCGGCGATCGTCAGCAGGTCGGCGTCGGTGACGCGCTTGCCGCGGTCGCCGATGGTCTTGACCCGCTCGACGACCTTGTTTATCTGGTCGTCGTCGAGGTCGAAGTCGTGTTCGTCGAGTGCGGCTTTGACACCGGCTCGGCCGGCGTGCTTGCCGAGTGCGAGCCGGCGCTCCCGGCCCACCTTCTCGGGTGGGTACGGCTCGTACATCGCGTCGTCTTTGAGCGTCCCGTCGGTGTGGATACCCGACTCGTGGGTGAAGGCGTTCTCACCGATGACGGCCTTGTTCGGGGCCAGCGGGATGCCGGTGAGCTTGGCGATGAGCTGTGCGAGGTCGTGGACCTCGGTGAGGTCCATCGTCTCGACGCCGTAGCCGTGGTCGAGTGCGATAGCGACCTCTTCGAGCGCGACGTTGCCGGCGCGCTCGCCGATGCCGTTGATGGTGCCGTGGACCATGTCCGCACCCGCCGCGACCGAGACCAGGGCGTTCGTGACCGCCAGCCCGAGGTCGTCGTGTGTGTGGGTGCTCGTCGGTCCAAGGTCGGTCAGCCGGGAGACGATTTCGAGTGTCCGGTCCGGCGTCGCGTGGCCGACGGTGTCGGCATAGCAGACGCGGTCCGCACCAGCGTCGAGCGAAGCACTCATCAACTCTTCTAAGTAGTCGATGTCCGCCCGGGAGCCGTCCTCGCCGATGACCTCGACCCAGAGGTCGTGGTCTTTCGCGTACTCGACGAGTTCGGCGGTCGTCTGGACGTTCTCCTCGTGGGTCGTGCCGACTTTCCCCGTGATGTGTTTGTCACTTGCGGGGACGACGAGGTTGATGCCGTCCACGTTACAGTCCATCGCGAGGTCGATGTCGTTTTTGATGCCACGGCAGAAGCTCGTCACCGTCGCGTCGAGGTCCAGCGCGGTGACGCGACTAATCGTCTCGCGCTCACCCGCGCCGGTGCAGGCGCTGCCCGCCTCGATGACGTCGATTGCCGCGTCGTCGAGGCCGCGCGCGATGCGTGCTTTCTCGTCGGGTGTTAGCGAGATACCAGGTGCTTGTTCGCCGTCGCGAAGCGTGGTATCGAGGAACTGTACGTCGCCAGCGTCAGAGAGGGGGGTAGTTTCGGGGTGGCCCCCGAATAAATCGATCACTGGTCATGTGTACCATACTGTGTCCTCCGGTCGTGCAGCGTTATAAGTTTGCCCTTTGCCGGTTTTCGGTTGGCACCGCGGCTCACTCGTCGGTGTCGTCGATTCCCTCGACCAGAACGGTATCGCCCGGTGTGACACCCTCTGTGGCACCCGCTGGCAGTTCGATGATACGGTCGGCACTGGCGACACCGAACCCGGTCCACGGCGAGAGTTGAGCCGTTTCGACGACGCGGTCCCCATCCAGCCAGAGGACGTCGATGGGAAAGCGCATGAACAGCATGTGGACGAACTGTCGCGGGGGACCGTCGGTCAGCGAGAAGAGACCGCCGCTTCCGTCCACCTCCATTACCAGTGCAAAGTCGTCTGGAATCGAGGAGCGAAACATGAGTCCCTTCGCCTGCGAGAGTGTCGAGTCTGCCAGTTCGACGGTGCTTGCCAGCACGCGGTCGGTCGGCGACTCGTCGCTGCCGAGGACCTCGTCTTGCCGGTGGACGACGCGCATATCCGCACCTCGCGGGGTCGGACAAAAACGTTTGTGTCACAGGCGGCCGGTCGCGGTCAGTCCTGTGGCTGTGCGAGCTGGGTCGGGGACTCGTCTCCCGGTCCGGAGGTCGTCGTCTCGCCGACACTGAACGTGGCGAGTCGCGTTCGGAGGTCGTCCGACTGGTCGGCCAGCGACTTGACGCTGGTCGTCACTTCCGAGATTGTCGCCGTCTGTTCCTGGGTGGCGGCAGCGACACTTTCGGCTTCGGTGGTCGTCTCCTCGCTGATGGAGGCCGCTTCGTCGACCATCTGGACGACGTCCTGGGTGGTGTTTGCCTGCTCGTCGGTCGCGTTGCTAATCTCCTGGACGGTGGTGTTGACGTTGTCGACGACGTCGACGATGTCCTCGAAATCACCCAGCGTCGACTCGATGGTGGCGACGCTGTCGCTGACCTGCTGGTCCATCTCCTGGACCTCGTCGACCGTCTCGCGGGATTCTGCCTGTATCTCACCGATGCGGTCTGAAATCTCCTCGGCGGATTCGCGGGTCTCCTCTGCGAGACTCTTGATTTCGTCTGCGACGACGGCAAAGCCGTCGCCAGCGCCGTCGCCGCTCGTGCCACTGGCCCGTGCGGCTTCGATGGAGGCGTTCAGCGCCAGCATGTTCGTCTCCTCGGCGATGTCGTTGATAAAGGAGACAATCTCGTCGATTTCGCCGATACGGTCGACCAGTCCCTCGACAGCCGACGCGGTCTCGTCGATGCCCGATTCGAGTTCGTCCAGTTCCTCGATGGCGTCTCTGGCTGCTTCCCGTCCCGTGCGACTGCGCTCTGCGGCCTCCTGGGACGTCTGGGCGACTTCGTCGGCGGAGGCGGCAATCTCCTCGACGGTCGCCGAGAGGGTGTTCATCTCCTCGGCGACGACCTGGAGTTGTTCGGTCTGCTCTGCCGCGCCGTCGGAAATCTCCTGGACCGAGCGCGCCACTTCGTCGCTCGCGTCGTTGACTTCGGCCATGCTTGTGGCCACCTCGTCGCTGGCTCCCGACACGTCGGCGGCGAACACCTGCACGTCGCCGATGGTGTCCGCGAGCGTCCCCACGAGGTCGTTGTAGTTCGCGATGACGTCGCGGAACATCTCCTCGTCGGTCGAGACGTCGTCCTCGTCGATAGTCGCAGTGAGGTCGCCCTCCTGGGCCTGCTGGGCGGCGTCGCCGAACTCCTCGACGAGGTCCTGGAGCTTCGCGGAGCGCTCTTCGAGCTGGTCGGTCATCGTCTGTAACTCGTTCGTGTAATCTTCGAGGCTCGCCGCCATCAGTTTCATCGACTCCCCGAACGACCCGGGCACGTCCTCGTCGAGAACAGGGGCGTCGAAGTTCTGCTGGGCGAGTGCGGACGCCTGTTCGGAGACGGTCGTCAGATACGACCCCATGTCTGCAAAGGAGTTGGTGAGGCTCCCGATCTCGTCGGGCTGGCTGGACCGCTCGATGTCTGTCTCCACCTCGCCGGCCGCGATATCGCGGGCGCGTGCGTCGAGGGACTGGATGGGGTCGACGAAGTCACGTCGGACGATAAGGAGTGTGTTGACGAAGGCGACGAGGGCTGCGAGAAACAACACACCGGCCAGCGTGTACCAGAGCACTCCAGAGACGACGAAGGGTAACACGACCTGTGCCAGGGAGACGAGAAACTGGATACCGACGGCGGCGACGACTTTCCGCTCGATGGATTCGTCGATACCGAACATATCCATCGACTGCCACAGCACCGATTCGTATTTGCTCTGTAATCGCTGGGCTGTTCGTGTTGACATACCTGAACACAGAGTTCTACCTCCAAATAACAAGGGTTTCGTTTTTTATGTACTGAGAACGCCCGGCTTAGTTTAAATACAAAACCGTGCGTCTTCCACGGCGCGACTGGAGACTGGTCGCTGGACTGAAGACGGCACGGGCCTAGCCGGCCGTATGGAAAAGACCGACGCCGGGACGTCGGTGGGTGTCGACGACCCCTACGGCTACGTCGACCGCTGTGATTATCTCACGGACGACGGCCGCTGTCGCTTCGCTCGCGAACAGGGGGACCGTGACCCCACCTTCGCCGACGAGCGCAGTCGGAACGACTTTCGCTGCCCCGTCGCCGGCGGGACCGACGTGGAAGGGCTGACGGGTCCGTGGGAGTGGTCGGACTGCCCCCACTTCCGGTGTCGGACTCACGACCGCGCGTGTGTCCGCTGTGGACTCGACGAGGTTCGCCTCGCCCACGACGACGAACGCCCACTCCTGGAGGAACATCACCTCTCTTACCGCGCCGGCTCGAGTGCCGGCGACGGGACTCCGAGCCACGAGATTACGGTGTATCTCTGTCGGTGGTGCCACGCGAAGGTCCACGATTCGTGGGCGCGCATCGACGACGACGCTGCGCCCGACCCCGAGGCCATCGCCGAACGCGAGGGCCGCCGGTCGAAAGAACAGCAGGAGTTCGGGTTCGAATCGGCGGCCGAGCGCTTCGACGTGGACGACGAGTAGACGCCGGGTGACTGCAACCGCTCTGTCCTCGATTGTCCCGAGTCTATCCCCACGAGATTGGGGGCCTTCTCGCCTTCTGGCACACTCCCGCTCGTTCTGTTCCGGGGAGCATATACGCCCCCCTCGCATACGCGTCGGCAATGACTCGCATCGACGTAATCGACAATCACGGCCAGTTTACCCACCTGGAGCAGCGCGCGCTCCGGGACATGGGCGTGGACGTCGAAATCGTTGCCAACGACACCCCACCGGAGGACATCGACGCCGACGGTCTCGTCCTCTCGGGTGGGCCAAGCATCGACCGCATCGGCAACTGCCCGGCGTATCTCGACCTCGATATTCCGGTGTTCGGCATCTGTCTCGGGATGCAACTCATCGCGACGGAACTGGACGGCCGCGTCGGGTCGGGCGACTACGGCGGCTACGCCGACGTGACTGTCGAGATAACAGACGACTCGGACCCGCTCGTGGGCTCGCTCGCTCCCGAAACCCGCGTCTGGGCCAGCCACGCCGACGAGGTCAAGGAAGTTCCGTCGGGCTTTACCCGCACCGCCAGAAGCGACGTCTGTGGGGTCGAGGCGATGAGCGACACCGACCGCGACCTCTACGGCGTCCAGTGGCACCCCGAAGTCGCCCACACCGAGGAAGGCGAGGAAGTCTTCGAGAACTTCCTGGCTCGCTGTACCGAGTAAGTCCGCGGTGTCTCCCCCGACTGGTGTGTGGTATTGACTCGTCCCTACTGGTCCCCTGTCGTCCAGTCACGAACGGTTCATTTAGCAGCTACATTTAACATCGCGCTGCCCGCCTAGCGGAGTAATGACCGAGACGCAGGGAGACCTCGCCGGTCTCTCCCGATTTATCTTCCAGACGCCGCGCTGGTACGCCAGCATCGCGCTGTCGCTCGCGCTCGCGGCGGTCACTGGATGGCTGGCCTTCGATTCGGCGTTTCCCCTCGACGACGCCTGGCGAGGGGTGTTTTTCGTCGGCGTCCCGACCGTCACCGCGGGAGTCCTCACGCCCTACATCGACCGGGCACTCGGTGGACAACTCACCCGTGACCGGTCGGCACTGCTCGCACTCGCGTGTGCGTTGCTCGTCGTGGTCACTCTGCTCGCTGCCGCGATTCTCTCCGTGGGCCTCGGTCTCTCCCAGCAGTTCATCCTCGATGCGTTGCTCATCGCACTTGCGGCTATCTTCGCGCTCCGACTGCTAGTTCTCGTTGCCGTCTCTCGCCAACCGCCACTGCAGGCGACGCTGCCTGCGAGCGTCCAGACTGTCGCCGCTGCTGTCATGCTGTTTGTATACAGCGGGTCGTTGCACTATCTCGAAGTCGGTGGCGGACCGCTCGTCCAGACGATATTGGCCCGGCCGGAACAGGCACCAATCGAACTCCAGAACAGCATCTACCCGTTCGACTTCGTGATGCTCGCCGTCATCTGTGTCGTCCACGCCGTCGCCGTCTGGGCGTTCCTGGCTGCTATCGACCGGCCCTGGCGCTCCAGCCTCGGCGTGTCCGTCCTCGACTTCATCCAGGGATTTATCGGCCACGTCGCGGAGGGCTCTCGCGAACTCGAAACGTTCTTCGAAGAACTCGGTGAGGAAGCTATCGTCCCGGTCACCGTCCTCTCCTTTCGCCGGCCGGGCGGCGAGGAGAAGGCCCGGATTACGCTCCCGATGATTCACCCCGGACCGATGGGAGAAATCGGCGGCGGCAACCTCCCGGTCCGTCTGGCCGAACGGACTGACGGGCTCGCCTTCGCGCCACACGCGACCGCCGGCCACGACTTCAATCTCGTCACCGAATCCGAGGTCGAGACAATCTGTGAGGCCGCCGAGCGTGCCTATCAGGAAATCGAATACACCACCACTGCGAGTGCGGGCGTGCGAACGGCCGAGGGCGACGCGACGTTGACCGGCCACGCCTTCGGGGACGACGCTCTCGTCGTCAACACCTTTGCGCCCACGTTCGCCGACGACGTTGCCTACGCCGTGGGGCTCTCGGCCGCTGCCGAAGCCCGGACGAGCAGCCTCGAAACCGTCCTCCTCGTCGACGCACACAACTGTAACAACGGTCTCGACGGCCCCGACCTCGGACACATCGTCCCCGGGAGTCAGCGCTCGTTCGACCTCATCGCCGGTGCCGGCCACCTCGGCGAGCGTCTCACGCGGGCGGACCAGCACCCTCTCCGACTGGGTATCGCACACGACGAGACGCCGTGGGACCCCGAAGACGGCATCGGGCCGCTGGGCATCCGAACAGCCGTCGTCGAGAGCGGCGGCCACCGGACCGCCTACGTGCTCGTCGACGGGAACAACATGGAACCAGGCTTGCGCGACCGTATCGTGGCGGCAATCGACGGCGTCGACCTCGTCGAGGTGATGACCAGCGACACCCACATTGTCAACACCGTCGAGGCGGAGAATCAGGTCGGACAGGCACTCCCAGAGGCCGAACTCGTCGAGCGCATCGCGTCGCTGGTCGAGGCGGCCGTCGAGGACATCGAACCCGTGGAAGCGGGCATGGCAAGCGAGACTGCCGAGGTGACCGTCTTCGGCAACGACCGCACGGAGACGCTGGCCAGCCACGCCAACGCCATGATTCCGATGGGAGCGGCACTCGCTGTCGTCTTCGTCACTGCCGTCCTCTCGGTGAGTGTCCTCATCTTCGCGTTCGTCTCCGGCGGGCCGTGGTGAGGACTCTCCACTCGTTTGCTTGAGAGAACGCCGAGGAGGAGATTTGAACTCCTGAGTCCGTGAGGACAGTTGCTTTCGAGGCAACCGCCTTGGCCAGGCTAGGCTACCTCGGCTCACTTCCGGCTTTCCGCTGGTTGTTGTTAGCCGTTTCGATTCGAGTGCTTGAACTGGCCGGTGGTAGTTCCCACACGAAAATATAATAACCAAGTAGTATAACCTAGTGGTTATGACGCAGCGACAGCGTGCCCGAGACGGTGAGGTTACTCCCGCCATGGAGCGGGTGGCCGAGCGCGAACGGGTCGACCCGGAGTTCGTCCGAGAGCAGGTTGCACAGGGACAGGCAGTGATTCCGACCAACGACAACCACGAGTCACTGGACCCGATGGTCATCGGCAGCGAATTCTCGACGAAGGTCAACGCCAACATCGGGGCCAGTCCGGACTCCAGCAGCATCGAGGCGGAACTGGAGAAACTGCACACGGCCGTCCACTACGGCGCGGATACGGTGATGGACCTCTCGACGGGCGGTGGCGACCTCGACGAGATTCGCCAGGCGAACGTCGACCACTCCCCGGTTCCCGTCGGGACTGTTCCAATCTACGAGGCACGCACCCAGGTCGACAGCGTCGCCGACCTCACGCCGGAACTCCTGCTCTCGGTCATCGAAAAGCAGGCAGAGCAGGGCGTCGACTACATGACGATTCACGCGGGGATGCTGATGGAACACCTGCCCCTGACCGACGAGCGCAAGACGGGAATCGTCTCCCGGGGTGGCTCGATTCTCGCCCAGTGGATGGAGGAAACCGCGATGCAAAATCCGCTCTACACCCACTACGAGGAAATCTGTGACATCTTCGCCGAGCACGACGTGACGTTTTCGCTCGGCGACGGCCTCCGTCCGGGGTCGATTGCCGACGCTGGCGACGACGCACAGTTTGCCGAACTGGAGACGCTCGGCGAACTGACCAAGACGGCGTGGGACCACGGCGTTCAGGTGATGGTCGAGGGGCCGGGACACGTCCCGATGGACCAGATTCCCGAGCAGATAGCGCGCCAGCGGGAGGTCTGTGACGGCGCGCCGTTCTACGTGCTCGGTCCACTCGTGACCGACATCGCACCGGGCTACGACCACATCACCTCGGCCATCGGTGCCGCTATCGCCGGCCAGTCCGGCGCGGCGATGTTGTGTTACGTGACCCCGAAAGAGCACCTCGGACTCCCCGACCGTGAGGACGTCCGCGAGGGACTGGCGGCCTACCGCATCGCTGCCCACGCTGCCGACGTAGGCAACAATCGGCCAGGAGCGAGCGACTGGGACGACGCTCTCTCCGAGGCCAGGTACGACTTCGACTGGCGCCGGCAGTTCGACCTCGCCTTGGACCCCGAGCGCGCCAAGGCGTATCACGACCAGACGCTTCCGGGTGACAACTACAAGGACGCCCGCTTCTGTTCGATGTGTGGCGCGGAGTTTTGCTCGATGCGCATCGACCAGGACGCGAGAGATGCCGACGGCGAGATGGAGACCATCGACGAGCGGACCGACCTCGAAGAGTCGTCTGCGGCGGCGGTCAACCGTCCGCCGACCGGTGCCCACGAGACCAGCGATGTCCCGCCGGTCGAGGAGGTCGTCGACAACTCGACTGCTGACCTCTCGCTTGGCGACGACTAGGGCCGCTCAGTCGAGTCGCTCGGGTGGGTCGATTACGAACTCACCATCGAAGGAAACAGATAGAAGTGGTCGGCTCCCGATTCCCAGCACTCGGAGCCGGTCGGCCCACGGGTGCTCGCCCAGGTCGAGGTGTGAACTGCGCCAGCCGGGTCCGAGGCCGCCGTCGCCGTCGACGTGGACGGGAACGCTTCGAACAGTCCCGTCGCCGTCGGTGTAGCTTCGCGTGGAGAGTTCGACTGGCACCGTTCGCGGCCGGCCGGTCTCGAGGGTGAGTACGCGCTGGCCGTCGACGCTGACGGTCGATTGTCGTCGACTGTCCTCGCCTTCGAACGTGACCGTACCGACGGTCTTGGGATACTGCCAGAGTTCACCGAGCGCCCGCGCTGGGTCGGTCGTCACGGGGAGTTGCCAGGTGTACCCACCCAATCCACCTCGAACTGCGGCAAGTGGGGTCGCAACTTCCGTTTCGGGAACTGCTGGCAGGAAGATTCCAAACTCGTTGTAGGGGGACAACTGATTCCGGTCGACGCGGTGGTACTCGACACCGAGCAAGAGCACTGCTGTCCGCGCTGGCGTCACCCGAACTGGTGTGAGTCCGTCGGGAAGTAGCCGCTCTGCAACGTCCGCTGTGGCGACGAAGACGCTGCCGGCCATCGTCGCCGTCGTCGACAGCGGGAGCGTCACTTCGTGGCCACTCGATAGCTCGACCGTCCGCTCGTCGTCGCTGGAGGAGTCGCTCATCGTTTGCCCGAGATGAACTCCTGGACTCGTCGGCCCGTGATGCTGGCCCGTCCCATCACACGGCGGATTGGGTCCTGGACGGCAGCCGGGAGGAAGTGTGCCCAGCGGACGAACCGGGCGAAGCGACCGACCGGATAGCGCGCCTTCGGCGAGGAGTCGGTGAGCGCATCGACGACAGTCGCTGCGACTGTCTCGGGGTCGCTCGCAAAGGGGCCGCCGTCGACGACCCACCCGTCTTCGAGTGCGGCGTAGGTCGCCTCGTAGTCGGCTGTTCTGTCGTCGCCGAGTTGCTCCCGTGCCGTCGTTGCGAAGTCGGTGTCGACCCACGCCGGTTCGACGAGTACGACGTCGACCCCGGTACCGTGAAGCTCCATCCGGAGCGAGTCGGTCAGCGCCTCCAGCGCTGCCTTGCCGGCACAGTACGACCCCAGCCCGGGGTACGCAGAGTGGCCCAGCACGCTCGAAACGTTGACGATACGTCCACGTCCGGCCGCACGCATCGAGGGCAGGACGGCACGACAGAGCGCGCTGACGCCGTGGACGAGGACGTCGAACTGCCTCCGTTCGTCGGCGGGGTCGACGTCTTCGACCGGTCCCAGAACGGCATAGCCCGCGTTGTTCACGAGCGCGTCGATGTGTCCGGCCTCAGATAGCACGCTGTCGACGACGTTCTGACACTGCTCGGTGTCGGTCACGTCCAATTCTCGGCAGTGACAGCGCTCGGCAACGTCGGACGGAAACGACGGGTCGATGTCGGTGGCGTAGACCCGCCAGCCACGCTCGACACAGGCCCTGGCTACTGCCGCACCGATGCCCGACGCGGCACCCGTAATCAACGCGACCGGCGCGTCAGCGTCGACCGGCCGGTCTGTCGACTGTATTTGCTCTCTCAGTTGGTCCGCCATGGGGGCAGTCACTTGTCGGACGATTGTGTGGCGCAAGGTAGTAGCTAACGGTCACTCTGGCGATTGAATCGGGGTCGTCCCTGTCGTTTTGGAACGGAGTAAAGCGCCGATTACTTGACTTCCCTGAATCTCTGAGGCTACTTTCCTTCATAGGTCGCATCGGCAGAGGTCCGACCTTTGTTGAACGAGAGCACTTTCGCACGAATCACGTCTCCCGTCGAGACTGAGTCGGGCACGTCCTCGGTAAAGAGGACGAACCCTTCGACTTTCCCGACCGCGACGCGCGCTCCCGAGTGGTGGTCGGTGAAGTCGGTGACGCCGAACTCGTATGTCTCCCCCAGTTCGACCGGTGGCTCTCGTTGCTGTGCCTGTTCGTGTGCTCGCTTTGACTCCGCGCGGTCTGACGACCCGCGGCGTCTAAGCAGGGCCACGATTGCCAGGATACCGACGAGGGCACCGCCGGCCGCGACGATGAGTTCGTCCATACTTTGTTGTCGCGGTGGGACCTCAAGAAGCTTCGAGGTTGGCGCGCCCCGCCGCCGGCCGGACGTGACACAAATATATCCTTTCGATTTCTTTCACTGAATTTTAAGGCAGAAGGGACAACCACCCCCGGCTATGGCCGAGGCGACGCTGGAACTTGCAGCCACTGATGCTGAGCACTCGTCCGGCGGCGGGTCCGTTCCACCGCCGCTGCCGCCGGACGACCCGGAGGCGTGGTACGCACCCGACGTGTGCGACCAGTACGAGGTCTACCCCGGCGCCGTCGTCACTATCTCCGAGCACGGCCCGGACTTCGCATACGACGTGCGTGAACCACCGCTCACTTCGGGCGACAGGGCAACGCTCGAACGCATTGAGGAGTACTTCGCGGACGCACATCTCGAACGGCCGCGGACGCGTGAGGGTGCTGTCGAGCGAATGACTGAGGGGTTCGACCCGAAACACGAGCGCGTTATCGACCGTCTCGTCGAGTGTTCACACGCTGGGCGCCGGCGGGTCACGTACCACGCACTCGCCACGCTGGCCTGTCTCGACGAACTGACGCCGTACGCCCTCGACGACCGTATCGAAGTCGCAGACACCGACGACGAGGGTATCGTCATCCACACCAGCGACTACGCGCCAGCAGTGACCGACCTCCCGGCGGACCCACAGTTCATCGAGCGGTTCGCCAGCGAGCGCATCGAGCGACACACCGTCCAGTTTCACGAGTTTTCGATTCCGGTCGTTCTCTACCGGGAGAACCTGCTCGGCAACGACCCGTTCACGACGAAGTACGCCGTCCGCGAACCGGACCTGTTGCCCGGTGACGCCGACCTCATCGCGGAGGCCAAGGAGCGACTCTGGGAGACGACAGTCGACGGCATCATCGAGGACGAGACGGCGTTCGTCCGACAGCGCGCCGAGGAACTGCTCGCGAGGCGCCTCCGCGGCCGGAACACCCGGGCCTGGTTCGACGCCGTTCGGACCAGGATTCGGTCTGCCCTCGCCGAGTACGACCTCGCGCTCCCGCCGGTCGACCGCCGCTACGCCGACGACCGACTCTCCGACCTGGTCTACTACGTCCTCCGGGATTACGTCGGCTACGGAAAACTGACGGTGCCGATTCGGGACCCGATGCTCGAGGACATCGAGGCAAACCGCATCGGCGAGCGGGTCAAAGTCGTCCCGCGAACCGACACCGGACACGACCAGCGCGTCCCAACGAACATCGTCTTCGAGTCAGAGCGCCCCTTCGTCAACGTCGTCACACAGCTCGCTGCTGCCGACGGGACCGAACTCAACGCCTCGACGCCGAGCGCGAAGGTGAATCTCCGACCCGACGGCCTCGACGAGACCATCCGGTGTGCGGTTGCGCTCCCGACTGTCAGCGAGGACGGGCCACACATCTCGATTCGAAAGCAGTCCTCGGACACGCTGACGCCGACGGACCTCGTCCGTGATGACACCCTCTCGACGGAACTGGTTGCGCTCCTCTGGTTGGTCTACGAACACCACGGTGTCGTCCTCTTTTCGGGTCCGACGGGTGCGGGCAAGACGACGTTGATGAATGCCCACATGCCGTTCGTTCCATTCAGGGACCGACCAATCAGTATCGACGAGGGCAGTCGAGAGGTGCGCCTGCCCCACGAGACTGGTGTCTCGCTGACGACGCGCGACCACGAGAGCGACCACAAGCGAGTCACCATGGCCGACCTGATGACCGAGGCGAATTACCTGAACCCCGATGTCGAGGTCATCGCCGAGGTGAACACGACGGCGTCGTTCGAGACGTTTGCCGAGGTGTTGAACACCGGCCACGGGCTCATCGGTACGACACACGCCGAGGACGTCGAGAGTCTCGTCAACCGCGTGGTCGAGCAGGGACTGCCGCCGTATCTCCTGCGGGAACTCGACCTCGTCGTCTTTCCGCGCCACGTCGACGGCGACCGGTACGTCGGGGAAGTCGTCGAACTTCTCGACGAGCAGTCGTTTCACGCGCTGGACCGCGACGAGCGATGTGGCGTCGTCCACAAACAGGGAACGACCGTCTACTGGAACACCGTCGCGTGGCGCGAACCGGACGGGACATTCGGGTTTGCCTACGACCACCCCGAAATCGGTGGCGAGAGCGACCACGAAACTGGAACACACGCGGCCAGCGACGACGACACGACCTGCAAGATGCACACCTTCGAGCGCGTCGCGACGTTGACCGACCGACCGGTCGAGTCCGTCGAAGCGGAGTTCCACCGCAAACACCGTTACGTCAAGTACTTCGTCCGGGAGTCGGTCGACGACTTCGAGACGCTGTTCGACCTGCTCGCCGACCTCGAAACCGACGAGGCAGCGACCGTCGAGCGACTGCACAGGCGGCAGGGCAACGAGACAGGAAACACACCGCACGGGGGGCGTGGTGATGTCGGCGGAGACTGACACCGCGCGGCTCGGCCCGCTCGACCGGGGACTGTACGCGCTGTTCTCCCGGCATGCCGATTCGAGTGCACACGAGCGCGACCGGCACAGCTACCGCGCTGCGGGGCTGTCGACTAGCTTCGACGTGTACCTCGCGCGAATCTACGGGCTCGCGTGGGCGAGTGCGCTCGTGAGTGCCCTGCTCACCGTCGTCGCTGTCGTCTTCGTTCCCTCGGGGCTCGTCGGGGCCGTTCTTTCCTTTCTCTCGAGCGGTCTGCCCGTCCTGAACCGGCTGTCGCTACCGGCGGTGCCGCGCGTCTCCGTCGCACTCGTCGCTGCGACGGTCGTCGCGACACTCGCACGGAGCCTCGTCGTTCGGCTTGGCGGCCTGTATCTCCGACGAGCCGCGGCGATGCGCCGCGAGGAAATCGAGCGCACGCTGCCGGGTGCGGTCCGCTATCTCCGCGTACTCGCCTCGGGCAACAACGACCAGCGGACGATGCTCCGTCGGGTGGCAGACCAGGACGCGTACGGTGCCACCGCCGACTCGTTTCGCGCCGCGCTGAACAAGGCGACGCTGACGGGGAGCCTCGACGAGGGTTTGTCGATGGTCGCCAGAGATACGCCCTCTCGGGACCTCCTCTCGCCGTTTCTCCTGAAGTTCCGCGAACACGCGGCCCAGGGCAGTGACTCGCTCGAAGGCTATCTGAAGATGGAAGGGAGACTGCTCTCCCAGAAACAGGCCCGCGTGCGCGAACGTGCCGGTGGCTATCTCGAACTCGTCGCGGAACTGTTCGTCGTGTTGCTCGTCTTTCCTGCGCTCGCGGTGCTGATTCTGACCGTCGCGAGCGTTCTCGCACCGGGCCTTTCCGAACCGGTCGTGACACCGCTGGGGGCGCTGACACTCCGCGCGTTGCTGATATACGGGAGTGTCATCTTCGTCCTGGCTGTCGGGATTGGCGCGTCTTCGATTGTCGCCTCGCTGCGGCCGACCGACCACGCGACGCCGAGTTACGAGTCTCCGTCGACCGTCCGCGGCGTGTTCGCCACTGCGAGGTCGAATCCGGCGAGTGCCGCGAAAGTCATCGCGCTCCCCACAGTGGTTTTCGCTTGCGGCCTCTGGACGCTCGGCTACGAACCGGTGAACGTCGCCCTCTTGAGCTACGCCGGCTACGGCGTTCCGGTCGGCCTCGTCGCTGTCCGGCGGGCCGCACACGACGACGCGAAAGACCGGGAGATTCGGGATTTCATCCACGCTGTCTCGGGCCACGTCAGCCTCGGCAGGCCGTTTCCGGACGCCGTCGACCGTGTGGCACGCGAAGTCGACCTCGGCGCACTCCAGCCAGACGTGGAAGACCTCGCGTTCAATCTCGACCTGACCACCGGCGTCGACGACGGCGCGGACGTTCGAGCGGCGGCGCTGGACCGCTTTGTCGAGCGGGTCGGCACGCCGCTTGCCTCCCAGACTGTCGGCCTGGTCGTCGGCGCACTCGAATCCGGGAGCGACACCGAGGAAGTCTTCGAGACGCTCGAAACCGAAATCGGGCGGCTGTATCACGAGCGCAAGGCACTCCGCTCGCGCTTGCTGGTCTATGCCGCCGTCGGATGGACGACAGCCTTGCTCGTCGTCGGTATCGTCGTCGCCGTCAACGCCGCGGTCCTCGACGGGTTCGCACAGCTCTCGACGGTCTCGAGTGCCAACGCCGGCATCGGGCTGGACCCGAACGCGGTCGACCCGGCACGCGACCGCGAACGGTTCTACCTGGTGACACAGGCTACCGTCGTCGCCTGTGGCTGGTTTGCGGGCACGGCGAGTCGCGGCAAGTACGAGGCACTGCTTCACTCGGGGATTCTCGTGGCACTAACCTACGTCGTCTTCGTGGGGTTGGGACTGACATGAGCCGCGCACAGTCTCACGTCGTCGGTGTCGCACTCATGCTCGGTATCTCCGTTCTCGCACTCGGCGGACTCACGGTCGGTGTCGGCGAGCTAATCGACGCCCAGACGGCTCAGGCCGACGCGACCCGTCTCGCCGACGAGATGGACACCGCACTCCAGCCTGTCGAGCGGACCGGCCCGCACACCGATACGGTCCAGTTTGCGGCGGGCACTCTCCGGACCGTCGAACGCGACCTCCGAATCTATCGGAACGGGACGCTCGTCGCTGAACGTGCCGTCGACGCGCTCGTCTTCTCGTCGGGCGAGCGCCGCGTCGCGTTCGTGGCGGGCGCTATCGTCCGCGGGAGCGACAGCGCCGCGTGGCTGGTCACAGAGCCGCCGATAACTGCCTCGGAGCGAAACGGCGTCCTCGTCGTCGGTGCGCCAGTCCTCGGGGCGGACGACACGGCGGTGTCCGGGTCGGGCGGGTCGACCGTTCGACTCCGAACGAACGTCAGCCACGACCGCCGCGTGCTGGGTCCGGGACGATACGAGGTTGCACTCGAAACGACGACGCCCGACGCCTTTGCGGCATACTTCGACGGCCAGAACGCGTCGACGGCCCGGCGCGACATCGACGGTGACGACCTCGAATCGACGGTCGTGACCTACGACGGGATACGTCGTGGATACATAGTCACCCACAATCTCTCACTGGAGGTGGCGCATGGATAGTCGCGCGGTCAGCTCGGTCGTCGGGAAATTGCTCGTCTCCGGGCTGACAGTACTCTATATCACGAGTATCGCTGGGCTGTTTGTCGGAGGACTCGTCCCCGACTATCGGGCTGCAACCAGCGACGAACTCGGCGAGAGAGTGCTGGCGACGGCCGCCGGACACGTCGAACAGGCACAGACAGAGACAGACGGTGTCGCCGACGTGCGCGCCGAGACGACACTCCCCGCGACGATTCGCGACCAGCAGTACCGGATTCGACTCGTCAACGGAACGTTGCTGCTCGACCATCCGGACGAGGGGTTGGATGCACGCACACGGCTCAGTCTGCCGGCCGCCGTCACTGCAACGAACAGCACCTGGCACAGTGACGACCCACTCGTCGTCCGCGTCACCGGTCCCCCGTCGAACCGCACCGTGACACTCGCGGAGGCTGACCGATGAGAGCGCAACTTTCGCTCCCAGCACTGGGGCTTGCCTTTCTCGTACTCACTTCCGTCGCAGTGCTCGGTGTCGCCGTTGCCGATACGGCAGCAGTCTCGGCGGAACGACCGGCACTGGACAGACAGGCAACCGTCGCCCTCTCGGACAGACTCGTCAGTCCCGACGGTCCGCTCGCTGTCCGACAGAACGTCCTCGACGCGTCGGCAGTCGAGACGCTGAACCGGACGACCCTCCACACGACGTGTGGGTTGCGAGCGGACGTGGCTGCAGAAGTGACCCTCGACGGTGAAACGCTCGTGGCGACCGGCGACACCGACGGCGGAACGTCGATAGAGCGGCTGGTGGTCGTTGAACAGCGGCGAAACAGAACGCTCACACCGCCGTTTGCTGGCAGTAACAACGTCACACTTCCGCGTCGAACCAACCGACTCGACCTCGCGATTCGCCCATCGCAGAATATCACAATCTCGACTGCCAGAGTTGGCAATCGGGTCGTCTTGCACAACGAGTCGGGACTTCGCGGGAATTTCACAGTCGGCGTCTCCAGACTCGAGACGACACGACTCTCCTTCGAGAGTTCTGCTCGCCTCTCGACTGGCGACGTCTCTCTCACGTACTACCCAGTCGAGTCGCGAAAGGCACGCCTGGGGGTGACCGTGGATGGCTAGAGCACAGGCCTCGCTGACTGCCGTCGAAGCCGCAGTCGGCGTTCTCCTCTTGCTCGGTGTCACGTTCACGTTCGCACTCGGTGTCTCCAGTCCGACTGCCGGCGAGGCACAACTTGATGCGTACGCCGACGATGCAGTGACCGTTCTCGCAACCGAGAACCCCGCTCACGGTGAGACGACGCGACTCTCCGAGATGGTCTCTGACGAAGATACCTTCGAGCGAGAAAAAGAGACGCTGGTCACACGGCTCGAACGCATCCTCCCGGACAACGTGATGTTCCGTCTCGAAACCCCCTATGGGACTGCGGGGCATGCGCTTCCAGATGGCGTCCCGACTGGTGTTGGCACAACGACGACTCGTCACGGAACGGTGACGCTCAGGGTGTGGTACGCATGACTCGCGAGCGTGGACAACTGGTCGTGCTTGCTGCCGCGGCCATCGCGATTGCGTTAGTCCCGATGGCACTGGCGTATCTCCAACTCGGGTATCACGAGGACATCCAGACTGCGACGGTCGACGACGAAACGGTCCCGGAAGTCGAGCGGACGCTCGAGCGGTCACTGGTCGCGGCCAGCAGCGACATTCCAGCCAAGCATAGCTGGGACAACCGCTCGGGTGCAGTGACGACACTCCGCGACCAACTCCAGCCGTCGATAGACTCGTTGACGACGGCGGCGCTCGGCGACGGGACCGCCATCGACGTGTCGTACAACAACTCCCATGCACAGGCATGGGAACGCGAGCACTGTCCGCAGGGGCCGGACCGGTCGTTTGGACCCTGCCAGACCGACCGCGGAGTCGTGATACAGAATCGGGACAGCCGAACGCACGTCCTCGCAGTCGCTGTCGACATCCAACTCACGACACCCGACCGCACTGCTCGGGGGACGACAGTACTGACAGTCCCAATCGGTGCGGGCTGACAGCCCGATACGCACGTAGGAAAGAATAAGTGACTGGAGAGGTACGTCTCAGGTATGAGTCCACAGGGTCGCGACGTCGAGTTCACGCTTTCGGATGTCACAGCTGTCTTCGAATCCCGAGAGGATTACGCCGAACCGCTGACTGCAAGCGAAGTCGCTGACCGTCTGGACTGTTCGCGCCGCACTGCGTTGAACAAACTCCACCAGCTCCAAGAGCAGACGGACCTCAAGAGCAAGAAGGTCGGCGGCCGGAGCCGGGTCTGGTGGATACCGGTCAACGTTTGAAGCCCCACTCCTTGGCTCGCTCGCGTGCCTGGTCACGGGCACGCTCCTGAATCGACGCGATCTTTTCTTCGTCGTCGAGGAACGCCTCGACGGCATCGGCTCCGGCAGTCGATTCCTCGTGTTCTGTTCTGCGTTCGTCCGGCGTGGCTGCCAGCGTCCGCTCTGCCAGGTCCGGGTCGCTGGCGAGTCGCTTCGCTGGGAGTTCGGGCGGTAGCTGGAAATGGTCGCTGTCGTGGACTGGCGCGAGTGCGTCGGCGTCGAGTTCGTACAGTTCCAGACGGTAGGGACCGGCGACTGCGATGTCGGAGAGTGCGTCTGCACCGGCGCTCTCGGTCCCGGTGTGGTATGCGCCGCTCGGGACTCCGTCCTCGAAGATGAGGACGCCGGCGCCGTCGCCGTCGAGCAAGAGCGCGTCCTGCGATTCGAGCCGTGCGTAGCCCGTCAGCGCACTCTCCAGTGCCGTCGCGAGGACGGTGCCCACGTCGGCGACGACGCGCTGGCGGACGAGTTGGCCGCGTGGCAGTTTCATAGTTCGTCCGGGACGACCGCACGCCGGAACCGGTCTGCGACGGCGCCGGAGGTGCCCGGTCGAACGTCCAGCCGGTCGGCAGCAGTACGGTAGGCCGCGGCAGCGTCGGTCTCTGGAGCGTATGCCAGAAGTGGCTTGCCCGCCCGACGCGCCGCGCGCACGGTGTCACTCTCGGGCACGTTCGCCAGCGTCTCACCGTCGAAGTACCGCTCTGCCTTCCTGGCGATAGTGTCGATGTCTGCGTCGTCGGTGACTCGATTGAACAGGAGGCCGGCGACGTCGGTGCCGTACGTCGAGGCGTACTCCTGGACTTTCAGTCCGTTCGAGAGCGAGGGAATCGTCGGCTGGAGGACGACGACGATGCGGTCGGCCAGGACGATCGGCAGGACGGCCGCCCGACTTCCGAGCGTCGCCGCGGAGTCGAGCAAGATGACGTCGGTGTCGGCGGCCAGCGTCGCGACGACGTCCCGGAGTCTGTCCGGGTCTGCCTCCCGAAAGCCGGCGAGTGACGTCCCGCAGGGGACCACGTCCATCCCGAACCGGTCGTAGACGGCTTCGTGTGTCGTGGCTGTTCCCGCGAGGACGTCGTGGAGTGTCGTCTCGACGTCCGCGAGGCCGGCGTGAAAGAGGATATTTGCCATCCCGGTGTCGGCGTCGATAATCGTCACGTCGTGTGTGTCGGCGAGTGCCATGCCCAGCGCGAGCGTGCTCGTCGTCTTCCCCGTCCCCCCTTTGCCGCTGGCGACGGCGAACGCTTCCACCATCTTGTCGGCTCTTGTCTTGCTTTCCAGTATAAAAGCTCGCATGTCCGCTCTTTTCGCCGTCGCGCGGTCGGAGACCGTTTTCGCGTATCGCCACGTGCCAGTCGGTACTGGTCACAGAGTCTGCAAGTTGAGGGGGTCGAGGTCGACGAACTCTTCGAGGAGTGTCGCTGCGCGGTCGTACGGTGAGGGCTGTGCTCGCTCATCTGGCTGTGGACCCACCGACGCTCGGTCGAAGACAGTCTCGACGAACGCCCGGCGGACGGTCTCGTTTTCGAAGAGACCGTGGAGGTAGGTGCCGAGCACGCGCTCGGTCCCGGCGCCGCGTCCGCCGAAGGGCCGCGCGGCGTCGCCGACCAGCTCCGTGCGGCCCATGTGTATCTCGTATCCGGTAACCTCCCCGTGTGCGCCCGCGAGCGGTCCCACGCCGTCCACCTCGCGCGTGACCGCTTCGACGCGTTTCTCCGGGTCGAAGTGTGTCGCGACGGGAAGCAATCCCAGACCGACCACCTCGTCGGCCCCACTGGCGCTTTCGACGGCGGCGTTCGTGATTCGCTCCCCGAGCATCTGGTAGCCACCACAGATGCCGACGATTGGTCCCTCGAAGGCTCTGATGCGCTCGGCCATCCTCGACTCTCTGAGTGCGAGCAGGTCGTCGACCGTATTCTTCGTGCCCGGGATGGCGACGGCATCGGCGTCGAGTGGGTCTTCGAGCGGGACGTACGCGACGCGAACGCCCCGGACGCGAGCGAGCGGGCCGAAGTCGGTAAAATTCGAGATACGCGGGAGTCGGGGGACCGCGATGGTAACGGCCTGGTCGTCGGGGACGCCGTCGTCGGCACCGTCAAGCGCGCGTTTACCCTCCGATGGCAAGGAGACGCTGTCCTCTTCCGGAAGGCCGGGGTCGTCGTGGGGAACGACCCCGAGGACGGGAACGCCGGTCCTGTCTTCGAACTCCTCGAGACCGGGCCGGAGGATAGCGCGGTCTCCCCGGAACTTCGTGATGACTGCCCCGACGACCTGCTCTCTGAGGTCACCGGGCAGCAGTTCGAGCGTCCCGACGAGGCTGGCGAAGACGCCGCCGCGCTCGATGTCTGCGACCAGCAGAATCTCCGCATCCGAAAAGCGAGCCGTCTCGACGTTCGCCAGGTCCCGGTCGCGGAGGTTCGGTTCGGCGATTGAGCCGGCACCCTCCGCGACGAGCACGTCGTGGTCGCTGGCGAGTCGTTCGTAGGACTCGCGGGCCGCGGCGAGTGCCGCTTCCCAGTGGTCCTCGTAGTAGCTACCCGCGCTGTAGTGGCCGACTGCCTCGCCGTGGACGATGACCTGCGACTCGCCCTCGCCGCGGGGTTTCAGCAAGACAGGATTCATGTCGACGGTCGCAGGCACGCGAGCAGCCCGCGCCTGGACGTACTGGGAGACGCCGATTTCGCCGCCGGACTCTCCTCGCCCCGGGACCGCGCGAGCGTTGTTGCTCATGTTCTGTGCCTTGTAGGGCGCGACAGCGACGTTCCGGTCTGCGAGAATCCGACACAGCCCCGCCGCGACGGTGCTCTTGCCGACGTGGCTCGCTGTCCCGGCGACCAGAACCGTCTTGGCTGACTCGCTGTCGCGCTGGTCGTCCATGCTCAGAACTCAGTCCCCTTCCGGGCGCCCTGCCCGGCTTCGATTGGATGGCTCTCTTTGCGAACGTTCGTTACGAGGTCGGCGGCGTCGGTGACGTATTCGGGACGGTCGTGTCCGCCGGTGAGGACGAGTTCCAGCCCCTCTGGTTTGCGCTCGACTAGCTCGACCACGTCTGCGGGGTCGACCAGCCCGCGATTTGCCGCGTAGAGAATCTCGTCGATAATCAGCATGTGAACGCCGTCGTCGGCACTGCCCTCGAGGGCAAATGGCGTCGAGAGGTCGGCCTCGGCGGCAGCGTCGACGAGTTCCGTCGCCCGTGCGAGTGCGCCCTGCGCTTTCGCCTCGTGTTCGTCGTCGGCCGACCCGTCCAGGAAGCCATGCCAGCCGTAGTGGCCCGAATTCTCGTGGGTGATGCCCGGGAGGGCGGCCATCGCGTTGTACTCGCCGCGTACGTCCTCGACGGTTCCCGTGCCGCCTTTCATCAACTGGAGAACGTGGACGCGGTAACCGTGCCCGGCCGCGCGCATCGCCATCCCCAGTGCCGCGGTGGTCTTTCCCTTCCCGTCACCCCACCAGACCTGGACCAGTCCGAACTCCTCGGGCGCTGCTGGCTCGATTGGCTGGGCCTGGACTACCGACTCGGTGGCGTCGTCTCCTGTCATGATATCTCTCGCGACACTCCGTTGGAAACTGCAGTTGCCCTAGGGAAATAGCTGTTGTGCTACGGCTGGAACGGCTCGGTTTCGCGGTCGGTGACGACACCGTGGGCCGCGTCGGCGACCGACAGCGGCAGGTCGGTGTCGGTGTAGCGTGCACGGAGACTCGCCGTGACTGTATCGCGGACGCAGGCCCGGACTGCACTGCCGACTTCGGTACCGCTGCCGGCGAACGCCATCGGGTCACCGCCGGGGTCACAGCCGACCGCGAGTGCGTCGCTGGTCGTTCCGGTAAAGCCCGTCAGCGATTGGAGGGTCGCAGCCTTTGCCTCGACTGCTGTCGCCAGCAGAGTCGCCAGCGTCCCATCTTCGAGTGCCCGCGTCGTCCCGACGAGCAGGTTCACTGTGCCGACCGGCGGCTGGTCGTCTGCGCTGGCCTCGGCGGCGCGTGCCTGGCCGTTCTCAACTGGCAACGAAGCCGGATTCGAGAGGCCGACAGTCGCAACGACTGTGACACTGCCCGCACGAGCGCCGCGGGCGTGTACGAGGTCGACGCCGGTCAGCAGGACGGGGCCGGCGCGCTCGAATCCGGCAACACTCAGACGCTCGCGTGCGTAGTCGTCCAGGTCGGTCCGTTCGAACCCCGTCGGGACCGAGACGTTGAACGCGGCGTCGGCTGTCCGGTAGCCACCGTCCCACCCGGTCGCTAGCCAGCGTGCCCCTTCGTGGCCGAGTCGACAGACGCCGTCGACACAACGTGTCTCAAACATCGAGAGCATCCAGGAGGCGGTCGTTTTCGTCGGGCAGGCGGACGGCAACGCGGACGTGCTGGTCGAGCCCACGGAACGTCCGGGCGTCCCGGACGGCGATGTCGGCGCGTTCGACCGTTTCGAGCAGGTCCTCGACTGCCTCGGCGCTCCCACAGTCGAGCAGGAGAAACGGTGCGTCGGAGGGGTGGACGTCGAACCGTTCCGAGAGGCGGTCGCGCATTCGCGCCCGCTCGCTTGCGACGCGCTCGCGAGTGGCCTCGACAAACGCCGTCTGTCCGAGACAGTGGGTTCCGACGGCGGCGGCCACCGTCCCGAGGCCCCACGACAGCCGCGCTGTGTCGAGGCGGTCACGGTACTCGCCGGTCGCCACCGCAAAGCCCGCACGGAGGCCGGGCAGGCCGAATATCTTCGTCAGCGACCGGGCGACGACGACGCCGTCGTGGCCGGCCAGCGTCAGCAGGTCGGTAAAGTCGATGAACGCTTCGTCGACGAGCAGCGCCGTGCCCGCATCCCTGCAGCGGTCGGCGAAGGCCCAGAGGCGGTCGGGGTCGGAGGCGTCGCCGGTGGGATTGTTCGGGGTACAGACCACGACGAGCGCGAACTCCGCTGGGTCGGCGTCGAGCACCTCGTCGTGGGGGACGAACCTGGGAGTCCCACCCTGGAGTCGCACTTCGCGGGCGTACTCCCCGAAACTCGGCGTCGGGACGAGCACCTCGTCGCCGGACTGAACTGTCGTGGCAATCGTCAGGCGGATTGCAGCCAGCCCGCCGGCGGTCGGAATCACGTCGGCGGCGTCACACCCGACGTACTCGGCGGCTGCTGCGCGGAACTCGTCGTAATCTGCCGTGGGGTAGGACTCCGCCACCGAGAGCGTGGCGTCGTACACCTGCCTGACGCCGTCGGGACGAAGGGGGTTCGTGTTCGCACTGAAATCCAGCAGATGTGGGTCCTCGCTGCTCCCGTGTGGGACCCGGCCAGCGCCGACGCCAGCCTGGGGTTCCGAGGGGGCGTTCGCCTCGCTCGCTGTGTCGTCACTCGGCGATTCACTCGCACCCGAGCGCAGGTCGTCGACGGCGTCCGGGTCCATGTCTGTCTGTACACTCTCCCCGTTCTGGTTAACAGTTTTGCTGGGACTCCGCTATCGTCCTGCGAGTTGCCATTCCGCTCTCCGCGCATCTGCCCGTCGGTTGACGTTGACCGCGAACTGGCGCTCACGTCGGACCGCCACCTCGTCGTCGGCACCGTCGACGACGTTGATGCCGGCCGGCGTCACCGCCACCCCTCGATACCGGAACTGTGTGTCGACGCTCAGTCCGAGCGCACGCTTTCGCCCGACCGGAACGGCGACCGTGAGCGACCCACTCGCGACGTCGACGACAGCGTCGACGGCTTCCCCGTCGAGCAACGGGAGGTCGGCAGCGACGGTCACCACCGGGCGAGTGATGCGGTCGTCGGCCAGCGCCCGGTCGAGGTCGGCAACGTACCCCTCGCCCGGCGTCTCGATAGTCGGACAGTCGAGCGTTGCTTTCGTCTCCGATGTCGCCGGGGAGGTGACCGCGAAGGTTCGTTCGACCGTGCTGTTGGATAGTGCCCGGCGAACGCGCTCGACCATCGGCGTTCCCGCGACGGGAAACAGCGGCTTCTCCCGGTCGCTTGCCAGCCGCGTCCCTTCTCCGCCACACATCAGTAGAGCGTCCACACGACCACCCCCGCGTGCAGGCCCGCGATGCGTGCGAGTTCGTTTGTCGCCCCGAAGACGTCGCCGCCGACGCCGTCGAGGGTGGCGTGTGCCCACTGTCTGAGACCGAGCGCGACGAGCGGGCCGGCGACCACGGCAGCCGTCGCCGCGGGCACAGGCCAGGTGAGAACTGTCGCGGGGACCGCCAGCGCGATACCGAGCACTAGCTGTCCGGTCCCCGCACCGAGCAACCGCGAGCCGAGACCGTCGTGGCTCGGGCGACCAGTCGCGGCGAGCGTGACAATGCCGAGTTTCGCGCCGACTTCACCCGCCATGACGATACCGAGCGCAGCGCGCACCGGCATCGTCGCGAGGACGAGCGCGGCGAGAGCGAGTCCAGCCACGCCGACCGCCACGGCGACGACCGCGCCGACGCCGACGGTCGTATCGCGCATCACTGACCGGCGCTTCTCGGGGTCGCCGTGGACGACGGCCGCGTCGCCGAGGTCGGCGAGGCCGTCGGCGTGATTGATGCCCGTCACAGCGACGACTGCGAGGACGTACAGCAACGCGACTGTCGGTGCCGGGCCGGGAACCACAAGCGCCAGCCCGACGAGTGCGCCGACGAGATAGCCGACCAATGGGACGACGCCGACGCGCGCACAGAAGGCGTCGAAGGCCTGCTGGTTTTGGCCGACCGGAATCTGTGTGAGAAAGCCGACTGCGCCCCGGAGTGCGCTCAGTACCACGCCACCACCCCCGCGAGTGCGTACGCGAGGAGGCCGGTCACGGCAACGCGCCGGACGGCGACCGTTGTAACCGCGGTGTCGGGCAACTCCTGCTCGGCATTGAGCACGTAGTGGCCGGGCTTTTCGAGTCGAACGGCCAGGCCAGCAGCCAGCGTCCCCATCGGCCACCCGGAGTTTGGCGACGCGAGACGCCCCTGCCAGCGGCGTGCAGCCACCAGCGCGCCCGGCCGGGCCAGCACGACGGCGAGCAAGACCGCGCTCACGCGGGCAGGGAGCCACATCACGGCATCGTCGAGCCGAGCCGGACCCTTCCCCGTCGGTTTCGTGTGATAGCCGAGCATCGAATCGAGCGTGTTGACGCCCTTCACCCACGCTGCTCCGCCACAGCCTGCGGCGATGGCGAGGACTGGCCCCGCACCCGTGGCGGCTGCTCCCGCCGCGAAGACGGCGTAATACAGCAGCGGCGCGACCAGTCCGTCCGCGAGATTCTCCGCGAGACTCTCGACGGCGGCGCTTCGAATCTCGCCTGCCGAGAGATGCGTCGCGTCCCGCCCGGCCAGCGCACGCAGTTGCTCCCGTGCCAGCTCGATGTCCTCGCCGGTCGCCGTGACGACGTCGCGCACCCGGTCGAGGAGTCGCCGGAGACTCGTCGAGACGAAAAGCGCCACCGCGCCGACGAGCGCGCCAGCGAGCGGGTCCACTTGCCCGGCTGCCAGCACAACACTGCCGACCACCAGCCCGACAGCAACCGGGAGGACGGCGGCGGCGACGCTGCCGACGATACCAGGCCGACCCCAGGGTCTGTCGACGCGTCCGACCAGTCGGCCGAACCACGCGACAGGGTGGAGCCGCCGGGGCGGTTCACCGACTGCGACATCGAGTGCGAGCGACCCGCCGAGGACGAGCGCGCTCAGTCCCACGCTGACTCCTCCAGCCACGCGGGAAACTCCCTGAGCGGAACGTCGTCGAGTAGTACGACTGTCGCGTCGGTGGTCCGCGCTCCACCGTCGGTTCGGGCGTCGTCACCGACGTGCACCAGCGAGTCGAGGTCGACGCCGAGTTCGTCTGCCACGGCAGCGAACGCCCTGTCGTGGGGCTTGCGCCAGCCACAGCCGACGCTCGTGACGACCGTGTCGATAGAGTCGCCGATGTCCACGCGCGAGAGCGTCTGTTCGACGAGGCCGGGAAGGCTACAGTTCGAAAGGATACCCACCGGACCGGTAGCCGCTGCTGCGGTCAGTGCCTCGGTGGTGCCTTCACGGACCTCGACGGACCCGTCGAAGGCTGCAAGCAGCGCTTCCTTGACCGTGTCACTGCTTGCCGCGACGTCGCGACTATCGAGTGCGGCCTGTGTGTGTTCGACGAGCGAGAGTTCTCTGCCTCGCTCGACCGAGATGTGTGAGGACCGATACGAATCTTCCCAGTCCTCTGGGACAGAGATGCCACGAGCAGCGAGCTCCTCCGCGGCGGCCGCCCACGGCGCTGCTGGCCGCTCGGCGGTCACGAGTGTCCCAAAGCAGTCAAACGAGGTTGCCACTACCGTTGCAACGTCGCAATTCTACTTCAATCACGCGGGACAAAACGGTGTGTGACGCAGGTACCCGCGACCGTGGCCGACCCGTGCGGGTACGCGTCTGTGTCCGTGGCAGTGCCACGGGTGGTGCCTGGATGTCACTCCTGGACCCACTTCGAGTGGCGAACGTCGAAACTCCCACAGGTGGGGCAGGTGTGGTGCTGGACCTCGAAGGTAGTCTCGCACGCGAGGCAGACGTACAGGGCCCGCTCCTCGCCCTCCTCCGAGATACCTGACACTTTTTTCGCTTTATTGAGGACACCCATCGCGACCACAGTAGACCAAAAGGCTTCGACTCTCAAAAAGCGGGTTGATTGTTCACGCCATTTTGCACCGGCGCTGTCCTGCGATTCGGGACTTCCTATTCGTTTGCTGACTTCCGGCGGCTATCCCGCGATTTTTCGACGACATCGGTCTCAGACATCTGTCGAAAAATAATCTATGAGTTGATACCAGATACTGGTGTCTGTTCACTCTGCACACGCCTCTTTGGGTGGAAATGAGGGATATATTATATATACTGGGCCGGCCTGGCTCTGACCCTGAGTTCTCGGATATATGAATTGTTTAGTAACGTATGTATCCGGCCGGATGATTGTAAAATTGTCCTATCTGAAATAGTATACTAACGCCGAATGTCGGTCGGCCGGCGCCGACTCTCAGCGGGCGGTCAGGGGGGCGTGAGACGAACGAGGACGTCGTCTTTCTGGCGTGGGAACTGCCCGCTCGCACGGCCGTCGCGGTTGGAGGTGATGGCGTAGAGGTCGCCCGTTGGACTCTGTGCGACGTGGCGGATGCGGCCGAGTTCGTCCTCGAGCAGGCGGTGGGCTGTCGCGGTGTAGGCGTCGTGTGTCCAGTCGCTGTCGTATCTCGTCCCGCCGTTCAGTGGTGGCAGCTCTTCCCCGCTCGGGGTGAGTGTGACAGACCAGAGCGACTGGCTGACGAGGCCGCCCACGACGAACCGGTTCCGGAGCGAGGGCAGGCTGTCGCCGGTGTAGAAGGTCGCGCCGGTCGGTGCCCATCCCGCGTGCGGGCCGGTGTTGACCACCGGCGGCATCACGTCGCTGCGCTCGGGGTACGTGTCGAAGGCGTCGCTCGGGTCGTCGGCCACGCCCCGGACCTCGTTCCACCCGTAGTTGCGCCCCGGCAAGAGGACGTTGACCTCGTCTCTGTTTGCCGGGCCGTGTTCGCTCGCGACTGGGACGCCACTCGGGAGCCAGTCGAGGCCCTGTGGGTTCCGGTGCCCGTAGGTGAAGATGCGCCGGTCGCCACCCAGTTTCGGGTTGCTTGCGGGGGCTTTCCCCTCCGGTGTGATGCGCAGAATCTTCCCGGCGAGCGACGAGAGGTCCTGTGCGACCGCACCCTCGCCGGCGTCGCCACAGCACACCCAGAGGTTCTCGTCCGGGCCGAATCGGATGCGCCCGCCGTTGTGAATCTTCGAGGCAGGAATCCCCTCGATGAGTATCTCCTCGGTACTCGCGGGGTCGCTCGCGCCCACGTCGAAACGCGCCACTCTGTTTTCCTTATTGTCGTCCTCGCCGGCCGTGTAGTAGACGTATACCCACTCCTTGTCGGGGAACTCGGGATGGACGGCGACGCCCAGGGTCCCGCCTTCCCCGCCTGTGACCCACCAGGGCTCCTTGTCGCTGCCCGGTGGGAGCGAGCCGGCGTCGATGGCGTCGGCCGGACGCGCGACTTCCGATACTTCGCCGGAGTCAAAGCGCAGAATCCGACCGGTCCGCTCGGTCATGTACAGTTCGCCCGCGCCGGAAAAGGAGATGTCCCACGGAATCTCCAGGTTCTCGACCAGCGTTTCGACCTGGATGTCCGTCCGGGGTGCTGTCGTTGGGGCCTCCCAGTCCGGGTCTGGGCGTGGCGTCGGATGCTCGTAGCCGCCTTCGACGACGGGAGGCGGTGTCGGCGTGTTGGAGGTGTCTGACTCAGTCTGACAGCCCGCAATCGCGCTGGCACCCGCGAGTGCGAGGAAGGTCCGACGACTGAGCGACGGGCGGCGGTCCCGTGTCATGGATGACCTGTTTGGAGTACTGGATATGTGTTTTTTGATTAGTACGCTCTCGCGTGCGCGGGGGACGGGTGCGCGAGGAACAGTTGGCTGGAGCTTTCACTGCTTACTGCCGTTCGCAAGAGAAATCCGCCCTCCCCGATTTGAACACTGTGAGACGTGCTCGCTCCGCTGCGCGCGACTCACAAGCTCAAATCGCGTCGGTTGGACGTACTTTCCGCTCACCGTAGTGGGTCGCGGAAAAGCAGTCCGCCCTCCCCGATTTGAACACCGGAAGTCATTCCTGCTCGCTTCGCTCGCGGGCTGTGACTTCCGAGCAAAAACCGGCTCGGCCGGATTCACACAGCAAATCCGCCCTCCCCGATTTGAACGGGGGGCAAGTCGATCTACAGTCGACTGCTCTACCAGTCTGAGCTAAGGGCGGGTGCAACTCTGAGTAGGACGACTGTCGGACTTAACGATTATCATTCGTTCCTCTTAGCTGGGCCGCTGCCGTGTCGCTGTCTGCCACTCGACTGACGGCTGTCTGACCTCTGGGAAGATTGAAATACCTGGGTGACAACGTGTAAGACAGCACGATGAGTAAGATAACCTTCCGCGCCGACGACGACCTTATCCACCGTCTCGAGGAGTTTGACGCCTCGAAAAGCGAGGTCATGCGCGACGCGCTCCGCGAGTATCTCGACGGAGCGGCCGAGTCTGACGACTCGACCACGCGGGAGGCTGCAGATGCGGAGACGCTCGACGACCTTGTCGCCGAACGCGTCGACGCGCTCATCGCTGACAGACTCGAACGAGCGTTTACGCCCCGCCAACCCCAGGATATCAACGTAAACATCGCGCTGGATGGCGATTCGACCGCGACGACGGACGCTGATTCGGACGCTGTAAACGTCGAATCCGACTCGTCAAACGAGTCGTCTCACACGTCCGAGGAGCGTATGACAGACGAGGGACGGAGTGAAAACACCGGTGCAAACGGAAGTACGACGTGTGCCCAATGTGGCGAAACCATCGCCTCTGGACACGTTTACTGCCCGAACTGCGGTGAGAAGTCGTCCCGGCGTGTCTTCTGCGATTGCGGTGACGAACTCCGTTCTGACTGGGCATTCTGCCCCGGCTGCGGTCGTCGGACCCCTGCAGCCGATGTCCTTGAACAGGGATAACTGCTGAAAACGAGAGGTAGGGCGTGTATACTGCCGTAAACGGAACAATGTCTTACGCCCGCCGAAACCTTTATTATACCACAGTATGTGGTATTTTGTGCGTAAGACGGTCGTCTTACAGAGGGTGGCGCGTGACGCACAATCCTGTGCTGTCATGCGGTTTTCCTGTGTAAGACGAGTGGGCGGCGTGTAAACTGCCCCCGTCTTACCCAACACAGGGGAATACAAAATATGGAGCGTGTGACACTACGGATTCCGAAACAGCAGATCGAAGAGGTCGAACAAATGGTCGATACGGGGGAATACCCCAACCGGAGCGAAGCCATCCGCTCGGCGGTGCGCGAGATGCTCGCCGAACAGGACACCGGTAAGGAGCGTCCATCCGAGAAGCGCGAGAGCCGGAAAAACAAACCGTGGGCGAGGGTCTAACAATGCAAGATATTGTCAACGAAGCGCTCGAACGCGACGAACAAGAGCAAAAGCAGATGGACGATGTCGACGGCTTCGGCGACCCTCGAATCGTCATCGTCGGCGCCGGTGGTGCCGGTAACAACACCGTCAACCGACTGTACAACATCGGTGTCGACGGTGCCGAGACCATCGCAATCAACACCGACAAACAGCACCTCAAGATGATCGAAGCCGACACGAAGATACTCGTCGGCAAGTCCCTGACCAACGGGCTCGGCGCGGGCGGCGACCCCTCGATGGGCGAGCGCGCGACCGAGATGGCACAGGGGACCATCAAAGAGGTGCTCGGTGACGCCGACCTCGTCTTCGTGACCGCTGGCATGGGCGGCGGTACCGGGACCGGCGCGGCCCCGGTCGTCTCGAAGATTGCCAAAGAACAGGGCGCTATCGTCGTCGGCATGGTGTCGACGCCGTTCAACGTCGAGCGTGCCCGCACGGTCAAGGCCGAAGAAGGCCTCGAACGGCTCCGCGAGGAGGCCGACTCGATTATCGTGCTGGACAACAACCGCCTGCTCGACTACGTCCCGAACCTGCCGATTGGCAAGGCGTTCTCGGTGATGGACCAGATCATCGCCGAGACGGTCAAGGGTATCTCCGAGACCATCACCCAGCCGTCGCTCATCAACCTCGACTACGCCGACATGACTTCCATCATGAACAAGGGCGGCGTCGCTGTGATGCTCGTCGGCGAGACACAGGACAAAAACAAGACCGAAGAGGTGGTCAAAGACGCGATGAACCATCCGCTGCTGGACGTCGACTACCGCGGCGCCAGCGGTGGCCTGGTTCACATCACCGGCGGCCCCGACCTGACACTGTCGGAGGCCGAGGGCATCGCCCAGAACATCACCGACCGACTGGAGGCCGACGCCAACGTCATCTGGGGCGCGCGCATCCAGGAGGAGTACAAGGGCAAGGTCCGCGTCATGGCAATCATGACCGGCGTCAAGAGCGCCCAGGTGCTCGGTCCAACGACGCAAAAGCAGGCCAACAAGTCTCGAGAGGCCATCGAAGGAGTCGACGACGACACCTCCTTCGACGCAGCGAGTAACTTCCAGCAGGACGGTCGTGAGTTCAGCGAAACTGACGGCGGTCACGAGGAAGTCGAACAGAACAACGGCCTCGACGTCGTCCGGACGGACTGACGGCCGCAACCTGTCGCCGCCGGGGTCGGCCCGGGACGACTGACGTTCTCCGTTCTTTCCGAACCGTTTAGTCTGTGCCACGCCGAGCGAGCGACATGCGCGAGCTGGCGCGCCGTCTGTCGTCGGTATTCGTCACGGTCTGTCTCGCTGGAACGGCTAGTGCCCACCAAGGCTATACGACACAGGACCACGGGAACGACCCGCTCCCGCTTGTATTGCTCTTCTCTGGATTATTCATCTTCGGGAGCGGACTCTATCTCGCGGCCAGAGAGGATGTCGGTCGGGTCTACGCCATCGCCGGTGTCGGACTCGGACTCGCCGGGGTGGCCGCTGCGCTCGGACTCTACCTACGCCAGGGCCTCTAGAAGACCGCACTTCCGGCACACCTCTCGCCGCGTCGGGCCGCCACACCGCTCACACTCCTGGTACTCCTCGTTGTCTTCCCCACGGTGTTCGTCGGCCGCCAGGCCGGCCAACTCTTCGTAGCCAGCCAGAATCGAGTGTCGGGTCCCCGGATGATTCTCCTCGAGTTCGTAGAGCAACTCCTGAATCTCGCCCCGGTAGGCCTCCTCTGAATGCGGACATTCTGTGATGTGTGCCGGCAGGTCTTTCAGGTGTGCGTAGAGTGCGACCTCCTTTTCTGGAACGTCCCGGAGCGGTTTGGCCCGCGGGACAAAGGCCTCGCTGTCGCCCCGTGTCGCCTCCATCTCGCTGCCCTCGAACGGGCCGAGACTGGCGTCGAAGTGATTTGCCATCTGCGTGATATCACCCGACAGGAAATTCATCAGCGCCGTCTCGGCCTCATCATCAAGATTGTGACCGGTCAGAAGCTTGTCAGCACCGAGATCCGTCGCGTACCGGGAGAGGACGTCCCGTCGGAAGACCCCACAGTACGCACAGGCTGACATATCGTGTGGGTCGTCCTCGACGACCTCGTCCATCCGCACGTCGAACTCCTCCTCGTAGGCGACGGTCTCGTGTCGCAGGTCGAGGTCTTCGGTCAGTTCCTCGCAGGCAACCAGGCTCTCGTCGCGGTACCCTTCGATGCCTTCGTGGATGGAGAGTGCGACCAGTTCGACGCGGGGGTCCTTGCCGAACGTGTCGTCGAGAATTTTCGTGAGGACGACACTGTCTTTCCCGCCGGAGAGGCCGATGACCCACGTCTCGGGGGCGTCGGGTGTGGCGCTGTCCGGGAGGAGATTGTCGTCGCGAATCCGCTTGCGGACGCGCTTCTCGACGGACCGGCAGAAGTGCTCCTCGCACATGTGCAGTCCCGAGTACGCGGCGTGCATGACCGCATCCTCACTGCACTTGTCACACTGCATTATCGGCCCGTAGCCGATGGGTGGGGTTGACCGTTTCGGCTCTGCCCGCAACCGACCGGTTTATCAGTTCCTGTCACGATTTGTACGATATGTCGAGTCACGGTGGCTACTCACACACAGACGGCGGACTCGCCTGCGTCTCTGCCGTTTCGCTTGAGACGGCCAACGAACTGAGCTGGATGCTCGGCGAGCGCGTGACGGCCGACGACCAGACGACACTCCTCGGCGAGTGGCAGTCGGACGATACCAGGCAGTCGATCAGCCTCTTCGAGGCGACCACAGAGACCGCAATCATCCGATACCGGTCCCCGTTCGGTCGCGAACACTACGTCGGGACGACGCTATCCGACGCCGAGCGGGTCCGCGCCGACCTCGACGCGTCGGCCGTGTGGCACCGCGCCGAGAAATGAAACCGTTTTGCACACCGCCGCCCAAACACGTTCGATGACTGATTGGGCCCGCGAGCGCGCGCTCGACCGCGTCGCGCAACTCGTCGACACAATCGAGACAGAGACGATGCCGGTCCCGGTCCGCGAAGTCTGGGTGTTCGGCGACGTGGCGCTCGGTCTCGACCCCGTCGAGCGAATCGACGTCTATCTCACGAAGGACCTACTCTTTCACGGCGACGAGGACCGCGAGCCCGACTTTATCGACTCCCACGGCATCGAGGGCGTCGGCAAGACGGTCCGTGCCGAGTGGGCCGACGAACACCCCGAACACCTGCGGGCCAACGCCAACGGGCACGCCGCACCCGAGAAGTGTCTCGCCGCCCATCTCGTCGACGAGGACGAACCCATCCACCTGGAGGTCTGTAACGCCTCCTTCGAGGACAACGTCACCCAGCGCCTGAAGGGCGCGATGGCACGCGAGAACTACCGCGAGATTCTCGACCCTCGCGGGACCTGTCTCTGGCTCGACGGCCGACGCTCCGAGGAGGCCTTCGAGAAACTCCGCGCTGGCGAGTACGCCTTCCCGCCGCTTGCCGGCGCACTGGAGATGCTCGGCGTCGACGAGGACGACGCCCAGACGGCCGCAGACGCAATCCAGCAGTTCCGCGAGCAACAGGACGGTGCCTCCGTACGCGGTGACGTCGTCTAAACGAAAAGCAGCGCGAGTTCCCCGCCCCACCGTGGGCGGGGGTGAAGCGCGTTCGCTCCGCTGCACAATCCATACGTTGAAGTTGATGTGAAGCAATAATTGATGTACGGGAGCCACGTTATCCGCCTCGCAAAACACCGAGAGGTTGCGCCGGGCTGTGTCGGGCGGTGGTGAAGCCGCTGACCTCCACGGACACGCCACCTACGGCAGCACTAGACGACCTCTACTAGAGCATCCAGCAGATCCGTACCCAGATAGGACTGCTATGGTTATCTCCTCTCAGCGCCTATAGATACGCATTCTCTCCGGAGAGTGCCGATCATGTCGCCAGGACCTTCCCCTACCGCAATTACTCTGACCGCCCAAGATCAGACTGATCTTGAGGCGGTCATTCGCAAAGCGACCAGCCCTCAACGAGACGTATTCCGCGCGCGTGTCATTCTCCTCGCGGCCAATGGAGCAAATAACACAGACATCGCAACGCAACTCGACTGCACCAGAAAGACGGTCCGTAAGTGGCGCGACCGCTTTGCCGACGCTGGCCGGGCCGGGCTCGCTGACGCGTCCCGGCCCGGCCGACCACCTATCTACGATCAGTCGGTTCGAGCGCTCATCACTGCTCTCGCTTGTGAACTACCCGCCGAACGTCAACTCCCGCTCTCACGGCTGAGTACTGCTGATATTCACGTCCAAGCTGGCCAGGAACTTGATCGCTGTCCGTCTCGGTCCACGATCGCCGCCTGGCTCAAGCAGGCGGCGATCAAACCATGGACCTACGCGTCTTGGGTGACACCGCGTGATCCGCAGTTTGAACAGAAGAGCGCTCCTGTACTGGATCTCTACAACGGATTATGGCAGGGTGAAGAACTGACTGAGGGCGATGTAATCATTTGTGCTGACGAAAAGACCGGTATTCAGGCCCGGTCCCGGCGACGTACTCCGCCGGGACCGGGGACTCCGGGCCATGTTGAGCATCAATACGAGCGTCATGGGACATGTACGTATCAAGCGGCGTTACTCGTTGGAACAGGGGAGATTCTTGGGCAGTGTGTAGAGCGAAATACGCGAGCGAATTTTGAGACGTTGGTCGAGGAGGTGATGGAACACCCGATCTGCCGACGGGCAGATCGTGTGTTCTGGATCACCGACAACGGCGGTGCGCACCATCCAAACACCTTCACGTGGTGGCTGAAAAAGCAGTACGACAACATCGAAGGGTTACATCTCCCCACTGGCGCATCATGGCTGAACCAGATCGAACTCTACTTCTCGGTGTTGGCCCGCAAAGCGTTGACTGGTGGCAGTTTTGATTCAATTCGTGAGCTGATGCACCAGATCGCTGGATTCGAAGTGCTCTGGAATGAAGTTCCAGAGCCCTTCGAGTGGACGTATACACGACAAGATATGGAGAAATTGCTTGAGAGGGTTCCAGAGATAGAGTAAAGACTATTGGACGCGTCTCAGTAGTATGCCAGCAATTCCTGAGAGAGTTCGCAAATCGCTCACAGACCGTCTTGAGACTCACGCGCGCACCGCGTGGAGCGAGCGGTGCGTGCGTGTGGATGTTCGGTTCCGCGGGGAGTATGCCTACCTCGACGCCATCGAGAGCAATCCGTGGATTCGTCCCGATGCTACCGAAGATAAGGTCGAACAAATCAGACAGACGCCCACGAAGCTCTGCCGACTCACGTGGACTGGTGATTCTGAGACATGGAGTTTCGCATTCTACAAGTACAGCAATGATCGCTACGAGCCGTCGATCTGTCTCGACGGCTCGTTCGCTGGCTCACCGGAATCCTGCTTTGACACCGCTGCCCAGCTGTACCTCCAATAGGGAGCGCTACCGGGTACGGATTAACCGTAATCGCTACTAGTGCGGTAGGAGCCACAGCGTGTTCGGGTGTTATTGCTCCCACACGACCCTTCGGGGAGTGCGGAGGGAATTAAATTCGCCTGCCGCCGGTACGCTCCCCGGTTTCGGGGAGAGGCCAAACGGCGAAGCCCCGCGCCACCGTGCGCGGGGTACTTCACGCGGCTGTCTCCGCTGTCTGTTATGACGGTGTTTCACCCGCTGCCGAAAAACTCCGCGTGTAGCCTGCGACCGTCGTCGGCTTTGATTCCGCCCACCACATCTGTGATACCGTCGAGAATCGTCGCCGAGTCGACGGTCGACTCCCCGCCGGTGAACTCTCGGAGTTCGTCGCCGCTCACGCTGTAGACGACCCGGCCAAAGCCGGCCTGGCACATTCCGCCGGCACACATCGGACAGGGTTCAGTACTCGTGTACATCACCGTCTCGGCGCGTGCGGTCGGGTCGAGTTCGCGGGTGGCCCGATGGGCCAGGTGCAACTCCGGATGACGGCGGATGTCGTCTTCTGTGAGAACCCGGTTCGACGCTTCCATGACGATTTCGTCGTCGCGGACCAGCACGGAGCCAAAGGGCCGGTCGCCACGCTCGACGGCTTCGCGAGCGAGTTCGATGGCTCTACTCATGTGTGCGTCGTGGTCGAACCTGTCGAAATCTGGGCTGGCCATACTGACGTGTACGCCCCACAGTAGAAAACGGTCCGGGCTCTCTCCGTCGAATAAATCCCCGTCCTGTTACGGGAGCACTGGGATGGGTCGGACGGGCCAAACGCAGGTGATGATTGCGGAAGACGTAACCGACCTCATCGGAGAGACACCGCTCGTCCGACTGGATACGTTCGCACCGAACCTCGTCGGAAAACTGGAGTTTTTCAACCCGGCAAACTCCGTCAAAGACCGCATCGGGACGGCGATGATCGACCACGCCGAACGCGAGGGACTGGTCAACGACGACACCACTATCGTCGAGTCGACCAGCGGCAACACCGGTATCGGACTCGCGGCCGCCTGCGCCGCTCGCGGCTACGACCTCGTACTCGTCATGCCCGACACGATGAGCGAGGAGCGCCGCACCCTCCTCTCTGCGCTCGGTGCCGAAGTCGTCCTCACCGACGGCGACGACGGGATGAACGGGGCCATCGCATACGCCGACGAACTCGCCGCGGAACTCGACCACAGCTACGTCCCACAGCAGTTCAAGAACCCGGCAAACCCCGCCGTCCACCGCGAGACGACCGGCCCGGAAATCTGGGAGGGCACCGACGGCGAAGTCGACGCCGTCGTCGCCGGCGTCGGGACTGGTGGGACTATCACCGGTGTCGCTGCTGCACTCAAAGAGGACCGGAACGTTGCCGTCGACATCGTCGGCGTCGAACCGGACCGCTCGGCTGTCCTCTCCGGGGACGACCCCGGCTCGCACTCGCTCCAGGGTATCGGCGCCGGGTTCGTTCCCGACATCCTCCGGCCGGAACTGCTCGACGACGTCATCGCGGTCCCGCGGGAAGTCGCCGTCGAGCGCTCTCGCACCCTCGCCCGCGAGGAGGGGATTCTCGCGGGTATCTCGGCCGGTGCGGCCGTCGAGGCCGGGACGCAGGTGGCGACAGACAATCCGGACGACCTCGTCGTCACCGTCGTTCCGGACTTCGGAGAGCGGTATCTCTCGACGGACCTCTACGACGCGACGACGGTCACCCACGCGACCGAGGCCGACCCCGAGGAGTTCGCTGCAAAGCTAGCGGGACGCTTCGAGACGGCGTCGGCAGACTGACTCAGACCCGCCCGACGGTCACAAAAAACGGGACGACCTCGCGCTGGCGGTACGCTGACGCTTGCATCTGTTCGACGACCGTTCGACCCATCTCTCGCCACTCCTGTCTGAGCGCGTCGAACTCCTCGGCCGTCGTCTCGCCGGCGAGCACTGTCTCCCGGTCCTCGGTCAATCCCTCGCCGCTGGCTTTGCGCTGGGCCGCACGCAGTGCGTACTCGTCGTACGGTGGCTCGATGGTTCGCTCGTGGTCGTAGCGCCCGACCGAGATGTCGTCGAGGCCGGCATCGGAAAACACGGCCCTGGCAGCACCGAGACTCGCGTCCGTCTCGACGCCCTGCAGATACAACTTCCGCGCGCGCCGGGCGAGCGGTGCCTCGGCTTCGACCGTCGAGTCGATGCGCACTGCACTGTTGTCGGGTTCGATGGCGGCCACCCGGCCACGCGAGACGCGAGCGAACTCCCGGACTGTCGCTTTCGGGTCCGGGAGGTTCACGAGCAACGCCTGACAGACGACGACGTCGAAACTGTCGTCTGCAAACGGCAATCGCGTGGCATCTCCCTGCACCCGCGACCCGCTGATGTTCGCCAGCAACCCCCCGTCTGCGTCGAGGGCGACCACTTTTCCCGGTGTCTCCTCGCGCAGGACCCGCGTCAGCGCGCCCGTCCCGGCGCCCACGTCGAGGACGCGCTCACAGGTGTCGAGGCCGAGCGGCGACAGCACCTCTCGGGACCCTTCCCACATGCCCTCCCGGGTCGTCTGCAGGTACTCGGCACTGAACTCGCGCACGCACACCGGTAGTTCGGACGGCGACAAAAAGGCTGGTTTCGCTACGCTCGCAGTTCCTTCACGCGGTCGATGTTCCAGGCGAAGCTTTTCCCGTTCTCGCTTGGCGTCTCGAGGACGAGTGGCACATCTCGGATTGCCTCGTGGTTGACGAACGCTCCCATCCCGTCGTCGCCGATATGTCCCTCGCCGATGTGGGCGTGTTCGTCCTTGTTGGTCCCACACTCGTGTTTGGAGTCGTTGAGGTGGACACAGGCCAGCGCGTCGAGTCCCACCACCTCGTCGAACTCGGCGATGGTCGCGTTGACTCCCTCGGGCGTCGAGAGGTCATACCCCGCAGCGAAGGCGTGAGCGGTGTCGAGGCAGACTTCGAGGTCCTGTTCGCTGCGGTCGAGCACTGCCGCCAGGTGTTCGAAGTCGCCGCCGAGTTTCGTTCCGCTGCCGGCGTCCGACTCGACGAGGACGGTCACGCCCTCGGGAACGTCGAGTTCGTCGAGTGCGCTGGCGGCGTTGTCGAGTCCCTGTTCGACGCCCGCGCCCGTGTGTGCACCCAGATGGACGTTGACGTACTCGATGCCGAGACGGTCTGCGGCGTCGACTTCTTTTTGCATCGAGCCGATGGACTTCTCGCGGAGGTCGTCTTTGGGCGTACAGAGGTTGACGAGATACGAGGAGTGGATGACCCAGGGCCCGATGTCGTTGTCGGCGCTCTGTTCGCGAAACTGCGTCGCGTTCTCGTCCTCGATGTTGGGGTCCTGCCAGACCTGTGGGGAGTGTGAGAAAATCTGGCCGCAGTTGCCGCTGTACTCGCGTTGCTCCTCGACAGCGTTGTGGACGCCACCGGCAATCGAAGTGTGGGCGCCGACTCGGAGTGTCATTGTTCGGTGGTCGGCCCGCGCCCGCTTAGAAATGTCGTTGTCGGATACTCACGCTGTCGGCGGCGCTTCCCGGTCGACGGTCCAGTCTTCGTTTGCGTACTTTTGCTCTGCCCGCGCGTTCGCCCGGTCGAGTTCTTCTTCGGCAAACGTTCCCTCGTGGGCACTACACCACTCTCCGAGTATGGTTTCGAGTGTCTCGACTGCCTCTGCTCGGTCGATACCTGCCTGTTCGCGAACCGACGTGACCCGCTCGCGGAAGGTGTCGCTGTCCGGTGGATCGGCGAAGGCTTCGAGGTGTCGGTCCGGAGTTCGAGCAAACGTAATCGAGCCGTGCTGGATGACGGCATCACGCTGGCGGTACTGTGCGTTCCCGCTAATCTTGCGGCCGTCTCCGGCCAGGACATCGTGGGCGGGATGCAGTTCCCGGAGATAACAGGCGGGTTCGTGGATGGCCGGCCGTTCGTCTTCGGCGAAGTACGCGTCGACGCCCATCCGGTCGAACGCCTCGATGAGCGGCTGACACAGCAATTCGTAGGAGTCCATCAGATTTCCCGGTAACTCGTCGGCCGGCGCGACGATAGAGTAGGAGATGTCGCCGACGGCGTCGTGATAAATCGCCCCGCCGCCGGTGGGTCGACGGGTAACCGTGATACCCTCCCGCTCGCAAAACTCCCAGTCGATTGTCTCGGGGTCCTGGTGGTAGCCAAGCGAGAGCGTGCTCGGCTCCCAGCTGTAGACGCGAACGGTCCGAACGCCGTCGTCGGCTGCCGTCTCGGCGGCAATCTCGTCCAGTGCCATATTGAGTGGGCCGGGCCGGGGAGTCTCCCGGACCAGCCGCCACTCCCTGTCGGCCACCTCGGTCATGGCCGTCGATAGACTCGCCGACGGGAAAGCGATTGTGGAAGTACCTTCGTGGGCATCCGACAGACGCAACTATCTGGCACTCGCAGGCCGGGTATGGCCGAGTTCAACTACGAGAACGAGATAGACGTGCGCTTTCGGGACTTCGATATGATGGACCACGTCAACAACGCCGTGTACGCGACGTACCTAGAGCAGACTCGCGTCGAGTACATCGAAGACGTCGTCCAGGAGCCGCTGATGGACACTGGGGCCGTCGTCGCGGACCTCCATCTCGACTTCGAGCGGCCAATCGACTTCGGCGAGAGCGTGACTGTCGCCGTTCGCGCCGGCGAACTCGGAACCTCCTCGATTCCCCTGGAGTACGAGATTCGCGCCGACGGCGAGGTGGCCGCGACCGGAGAGACGCTGATGGTCACCTTCGACCAGGAGGCCGGGGAACCGACGCCGATTCCCGACGCCTGGCGCGAGCGCATCGAGGCCCACGAGGGCCGATAACCCCGCTCTCCCTGCCGGGGTCATATTGTCACGCCCGCCTTTTTTACGCTCGCCTGTCTCTGGTCGCGTATGCCGACTGGCGTACTCGTTCCCGAACACCACGACGACGTGACGGCTTTTGCCGAACGCGCGGAGCGTCTGGACTACGATTCGCTGTGGATGCCCGAACTCTGGGGGCGGGACGCCTTTCTCTCGCTCACCCGGGCGGCGACTGTCACCAGCGACCTGACGCTCGGTACTGCTATCGTCAACGCCTATGGCCGCTCTCCGGCCACGCTCGCACAGGCCGCCGCGACGCTTGCCGACACCGCGGACGGACAGGTCCGTCTCGGCATCGGGACGAGCACGCAGAAAGTCGTCGAAGACCTCCACGGAATGGCCTTCGACAATCCGCCACGGCGACTCCACGAAACCGTCGAACTGACCAAGCGATTCCTCTCGGCCGACGGCAGAGTTTCCTACGAAGGCAAAGTGTTCGATGTCGCTGATTTCCCGTCGCTGGATGCCGATGTACCGGTTTATGCGGCCGCGCTCGGCCCCTCGAATCGGCGTGCGACCGGCCGGACAGCCGACGGCTGGCTCCCGCACAACATCCCCTTTGGCCGACTCGACGAGGCCTTCGAGACTATCGCCGAGACGGCGCGGGAGGTGGGCCGTGACCCCGATGCTATCGACGTCGCACCGTACGTTCCGGCGGCGGTCAGCGACGACCCCCAGGAGGCGATACGGGCGGTTCGCGGGCATCTCGCCTACTACGTCGGGAGCGGCGAGGGCTACCGGAAGGCAGTCGCTAAATCGTTCCCCGACGCCGCCGATGCTGTCGCGGAGGCGTGGCGGGCGGGTGACCGCGAGAGTGCCCGTGACGCTGTCACCGAGGAGATGATAGCACAGCTGGCCGTCGCGGGTACGCCCGCGAACGCGCGCGAACAGTTCGAACGCGTGGCTGCACGCGATATTGTCGACCAGCCGCTACTGGTAATTCCTAACGGAACGCCCGACCCCGTCGTCGACCAGACCGTCGAGGAGCTGGCGCCGGCAAAGCGGTAGCCGGGCAAGCGCACGGCTCAAGTCTCTCCAGCCCGACCCACAGCTAATGAGCGACAGCGGCGGCCCTCTCTCCCCCGACCGACCGGACGTGGACCGCGATTTCCGTGTAGACGCGCCCTTCGACCCAGCGGGCGACCAGCCCGAGGCTATCGAACAGCTGGCCGCGGGCTACCAGCAGGGGATGGACAAACAGACGCTCCTCGGTGTCACCGGCTCCGGGAAGACAAACACCGTCTCCTGGGTCATCGAGGAGATTCAGCAACCGACGCTGGTCATCGCACACAACAAAACGCTCGCGGCGCAACTCTACGAGGAGTTTCGCGAACTGTTTCCGGACAACGCCGTCGAGTACTTCGTCTCCTACTACGACTACTACCAGCCCGAAGCCTACGTCGAACAGACCGACACCTACATCGACAAGGACGCCTCCATCAACGACGAAATCGACCGCTTGCGCCACTCTGCGACCCGGTCGCTGCTGACCCGTGACGACGTCATCGTCGTCGCCTCAGTCTCTGCTATTTACGGGCTGGGTGACCCCCGAAACTACATCGACATGTCCCTGCGCATCGAGCAGGGTCAGACGATAGACCGGGACGAACTACTGGGTCGGCTTGTCGACCTGAACTACGAGCGCAACGACGTGGACTTCACCCAGGGGACCTTCCGCGTGCGCGGGGACACGGTCGAAATCTACCCGATGTACGGCCGCTACGCGCTCCGGGTGGAATTTTGGGGTGACGAAATCGACCGCATCCGGAAACTCGATCCCCTCGACGGCGACGTAAAGAGTGAGGAACCCGCGGCGCTGGTCCACCCCGCAGAGCACTACTCGATTCCCGAACAGCGCCTCGAACGCGCGATGGGCGAGATTCGCGACCTGCTCGACGACCGCATTCGCTACTTCGAACGACAGGGCGATATGGTCGCCGCCCAGCGCATCGAGGAGCGCACGACCTTCGACCTGGAGATGATGGAGGAGACCGGGTACTGCTCGGGCATCGAGAACTACTCGCTTCACCTCTCGGACCGCGAATCCGGCGAGGCGCCCTACACGCTGCTCGATTACTTCCCCGACGACTTCCTCACCGTTGTCGACGAGTCCCACCAGACGATTCCACAGATTCGCGGGCAGTTCGCCGGCGACAAATCTCGAAAAGAGAGCCTCGTCGAGAACGGCTTCCGGCTGCCGACGGCGTTTGACAACCGGCCGCTGACCTTCGAGGAGTTCGAGGAAAAAACGGACCAGACGCTGTACGTCTCGGCGACACCCGGCGACTACGAGCGCGAGACCAGCGAGCAGGTCGTCGAACAGATTGTGCGCCCGACCTATCTCGTCGACCCCGAAATCGAGGTGGCAGACGCTGAGAGTCAGGTCGAAAATCTCATCGAGCGCCTGCAGTCGCTCCCCGACGAGGAGCGTGCGCTCGTGACCACACTCACGAAACGGATGGCCGAAGACCTCACCGAGTATCTCGAAGAGGCCGGCCTCGACGTGGCCTACATGCACGACGAGACTGACACCCTCGAACGCCACGAACTCATCCGATCGCTGCGCCTCGGAGAAATCGATACCCTCGTCGGCATCAACCTGCTCCGTGAGGGACTAGACATCCCGGAGGTGTCGCTGGTGGCGATTCTCGATGCCGACCAGGAGGGGTTCCTGCGCTCGGAGACGACGCTCGTCCAGACGATGGGTCGGGCCGCTCGCAACGTTAACGGGACGGTCGTCCTCTACGCCGACGAACCCAGTTCGGCGATGCAGGCGGCAATCGAGGAGACCCAGCGCCGCCGCCGCATTCAGCGCGAGTACAACGAGGAACACGGCCACGAGCCCACGACAATCGAGAAGGCAGTCGGCGAGACGAACCTGCCGGGGAGCAAGACCGACACCGGCGGTGCATCGGAGTTTGCCCCCGACGATGAAGAGGACGCGGCACGGGTCATCGAGGAACTTGAGACGCGGATGCAGGAGGCCGCGGACAATCTGGAGTTCGAACTCGCTGCCGACATCCGTGACCGGATTCGGGAAGTTCGCGAGGAGTACGACCTGCAGACCACCGCCGACGACGACGGCGTTCCCGCACCGGGCCCCGACGAGTTCTAACCGGGGCTGGGAGACCTGCGGTACCGCCTGTCAAACCCTGTAACTCTTTTCGCGTGCGTCCGAACGAATCGGTATGGATTCACGAGCGGGCACCGCGGCGATGCTAGACGCTGGTGGCGCGACCATTTCCGACGAGACGGTAACCGTCGACGGCAACCGAATCCACTACCTAACAGGCGGAACTAGTGGGCCACCGCTCGTCTTGCTCCACGGTGGCATCATCGACGCCGCGCATATCTCCTGGGGCGAACTGCTCGGGCCGCTGGCCGAACAGACGCGCGTCTACGCGCTGGACCTGCCGGGCTACGGGACGAGTGAGATGCCCGACGGTCCGCTCACGATGGAATCACAAGTCGACGCGGTCAGGTCTTTTCTCGACACGGTCGACATCGAGGACCCAGTGGTCGCCGGTACCTCGATGGGTGGTGGAATCGCAATCGGTCTGGCACTTGCTCATCCTGACTGTCTCTCTCAGGTCGTCGCCCTGGAACCGTTCGCACTCGGCAGTCAACTCCCAAACGGCTTGCTGACCTGGCTTCTGGCGAAGGTTCAGGTGACAAATCACCTCTCGGTTGCGTTGATGCGCCGGAGCCGCGGCTTCGTCGAACAGTCACTCGACGGCCTCACCGCAGACAGCAGCACGCTCTCCGAAGCGACGGTCGACCGAGTTATCGCGGAGGTCAAGCGCCCTGGTGCCGGCGCGGCGTTTCGGAAGTTCCGCGCCGCCGAAGTCACGTGGCACGGCTACCGGACTGACTACTCCGACCGAGTCTCGGAATTGTCCGTTCCAGTCCAGTACGTCCACGGCGCCGAAGACGACCTGCTGCCACCACGCTGGTCCGAGCGTGCGGCCGAACGCACACCAGCGGATGACCTCCACATCTTGGACGAGTGTGGTCACCTCGCTCCACTCGAACGACCTGGCGAGGTGGCTGCCATCATCCGCGACACTCTCTGACTTCTGGAGAAACCTTCCGTCACTGGCTCTTCCGACTATTCTTCGGGCTTTCGCCGTCGGTGGTGGTGTGGCTGTCTCTGCCGTATTTGATATAGCGGAATAACATTTATGCCGGATTTTTCGGCCGATATTGCTCTTCTGATGGCGGGCGTGCAGAATAGTTAGCACGGCTCTGCTGGCTGATCAGCGATTCTGGAGGATCGATAGGAACTCTCTCGGAGATGAGGCAGGGACAGTGAGATGTGTCAACCACTACCCTGCCACACCAAGATACGATCACAGAGGTCTTGAAATCACTGGAAACCGAGACAACAGTACTATTCGAACATCTTGATCTCCAGTTTCTCTATGAATTCCCCGTGTTCGCCCCCGATCCGCGGGGGCGAACGCGGGAGTTCCATCCACCTGAACTGTTCCGAGGATTGCTTCACTGCTTCTACAACAGAATCTACGAACCAGAAGCGATGGCTCAAGAACTCGCCAACGATGATGTCTGGCGTGTCTGCGAGTTCGAGCGACCGCCGTCACGGCGGACGATTGGCCGGTTTATCGACGATCTCTCTGGTGTCGTTGAGGAAGTCTTCTCACGAATTCTTCAGCAGGTGCTTGTCCGGGTTGAACTGGGTTCTTGCTTTCGGATTGACGGCACCGATGTCCGGGCGCCTCGCCCGGACGAGGATGCCTCGTGGAACTACGACAGTACAGCTGAGGAGACTTACTACGGCTACGGTTGCTGTCTGGTGACGACCGACAACAACATCCCGATTGCCGCAGAGTTCACAGATGAGAAATCTGTGGACAAGGCGACGGCGAGGCGCATCACACAGGATGCGCTCGCCGTCAAAAAGCCAGTCACGTTCGTTGGTGACGCAGAGTTCGACATGTTGGACTGGCACGACGACCTGATTGAAGCAGGCGTCGTGCCAGTGGTTCCGTACAATCCACGGAACACAAATGATCCACCAGATATCGAGTACCGCATCCAGAAACGAATCAAGGAACATAGCGACACTGTCCGCGTCTGGGAAAAGCAGCTTGACGACACCTACGATAACCGGTCACAGGTCGAAACAGCAATCGGCGTGTGCAAGGATCTCGGCCTCGGGACTCCGCAAGTCCGAGGCCGAGAACGGGCAAAAACTCACGTCTTCGTCGCTCTCTGTCTTCGTTTGGCTGTCGTCATCGCTAACCATGAACGAGGAGGTGACATCGCAAGTCCGATCGTTGAGCTATGAGAACTCTTCTGCACGCCCGCCCTTCTGATGGCATCTTGGTACGGTCTCGTGGAGCCACGGGCCGGGCCGCTTACTGCGTGGTCTGCTGACTGCTGGCGGTGGCGGCTCTCCCGTTGCGCTGGTGCTGTGTGTTAACACGTTCTGCCTTCCAACATCCCAGGTCCTCGGCGGCGAGTTGCTTACCCGGTCCAGTGTGTCGGTGACCCTGGCGAAGTTTCCCCAACCTTCGACGACGGCCTTCGAAAAACAACGTTTAGTGCTAACGCGATACATGGTGACGTTGCTGTAGATTTAGCCGGGTCTCTCTGGTCTGCCGTCGCGACCGGGGAGCGGGTACGACTATTCTCACGAAAGCGGGCTGGGGCGAAGAACCCTCAGCTAGCGCTCCACTCTGGCGAGCAGTGCAACTCGGCGAAAGGGGTCGACTACAACGCTCCTGCTTTTTCCGTTGGGCAGATTCGGCTCTTGTCACTCGGTATTCGCTGTGCCAAATAGCTGGAATAAATCATATATCGCTATATCGAATACCTGGCGAAATTCGGTTGGCGTCGGTGTGAGCTGGTGCGCTGTCGCGGAGAACGCGGACTCTGGCTGCTTATCGACGCTTCTGACGGCTTTCTTTGCGGAAGTGCAACCCCGAGTTCACAGCTGGCTGTCGAGAGTCGACGCAGTCGACGGGCCGACACCGTCGATGGATTCGAGCTCTTCGCGGGAGGCGGCCCGGACACCGTCGACGGAGCCAAATCGCCGGAGAAGCCGCTTGCGTGTTGCCGGCCCGACGCCGTCGATGCCGTCCAGCGGTGTCGACACCTCGTCGCGGACTGTCTCGTGGTACTGGACTGCAAAGCGGTGGGCCTCGTCGCGCACGCGCTGGAGGAGATGTAAGTGCGCAGCGTCGTCGGGCCAGTCGAACTGCCCATCGGCGGTGACGACTCGCTCGTCCTCTTTGGCCAGCGCAATCGCCGGCACGTCCCACCCCTCTGCGTCGAGTGCATCCTGTGCCGCCTGTCGCTGGCCCTCACCGCCGTCTATCAACAGCAGGTCGGGGTCCGGTCGGTCGTCTTCGCCGGCGAGTGCACGCCGTGCCCGCCAGCCGACGAGCGCGTGCATGCTCGCGTAATCGTCGTTCTGGTCGTCGAGTTTCTTTCGGCGGTAGTCGGCCTTCTCCGGGTCGCCGTCGAGGAACGTGACGTTGCTCCCTACCACGGCCTTGCCCTGGGCGTGGCTCACGTCGAACCCCTCGATGCGGCGGGCGCTGTCGATGCCGAGCGCGTCGGCCAGCGCTCGCGTGCCGTCGGGCTGGCGCTCGTCACGGCGGGCGTTCTTTATCGCGAGGTCCACGAGCGTCGCTTCGCGACCCGCACCCGGGACCCGGAGGTCGACGCCCGCACTCGCCAGCCAGTCGTCGACACCCTCGCCAGCGGGTCGTTCGGGACAGAGTACTGCGTCTGGCAACGCCCGTTCGGCGTAGTACTGCGTGATGAAGGCACCGAGTACCGTCGCCGGGTCGTCGGTGCCGTCCGGTGCGTCGAGTTCGTGGCGCTCTCGCTCGACGAGTTTCCCGCCGTCAGCGTGGAGTCGCGCGACCGTTGCGGTTTTTCCTTCGAGTGAGACACCGAGAACGTCGACGGCGTGCCCGCTGCTGTCGTGGTCGGTGACTGCCTCGCCGCCGCTGCCGTGAAACGACTCGACGACGCCGAGTCGGTCGCGGAGGTTCGCCGCCCGCTCGAAGTTCTTGGCCTGTGCGGCGTCGTCCATCTCCCGCCGGAGCGGGTCTGCCAGGATGCCGGTCTCGCCGCCGAAAAACCGCTCGACGGCAGTCACATCCTCGTCGTAGGACTCGCGGTCGATTTCGTTCGTACAGGGTGCCGTACAGAGGCCGATGTCGTAGTCGATACAGGGCCGGTCGCGGTTGGCGTACTTGTGGTCCGAACAGCCGCGCAGTCCGTAGGTCTCCCGGAGTGCCTTTACCACCGTCTCGACGGCCCCTTTGTCGGTGAACGGACCGAAGACCGTCGCGCCCTCGTCGGGGTCTCTGGTGATTTCGATACGCGGGAACGGGTGGGCGGTGAGTTCGACGAGTGGGTAGGACTTGTCGTCTTTCAGGCGGACGTTGTACCGCGGTCGGTGGCGCTTGATGAGGTTCGCCTCCAGCAAGAGTGCCTGCGTCTCGGTGTCGGTGACCGCAACGTCTACGTCGTCGGCGCGGGCGACCATCTGTCTGATACGCTCGCTCCTTGGGTCACTGTAGGACCGCACGCGGTCGCGCAGGTCGACTGCCTTCCCGACGTAGAGGACGCGCTCCTCTTTGCCCTCGTGGGAGAGAAACTGGTAGACGCCGGGCTCGCGGGGGAGGTCGTCAGCGACTGCTCGGACGGCGGCAGCGTCCATCGGCGGCGTCTCGGTGCTCTGTGAGTATGAGAGTCACGACTCGCCGAGGGGGTCCTGTGGCGGTTCGGCGGCGTCTTCGTCGGCCGGCCTGGGTGCGATGAGTTGCTCCAGGCGGTCGGCGTAGTCGCTCGCGTCCTCGCTGGGACGTGGAACGTGAATGTCGTCCCCGCCGGCCACCTCGATGACGAGCGTCCGGTCGCGGGTCAGCCAGTAGACGCCGAAGAAGACGGCCGACAGAAAGACTGCGAGCGCGCCGAACACACGCAGCAGGTAATCGAGCTGCGAGATGACGCCCAGGAACCGCTGGAGGGTCCCCATGATGCCGCCAAAGCCGAGTTCCTGCGAGGACTGTCCACCCAGGTCGACGCCGCCGACGATGCTCCCGAAGTCGACGACCAGTCCGACACCGACGAGGACGACACCGACCGCGAACGTCTTGATGGCGCGGCCGAGCAGGCCCTGCTCTGATTGGGCGCCCGTCGAGACGCCCGTGACATTCGGCCGGTCGACCTGCTGGAACACCGGGCCGTCGCCGTCGGGGTCGAACGCGAGAACGCGGTGACTGGTGACGACCACGCTGCCCGTGTCGAAATCGACCGACTCGACGACCGACTCCCCGCTGTAGAGCAGGTTGTCGACCCGATTTTGCCACCCCGACATACTCGCTCGTATGCCGCCATCCTATTTCAATGCCAGTGTGGCCCGCGCGCACTCCGATACGGTCTCGGTGGATACAACACGCCTGCTGTCGAAATGCGCGTATGGCCGAGGAACGCGTCTGGCTGGTCGACCGCACGTACAACGACAAGGGGATGATAGAACTGGTGTACGCGACGCCCGACGGCGAGCGATACCTGCACAAGCAACTCTCCGAACAGATGCTGATGACGAAAACCGTGACTGCCGGACTGGACGTCGACGAAGACCGCCTGGAACCCACCGACGACGAGAACGTCGAGCACTACGGCGCGGAGGCGACCCGGATGGCCGACGACCACGCGCTCGACGACGAAATCTAGACCTCGACTCCCTTCGCGTCGAGCAGGTCCAGAAACTCTGCTTCGGAGAGAATCGGCACCTCCACAGTCGCGGCGTCGTCCTGCTTGCTCTGGCCTGGATTGTCCCCGGCCACCAGATAGTCCGTGTTCCCCGAGACGCTACTCGTCGCCGACCCGCCGTGGCGCTCGACGAGTTCCTGTGCCTCACTGCGGGTGAACCGGTCGAGTGCGCCGGTGAACACGAACGTGAGTCCGTCGAGCTGGTCGCCACCGCCGGTCTCGGCTTCCTGCGGTGAAACGTATGCCAGCAGGTCGTCGATTGCCTCGCGGTTCTGTTCGCTCTCGAAGAAGCCGCGAATCTCCTCGGCGACCGTCGGCCCGATGTCGTCTACCTCGCGGAGTTCGTCTTCCGTGGCGTTCTCGACGGCTTCGAAAGTACCGAACGCCTGGGCGAGCGAGCGAGCGGTCGTCTCGCCGACTTCGGGAATGCCCAGGCCGGTCAGGAAGTCGTCGAGTGGCGGCGCCGTGGTCGCGTCGATTTCCGCGACGAGATTTGTTGCGCTCGTTTCGCCCCACCCCTCCAGGTCGGTGAGGTCCTCGACAGTCAGTTCGTAGAGGGCAGAAAGCGAGTCGACGAGGCCGGCATCGACGAGCTGTGCGACGCTTTTCTCGCCCAGTCCCTCGATGTCCAGTGCGTCGCGGCTGGCGTAGTGCTGGACGGCCTGTTCGAGTTGCGCGGGACAGGCGAGGCCGCCGGTACAGAACGCCAGCGGCCCCTCCCGTTCGACGGGACTCGAACAGACTGGGCAGGTGTCCGGGAACTCGAAGTGTGCCTCGCCGCGGTCCTCGACTACCTCTGCCACGTCCGGAATCACGTCACCGGCGCGTTTCACCCGCACCTCGTCGCCGACGGCCACGCCCAGCCGGGCGATTTCCTCGGGGTTGTGCAGACTGGCCCGCGAGACGGTGACGCCGCCGACGTCGACGGGGTCGAGCAACGCGACGGGGGTGAGACGCCCGGTTCGACCAACCTGGACGACGATGTCCCGCACTGTCGTTTGCTCGCTGCGCGCGGGGAACTTGTAGGCGAAGGCCCACCGCGGCGCCCGGGAGGTGGTCCCCAACTGCTCGCAGGCAGCCATTTCGTCGACTTTGATGACGACGCCGTCGATTTCGTAGTCGAGGTCGTCGCGGGCGTCGAGCAGCCGGTCGCGGTAGTCGATGGCCGCCTCGATGTCCTCGGCCAGTTCGACCTCGCTGCTGACGCGCAGTCCCCACTCGGGGAGCCGTTCGTTGCGTTCGGTGTGGGTCTCGAAGTCGACGCTGGCGTCGAGCACGGAGAAGAAAAACACCGAGAGCGGGCGCTCGGCGACGACCGATGGGTCGAGCTGTCGGAGGGTCCCGGCGGCGGCGTTGCGTGGATTGGCGAATGGTTCCTCGCCGCGCTCGACGCGGTCGCGGTTGAACTCGTTGAACGCGTCGCGGGGCATGTACACCTCCCCGCGGACGGCCAGCCTGTCGGGATACTCGCCGCGAAGCCGCTGTGGCACGGCGGGGATGGTCCGGACCTGTTCGGTGACGTCGTCGCCGCGCTGGCCGTCGCCCCGCGTCGCGGCGCGCTGGTAGGACCCGTCTTCGTAGACGACTTCGACCGAGAGGCCGTCGAATTTCGGTTCGCAGACGTAGGTAACGTCTGTGTCCAGTTCGTCGCGGACGCGCTCGTCGAACGCGCGCACGTCCGCGGCCTCGCCGCTCTGGTCGATAGACAGCATCGGTGCGACGTGGTCGACGGTGTCGAGTTCGTCGACGGGGTCGCCGCCGACGCGCTGGGTGGGGCTGTCGGCCCGCTCTAGGTCGAACTCGTCTTCGAGCGTTTCGAGGCGGGCAAAGAGCACGTCGTAGGTGCGGTCGCCGACGACCGGGTCGTTTGCGACGTAGTAGCGGTAGTCGTGATAGCGGATGGCCTCGCGCAACTGCTCGGACTGCTCGCGGGCCGCCTGCTCGTCTATCGCGTCGACGGGCGCGAAGTCGGTGTCGGGGGTCTCGATGTAGGGGTTGTCCTCGGGCGCCTGCGCGACCGGTGTCATGGAATGGGCTTGTGCCGGTCGTGTATAGAAGCCGTCGGTCACCCCGTGGCGTTGGCCCACGTCCGCGTGGGCGGCCCCTCGACGCCTCGGCATGCGCTGCCGAAATCGCCCGAGCTACTGCTGGCACAGGCGGCGTACCGTCCGTTCTCGTGGAAGCGGACGCTCAGACCGCTTTCGTCTGGCAAGAGACCGTCGTCTCCGCCGCCGCTGGTCTCGACGGTCAGACGGTACTGGATGCCGACATCGCAGGTGGTGTTTGCCGGCTCGGTACGGTGGCTCTCGACGTGGACGTCGAACGTACTGTACTCCGCGCCAGTCGGCGAGGTGCGTTCGGCCCACGCCGACAGTGAGGCGTTCCGGCTCCCGGTTTCGACAAAGGAGGTGGTGGTGTAGCTACCGTTGGGGCCGTTCTGGGTGCCGCTGTACTGTGCGACTGACTCCTTACAGCCGGCGTCCAGTCGTTCGAGCGACGCGACTTCGATGTCCGTGGGCCCGGTGTCGTCGCTGAAAAACGGGAGGCTGTTCACCGGGACCGCGGCGACGAGTCCGAGCGTCAGCACGGCGGCTATCAGTGCGATTGCTACGGTGCGGGACAGGTCGGGGACCATACGCGACCGTGTGGACTGCGAGGAAAATGAATCTCTCGATTGATTTACAGGTCAGCCACGTCTTCGATAGCGTCGGTGAGTTCCTTGATGCTCTCGACGTCGTGTTCGCCCATGTGGCCGATGCGGAACGATTCCTCGCTGAGGTCGCCGTAGCCACTGGAAAAGACCATGTCGTACTCCTCGGAGACTGTTTCGACAGTCTCGGCCACGTCGATGCCCTGCGTGTTCTCGACGCAGGTCACCGTCTGAGACTCGTAGCCCTCCTCGGGGAACAGGTCGAAGTGCTCGCGGGCCCACTCGCGGGCGTACTCGGCCATCTCCTGGTGGCGCTGGTCACGGGCGTCGTGGGTCTCCTCGAGCATGTGTTTCATCTGCTTGCGGTAGGCCAGCATGATGGGGATGGCGGGCGTCGAGTGGGTCTGGCCTTTCCGGTCGTAGTAGTCGAGCGTGCGCTGGAAGCCGCCGTACCAGGAGGCGGAGTCTTTCTCCAGTTCTCGCTCGTAGGCGTCGTCGCTGACCGCACAGACGGCCAGCCCCGGCGGCATGGCGAAGGCCTTCTGCGTGGAGGTGAAGATGGCGTCGATGTTGTGGCCCTCGATGTCGATGAAGTCGCCACCGAGACAGGAGATGGCGTCGACGACGAAGTAGGTGTCCGGGTAGTCGCCCAGCAGGTCGCCGATTTCCTCAACGGGATTGCGGACGCCGGTGGAGGTCTCGTTCATCACGACACCGACCGCGTCGTACCCCTCGTCGCTCGATTCGAGCGCATTGCGGATGTCCTCGGGCTTGACTGCGTCGCCCCAGTCGTACTCGATGCGGTCGACCGTCTTCCCGAGGCGCTCGGCGACATTGGCCTGGCGCTCGCTGAACGCGCCGGAGGTCGGCACGAGCATCCGGTCGTCGACGAGGTTGAGTGTCGTCGCCTCCCAGAACTCCGTGCCCGACGCCGTGAGCACGATGACGTCGTTGTCTGTGCCGAGGAATTCCTTGGTGTCCTCGACGATGGTCGTATAGAGGTCGGTCATCCGGTCCATCCGGTGGCCGAACATCGGCTCTGCCATCGCCTCGATGACGTCGTCGCGCACTTCTGTCGGACCGGGGAGATACAGCGTCTTCTCGGGGTAGTCGTCTTTGTATTCCTGTTTTTTGGTCACGGAAACCACCTAGTGTGGTGTACCGTCGTCGTGGGGTGGCATGGTAGTTTTGATACCGTCGTCGCGTACTGGGCGCTCTCGCCGTCCTCTCCCGAGTCGATTCCTGAACGACTAATGCGGTGGCCGTAGTAGCCGCCGTATGGAGATTACCGACGGTGTGTATGCGTTTCCACAGACAATCGAGCGCGACGGCGCCGAGCGCACGTTCTATCCTTCGGCCGTCGACACCCCGACGGGACTGTTGCTGGTCGACGTCGGCCTCCAGGGGCAGGTCGAGCAAATCGAGGCCAACCTGACCGAGGCCGGGTTCGACTGGGACGACGTCCGCGGTGTCATCATCACCCACCAGGACGGCGACCACGCCGGGGCGCTCTCGGCAGTCCTCGAGCGCACCGACGCCACTGTCTACACGCACGCGGGCTGTTCCCCCTACGTCGACGGGCGGAAACACCCGATAAAGTCGTCCGACGATGAGCGGTATCCGCCCGTCGGCGTGGACGTCGCGCTGGTCGGCGGTGTCGCCTTCCGGACGGAAGCCGGCCCGATGGACGTCGTGTTCACGCCCGGGCACACGCCGGGTCACATCTCCCTGCACCTGCCCGACGCGGGAGTGTTGCTTGCGGCCGACGCGACGGTCGCAGACGAGGACGGCCTCGCCGGGCCGGACGAGCGGTTCACGCTCGATATGGACGAGGCGCTCGAATCGCTGGCGAAACTCGCGACTCTCGAGTTCGACCGGACGCTCTGTCACCACGGTGGCCTCGTCGACGAGGGCACGTCGCGACTCGCCGCGCTCGTCGACGACGACCTGTAACCTGGGCGGTCCCAAACGGCTTTGCCACTTCCGCCCGGCGTCGTGAACATGTCGACATCTCACTCGGAGGTACAGCAGTTGCTGGCCACCGCGTCGGCGCCAGCGACGGAGTTCGGGAGACTCTCTCGTTCCAGCCAGCGTGAGGTGTTCTTCCAGTTGCCCGAAACCGTCCGGCAGCGAGTCGTCGACGACATGGACGACGACCAGCTCCGTGGGTTCGTCCGGCGACTCGACCCCGACGAGGGGACGGACGTGTTGGGATATGCAGACGAGGCGACCCGCGAGGCGGTCCTCGAACGACTCGGCGAGGACCGCCGGGAGCGAATCGAGTTCCTCCTCGAGTTTAGCCCCGAGAGCGCCGCGGGGATGATGCACCTCAATTATATCATCGTCAGCGCGAGCAGTTCCTTCGACGACGTCGCCCGCCGTGTCCGCCGGTACGAGGAACGAACGGGCCGGTTTCCGGTCGTGTTCGTCTCCGACAGTGAGGACCGCTTGCTCGGTGAACTCCCCGGCCATACGCTCGCGCTGACAAACGGCGGCGGGACCGACATCACCGAGTATCTCAAGGACGTCCCGTCGGTCAGATACGATCGGCCGGACTCGGAGGTGATGGAGGTGTTCCGGACGAACCCCGAGAGCAGGGTGGCGGTCCTCGACGAGGAGGACTCCATTATGGGCGTCATCTACGCCGACGACATCCTCCGGGCTATCGAGACGGAAGCCGGCGAGACGCTCTACGAGTTCACCGGCGTCGCCGAAGAGGAGAGCGTGCTGGACGGGCCGATGGTGAAAATCCGGAGCCGGTACAAGTGGCTCATCATCAACCTCGGGACGGCGTTTCTCGCGGCGGCTGTCGTCGGTCTCTTCGAGGACACCATCGCGGCGTTTACGCTACTCGCGGTGTACATGCCGGTCGTCGCCGGGATGGGCGGGAACGCCGGCACGCAGTCGATGGCGGTGACGGTCCGTGGTATCGCACTCGACCAGGTGTCGCTGTCGACGGGCGCGCGCGTCATCTTCAACGAAGTCGTCGCCGGGGCCGCCAACGGTGCCATCACGGGGGCGCTCGTCGCTGTCATCGCCAGCGTGTTCAATCAGAGCCCGTTGCTGGGCCTTGTCCTGGGTGTCTCGATGATTCTGAACCTCGTCATCGCGGGCTTTTTCGGCGCGCTCATCCCGCTTATCCTCGACCGACGGGGGTACGACCCGGCGACCTCCGCGACTATCTTCATCACGACCGCGACCGACGTGCTCGGCTTCTTCATCTTCCTCGGGCTGGCGGGACTGGTCTTGCTGTAACTGTCAGGCCCGAGGCGGCTGCCCGCTTCGCTTTGCTGGGTCGTCGATGCTGAGCAACACGGGCAACGCGAGAAGTGCGATACCGACCTCGGCTAGGCCGACGGCGACGAAGGCGACGCCAAATCCGTAGGTCGCGGCGATGGTCGCCCCGGCGACGATGCCGGTCAGAAAGCCGAGACTGCCAAAGACGTTGAACCCGCCCATCGCGACGCCGCGTTCGTCGTCGCGTGCGATGTCCGAGACCAGTGCCATCGTCGCTGGAGCCATCAACGCACCGAGGATGCCGACGGCGACCATCGTCACGCCGGTCAGTTCCACGGAGGGAGCCACGAAGACGGCGATGACCGCGATACCGTAGGCCAGGGACCCGACGGCGACCGGTCCGACGCGGCCGATGCGGTCCGAGAGTCGCCCGAACGGGTACTGCAGCAGTGCGAACGGGGTGAAAAAGAGCCCGAGCATGATGCCGGTCCCTGCCGCATCGAGTCCGAGTTCGGTCTGGAAGTAGACGGTGCCGACGAGCGCGAAAAAGCCGGCCGTCAGGCGGTCGATAAAGCCAAGCGCGTAGGGAAGGCCAAGAATCGGCTGGTCGCGGAGGCGACCGAGGGCGGCGACCGGGCCGGCGCGATTCCGGTCGGGGACGCGGTCGGTGACCGCGAACGCGAGGCCGCCGGCGAGGACCATCAGGCCTGCCGCGCCGGTCAGCGGGACGAGCGGTCCGATAGCGTACAGCTGTCCCCCGACCGGGGCGCCGAGTGCCGTTCCGAGGCCGATGGCGATGCCCGCCGCGCCCATGTTCCGGCCGTTGCCACCGCCGAGGTCCATCAGCGTGGTGATGGCAAGGGAGAACGCACCGATTGTCGCCGCGCCGCCCAGAAAGCGGACGAGGAGGACGGCGCTGTAGGGCAGGTCGATGGTCCGGGCCGCGACGACGAGAAAGAGGTAACTCGCCCCGCCAGCGACGGCGCCGAGGGAAATCAGCGGCGTCCGTCGGCCGAGCGAATCGCTGAGCGCGCCCCAGACGCCGGCAAAGAGAACGAACCCGAGAAATTCGGCGGTGAGAAACCACTTGCCGGCGTTGAGGATAGCCCCGGCGTCGCCGCCCCAGCCGGCGGGTGTGCCGCCGAGTGCGGCCACCAGCGCCGGGATGCCGGGGTACAACAGCACCTGTGCGAAAAGCACCGCGAAGACGACCCCAGCAAGCAACGGTCTGTCCGACTCGGTCACGCCTGCCGGTACGTGCCCGACGGTACTAACAGTGCCGTCGAACGACTGCGGTGTCCGCTGTGCTGGCTCGCCACTTCGTCCCGACGGCCGGCCGGTGGCTCCCCGTCCGGCCAGCGAAGAAGTTTTTGTCCGGACCGCCGAGGTGGTGGGTATGGACCACGAGACGGCTGGTGACGTCAGTGCGCAAATCGTCGACGCGATTGGCGAGGCCGTCATCGCCGACCGCGACTTTCTGGAGACAATCCTCACGGGCGTGCTCGCGCGCGGGCACGTTCTACTTGAAGACGTGCCCGGCACGGGCAAGACGCTGACCGCCCGGTCGCTGGCCAGCGCACTCGACTTGCAGTTCCAGCGCATCCAGTTCACCCCCGACCTGCTGCCCTCCGACATCACCGGGTCGAACATCTACAACGAGGCCGACGGCGTCTTCGAGTTCTCCCGTGGCCCCATCTTCGCCAACATCGTCCTCGCGGACGAAATCAATCGTGCACCGCCGAAGACCCAGGCCGCACTGCTGGAGGCGATGGGCGAAAAACAGGTCACCGTCGACGGGACGACCTACGAACTCCCGACGCCGTTTTTCGTCCTCGCAACCCAGAACCCCGTCGAACAGGAGGGGACCTTCGGCCTCCCCGAAGCCCAGCGCGACCGATTTATCATCAAGACTGCGATGGGTTATCCGGACCGCGCGGGCGAGCGAGAACTGCTCGACCGGCGGGCGGGTCGCGTCGAACAGGCACCGAGCATCCAGCCGATTATCGACGGCGAGCAGGTGCCCGAACTCCAGCGCGCCGCCGAGGACGTCTCCGTCGACGAGCAACTCCGCGAGTACATCGTCGACCTGGGCCGGGCGACCCGCGAGGACCACCGCGTCGACGTGGGCGTCTCCCCCCGTGGGATTCAGCGCCTCTTCGAGGCGTCTCGCGCCGTCGCTATCCTTCAGGGACGGGATTTCGTCGTCCCCGACGACATCAAGTGGGTCGTCGAACCGGTCTTCTCGCACCGGCTCGTGCTCACCGCAGACGCCGGCGTCCGCGGTGTCGAGCAGTCCGAAATCGTCGCGGACGTGCTCGATAGCGTCGCGGTGCCCGGCGCAGACGGCGGGAGCGAGCGGGCCGACAACCCAGACCAGTTTCGGTGATTGTTCGGGGCTGGCTTCCCGGAACCACGCACTCGAAACTGGCAGACTGCGACCTGGTCGCGGTGGCTGAAAAGAACCGCTATCGCGACTCTGGTGTCTGTGGCAGTGTCGTCATTTCTTCGGTGATTACTCTCGCCGCACGTGACACGTTGACATAAAGGCCAGAGTGGTATCGGTGGTAGATGCCCCTACGGTAGGGGTCTCCGAGGCGCTCACGGAACCCACAACCACAAAACATATACCAGCGCCGACCGGTCATTCCAAACGCACCCCTGCCCATGGAGCGTCAGAGTCGAGTATTCCACACGATGGCCGTGTCGCAATACGATGTTTCGTCGCGTGGTCGAAAGCAGGACGTTCCGCAAGATAACACACATAGCAAACTATGACAAGCAAAAATGAGAAACTCCGCGGCCTGTTCCTGGCTGCGATTATGGTAACCAGCGTCTTCGTTGGTTCCATCGCGCTTACTGGGACAGTTGCCGCAGCCAATCAACCAACAGTCGACTCGGCTGTTGAGTATAATGCTCGACTCTGCACGTTTATAAACTGCCCTCAGAATGGAGAAAGAGGTGGTCGATGTCTTCCATCAGTCCATCGAGATCGCGGTCTGGTTGATCGCGCACCCACGAAAACATGTTGTAGATCGTCTCCTTGAGACCGTGTTCGAGTTGTGATCGGAGCGACGAGGCTTTCGAGACAAGTCGCTCCGAGGCGCTCGGTTCCGGACCAAGCCGAAGAAGGCTGTAGGCCAGCATCTGAAGGTGCCAGTGACGACTGGCACCGTCAGAATCACGAACCTCGCAGTCTCCTAAGCCAAGATCCTCTTTCGAGTCCTCGAAGAATGTCTCTACTCGCCATCTGTACGAATAACTCCGAATAATGTGTGCCGAAGGCGCGTCAATCTTGTTTGTTGCGAGGTACTTGACCGGATTCTCGTCGTCCTCATCGGTAACCTTCTCTGTGATTACCAGCCGAACCTCACCTAATTTCGAGATAGGGACTGTCTTAGTCCAGATTTTGTACGTTTCACCGTCAACTTCTCGCTCTTCCTTGTCGATGCACTCTTCGAGCGCATCGACGCGTCTCTCTTTGTTCGCGTAGGTAACCTGTCGGTTGCCCCGTAGTGGTCCAATCCAGTCCTTGCCGTGTGATTCGACGTGTTCGATCAGACCGGAGTCATGAGCAAACCATGCATCGAAGAGGTAGGTGTCCGCAGGCACACCTACCTCTTCTTCTAATTCCGTGATTATCTCTCGTGCGAGGTCGTATTTTGTCTCCTGTTCGTCTTCCTCGTCCTCGTCGTCGGCCTTCTCGTACTGGCGAAAAGCAAGTGGATAGGACGTTTTCTCATCGGTATAGAACGCGTAGACGAGGTTCTGTCCCCAAACAGGCTCACCCTCAGAGTGATCGTAGAACTCTCCAGCACCGGGAAGAGACTTCCCGGTTCGCTGGATAACTGAATCGTCAATAACGATGTAGCCGTCTTGTGACCAGCGTGTCTCTCCGTGTTTTTGCAGTTCCTCTAACCGCTCGTGATTGAGCTGATCCTCATCCCAATCGTATTCAGTGATGAACTTGTTGAGTGCTCGGTCACTTCCGGCGGGAAGGACCTCTCGTGCAATTCCGGTTACAGTCTTGCTGCGGCCCGCAGCAAGACCTGTCACGTACGTTTTGGCGTGAGTCGTTTGATGATATGATAGCGAGTCGAATTCATCCAGCACGTCGGTGCACGAGAGGAAATCCGTAATCGGCAGCATCAGGTTTCAATGCTGCCTACACCACGCCCCTACTTAAACGTGCAGAGCCGAGTATAATGGCAACATCGAAATTGCATTTGATCGCAAAGTTGACGAAGTAGCCGGAAACAACGACGGTGTTGATGCGAAAAACATCACCGTCTACGTTGGCGATTCTAAGTACGATAGTATCAGTGCCGGTAACACTGGAGGATCTGAATCTCGACTTACCATCGACAAAGCCGCGATTGGTGGCGAAGACATTGATCCAACAACTGAAGTGAAAGTCAACCTTCCTGAACTCGAAGAGAGCGGGAGTGGCGCTGATGACACCCGTGCTTCAGGTAACGTCACGGTTGACGTTACCTCTCGCGTCATCACCGAAGGCACTGGCGAGAACACCCGCCGCACCTACCAGGGTGAAGTTGTCGCTTTGCAGACCAACAGTAACAATGGAAATATCGTCATCGAAGAAGTTGATGGCAGCACCCAACTTGATGGTAGCGCACCAACCAATGGCCGCCTGCTAGCCTACGACACCGCTAACCTGGATGTCGGAGGTAACTACAGTGTTGAATTTGACGGTAGCACCGAGTACTTCCAGGTCAACGACCTGAACCTGCAGGCTTCCGTGGAGTCGACTGAGATCTCGGAAGGTGACGACATCGTCGTCGATGTCTCTGCCATCCGTGGCGGTCAGGATGTGACCGTTGAACTTGACGGTCCCGACTCCTCTGGTGTCACCTCTGAGAAGACAAAGGCTCTGGGCGGGAACGGTGAAGCGACGTTCACCTTCTCCACGACCAAATCTGATGATAACGATGACGTTGGTGACTACGACATCACTGCGACGGACAACCCGTCTGGTGTCTCTGCAACGACTGACACCGTTACGGTTGTCGAAGCTGCTGAAACAGATGCTGCGTTCGAAGAAGTTGAAACCGAACAGCGCGGCGATGTCGCTAACATCACGGTCAGTCTGACCGAGTCCGATTACGCGACTCTTACGCTCGGCACTGACTCCAATGCGTTCGAGACGAACGTCACGGTCTACGACGAGAACGAGGACGGCGAAGTTACCCTGCAGTGGAACTCGTTCCTCGCTGACAACCGGTCGGCGAACAACCCAGTTGAGCTGGACGATCCCTACGATAACACTGTTAATCAAGACGACATCCAGTGGACCGCAGTCGGCGACGACAAAGTCACTGGAACGAACGTCTCCACCCAGGTTGGTGCTGGCCCACAGCACGTCATCGCAACCGGTACGTACACGATGAACGTCAAGGCTGGACAGAGCACCGTTGCGCAGGCCGACGACCGGAGTACGATGACGCTTACGCAGCGTGACTCCTCGTCGCTCCAGCTCTGGACCGCACCGCAGAGTGCCAGCTCTGAGATCTCCGAGCTGTCGGACATCAACGATGCCATCGACGCTGGTACCCTGACGCAGACCGAAGAAATCGCAAATGGCGACGTGCTCGTCGCCCAGATTAGCGCGGAAGGTCTCGAAGGTGCCTTCGAGAACCAGTCCCGCGTCTCTGGCGGTGCCTCTGAAGCATGGTTCAACCTGACCGCCAACGAGACGGTCACCCTGAAACACGACGAGCAGGTTGGTGCCGGTTCCAACGTGCAGCCGTCGGACATCACTATTGACAGCAGCACCGCTGGTGCTGTCAACGTCATCGCTAACGCGGACGCGGACACGTACTACATCATCCACGATACCTCGAACATAAACGGTATCGAGGCTGACACGACCTACGACACCGTGTTCAACTTCACCTCGATTGGCAACAACACGGCCAACTACGGCCTGATTGCCCCGAACGCTGACGACGAGTTCGAGGACGAAATCACCGAGACGTCCTTTGATGTTGTCGAAGGTAGCGCAACCATCGACACGCAGAACGACCTGATTCGCGTCGGTCAGGCTGCCGGACAGCAGATTACCGGAACCTCGACCTACGCCCCAGGTACGGAACTCAACCTCGTGATTCAGTCCGACGCCGACTCTAGCAGCCAGTTCGTCATCGACCCCGAATCCTTCGAGGTCGCTGAGGACGGCACCTGGTCGGTCACGGCTGACTTCAGCGAATACAACGTCGGCTCGACGTTCACTGCCGACCTGACGAAAGGTGGGTCGGACGAAGACACTGGAGTCGAGGGTGAGATTCGCGGCTCACCTGAAGTCCTGACCCTCGAATTCAGCGACCAGGAACGTCGCGGTGAAGTTGTCGCAGTTGACGCGGTCGAACTCAACTACGGCGGCTTCGTTGCCATCCACGAAGGTAGCGCAAGCGGCGATGTCATCGGCGTGAGCAGCTACATCGGTGAGAACCAGGCAACCCAGAACGTGCGCATCACGCTCGACGAGCCGCTCGACTCCGACACGACGCTCGTCGCGATGCCACACCTGGACACGAACAACAACGAAGAATTCGACTACGATGGTGGCTCCGTTGACGCTCCGTACACCGCGGACGGTGAAGCGGTGACCGCCAACGCCGAGTACACCATCGAAGGCGACGACGGCGAGACGACGCCAACGACGCCGACCACGCCTGACGAGACCGCAACGCCTGACGAGGGCACCGCAACGCCTGACGAGGGCACTGCAACGCCTTCCGACGGTGGCGACGGTGACTCCGACGGTGAGTCCGGTCCTGGCTTCGGCATCATGGTGTCCGTGCTTGCCCTGCTGGGAGCAGCGCTCCTGGCAGCCCGCCGGAACAACTAACTAACCGAACTTCCGTTCGGTCCCTACTTTCTTCATTTTTCACCGGCCACGAGCGCCTGCTGTGTCCACGAGTCACCACGAGCACTTGCTCAGGAACAGTTCGATACAGCGACGCTGCCGATGCACTGGTCGCGCGTGCGCGCTGTCTGCAGCGAGGCGAAAGGTGTTTCCACTGCCCGACGGAAGTCTAACTCGTCGCCCCCTGTTTCTTCCATGGCAGGGGAACTGAGCCCGGGGCGACGCCGGGCGCGCCCCATCTTCTGGCCGCCCTTCTCGAACTGGTGAGTCACGACGCCACTCCAACGCATATTGCGTCGAACAACTGACGACTCGACAGCGATGAGTTGGGTCGCTTCTTCGGAACGTACACTTCCCTCCGCATCGAGAATGGCCACGGACACGAGGCCCGCCCATCCGGCCGTTGAGATGTGGTGCTGTCGACGCCGGCCGCAGACTTCCCTCCGACCCTGGCTACTGCCCCCGTCCGCGCGGGGAAACTGGGAATCACTGTCTCGCGTGAACTACCCGCGATTTCCCCTGCCCGTGAGACGAGTCCGACCACCGACGCGACTGGCTCTCCGTTCACCGACCGCGAGGCTGCATGACTGGGGTCAAACGATGAGACGCCTGATGCTGTCCTCAGAGAATCACGACCCGCTGCCTCGACCACTGGCGACGGACGTCCGCCACGCGTCAAGCATCACCTATCGGTGTCAGCCACGACTGCCCTGGCCGGTCACCGCAGCGCCATCACGAGGAAGACGATACCGGCCAGCGCGCCCACCAGCGCGACGACTGCGGTCGTCGTCTGCCCGACCGCATCAATCGTGAGCAGTCGCTGGATGCCGTAGGCCGCGCCGACGCCGAGCAGGCCGACCGCGAGTGTCCCGCCGGCGTGGACCAGTTCGGCGTCCCGTGTGGTTGCGTGGCGGCCGACTTCGTTGCCCAGCGTCGTCCCGTAGCGGCCCATATCCCAGACGAAAAAGACCCCCACCAGAGCGGCAAAGAGCACCCACGCCTCGGTGACGAGCGTCCCGGCGAAGGCGGCGGCGACGAACAGGCTGCCACTCGCAAGCGAATAGCCGGCCGTCTCGTCGGAGAGATAGCCGGCGAAGACGGCGACGCGAAAGACAAATAGGAGGCCGACGGTCACGCCGAGTACGAGCGTGGCGGCCACGATGACGAGCGTCGACGCGCCAAAGAAGTCGATTATCGCCGACGCGTAGGTGAAAAACGCCTCGTTGAACGGTGGCGGGAGCTGGCCGCCGACTTCGTTGACGAAGGTATTCGTGATGGGCTGGCCGAAGACGATGCAGCCGGCCGTGACGAGGCCGCCGGCCGCGAACGGACCGGCCCGACGCAGGGCAGCGCGGGCGGACCCCGTCGCCATCCGCTGGAGGCCAACGCCGAGAAGCCAGGCACCAGTCGACGCGACAAGCGTCAACACCAGCAGTGACCGGATTCCTGGCGCCGTCGAGAGGTTGACGAGCGTTCCGTACAGCTCCAGCCCGAGCAACCGCCGGAGGTCGCTCGGCTGGTAGGCCAACTCCAGGAGCACGGCCAGAAAGCCGGCGATGCCGGCGAGCAGTCCCGCCAGTCCGAGCACTGAACGGAGCTGTGAGAGTCCCAGCGTGTCCGTCTCGCCGGTGCCCCTGTCGCCGAGTAGCTCTGCAATCGGGAGCGCGCCGATTGCTGCACGGACCATCACTGCAGCGAGGGTCACGAACAGGAGGAGCGTCGCCAGATGCGTTTGCAGGCGGCCGGGAACGAATATCCACCTGAGAAGTTCGTCGAGGAGGCGCGCGCCGGCGAATCTGGGTCCGAGTTCTCGTCCCGTGAGGACGGCGCCGGCAGCGAAGACCGTCCCGACGACTGCGGGGACGGCCGCGGTCTGGATGCTCACCCAGAAGTAGGTCGTGACAGTGTCTTTGTCGACGATGTTTCTGAGGCCAAGCAGGATACCGAGGACGGCGAAAACACAGCCGGCGACGACGCCGACCTGTGTCACGAGTCGCAGCGAGAGCACGGCCAGTTCGGCCCGACTGCCGACCGGGAAAAACGTCGCGGCGAGCAACAGTCCCGTCCCGACCGTGGCAAAGAGCATACCGAGCGCGACCGGCAGCGCGAGCAGGCCGGCCAGACCGCGCGCGATGGGTTCCCAGCGGTCGCGCCCGACGAGCCACAGGCCCGCCGCCAGACACGCCGCACCGACGCTCCCGACCAGCACCGGCGCCAACACGAGGTCGATTCGCCAGAGGAGCAAGCCGATGACGGCAAGTCCCGCGACGAGCGCGAGTGCGGTACTCGTTCGTGTCGGCGTGCCGGTCCGGGCGGCCGTGGTGTCGACGTCGGTGGTCATTGGTCTGAGAGGAGGTGTGGCAGCGAGCGCCGCAGGGCGTAGTCGATCGGCTGGTCGATGTCCCAGCTAACCGTCGTCGCGCCGGTGCGCTCGATGGTCTGGAGTGTGAACTGCCGGGTTGTCTCGACAATGCGCTGGCCGACGGTGTCCGCGCCGGTCACGTCCGGGCTGACGACCACGAGCGGGTAGCCACGGACGGCCAGCGACCGAGCCAGGTCGGCCGGCCAGTCGTCGACCAGCGGGGTACAGAGAACGACCTGTGCGTTCGGCGGGAGCCGAGCCAGCAGATGCCGGGTCTGCTCGTCGAGTCCTCCGTCGGGCGCGACTGTGGTCGTCGCAGACTCCCCACCCTCGCCGACTGTCCCCGCGTCCTCCCGCGCTGGCGTCGCCAGTCCGTCGCTTGCTCGGCGACGTTCGAGAAGGTCTGCGAGCGTGCTGGTCTCGGCGTCGCTCTCGGCGATGGTCTGGAGGCCGCTGAAGAGCGTTCGGGCGTGACTGTCGCGGTGTCCGCTGGATTCGGGGTCGACCCACGGCAGTCCGTCGGGGCCGACCAGTCCGTCGAGTGTCCCCTGCTCGATGCCGACGGCGGTGACGCTGGTGGCGACGCCGGCAGCGGAGAGCGCATCGAAGAGCCGTTCGCCCGCGTAGGCACACAGTTCCGCCCCGGTCGGATAGCCGGGCTGTGGCGTGATGCGGCCGACCGGCCGTGCGTCGACGATGAGGACCGTGCGGATGGCCTGCTCCTGGCGGTACTGGACGGTGACGAACTCGCCGGTCTTGGCGTAGTGGCGCCAGTCGACGCGGTTCATCGGGTCGCCCGACTGGTACTGTCTGGTGGCGTAAAACTCCAATCCGCTCCCGCCGGTATCGGTCGGGAGCGTCCCTGCACGCCGCAGGCTTGCGTCCTGAACCGGTGGGTCCCGGACGGCGTTGGCACACGAGAGCGTCTCGTCGCCGTCGACGGCCACCGTCTCCGTCTGGCGCTCGGTGGCCGCAAGCGAGCGCAGGCGCACCGTCGGGTCCCCGAAGTCGTACTCGCCGCGCTTCGTGACGACGGTGTAGGTGAGTTCGGTCGCCTCGCCGGGCGGAATGGCGACGCAGGCGCGGGGGGCGCCGTCGACGACCGCCAGCTCCTCGGGGACGCCGTCGATGATACGACAGTCGGTCAGCACCGAGTCGCCGGTGTTCTCGACGGTGAGTGTCACCGCCACTTCCTCGCCGGGGGTGGGGTCGGGCGTCTCGAAGCTTCTGGTCACGGTAAATTCGCCGTCGGGCACCCGGGAGAGCGTGCCATAGAGGACGTACGCGAGTGGAATCGCCGCGGCGACGATGAGTCGCTCGCTGGCAAAGAGGAGGCCAAAGCCGGTCAGCGCGAGCGTCGCCACGAGGCCGACCCCCCAGCGTTTGATGCGTCGGTGTGTCATCGTTCCTCCCGGAGTCGTTCGATTGCTGCCATCGTCGCCTCGATTCGCCGCTCGCGTTCCCGTTCCGGGGCGAGCCACAACCGGATTCGTGAGAGCAGCGACGGCGTCGGTCCTCCCTCGCCGGCGAGAAAGGCCGCGGCGACGCCGTCGTCGGTCCACGTCCCCGCCTCGATTGGTTCTTGCGGGTCAACATCCAGCGCCTGCGGACTGTCGGCGTAGGCCCTGACGTAGGCGTCGGCGGCCAGGTCCCGGAGCAGGTCCCGGAGCGCACGGAGTTGCGTCCCGCCCGAGGCGACTGCAGCCTCGATGTCGGCGTCTATACCCGCGCCCGTCATCGAGCGGCGGTCGGCCGTGACCGCTTCCGGCGGGTCGGTCGTCGCGGCGTCGTACTGCTGGTCTGCCTCCGAGACGGGCGGCAGCGACTGGCCGGCGCCCGGCGACCGTGCCGCCACGAGGACGTAGAAACCGACCACGGCCGCCGCGCCGGTCATTATCGTCTTCGGGTCGGTCGACAGCGACGCTATCGTCTGTCCGACCGGCCGAACGTCAAGGAGCAGGTCCGGCGCGAAAACCAGCACCGCGCCGAGGACAGTCGCTGCGGCACCGAGCGTGCCGAAGACGGCCAGACGCAGGCGCATCAGGCTGACCCTCCGTCGTCGCTCGTCTTCTCGGTACTGTCTGCCTCGTCGGTACTGTCCCCGTCGGAGCCTGGGTCCTCGCTGACGACGTCGTCCTCGATAGCGGTGACAGCCGTCTCGACGCGGTCCAGTCGGTCCTCGGCAGACCGGGCGCCGTACTCGACCTCGCGGAAGGTGTCACGGAGCACGCGGACTGGCTGGGTCGGCAGGCCGTCGCGGTCGACGGCGTGGCGAGCGATTTCGCCCGGCGTCTTCGTCCGCGCGCGGCGGAGGCTGAGATAGCCAAGGAACTGTCGCCACGCACGTCGGATGGTCCGGCGCTCCTCGCTTGCGGTCGCGCCGGTCGCTGGGGGCTCGTCGCGCCCGACGACCGTTTCGCGTTTCGTCTCGAACCAGGCGCGCAACGCCTCGCGGAGTTCTTCGATGGTCGTCCGGCCGTCGAGCAGGTTCCGGATGTGCCCAACGGTCCGTCGGAGCCGCGCGAGGAGGGCGGCCACGGCGTCGTCCCAGCGGGTGGCGACTGCCACGAGGAGCCACTGGCTGTACTGGACGAGCAAGCCGGGGAGTGCCACCAGGAATCGAAGGATGTCCAGTGGGGTGTACCCACGGCGGTACGCGAACACGAGTACGCCACCGACCACGAGAACGCCAGCGAGGGCCGTGACCGCGAGGTTCACGAACAGGCCACCGACCGTCGTGTCCTTCGTGAGCCCGGCACCGGTCGAGCTGACGGTCGCCTGCTCGGACAGTGGGAGCGTGACGGTCGCGGTGCCGTTGATGTCCGTGGTCGCGACCTGCTTTCCGTTGATGCGGACGGGGGCGTTGCCGACCGGCTCGCCGTCTGCGGTGACGTTCACCACCGCGTCGGTGTAGGGCAACGCGAGCACCGTCGTCGGCCGAACTGTCACCGAGAGTTCGGGGAGCGTGACGGCCGTCTCGGCGCGGACGGAGCCACGCTCGACTGCAATCGTGACGTTGCCGGCCCGCTCGGGGAGTGTAATTTTGGCCCGGCCGTTGGCGTCGGTCGTTCCGACCTCGGTGCCATCGACCAGTACCCTCCCCTCCCGGAGCGGAACGTCACCGACCGCCGCGGTGAGCGTGACCGTTGCACCCGGTACCGTCTCGCCGCTGACCGAAATCGTCGCGTTTGTATCGACCGGCACGGTGAGATTCGCGGCGACCTGTGGAGACAGCGTCGCGCGTGGGGTGGTAACGCTGTACAGCCGGTCGTCGGTCCCGTCGGGGAGGCCGTCGGGTACCGTGAGCGTCGACCGGGACCTGTCGTCGACCGTAATCTGGAGTTCGTCGGCGTACGGCACCGTTCCGACGACGGTCCCGCTCGCGTCGGTCTGGCCGATCGACTCGCCGTTGAAAAGCACCGTCACGCCCGACTGTGGCCTGTCGTTTTGCGTGACGGTCACCGTTATCGGGGCACCGGAGACTGCCGTCCGGTTGAGCGACACCTGATACCCGCTGTCGGTTTCGCCGGTCTGTTCTTGGTTCTGGTCGTCTGAGTCGTCGCTGGGATTGTCTTCGGTGGTGTTCTCGGCGTCGGGAGAGAACTCCTCGCCGGGGCTTCCCTGCTCGGTCGGCGAGTAGTCGGCCTCGGGGTTTTGGTCTTGTAGCGACTCCCGTTCCTGCTGGAGGCGTTCGCTGCCGGGCGTCGGGTCGAACTTCACCCAGCCGACGTCCTCGAAGTAGACTTCGACCCAGGCGTGGGCGTTCATCCCGCGGACCTCGTAGGTGTTCTCGCCGACCTGTTCGCCTGTCGAGTAGCCCACGGTGTAGCGTGCGGGGATGTCCTGGGTCCGGAGCATCGTCGTCATCGCGGTGGCGAAGTACTCACAGTAGCCGGTGTCCATCTCGAACAGGAACGTGTCGGTCATGTGGTCGCTCGTCGTCGAGGCGTCCAGCGAGTACTGCTTGTTGGCCTCGAGCCACTGCTCGATTGTGACGGCAGTCTCGTAGGACGAACCCGCGTCGGCAGTGATGTCGTCGGTGAGCTGTCCCACACGGGACGGCGTGTCGTCGGGAAGTGCGGTGTACCGCGACTCGATTTCGGGTGGATACGACTGTCCGCTGGTCCGGAGGACGTCGGGGTTCTGTGGAGGTTTGTAACTCCGTCCCGTGAAGGTGGTGCCCGGACCGACCCGGCCGCCGGCCCGAACCGCACGCTGGTCGGTCATTTCGAGGTCGGAGATGCCGCTGACGCTCACCGGTCGCCAGACGGTCGGGAGCGCGGTCGCGCTCCGATTCAGTTCGACCTCGTAGTCGACCTGTGCCCCTCTGATGCCGCCGCCCTCGATGCGGCCGGACAGTGACTCGGTGTCGCCGGTCTGTTCCCATCCGGTTCCGGTGTAGCGGTCGTAGGCGCCGGTCCGCCAGTAGGCCGGACTGGAACTGCGGACGGTAAAGTGCGTGCTCGTCGACTGGGAGCTCAGCGCCTCGCTCGCGCCGGTCGACCCGCCGATATCGGTCGACTGGCCGGGGTTGAGAGCGCCGAATCCACCGGCGCCCGACCCGTTGAGGGTGCTCGGGTCTACATCGCCCAGTCCGGAACTGCCCGGATTCCCGAGATTCTCGGCGGCCTGGGAGTGGATGGCGTCACCGGGCACCAGCGATTCGGCGGGACTGTCGACGACACCGCCGGTCAGCGTGGGGACCAGCACGCCGGCCAGCGTGACCGCGAGCAGACAGCAGACGACAAGCAGAACTCGCGTTTTGTCCCGTGTCTGTGCTCGCGTCCGACCAGAATCCTCAGATGCCATTTGTGTGCTGCGTCAGGGCGACGCGTGTCGTCCGCCCGTAATCGGCCATGGCTGATAAATTCTGTGTGCTGGACGACCAAAACCCGCGCCAGAGTTAGGAGTGCCCATCCACAACGACGTGGTATGGACACGCACCTCCGGGCCGGCATCGCTATCTACAACGCCGGGGGGTACCACGCCGCCCACGACGCCTGGGAGGACCACTGGCTCGACCTCGAGTCGGGCACCGACGACGAGCGATTCCTCCACGGGCTCATCCAGTTCACTGCCGCGGTGTTTCACGCGCGCAACCGCAACTGGTCGGGTGCGACCGGCCTCGCAGAGAGCGGTCGCGAGTATCTCGCCGCCCTCGACGCCGAGTACCGGGGTGTCGACGTCGACGCTGCTCGAACCTATCTCGCCACGCTCGCCCGCGACCCCGAGTGCATCGAGCGCGGTCGGCCGCCCGCACTCACACACCACGGCAACGCACTCGTCCCGGCCGACCTCGATTTCGAGTCGACGGGTGTAGCGGCCACTATCCTGGCCGCGGAACACGGATACGACGAGGACCGCATGGCGCGAGCCGTCGAGTATGCCCGCGCGGACCTCGACAGCGGCACGACCGGGAGTCCGTTCGTCACGCTCGTCTTTGACTTCGTGCGCGAACCGGACAGCCGCGGCATCATCACGCAGCGACTCGGCGAACACGTCCAGCGGCGTCGCCACCGCGAGTCCGACGTCGAGGGGCTGTTCGACTAAGCCGGTCCCAGGGTTTAGGTGCGTCCTGGTGAGACGTACCGCTATGGTAACTCGGCGGGCCCTCGTCGTCGCACTCCTTCTCGTCGCGGGCCTCGGCGTGGCGTCGTTTACCGTCTCTGCGGACGGGGACAGCCGGCCGGTCGCGACCGAACTGCTCTCGGGAACGAACCCACTGGACGCAGACACCGACGGAGACGGACTGGACGACGACGCGGAACTCGACGAGTACGACACCGACCCGACCGTCGCCGATACCGACGGTGATGGCCTCCCCGACGGGGCAGAAATCACCGAGTACGGCACAGAGCCCACCGCTGTGGATACCGACGGCGATGGGCTGGGTGACCGGGAGGAACTGGAGTCCCACGAGACGGACCCGACCGATACCGATACCGATGGCGACGGACTCGAAGACGGGGCAGAAATCGACGAGTACGGGACGGACCCAACCGCCGTGGACACTGACGGTGACGGACTCGAGGATGGGGCGGAAGTCGAGGAGTACGGCACGGACCCCGCCGCCCGTGACACCGACGGCGACGGTCTCGCCGACGGTGCGGAACTCGAAACGCACGGGACCGACCCGACTGTGGCCGATACGGACGGTGACGGACTCGACGACGGTACCGAAGTGACCGACGCCGGGACGGACCCCACCGCTGTGGACACCGACGGTGATGGACTGGGCGACGGTGTGGAACGCAACGAGTACGGCACGGACCCGACCGCTGCTGATACGGACGCGGACGGCCTCGACGACGGGGCAGAACTCGACGAGTACGGGACGGACCCGGTTGATTCGGATACCGACGGGGACGGGCTCAGTGACGGCGAAGAGGTCAACGAACTCGGGACGGACCCGCTGGTCGTCACGACCGACCGCGACGGCGACGGCCTGCCCGACGACGCCGAGCGCGAGGAGTACGGGACCGACCCGAATCTGGCAGACACGGACGGCGACGGACTCACTGACGGCGAGGAGGTCAACGAGTACGGGACGGACCCGACCGACTCCGATACGGACGGGGACGGTCTCAGTGACGGCGAGGAAGTCGCGGGGCAGACGGACGGCGGTGTAGCACTCCCCGAGGCAGACCCGCTGTCGATGGACCTCTACGTGCAGTTCGACTACGCACAGGGCGCAGACTCAAAATCCGATGCTTTCCGCGCGGACGTCCGGCAGAACTGGGCAGCGATGCCCGTCGAAAACCCCGACGGCTCGTCGGGCATCGACCTCCACATCCGCGAGGGTGGCTCCATCGACGCGGCGCCGACCTTCGACGGCAACAACTTCTACGACATCAAACGCGAGTACTACGACGCACAGCTCGGCGACCGGGCAGGGGTCTACCACCAGACCATCTTCCTGCCGTTCGAGTCGAGCGTCGACTACGACGGGTACGGTGAGGTGCCCGGCGAGTACACGATTGTCGACACGACCGCCCGGGACAGTTTCCAGCGCAACATGGTCGTCCACGAACTGCTTCACAACGTGATGGGGCCACTCGACGCGCCACAGGCCTGCGACGACGACCCGGCACACTACTGCGCTGACGGCTGGCTCCAGAGTACGGTCACGACAGGCGAAGACGAGTTCCTGCCGCGACCGCTGGCGGAGGAAATCGAACGGGACGGGTTCGAGTAGCCTGCGTCGGTGTCTCTAGGTCGACAAACTGCGTTCAAAGCCGCCGGTGCAGACTCTCTTTGTCTGGGAACGACTTCGAGAGAGCTGGTTCCTTCGAAGGAAATTCATTTCACCACCGGACCGGCTGTCGATTATACGACAGGCTATGCTCTCTCAAAATATAATATATACTAAATTTAGTTAAAAACAATAGAGTTCTTATATTTAACACTCTTCACACTGCCTGGCTGCTGTAATCGCCTGGTCTGTCGAATGATGCATACCAATCGTCGGTCTGTAAGCAGTCTAAAGCCTGAATTGGGCGTAATCGACCGGGTCACTGTGGCGACCGAGGTAAGCCACGCCCGCCGCGTCGAGTTGCTCTCTTCTTCGGACGTCCTCTCGATGCAGGATTGTGTATACATGGCTCTAAATGTGGCTTAAAACTGATCTCGGCTTGAATACCTGGCCGAAAAGTCCCGCCTCTCTTGGAAATATTCTTCTGACTATATGAAAAGATATAGTTTATACATTTTTTCTGGCATTTATGGGGTCAGAGAGACGAAATCTGAGTTGAGTGGCTGTCCGCTGCTGTCTGCGGTGAATACACTTTTGTGCGACTGCGCACACGCTACGGACATGGACGCCGAACTACCGGGAGCCGACGAGAATCGGCTGTTCGACACGCACGCCCACCAGCCGACAAGCGAGTTCCTCCACGACGCCGGCGGCGAGATGATGCAAGACGCCGCCGACCGCTTCGGGACGACCCTCGACACCTGGGACTACGACGAGATGATCGAGGAGTACCACGACGCGGGCATCGGCCGTGCCGTCCTGCTGGGCTGGGACGCCGAGACGAACACCGGCAACCCCCCTGTCCCGAACGACTACGTCGCGGAGGTCCGCGACGAGTACCCCGACTTCTTCGTCGGCTTTGGTAGCGTCGACCCGCTGAAAGACGACTGTGTACAGGAGGCGATTCGGTGTGTCGAGGACCTCGGCCTCTCGGGGTTCAAGTTCCAGCAGATCGCGCAGGGCTTTGACCCCTCCGACGACCGGCACGACCACCTCTGGAGCACTATCGAGGACCTCGGCGTCCCCGTCGTCTTCCACGGGGGCAACTCCACGCTTGGCGCCTGTAGCGCCGGCGGCCGGGGCCTGAAAGTCAAATACGGTGACCCGATGCTCATCGACGACGTCGCTGCCGAGCACCCCGACCTCCAGATTCTCATCGCACACCCCGCGTACCCGTGGGAGAAAGAACAACTCGCCATCTGCCAGCAGAAGGGCAACGTCTACATGGACCTCTCGGGGTGGATTCCCAAATACATCGACGAGCAGGTGCTTCAGTACGCGGGCTCGCTGCTCAAAGACAAGGTGATGTTCGGCACCGACTACCCGATGATAGACCCCGAGACCTGGCTCGAATCCTTCGCCCAGGACACGGACTTCGGCGAGGAGATACAGCGAAAGATTCTCTACGAGAACGCCGAGGAGTTTTTCGACCTGTAGGCGACCGCGGGCCTCAGTCGAAGTCCGGCTTGCGACCGTTCAGGAAGGCGTCGACGCCCTCGGCGTGTGCGTCGGTGTCGTAGGCCATCGACTGGAGACGGGCTTCCTGCTTGAGGCCAGTAGCCAGGGCGTGGCCGAGGTTGTCGTGAATCGCTTCTTTCGCGAGCCCGATGTTTGCCGTCGGACGATTCTTGAGCGTCTCGACGAGGTCTGTGACCCGTTCGTCCAGTTGGTCGTCGGGAACGGCCTCGTTGACGAGGTCCAGTTCGGCGGCTTCGTCGGCGTCGATGAGTTGCCCAGTGAAAGCCAGTTCCTTCGTCTTTCGCAGGCCGATGAGCCGCGGCAGGATAGCCGTCGCGCCCATGTCCGGGACGAGACCGACGTTGATGAAGGAGGCGCCAAAGCGGGCGGAGTCGGCAGCGTAGGCAAAGTCCGACACCGCGGCCAGCGACATCCCGGCGCCGACGGCGTCCCCGTTGACTTTCGCGACAATCGGGACCGGGGCCGTGAGTGCGTTCTCGGCGACGCGGCCGAGCGTCGTCCGGACGCGTTCGTACGCCTCCGGTGTCGTCTCGTCGCGTTCGGCCATCGCTTCGATGTCGCCGCCCGCGCTGAACGACTCGCCGTCGCCGGTGATGACGACAGCGTCGTGGTCGGCGGGGTCGAGGTCAGCGAGGGCGTCGGCCAGTTCCCCGGCCACGGCGCCGGTCATCGCGTTTCGAACGTCTGGCCGGTCGAACGTTATCTCTCGGACAGCACCGTCGTCGATGCGCATGTGCGTACTCGCGCGTGCGGGCACTTATGTCTCATCGTCGTCGGCGCCGCTCTGGAACAGCTGTGTAAACAGCGCGTGCTGGGCCCGGTGGAGCCGCTCGATGAAGGCGGATTTGCTGATACCCATCGCGGAGGCGACCTCGTCGGCCGTCGTCTTGCGGGGGACGGTAAAATACCCCATATTCACCGCCTGACGGAGGCTCTCTTCCTGTGCGGGCGTGAGGTCCCACTGCTGTGCGATGGAGTCGTCTTCCTCGGTCCGGAGCGCATAGACCCGCTCCAGTTTGACCCCGACAGTCTCGCCGGCAGTCTCCATGACCGACCTGAGCACTTCGTGACCGACCACTGCGCCCGTCAGGATGGCGCTGCCGTCCTGGTAGGTCAGCGATTCGACCATGAAGCCGGCGCTGATGAGTTCGTGGACGACACACTGGTGTAAGGACAGACAGCGGTAGTTGTACTTGCCGTCGTTGGCAGACTGGTAGAGATAGCGGATGCGGTCGTCGGTGTCGAGAAACTGCGAGAGGTCGTCGTTGGGCGCGGCACTGAATCGCAGGAGGACGTTCCCGTCGTCGCGCAACAGCGGTGGTGCCCCGTCGACGACTGCGTTGGTCGCCCGGGTCGCATCTGCCAGCGGGCAGTCGTCGCCCTCGATGCGAAACTCCGTCATGAGACACTCGTTTATCATTACCCGCGATATTACGGCCGTCCGCATATAAAACCCGCCTATGGACTGCACAATTAGTAAGGGGTGTCACTCCTAATGTTGTGATGAACCATGAACATCGAAGAGGTCAAGGAGAAAGCGGGTCCGCGGCAGTTCAATCCGAACGACGATATGCCAGAGGAGTATCGGAAGGCGGCGACACGGATGCTCGAGTTCCACGCCAACAGCGAGATTATGGGTGCGTTCCTCGAGCGCCCGTTCATCCGAAAAGCACCGAGCCTGGAGCGGAAGATGGCCTTCAGCGCCAAGACCCAGGACGAAATCGGCCACGGGCAGATGCTCTACCGGGCCGCTGAGTCGCTCGGCATCAAGACGCGAGAGGAGATGCTCGACGACCTCGCAGCGGGGAAGGGTAAGTTCCTCAACTGCTTCCACTACCCGATGGAGGACTTCGTCGAGACGCCGATGATTGCCTTCTTCGTCGACGGCGCCGCGATGCGCCGCCAGGCAACCCTCAAAAAGTCCAGCTGGGAGCCGTACGCCCACGCGATGGACAAAATCTGTTTCGAGGAAGGGATGCACGTCAAGCACGGTGAATCCATCCTCCGCGAGCTGATGAACGGCTCGAAGAAAGAACAGCAGATGACTCAGGAAGCCTTCGAGAAGTGGTGGCCGCGCATCCTGCAGTTCTTCGGTCCGACCGACGACCAGAGCACCCACCACGACTTCGCCGCCGAAGTCGGGCTCAAGACCAAGTCCAACGACGAGCTCCGGAACGCCTTCCTCAACACGTACATGCAGAAGGCCAAAGACTACGGCCTGGAGATTCCCGACGAGCCACGCATTCGGGACAACGGCGACGGCACCTACGAGGTCGTCGAAGAGGACCTCGACTGGGACGAGTTCTTTACCGTCTCGAAAAACGAGTACGAGGGCAGTATCCAGCAGATCAACGGACGCAAACAGGCCCAGGAGGCCGTCGAGTGGGTCCGTGACATGATGGACAGCCAGGCAACCACGGACGACTCCCCGACACCACAGGCGGCTGACTAATCATGATCTGGGAAGTATTTAGACAGGAAGCGGAGGACAGCCCCCACGTCCACTGTGGGAACGTCCACGCGCCCGACCGGGAGATGGCAAAGCAGTTCTCTGTCATCCAGCACGGCCGCCGGAAGCCGACCGTCTCGCTGTGGGTCGCCCCACAGGAGAAGGTAACCGGCGTCTACTACGGCGAAGACACCACCGACACCGACACCGACGGCGCCGAAGCCAGCTGGGAAGTGTTCCGACAGGACGAGCCTGGCGGATACCACACCCACTGCGGTGACGTGTCGGCGACCGACTCCGACTCTGCGAAACACACCGCACTGGAGCAGTTTGTCGAGGACGACGAACCCCACGAGTTCTGGGTAGTCCGAACCCAGTACGTCGGCGAAGTGAACGCAGACCAGGTAAAGTTCGGCGGGACGACGGACAAGTCCTACCGATTTGCACAGACGTACAACGTGACGCCGGCGGCAGCGGAAGTCGAGGCGTCGGAATCCGAACAGGTCGACGCTGAGCGTCGACGAGGTGACCTCTGATGGCGACGACAGAAAACGATCTTGGTGGACCGGACGAACTGACAGAGCGCGAACGACAGGCCGTCGAAGCCCAGCTGTTCCGGCTGGCCGACGACGAGTACGTCCAGGCCGAGCGCTACACCTTCTGGCAGGTGCGCGCGCCGACCCTGGAGTCGGACCTCGCCTTCGCGAACAACGCCCAGGACGAACTCGGCCACGCGCGACTGTGGTACGACGCCATCCAGAAGTTCGGGTACACCGAGGAGTCCCTGCTGTGGGAGAGCGAGCCGTCGAACTTCCAGCACAGTACGCTGGTCGAACTCCCCTTCGAAGAGGGTGACTGGGGCGACGCAGTGATCCGTGCGTACCTCTACGACGTTGCCGAGGACGTCCGTCTGTCGGCACTCGAAGGCTCCAGTTACAAGATGATTCGCGACCGGACCAGCCGGATTCAGGGCGAGGAAGGCTACCACGTCGAGCACGCAGAGAGCTGGCTCGAACGAATGGCCCAGGACGCAGACGCGAGCGAGCGCGTCCAGGCTGCACTGGACCGCCTGTACCCGTACGCGCTGACCCTGTTCGAACCCGTCGGCGATGTCGAAGACGACATCGTGGACCTGGGTGTCCGGACGATGACACTCGAGGAGATGCGAGACGAGTGGACCGACCGAATCACCGAGTTCCTCACCGACCTCGGATTCGAGGTTCCGACTGACGTCGAGCCGGCGACTCCTGTCGGCCGGAACAACGAACACACCGACCACTGGGACGAACTGTACGAACAGATGACCGAGGCGTACCGCAACCTCGGTCGACACGAGGCGACGCGCATCATGGACCCGGAAGATGAGTAGCGACTACGACCGGCCGCGGGCCGAACCCGACGCGAGTCCGTGCTCGTACACGGACTACGACACGAAAGAGCACGTCGAGGGTGACGTTCCCGCGACCGGAGAGGGCGCAGAGGGCCTCGAACGCGAGGTCTGGGCCGCCCTCTACGCGGTCGAGGACCCGGAGATGCCCGTCAGCATCGTCGACCTCGGTCTCATCTACGAGCTCGACATCGACGACGGGGAAGCCACAATCAACATGACGCTGACATACAGTGGCTGTCCGGCCCGCCAGCTCATCCTCGACGACGTCGAGGCGGCCGCAGAGAGCGTCGACGGCATCGACGAGGCGGCGGTCGAACTGGTCTGGTCGCCAAACTGGTCTATCGACCTCGTCACCGAACAGGGCAAAGAAGCACTGCGTGACTTCGGAATGAGCTTCGACGGATGACCGAACAAGACCCAAGTGTCACGACGAGCGGCGAGATGACGGGCGCGAAGTGTCCCTACTGTGGGTCGACCGACACCGAGCGGAAACACCCGCGTGGCCCGTCGCGGTGCCAGTCTATCCACTACTGCAACGAGTGTCTCCAGCAGTTCAAGAAGTTCGAGTGACCGACTGGCCGCCGACCGCATGCGACTGTCGGCAGTGACTGTCGCCGCTCCGTATTTCCGATTGTGTTCGTAGTCACGTCTGCATTTTCCACCGTCTGAATCCTGGAAGCAAAAGGCATTTACCTGTGTGTTAGCAACACACACGTGGGTCGCAACGCTGCGTTCGAGACCCGTCTTAGCAGTGCCAGCGCGACCCTCTCCCCCAATCCCTATCGTTTCCGATTGCCGTTCGAGTTCGTCGTCGTCGGGTGGTCATACCCGGGCCACCCGTTGACACTTCGTCGTCGATTCTGTCCCGTCCACTGGCAATGCTGTCCAGCCCCGATTACTCCGAGTTTGCGGACAGCGCCGCTACTCGAACTCGACGGACCGAAACTCGAACCGGGCACCGCCGGTCTCGCTGTCCGTGACCGACACGTCCCAGTCGTGTGCGTCTGCAATCTGGCTCACGATAGAGAGTCCGAAGCCGGTCCCCTCTTTGGACGTGGTAAAGCCGGATTCGAGGACGCGGTCGCGGTCCTGTGGTGGAATCCCCGGGCCGTCGTCTGCGACGTAAAAGCCGTCGTCGAGACTTCCGACACAGAGCCGTGCGTCGGGGCCTGCGTGCTCCCGGGCGTTCCGGAAGAGGTTCCCGAACAGTTCCGTCGCCCGGGACTCGTCGACGAGGACCGTCGGCTCGTCGGCCACCTCGAGTGTCATCGCCGCCGTATCGACGTGTGACCAGGCCGTTCGGGCGACATCTTCCAGTGGAACCGGCGTCGGATTGAGGACGGTCTGTCCCTGCTTTGCCAGCATGAGCAGTTCGTCGATGAGCTCCTCCATCCGGTCGACCGAACAGGCAATCTCGTCGTGGGCTTCGCAGGGGTCGTCCGTCTGTCGAGCGTCGTCGAGTCGCATCCGGAGCACGTTCAGCGGATTCCGGAGGTCGTGGGCGACGGTCCGCCCGAACTGTTCGAGGCGGTCGTTTTGACGTTCCAGCTCCCGCTCGTACTCTTTCATCTCCGAGATGTCGTTGTTGATGCCGACGAAATGCGTAATCTCCCCGTCGTCGTCGGTCAGGGGGGCAATCGTCTGCTCGATGTGGAACCGACTGCCGTCGATTCGCTCGTTGATTATCTCCCCTTCCCAGACCTCGCCGCCGAGAATCGTCTCCCAGAGGTCCTCGTAGAACGCCTCGTCGTGTTCGCCCGACTTCAGGATGGCCGGTGTCCGGCCGCAGGCTTCCGACGCGCTGTACCCCGTTATCGCCTCGAAGGCCGGATTGACGTACTCGATTGTCCCCTCCGGGTCCGTGATGAAGACAGCGTGGCCGGCGTGTTCGACGGCCTGTCGGAACAGTCGCAGGTCCTGTTCGCGCTCCTTTCGCTCCGTGATGTCCCGAATCGTACCGATGTGGTATTCTTCGTCACCGATGTCGATGTGGGTCGTCACGGTGTCGACGGGGAACTGCGTGTTGTCGTCGAGTCGCTGGTGGACTGTCTCCGTCTCTCGGGTCTCGCCTTCCGAAAAGGAGTCCCAGTACTCGTCGAACCCCTCGCTGTCGAACTCGGGGTTGAGCGCAGCGACGTGGATGCCTTCGAGAGCTTCGACGGTCGCCCCGAGCATCTCGGCGTAGGCCCGGTTTGCGTACTGGACCGTCCCGTCGGCGTCGTAGGCGGCCATCCCCGTCCCAATCTGGCCGACGGCTTGCTCGAAAAAGGCCAGGTTCCGCTCGCGTTCCTTTCGCTCGCTGACCTCGCGGTTGATTGCGACGAAGCCAGTAATCGTCCCCGTCGCATCGGTCATCGGGGAAATCGTCTGGTCGATGACGTACTGCTCGCCGTCCTTGCGCTCGTTTATCACCTCGCTCTGCCAGACCTCGCCGCCCAGAATCGTCCCCCAGAGGTCCTGGTAGAACGCCTCGTCGTGTTCGCCCGACTTCAGGAGTGCCGGGGTCTCACCGAGCAGTTCGTCGACGGTGTACCCTGCCGTCTCGGCCATCGACGGGTTCGCGTACGTTATCGTCCCGTCTCTGTCGGTGATGAAGACGGCGTGGCCGGCGTTTTCGACCGCCTGGCGAAGCGTCTGGAGTGATTTCTCCTCCCGGGACAGCGCGACGCAGTTCTCGATGCGTCTGGTGAGGACGTTCTGGCACGCCTCGACGCTGGACTTCTGGACGACGTCGTCGGCACCAATCCGGAGCGCACGCTGGGCCGTTCCGTCCAGTTCGTCGTCCGTACAGAGGACGAACGGCAGCGACGGGAACTCCGCCCGAACCGTCGCGAGAAAGCCGATGCCACCCATCTCGGGGAGATCGGCATCGCTGATGACGCATGTGATGTCGCGGTCCGCGAGCAACTCGAGTGCCGCGCTGCCACGCTCGCTTTGCGTGACGTCCACGTTTTCGGCCTGGTCGAACGCGTCGGTGACGGTCCTGACCCAGTCGCTGTCGGTCGTGACCACCAGGAGGTGTATCCCGTCCCGCTGGGTCTCGGCCCCGAACCGGGACCGCATGGTGGCTTCCTGTCGCCGTGCGGGCCGCTCCATTACAACCAGCCTCCGGCGGTGTCGCCGCCATTCGCCGACCGGATGGCTCTCCTGTCGTCCATTCGTTCCGAGCCAGACCAGGCGAGAAGAATCATTACCGGAACTGCTTCGAAGATGTACTTATTCTTTATGGTTCTTCACCGGGTGTGGGCGGTCACGCTGTCTCGTCGCCGCGCCGAACCCGGTCGAACGACAGCGTCACGACGGTCCCGCGGTCGGGACGGTCCGCGATGTCGAGCGAGCCGTGTGACTGGCGGACAATCCAGTAGACGAGCCAGAGCCCGAAGCCGCTGCCGTGATAGAGCTGGTCGACATCCGCCGTCTCGTCGAGTATCTGCCGTTCCATCTTCGAGATGCCGGGGCCGTCGTCTGCGACATGAATCTCGACGGTTTCCTCTTCGTTGACGACCTGGACGGACACTGTCGGGTGCTCGCGGTCGTTGTGCTCGATGGCGTTTCGCACGAGTTCCTCGATGGCGTCGCCGAGTTCGGGCACGGCCGAGACGTGGGCCGCCGCCGGCAGGTCCGTCGAAATCGTACACTCGTCCTTGTGCTCGCGGGCGGCCGCGACCGCGTCGCGTGCGATAGCGGCCGCGTCGAGTGGCTGGTCTCGTGCCGGCTGGGAGAGGAACGTGATGAGTTCGCGCCCTTTCTGTGAGGTCTCCAGTAGCCGGTCGACACTCTTGAGAATCTTGTCGACGTGTTCGCTCTGGTCTGCGGTGTCACTCGTTCGAATGAGCGTCCCGTGGGCCTCGACGACGTTGAGCCGGTTCCGGAGGTTGTGCCGGAGGACCCGGTCCAGGGTATCGACCAGTCGCTCGCGCTCGATGCGCTCGCTGATGTCGGTCTGGATGGCGACGAACCCGGTGATTTCGCCCTCGTCGTCGGTGATGGGTGCAATCGTCTCGTGGGCGTGATACAGGTCACCAGAGGCCCGCCGGTTGACGATGTACCCCTCCCAGACCTCCCCGTCGGTGATGGTCTCCCACAGTTCCTCGTATAGCTCTGTCCGCATCTCGCCGGAGTTGAGAATCTCCGGCGTGCGACCGAGTACGGCGTCTGCCGAGTAGCCGGTCACCTCCTCGAATGCCGGGTTTACGTACTCGATTGTCCCCTCGCTGTCGGTGAGAAAGATGCTGTGTGGTGCCGTCTCGATTGCGCGCCGGAACTGTCGTAACGTCTCTTCGCGGCGCTTGCGCTCGGTGATGTCCCGGTAGGTCGCCATCACCGCCGGCTCGCCGTCGTACTGAATCTGTGTGACGTTCAACTCGACCAGCAGTGGCGTCCCGTCCTTTTGTTCCAGTTCGAGTTCGTACCGTTCGGACGGCTCGTCGCCGCGTATCCGCTTGCGGTATCGCCGCTCCACGAGGTCGTACTCCGACGGGGCAATCGGCTTCAGGAACGACTCGCCACACAGCGCCTGTCGCTCGTACCCGAGCAACTGCGCGAACCGCTCGTTGACGAAGACGTTCGTTCTGTCCTGCGTGATCGTCACGCCGTCTCTGCTCTGTTCGACGAGCGTCGTGTAGCGCTGGGACATCTCCGAGACGTCTTCGGTGCCCGAGTCGCTCTCGTCGGCCCGAAAGACCGCGAGTGCGCCGGCCAGCGCTCCGTCGTCGACGACCGGCGTCACTGTGACCGTCTGCCGTCGCTGCTGGCCGTCCGTGCCGGTCACGACGACCGACGCCTGGCTGCGGTTCGAGACACCTCGGGCGACGTCGTCGATGGCCCCGCGCAGCTCGGCAAAGCCGTCCGCGACCCACGGCTCGATGACCGTGTAGTCGGCACCGAGTACTGTCTCCTGACTGTGGTCATAGCGTGCCAGGAACGGCTCGTTTACGTACGAGACCACCCGATCGGTATCGACAGCGAAGACGGCCACACCAGTGTGCGTGGCGACAGAAGAAGCATCTGGACCCCAGTTCTCGTCTACGGACACGCCTGTGAGAAACACACACTCATTGGCACTTAATCGTGTGGGTTCGCCTTCGGTCGCAAAACGGGGATGGGACAGACTCGGGGACGGGTTAGCCCAGGTTGATGTGGACGTTCTTGACTTCGGTGTACGTTTGGATGGCCTCTTCGCCCTGCGCGCGTCCGTGACCGCTCTGTTTCGTGCCGCCGAAGGGGGTCTGTGGCCAGGTGTTGGGCGTCTCGTTGACCATGACCATCCCGTATTCGAGCTGGTCTGCGAACGTGTGTGCCCGGGAGAGGTCGTTCGTCCAGACACAGGATGTCAGGCCAAACGGCGAGTCGTTGGCCACTTCGAGGGCTTCCTCCTCGTCGCTGACCTCGATGACCGACAGCACCGGGCCGAAGATTTCCTCCTGGGCGATGGTCATGTCGTTGTCCACGTCGGCGAAGACGGTCGGCTCGACGAAGTGGCCGGCGTCTTTGTCCTCGGGGACGCCACCGCCGGCGGCGACGGTTGCACCTTCCTCTTTGCCGGCCTCGATGTACTCGAGAATTTCGGCCTGTTGGCCCTCGCTTACGACCGGTCCCATCTGGCCGTCGTCGTCGATGCCGCCGCCCAGCGGAATGTTCTCGGCGATGTCGGCTATCTTCTCGACCATCTCGTCGTAGACGTCCTCGTGGACGACCAGCCGGGAGTTGGCCCAGCACATCTGCCCTGCGTTCATGAAGATGCCGTACTGGACACCGCGGGCGGCCGCGTCCAGGTCGGCGTCCGGGAAGACGACGGCCGGCCCTTTCCCGCCCAGTTCCAGTGTCACGTCTGCGACTGCGTCGGCGGCGTCGCGTTGAATCGTCTTGCCGACGCCGGTACTGCCGGTGAAGGTGACGTGGGCGACGTCATCGTGGCTCGACAGGGCACTGCCGGCACCCGAACCCGACCCCGGGATGACGTTGACGACGCCGTCGGGGAGACCGGCCTTCTCGGCCGCTTTGGCGTAGTACAGCGCCGAGAGCGGTGTCATGCTGGATGGTTTGAGCACGACGCTGTTCCCGGTCGCCAGTGCCGGTGCGACGCTTCGACCGGCGAGCTGGAACGGGTAGTTCCACGGGGAGATGTGTGCGGTGACACCGACCGGGTCACGCTTCGTGTAGTTGAGGCGGCCGTCCTCGACCGGAATCTGCTCGCCCTCGACTTTCTCGGTCCAGCCGGCGTAGTAGCGGAACGTGTCGATGACCATGTCGATTTCCATGCCCGCCTCGAACGGCGTCTTGCCGTTGTCGTGGGACTCGACCATCGAAATCTCGTCTTTCATCTCCTCGATGGCGTCGGCCATCGCGTGCATCTTCGCGCGGCGCTTTTCGGGAGTCATCGACGCCCAATCGGACCCGTTTGCGACTGCTGCAGACGCCGCCTCGACCGCGGCGTCTACGTCCGTCTCGTCTGCCTTCTGGACCGTCGCGTAGGTCTCTTCGGTCGCGGGGTCTTCGGTGTCGATGGTTTCACCGCTCGATGCTTCTTGCCACTCGCCGCCGATATACAGGTCTGTGGGGCCGGAGTAGTCCATGCAGTCACTACAACGATAGCCGGCGTCTTAATGATTTATATTGGTCCACCGGAAAACAGGACGGGCCCGAACCGCGGCCGTCAGGGCTCCTCGTTCGAGTGAATCGTGAGGTCAGAGCGGGGGTAGGCGACACAGAGCAGTCCGTATCCCTGCTGTTTCTCCCACTGGGTGAGCACGCGCTCTTCGCCCTGGTCGATGTCGCCTTCGACTTTCGCACTGCAGGAGGCACAGACTCCCTGCAGACAGGAGTACTGCAGTTCGATTCCCTCGTCGAGCGCCGCCTCGAGGATGTACTCGTCTTCGGGCACCTCGATTTCGACGCCCTCGTCTACGAACTCGCAGGTGTACGTCTCCGTCCCGTCGTCGGTGTCGTCTGTCATCCTCGACACCTCACAGTTCCTTCTCGTAGGTGACTTCCATCGGTTTCATGCCGTACTCCTGGTAGAGTTCCTCCTCGGCGACGCCGTGGAGGACTTCGATGCGCCAGAACGGCATCTCCTTGTCCTGGAACCACTCTTCTGCGGCCTCCAGGAGCGCGCGGCCGACGCCCTCGCCACGGAACTCGGGGTGGACGTAGTGCCCGTACACCATCCCGTGTTTCCCGAAGTTGAACACGGGGTGACCGCCGATGACCCGCGCTTCCAGAGCGCCGATGGCCGTGTCGTCGCGCTCCGCGAGGAGAATGTCCCCGCGCGAGGAGTTGACCAGGCTCGTCGTGAAGTAATCTTGCCACTTCTCGCGCCCGCCGTCCTCGATTTCGAACCGTTCGTCGAAATCGATGAGGGTGTCGGCGTACCCGTTCCACAGCGACATGATGTCGTCTGCGTCGTCGGGGTCGGCGGTGCGAACTATCGCGTCTGTAATCGACGTTTCGTATTCCATGTGTTGATACCGTGTCTGCTGGGGAATAAAATTACCCGAACCGCTCGAACGGACTCTCACAGTCGTCGCAGTGATAGATGGTGCGACACATCGAGGGTCCGCGTGCGTTCTCGACGTGGGTGTTCGTCGACCCACAGTATGGACACTCTACCTGGTCGTCGTCGACCGGCCGTCCGGCGTTCTCGTCCATCTTGGCGTTGACATTGGAGTCCGTCCCGGTCTCCTCGCGCCGGTCGACGTCGTCTCGCATTACTCTGACCTCCCGCTGAGGGGACAGGCGAACCCGGCGTCGCCGAGTTGCTCGCGCCCCTCCTCGGTCATGTCTTCGGGGGTCCACGGGTCGGTGTAGTCCAGTTCCGCGTTGGCGCTGTCGACCCCGTCGAGCAGTTCGAGTCGGCGCTCGACCATCTTCAGCATGATTTCGCGGGCGGGACAGCCGGTGTAGGTCAGCGTCATCTTCACTTCCGCGTGGCCGTCGTCGAGGTCGACCTTCCGGATGAGACCGAGGTCGACCAGACTGACCGGGAGTTCCGGGTCTTCGACGTCCTTGAGTGCGTTCCAGATGTCGTCTTCGGTCAGTGGGCCGTCGACTTCGTACTCCGGGAACGCATCTTCGACTGCGTCGAGCTCGAACCCCGGCGCGTTCCGTTCGATGATGTCTGCGACGTCCATGGTCATGCTGGCACGTCGATGCCTTGCTCACGGACCTCGCGGGTCTCCGCGAGCAGGGCATCGTGGTCCTCGGTGTGTTTGCCCGCACGTCCGGCGCCGATGTCTTCGACGTCGGTCTCGGGGACGTCGTAGCCGTACGTGGTGAGGATGTCGGTCACTGTCTCGACGAACTGCTCGCGTTGCGCTGCCAGCGACTGGGCGTAGACGCCGGCCTCGACCGGGTCGACCCCGTCGGGCGTCGTCTCGAAAAACGCCAGCGCGTCGACCCAGTTCTCCTCGATTGCGCGCTGAATCTTCTCGCTGCCGTCCTCCTCGTCGGCGAGTGTCTCCAGCCACACCTCGCCGTGTTCGGCGTGGAACTCCTCTTCCTCGTCGACTTTCTCCAGGTAGCCCGCGAGCGACTCGTCGCGCTCGGACAGGTCGCCGTCGAGGATGGCCGCCAGCCGGATGTCGTCGGCCACGTCGTAGAAGTACTGCCGGACGACCGTGTCGGCCCAGTCGGAGAACTCCCGCTCGACGAGCTGGACGTTCCGGTACTCGTCGGGGGCACGCTGGTAGGCCAGGTGGTCGAGACTCGACCCGAGGATGTCCGCGACCTCCTCGTAGAGCGTCTCGGCGTGGCCGAGTTCGTCCTGTGCGATGTTGCTGACCGAGACGTCCTCTTCGACGGTCGGTGCAACACCGGTCCAGTCGCTCAGTCTGTTCCCCATCACGTGGTCGTCGTCGGCCGCCTCGAGGAGCGCTCGGGCGAGCGCCTGCTCGAACTCGTCGGTCGTTGCGTCGCCGATGTCTGTAACGTCTGTGACAGTCATGCTGGGAAGCCCTCCACGTCGTAGCCGGCGTCTTCACGGTAGCTCTTGTCGAGTGTGCCGCCGTAGGCCGCACCCTCGCCGATTTCGTTCATGTCCTCCTCGCAGACGACGACCAGGTTCGTCGTCTTTTTGCGCCGGGCGTAGTTCTCCCGGGCGTACATCCGGGCGAGCTTTGCGTTTTTCGCGTCGACACTCCCGACTTCGGTCAGCGGTGCACCGGAGTCTTGCCGCCGGAACACGTAGTAGACGTTCTCTTCTGGCGTGCCCGGCATATCAGGCCACCCCCGCTGCGCGGCGGACCCAGTCGTTGTTCTCCAGGGCCTCGCGACGGTCGGTCAGGCGCTCGTCGTTGACCGGACCGTTGCCCCGCGAGACTTCGAGGAAGCGGTCCCAGTCCAGCTCCTTGTAGTTCCAGCGTTCGGCGTCCTCGTCGTAGGACAGTTTGTCGTCGGGGACCTCCAGTCCGTACTTTTCGAGCTTGGGGACGTAGAAGTTCTCGAGGTACTCCTGGCGGAGTTCGTCGTTGCTCTTGAGCTTCAGGCCCCACTCGAAGAGTTCGTCGGTGTGGTCGGACATGTGGTCACGCGGCCCGAAGAACTGCAGCGTTGGCTCGTACCACCGGTCGATGGCGTCCTGCATCAGCTGCTGTTCTTTCTTCGACCCGGTCGCCAGCGAGCGGACGATGTCCTCGCCGTGTTTGACGTGGAACGACTCCTCGTAGCAGATTTTCCGCAGTCCGCGGGCGTATGGCGCATAGGAGGAGGCGGTCAGCGACCCCTGACGGAACATCGCCGCGCCGTCGATGAACATCGCGATGTAGGCGGCGTCCGCCCACGTCTTCGTGGGGTAGTTGAAGACGGTGACGTACTTCGAGTCACCGTTGATGAGGTCGTTGAGCATCTCCTCGCGGTCTTTCAGGCCGAGCGTCTCGGCGGTCCGGTACAGCACCTGCGCGTGGCCAGCCTCGTCCTGGACCTTCGCGCTGATCGCTCGCTTTCGCTGCAGCGACGGTGCTTTCTTGATCCACTGTTTCTCCGGCAGTGTGCCCACGATTTCGCTGTTTGCGTGGAACTGAATCATCCGCTGGGCTGCCCGCTTGTACTCCTCGGGCAGGTCCTCCGACGGTTCGACCTGTTCGCCGTTTTGCACGCGTTCTTTCAGTGTTTCGTTTGAGGTCATTCGCATCCATACCTACACGGTGGATGTGCATAGAGTCACATCGCTCTATGGAGCGGGGTTTAAGTGCACACCCGTATCTCGATTCACGGATTCTCCCGGTACGAGCGCGAAGACGCCCGATTGCCCCACTGTCATATAAAATCACAACATAGCCGGGCATAGACTGATACTCCTTCACAACGAAGGGATGATGACATGATAGACGAGTCCCTCGTCGTGGAGTTCACGGTGACCGGGAACGACTGTCCGGTCGTCGAAGCGACGGCGGACAACGACGTCGTCGTCGACGAGAACCCACCGGCCCATCGCGACGACGACCGCACGCTGTTGCACTTTCACGCCGAGGGCGAGGTCGACGAGTTCGTCGACCAACTCGACGAGGAAGACGAAATCGACTACCTGCAGGTCACGGAGGGCGGAAGCGTCGCGCAGTGTCGCTGTCTGCTCCACGACGAGTGTGTCCTCCGTGTCTTGACGACGGCGGGGTTCATGCCCCACGAGATTCGCATCGTCGACGGCACCGAGCGGTTCCGCGGCTCCGTCGTCGGCCGGGACGTGTTGCGCGACGTCATCCAGACGGCCCAGCAACTCGGGAACGTCAAGCTAGAGCGGGTCGCCGAGATTACCGCCGGCCGGGCTGCCGACCAGGAACTCGACACGACAATCGAGAGCAGTCTCACGAAACAGCAACGCGAGGCGCTGGTCGCGGCACTCGACCAGGGTTACTTCGACGTCCCCCGCGGTGCGACCGCGACCGACGTCGCAGACCAACTCGGAATCAGTAAATCGTCGTTTCTCGGCCGCATCAAGCGCGCCCAGCAGACAGTCTTCGAACAACTGCTCGCTGGTGCCGGCTAGGTAGCTGGTCGGCTCAGTCTTTCTTCTTGATGAGGAACTTCATGTCGCCCTCGAAGACGGTCGTGCCCTCCTGGTTTTCCATCTCTGTGTCGAGGACGACCAGGCCGACGTCGTCGCGGCCGACCTCCTTCTTGTTGGAGACTTCCATCTCTAGCTGGAGGGTATCGCCGATGTTGACCGGGTTCGGCAGGTCCATGTAGTTCATCCCCAGGAACGCGTAGGCCGTCCGCTCGACGATACCGGTCCGGTAGACGAAGCCAGTCGCCTGGACGAACGTCATCGGGCCGTGGGCGATGCGCTCGCCGAAGTCCTGCTCTTCTGCGTACTCCTTGTTCGTGTGGAGTTCGGTCCAGTCGCCGCTCAGCGCGGAGTGCATCACGAAGTCCGATTCCGTGACGGTCCGGCCGACGCTGATGAACTCTTCTCCCTCTTCGAAGTCCTCGTAGTGATGTGGCTCGTAACTGTACGCCATACTCTCGGTATTCCCGAGCGTCGTTAAATATCTTTACGTTCTGATGCATCTCCGCTTGCGAGTGTCAGGACTGTCACACCTTCCAGTACGTATTTATTCTCCGTTGTGGAAACCTCAACCGGTATGGCGGACGTAGATGACGAGACACGGGAACGTATCGAATCTGATGCATACTGCGAGACACTCGGTATCGACGTCGTCGACCTCGATGCGGGCTCTGCCCGGACGAGGCTGACGGTCACCGAGGACCTGCTGAACTTCCACGGGACGCCACACGGTGGCGCCATCTACTCGCTGGCCGACGCGGCCTTCGCCGCGGCGTCGAACTCCCACGGCACGACAGCCGTCGCCCTGGAGACGAACATCTCGTATCTCGAAGCCGTCGACGTCGGGGAGACACTGACCGCGACAGCAGAAGAGACACACATCGCCGGGAAGACAGCCGAGTACGAAATCGAAGTCACGGACGAAGGCGAGAACCGAATCGCTACGTTCCGCGGCCGAGTGTACCGGATGACCTGACGGTGGGAGTCACTCGCGGTGGTCGTAGACGCGCTGGACCTTGCCGACTTCCGTCCGTTCGATGCCGCCGGGCTCGACCAGGTCGAGTTCGTCCGGCGTGAACTGGAGCACGTTCGACAGTCGCTTCAGGATAGTGCTCTGCAGTTCTTCCTCGTCGCCCTCGAACTCGAGGTCTTTCTCGACGGTCAGTTCCATGATGTCGAGGCTGCCCTCCTTGTAGAGGTCGATGCGGTAGTGCGGGGCGACGCCGTCGATGTCGAGGACGACGTGTTCGATTTCGCTCGGGTAGAGGTTCACGCCACGGACGATGAGCAGGTCGTCGGAGCGGCCGGTGACGTTGTCCATGCGGACCATCGTGCGGCCACACTCACACTCGTCGTAGTTGAGCGTGGTCAGGTCGCCCGTCCGATAGCGCAGGACGGGAAGCGCCTCTTTGGTGAGCGTCGTGAGGACGAGTTCCCCTTCCTCGCCTTCTTCGACCGGTTCGCCGGTCTGTGGGTCGATGACTTCCGGGTAGAAGTGGTCCTCCCAGATGTGCAGGCCGTCCTGTGCCTCGTGACACTCACACGAGACACCGGGGCCGATAATCTCCGAGAGGCCGTAGATGTCGATTCCGTTGACGTCCAGACGCTCCTCGATTTCCTCGCGCATCGGGTCCGTACAGGGCTCGGCCCCGAAGATAATCGTCGAGATGGGAAGCTCGGCCGGGTCGAAGCCCATCTCTTCGGCCGTCTCGGCCAGGTACAGCGCGTAGGATGGCGTGCAGGTGAACACGTCGCTCTCCAGGTCGGTCATGAGTTCGACCTGGCGCTGTGTGCCACCACTGCCGATCGGGATGACCGTCGCGCCCAGCTCTTCGACACCGTAGTGAAGGCCGAGGCCGCCGGTAAAGAGCCCGTAGCCGTAGGCGTTCTGGACGGTGTCTCCGGGATTTGCGCCCGAGGCTTTCAGCGACTGTGCGACGACTTCGCTCCAGACGTCGAGGTCGTCCTGGGTGTAGGAGACAATCTTCGGCTTGCCGGTGGTGCCGGAGGACGCGTGGAGTCGGGCGATGTCCTCGTCGTCGACGGCAAACAGGCCGTCGGGATACTCGTCGCGGAAGTCCTCCTTTGTCGTCATCGGGAGGACCCGCAGGTCCTCGACACCGTTGATGTCGTCGGGTGTGATGCCTTTCTCGTCGAGTTTGTCGCGGTAGAACGGTACGTTCTCGTAGGCGTGTTCGACCGTCTCGCGGAGGCGCTCGTTTTGCAACTCACGCAGTTCTCCCCGGTCGTAGGCCTCTTCGGGCTTGTAAACCATGCTTCACTCTTCGCTTAGACGACAACGCTAAAAACCGTTCGGGTATGTGTCGCATTGTTCAGGTGACTACTATGTGGTGTCACGCCCACGAGCGCTCGCGGGAGCGCAACCGCGCCCGAAGGAACGAGCACCGCGCTCGGAGGAAAAGCTATTTTTCCGCACCTGCGGAACAGGAGTGTATGCGGGACGCCTATGTCATCGGCGCAGGGCAGACGCCGTTCGGCGCGATGCCCGACGAAAGCTATCGCTCGCTGTTCGAGGCCGCCTTCGAGACGGCCATCGACAGTGTACCACACGGAATCGACGAGACCGACGTCGACGAGGCAGTCATCGGCTCGCTGGGGGTCGGGGGCCGACAACTCGGGCTCTCGGCACCGGCGGCGACCGAGCACGTCGGTCTGCACGGAATCCCGAGTTCGCGTATCGAGAACGCCTGTGCCGCCTCCGGCTACTCGGTCCGCCAGGCCGTCCAGGCGGTCAAAAGCGGCATGGCCGACGTGGCAATCGGCGGCGGCGTCGAGATTATGACCGACATGAGCAGCGACGTGACGAAATACTGGCTCGGTGTCTCCGGGGAGACCGAGTGGGAGCGGCTGACGGGGACGACCTTCGCCGGCGTCTACGCCCAGATGGCCAGTGCCTACCTCGACGAGTACGAGGCGACGCAGGAACACCTCTCGATGGTCGCGGTCAAGAACCACGCCAACGGCGCGAAAAACCCCAACGCGCACCTCGGGTTCGAGTGTTCCCTCGAGGACGCCGTCGGCGCGCCGCTGGTCGCGGACCCACTGAACCTCTATCACTGCTGTCCGACCTCCGACGGTGCCGCGGCCGTCCTCGTCGCGAGCGAAGACGTCGTCGACGAGTACACCGACGACCCGATTCGTGTCGCCGGCGTCGGCGCGGCCAGCGAGCGAGTCGGGCTCTTCCAGCGTGACTCCTACACCTCCATCTCCTCGTCTGAAACGGCCGGAGAGAAAGCCTACGAGATGGCCGGCATCGGTCCCGAGGACCTCGACTTCGCGGAGGTCCACGACTGCTTTGCCATCGCCGAACTGCTCGCCTACGAGGACCTGGGCTTCTGTGACCGCGGCGAGGCCTACCAGTTGCTCGAAGACGGCGCGACGGACCTGGATGGAGAGCTTCCGGTCAACGCCTCCGGCGGTCTCAAATCGAAGGGTCACCCCATCGGCGCGACGGGCGCCGGACAGGTGGCCGAGGCGTTCAAGCAACTCAGCGGCAAGGCCGGCGACCGACAGGTCGAGGACCCGAAATACGGACTGACCCACAACGTCGGGGGCAGTGGCGGCGGTGCCGTTGTGCACGTCCTCGAACGGGAGGTGGCACAATGAGCGACGCTCGCGTCGCGGCCCTCGGTGCGTACGCACCGCGACTGCGTATCGCCGCCGAGGAGTTCAAAGACGCCTGGGGCACCTTCGATGCATCGGGCGTCGAGACGAAGGCCGTCCCCGAGGCAGACGAGGACGCGCTCACGATGGGCGTCGAAGCGGCACGCCGTGCGCTCGACCAGCTCGACCGGGACGGGTCGGACCTCGCGTATCTGGCCTTCGCGAGCACGACGCCGCCGATGGCCGAGGAGGACCTCACCGCCCGACTGGCGAGTATCCTCGGCGCACCGAGTGACGTGACGACACAGACGGCGACGGGCAGTACCCGCGCCGGCGCTCAGGCCCTCGACGGCGCACTCGACGCCGGGCCGTGGGGCGACGACATCGGCATCGTCATCGTCGGCGACAGCCCGCAGGGCGCACCCGACAGCGCAACCGAACACGCCGCCGGGGCCGGCGCGGCCGCGGTGGTACTCGACGGCGACGGACCGGGAACTATCGCCGACCGCGCCTCGTACGTCGAACCGTACCCCGGAACGCGATTCCGCCCCGGTGGCAGCGACGAGACGACCGGGCTCGGCGTCACAGAGTACGACCGCGAGTCGTTCACGACGGCGCTGGCCGGGGCCGCCGAGGACATCGCGGCCGACGACGTCGACGCAGCGGCGGTCCAGTCGCCGGACGGGAAACTCCCCTACCGTGCGACGGGCGCGCTCGGCGTCGACGCCGGGACGATTTCGGCCGCCGAGACCGTGAGCTTCCTCGGGGATACCGGCGCAGCGAGTGCCTTCCTCGGAACCGCGAAAGCCTTCGACGAGGGCGCCGAGCGGGTGCTGCTTGCGGCCTACGGGAGCGGTGCCGGCGCGAACCTCGTCGTCGTCGACGGGCCGGTCCCGACCGCGGCGGCACTGGAAAGCGACGCGATGCTGTCCTACGAGAAGTACCTCCGGCGGCGCGGCGAGATTACCAGCGACGAACCCGAAGGTGGTGGCGCGTACGTCAGCATCCCATCCTGGAAGCGGACGATTCCCCAGCGCCACCGGCTCGTCGCCGGTCGGTGTTCGTCCTGTGGGGCGCTGAACTTCCCGCCCAGTGGGGCCTGTCACGACTGCAACGAACGCCCCGACTCCTTCGAGGACGTCGAACTCCCGGGCACCGGGACCGTTGAGGCGGCGACCACCATCTCGCAGGGTGGCGCACCGCCGGAGTTCGTCGAGCAACAGTCAAAGAGTGGCCCGTTCGTCAGCGCCGTCGTCGCACTCGACGGCCCCGAGGGTGACGAGACCGTCAGCATCCCCTCGCAGGTGCTTGCCGGCGACCAGAAAGTCGCCATTGGCGACCGGGTCGAGTCGACCATCCGGCGCATCTACACCCAGGAGGGTGTCACCCGGTACGGGTTCAAGGTACAGCTGAGCGAAGTCAGACGGTAATCAGACTCGCTCGAAAATCGTCGCCACGCCCTGTCCGAATCCGACACACATCGTCGCGAGGCCGTACTCGGCGTCCTGTTTTTCCATCTCGTGGAGCAGCGTCGTGGAGATGCGCGCACCCGAACAGCCAAGCGGGTGACCGAGTGCGATGGCGCCGCCGTTGACGTTCAGTTTCTCGTCGGGAATTCCGAGTTCCTCGACGCAGTGGAGACTCTGTGCGGCAAAGGCCTCGTTGAGTTCCACGAGGTCCATGTCGTCGATTGTAAGCCCCGCGTCATCGAGTGCGGCGCGGGTGGCCGGAATCGGTCCCCGGCCCATCACCAGCGGGTCGACGCCGACGACCGCCCGCGTCTCGATGCGGGCCATCGGGTCGAGGCCGTGTTCCTCGGCGTACGCCTCGGAGGTGACGAGCATCCCGGCCGCGCCGTCGGTCAGCGGCGAGGCGTTGCCGGGTGTGACAGAGGCCTGGTCGTCGTCGCGGAACACCGTCGGCAGGCCGTTCAGCGTCTCGAAGGTGGTGTCCGGGCGTGGTGTCCCGTCAGAGTCGACAATCCCGTCGTCGGTTTCGACCGGAACGATTTCGTCGTCGAACCGGCCACTCTCTGCGGCGTCGGTAGCCCGCTCGTGCGAGCGCAGCGCGAACCGGTCCTGCGCTTCCCGGTCGATACCGTGTTCGCGGGCGATGGTCTCGGCCGTCTGGCCCATCGGGAGCCTGTCGGGGTCGTAGCGCTCCTCGATGGCGGGGTGAAGCCAGTCGGAGAAGGGAATCCGGCTCATCTGCTCGACGCCGGCGATGGGGTAGACTGCCCCGTCACCGGCCTCGATGGCGCGAGCGGCGTCGTTGAGCGTCGTCAGCGACGAGCCACAGAGGCGCGTCGTCGTCGACCCGGGGACCGTCTCGGGGAAGCCACCGGCGAGCAACGACTGGCGGGCCAGATTGCGGCCCTGTTCGTTTTCCTGGTTCGCACAGCCCAGGCGAAAGTCCTCCCACTCGGTGGCGGGCACGTCTGTCCGCTCGACCAGCGCGTCGAGGACTGTCGTCACGAGGTCTTCGGGGTACTGTTCGGCCAGCGCGCCGTCTTTCCGCGTCTGAGGGGTTCGTACGGCATCGACAACGACGGCTCGTTGTCCTGAATCGGTCATTGTCGGGTAAACGTTACTGAGGCAATGATATTAATTCACTGGCTCGCAGGGCTCCTGGCGAGCAAGCAACGTTTTTATTCTTCGGCGTTGTGCCTCGAACTGATGCACGTAGCCGTACTCGGCGCCGGTACTATGGGGCACGGTATTGCCCAGGTTTCGGCCATGGCAGGCCACGACGTATGGATTCGCGACATCGACGAGAGCATCGTCGACGACGGACTGGCGGCCATCGAGTCGAATCTGGACGCAGGTATCGAACGGGACAAAGTGACCGAGTCGGAGGCGGCGGCGACCCTCGACCGACTCACCGGGACGACATCGCTGGCAGACGCCGTGACAGGGGCCGACCTCGTCGTCGAGGCGGTGCCGGAAGATATGGACATCAAACACGACACGATGACGGAAATCGAGGAAAACGTCGAGCGCGACACGCTCATCGCCTCGAACACGTCGTCGCTGTCGCTGACGGAAATCGCCAGCGCGCTCGAGTACCCCGGCCGTGCAGTCGGGCTCCACTTTTTCAATCCCGTCCACATCATGGGACTCGTCGAGATTGTCGTCGCCGAGCAGACGAGCGAGGAGACCGTCGACCGGGCACACGAGTTCGTCGACGGTATCGACAAGACGCCCGTCGAGGTGACCGACTCGCCGGGCTTTGCCTCCTCGCGACTCGGCGTCTCGCTGGGCGTCGAGGCCATGCGGATGGTCCAGGAGGGTGTCGCCGACCCGTCGGACATCGACACGGCGATGGAACTCGGATACAACCACCCGATGGGTCCAATCGAACTCGGTGACGTCGTCGGTCTCGACGTCCGTCTCGACATTCTGGAGTATCTCCGCGAGGAACTGGGCGAGCGGTTCCGGCCGCCCCAGATTCTCAAGCGGAAGGTCCGAGCCGGGAAACTGGGCAAAAAGACCGGCGAAGGGTTCTACGTCTGGGAGGACGGCGAAATCGTCGGGACGAGCGGCGACTGGGGTGACGAGTGATGGGCCTCGAAGCGACGGCCGCGGACTGTGAGACGGTGAACGTGACCGTCGGTGACCGGGCCGACCACGTCGCGACCATCGAACTGAGCAGGCCGGACGCACGCAACGCGCTCAACGCACAACTCCGGTCGGAGCTGAAAGACGTCCTCGACGAGGTGCCCGACAGCGACCTCCGCGTGCTCGTCCTGACTGGTGCAGCGGATACGGGCGCGTTCGTCGCGGGTGCAGACGTGACGGAACTCCGGGAGCGAGACGCACTCGAACAGCGCGAGGCGAGCAAACGACCCCGCGTCTACGAGTACGTCGACGACTGCCCGATGCCGGTCATCGCACGAATCAACGGCCACGCCCTCGGCGGGGGCTGTGAACTCATCCAGGCCTGTGACGTGCGCATCGCCCACGAAGACGCCAAAATCGGACAGCCGGAAATCAACCTCGGCATCATGCCTGGCGGCGGCGGCACGCAGCGACTCCCGCGACTGGTCGGCGAAGGCCACGCGATGCGGCTCATCCTCTCCGGCGAACTGATAGACGCCGCCGAGGCCGAAGACATCGGTCTCGTCGACGAGGTGTACGGCGACGACGGGTTCGACGACCGCGTCTACGACCTCGCCGAATCGATGGCCACGAAGAGCCCCGTCGCACTCGAGTTCGCGAAAAAATCCGTCAAGGCCGCGTCGCGGATGGACCTGGAAAACGGTATCGAGTACGAGGCCGAACTGTTCGCACAGCTGTTTGCCACCGGCGACAAAAACGAGGGCATCGACGCCTTCTTCGAGGACAGAGAACCCGAGTGGCCCAGCGGGTGACTGAGTGCTGCGGGTGTCACTAACTAACACGACTGTTCGACATAGTTGAACACCTTGGTTGTCGGTAATTCCTCTCCGAGATATCTTCTGCAGCCTGTTTATTTCGATATAGGGTAGTTTCACCGTTCGTGTAGAACGAACGAATTGCCGTCGAGCGGCAATTTTCGCGCCAGCTGGTAGCAACGCTACCCCCAGAGAGCCACTAGCACGATGTGTTGTTTGACTCTTTAGCCTGTTCGACTGGGGTGGTGACCGCGCCAGTACTGTCGTCTCACTGTTCACCCTGAATAAATCGGCAAATAAGGCGTCTGAAAGTACACATTATGCGACTTCCAGACAATCACTCCCTCGGAATTGCGGCGCCAGTGGCAGATTACTCGCGTTTCGGTGCCTGGCATCTCCACACACGGTCGAGACGACCGGACTGTCACGGACTGTCACGGCCGTCCCAATCGGTTTCTATGACGGCCATACGAATGTAATGCATGCCGTTACACTGCCCAGAATATGTCTATCTTTCGCCACTTTCTGCCTGGAATGTCTCACTGCGCACTCTTGATTCGAGCTATTCGAATCCACTCTCTTGCGACGATAGACCCTCTCACATCTGAGTCAGCATCTACCTAAATATAGCGGCGGTTAGAGCCTCTCAAACGACCAATTCTAGAAGCTACATCTTTTGCTCGCCTCTGAGTGGCGAATATCGTTCATTGTTGATGAACAATTGTGGGGTACAGTAACACGGGAGCTATGAAGGACCTCGTTCCGAGAGATGCCGCGAAAATAGCTTCAGCGCCGGTTTTCTGCCAGATTCACCGCCAGCCTGGTCGCGCTTCTCTCGAAGGCCGTTCGAGCTTTTCGGACGAGCAGACTATGCGTGCGCCAGGTTGATGGTAATCTCGTTGACTGCGCCCAGCAGGAGCGTCGGCAGTTCGTCTCGAAGCAGGGACCCATCTAGACGGTTGGCCGGACCGGAGATGCTGATGGCGCCCAGCGCGATGTCGTCTTTGTCGGTTATCGGGGCGCCGATGGCGTGCAACCCCTCGACGGATTCCTCGAGATTAAACGCGTACCCACGGTCGCGAATCGCTTCGATTTCCTCCCAGAGCTCGTCGACGGTCGTGATAGTGTGCGGTGTCCGGGCCGGCAGCCCGTACGCATCGACGATTTCCTCGATTCGTTCGTCGGGCAGGTGAGCCAGTATCGCCTTTCCGGCTGCGTGCTGGTGGAGGTAGTTCCGGTGCCCGACCCGGGCGTAGGTCCGCACCGAGTGTTTCCCCTGCGCGCCGTAGATGTGGACGCTCCGGCCGTGTTCCTCGACCGTACACCAGATTTTCTCCTCGGTTTCGTCTGCGAGCTCGTCGACTTTCGGCTTTGCTTCCTGGTACAGCGTGTACTTGTCGCGAGCAATCGAGCCGTAATCCAGGAACCTGATGCCAAGCCGGTACTCGCCGTCGCTCTCGATGAGGAAACTGTTGGCTTCGAGTGTCTTGAGGTGTCTGTGTACCGTACTCTTTGCACACCCGAGATAGTCGGTGATCTCGGGGACCGTCGCCGACCCGTTCTCCTTGAGGAATTCGATAATCTCGATGGCCCGCTCGACCGTCTCGACCGGTCTGCCGGAGTCGGCTGGAACTGTCATACCTCTACGAAGGGCCGAACTCTTTACAAAACTTGTGTTCGAATAGCTCGAACGGCCTTCGGATGGGTTCTGGACGTATTGGCACCAAACCGCCCTCTCAGTTGAAAATCGGCTAACCGTTAAACAAAAGACCCGGCGATGAGACGGTATATGTGTATGCCAAAGATAGTCGACCTGCTCGTCCGCAAGGACGGATACAGTCACGAGGAGTTCGCCGAGCGGTGGCAAGGCGACCACGCAGACATCGCGAAGGACCTGCCCGGACTCAAACGATACGTCACGTCGGTGCCGACACGGCCCGAAGACGCCGAGTACGACGGCGTACTCGAACTGTACTTCGAGGACATGGCCTCCCTTGGTGAGGCGTTCGACTCCGACATCGCCGCCGAGGTACAGGCCGACGCCGCGGAGTTCATCGACCTCGAGGCCGGACCCCGCCTCATCGTCGAAGAGACAGTCCAGCTGGACGAGATGCATGACTGAAGTCGGAGAACGGCTCGTCGCGGAACTCGACGAGCAAGACGTCGAGTACGTCTTCGGGTACCCCGGTGGTCGCGTCATCGAGATTCTCGACCACGTCCCTGACTTCGACGTGGAGATGGTTCGCCCGCGCGACGAGCGCGAAGCCAGCGTCATGGCCGAGATGCACGGTCGCCTCACCGGCAACCCCGGCGTCCTCGCCGGGCAGGGCCCCTGGATTGGCAGCCTCGGTGCTATCGGTCAGATGGAGGGCAAGCTCGCCTCCTCGCCGATGGTCGTCATCACCGAAGCCAGCGAGCGCGGCGACTACTCCACGCTCGCGCCCTACCAGCAGGCCCGCGGTGATTACGGTGGGCTCGACCTGCCCTCGGCGCTCGATGCCTACACGAAGGAAAACTGGTTCCCCCGGTCGCCGACCGAAACCGTCCGCAGTCTCCAGCTCGCGTTCAAACACGCGACGGCCGGCCGACCCGGCCCCACGGCAATCATCCTCGACGGCGACGCCGTCACCGAGGAGATGCCCGAAGACCCGGTCCCGCCGGTCTGGGACGGCCACGACCAGGTGCAAAACTGGGAGTCGCGACCCGACGCCGACGACGTACAGACGGCAATCGACGCCCTGAGTGAGGCCGACCGGCCGGTCATAGTCTCCGGGAACGGCGTCCACGCCGCCGACGCGTACGACGAACTCCAGACGGTCGCCGAGGCGACCGACGCCGTCGTCACGACGTCCTATCTGGGCAAGTCGACGTTCCCCGAGACCCACGACCTCGCGGCGGGCGTCATCGGCTCTTTCGGCCACGAAGGCGCCAATCAGGTCGTCAGCGAGGCCGACGTGCTCCTCGTCGTTGGCTGTCGGATGAACCCGATGGACACCAACTGGCAGTCACCGGACTTCATCCGGCCCGACGAGCAGACCATCATCCACGCCGACATCGACACGCGCAACGCCGGCTGGGTCTACCCCGCAGACGTCGCGCTCATCGGCGACGCCGCACAGAGCCTCGACGACTTGGCCGCCGAACTGCCAGACAGCGCCGGCAACGACTGGGCGCGCGACCGCGCGGCTGAGGCCCAGGAATCGTTCTCTGCCCCCAAATGCGACTCCGATGCCTCGCCCATCAAGCCCCAGCGTGCGGTCAAGGAAATCGAGGCCGTCGTCGACGAGGACACCATCGTCACTGCCGACTCCGGGAACAACCGCTTCTGGTTGCTCAACTACCTGCAGGCACCCGACACGGGGACCTACTACGGGAGCGGCGGCGTCGGCGCGATGGGCTGGGCGACACCCGCGGCGGTGTCGGCCGCCATCACGACCGACAAGGACGTCATCGGCGTCGCTGGCGACGGCGGCTTCACGATGACGATGACCAGCGTCGAGACGGCCGTCGAACACGGCGTCGCCCCCACCTTTGTCGTGCTTAACGACACCAGCCTGGGCATGGTCCGCCAGATGCAACACGACGAGGGCGACATCGCCGGCGTCGAGTTCCACGACACTGACTTCGTCAAGGCCGCCGAAGCGTTCGGTGCCGAGGCGACGCGGGCGACGACGCCCGACGAACTCGCTGATGCGCTCGCGGAGGGGACCAGCGCCGACGTCCCCTTCGTCATCGACGCTCGCATCGACCGCGACGAAGAGATGGTCGAGACGCTGCAGTCGTCGTTCTACAAAGAAGTCGGCGGCCTCCACGAGTAAGGCCGTCTGGCGGTCACTTCTCGACTGGCACTTCGACTTCGAGTTCGACGAGAAATTCTTCCTGTGCGAGTTTGTGTGGTCCGAGAATCGTCAGACAGGGGTAGGGCTGGTCTGCGTAGACCTCGTTCCAGACTTCGAAAAACCCTTCCCGGTGGGCGGGCGGGTCGACGATGTGTGCCGTCACTTTCCGCACGTCGTCGAGTGTTCTGTCGACGTCCGCCAGTAGTGTTTCGACGTTCTCGAAGGCTTTGCGCGTCTGTGACTGGATGTCCTCACCGACGACCTCGAAGTGTTCGTCCCAGCCGACCTGGCCGGACATGTACAGCGTTCCGTCCTCGACGATACCGTGGCTGTAGCCGATACCCTGTGCGTCGACCAGGCCGTCTGGCTGGATAACTTCCCGTGACATAGACCGACACTCGTCACACCAGCAAAAGTAGCTGGCGGTGGTGGCGACGCCGCGAGCGAGGTAATAACAAACTTTTTCATTTTGCTCCGTGTCGGTCTTGCTACAACGATGGCAGACAATACAGTACTCGTTACTGGCGGAACCGGCTTCCTCGGCTCGTATGTCGTCGAGGACCTCGTGAACGACGGCCACGACGTGGTGGCCTACGACCTCTCGACTGACGACCACATCCTCTCGAAGCTCGGTGTCGCCGAGGACGTGACGATTCGCCGCGGCGACGTCTCCGAGGCGACGGACGTGATTCGTGCCGTCAAGGAGACGGATACGACCCACATCATCCACCTCGCGGCGCTGCTGACCAACACCGCACGCGACAACCCGCGCGCCGCACTGGACGTCAACATCCAGGGGACCAACGCTATCTTCGAGGCCGCCCGCACCCTCGACGACCAGGTCGAACGCGTCGCCTGGGCGTCCAGTGCCGCGGTGTACGCCCCGCCGCACAACTACGACGCCGAGTACGTCGACGAGGACGAACTCGTCTACCCCGACACGCTCTACGGCGCGACCAAGGAGTACAACGAACACCAGGCTCGCGTCTACCACGAGGACTACGACCTCGACCACGTCGCCCTGCGTCCGACGGTCGCGTACGGCCCCTACCGCGAGACCGGTGGGTCGGCTTTCCTCGCGAACATCATCGAGAAACCGGCGCTGGGCGAGTCCTTTTCCGTCGAATACGGCGACCAGGTCATCGACTGGCAACACGCCCGCGACATCGCCCAGGCGTTCCGCAAGGCGACGTTCGTCGACGAGTCTGCCCTCAGCCAGCGCGTCTACAACGTCCGCGGTGTCCTCGCGACGATTCGGGAAGCCGCCGACACCGTTCGGGACATCGTCCCCGATGCAGACCTCGACGTTTCCGACGAGGGCGAACTCCCCTGGACCCAGAACCTCAACATGACCGCTGCACAGGAGGACTTCGGCTACGAAGTCGAGTACGGCCTCGAAGAGGGCTTCCGCTCGTACATCAACACGCTCCGCGAGGAGAACGGACTGGACCCGGTCTAGCCGGTCACTGTTCTGTCAGCCGCTCGCCGTCGACGTACAGCGAATCGGCCGGTGGCCGCCCCTCGTCGTAGCTGTCGTGGTACTCGAACAGCTGAAAGAGCGCGCCGGTCGGGTTCGACGGCGGGACGAACGCTTCCGTCCAGTCGTCGTACTCACGATACTCGACTGCGTCCAGCCCCGATTCTTCGATGGCCGCGATGACGGCGTCGATGTCGGCCACCTCCAGCGTGACGTGGTGCAGTCCCGGCCCGTTCTCGGCCAGATACTCGGTCAGGAAGGTGTCCTCGGCTTCGGGTGCGATGAGTTCCAGCCGCGAGGCCTGCCGACCGAAGTCGTACTGTGCCCACCGGAATCGTCCCTCGACGGACTCCTCGATGAGCTTTCGACAGCCAAGCGCAAACAGCACGGATTCGGCGGACTCGATGGACTCGACAGCGATGCCGGTGTGGTCGACGCGGATGGGTACCTCGTGGGACATAGTGCCACGTCCACCCGGCGGGCAGTTATAGCTCCCGGCGCGGGAATCCTGAGTTTGATTAGGCCCCTCTGTGTACAGTGGGATGATGTACGAGCGAGACTTCATGGAAGGGACGCGTGGCACCATGGCCGTCGACTGGGAGGAGCGAATCGACGTCCAGCGGATGCGACGCGAGCGAAAAGAGCGAGCCCTCGAACGCCTGCAAGACTCCGAACTCGGGTCGATGCTGCTCATCAACGACCCGAACGTCCGCTACGTGACCGGGCTGGCGATGACCGGCGGCAGCGGTGCCGACCACTACACACTGCTGACCGAAGACGGCGACGTCGTCCACTGGGACACCGCCGACCACGCTTCGAACCAGCGGTTCAACTGCCCGTGGCTGGACGACATCCGGTATGCCTGCCCCGGCCTCGGAAACGTCCCGCGAGCGTCTGGCCGCCCGTCCGCGCGCGACTGGCTCAAGGACAAGATGGCCGAGACGGTGTACACGGCGATGGAGGAGTACGGCGTCGACCGGGAGCCGATGGGTATCGACATCGGCAACGGCGCGCTCGTCGAGAAGTTCGAGGACCGCGGCGTCGACGTCGACACCAGCGCGGCGACGGACATCATGCTCGACGCCCGGAAGACCAAGACCCGGGACGAAATCGAGTGTCTGCGCCAGGTCGCGGCCATCTGTGAGGCCGGCTTCCAGAAGATTACCGAGAGCGCGAAACCCGGCAAGCGCGAGTCGGAAGTCTGGGGCGACGCGGTCGGCGAACTCTGGGGCCACGGCGCGATGGCCCAGGGCGGCTACGTCACCTCCGGCCCGAACACCTGGCCGAAACACCAGGCCAACACCACCGACCGGATGATTCGGCCCAACGACCTCGTGTACGCCGACTTCTACAACATCGGTTATCTGGGCTATCGCTCCTGTTACTACCGGACGTTCAGCATGGGCGAACCGACCCAGGCCCAGAAGGACGCCTACGAGAAGGCGCGTGACGACCTCTACAACGTGCTCGAACGCATCGAGCCGGGTGCGACGACCGACGAGATTTGCAAGGGCTTCCCGGACGAAGAGGGCGAGCACATGGACTGGTACGACGCCGACGACTTCTGGCAGATGACCACCAACCACTGGGCCCACGGCCTCGGACTCCAGCTCTACGAGGTGCCGCTCATCTGGCGTGGCCTCTCGCCGGACCACCCAATCGAAATCGAGGAGGGCATGACGATGGCCGTCGAGACGATGCAACCCGCCGAGCGGCAGGGCGTCCGCGTCGAGGAGATGGTCGTCGTCCGCGAGAACGGCGTCGAGATTCTCAGCGAGTGGCCCGTCGAGGAGATTACCCGAATCGACTACTAGCGACGACTCGATTCGGTTCCGACCACGTCGACGGACTTTTCGAAGTCGTCGATTTTGTCGCGCCACGCTGTCGGAATCGACCGCGGCGCGTCGTCCTCGTCTAGTAGGACCTGGACGACTTCACCGGTGGCAGCAGTCGCGTCGTCGACGACAACTTCGAACTCCATCGTGAGACTCGTCTCGCCGACGCGGGCGACGCGATACCGGACAGTAAGTGCTGAATCGAGCGTCACGGGGGCGTGGTAGTCGATTTCTTGGTGGACGATAGCGCCGTTCGTCTCCGGCAACGATACGTCGAGAACGTCCCGGAAGTACCGTACTCGCCCTTCCTCGGCGTAGGTCAGAAAGACGGCGTTGTGGACCTGCCCCATGCTGTCGATGTCGCGAAAGCGAACGGTGATGTCGGTTTCGTAGGCGTAGCGCTCGTCGTTCGTCGGCATGAGTGTGGGTGTGAGAGTGCGTATTTATCGGTGGTGGTTCTCACCGTGCTCGCCAGTGGAGCCACGACGCACACACGAGTGCGACGAGGCCGCTCGCGGCGGCGACGCCGAAGGCGACCCGGTAGCCAAAGAGCGTGTACACGCGACTGCCGCTGACAGTCTCACCGGTCCAGAACACGTCGAGCACCCAGCCCAGAACGCCGGGGAGCACTGCGGCACCGAGAAAGCCCATCCCGTTTATCGTCCCGGTCGCGGTGCCCGACCGCTCTGCGGTGTGACGTTCCTTGATGACGGTATAGGAGAGGGTGAACCCGCCCAGAAGGAACATGACGACGAAAAAGACCACACCCACGTACCACAGCGGCGGCGTCCCGAGGACGACGATACTCGCGTACGCGAGAAAGTAGGCTCCAGCAGCGGTGAGGATGATACTAGTCCGTTTGTTGAGGCGGTCCGAGAGCCACCCCAGAATCGGCGGCCCGACGACGAGGCCGGCGTTACCCACGAGCGTGTACAGCGAGGCCGTCTGGACCGACACGTCGTAGGCTTGCACGATATAGGGGATACCCCACAGTCCCATGACGGTGAAGTTCATCCCCGTCGCGAAAAACAACATCACGCCCATAATCCACGTATCCCGCCTGCGGAATATCGTCCTGACACCGGTCAGCACCTCCGAAAGTGTCTGCTCTGCGGCTTCCGGGGTCCCCTCGAGCGCCGAGAGGCCCGCGGCTGCCGGTGTGTCGCGAACGAAGACCAACACCCCCGCTGTGATGACGAATCCGGCCAGTCCGATTCCCAACAGTCCGTCCCGCCAGCCGACCGCTCCGACGAGGATGGCAAGCGGCGTCGCCGCGAGCAGTCCGCCGACGGCCGACGCCGAGAGGGTCAGTCCCGTCACGGTCGCGAACTCGTCGGCTCGGTACCAGTTCGCACAGTACCGGAGCGTGGCGATGTAGATGACGCCGCCACCGAGGCCGATGAGCAACCGGGAGAGAAACCCGGTGATGTACGACCCGCTGAACGAAAACCAGACGACGCCCAGCCCCATCACTGCGGACCCGACCGTCGCCACGCGGCGGGTTCCCATCCGGTCGGCGAGGATACCCGCAAACAGTTGCATCGGTGCGTAGATGTAGAAAAACGCCGAGTGAAGCAATCCAAGTTCCGCGCCGGTGGTGTCGAACGCTCGACTGAGCGTGTCCGCGAGTACCGCCGTCGAGACGCGGTGGAAGTTCACGATGACGAACGCGCTGGCGAGTGCTGCCCACCCGACCCACCGGCGTTTGGTCGGGTCGGTCCAGAAGCTCCGAACCATTGTGTTACCTGTCGTAATTACCCCATCCGATATAAATTTCGGGAATCTGGCAGGCCAGTCGACCCGGAGCTGTCGGGTCACTATCGTTAAGTCGGTCGCTGCGTAACGGTGGCGTATGCAACTCGGAACAGGGCTTTTCACCTGTCAGCAGCGGCCGGACGACGACCGGTCGACAAGCGAGATTTACGACGAGATGCTCGAACTCGGCGCAGTCATCGACGACGCGGGACTGGACAGCGCCTGGGTTTCCGAACACCACTTCCTCGAGGACGACTACCTCTCGGGGGTGACGCCCGCACTCGGGGCACTGGCTGCGGTCACCGACGACATCGAACTCGGCCCCTGTATCGCGCTGGCCCCGCTGTACGATTCGGTCCGACTGGCCGAAGACATCGCCACGGTCGACCAGATTTCGGGCGGCCGCACGACGCTCGGCCTGGCAATCGGGTCGAACGTCGACGAGTTCGATGCCTTCGCCATTCCGGAGGACGAACGGGTCGAGCGACTGGTCGACACCGTCGACGTGCTCCGGGGGGCGTGGTCCGACGGCCCTCTCGACTACGACCCGGCGTTTCACGACATCTCGCCGGACGTGAACGTGACGCCAAAGCCCGCCCACGACGTCCCAATCATGCTCGGCGGGGCCGCGCGGCCCGCGGTCCGACGTGCCGCTCGCACCGGTGATGCCTGGTGTGCTCCGTCGTCGCTGTCGGTCGGCGGCGTCCGCAAGCGCGTCGAGGACATCCGGAGCGTCCGCGACGATGAGGACATCGAGGGGAACTTTCAGGTGTACGTCCTCCAGCACGGTTTCGTCGGCGACTCCCGGGAAGACGCCTGGGAGCAGATGCGCGACGGGTACTTCTACATCCAGCGCCGCTACGAGGAAATCTTCTCGGGCGAGCCGGTCGCGGAACTCTCCGAGGAGCGAAAACAGGAACTGAAAGACCAGGCCATCTTCGGGACGCCCGACCAGGTCGTCGAGGAACTCGAAGCGTACCGCGAGGCGCTGGGCGAGGACGTCCACTTCATTTTCCGCACCTACCACCCCGGCATCGGCACCGAGCGGATGGCCGAGTGCATTCGCCGGCTCGGCGACGAGGTCCAGCCACGGGTATAGCGACCACGAATCTTTTTGACAACCCCCCGCGAAGCACGTTACAGAAGGCATGCGACACAGCAACGAGTCTCTCGACCGCTCGGAGCTGCGCGAGCTGCAAAGCGAGCGCCTCCGCGAGACGGTCGAACACGTCTACGAGAACGTCCCGTTCTACCGCGACAAACTCGACGAGAACGGCATCACACCCGACGACATCGACGGCGTCGAGGATATCACGAAGTTGCCGATGACGACAAAGGAGGACTTTCGCGACGAGTACCCCGACGGCCTGTTTGCCGTCGACGACAGCGACCTCAGCCGGCTCCACGCGTCCTCTGGCACCACCGGCAAGCCCAAAGTCGTCTCCTACACTCAGGACGACCTCGACCTGTGGGGGCGGACGATGGCGCGGTCGCTGTCCGCGGCCGGTGTCGACCCGGGCGATACCGTCCAGAACGCCTACGGCTACGGTCTGTTCACTGGTGGGCTCGGATTTCACCAGGGCGCAGAGACGCTGGGAACGACTGTCGTCCCGACAAGCAGCGGGAACACACAGCGCCAGGTCGAACTCGCCACCGACCTCGACAGCGACGTGCTGGCCTGCACCCCTTCCTACGCGCTGTATTTCGCCGAGACGGCCGAGGAGATGGGCTATGACCCCCGGGAGCTGTCTATCTCGGTCATCGCCTACGGCGCCGAGACGTGTACCGAACCGATGCGCGAGGAAATCGAGGAGACCCTCGACGCGACCGGCATCAACAACTACGGCCTCTCGGAGATTATCGGCCCCGGCGTCGCCGCCGAATGCCACGAAGCCCAGGACGGCCTGCACATCTGGGAGGACCACTACTACCCCGAAGTCGTCGACCCCCGCACGGGCGAACCCGTCGAGGAAGGCGAAGAAGGAGAACTCGTCCTCACGACGCTCACCAAAGAGGCGCTTCCCGTCCTGCGCTATCGGACGGGCGACCTGACCACGCTCAACTACGACAAGTGCGAATGTGGCCGTACGATGGTCCGCATGGACAACGTCACCGGCCGCTCGGATGACTTGCTCGTGGTCCGCGGGGTCAATCTCTACCCGAGCGAAATCGAACACGTCGTCCTCGACATCGACGGCGTCGCCCCGCACTATCGCATCGACCTCCACAAGGAGGGGAACCTCGACGTCATGGAGTTGACCATCGAACGCGCCGAGGACGTCGAACGCGACGACAGCGAACTGAAAGACGAGATTCTGACGCGGTTGCAGAACGTCCTCTCCTTTACCCCCGACGAACTGGACCTGGTCCCGCCGGGCGGTATCGAACGGACGGAAGTCGGCAAGGTCCAGCGCGTCTACGACCACCGCGGGTGACCGGCAGGGCCCGCACACCGCTGGAACATCAACGTTTATTCGTTCGGCTGTGGAACCTGAGAGACGAGTATGGACGTCAAAGCATTCTTCGAGAACATGCCGTTTGCCGACCTGCTGGGTATCGAAGTGACCACCGCAGAGGACGGACACGCCGAGGGACACATCGAGATGCACGAGGACCTGTCCTGGAACGAGGACCGTGTGATGGCCCACGGCGGCGTCACGTTCACCCTTGCTGACACCGTCGGCGGTGCCGCGCTCGTCTCGATGGTCGACCAGCCGGTTCCGACGATCGATATGCGCATCGACTATCTGGAGGCCGGTACCGGCGACCTCCGCGCGGAGGCCGACGTGGCACGCGAGGGCGGCGATGTCGGTGTCGTCGACGTAGACGTCTACGCCGAAGACGGAACGCGGGTCGCGGACGCACGCGGCGTCTACAAGACCGGGTAGCGGTCCCAAAGGTGGACAGTCTACCGACACTGAGTGAAGTGAACCGGCGTCACAATTAAGTGGATAACAAGCGGTTGTTGGGACGAGCCAACCCGGAGAACCACGAATGACAGCCTCAATACAGCCAGAGACGCCGGATAGCGACAGCATCGAACAGTCAAGCTTCTGGAAGCACGCGTTCCAGGACCTCGTCGCGGGGTTCCCGGAACCGGTGTTCGTCATCAACGACGACGGGAAGATTACGGGCTGGAACGACCAGATGGTCGAGTTGATGGGGTACACGGAATCGGAGGTGATGGGCCGCAACGCCTACGACGTATTCGGGACCGAGGGCGAAAGCGAGACGCTGGCGGAGACGGTACTGCGCGAGGGGACGGCGGTCCGCGAGACCGACATCAGGACGGCGACCGACGCTGCCGGCGACGAATTTCACTCGCGCGCGCTGGCGGTCCCGCTGCACGACGACAGCGGGAACACGGTTGCGGTCTTCGAGGTCATCTCGCTGGTGACCGGACTCATCGAGACCCAACAGCAGATGGAGACGATTCAGGAGGAGGTCTCGGAGAACGTCGAGACGAGAGTTTCGGACCTCCGGACCCTCTCAGAACAGACCGAACAGACGGTCAAGGACGCCACCGCGCTGTCCGACGAGCAGGTCACGCAACTCGAATCGCTGCGCGACGAGGTCAACACCTTCGCGGCGACCGTCGAGGAAATCGCCTCCAGTGCCGACGAGGTGAACCGACAGGTCGAGACCGCCGCGACCCTGGCAGAGGAGTCCCGGGACGCTGCCGAGACGGCCGAAGCGGCCATGGAAAACGTCGCCGGCGCCGGCGACCTCGTCGCCGAAAACGGTCACGAACTCCAGAAGCGAACCGACGAACTCGACCAGATTGTCGCCGTCGTCCAGGACATCGCCGAACAGACCAACATGCTGGCACTGAACGCCAACATCGAGGCCGCCCGCGCGGGCGAGAAGGGCGAGGGCTTTGCGGTCGTCGCCGAGGAGGTCAAGAGTCTCGCAGAGGAGTCCCAGGAGGAAGTCGCGGAAATCGAATCCATCGCGGCGGGGATTCGCGACAACATCGGCGAAACCCTAGAGAGTGTCGAACGGACAAATGCCGAAGTCGAGGAGGCGATGGACGCCGTCGACCACCTCATCGAGAACCAAGACGAGATTGCCACCACCGTCCGCGACGTGGCCGACTCGATGGACGAGACCACCGAGGCGACCGAAGACCAGGCGAGCACCGCCGAGGAAATCAGCGCGCTCATCGACGAGGCCGTCGAGCGGATGGACCGGATTAGCGACGAGATGGACGATGTCTCCGAGCACAGCGAGGAACAGGCCGAACTCACCCGCGAAATATTCGACATCATAGAACGTCTCGAATCTGACATAGAAGCCCAGTAACACTCGACAATCCGCTGGCGAGACGGCTGAAAAACGGCGACTGCGCCGCCTCCGGTCTACGTTTCGTCGAGCAACTGGTCGATTTGCTCCTCGTCGAGCAGGTCGACGAGAGAGGTGCTGTCGTCTTGATAGGACTGCCACTCGTCGTCAGAGAGGTGCGACTGAACGTCTGTCTCTTCGAGTTTCGTCTCGAGCAGGTTGTCCACGTCGTCTGGGTCGTAGCCTGGGACTGGCATGTGTATACGAACTAACCTGTGGACCATATACTTTGGGGCGCGTTCACACGGGTCGAGGCCGTGTCGCGGATGACGGCGTGGCTCCGTCTCGGCGGGGCCGGTCACTCTGTGGCTTCGATTTCAGAAGCTTTCTTCTGCAGGATTTGGCTGATTTCGGGGCCATCGAGCAGGTCGACGAGACTCTCATCGCCGCGCCGGTAGGCGTCCCACTCCTCGTGGGTCAAGTACTCCGGAATCTCGTCTTCGTCGAGGAGTGCTTCGAGTGCTGTATCGAGGTCGGCCGGGTCGTATCCACCACTGACCATACGCCACACAGGAGCGCTGCTGTCTTAATTATATGGTATGCGTTCACTCGGCAAGAACGGTTGTGAGTGCGGGTCGACAGGTCAGTCCTGGGTCTGTGAGTACTCGTCGACCCACTCCTGAAGCGTGATACCCATGGCGGACTGGGTAATCGCGTTCGAGGACGCGGAGTTTGCGCTCTTGACGAGTTCGGCCTCCAGCGTCCGGGTCGGAATCTCCCCGATGAAGTGTGGAATCGCACGCTGGACCGCCAGCGGACAGCCGACCTCGTGGGCGAGGGCGTACCCCGACAGCGAGTGGGGGACTTCTTCGGTGGCGTATCTGGGGTCCGGGTCCAGCAGCATGTCGTCCTCGACGAAGTCGACGTACTCGTAACATTTCCCCACGTCGTGGAGCAGCGCCGCGGCGACGATGACGTCGATGTCGGGGTCGGCACCGTGGAACTCCCGCTGTTCGAGGGCGGATTCCCGGGCGATTCGGGTGACCCCGCGGACGTGTTCGACGTTGGTCACCTCGTGGATGTTCCAGGCGTAGGGGATATCCTGGATGTCACGCCAGCCACCGCGGTCGAGGCCGAGCGTCCACGCCTCGACGACCCGCTCGCGCAGGTCCTCGTCGTCGATGTGGTCGAGTTCCGGAAACGCCTCCCGAATCTGCGTGTCGTAATCCGGCATCTGTCAGCCCTGGTCTTTGACGAGCTGTTCCCGTCCGATAAACCGTGGCCGCTCGTCGATAGCCAGGAAGTTGTCGACGTCTTCGCGGGCTTCCTTTGCCTTGCCTTTGTCCGGGGCGTAGTCACGCGAGCCTTCGCTGCCGAGGGCGTCGTAGAGCTTCTCGAGGTCGTCGAAGTAGAGTTCGGCGACGCCGTCGAACTCGGCGTTTTCGGGGTCGGTCGGGATGACCGTGTTGTACTTGACGACGCCCTCGATTTCCCGTGCGATGGGCGTGTGGTTGTTCTGCCAGTAATCGATAAACTCCTCGTGGGTCATGCCGTCCTGGCGGACGAGAAACGCGGAGTGCTTGTAGAGGCCGTCGGTGTCGCCGTCGACCTCGTCTTTCTGGACGATTTCCTCGCCGATGATGCGTGGCCGCTCCTCGACGGCGAGGAAGTTGTTCACGTCCTCGCGGGCCTTCGCGGCAATCTCTTTGGTCGGGTCGTAGTCACGGGAGCCGGGACTGCCAAGCGCCTCGTGGAGGTCCTCGAGCGTCTCGAAGTACAGTTCCGCCAGTCCATCGAACTCGGCGTGTTCCGGTTCGGTGGGCAGGACCTGCTGGTAGCGGACGACGCCCTCGATGTCCTTCGCGATGGGTGTGTGGTTTTCCTGCCAGTAGTCGACGAACTCCTCGTGTGACATGCCCTCCTGTCGGACGAGCAGGGCTACGTGCTTGTACATCGAGTGAGTGTACCTCATCACCGAAAATAAATCCCAAGGTCTACTCGGCCGGCGGCTGGCAAAACCACTAAGAGCCTGTGTGTGGGAGAAATTACCGTATGAAAGCCACGAACCCCGCGACCGGGGAACAGCTGTCTGTGTACGATGAACACGACGACGAAGCGGTCGAGGAGACACTCCAGACGGCCCAATCGACGTTCGAGGAGTGGCGCGAGGTCCCGATGCGCGAGCGCGAACAACTCCTCGAAAACGCCGGCGAGGTACTCAGAGCGAACAAACAGAAGTACGCCGAGTTGATGACCGCGGAGATGGGAAAGCCGATTTCCCAGGCCCGCGCCGAAGTCGAGAAGTGTGCGTGGGCGTGTGACCACTACGCCGAACACGCACACGCCTACCTCTCGGCCGAACACCACCCCAGCCCACCGGGCTCGGAGGTCAAGACCGTCCACGACCCGCTGGGGCCGGTCCTGGCGGTGATGCCCTGGAACTTCCCGTTCTGGCAGGTCATCCGGTTTGCCGCACCCTACGTCACCGCGGGCAACGTCGGCCTGCTGAAACACGCCTCGAACGTGCCCGGTTGTGCGATGGCGCTCGAAGAGGTCTTCGAGGAGGCTGGCTATCCCGAGGGGGTCTTCCAGACGCTCCTGATTGGCTCCGGCAAGGTCGACGACGTGCTCGCAGACAACCGCGTGCGCGCAGCGACGCTGACGGGCAGTGGACCAGCCGGGCGCGCCGTCGCAGAGACGGCCGGCAAACAGCTCAAAAAGACCGTCCTGGAACTGGGCGGGTCGGACCCCTTTATCATCCTCGACGACGCGGACCTTGCGGGTGCCGTCGAGACCGGTGTGCGGGCGCGAACCCAGAACGGCGGGCAGTCGTGTATCGCGGCAAAGCGCTTTATCGTCCACGAAGACGTCTACGACGAGTACGTCGACCGACTCGTGGACGCCTTCGAGAACCTCACCATCGGAGACCCGACCGACGAGGAGACCGACATCGGGCCACAGGCCGACCCCGACCTCATGGCCGAACTGCACGAGCAGGTCCAGGAAAGCGCCGACGCGGGAGCCACGGTCCTGACCGGCGGTGAGCCACTCGACCGCGAGGGTGCGTTCTACCCGCCGACGGTGCTGACAGACGTGCCCTCGGGCTGTCCGGCCGACACCGAGGAGACCTTCGGCCCGGTCGCGACCGTCTACGAAGTCGCCGACGAAGCGGAAGCAATCGCCGTCGCGAACGACACCCGATTCGGACTGGGCGCGAGCCTCTGGACCGAGGACCGAACGCGGGGGCAGCGACTCGCGCGTGAGATCGAGGCAGGGTGTGTCTATATAAACCAGATGACCAAATCCGACCCGCGGGTCCCCTTCGGCGGCATCAAAGACGCTGGCTACGGGCGGGAACTGTCCGAAGCGGGTATCAAGGAGTTCGTCAACCGAAAGACGGTCTGGACGGAGTAATCGTCGGTCTGTGCCGTTTACCGCTGGGGATGGGCGCCCAGGCGGCGGGACGTGGCAGCAATTGACAATGTGCCACACAGAAGGTTTTAATAGGAATTAGGCGACAGTCAATCGTGTGACGATGAACGACACAGGTAAGACTACGGACGGGACTGTACAGACTGGGACTTCACGCCGAAAGTTCCTGGCGAGTGCCGGGGCAGTCGGCGCACTCAGCCTCGCGGGCTGTGGTGGGTCGACGGGCGGTGCAGACACGGTTACGGTTGCGAGCCTGAACCCGATTAGTGGGCCTTACAGCTCGCTCGGACCGAACCAGCGTGCGGGTGCGGAGCTCGCCGTCGAGCAAATCAACAACAACGACGACTACGACTTCGAAATCGACCTGGTTACGGGTGACACGCAGACCCAAGCGTCGGCCGCAAGCAGCGAGGCAAGCCGGTTGGTCCAGCAAGAGGGCGCAGAGTTCGTCTTCGGTGCAATCTCCAGTTCGGTCGCACTGGGTCTCAACGAGTTTGCCAGCCAGCGCGATGTTGTCTACTTCTCGGGCGGTGCAGCCGTCCCGATTACCGGAAGCTCGTGCAACGAGTGGGTGTTCCGGTGTGAGACTAACACCGCACAGGTCGCCGAAGCGATCTCTGCGTACACGGTGAACAACCTGGGCACGGACGTCTGGTTCCACAGAGCCAACTACGCCTACGGTGACTCCGTCTACGCCCGGGTCAAAGAGCGGATGCAGGCTGCAAACGACAACTTCACCGAGGTCGACTCGACGGGGTCCGAGCTCGGTTCCTCGAACTTCGGCTCCTATATCAGCCAGATTAGCAACTCCGAGGCTGATGTGGCCGTTCTCGCGATGACCGGCGGCGACCTCGTGAACTTCGTCAGCCAGGCCGCGAGCCAGGGCCTCACCGACCAGGTCGATCTCGTCTCTCCGACGATGACGTTCCAGAGTGTCCGTCGTGGGACCGGAGACAGCATCGTCGGAACCTACGGTGGGGTTCGATACGTCCCGCTGCTGGACGTGGGCGACAACAATCAGTTCGTCGAGGCCTACCAGAACGCCGAAAACGCAGAGCCGGACAGTTTCGCACGCGTCGGCTACGACTCCATCCGGCTCATGGCCAAAGGGATGGACTCGGCCGGAAGCACCGAGCCCGCGGATGTCCGCGATGCACTCGCAGGTGGCACGTTCACGACCGCACTCGGAGATGTCACGCTGCGTGAGGGCGACCACCAGGCTACCAACCCGACGTGGATGGCCGAACTGGTCCAGGGTGACGGTGACCTCGCTGACGTCGAACTCCTCAGCAAAACCGAGGGTGAAGACACGCTGCCGCCAGCCAGCGAGCTCGGCTGCGACCTGAGCTAACCTCCCCCCATGGTAGTCGCTGACTTCATCGAACAACTGCTGAACGGAATCACGGTGGGGATGGTGTACGTCCTCTTAGCCGCCGGACTCTCAGTTATCTTCGGCGTGATGGACGTCATCAACTTCTCGCACGGGGAACTGTTCGCACTCGGGGCGTACTTCGCGTTGAGTATCGTCAACCCGCTCGGCGCTGGTGTCGGGTTCTGGGTCGCGCTCGTCGCCGCACCACTTATCGTCGGCCTCATCGGAGCGGCCATCGAGCGGACGACGATTCGGCCGCTGTACGGGCGCAACCCGCTCTATCACATCCTCCTGACGTTCGGACTGGTCCTCGTGATAAACGACCTCATCCGGCTCGTCTGGGGGACAGAACAGCAACAGCTCGGCGTGCCCGAGTATCTCAGTCAGTCGGTCGAGATACTCTCCGTGCGGCTGTCCCTGTACAACTACTTCATGATCGTCTTCGCGGCCCTGCTCGCGGCCGGCGTCTGGTACCTGCTCAACCGGACGAAATACGGGATGATAATCCGCGCCGGCTCGATGGACCGCGAGATGGTTCGGAACGTCGGCATCGACATCGACCGCTACTACACCCTCGTGTTCGGAATCGGGGCTGCGCTGGCAGCGGTCGCCGGCGTCGTGCTCGGTGGCTACCAGAACGTCAACACCGGGATGGGAAGCAGCGTCATCATCCCCGCGTTCGTCGTCGTGGTGCTCGGCGGCCTGGGGAGTTTCCGTGGCGCGGTCGTCGGCGGTCTGCTGGTCGGCGTCGTCCAGACGCTGATGCGGACCTACAACGAGGCTGTCATCGCCAACTTCGGCGACTTCACGCTCGCCCTCCCGGACGTGGAGGGACTGACCATCTACCTGCTGATGATTGGCGTGTTGCTTGTGAAACCACAGGGGCTGTTTGGAACGCGGGGTGACGAGTCGGAAGGCGGCGAAGGCGAACTCCTTGTCGGCTCGAAAGGCGCCCTGTTAGAGACCTCGACGAAAAAGCGGCTGGGTGTGGTTCTCGTCGCGCTACTGGCGATTGCACCCTTCGCCGCGCTGTTTATCGGTGAGAGTTACTACGTCATCGTGCTCAACGAGATTCTCATCTGGGCGATATTCGCGCTCAGCCTCGACATCGTGATGGGCTATGCGGGACTGGTCCCGCTGGGGCATACGATGTTCTACGGTGTGGGTGCCTACACCGCGGCGCTCATCATGCTCCACTTCACGTCGTCGGTCATCGTCGTGTTGCTCGGCGCTATCCTCCTCTGTGCGATACTCGCCTGGATTGTCGGGAGCCTCTCGATTCGCGTCTCCGGGGTCTACTTCGCGATGATTACCCTGGCGTTTGCCGAGCTCATCTACAGCGCAGTGTTCAAATTCGAGTTCACGGGCGGCAGTGACGGCCTGCTCGGATTCGAGGCGCTCATGGGCATCGGCGGTATCGGTGTCCCGCTGTCCGACATCGAGTTCCTCGTTCTCGGTTACGAACTCGACCAGCAGATCGTCTTCTACTACTTCGCGCTCGCACTCGCCGTCCTCTCGTTCCTCTTCGCTCGCCGCGTGATGAACGCGCCCTTTGGCAGCGTTATCCAGTCGATTCGCGAGAGCGAGGAGCGCGTGGAGTTTATCGGGTACGACGTCGTGAAGTACAAGCGCCGCGCGTTCGTCATCAGCGGCGGAATCGCCGGTCTCGCCGGTGGACTCCTGGCAGTGAGTCCGAGCACGTTCATCATCTCGCCGGACCAGACCCTCGCCTGGGTCCACTCCGGCGAGGTCATCGTCATCGCGTTGCTGGGTGGCATGGGCACGCTGTTTGGCCCGATGCTCGGCGCCGGTGCATTCCTCGGTGCCGAGGAGATTCTCTCGGGCTACACCGAACAGTGGCGGATGGTCATCGGGACCATCTTCATCCTGTTCGTGCTGTTCGTTCCGCGCGGACTGGTGTCGGTGCCCTCGCTGCTTGCCGCTCGCTTCGAGGACTCGGAAGAAGGTGACCCACCGCTCGGTATCGACGAATCGGAGGTGAACACCGATGACTGACCCGGTGTTGAAAACCGAGGGACTGACGAAACGATTCGGTGAACTGACCGCCGTCGACCACGTGGACCTCGAAGTCGAGAGCGGCGAGTTCCGGAGCGTCATCGGCCCGAACGGGGCCGGCAAGACCACGACCTTTAACCTCATCACCGGGGCGCTCATCCCGACGGAGGGGACTGTCACGTTCAAAGGCGAGGACATCACGACGATGGAACCCCACCATCGGGTCAGGCGCGGCCTCGGCCGCTCGTTCCAGATTACCAACGTCTTCGGCGGGCTCACCGTCCGCGAGAACGTTCGCGTCGCTGCACAGTCGGTTTACAACGACAACATCAACCCTGTGTCGGCGATGTTCCGCGACAAGGACTCCTTCGACGACATCACGGCCCACACCAACGAGGTGCTCGAACAGATTGAACTCCGCGACCGGGCCGACGAGAAAGCAGAGACGCTCGCCTACGGTGACCAGCGCCGACTCGAAATCGGGCTCGTCCTCGCGACGGACCCCGAACTCGTCATGCTCGACGAACCCACCGCGGGGATGAGCAGCGAGGAGACCCGTGCGACGATGGACCTCATCGACGATGTGCTTGCAGACCAGTCGCTGATGCTCATCGAACACGACATCGACCTCGTCATGCGGGTCTCGGACAAGATCACCGTGCTCACGCGCGGTGAAGAACTCGCGAGCGGGACGCCCGAGGAGATTGCGGAAAACGAAGCGGTTCGGGACGCGTACCTTGGAGGTGTACGAGAATGACTGACCCACTCCTGTCGCTCGAGGGCGTCGAGGCCGGCTACGGCCTGACGAAAGTGCTACAGGGTGTCACGCTCGACGTCGAGCGCGGGAGCGTCGTCTCGCTGGTCGGCCGCAACGGTGTCGGCAAGACCACGACGCTGCGCTCTATCGTCGGGAACATCACCCCATCCGGCGGCACGATTACCTTCGACGGCCACGACATCACGACGATGAGTACCGAGGAGACAATCCGGAAAGGCATCACGTTCGTTCCCGAAGAGCGACGCATCTTCTCGGAGCTGACCGTCCGGGAGAACATCGAGATGGGGAAAATCGGTGCCAGCACGACCGATGGCCCCTCCGTCGACGAGGTCCTCGATATGTTCGAGAACCTCCGGGAGCGCGAGGACAGCCACGGGTCGGTCCTCTCCGGTGGCGAACAGCAGATGCTCGCCATCGGGCGCGCGCTCATCGCCGACCCTGACCTGCTCTTGCTCGACGAGCCGACCGAGGGACTGGCTCCCTATATCGTCCGGCAAATCGAGGACATCATCGCGGACCTCAACGACCAGGGGATTACCGTGCTCGTCGTCGAACAGAACATCCCGGTTGCGCTTGGCGTCTCCGATTACTCCTACATCCTCGAGAAGGGCCACATCGTCCACGAAGGCCCCTCCGACGAGGTCCAGGAGAATCAGGAAGTGCTGGACAAGCACCTCGGTGTCGGGATGGCCGACTGAGGGGCTGTCCAGCCGAGCGATACATATTTTAGAGTCGTCTCTGAATGTGCTACCATGAAAGACGTACTCCTCGGTATCGACCAGAGCGTCGAACGCGCGGTTGCACAGGTCAACACGGTGCTGGAACTGTTCGACGTCGACAACATCCATGTGTACCTGCTACACGATTTCGTCGAGAATCCGGAAGGCGCCTCTGTCGTCCAGGTTGACTCCGTCAAGCGTGCGCAGGAACTTCTCGAAGACGCCGACATTCCGGTCGACCTCCGCGAGGGCAGCGGTGACCCCGCCGAATCGATAATCGAGACCTCTGAAGCAATCGACGCAGACGCAATCTGTATCGCTGGCCGCAAGCGCTCACCAGCCGGCAAGATGCTGTTCGGGAGCGTCTCCCAGTCGGTCATCCTGAACACCCAACGGCCGGTGCTCCTCTGTAGCCCCTCTGACGACGAGGAGTAACGCCACTCGGCGCTCTACCGTCGACTCTCTGTCCACTGGAATTGAACAGTCACCAGCGCACCGTCCGCCCATCAGTGTGGGTGTAGGTACCACAAACCAAGAAATTCGCCACTCCCGGGCTGTTCGAATTAGTAGAACTATCTGTAGGAGAGGTTGACGCGCAACTCGCCCGAAATACCTCGCACGAGGTCGGCGAGGTCACTCTCGATGCGCTCGTAGTCCAGACGGTCGGCGGGGCCGGAGATGCTGATGGCGCCGTAGACGTTGCCAGCGTTGTCCGTCAGGGGGGCACCGACCCCGGTGACGCCTTTGAGGAACTGTTCGGTGCCGTATGCGACGCCGCGTTCTTTGACATCGGCGAGTTCCGATTCGAGTTCCTCGCGACTGCGGCCGTCTGGGAGAGGGTAGTCGTAGCCATCGATGATGTCGCGGCGGCGCTGTTCGGGGAGCACCGAGAGGATGGCCATGCCGCCGGCGAGCTCGTAGAGTTCGGTGTGTTGTCCGATTCTGGAGTTGGTCCGAATCGCGCGACTGCCGAGCGATTTTGCCAGGAAAATCGCCTTGTCGTTTTCCTCGGTAATCCACCAGACTTTCTCGTTTGTCTCGTCTGCAATTTCGTCCAGTTTGGGCACGACCTCGTCGTACATGTCCTGCATCTCCCGGACCTCCATGCCAACGTCGAGGAATCGAAGACTCAACTGGTACTTCTGTGCCTCGTCCTGGACGACGTAGCCGCGGTCTTTGAGCGTCGATAGGTGAACGTGAACCGTACTCTTTGGCATGTCGACTGCCTCTGCGAGTTCAGTCACACCTGCGGTCCGCTGCGCTTTCAGCGCCTCGATGATGTCCAGCACGCGTTCGTCGGAACCGACCGTTCCCTTTGATGCCATATGGTACCATTAGGGTCTATCCTGATAAATTTGTTCACTGATGTCGAATCAGGTGTATGAGACTTTCTTAGGTCCGCTGGTGACAATTTCAATCAAAACACATCTCACAAAGCGGTTGAAATAATGGCTACTATTCCGGCTTAGCGAACTCGACCGATCGGTCAGAATCGCTATCTACGGGTGGGTTGGTATCTCAACCCAGGATACTAGTTCGAATTATTCGAATTATCAATCCCCCACCAGTCACTACCGAATCGGGCGGTATCCCACCAAAGAAGTGGCAATACAGGCCCCGACGCTCGTGTGGCGTTTGCTCTGTCGATACTCTGGAGGCAATTACCGCCTATCTTTGTTTGATAATGATGAACATCAAAGCGGGACAGCCCATGTTCACTGCTGTATCAGAGAATAACACTCATATTCTTGTAATGGTTAGGGACTACATCTCTGAACTATTCATATCAGAAATATAGATAGATACAAGACTATCCAGAAAATAAACTAAATTTTGATAGGGTCGGTTTATCATGAATGCTGTTGAAGCATTTGAGACTCTCTATCAAGTCATATCGTAACAGTCTTCGGCTCAGAATCGAATTTATAACCAGAAAAAATTATATCTAATATCTCTTACTATATTTATTCCGGGTCTATTTGAAATACTGAGTTTAAATCGGCTAAAATCTAATAAACAATTCTTCTAGAGGGGTTAATCGAAGTATAAATGTGGAATCTAAGTTGAAACGCACGGATTATATAGTAATCACGCTCTATATTCGACCGTCCGACCTCAGACCATATCACTCGCCGCTTACTATATAAACCCCGCATATAGACTGCCGAAGTGTCATACCCGTTCCGCCCCTTCGTTGTACTAGGTTGAACACAATGGGAACGAAATCAGACGTCGGCGCAAGTCAGCAGGGGCTGACCTGGGACCACACCGACTGTGCGGGGACGGTGGGGTGTCCAGCACGCTGTCCGCGATTCGTCGACAAGGAAGGCACGCCGATCTGTATCACGCCGGGTGGAGAAGAGGAAGCCGACGCTCTCGTCGACTTCTACGACGAATATCCGTCCCGGGACCGGTCGATGTCGCTCCCACCGCTGACGAGGCCACAGATCGAGTCCTGGGTCGACCGAATCATCGACCGCGGCAAGAGCATCCTCGCGTACCACGACGGCGAACTCGTGGGCCACGTGGCATACCTGCCCGCCGACAAGGACGAGCCCGAACTCATCGTCTTCGTCGCCAGCGAGTATCAGAACCGCGGCCTCGGGACCGAACTCTGCCGACAGGCGATGGCACACGCGGCCGAGGACGACCACACCGCGCTCACGCTCCACGTCGACGTCGATAACCAGCGCGCCCTCGCAGTGTACCAGTCGCTCGGATTCGTCGAGGTCGACAGAAAGGACAAGCGCATCGAGATGCGGCTTGCCCTCGACGACGAAACGGTCGACGAGGTCCAGGCCCCGCCGGCGGCGCGTCTCTAGTTCCCTTCCTGCCCGGCTAGAACGTTCCCTGTGTTTTTCGTTCCGCTCAGAACTGCCCGCAGTTGCGACCCAAGTAAAACGATTGTGGGGGTTTAAATTTCAGTGTACTGGTACTACTGCCCACGGGTGCGGTAGACACTCGCTCCCGTGGATGGCAGTACATGACAGAAAAACACAAAACACACTCCGGTGAGAATCGACTATCCACTAATCCGACGCACAGTTCCACAGCGTGGCTTCCGGTATCTTTGCGCCACTACTGGAAGCTATTCACGTATAGCTCGCTGTACATAACTGTCAGCGCAGTCGTTCAGGTCGGCATTGCGATGGTGTTGCTCGGCGTCCCTCTCAATCTCGCGCCGCTCGTCGTGGGGCTGGTCACGTTTTCCGTGTACACGAACGATAGACTGGCCGACTCCGAGACAGACGCGTTCTCCGACCCGGAGAAGGCGGCGTTCATAGGGGAACACGCCCACATTTTGCGTCCGCTCGCGGACGCCGCGTACGGCCTTGCAGTGATGGTCGCAGTCACGGGCGGGCCCTACGCGTTCTCCCTGACGTTGCTCCCGGGTGCGTTCTGGGTCTTCTATGCCTCAGACTGGTTCGACAGTCTCGGTGCGTCCCTCTCTCGGCTGAAGAAGGTGCTGGTACTCAACACCACTATCGTCGCGCTCGCGTGGGCAGTCGTGCTGACATTTCTCCCACTTGCCTTCACGACGGGCCGGCTAACTGGCGGCGTCGCACTCGTGTTCGCGTACTTTTTCCTTCGTGTGTTCAACGTCGTCGAGATGTCGAACATCCTCACCGTCGACGGGGACAGTCGGATTGGCGTCGACACCATCCCGGTCGTCTTCGGGCTTTCCGGGGCGCGGCGGGCCCTCTATCTCGTGAACGCTCTCGCCGTCGGCGTCGCCACGGCGACGCTGGCTACCGGATACGTGCCAGTGCAGGTTGGCCTCCCGCTGGTCGCTGGGACAGGCTACTCGCTTGCTGTCACCGCGTGTCTCGGCCGGTGGGCAAGCGCCAGTGCGCTCACACAGGTCGCGGAGGCAGAGAATTTCTTGACTTACTTTGCCTTGCTCGCAATCCCGTTCGTGACCTGAGACGGTACCTTCCCTCTGGGGCTGTCTCCCCTACTCCCCCTTTCCGGGTCGATGGTGGACTGCTTGCGGGGCCAAACGGGTAATCCGAAGCCGTGAGCAGCGACTGGAGGGGGTATTCGTCCCATACATTTACTTAGTTACCGTGGTTAATAACAGGAGACTGTGTGGGAAATTCGCATACTCGTGCCGGTGATGTTAGCCACTATCGCTGTCGGGTTTACGGCGATGCTGGTGGCCTGGCGGCAGCGAGCACAGCCGGGTGCCGTCCCACTCGTTGCCCTCTTTCTCGGGGCGTGTTACTGGGTGATTTGCTCTCTTTTCCGACTGCAAGCGACGGGTATCCAGGAGAAGATACTGTGGAACGAACTCGCCTGGCTCGGCGTGATGCTGATTCCGCTGGCGTGGCTGTTGTTCGCGATGGAGTACACCGGGCGCGACCGGTTCATCCAGGCGGAGTATCTGGCTGCCCTCGCTCTTGTCCCCGGTATCACGATTGTACTCGCTCTGACGAGTCAGTCTCACTCGCTGCTGTACAGCAACTCCGAAGTCATCACGTTCCAGGGCCAGCAGTTCCTCAACCGGATTCCCGGCCCGTGGTTCTGGGTCGCGATGGGATACACGTACCTCCTCGGGATGCTCGGTTCGATTCCCATTCTGGAACTCGTCTTGAGCGATGCGGCCACGTTCAAAGGACAGAGTGGTGTGCTCCTTGCTGGGACGCTGGCGCCGTGGTTGAGCAACGTCCTCTTTATCGCCGGCATACTCTCCATTCCGGCTTTCGACCCCACTCCAATCGCGTTCTCGATTTCCGGCGTGTTCTACCTCGCAGCCGTCACCCAGTACCAGCTGTTCGAGACCAACCCGTCGGCCAGTCAGCACGCCCAGCGGCTCTTTATCGACCAGCTACAGGAGGGCGCACTCGTCGTCGACAGCAACGGCTTCATCGTCGATGCAAACGAGAGCGCGACAGACATTCTCGGCATCGACAGCCGCCAGGCCCTCGGACAGAAGGCGGCGGCGCTCATCGACCAGTACGACGTCTTCGAAAACAGCAAGAATTCCTCCGAACGCACGACGATAGCGGGCGCCGATACGACCGGACTGTACGATATCACGCACACCGAGATTACGGACAGTCGCGGGAGAGCCGTGGGCAGCATCTTCACGCTGCACGACGTGAGCGATTACGTCCGGAACCAGCAGCGCCACAAGGTCCTGAACCGACTCTTGCGACACAACATCCGGACGAAGACGAACCTCATCATCAGCCACGCGGAACTGCTCGCCGCAGACTCCGAGGCGGGTGACATCTCGCTGGTCAAAGACAGCGCATACCAGATCGAGGACACCGCGGAGAAGGCAAGAGAAATCGTCGACATCTTCGAACAGAGCAGACACCCCGACACCCTGGTCGCGCTGTCGTCGCTGGTAACGGACTGTCGCAGTCAGGTCGAACACGACCATCCCGACGCCGACATCCGGGTTGACGACCTCCCCGAGGACGTCTACGTCCCGTCCGTGCTGGAAGCGGCGTACCTCAACGTCATCGAGAACGCCGTCGTTCACACCGACGACCCCGAGCCGACGGTCCGGGTTCGGACCGAACGCGGTGAGGAACGCGTCTCGGTCGTCGTCGCCGACAACGGCCCCGGTATCGACGACTACGAACAGTCAGTCATCGAACGCGGGACGGAAGACGGGCTCAGTCACAGCAGCGGACTGGGGCTGTGGCTGGTCAAGTGGGCCGCCGAAATCGCGGACGGAACGATCGAGTTTGCCCCCAACTCCCCGTCCGGGACTGTCGTCACCATCACGACGCCGGCGTACGACAGCCCAGCGCCGACCGCTGCCACCGACGAACGACTCCTCGCGGATAGTCACTGGTAGCACCGACCGGCTGACTCGAAACCGTCCGCCGGGGCCGAAACTCGGCCGCGATTGTCGCTGGTGACTCGTTTGTCGTCCGCTTATCCGGGGCGTTGCCGAGATTCCCGAACGCCTTCGAGCGCCGCTAGATGTCGAGCTGGTCGATTTTCTCGCGCAAGACGGCCGCAGAGTTTGTGAGCCGTTCGTGCTCTTCCTCGGAGAGGTCGAATTCGAGGATATTGCGGACGCCGCGGCGGTTGACCACGCACAGCAGACTGAGATAGATGTCATCGATGCCGTGGTGGCCCTGCATCAGCGTCGAGACGGTCATGATGGTGTCTTCGTCGCGGATGAGCGCGTCGATGATGTCCACGGTCGCCATTCCGATGGCGTAGTAGGTCGCGCCCTTCTTCTCGATAATCTCGTATGCCGCGCCGCGGACCAGTTCTGTCAATTCTGCTTTGGTCTCGTCGTCGTGTGGCCGGGCCGTGAGTTCACAGTACTCGTCGAAGGGGATACCTGCCAGGTGGGCCGTACTCCACAGCGGCACCTCGCTGTCGCCGTGCTCGCCGATGACGTAGGCGTTGACATTCTCCGCGGCGATGTCACAGTGCTCGCTGAGGACTTGCTGGAAGCGGGCGGTGTCCAGGGTTGTCCCCGCGCCGATGACCCGCTCGTACGGGAGGTCAGACACTCTCCAGGTGACGTAGGCAAGGACATCTACTGGATTGGTCACAACCAGTAGCACCGTCTCGGATGCGATGCCGTCGGTAATCTTCGGGACCATGTCCTTGAATATCTCGACGTTCCGCTCCAGCAGTTCCAGACGGGTCTCGCCGGGTTTCTGCCGTGCGCCGGCCGTGATGATGACCACGTCGGCGTCCCAGCAGTCCTCGTAGTCGCCGACGTAGATGTCGACGGGCTTGACAAACCCCTCCCCGTGGCTGAGGTCCATCGCCTCGCCCCTGGCTTTCTCCGGGTCGATGTCGATTAGTGCGATTTCCGAGACGGTCCCGCTGTTCATCAGCGCGAACGCCGTCGTCGCGCCGACGTCCCCCGTCCCGACAATCGCCACTTTCCCTTTGACGCGTCCAGTAGACATGTTGATTGGTAATACCTGTCACGATGATTAAAACCACGGTCGCGGCCAGATAAGGTCGAACTGCGGGAACCGAGGCGCGAAAATCTAGCTACTCCGAGTTCCTCTACCGCTCTTAATTGCCGCCAGCCACTCTCTCGTCGCCGTCCCACTCCGCGGAGTTGTCCATCGGTTCGTAGCCAAGCGCCTCTTTGGCGCGCTCTAAGGAGTAGTACTTCCGGTCGTTGTCGGAGATGCCGTAGACGATTTCGTAGTCGTAGTCGGCCTCGAGCGTACGCTGGTGGATGTGTGCACAGTCACGCGGCGAGAGCCACATCGCCTGCCCGCGCTCGTAGTCGATGGGCGGGTGGTCCTCGTTGAGGTTGCCGATACGGACGTTACAGACCGAGATGTCGTGTTCGTCGTGGTAGTAACGACCGATAACCTCGCCGGTGGCTTTCGAGATGCCGTACTTGTTGCCCGGGCGGGGGAGTTCCGTGCCGTCGAGGCGGTCGGTGTCGTGGACGCGGTACATTTCGGGGGTCCGCTCCTCCGTCTCGAAGGCACCGACAGCGTGGTTCGAGGAGGCGTAGACCACCTTCTCAATGCCTTCGTCGACGGCGACCTCGTAGACCGTGTGGGTGCCGTCGATGTTGTTCTGCAGGACGCTCTTCCAGGGGGCGCTCGGTCGGGGGTCGCCGGCGAGGTGGATAATCGCGCCGACACCCTCCGCAGCGGGTGCCACGTCGTCGTAGTCCTGGACTTCGCCGGTCCAGTAGGGGAACTCGGGTTCCTCTTCGGGTTCGCTGTGGAACATGAGCCGCCAGTCGTACTCCTCGCGAAGTCCCTCGAGAATAACCTGTCCGACGTGGCCCCCGGCGCCCGTCAGCAGGACAGGGTCGTTCATTCGATTCAATGCAGGCGCAGGGCCGGTAAGTAGCATACGGTTTGTAGCGCGCATCGCTCATGATAGTCGATGTTGAACGTCGTGTCCGCCAAACCGGGTACCCCGCTGTCGCGTGTCTCCTTTCACAATCTACTATAGCCGCGGGGCCTTGCACTACCCATGTCCGATACTCGCCCGACCGACCGCGAGACGGCCTGCTTCGAAGCCGGCATCAAGTTCGGCTCGCTGTATCACCAGTTTGCCGGCACACCGGTCAGCCCCGGCAGTGCCGACTCGCTTGCCACTGCGATGGAAGCGGCAATCGAGAACCAGCCCCACTGCGACGAGGTGGTCGTCGACGTTCACGAGGACCGCCTCCGCGAGGAACTCGCCGACGGCCCGGCCGACTACACGGAACTGACCGGGAAGTTCGTCGACGTGGACATCTATATCGACTACGAGGGAATCTTCGTCCACGCACATATGCGCATGACCGAGGGGTATCCGCTGATGGACGTCGTCGAGGTCCGCGAGTAGTCTCTGCCACGGACCCTGGCAGGATTTATCGGGGCTTCCGGCGAACCTTCGGGTATGGGATACGCTGCCCTGTCCTGTCTCGGTGACGCGCTCGATGCGACCGAGGAGTTCCTCCGCCCCGTCGACCGGGGGCTGTGGCTTCGCCTCGCTGTCGTCGTCTTCTTCCTCTCTGGGGGAAGCGGCGTCGGGTCGCTCCCGAACCTCTCCTGGCAGTTCCCCGCTGGCGGGTTCGGTGAGATGCCGGGGACTGTCCCGGCCGGCGGACTGCCGGTGGCACAGTTCGACGAGTTCCTCCCGCTCGTCGTCGGTATCGCGGCCGCCTTCGCACTCGCCGGACTCCTGTTTACCATGGCCGGCGCAGTCATGGAGTTCGTCCTCGTCGACGCGTTGCGGCGGGAGTCGGTGTCGGTGCGGGCGATGTTTCGCGAACACCTCCGGAAAGGCCTCGCGCTGTTTGGCTTCTATCTCGTGGTGGCGCTGGTGACTGCCGGCCCGGTCGCAGGACTGGGTGTACTGTTCGTCCTCCCGGCACTCGATGCGGGCGGGGCGGCCCTGGCTGTCGGCGTTCTCGTCACCGGACTCGCTGCACTCGTGGGTGGTCTGTTGGGCGCGCTCGCGTACGTCTTCACCGTGGCCTTCGTCGTGCCGACGATGCTGGCCGAAGACCGGGGGCTCCGCTCGGCGTGGGGGCGCTTCTGGGCTGTTCTCTGGGACAACCCCGGTGAGTTTCTGGTCTACCTGGGAATCCGCGTCGCCCTGCTGATAGCCGTCGGCATCGTCGCCGGTGTCGTCGTCGGCATCGCCGGGGCCGTGCTGGTGATTCCGTTCGGGATTGTGGCCGGTGTCGTCTTTCTCGCCGGCGGGGCGACGCTGTCGACCGTGACTGTTCTCGTGCTCGGAGTTGTCGCTGTCCTGTATGTCCTGGTACTGCTCGCGGTGGTCGCACTCGTGCAAGTGCCGCTGAAGACGTTCACGCGGTACTACGAACTGCTCGTCCTCGGCGACATAGACCCGGAGCTCGACCTCGTGAGCGAGCGCCGCGAGGCTCTACGGTCGGGGTCGCTGTAACCGTCCGGGAGCGTCGATTAGGCGCCTGATTTCACTTTCACTTTCAGGCGGGTATTTAACCATCCGGCCGGCCAACCCAGACGTATGAGCCAATCGACACTCGACGACGACGAACTGTTCGGCGAGGCCGCCTCGGAGATGCGCGCGGACGTGGAAGACTCGCTCGATGCAGCCCGCGCGTCCCTGCCGTCGGCCGACGACATCTGGGACGTGGACGCGGACAACACACTGGGTGCGCTGAACACACTCAGTTCCGCACTCGACATCGGCGACGCCGAAGACCACCTCCGTGACGCGAAAAAGTGGTACACCATGGGCGAGCGCGCCGACGCCTTCGAGGACGCCGACGACCTCGCCGAGGCAATCGAGGACGTCGAAGCCCTCGTCGAAGACATCGAAGCCGCCGGCGAGCAGGTCAGTGACCTGACGAGCACGATTCCGCAACTCCGCGGTGCACTCGAAGACGCCACGGAGGGCGACGCCGACCCCGAGACCGACGCCGACGGCAGTACCGAAGCCGAAGCGTAGTCAGTCCTCGCGGGCCGGCCACTCGCGCCCGCCAACTGCGGTCAGCAACTCTCTCAGCCGCTCGCTCGCGGCCGTCAACAACTCCTCTCCTACTTCTGCGCTACTCTCGCCGGGGTCGCCGACGGTCCCGTTCGCGGAGAACTCGGCAGTATCGTAGGCCAGATTCGTCCCCGACTGCCACTCGCCCCACGAGTCCGTGCCGTCTTCGGCGGCGGCCTCGAACTGTGACTCGTCGACGAGTTCCGGGTGGATATGCCGGAGGAGGCTGGTCTCGACGGGTCCGCCGTGTCCCATCTCGACGTCCTCGGGGTCGACGGCGTCGAACCAGGTGAAGGGGACGGCGTAGGCGGTCCCGTCGCGGGTGAGCCGGGCACACAGCTCCCGGAGGGGTGCGACGTTGCCGCCGTGGCCGTTGACGACGACTACACGATTCCAGCCGTGGCTGGCCAGGCTCTCGATTGTCTCGCGGACGTACGCCCGGAACGTGTCTTCGCTGACCCACAGCGTGCCCGCGAAGTGACGGTGTTCCTCGGCGACACCGACCGGAATCGGCGGGGCGAGAACGACGTCTTCGTCGTGGCCGTCGGCGCCGGCCTCGGCGACGGCCTCGGCAGTGAGGACGTCGGTCCCGAGCGGGGCGTGTGGACCGTGCTGTTCGGTGCTACCGACGGGGAGGACGGCCAGGGTGGCGTCGCTCGCGTCGGCGTCGGGCCACGCAGTCTCGCTCAGGTGCATACGCTCGGTACCAGTTCCCGGAAGATGAAAGTCCCGCCTCCGTTCGAATCTCACAGCTGGTAATCGTGGCACTATTTTCAAGTACGTGACCCACGGAAAGGGAGTGATGACGGATGCTGACTCTGCCCTGTCGACGGCAGTGACAGTCACAGTGTTCTATGGCCCGTCGGTCAGTGACCGCCGTGACGAGCTGGCCGCTGGTCTCGATTCTCTCTCTGATATCTCTGTGGCCGCACTCGAGCCACTCGCTGCGCTCGAGGCGGCCGACGACGACAGTCCGGCGCTGGTCGTCAGCGACAGTCGGCCGGCGACGCTTCCCGACCGGTCGATTGTCTGGGCGACGACCGACCCCGCGGTCGCGACTGCCGTCGCCGACGACGCTACGGTCGTCAACTGGGGACTCGACGACGACTGGGCGATGCTGGCCGCACGCCTGACCGCGGCGCTTCCCGACGGGGGCACTGCCAGTCGGACTCACTCGCGACACGCTGCGGCGAGTGCACTCAAGCGGGTCGGTGACGCGGTGCTGGCACTGGATACGGAGTTTCGGCTCACGTACCTGAACGACGCCGCGGCGGAGTTTCTGGATGTCTCGCCGGCAGACGTCCGTGGCGACAGCGTCTGGGAGTACCTTCCCGACCCGGTCGTTGCGGACCTGCGACCCCACGTCGAGCGGTCGCTGTCGGCAGGTGAGCAGGTGACCGTCCCGCTGGAACTCGACGACCAGACGACGCTTCTGGAGGTCACCGCGTATCCGGGCCCGGACGGCGTGACCCTGCGCAGTCAGGCCCACGACGACAGTTCGACGCCCTCGCTGTACGAGTATCTCGTCGAGACAGTCGGCGACGCAGTGTACATCCTCGACAGCGAGGGACGGTTCGTCTTCGTCAACGACGCGCTGTGTGAGATGACCGGCTACGAACGCGACGAACTGCTCGGCTCCTCGGTTCACATCATCAAGGACGACGAGACGGTCGAGCGGGCCGAAGCCGCTCTCCGGGACCTGCTGAAAGGGCGCGGCGGCGGTGCGTCGACGCCTGCCGGCATCGACATCGCCAAACTCGACGTCGAACTGGTCCGCAAGGACGGCACGCGCGTTCCCTGTACCGACCGGATGACACTCCGCCCGCTGGAGGACGGCGACTTCACCGGGACTGTCGGGACGTTGCGCGACGTCAGCCGGCAGCACCGGCGGATGGACATCCTCAACGGCCTCGTCGAGCGGTCCCGCGCGATGATGACCGCCTCGGGGACTGAAGCCGTCACCGAGGTGGTCGTCTCGACGGCCGTCGACGTGTTCGGTCTCGACCTCGTTGCGCTCCGGAAGTACGACCCCGACGTCGACGGTCTCGTGCCGGTCGCCACCTCTGACTCACTCGAAGAGACACTGGGTGACCGCCCCGTCTACGACGTCGGCGAAGGGCCGGCGGGCACCGCGTTTCAGGAGGGCGAACTCGTGGTCCGGGAAGACCTCTCGGCCAACCCGGACGCGAGTGTCACCGGCGTCGACCACGGGGTGTATCTCCCGATTGGCGACCGGTACGTCCTGAGCCTCGGCCAGCGCAGTGACGACGGGTTCGACAGTATCACGCTCGGGTTGCTCGAAGTGTTCGGTGAGACCGCCGCCGCGGCAATCGACCGCGTCGACCGCGAAGAGCACCTCCAGCAGTACGAGGCCATCGTCGAGGCCGCCGAGGACATGCTGTTTACCGTCGACGACGACGGCCGGTTTACGCTCGTGACGCGACCGTTTGCCGCGATGCTCGGTACCGCCCGCGAGGAACTGGTCGGACGACCGATTGCGGACTTTCTCCCCGACGAGGCCGCTGCCGAGGCGCTCTCGGCCGAGTCGCGGTACGTCTTGGAGACGGAACTGCACGGTGATGCGGGCACTATCCCCTGCCGGCTCACCCTTGCGCCCTTCGAGAGTCCCTTCGGGACCGGGCTGGTCGGGACTGTCCGGGACATCTCGCAGCTAAAGTCCGCCCAGCGGGAGGCCTCGCGCCAGCGACAGCGCTTTGTCGAACTGTTTGAGACGCTGTCGGACCCCGTCGCCGACGTGAGCTACCGTGACGGTGTCGCGAGACTGGAGAACATCAACGCCGCCTTTGCCGACCTGTGCGAGCGCGACGCCGAGACGCTCCAGCGCGGGACCTTCGCCGCGGCACGCGATGCCATGCCCGACGAACTCGCGGCCGCGCTGGACCCCGTCGAGTCGCCGCCTCCCTCGCTCGATACCACGGTACGGACACAGACGCCAGCGGGTGAACGGCAGTACCTGGTCCGGACCGCGCCCTACGAGAGCGGGGGGACCGACCGTGCTTTCGTCCTCCTGACTGACGTGACGGAACTCAGCCGCCGCGGGACGCAACTAAAGGTCCTTCACCGACTCCTGCGGCACAACCTCCGCAACGAGACGGCACTCATCAAAGGCCACGCGGAGCAACTTCGGCGGCTGTCCCTCCCGGCGGAGGCCGACAGCCACATCGAGAAGATTCTCGACGCCAGTGACGAACTCGTCAGTGCGTCCGAGACCTCACAGACCGTTCAGCAGGTTCTCGGATTCGACGCCGACGACATCGACCCTGTCCCGGCCACCCAGGCGCTCGAGCAGCTCCAGGCCGACATCACCGGGTCGCTGACTGCACCCGACACCGACGTGACCGTGACTGCCGATACCGACCGTCCCGTCCCGTTCAGTCAGTACCTGCTCATTGCGCTCCGGGAACTCGTCGCAAACGCAATCGAACACGACCCCGCCTCGGAGGTCGTCGTCCGGGCGACTGCCGACCAGGCCGGGATTCACATTCAGGTCAGCGACGACGGCGAGGGGCTGCCGGAGCAACAGTGGGACCTGCTGACCGGCGACCGTGAGATTACGCAACTCCAGCACGGCGACGGACTGGGGCTGTGGCTGGTCAAGTGGGTGACGAACCGCCACGGCGGCCAGCTCCGACTGCCCGAGGCCGGAGCGGACGGCACGACGATTGCGCTCGTCTTTCCGACCCCGCGGTAAGTCACTGCGGCGGGTTCAGTCGTCGGCGTCGGTCTGTGCCCGGCGGCGGGCCGCACGTTCGACAAACTCCGGCGGCAGGTCGTCGATTTCGCCCGCCTGGACCGCCCAGAGATTCGCGTAGAGGCCGTCCTCGTCGAGCAGGTCCTCGTGGGTGCCACGTTCGACGACCCGGCCGTCGTCGAGGACAATAATCCGGTCTGCATCTTTGATAGTCGAGAGCCGGTGGGCGATGACCAGCGTCGTCCGGTCTTCTGTCAGGCGGTCCAGCGAGCGCTGGATGAGCATCTCCGTCTCCGTGTCCACGTCCGAGGTCGCCTCGTCGAGGACGAGAATCTCCGGGTCTTTGAGGATGGCACGGGCGATGGCGACACGCTGGCGTTGCCCGCCGGAGAGTTTGACGCCGCGTTCGCCGACCATCGTGTCGTAGCCGTCGGGCAGGTTCCGGACGAACTCGTCGGCCTCGGCGGCCTTCGCGGCCGCGCGGATGTCCTCGTCGGTGGCACCGGGGCTGCCATAGGCGATGTTGTCCCGGACTGTGCCATAGAAGAGGAACGTCTCCTGGCTGACATAGCCCATCTGCCGCCGGAGGCTGGGCACGGTCACCTCCCGCACGTCGGTGCCGTCGACCCGCACTGCGCCCCCGTCGACGTCGTAGAGGCGAAGGAGGAGTTTGACAGCGGTCGATTTGCCAGCGCCGGTCGGCCCGACGAGTGCGACGGTGTCGCCGCCGTCGACCTCGAAGGCCACGTCTTCGACGATGGGGTCGTCGTCGTAGCCGAAGGTCACGTCGTCGTACTCGACGTCACCGTCGGTGACAGTCAGCGGCTGTGCGCCGTCGCGCTGGCCGATGCGGTCGGGCGTGTCCATCAGCCCGAAGACGCGCTCGGCGGAGGCGTAGGCGCGCTGGTACATGTTGATAATCTGTCCGAATTGCGCCATCGGCCAGATGAACCGCTGGGTGTAGAGGATGAAGGCGACGAACTGCCCCTCGGTGACGCGGCCCTCGAACACCCAGAAGCCGCCGACGACGAACGTGATGACGAAGCCAAGGCCCGCGACGAGACGGAGTCCCGGGAAAAAGGTGATGCGGGTGCGGATGGCGTCCCAGTTGGCGTCGTAGTAGTCTTCGGAGACGTCTTCGACGCGTTCGGACTCGTAGGATTCGGTGTTGCTGGTCTTGATGACCTGGATGCCACCGAGGTTGTTCTCCAGCCGGGAGTTCAGCGACCCGACAGAGGAGCGGACCTCGGCGTACTTGGGCTGGATAATCTCGATGAACTTCTTCGTGAAGACTGCGATGATAGGCACCGGCAGGAGCGCGACCAGGGCGAGTTGCCAGTTTAGCGAAAAGAGGATGACCGCGATACCGAGCACCATGATGACCAGCCGGGAGACGGAGTTCATGCCGTCGTTCAGGAACTTCTCCAGTCGGTTGACGTCGTTCGAGAGGACGGACATCAGTTCGCCGGTCTGCTTGTCGGCGAAATAATCCATGTTGAGCCGCTGCATCTTGTCGTAGGTGTCCGTCCGAATCTCGTGTTGGACGCCCTGCGCAAAGCGGTTCCACCCCCAGTTTCGGGTGTAGTGAAACACCGCCGCGAGCAGGAACGAGGCGGCGATGATGCCGCCGGTGAGCCACAGTTGGCCGGTGTCAGTCGCGGGCAGCCACGAGGAGGGGACGAGCCACAGCGAGAAGGCCGCCTCGCCCTGGAAGACGGCGTCGATGGCGACGGCGAGCAAGAGCGGGGGGAGGAGGTCGAGGACGCGTGCGAAGATACTGCTCAGGAGGCCGACGACGAAGTAGAACCGGCGGCCGTCACTGTACTCGGTGAAGAGCCGGTACATCGGCCGGTCGACAGCCTCGCGCTCGTCCTCGAACGCGTCGGAATCGGGACCTGCGTCGATATTCACGGTCGAATCAAGGGACGCATCTGCAAAAGTTCGTCGGGGTCAGGCCACGCTGTCGGGAATCACGACGCGGTCGCCGGTGGTGACGCCGTTCCGGTTGGCCCAGCCGCGATTCACTTCGAGGACGTACTTCCCGCGGGCCTCGTAGGGGGCGTTCTCGCTGTCGACGCTCGCGTGGAAGATTTCGACGACGGTGCCGTCGGCATCGACGAAGATGATGTCGAGCGGGAACGACATGCCCCGCATGACGTAGCTGTGCTGTCCCTCCTCGTCGTGGACGAACAGCATGCCGTCGTCGGGAGCGAGCGAGTCGGTCTCGCTGAGGCCGGTGTAGCGTTTCGCGCCGGTGTCGGCGATGCGAACCGCGACCGTTCCGAGTTCGGTCCCGTTCTCGTCGGTGACGGTGACCGTCGTCTCGTTGTACGGGCCGGGGTCACCGACGAGGAGACCGGGGAAGAGGACGACGACACCGGCGAGCGCGACGAGCGCGACCGCGAGCGCGGCGACAGCCCGGCGGGTGTTCATGCAGGTGTGTACGTGTTAGTGGGGGTAAGGGTTCCGTCCGAGAGAGAAAGCGTTATTCCGACGGGTAGGCATCTTTCGAGTGAAGGGTTCGTGGTCTAGTTGGTTATGACGCGGCCTTTACAAGGCCGAGGCCGGCGGTTCGAAACCGCCCGAACCCACTTCTGACGCCGACTGCGACGAACGAATGTGAGGAGCCAGCGGCGTCTGTGTGGGCAAGCGGGTTCGAAGCAGGGAACGGGAGGCGAGCGAACAGCGTGAGCGAGCGGGAGTGACCGAGGTTCGAAACCGCCCGAACCCATGCATTCTGCGAGGAACGGACGTGACGAGCGAATGGGTCGTGGTTTCGCGCCCAGAGGACGAGTGAAGCGAAGTCCTCGTGGTTCGAAACCGCCCGAACCCACTTCTGACGCCGACTGCGACGAACGAATGTGAGGAGCCAGCGGCGTCTGTGCGGGCAAGCGGGTTCGAAGCAGGGAACGGGAGGCGAGCGAACAGCGTGAGCGAGCGGGAGTGACCGAGGTTCGAAACCGCCCGAACCCACTCACGGAATGGGCGCAGAGTCGGCGCACGATGGCGACGCGGTCGTCACCGGCCGGTCGCCGTCACCGCGATGCCGGTGAGCACGATGCCCCCACCGACCACGGTAAACGCAGTCGGCGTCTCGGACAGCAAGAGCAGTGCGAGGACAGAGGCGCCCACGGATTCAGCGAGCAGCGAGACAGAGACGACGCTGGACTGCAGATGCGCGAGCGCCCAGTTGACAAGTGTATGGCCGAGCAGGCCGGGACCGACCGCGAGCCCGGCAAAGAGGAGCCACTCGCGGGGCGGGTAGCCGGTCAGGGGAGACCCCTGTGCGAGCACGATGCCGAGCAACACGACTGTACAGACGCTGTAGACGATAACGACGTAGGGGACCAGGGAGACGCGCTGGCGGAGCGACCGGCCCGCGAGCACGTAGCCAGCGGCCATCACCGCACCCAGTACAGCGAGTGCGTTGCCCAAAAGGGGGTTCCGTCCGACGAGCACGCCGGTGAGCAGGTCACCAAGCGCCATCGTCGCCATCCCGGCAATCGCAATCACGATGCCACCGGCGATACGGATGCCCGGTCGCTCATCGAGCAGGAGCCAGGCGCCAAGCGCGACGAACAGCGGCTGTGACTGGACCAGCGTGACGCTCGCTGCGACGCTTGTCCACGCGAGACTCTCGAACCACGCGGCGAAATGCACCGCGAGCGCGACGCCTGCGAGGCTCGCAAACAGCAGGTCGCGACGGCCGATGCGGGCAAACTCCGTTCGATAGCGCCAGAGAGCGAGTGGGACAAGCGGGAGTGTGGTAAACAGAACACGGTAGAAGGCGGCGACGGTCGATGGGGCGTCGCTGAGGCGGACGAGAATGGCCCCGGTGCTGACGGCGGCGATGGCGACGGCGAGTCCGACGCCGGGGGGCAACTCGTCATCGAGGGCAGCGAGTATCCCAATCATCCGGTCCGTCCTTCAATCTGGTTCACTATCGTAGTTCACCCTCGTCGCGGCGGTGGTGTCTCTTCTGGTTCGTCTCGTCGGCGCGTTCGTGACCGACGACCCAGACGCCGACGCCGATGGTGAGGCTCCCGGCGACGAACCACGCGCCGACCTGTTCGCCGAGCAACGCCGCTGCGAGTGCCGTCCCGACGACAGGCTGGATGAAATAGAAGACGGCGACGGTCCCGGCGGAGACGAACTCGAGGCCCTTGTACCAGAGATACCACGCCGCGGCCGTCGACCCGAACCCGAGATACGCGATGGCGAGCAGCGACGGCGGCCCGAGCGGGATACTCGCGACGCCGCGACCCAGATACTGAAGCTCCGCGACCGCCAGCACGCCGAGCATCGGCGTCGCGGCGAGAGACGAGTAGGTGGCTGCGGTGAGCGCCGAGTACCGCCGGACGACCGACACGCCCCAGACGGTGTAGCCGGCCCACGCGAAACTCGCTACGACCAGCAAGAAGACGCCGGCGGCGTTGCCGGCCGCGATGGCCCCGAGGTCGTACTGTCCGGCGAGTACGACTGCGGTGCCGATGGCCGCGAGCGTGATGCCTGCTGCCTTCGCGCGTGTCACGCGCTCGCCGCGGACGGAAGCACCGAGGAGGACGACGAAGATCGGCGTCAGGACCGTCAACAGCGACCCCTGACTCGCGTTGGTGAGTTCGGTGCCCAGAAACTGCGTCACGATGGTGACGGTCACCCAGCCACCCAGGCCGAGGAGGGCGGGCCAGTCATCGCGGCTCGGCCGTGTCGCCCCAGCACCGCCGACGAGGCGAAGCCAGAGCCACAGTGCGCCTGCACCGAGCCCGACCCGGAAGAACCCGAGTGTGATAGGCGGCACGAGCGCGAAACTCCACTTGCTGACGACGAACATCCCGCCCCAGAGGGAAGCGGCCGCGAGCGGCCCGAGGGCGAACGCGTACTCCCGTCTCACAGGTGGCACTGAGTGACGTTCATCCGCCGAGGTAGAGTTTCGATACCTCGTCGTTGTCGAGCAGCGAGTCGGCCTCGCCGCCGAACCGGACGGTCCCCTGGTCGAGGACGTAGCCGCGGTCGGAGATACCCAGTCCTTCGGTGGCGTTCTGTTCGACCATCAGGATAGCCGTATCGAGGTCGTTGACTGCCTCGACGTGGCCGAAGACGTCCTGTGCGGTATTGGGTGCCAGCCCCGCCGACGGCTCGTCGATGAGCAACACGTCGGGCTCCATCACGAGCGCGCGAGCGAAGGCGAGCACCTGCCGCTGGCCGCCCGAGAGGGTGCTGGCCTTCGCGGCCCGTTTCTCGTCGAGCAGGGGGAACCGCTCGTAGAGGTCGTCCAGGACGGATTCGAGGCCGCTCTTACGGGTTGCCCCACCCATACGAAGGTTCTCTTCGATGCTGAGTGAGCCAAAGACGTTGTTGGTCTGGGGAACGTAGCCGATACCCTCCCGGACAATGTCCTCGGGTGCCATCCCGCCGATGTTTTTCCCGTGGTAGGTGACGGTTCCCTCCCACGGTGTTAGCATGCCAAACACCGTCTTGAGCACGGTCGATTTCCCCGCGCCATTCGGTCCGATGAGACAGACGATTTCCTCGGCGTCGAGGTGGAGCGAACAGTCGTCGAGCACCTGCACCTCGCCGTAGCCGCTGTCGACGCCGTTCAGTTCGACGACGTGGTCGGCCGCCTCGGAATCCGGGTCCGTCTGCGCAGTAGTGTTGTTTGCTGTCATGATTATCCGAGGTACGCATCGATAACGCGGTCGTCACTCTGGACTTCGTCCGGGCGACCCTCCATCAAGACGTGTCCCTGGTCGAGGACGATGACCGGGTCGGCCAGACTCATCACGAACTCCATGTCGTGTTCGATGAGCAGGAAGGTCGTCCCCTGCTCGTTGAGTCGCCGAATCTGTTCGGCTAACTTCTTCCTGAGGGTGGGATTCACCCCGGCGGCTGGCTCGTCGAGCAGGAGTATCTCCGGGTCGGACAGCATCGCTCGGGCCAGTTCGACCAGTTTCATCTGACCGCCCGATATCTTGGTCGCGGGCTGGGTGGCCAAGTGGTCGATTTCGAACTCCTCGAGGATGCGGTTGACGTCCTCCAAGTTTTTCGACTCTGCCTCACCGACCGACCCCGGCGAGGTAAACAGCTTCAGGAACGATTCGCCGGGCTGGTTGCGCGGTCCGACGAGCATCGCTTCCCTGACTGTCATCCCCTCCGCTTTACGCGGTGTCTGGAAGGTCCGAATCAGGCCGTGGTCGGCTATCTCGTAGGGTTCCAGTCCGGTGACATCGGTTCCGTTGACCTCGACACGGCCCTCGTCGGGCTCGTAGAACCCCGAGATGAGGTTGAACAGCGTCGACTTCCCCGCCCCATTCGGACCGATGAGGCCGGTGATAGTGCCACGTTCGACCTCGAAGGTCGCGTTGTCGGTCGCGACGAGGGCGCCGAATTTCTTCACCAGGTCGTCGACGCGCAACACGACGTCGTCTTTGGACATCGTTGCCGTCTGCGTTTCGGTAGTTTGCTCGCTCATTCTTCACCTGCTTTCGTTTCTCGAACCCCGGAGTCCGGTTGCTGGGGCGTTTCGTCGACGGTCCCGGGCCAGATAAGTTCCCGCTGTGGGGGCAACACACCCTGTGGACGGAACCGCATCAGTAGCACGATGATGACGCCGATGAGCAGCAGTCGCAGCGGCGCTGCTTCGAAGGGGATGAACCCGAACCCGTTGAGAAAGCGCGTCCCCTCCCGGATAGCGACGATGACGACGCCGCCAAAGACCGCGCCGCGGTTGGAGCCACTGCCGCCCAGGATGACCGCGACCCAGACGTAGAACGTCGTGATGGGGTCGAGGTCACCGGGGCTGACATAGAGGTTCAGGTGGGCGTAGAAGACGCCCGCCAGCGCCATGATGAGACTCCCGAGGACGAACGCCTGCATCTTGAAGGCGTACGTGTTCTTGCCCAGCGCGCGGGCGAGGTCCTCGTCGGAACGGATGGTCCGGAGGATACGGCCCCACGGTGACCGGTGGGCACGCCGCAAGACCAGATAGCTCGCGCCGACAAACGCCAACACGAGCCCGACGTTCAACAGGGCCTGCCAGAACGGCGTGTTGAGCACCATGGCGCCGGGGCCGGAACCGAAGACGAGCGTCGGCATCGTCTCGGGAAGTGTCTCCAGGACCGGCCAGCCCTCGAAGAACCCCGGGATGCCACGGACGCCGGCACTGCCGTTCGTCCACGAGTCCTGGTTGAGGACGATGAGGCGGACGACCTCAGCCAGGCCAATCGAGGCGATGGCGAGGTAGTCGGCCCGGAGCCGGAGCGTCGGGATGCCGATAAACAGCGCCAGGAGCGCTGCAAGCACCAGTGCAGCCAGAAGGCCAACGACCGGAGCGAGGCCGCCGGCAACCGGCGAACTGCTCGCGCTCGTGAGTGCGGTCCCGTAGGCACCGATGCCGAAGAATGCGGCGACGCTGAAGTTGATGAGTCCGGAAAAGCCCCACTGGGAGTTCAGTCCGAGCGAGAGCAGCGAGTACATCCCCGCGAGGCCGACGAGATAGAGGAAGTACGTCGGTGCGAGCCCGCCGGTGAGCAGGCTACCGAGAAGCAACAGCGCGAAGATGACGACAGCAGCGCTGACGGCCTTCTCGGCGATGGTGAAGCTATCCCAGTACCCTTTGGGGTCGTTGACGAGCGACATCTCAACTCGCCTCCCCCGCGATACCGTTCGGTCGGAACAGCAACACGATCACCATGATGAGGAAGGCGATCGCGTTGGCGTATTCGATGCCGATGGGGATTCCCCAGGCGTCGGGGACCAGCGGCAGCAATGCACCCAGTTCGGACAACAGCGGCGTCAGCTGATTTATCATGCCTATGAGGAAGCCGCCGAGCATCGCGCCGTAGACAGACCCAATGCCGCCGAGGATGACAGCGGCGAAGATGAGCAAGAGGAGATTAAAGCCCATCCGGGGTGTGAGCTGGCTGTACAGCCCCAGGAACGCACCACCGGCGCCCGCGAGACCGGCGCCGATGACCCAGGTCCACAGTTTGATTCGGTCGGTCCGAATCCCGCTGATGCGTGCGAGGTCCGGGTTATCGGCCATCGCGCGCATCTTCCGGCCGAGGTCGCTGTACTGCAAGAGGACGTGCAGGCCAGTGACCAGCACGACCGCAGAGACGAAGATTGCCACGTCGTGTTGGGTGACACGGATGCCGTAGGGCACCAGCGCATCGATTGGCCGGAGTGACTGAATGCCGTACCGGGTGGACTGAGCCCCGAAGCCGATCTGGACGAGCGCGCGGTAGATGAATGCCAGCCCGATGGAGGCGATGAGCAGCCCGATGGAGTCCAAATCCATCCCATCATAGACGAATTTCTCGGTGATGACTGCGACGAGCGCGGCCGTTGCTATTCCGGCGACTAACGCGACAAAAAATCCAAACGGTAACCCGAGGACGCTCCCACCGAGGCTACCGACCACACCGAAGGTGACCAGCGACGTGTAGGCGCCGATGGTCATCGTATCGCCGTGGGCGAAGTTCGCGAAGTTCGCGATGCTGTACACCAGCGACAGGCCGATACTGCCGAGCACGATAATGCTGCTAAACACAAGCCCGCTGGCGAATTGGTCGAGTACCATCGCTCAGACTACGACCGGATGAAACCGACACCCTCGTAGCTGTGGTCCTGGACTTCAAGCACCTGCAGGAACCCGACCGGGTCCCCGTTCTCGTCGAAGTCGATGGGACCGCTGACGCCCTGGTAGTCCACGTCGCTGGGGCCACCGCCGTCCGAGAGGATTTCACTGGCCGCCTCGAAGGAGGTGACCTGTTCGCCCTCGGGTCGGGTCACATCGCGGACCACATCGCCCAGCGCCGCCCCGGTAAAGGAGTCCGCGGCCTGGATGGCCAGCGCCGCGTTGATGACACAATCGTAGGCGTAGGCCGCCCACGAGGTCGGGGTCTGACCGTATTCGCTCTCGAACGTCGAGGCGAAGTCCTGGTAGTTCTCTTCCTCGACGGGTGCGGAGGGGACGACGATTTTCATGCCTTCCATGCTCCCGTCGGGGGTGTTTTCGAGGACGTTCTGGCCCGACACCGAGTCGGCGCCGTACAGCATCGCCTCGTACCCACTGGAGTATATCTCGTTGACCATCGAGGCGAACTCTGCCTGGTAGGTGATAAAGAGCCAGGCGTCCGCGTCGGAACTGTTCATCTCGGAGATGACCGAGGCGTAGGACTGCTGTTCCTGGTCGTGGGAGTTGTTGTAGGCGATCGAGCCGTCCCAGGAGTTGACGAACGCCTCGGCCAGGCTCTCCCCGTAGTTGTTGTTCACGTAGGTGAGTGCCACGTCGTCGTAGCCGTCCTCGGCGATGAGGTCGGCGAGCGCGACTGCCTGGGTCCGGCCCGTCGGTGACATCCGGAGGAGTCCGGGGAACTCAGTCAGTCCGAGTCCCGTCGAGTTCTGGCTCAGCTGGACCACGTCGGTACCCTGGATGACGCTCTCGTAGATGGCGAGCGAGACGCCGGAGCCGACGGCGCCGATGAGGAACGGGACGCCGTCCTGGTTGACGAGCTTCTGGGCGGCGGAGATGCCGCCCTGGTTCTCGCTCCCGGAGTCCTCGACGGTGACCTGCAACTCGCTGCCGTCGATACCGACATCGTTGACCGCCGACAGGGCGAGGTCTTTCCCGCGCTGGTTTCGCTCGCCGAAGGCCGACAGCGAGCCCGTCTGAGCGTCGACCATTCCGATGTTGTACGACTCGTTGCTGGAAGAACCGCTACATCCGGCCAGGCCGGCGATACCGACACCGCCGGTTAGCTTCAGCATCGATCGTCGGTCGAGCGATACCGTGGTAGTTTCACGCATTGGTAGTTCAATGCTTATCATAGATGTGCCTCAATTGTGCCCCTACCATGGTCGGGAAGTGCTGGGTTCCTCGAAATCTCCGAGTTGTTCGCGTTAGTTTCGGCCCCGTTCTGTCAGAAAGATTTGGTAGGGACTGAATATAGGGGTATCTGCTCCGTACAACGGTGTATGATACCTCCTATTGCGAACAATTTCGTGGCCGGCGAGACCGAAGCGGAGGCGCTGGATCACGTCGAAGAGCTGAACGAACGGGGCGTGAAGGGAATCCTCAATCTGCTAGGCGAACACTACGACGACCGCGCGGACGCCGACGCTGACGCGGATGCGTACATCGACCTCGCCGACGGACTCGCCCGGCGTGACCTCGATGGCTGTATCTCGGTCAAGCCCAGCCAGATCGGTCTCGAAGTGAGCGACATCGCCTTCGAGGAGAACCTCGCTCGCATCGTCGAGGCCGCCGACTGCTTCGTCTGGGTCGACATGGAAGACCACGATACAGTCGACAGGACCCTCGACGCCTTCGAGCGTCACGCCCGTGAGACAGACGGTAACGTGGGCGTCTGCGTCCAGGCTAACCTCAAGCGAACCGGCGACACTCTCGAGCGGCTAGCCGACTGTCCGGGGAAGGTCCGTCTGGTGAAAGGGGCCTACGACCCGCCGGCCGAAATCGCCTACAAGGAAAAGAGCAAAGTCGACGAGATGTACCGCGAGTACCTGACCTACATGTTCGAGGAATTCGACGACGGTATCGCCGTCGGGAGCCACGACCCGGCGATGGTCGAGTTCGCACAGGAACTCTACGAGGACCACGGGACTCCATTCGAGATTCAGATGCTCACGGGCGTGCGCGAGAGCGCCCAGTTCGAACTGGCCGACGAGTATGAAGTGTATCAGTACATCCCCTACGGCAGCAAGTGGTTCTCGTACTTCTACCGTCGCATCCGCGAGCGCAAAGCGAACGCGCTGTTCGCGCTCCGAGCGATCGTCAGTCCGTAGGTTATGGGTCCAGCAGTTTCGCCTCGGCTTTTCGAAGGTGCTCTAGCAGGGTAGTCTTCGATACGTCCAGGTCGGCCGCCAGTTCTCGCGTGTCACACTCCCGGGGCCACTCGTAGTAGCCCGCCTCGCGTGCGTGCTCGAACACATCTCGTTGTCTCGCAGTGAGCGTGTCCTGTCGCTGGTCCCGGGCAGTCGTGGCGGCCGCCTCGCTCGTGGTGATCGCATCGATGCTGACATCCGCGCCGGACTGGTCGCGAACCCGGTCCAGCGCGGCGTCTATCTGTGACCGATCGTCGACATAACAGACCTGCCACTCCTCGCGTCCGTTCTCGATTCGGACCGGGGCGTTGTGGACGAACCCACGTTCTAGCAGCGTCGGACATATCATATCGTCGGGGTCGTACTCGAGGAAAAACTCCCGAACGACGTTCCCGGGGGCGTTGTGTTCGCGCCCGAACCGTTCCCGGAGTTCGGAGAGTTCTCCGGCGTGTTCGGAGTCCCGAATCTCGTCTAGCAACTCGTTTACCGCCGGTTCGTCTTCGGCGAACGCGGTAAACAGCCCCTTGACGTTCTCGCTGTGGTTCCCGTCTGTCTTCGGCGAATTGTAGATGGAATGTGCCAGGACGCCGCCGGAGGCCTCTCCGGTTGCCTTGATGGCCCAGCAGTTCGGATGCCAGAGATCGAGAGTGAGCCAGGTCGTCGTTGTTTGGTCAGCGCCGGCCATTGTCTATCACACGCATTGGAGCGATATATACATGTCCTAGCATACCAAATATGTGCCGACCATGGTCGGTGGATCGTCCGAAACGCCCGTCTCTACACCTCTGTGGCGTTCTCACCCGGGTGCCGTCCATGGTCGGGCGAGGATTTTGGGCTGTCACTGTCGTAGACAGACCAATGGCAGAGACTTACCAGCACTATATCGACGGCGAGTGGGTCACAGGTCACAGCACCGAGACGTTCGAGAGCGAGAACCCGGCAACGGGCGACTCGCTGGGACAGTTCTATCGAGGGACACCCGAGACCGTCGACGACGCTGTCGAGGCAGCCGACGAGGCTTACGAATCGTGGCGTGAACTCTCCCGTATCGACCGCGCGGAGTACCTCTGGGACGTGTACCACGAGCTCCGGGAGCGGACAGACGAACTCGGGGAGATCGTGACAATGGAGTGTGGCAAGGAAATCAGCGAGGGCCGGGCCGACGTCGTCGAGGCCGCGCACATGGTCGAGTGGGCCGCCGGCGACGCGCGCCACCCGAGCGGCGACATCATCCCCTCGGAGATTGCCGAAAAGGACGCCTACATGCGGCGCAAACCCCGCGGCGTCACTGGCTGTATCACGCCGTGGAACTTCCCAATCGCCATCCCGTACTGGCATATGGCCGTCGCGCTGGTCGAGGGCAACACCGTTGTCTGGAAGCCCGCCGAGCAGACCCCGTGGTGCGCTCAAATCGTCGCCGAGATGTTCGACGACGCCGGTCTCCCGCCGGGCGTTTTCAACATGGTCCAGGGCTTTGGCGACGCCGGAGCCGCTATCGTCGACGACGACCGCGTCCCGACGGTTCTCTTTACCGGCTCGGCAGAGGTCGGCCACCAGATTACCGAAACCGTCGGGTCGGAGTCGGGAAAACGGGCTGCCTGTGAGATGGGAGGGAAAAACGCCATCGTCGTCACCGAGGAAGCGGACCTCGACATAGCCGTTCACTCGGCCGTGATGTCTTCGTTCAAGACCACGGGACAGCGGTGTGTCTCCTCCGAGCGCCTGATCGTCCACACGGACGTCTACGACGAGTTCAAAGAGCGCTTCGTCGACGCGGCGAGTACGGTCGCCGTGGGCGACCCCCTGCAGGAAGACACGTTCATGGGGCCGCTCATCGAGAGCGAGCACAAGGAGAAGGTGACCGAGTACCGCGACCTCGCTCGCGAGGAGGGCGTCAATGTCCTGGTCGACCGGACCGAACTGGACGCCGACGAGGTACCGGACGGGCACGATGCGGGCCACTGGGCCGGTCCGTTCGTCTACGAGGCCGACCCCGACGCCGACCTCCGCTGTACGCAAGAAGAAGTGTTCGGTCCCCACGTCGCCCTGCTGGAGTACGACGGCGACATCGAACGGGCAGTCGAGATACAGAACGACACCGACTACGGGCTGGCGGGTGCGATTATCTCGGAAGATTACCGCCAGATAAACTACTACCGCGACCGCGCCGAACTCGGCCTCGCGTACGGCAACCTCCCGTGTATCGGCGCGGAGGTCCAGCTTCCTTTCGGCGGCGTGAAGAAATCAGGCAACGGCTACCCCTCGGCCCGAGAAATCATCGAGGCCGTCACCGACCGGACCGCCTGGACGCTCAACAACTCGAAAGACATCAAGATGGCCCAGGGGCTCTCGGCGGACATCGTCACCGAAGACGGCGACTGAGACACTTCTGCCCCACTCACGTCGCCGGGAACAGTCGGAGCCACTCGTTCAGACAGTCCCGGACCGTCTGGCTGTCCTCGTCTCGCCCGACCGTGACGGCGACGAGCGAGAACCTCCCACCGAGTGCCAGCGGTGTCGTCAACTCCACCACGCTCCGCTTGGGGCTTGACTCCCTTCTGTGTGACGGCGCTCCGGGTGACTGTCAGTAGCGTCCGGCGACTCGGGCTGGTAGCGGACAGACGATAACCGATAACTGGTGTGCGACCCAATCACGGGTGTGAGACAGTTGGTGCGTCGCCTCTGGAGATATCTCGCTTCTCTGCTTGCCCGCGGGAACATCATCCAGCCGGACAGGCTCGACGAGACGGTCGGACTGGCCTGGCCACGCATCGTCACCGGCTTTGCCATCATGTCGAAACGGACCGTCGACCTCGCCATCATCGGCATCGCCGTCGGCGGGACCGCCGTTGCCGGACTCACCATCGCCAATGCGTACTGGATGGTCGGTAAACTCACGCTCATCGGATTGGCCGGCGGGACGCTCTCGCTGGTCTCGCAAAACTACGGCGGCGGCGACGACGTCCGTGCGGCCCGGGTCGTCGCTGCCAGTCTCCTCGGTGTCGTCATCGTCGGCGGCGTGCTGGCGTCCGTGTTCGTGCTGGGTGCCCGACCACTGGTCGCACTCGTCGGTGGCGGCCCCGCTGCGACCGACTACGGGGCGATCTATCTCGTGGTGGTCGCCCCCGGGCTCTTTTTCGAGGGGCTCAATCTCGTCGCCTCGCGAACGTACGCCGGCGCGGGCGACACGCGGACACCGATGAGCATCCGCGCGGGCGGCGCACTCCTGAACGTCGTCCTGAGCGGGACACTGGTGTTCGGTGCCGGCTTCGGGGTCTTCGGGGCGGCGCTCGGGACGACGCTTGCCACCGGTGTGGTCACGCTCGTGTTCGCCTGGGGGATGAGCGGCCGTTCGTATCTCGGTCGGGGTGCCAGCCCGATTCCCGTCCACGTCGGCGTACGTCCGTCGGTCGGACTGGTCCGGCAACTGACTTCGGTGTCGGCCCCCCTGGCGGCCCGTCGAATCGGCCAGGGACTGGCCGTGTTCCCGTTGCTGGCCGTCGCTGGCACGTTCGGCCCCGTCGCGGTGGCGGCCGTGGGCGTCGGCCGGCAGGTCCGGGACCTGCTCAACAGTTTCGCCTGGGGATTTTCGATTGCGTCGTCGACGCTGGTCGGGCAGGCGCTCGGTGCGGCCGAGGAGACGCTGGCGGAGGTGTACGGCCGCGAGATAACCCGGCTCTCGATTATCGTCTATCTCGTGGCGGCCGCGGTCGTCGTCGTCGCTGCACGTCCAATCGCGACGCTGTTCGTAAACGGGTCTGACATTCCTCTCACGACGACCTTCGTCCGGGTCGCGGCCGTCAGCGTCGTCCCGCTTGGCGTCGACGGGTCGATTTCGGGGGCGCTCCGTGGAGCGGGCGATACGCGTATTCCCTTCCTGGCGACACTCGCCGGCCTCTACCTGGTCGCGCTCCCCGTCGCTGGCCTCGGGGTCGTGACGAACGTCGGTGTCGTCGCGTTACAGGCCGCACTGGTCGCGGAGACGGCCGTGCCGATGGCTGTCAACTTTGCCCGCTTCCGGACGGGCGCCTGGAAGGCTATCAGTCGCAGTTACCGGCCGGGCGACGTCGACCCGAGTGATTGAACCGACCACACACGCGGTGTCGTGATGGCCCTGTCGGACTGTCGCAGTGACCGCGAGTGGCGGTCAGATGGGTGAGTTCAGCGTCCCGAAGTACACTTGCCACGCGAGGGCAGATTTTGCGACCAGACTCAACAGGATGTACATCTTCTCGCCAAAGATGTAGTTTTTCCACCGGGACACTTCCAGATACTGCAGCGCCATATTCAGCGCAAAGAGGTTGAAAAAGACGAAAATCGAGATGTAGATGTAGATGACGAACTCGGGGAACTCGCCGTTGCTGGCGGTCACCGAGCCGATGAACGTAATCGCTATCGTAATCCAGGGCACCAGCCCAGCGAGGACACCGACCCAGTAGGGTTTCCAGTCGGTCTGTTCGGTCGACTCGTTTCGTTGCTCCATCAGGAGACCCGCGAGGTTCATCACGGCCACGAGGCCAAACAGCGCCACCAGCGTTCCGGCGTCCCAGACGCCGGCGAGCATGCCGATGACGACAATCATCAGCGAGGCGCTCACGGAGTATTCGTACCAGCGGTACGGATTCATCCCTCTGTCAAGATACTGGACGTATCTGTCGTACCTGACCGTCGCGATAATCGTGTGTGCAAACGCCGAGATGAACAGAAACCCCGCGACGAGCAACGGGAGATTCAGGTCGAGAAACGCGACCGTCTCCGGAACAATCGACTGGGTCTCGGGGTTGAACGTGTACCGGGTGCGGGTGACCGGCCACAGGACGCTCTCGGCGATGAGCACCATCGCGACCCCCTGGACGAAGTGGAGGACTGCCATGACGCTGTTCCACAACCGCAGTCGGGTATTCCGCGCGCTCTCGTGCTGTTCGGAGCCGGCTGTCGCTGCATCGGGCGTCTCGGTACCGTGGGAGGACATTGTCGATGTATCAACTCCCTCCGGTATACGTCTATGGGTGAGTTGACTGACCTGGAACGAGACACGCTCTGGCCGTTGTGTGCATCGGGCTCAGAGGGGTTCGGAACACTCCGCGCAGAACGCGTAGTCGGCGTCGTTGACCGCCCCACAGTGTTGGCACGCCTGGCGGTCGGGGTCGGTCTCGTCGGCCTCCACAGCGGGTGGGCCAGCATCGAACTCCTCGTCCTCCGTGTAGCGTTCGATTTCGTCGTTGTTCCACTTGCGGCGGCGCTCGAGTCCTTCGAGAACGATGTCCCGGATGACGGGGAGTGTGAGAGCGAGTGCTACCAGCAGGAGGACGGCGACCGAGAGGAGGTAGAGTGTCCCCACCATCACTGGCGCTACGGCCCGGATACAGTTAGTGGCTGTGCCGATTTCGACTGCTGCTGGCTTTCGAAATCCTTTTCTCTTCCCTTGCCGACCCTCGAAATGGCGTTACGGCGCGCCGCCTTAGCTCAGACTGGGAGAGCACTCGACTGAAGATCGAGCTGTCCCCGGTTCAAATCCGGGAGGCGGCATACCTTTTCGGCGCGAATTGGATTCGCAATACGGCGTAGGGATTCGGCCCTTTATCACCGTATTTCCCAGCGAGATTTGAACCGGCTACAGCGCGCACCCCTGTACCGTCGGGCGCTTCATTACATTGTAGAGGCCGTAGCCTTTTGAGTCCTTCCCCTATTTCGAGAAGGATTGCGGAGTATAGTACCCCCAGCGTGCTAATTTCGAGGTTTGAGACAAAGCATTCACCACAACAAACTACGAGAGGTGCGTGACGAACGCGTGCGAGCGCTCGTTGCCTAACGGAGAGGGTTGGCCCACTTTCTGTGGAAGGCCCTCTAACGGCGTGAGCGGCTTTGAGAGCGAGGCTGTGTCACCAGTATGTTAACATAATACTCTCTCGGGGCCGTCTCGCGGTTCTGAACGGCGTCGCGTCAGCGTTAGGAAGTTGACCGGAGTCGGCCTTGAGCAATCGGGTCACACCTGCTATCAGTCGAATCCTTGAATTTCGCGGTGTTGTTCAAGGAACATGGAATGAGGGTGTGCGTCTTCATTGTCCGGTAGACGCAACGATTGCCCCTCAAGTTGTTTGAGTTCGTGGAATCCATTCTTTTCGGGGGCGTCGGCTACGATGATTTCGTGGTCGTTGGTGAACGCAATCCAGCCTGAATCAAAGGCCCAATGATGGGACTTACACAAGGCAATGCCGTTCCGAATATCGTCGCTTCCGCCTTCTGAATGAGGATAGATGTGAGCCGCCTCAACTTCAGGATTTCCGTCAGGCGATTCACGTTGACTCCCACAGACGGCACAGGTGTTGTTGTACGTATCCCGGACTAATTCTCGGAATGCACTGTCGCGGGCTTTTCGACGTGTCTCAACGAACTCTGTGTTGTCTTCGGTTAATTCTGGTTCAGACTCTACTGCTTGTGCTAACTCGGATTTCTGTTCTTCAATCTCTTCCGGTGACGGCTCTCCGCTATCTGATTCGAGAAATAGGGATTCAAGCGACCCATGCTCTTCGCGGATATTGGATACACGGTCGTCCGCGACACGGGTGAATCCTTGAACGACTTGCCGACCTTCGTAGCCCAACATATCCCACAATATCTCGATCGTGGGAACGCTATCCGTGAAATTCTCAACCGTGAAAAGGTATCGACTCTCCGGATTGTTCCATAGCATTTCCCCAATATCGGGGTTCTCGAATGTACGACCAACAGTACCACCAGCGTAGAAATTGCCGTCATGGTAGAAGAGAAGACAATCGTCAGGACTCATTCGGTCGATTGCCGATTGCTTCTTGTCACCGTCGGTTTCAGTAGTTCCCCAAATCCGGAGCCGGTCTATCCCTTCTACCTGTGGTGGAAGGTTCTCATATTGGCGTAGGTCGTGCGGCTCTTCGACGGAGTTGTTAAACCTCTCACGCCAATCGTTGTTCACCGGAATGAGATACAACCCGGGAGTGTGCGTGTCTACAGACCTTGTGTCATTTGTTTCGACAGGGAGAGACAAGCCTGTGGAATTTTCCAAGTGAATGTCTTTGATTTGATACGTCCCCTCGTCATCAAGGAACTCCACCTCGCCACGGTCACGTAACCGTTGTAGAAGTTGTCTGATTTTGGCTCTCACATGGTCGTTCTCGGGGAACTGTTTTGACAGTCGGTATTCAGAAAAGTCGTATATTTCATGTAGAGTAACGGTATCTTCGGCGCGTTCCTCACGATACCGTTCAAGTTCCAACCTCATGGCCGTGAGCCAATCTATCTCATCAGCCGTTTCTTCTGATTCATCTTCTTGATGTTCCATATCGAAAACCAGAACCTTCCGACCGCCTCGTTCCTTGGGCTGGTATCCGAGTACATCCACCTGTCCCTGATACTCCCACTCTGGTCTGTCTGTTTCGGCGTAGAAGAAATACACAGGAAAGTCAGAGGATACAGCGTCTATCAGCGCGGAGTTACCGGGCGAATCCTCGCTTTGGTCACCTTCGAGACCTTCCCCAATATACTCGAATTGGCCTTGTCTCACGGAGTCACCGTAGGGGCCGTCCTCGTTAGCGAAGATGAGCATATACCGATTATCGTTATTGTCTCGACGAGGGTTAATTCCTGAAATCCGATAGCCGAACCCCGTATTGAAGGCGTCTTCTATGTCTTCTTGAGAAAAATATTCTCCCACCTGTAGCGATTCCAGCGGCCTGTGCATACCAAGTAGTTACAGGTACGCGTCATTATTCTTCTCCCCGCGTAAGCGCTCTTGGTCAGCAATCGAGAGGGATTCGGGCCGCGTCCTGTAGAACCCTCTCAAGCGGCTTGAGTGCCTTCAAGAGCGAGCCTGTGCGCTCTCTATGTTAACATAGGATTCTCTCGGAGTCGTCTCGGGATTGTGGGTGGCGTCGGGTCGGTATCTTGCTTTGATAGTGGCGTACTACAGCAGGCCCAATTTCTATACGTCGGCTTCGCTGAAAATCAACTTCGTATGCTTTCCAGGCCTGCCGAAATATTTAGATTCCTGTGAAATGAGGGTTCCACTCTCCTTCAGAGTAGTCAATGCAACCTACACTCCAACCACATCCGTTCCAGAACCGGTCAAGAATTGGCTTCACAACGTCTGGAACGGAGTCATCATACGAAACGATTTCAGCGCGCTTGAGAGCCATATTTTCCTTTGGTATTTTCGGTGTTTTTTCAGGGCCAGTAACATTAGTATACCATAATTCAGTATCTTTGTACCCAAACACAGTTACATAAACGAAGATTGGGGTGCGAACACCAATCTCTTCGAGACAATCCAATGCCCCTCTGATTGTTCTCACTACTTCTGTGTCGAACCTATGGGTCTGGAATGTCCCCTCATGACCGAAATGGCGTGTTGAGACTGCCTCAATCCATCCATCTTCGTGGAAAAATGTGTACTCTGGGTTCTCGTCTGCTAACTCTTCACGGACATAGATTTTACCGTCTTCCGTAGGACTACCCTCGAATGGTGCATCTTCTCTTCCAAATTCAGGTGGCGTTGGTAAGTCGGTAGGACGTACTCCGTACTGCATGCTCTCCATACCGTTGGGGAAGAGATGTATCGCTACAAAGGGGCCATCTTCTAATTTGATTGGGAGTTCATTACGGGCTTCTATTGCTTCAATTCGGCATTCTTTGAGTTCTTCAATTGCGGCGAGATTATCTGGCTGTCCCTGTGGGTTTACTCCGAGGTGGCGTTGAGCAATCTCTGGAAAGTCTGTTTCGAGTTTACTACGTAACCGTTCGAAGTGCCAAAGGTCAAGTTCCCATCCATACTTCTCACGAACTTCCTCTCGCATATCCATTTCTTGTTGGCCGGTCACTTCTTGATTCGTTACAAAAACGAATATCTCGTAATCCTGCTCATGGTCTTCTGCTTTTGAGGCGTCTTTGCGGAGTTTTTGTCGCCATGTCTTTTGTTTACTGTAGTGGGCGATACCAGGCCGGTCGCCTATTGTAACATACGCGTCTCGCCCGCCATCTGTACCCTGTGTACCACTCGGATTAACTTCGTATCCGTACTCGGAAAGAACGTCTGAAGCAAGTTGTTCCAAAGTGTCCGGTTGAATCCGTACCAGGGCGATTTCTGTGTCCGTCGTCATGACTGACTACAAGAAAGATACCTATTTGATACCTCTGTGTTGAAGATTGTCAAAAACACCTATGAGTATTCTGACTCGACATTCAGTCGAAATATATAGAATCAGCAACGCTCCGTTCAATCTGCCCGTCCAAAATGTCCGAATAGCAGACCGACAAGCAGACCACCGAGGTGTCCAATATTGAGTGAGATAGGGTCGCTAACAGCCAAAAGACTATTCTTGATAACCAAGAGGATTGCTGAAATTCCGCATGCCACTATGAGCCACCAGCGCGGCGTCAACTGCCAGTCAGTATCCGCGATACTCGAAAGCCCATACCCAAGCAAGCCAAATGCGAAGCCACTCGCTCCGTAAGCGGCGACGTGCGGCTCGCTACCGAATACAGCCAATTTCAGTCCATCAGCGTATACCGCCAGAAATCCAGAAAATAGGAGTAATCCCACATACTGAACTTTGCTCATTCGGGTTTCTACCGGTGCGGCTATGTAGATGAACGCTACATTTGCCGCAAAATGGCCGATACCACGGTGAAGAAATGGGGCTACTGGCCATACAAGCCACGGATGATTCTTGAAAAAATATGAGACGAGATTGTAGGTACTTCCCGCGTTGTATAGGACAGACAACGATACTTCAAGAGCGAAGAATCCCAATATCACGACCAGAATCCTTTCGGTATATCGTACACCTTGGGAATCAACGGGGGCGAAAGCCTCTGAAAAGAATGTAACAGGGTTAGATAAAATTTCCTCGGTAGCGTCTTGTACCCCAAGTTGCCTTGACATACAGTGGTTGAAATACCGACGAATAATAACGCTCGGGGTGGGTTAATATCTGTCTGATATGTGGCTGTGCTTGACTGTCTATTCGCTCTGACAGTAGCCCTATCAGCGCTCCCAGTATCCCTACTGTGAAACACGTCCCGAAAGCCGGAATGAGGGCCTGCAAAAGCCATATACGGGCGAATAGCGAATACTCTATAACGGCACTCAAGTCTACGGAAGATTGCTCCAAGGGATGGAATTGGAAGGTGAAATTGAGTATTGGATTGCCCTTCCTGTGGACGGCGGTTGTCGTTGGGAATGACGACATGAGTAATTCACACGCGACGGACATAACCCTGGCGCATAGCGAGGAAAACGTCTCTGTAGAGCCGGGACTACAACTTTATCCACAATACAAACATTGGGAGAATGCCTTCCGTGACCTTACCGGTTGGCCACCTGAAGCGGTAGCCGAGGAAGAACTACGAGGCCAACTGGCGAGCGGCTTCCCTGCTGAAGGACTCAAGCACCGTAGTCCTGAAGCGGCTGTCCCGATAGAAAAAGCCGTACAGGTCGGTCTTCTAAATCGGAATCCCGAGGACGGAAGACTCCAATTAGCGACAGTTGAATCAGTTGATTTGGAAATCGGTGGGAGAGTAATAATTACGCAATATCCGTCCTGCCTTGATTCAGATACCAGTGTCTCCGTAGAGCGAACATGATTTGGGGAGAGTCTCTACCCCAGAGTGCTGTTATGTTGTCGGACGTATCGCACCCGTTGGACGTTCTTCCCGACGACGAGCCACTGCTGACGAAGGCAAAGGGGTTCCAAAAAGCCGGTGACATAGGGTGGAACAATCCAGAGAACTTCCTTACTCCGTCGGAAGCCAAACGACGACGTGGATCGGGGAAGAACTACGGCTTTGCGCTCGGAGATGGTACTGAAGAGTGGAATCTTGTTGCCTTCGACGTAGAGACAAAAGGAGTCCTTCCTGACGAGGCACAAGCCCTGATTGACGAACACGCCTTGCTGGTGTGGGATTCGGTTCATTCGGGTCGGAACCGGCTTGTGAAAGTGACAGACGACGCCTACAAGATATTAGATTCGCTCACCACGGCCTACAACCACCTTTCTGACCGTGCCGACGACGATATTGAACTCCAAACATCAGGCCACTGTATCGGCCCCGGTTGTGAGGTATCGCACAAGCACTGCAAGGATACGAAGGCTGACTGCCCCGGAAGTGGTCGGAACACATACGAACTGGTTGGGGCCAAGCCGTTTGCTCCGGTCGTCACCAAGGACGTAGCAGAGCGTATTCTCACCGGATTAGAGATTGACCGCGAAAAGAATGAAAGTCCACAAACCGACGATTCAGTCGAAAAAGTAACCGAAATACCAGAATACGACGATACCGACGTAGCCGCCGTAGAAGCCCATCTACAGACGCTTCAGGCAAACTCGCCTTTCGCCTTCAATTGCTTGAGCGACCGGCTGAATGGTGGAACCGGCGAGAAAGGCGGCCTACGTCTTGATTGTGGGCTAATTGACCGGAGTGCAACCGACTTTGTGACTGTCTCCGACCTGTACGGGGTTATGCTTGTTCTCGGAAATGAAGACAAACAACGAGCGCGAGAACTCGCCTACGCGTACTACACGTACCGGTGCGAGGGCAACGAGTACATGAAATCAAGCGAAGGTCGTCCCCGAAAGTGGCTATCAATCGGAGCGAAATATCGGAAGAATATCCTACAATAGGCGGGCGTGCAGAAGAGTTCTCATAGCTCAACGATCGGACTTGCGATGTCACCTCCTCGTTCATGGTTAGCGATGACGACAGCCAAACGAAGACAGAGAGCGACGAAGACGTGAGTTTTTGCCCGTTCTCGGCCTCGGACTTGCGGAGTCCCGAGGCCGAGATCCTTGCACACGCCGATTGCTGTTTCGACCTGTGACCGGTTATCGTAGGTGTCGTCAAGCTGCTTTTCCCAGACGCGGACAGTGTCGCTATGTTCCTTGATTCGTTTCTGGATGCGGTACTCGATATCTGGTGGATCATTTGTGTTCCGTGGATTGTACGGAACCACTGGCACGACGCCTGCTTCAATCAGGTCGTCGTGCCAGTCCAACATGTCGAACTCTGCGTCACCAACGAACGTGACTGGCTTTTTGACGGCGAGCGCATCCTGTGTGATGCGCCTCGCCGTCGCCTTGTCCACAGATTTCTCATCTGTGAACTCTGCGGCAATCGGGATGTTGTTGTCGGTCGTCACCAGACAGCAACCGTAGCCGTAGTAAGTCTCCTCAGCTGTACTGTCGTAGTTCCACGAGGCATCCTCGTCCGGGCGAGGCGCCCGGACATCGGTGCCGTCAATCCGAAAGCAAGAACCCAGTTCAACCCGGACAAGCACCTGCTGAAGAATTCGTGAGAAGACTTCCTCAACGACACCAGAGAGATCGTCGATAAACCGGCCAATCGTCCGCCGTGACGGCGGTCGCTCGAACTCGCAGACACGCCAGACATCATCGTTGGCGAGTTCTTGAGCCATCGCTTCTGGTTCGTAGATTCTGTTGTAGAAGCAGTGAAGCAATCCTCGGAACAGTTCAGGTGGATGGAACTCCCGCGTTCGCCCCCGCGGATCGGGGGCGAACACGGGGAATTCATAGAGAAACTGGAGATCAAGATGTTCGAATAGTACTGTTGTCTCGGTTTCCAGTGATTTCAAGACCTCTGTGATCGTATCTTGGTGTGGCAGGGTAGTGGTTGACACATCTCACTGTCCCTGCCTCATCTCCGAGAGAGTTCCTATCGATCCTCCAGAATCGCTGATCAGCCAGCAGAGCCGTGCTAACTATTCTGCACGCCCGCCTACAATATGCAATCAATAAGTTCGATAGGGGCCAATTTCAACGGTGGCTAAACCAACGTGACGCCCTTACTGACAAACCGTGGGAAACCCGAATGGACGGATATTACGCGGATACCACTCGGAACATGACACGGTTTGGTCTCTACTTGCTGACGGGTGAACTACCACTTGACGCCGAATTGCTTGAGTTCACAGCGATAGAACGATTCAATCTGGACGTTGACGGCGAGGTAGTTCTGGACGCGTTTGACGCGGTGCGAGCCGACGTTACCCCCCACCCACATTCTAAAGATGAGGAACCCCCCTTGGGGGGTGACAACCCTTCCTCGTCGCGCTGGAATTATCCCACGAAGAGGGAAGTAGCCACGCTGGCAAAAGCACTTGACGAGGGACGCGATAACGAGGTGAAGACGTACAAAGACGCACTTGGTGCTATCAAGAGAGACGGTGGCGTGAACATGGCCGAGTGTCCGAATCGCCCGAATGGTGAGCGATACGTCTACTACCCGCGCGGTCTTCCTGACCCCGACGACGCAAGCCGGGTTGAATCCGGCACGGGTGACGAGAACGCTGAAACGAACAAGGACAAATCAGAATCGAAGACGCCGTGGGATTAGAGAAGCACTCTGTCAACCACGGAGCGAATTGTATATCCTATCATTCCTGAATAGGGAATGTGATAGGGGTGAAAAGGTGATTTTGGGTTCGTCGGCTATCTCGGTATCTCTAACCGCTAAACCACCCGCCGAACGGGAGAAAACCGATTTCTAAAGCGCTCTTACACCGTCTGAAACACAAAGAGAAGCCTGTAGAACTCCTCTACTGGACATAGGAAGAAAGTCCCAGCCACAGTAACCCTACTGACGACCATCTTCGATATAGGCGAGTGAGCGTCGTCAGCACTCTGTGGGTACTGGGGAGTCAGGGGGCGGTCGTGAGGGCCAGGGTCGGGGTTCAGGACTGGGGTACTGGATGGGGTATCCCCAGGGGTCAGCCCGGCCAGGGGGTCGGGGAGTCAGTAAACCCGCCTGTAACCGCGAACCCCTCTGAACCCTCTCCGCCACTCTCTGAATGTCCGATTATCGGGGTCAAATAGCGAAGAACAATTCGGGCCACTCTTATTAAGTTTATATACTACCATCAGCCGAGACAAAGAATTACTTGTCTATAATCGGAGACAGCCTTTACCAATTGAACCAAATTTATAAATTATCCGTCGCACTGATTGGTGTGAGCAAAGCAGATTTTTCCGCATCAAAAACTGGACAGAAAGTGAAGTTGAGCATGGGACAAAATGAGCGAGACAGCATAATTGAATCTCTTGAAAATAACTTTGAGAGTTTTAAAGAAGACATGATACAGCAGTCAAGCCAACAAGAGTGGAAAGACTGGTACAACAGTCGAGATCGGCCACTCATTATGGAAGAAATCAAAGATGAATTTCTTGCTACCCCGACAACGGGTTCCGTTGACGTGACTATAGATGTGGACGAAGCGGAATCAGTTCTAACTTCTATGGTAATACATGGTGACTCAACTCACCTCGAACACCAGATTATCTTTGAACTTCGGAAAGTAGTGTGATTTTGAAACGTATATAGAACATCCTCATAAGAAAATGGTGCCTCTCTCGTCTATACCCCTTCGAGGTAGTCCCGGCGTTGTTCGGCCCGTTGTGCTTCACTTCTCTTGTCGTAGTGCTTGTCCAATACGTCCTGACCTACGTTCATCCGGTCGCTGACAACTTTTTCGGGTACATCTTCCGAGAGGTGGTGCGTGATACTACCACGACGAATAGCGTGCGGAGAGACGTTCATGGGACACTTGCTGTATCCATCGTAGTGCGTCCCCTCACACTCATTCAGGTCACGACCTTTCGGACAGTTCCCGGCGTAGTAGCACGGGCGCGTCACCTCGTAAACTGTATCGCGGACGGACGAACCGACCATGCGTCCCTGACTGGTGGTGAGTAGTGGCCCCCGCCCTTCCTCGTCGGTTACGTCGTAGCGATTGTGTTCGATATAGGCGTCAAGGGCACTACACACGTCACCATCGAGGACGACGTGACGCTCACCCTCGTCACCGTTCTTGAGAGGGGTACCTTGCTCTGGTCGATGGTGGACGGTTAGCACCTCTTTCTCGTCGTCGTAGTCGTCACAGTCGAGTGCCTGAAGCGCTCCGAGACGCATTCCCGTATGCCACAGCAGTTCGAGGATAACGTGACTCCGTGAAGCGTACTCGAATCGCCGTAGATATTCCAATATGGGTTCGGCTTCTTCCGCCGTCAGGATACTCTCGCTCTGTTCGTCTTCCTTCGAGAGCGTCGGCATGATGATTTTGTCATGTAGCCCTTCGGGGACAGCGTTGTACGACTCACACCAGCGGATGAATACCCGTAGAGCGTCGAGATTCCCCTCAAGAGTCACGGGCTTCAGGTCGCCGTCGTCTCGTCGCCACGTTCGGAACTCCTGAAGATTCCGACCGGTCAAGTCGTTCATGTTGTCGATACCCTTCTCGTCGCACCAGCGAATGAAGTGTTTCAGGCGGTAGTGGTACCCGTCGAGGGTACTCTGTGACACTTCGTGTTTCCGGGCGTCGAGATACATTTCCTTGGCGCGTTCCGGCGTGATAGGTTCGAGTTCCTGTTGCATTTTGACCACCGAAACGCCCAATCAGTACAGGGACAAACTGGCGAGCCACCGTATCGTGTGACAGGCAAATCGCCAGACAGCGAGGCTGTCCCCGGTTCAAATCCGGGAGGCGGCATTAGACTCACAGTTCAAATGCCTGCGAGCGTAGCGTACGCGCAGCAGGTGCCAGCCAGTTACTCCACCCTCTCGAAGCACGGTGCTCCGGTCAACGAATCTCCGTTTATTCAATCGAAGTCGTCAAGCCGATCACCGAGCGCATCCATCATCTCCCACAGCAGTCCGGTCACTGAGCGTGCGCCGAACGAGACTGGTTCGTACGTGTACGCGTCGTTCGCGTCCTCTCGTTCCTGATAGTGGAGAAACCCGTCCACGTGTGGGTTCGGTTCAGAATGGAATCCGCAGTCGAGTCCGTTTGACTCGCTGTAATGAAGGGCGTAGTACGCACGAACCGGCGTTCGCATCCAGGTGTCGTTCGCGCGGTCGGACGCTTCGGGGCCGGGGGTCGGATCCGGGACCCACGTTACCCGGAGTGACGCCGTCTCTGTAACGCGACCGAACCACGACGGATTGAGCGTGGCTCGTAGTTCCCGGTACTCGTCCGGCGGTTCCCCTTCGACGGATCGAACAGCGGGATGTCGTACCAATTCACCGCGTAACTCGCGTAAGATGCGGTGACGATCTCGCCCCGAATTTGCACCCCCATCGGAGCGAAGACGTTCCCCACGGGAACCAGAACGAGGGTGAGTGGATCGGTGACCGCCGGTGTCGGATGGGTTCTCCGGCGTGTTCCGTTCGCCCGTCATACCGTGATCGACGACGGATCCGATGTCCAGGTATCGTAGTTCTCGATGGCGTCCTGCACGAGCGAGAGCCGATATCGGGCGAGTTCCCAGTCGCTCGCAATCCGAACGAACTCGTACGCTTGCTCGGCGGAAACGTCGTCAGCAGCCGCCCGTTCGCGTAACGCGCCCGGCGAGTCCACGTCGTACTCCGTCTTCCAGGCCGCGATGTCGTGTTTCAAGTCTGCGGCTTGCTCCGAGAGTTCCTGCTTCGTCGTCTCTCGGAGTAGCTCTCGAACGTCTCGAAGCCGGGTGTACAGTGGGTCCGGATAGTAGCGACGGGTCCCGTCCTTCTCGGTTGCCGTCACGACGCCGAGATCGATGAGCCGATGCAGGTGGTCCCGCGCCGTATTTGGAGAGACAGCAGCCTCTTCGGCGATCCACGGGGCGGGCTGCGCCTCTGAAAGCGTCATGGTGACTGACTTCACCCGATCGAACGCCGACGCGTGCTCCTTCCACGTCCCTATCCACTCGGGTTCGTCGTTGGATACCTCCTCAGGTGACATACGCTACAGTACTCGCTCGAACGCAATAGTTCTATCCCTCCGCAGATTATTACGTGTCATTCGGTACTGAGTGAGTTATTGTCTAACCGCCGGACCAGACTGTGACGAACGAGCAGGAGAAACGCACACAGTTCGGCTCGTCGACGAGTCTCGGTGAAATGAAATGCCACGTTGTAGTGGTCGGTCCATGCCGAGACCGTACCCGTGACCTGATTCGGATGAATGTCTCGCCACGCCATACACCCGCGATTACAGAGAAGGGTCTCCCACGACGTCTCGACGACAACGGGGAGGGGCCGTGTCCACTGGACTGCCCGCTGTAACTCGCGTTTGAATCGCTCTCGCTCCCAGGTGAGGGCCGTGAGAAAGTCGTGTCCGGATTTGCGTTCGACGGCGAATTGTGGGTGATACGTGTCTGTTTCCTGGTCGTGGGTACAGTATGTCGGCACGGTGTAGTCACCGGTCGAAAGCGTCACATCGCGTGTTTCGACCGGGTAACAGTCGAACGCCCACGGACGTTGTTCACGTGTGTCTCGCAGAATCGTCGTCGGAATCGGGGTTGTCTCTGGCGTCTCGACCATCTACGGGAGTCTGCTCCCGGTATCACTGGTAAACATTCGTCGCAGAGTCGGAGTCACATGACGATATCGGCAAACGTCCACTCGTCGGGCAACTGCTGGCCGAGTCCACAGTCTTCGACGACGATCCGGAGTCGCTCCCGGACGTCGGGATCCCAGTCGAATCCCGCTTCGTCGAACTCAGGATAGAGCGTCTCCCAGTCCCAGTGCTCGCTCAAATCCGGATAGTATCCACGCTCAATCGATCCGAGGGAAGTGAGAAGCAACGCGGGGTCGGAGACGATGTCTCGTTCGAATAGGTCTTCGAGGAGCTCCGCCGTGGCATGCTGATCGGCGTGCATCGCGTGTTCGACTGCGGCGCCTGCCCAGATTTCGTATTCACCACGGACGAGTGTCTCGATGTTGTCTCGAACCGAATGATCCGGATGACCGATTCCCCACCCATAACTCATCGAGTCAATCCAGGGGCTCTCGTCTCCGGGATGGCGGTGGAATCGTAACTGGTATTCGAGGACATCAGCCGGAATGGCAGCGATTCCGTCGGAACGACGCGTCCGCACGATCTGCTTACCGGTGACAGTCGTGAGTACGTGGCTAACGTGTGGAAACTGTTCGTAGTCGTCGGTTTCGTCGCTACCGAACGGTTCGTGTTCGGGATAGGCATCGAAGTCAAACGAGTTCTCGGGCCAGTAGGCCTCAAGCACGTCGAGCAGATACGGCCAGCCCTCTGCCAGCACGGCTGTTTCCAGTCCATCGACCGCTGGCCCGAAGAACACGCGGTGAAACCCCCAGTACTCGCCCTCCTCGTAGTTGTCCCACTCGTCCGAGAGGTGGCGCTCGTACTGTGCGAGCGCCTGATAGACGGCCGCGTGGTCACCGTCCACAGCCCGTTCGAGCGCGTCGGTCAGTTCGTCTGAGACCCTTCGTCTGACTGCTGAGTCTTCCTCGCGCATCAGTCTCCGGATCCTGGCGTCGAATTCCTCGTCTCGTTTCTGTCGTTCCCGTTCGATGGCTTCCTGGTCTTCCGGACAGTCGTGGAGTCGTAGTCTGGTCAGGGTCTCGAACATCTCGCCGCAGTCCTCGCAGGTGTGGGGGGCATCGTTCGTGTGACCGACTACGTCGGCTGTCGCAATCAAAACCCAGCCTTCTCCAGTTCGTCGAGAAACGCCGGTCGGTTCGAGTGTTTCTCCATCAGGAAGTCGACGAACGCCTCGAATCGCTCCTCGGGGACGAGTTCCTGCATCTCGTCCAAATGGTCGGCAATTTCCCGGTAGTGTCGCCGTCCAGTCTCGCCGGCAGCAAACGGGACGAGCTGTTCCCGGTAGACCTCGAAGTATTCAACCGGATCGACGGTTGCGACCGGGTCCCGATATCGGCGAAGCCACGAGAGGTTCTCGCTATCTTTCAGTTCGTCGAACGCTTTTTCGAGTTCGTCTTCGTGGACGTACATGGAGATGAGTTGCTGTCGGTCGGTCTCCTCGAAATGCTCCTCGAACTCCTCGTAGATTGACTGCCACCCCTCGTCGTCGCACGCCTTTTTGAGTTCGTCGTAAGCGCCCCACTCCGAATGGTCGAGGAACAGTCGTTTTAGCGCCTCACGGTGCTTTTCGGGGCCCCGATCCCGATAGAGATCAGCAGCGAGCCAGCGGAGTTCAGCAGGCGATCCGAACGTATGGATTCCGTCTTCGATAACATCGATCGCACGGCCTTCATTCCCTTCCTCGATCAACCGCTGGGCGTACTGCTTGCAGAATCGGCTGCTTTCGAGATAGGTCTCCTCGTATAATCCGAGTAGTGCCTTCTCCTCATCGAGTTCCTCAAGCAAGTGGGCACACGTCGAGACGAGAGCCCGCGTGCGTAGCGACGAGGATATCTCCGCCCCGCTGTCGCTCGACTCGCCTGATCCGACATCCACCGTGTGTTCCTCGATAGTCGTCGGATCGTCGATACGCAGCGCATCGAAGGCATCGCCGACGAAGTACTCCAGTTCTAATGGCCCGACAGCTAGGTGCTCGACATCAAGCGGGCCGCCGGTGAAGTCTTCGACGGCGAGTGGGCCGTCGGTGAAATCGGAGACGGCGAGGACGTCATCGGTCCGGTCCCGAGTATCCCCCGGTTCGTGGTCACCGTTCGACGGAGACTCGGCTGAGGACTCTACCTGAACTTCCATTCGGTCTGTTTCTCGATTCGTTCGCCCAGTCGCACGTTTTTCGAGGTCAGCCGGATCGAGACTGATACCCGAGACGTGCTCATCCAGTCGGTCGAGCCAGTATTCGTGGTCGCGTTTCGTCGTACAGACGCTTCGCAATGCATTGTCGTAGTCCTCGCTGGCGAAGTGGTAGTCGGCATCGACGAATTCCTCGAAGAGATAGTCGATGTAGGGGCGCTTTTGTTCGTGGCCGAACTCGTGCTCGGCGACCGCCTCTCCGTAGAGGGCGAGGGCGCGCTCCAACTCGCGGCCGTAGTAGCCGCCGCTGTCGTCGATGCGATTCATGTTTTCGCGGATTGTCTCAGCGAGCGCGCGGTAGATATCCGTCGCCGCACCGACGTGCCCACGCTCTCGGTGCGTTTCTGCCAGGTCGTGGTACTGTGAGAAGTCGATGTGGGTGTTGTAGCCGATCATCCCCCCGCGGCCAGCGGCGTCCTCGAACAGCCGGTCGATCTCCTGTTTGTAGTCGTAAACCGTCTTTCCAGCGTCTTCACCCGAAAACGCGACGAATCGATCCCTGAGATCGCGGTCGTCTTCGAGGACGTCCAGTAGAAAGGTTCGGAGCTTGTCGGCGGTCGCTTGCTCGACCAGCGACTCGACGTCCACCGAATCCGGAAGGTCTTCGATCGGTTCGTCACCGGAATCTGTGTCCGTGTCGATATCCCGGTCGTCGACGGCTAGCAGGACCGCGACGATGTGCTTGCAGTCGCCCGCGTAGTCGTACGGGCAACTACAGTGGGTGCGAATGGCGTCGTTTGTCACATCGATTGAGATGTCGTAATCGTTGCTGCCGCGAACTGTTGCCTCGATTCTCTCGCCGTCGACATCCAACTCTTGGACCCGACCGTTCTCCCAATACTTGACACCTCGCTCAAAGGACTGTTCGGTACAGAGGCTCCGAATCTCTTTCCAGGTCGGATAGTCCATGAATGCCACTACGATGGGCAAACCGGAAAGAGTAGTGGAGGAGTGTCACCGTTGGTCTTCGATATCATCGACCAATCGCTAGAACTACCGACTGTTGATCGACGGACCCGAGTTTGCCCGAATCTGTTCCGTTGCAAAGCCGTTAGGTCCCAGGGAAGTCAACACGAATCAAGGATGGAATTCGAACACCGGGACGACGATCAATGGCATCTCGTGGCAGCCAACTGTGGGTATGGTGGTACCGTCGACGAAACCGTCAATGTTGATTCTGATGCTGGGTTGACGCGTACTGACAGTGAAATCAGTCTCTGTCTCCCCGCTGTGGACAACCCGACGTGGTGTGATGTTTGCCGTGACACAGTCACTGGGCGATATGCGCAAGCCAGTAGACCGATCGAACACTGGAAAGTCGCAACCACGTACCGTGACATCGAGTGGAGTGAGTACGATGGAGCCATAGACTGCTGTGGATGGTGTCAGAGTGAGGTGGAGACGCTCGTTCACGACACCCGCACAGACACACTCGTCTGCGAAATCTGTGCTGCCCTGTACAACAGTACAGCTACTGATATCGACGACGATGTGCGGCTCACCGATTATGTACAACTCGCCGACAAGGTCGAACCTATCGTTGTCATCGATGGCGAAGCGAGCCAACAGTCGGCTGCACGGATCGACCGCCGTCCGTACATTTCCTTGGAAGCAAAGCGCAAGTACGTCACGGTCACGATCACACTCAGATACGTCGATTACCAGTTTACAGAGAACGCTATCAGCGACCTTCGGGACGTCTTCGAGAGCTACGAAGCACGTGCGTTCACGCAGTCGGACAACAAGGGCGGCGTCGAGTTCGAAGTGACTGATTCCCGGGCATTGCGGCAGTATCGTCCCCGGCAGCGAATCGTCGTCGACGGACTGTTCGAGAGTGACGCAATCGAGTTTATCCAGGATATCATCCCGATCGTCCAGAATACGAGCAACTGGACCTACGACCCATCGGATGTCTCTGCACAGGCCGTACAGCGAGCGATACGAGAGCGAGGTCGGCCGGGGCCTGCGCCAGTTCCACGCGAGGATGCGCCCGCGGTCATCAGACAGGACGATGGCGTTGCACGACACGTTTCGCTGTCCGATAAGTCCATCACAGATGAACAGATTCGAGCGTACGTCTCGGATCAAGCGTACCGTCACGGGGAGGCACTATTCGATGCTGGCCGTATTCGAACCGACCACGCGAGTGGACACGAGAGTGATGCGGATGGCTACGATCCCCAGTCCGGTATCGGTTTCAACCTCTGGTTCGAGAACGGGGAAATCGTCGACCACGAGTGTTTCTGCGAGAGCTCACTCGATCCATGTGAACACATCGCTGGTGCATTGATCGCGTTACCACACGTGGCGGCCTGTTACGTGTGACGACTGCACAGAGCAAGGGGTCCAACAGATTGAATCGTCCGACACCCGTGCGTTCACACACTGAATGCGGCTTGAATTCGACGACGGGACGGTCGTGCTCCACGACGCACCCGAGACAGTGCCATATGCTGAGTGGGACGACCGTGTCGACGAGTACCGAGCCCAAGCCTATCGATACCGAGCGCTCTTTGAATGGGCCGGCCAGTGGGCTGAGAGCGACGGCCAAGCCACACTCCGAGATGGCTTCAGCCACGACGTTGCAGACGCTGCGCGAGCCTATCTCGACCTCGCTCTGACACCCGCACTCCAGATCGAACCGCGTGATTATCAGCAGGCCGCGCTTGAGGCGTGGCGTGCCCACGACCGACAGGGCACCGTCATCCTTCCAACTGGCAGCGGGAAGACCTTCCTTGGATTGCAGGCCATCGCCGACGCCGGCGTCAGTGCGCTCGTCGTCACACCAACGATCGATTTGATGAACCAGTGGCACGCCACGCTGACGAATGCCTTCGGTGACCAACTCACGGAGAAGGTCGGTGTCCTCGGTGGCGGGAGCCACGAGATTGCCGCACTGACTGTGACCACCTACGACAGTGCCTACCGCTACATCGACGAGTATGGCGACCGGTTTGGCCTGCTCATCACCGACGAAACCCACCACCTGGCGGCCGAAACCTACCTGCAAATCCCCGAAATGACGATTGCCCCGTACCGACTTGGTCTCACTGCAACCTACGAACGGCCCGATGGCCGCGAAGAACTGCTCGAAGATCGCATGGGGTCAGTCGTTTACGAGGAAGCCGTCGACGACCTTGCTGGGGAATTCCTTAGTGAGTACGAAACCGTCCAGATGTCAGTCGAACTCACCAGCGAGGAGCGGGCTGAGTACGACGAGGAGTACCAGATATACAGAGACTACGTCGACAATCATGATTTCGACCTCTGGAAAGAACAGGGCTACGCGGAGTTTCTCAAACGCACATCCTACGACCCCCAAGGACGCCGCGCCCTTATCGCCAAGCAACGGGCCGAGCGTATCGCTCGCACGGCGAACAAGAAACTCGATACTCTTGACAACCTGCTCAAACGTCACCACGACGACCGCGTCATCGTCTTCACCGCGAACAACGACTTTGCCTACGGCATTTCCCGAGAATTTATCCTTCCATGTATCACCCACCAGACCGATACCGACGAACGTACCGAGATACTTGACCGATTTCGTTCGGGGGAGTACTCTATGCTCGCCACCTCGCAAGTACTCGACGAGGGCATCGATGTTCCCGCGGCCAATGTCGGGATCATCCTCTCAGGAAGTGCTTCGAAACGACAGTACGCTCAACGGCTCGGTCGCATTCTCCGACCGACAGACGACCGCCAGCCAGCCCGACTTTACGAGATTATCACGACCGACACGATGGAGACATACGTTTCGCAGCGACGCCGTGATGGGGTGAGTAACAATGCTGACAGCTGACCTTGCTCGGTCACGGACACGTGATGGTGAACTTCGACCGCTGTTCATCGATATCTCAGATGAGCGGTATCGGTCGACTGCGGCCACGCTTATCAATCTCTTTGCCGGACATCTCGGTGAGCCTAAGGGGGAGCTTGAAGCTGCCATCGATGAACTGACCGTCGACGATACCGACTACAAAATCGTCCAAGGGCTGGCGAAGCTACTGAAAGACGAGTGTGAGTTCGAGCAACAGGCCGCTGTCGATCCCCGAGAGATCCGTCAGCGACTGTTTGAGCGCGCGAACGAGCGCTATCCGATCGTTCGCCAACCCACGCTCGGGGAAGACACACAGAAACTCGAAGTGTACAGTGCCGTCGCTGACGAACTCGGTATCTCTCTCGAAGACTGCTACCGGGGGATGTACGCGGATTTAGACGATAACAAGCTCCTGGTTCGATTCGGCGACCAGACTGTAGAGGACTACGACACTGATGAGCCCACGTCAACAACGAAGCTGACGGGCAACAGCAAGCAGGAGTACGACCAGACAGCACAGACCGTCGACTGGCTACTGGCACGGTACAACTTAGCGCTGGCCCAAGCCGTTCTCTACGACGCTTCGAACATGCGGATACGGGTCTGGGACCACTTCGGAACCGTATTCAGCTACATGAAGCTGTTCGGGTTGATGCATCGAATCTATCCCATCGATGGAGGCGGCAACCGCGTTTCGAGTACCGACTTTGCCGCGGGCTACGAGGCCGAACTCGACGGCCCAGCCTCGCTATTTCGGAAATCACAGAAGTACGGCATTCGGATGGCGAACTTCCTCCCTGCGTTGCCGCTGTGTGACCGCTGGGAGATGAACGCAGAGATTCTGGAAGACGATACGATCAGCGGAAGCAACTGCCTCACACTCGACCACACCGATGGCCTCGTCTCACACTACAGCACCGGCCAGCAGTTCGATAGCGATATCGAACGCACACTCGCCCGGAAGTGGGAGCGATCGAACACTGAGTGGACCCTCACGCGCGAGGCCGATGTCTTCGACCTCGGCGCGGAAGTGATGATTCCGGATTTCGCTATCGAACACCCCGATGGCAGACGGGCGATCATCGAGATTGTGGGCTTCTGGACCCCGGAGTACTTGCAGTCGAAACTGGAGAAGATTCGGCAGGTCGATGCCGACAATTTCGTGCTCGCTATCTCGAAGCGACTTGACTGTGCCGACGAGGACTTCGGAGATACGGCGGAGCGCGTCCTGTGGTTCAAAAGCGGGATTCACGTCTACGACGTGGTCGAACTAGCCGAGGAGTACTCGTCCAACAGCGAGATGAAGCGCGGTTGATTGCATCGTCACTCCAATCGCCCGCCGTCGCCGTTCCAGTAGTGCCAGTCGTCAACCGCTTTTCTGGTATCGCTGTCTGCGTCGAGTACTTCGAGCTGTGACAACGGGACACCAAATTCCCGGTCCATCTTGATACAGCGAGGGAATCCCGCCCTTCCCGTGAGTGACGAGTGTTCCGACACCAGTCGGAACCGAGGAACGAACAGGGCGGGAGGGAATCGCGTACTCTCCGTGCGACAATCCACCGGCTATACCAGTGATGACTCCCCAACGCTGTGATGATATATGAATGATTTTTATACTTATTCAGATTCATATGGTAACTGTGGAGCTTCGACGTACTGCCGTCGTGAAACTCGACGTAGACGACGATGCCCACCACCTTCTCCAAGAGACAGTAGACCGCTTCAAACAGGCCGCTCAGATGGTCGCAGACGACGGCTGGAACGGTACGGAAGACGGCTACATCGTCACGTCGAAAACCGAACTACATCGTCGAACATACGATGACGTACGCGAAGCGACCGACGAACTCAACGCTGACCTCGTATGCGCCGCCCGGAATCGAGCCGCCGACGCACTCAATTCCTGCGTGGAAAAACGCAAAGACGGCGACAATCCCTCGAAGCCACAGTTCACGTCGGATTCAGTCGTTTACAACCTCAACGCGATTACCTACTACGACGATTACGCCACGCTTGCTACTGTGGACGGACGTATCGAAGCCGAGTACGTCCTGCCAGACGAAGACGTACCACCGACGACGTACTTCTCTGCAGAGTGGGAGAAACGCGAGGCGACACTGCATCACCGTAACGGCGACTACTACCTCCACATTGCTGTTGTCACAGAGACAGAGAAAAAGTCGGAGGATGCCGAGAACGGAACGGTTCTCGGCGTAGATTTGAACGTGGACGGACACCTCGCTGTCACTTCGACCGGCGCATTCATCGGAAACGCCGATTATCTCAATCACAAGCGGCGTGAATACGAAAAACGGCGTGGAAAAATGCAACAGGCCGGAACGCGGTCGGCACATCTCACGATGAAATCACTCGGTGGACGATTCGCCAACTGGAGCGAAGACTACCTACATCGTATCTCGAAAGCACTGGTGCAGGAAGCTCTCGCCCACGATTGTACACACATCGCGTTCGAGAAACTGAAACATATCCGCAAGCACATCTCGAACGCAAGCAAATTCCAGCAGTGGGCGTTCCGCCGAATCCAAGAGTACACCGAGTACAAAGCCGCCGCGTATGGAATTGCTGTCGAGAAGATTGCACCACAGTACACCAGTCAACGATGTAGTCACGTTGACTGTAACTTCACCCACGAAGACAACAGAGACGGCGACGAGTTTTGCTGTCTCAAATGCAACCGCGAGTATCACGCCGACTACAATGCCGCGAAAAATATCGCTCGGAAACTACTCCAGAACTGGCACAAGTCTGGTGCTGGAGGGGCAACCAGTCACCTTGCCCTCAAGTCGGGGACATTGAACGTGAACGGCATTTTCACGCCTACCGCTGTCTAGTGGTCAGAACGGGAGTCCACCGACAAGCTTCGCCCTTCAGGGCGGAGAAGGTGACCTCATCTGCGTTGTAGGCGTCGGTGAGTATCTCTCTCCGAATGCGTTTGTTTCGCTCTTCATCCGTTTCCCCCGTCATGGTCGCTTCTCCTTGATAATCGCAGCTGTGTCAGTCGCAGTGATTACGTCGTCGTCGAGAACCTCGTCAAGTCGGTCGGGTTCGTACACCTCTTTGACGATACAGTAGTAGTGCGATGGCGTCCCGAAGTCGTAGACCAGGCTGAGTCTGTCACTTTCCCAGAGCCCGGCCCGTTCGGCGACGTCCTCGATCGTCACCTCGCTCGCTCTCGTGTACGACCGGTCGCCCGCCTGCTCGTACTGGTGGTCGGGAAGAACGTTGAGACTCGAATCCAGATATTCGTCTTCGAGCCCGTACATCCGGAGGTGAAAGTCATCGAGTGTGGTGAACCGACAGACGAGTCTGTCCAGTTCTGCCATCGTCGTCTCGGGTCTGACGACGATATCGTACCACTCCTCTCGCGCCCGTCCCTTCTGCTTCCACCGGAGCCGATACCCGACGGTTCCGATCCGCTCGGATACGTCGTCGTCAGCTCGCTCCTGTTCGTCCGCCAGTGCGTCGCGCGTATTCGACCAGCAATACGAGCAGATTTCGTCCGGTGCGTCACCCTCGAACCCCTCTTTGTCGATCTCGTTCTGGGCGAGGAACTCCGAAAACGGGACTCGCCGGTATCGCGGATGACGGCTGCTTCTACTACACATCTTCTCACCCGGAGCACTGGGGCCAAGCGAGAAGCGATTGTCGTCCTCCGACGTACTCGCGTCCATATCGATGATGTGCGCCACTGTCCCACTTCCAATCTCGATCACGAATCGGTCTGTTAGCTCACTCATCGTATCGCTCTTCGAGATCATCGAGTGCACGCCAGAACTGTTCGCTGTTGAGTGCTGGATCTGTCGATGTCCGTGCTTCCAGCACGCCGGCGTACGTGTTGAACTCCTCAGGCGTCGGATCGGTCGTCAAGACACAGTCGGCGTAGCCATCGATTGCGGTCTGGATGGTCTGTGCGTAGTGGTCGTAGGCCCCGTCAACCCAGCTGTACTTCTCGTCGACTTCCTCAAATATCGCCCGATAGACGGTCGCGGCGGCCAGATATCGACCCCGATCACGGTACTGCTCGGCGATATCGAAAAACCGGGAGAAGTCGATGGCGTCGTACACGCCAGGGTCGGCGTGTTGCTCGAACAGTTGCGCGATTTCTTCACGGTACTCCTCGACCGATTTGTGATCGTCGCCAAAGCGTGCGAGAAACTGCTCGCGCAACTCCGCGTGTTCGGCGAGTGCGTCACGGACGAATCCCCGCAGGTCGTCGGCCGACACATCTTCGAGAACCGTCTCGACGGCCTCACTTTCGTCCTGCGGGGGGTTCGCAGCGATGTCAAGCAGAACCGCGACGACGTGCTTGCAGTCGCCACCACCGTCGTAGGGACAGGTACACCGCGTGTCGATGCCCCGTCCGCTGAAATCTACAGTCACGTCGTACAGATTCGAGCCATTGACAGCCGCGGTAACGAGGTTGTCGAACCGGTCGAGCCGCTGAATCCGCCCTTCGTCGCGGTAGTTCTCGCCGCGTTCGAACACGGCATCGGAACTCCGATTTCGGATGGTCTTTCTATCGACGTTCATGCCTCGTCGTTCGACGTGGGGAATTAATCTGATTTCGGTGTCCCGTCGTCGGCCTGTCGGCTCGGATCGGCCAGTGCCATCGTGAGCGTCGCCGCGAGGCGCTTGTCCAGCGGTTCGTTTGCTCGGCCACAGTGTGGTGACTGGATACACGCCGGACAGCCGTCCGAACACCCGCAATCGGCGAGCAGTTCCCACGTGTGTTGGAACAGTTCCTCGATGTGGTCGTATCCATTACGAGCGAGTCCGACACCACCGCGGTAGCTGTCGTAGATGAACAGCGCACTTGTCTCTGCCTGCGGGTGGTCCGTCGTCGAGACGCTCCCGACATCCCGACGGTCACAGAGGATAACGAGTGGGAACGTGGCGACGAGGGCGTGCTGGACGGCGTGGAGTCCGCCCTCGAACGAGCCGGACATCGTCTGCATCAGTCGTTCGAGTCCCGACGGAAGTGTCACGTACAACGCCTGCGTTGACAGTGTCGTCTCGGGCAGGTCGAGTGACTCCTCGCTCAGGATCTCGCCTGTTCGGTGGTCACGCCGCTGGAATCCGGTGACCTGCTTGCGCCGAGTCACGTCCGCGAAGTGGACCGTAACGTCGTCGCGCGTCGCCAGTGGTTTGGTGGCAACGTCTTCCTCGATAGTCATCGACTCCTCGTACTGAACGCGGGTCTGGTGGTCACTCTCCGTCGGCGTGAGCCACGCCACGTCGCGGTCCAGGTCGAGTGACTGGACTTCGTAGTTCTGGCCCTGATGATGGTAGATCGCGCCCGGGTGAACGTCCCGGAGCGCAGCGTTGAGCGGGAGTTCCCCGAGTCCGTCGGGCTGACCGCCTCGAACCCGAAGGACGACAGTGCGTTCGGTGATCGTTCGGAGCCCCTGGTCGTAGGGATTCACCGCTCGTCCGCTGGCGGTTCGTTGCCATTCGAGGCCATCGGCTGTTTGCCGTCGGGACAGTTCGCCCTCCTCGGTGAGGCCACTGACGATGTCGGGGAACGTCGGGCCGAAATACCGTTCGTCAGCGGTTCGAAGCGGCTGTTCGACGGCCGCAGCGTGAGCGTGCAGTTGGAGGAGGTGCGGATTCGATGGGTTGGCGACGGCACGCTCGGGTGTCTGCTCGAACAGTTCCTGCGGGTGCTTGATTACGTACTGATCGAGTTGGTCCTCGCTGGCGACGAGCGCGACGAGACTCGGTTCCGTCCCCCGGCCAGCGCGGCCGGCTCGCTGGAACGTCGACATCTGCGTCCCGGGATACCCGTCCAGTAGTACGGCATCGAGACTTCCGATGTCGACACCCAGTTCCAGTGCGCTCGTACTCCAGACGCCGGCACACTCGTCCGTGTGCAGTGCTGTCTCGATTGCCGCTCGGCGGTCGTCACGCAATCCAGCGTGGTAGGCCGTGACGTTCTCGGCAAGATTGCTTTCGCCGTGCTCTGCGAGTGTGTCGCTGCTGATGGTGGCGTAGCGCTCGGCCGTCTGTCTGGCGCGCGTAAACGCCACTGTCTGGTATCCCCGCTGGACGAGATCGACGAACAGTCGCATGGTTTCGCCGTGGTGGGAGCGGCGTTTTCCTGCACCAGCTGGTGCATCGCCTTCGTCGTATTTCGGTGGTTGCCAGAACAGCCAGTGTGTCGGCCCGGTTTCGCTGGTGTCCTGGTCGACGAGGACGAACGAGTCGGTTGGTTGCCCGGTAATCGTCGCTGCGTGTTCCCGTGGATTTCCGATTGTCGCGGAACAACACACGAACTGCGGGTCGGCACCGAGACGGTCACACATTCGGGCTAACCGGCGGCAGACCAGACCGACGTGACTGCCGAAGACACCGCGGTACTCGTGCACCTCGTCGACGACGACGAGTTCCAGTGACTCGAAGAAGTCTCGCCAGATGTCGGTCGCGTGGCTGAGCAGTCCACAGTGGAGCATATCCGGCGTCGTCAGAACCATGGACGGTTCGTCGTCACGGGCCTGCTGGCGTTCGTCCGAAGCGAGTGCCCCCGTATACTGGGTCACGGAGACGTCATCAAACGGCGCAGCAAAATCAGAGAGTGTCGCCTCCTGATCGTTGATCAACGCGACCTGTGGCCCGATATACAGCATCCGACCGTCGTGGTCACGTGCGCGTTCGAGCGCAGGAATCGTGTACGTCAGGCTCTTGCCGCTGGCCGTCGGCGTGGCCAGCACGACGTTCTGGCCGGTCCGGACTGCTTCGATGGCGTCGGTCTGGTGTGCGTAGAGTTCGTCGATGCCCCAGTCGCCAAGCAGGTCCGTGACCTTGGGGTTTATCGTACAGGATTGGGTGACAGGTCTACGTGCGGGTACCTCCCGCTGGAACTGTATCTGGTCGTGGTAGTAGTCCCGGTCCTGCACCCACTCGACGAACTCGTCCACTGTGGGAAGATAGGGACGGGACTGCATATATGGATACGGCTCTCCCGGTCTGGCCCAGTGAGTTCACCGGTCACCCGACCCTTTTATTCGATGGTGGCATAGCGGTATCCATGCCGTTCAGCGTCAGTTGGCACACGTTGCTCGACGAACTCGACGACCTGTCTGACGGTGCGGAACTCATCACACCGCTCTCTCACGACCGGTTCCGGATCACAGACGTGCAGGAACACCGTGTCGTCGTCAGGTTCACCGAGACGGGGGACACGCGGCCGCTACAGCGCGATCAGTTCGAGACGCTCTACCGTCGGATACAGGAAGCAAACAACGAATTCGACCTCGACCGCCTGCCACCAGACGCAGATCCGTATCCCGCCGTATTGAGCCTCCACCCCCGGTTCGAGATCGACGAACAGCGAGGGACCATCACGGAACAAGACGGCGAGACCGCCACGCAACTGGTGAGTGACGACGCAGAGACGGACGACACGGAGCGCGTCGAACCCGACGGACTCGATGTCTACTCCGACGCGTTACTGCTCATCGACGCACTCGAACGCCACCACGTGTCCGATCTCACGGAGCTGGAGACGAACGCGCTGGTGAATCTCTACACGCTGTGTTCGGATGTCCAGCGGAACGCAAACGAGTTCAGGCAGAACATCGCGGATGTGTTGCTCGACCGGCTGCATCACGACCAGCCGGTCCACGGTCAGTACGGGTCCGTCCAGCGAACCGCTCGCCGCAACCGCTCGCTCAAGGACGACGAACTCGTGTTGAATGCCTTCGAGGCTGCCGGGATCGAGCGCAAACGACTGACGACCGTCGACGCGAACAAGGTCGACGAGGCGCTCGACGTAACAGAGCTCTCCGAGAGCGATGTTTACGAGATCGACGAGAGCGAGTACGTCCGGAAAGCAGAGGTCGACGAGGAGGTCAAAGAGTCACGCCTCCAGGGGCTGAAAGACCGGCTGGCAGCGAGCGAAGAGGCGGAAACCGACGACCTGCGACGGGAGATCGAGGAACTCGAAGACCGTATCGACGACCTCACCAGTTTCAGTACCGGGACCCAGATGCAGAGCTGAATCGGCTCGATCAGATGCCCGTCAGTAATAAAATAGCCCAAATGCTGGGAGGCGGCATTTCTACTGCGAACGATACCGTGAGCAGCGGGTTTGTCTTCGAATGGACTTGAACGAGGCCTAGAAGGCGCAGCGAAGCAGGCGTGGAGCCGAGAGACGCACAGCAGCGAGGACGCGTTCGGATAAATTTGAATGAAAATAAAAGTGTATAGCGTAGCCGACGAAGCTAGATCCTTCCGGGTATCAATCCAGACTTCCCCGAGGGTCGTTGTCAGCGGGCGCCACTGGCGACACGGCATCGTTTTCGGCTGTCGTGGACGACCGGACAGGCTGGTTGTAGAGTCGTGCGTTTCAGTGGTCGGCGACTCGCTCGGCCAGCGGCGCGACGTCGTCGTCGTCTGCCAGGTCTTCGAGGACCGTCTCGGTGTTGACGGCGAGCGAGTAGACGGGCCGGCCTTTGCCGACGGGCGAGCGCTCGCTCTGACTGGCCATCTCGACCAGTCCCTCGTCTTCGAGACGGTTCAGGGCACGACTGACTTCGGCTTCCGATACTTTGCCGAGGGTGTCTGCCTCGACGGCATCGAGGTGGTCGGCGTTCGCTCGGATGACCTGTCCGGTGTGGGCGGGCGTCTCGTCAGCCTGCGAGAGATGGGTAACGGTGAGAAGGACGACCCGACCGGTGAGTGACAGTGACGTAATGTCGGCTGACATATCCAGAGACATGATTTCCTTGGATAAAAGCCCCGCTATTTGTTGTCTTACATCCGTCCGTGAGTCCCACTGGACTGGATAATCCGGCACTGTGGGCGTGATGTACCCGGTGACAACCGTCGTTCATTCTCACTTCGAGCGGGCGTGACCCCCGTTTCGCGGGAGGGTTCTTTTCGCAAGGATTATTACGGCCCACCGCGTTGGACGAAAGGAAATGGCGAAAGGTAAGGTTGATTTCTTCAACGACACTGGCGGTTACGGTTTCATCGAGACTGAGGATGCGGACGAAGACGTGTTCTTCCACATGGAAGACGTCGGCGGGCCGGACCTCGAAGAGGGACAGGAAGTCGAATTCGACATCGAACAGGCAGACAAGGGCCCGCGGGCGACGAACGTCACCCGCCTGTAAGCGACGGCACTGTCGTCGCAGACAGCCCCATTTTCATTCTTCTTGACTCCACAGTGACGACACCGTCGACTGGTCACGACGAGGCTTTGGGCAGTTCGACGTGGAACACCGCACCGCGGGGGTCGTTGTCCGTCACCCAGACGTCACCGCCGAACTGGTCGACGAACGTGTAGACGAGATACAGTCCGAGGCCGGTGCCGGGGCTGTCCATGCCCTGTTCTCCCTTCCCGAAGATGGTGTCTTTCTGGGCGTCCGGGATACCGGGGCCGTTGTCAGCGATGCTGACGACGACGGTCTCTGCGGTCTCTTCGGCCGAAACTGTCACTTTCGTGTCCTTGACGTCGCTGTGCTGGACGGCATTGTTGAGGAGGTTCCTGAACACGGACGAGAGCATCTCGTTGCCGGTCACGGGAACGTCGGGGAGCGTTCCGTCGACGGTGAATTCGGCGTCCTCGTAGCCCGCGTCGACGTCCTCGATTTCGGTGACGAGGACGTCCGGAAGGGTCATCGCCCGTGACTCGACCGGCCCGTCGTCGAGCATCGTCTCCATCAACTCTCTGACCGTCTTGGTCAGTTCGACGGCGTGCTCGCCGTGTTCGGTGATGCTGTCGAGATACCCCGCCCCGTCTTCGTCGACGTAGTCTGCGAGCAACTCTGCGTGGCTGAGGACGACGGTCATGTCGTTGCGGATGTCGTGGCGGACGACGCGGTTGAGCACTTCCAGCTGTTCGTTCTGGCGTTCGAGCCGCGCCCGCGTCCGCTCCCGCTCGGTGACGTCGTGGATAATCGAGAACAGCACGCGCTTTTCGCCGGTGTGGATGGGCGAGGAGTCGACTTCGACCTGGCGGACCTCGCCGTTGGCGAGTTCGTGGGGGAAGACAAACCGGTTTTGCTCTTCCTCGTCGGCGGTTTCACGGCGGTGGGCGACGACTTCGTCGTCGAGTTGGTTTATCTCCTGAATCTGCATCCCGGTCAACGTCTCGCGGTCGTAGCCGTAGAACTCCGCTGCGGCGTCGTTGGCGCGTTCGATGGCACCGGTCTCCGGGTCGACGAGCAGCATCGCCGCGTTGTGTCCCTCGAACAGCCGCCGGAACCGCTGTTCGCGAAGCCGGAGCTTGTGGGCCTGCTCGCGCCGTTCTGTGATGTCCTGGACGATACCGTCGTAGTACACTTCCCCGTCGATTTCGTGGCGGAGCGCGGTCACGGCCGCCCAGAAGGGCTCGCCGTCCATCGTCTCCATTCGAATCTTCTCCTCGACGATACGACCCTCCTGCTCGAGTTTCCGGGTGAGCAGTTCACGCTGGCTCGGCGTCCGGTAGAGCTTTGCGACGTAGGTGCCGAGCAACGCTTCCCTGGAGTCGGCGTCGAACATCTCGACCATGGCCGGATTGACCGCCTCGAACTCGCCTGCCAGCCCCGGCGTGTTCCGGTAGACGCCGACGGGGACGTTCTCGATGAGTTGTTCGTACCGCTTGAGTTCCTGTGTGTGCCGTTTGCGCTCGGTGATGTCCTGCTGAATCGCGACGAACTTGTAGACGTCCCCGTCTTCGACGATTGGGGCGATGGTCTGCTCGGCGTAGTAGCGCTCGCCGTCGGCCCGCTCGTTTTCTATCTGTTCGTCCCACACGTCTCCGTCCAGAACCGTCTCCCACAACGCCTCGTAGTAGCTGTCGTCGCGGGTGCCGGTGCTGAGAAGTTCCGGCGTTTTTCCGAGTATCTCCTCGGGCTCGTAGCCGGTCACGCGCTCGAAGGCGGGGTTGACGTACTCGATGGTTCCGTCGGTGTCGGTGATGTAGACGGCGTGTCCGGCCTGCTCGACAGCCCCTTTGAAGGTCCGTAACTGTCGGATTCGTTCCTTCTGCCGGCTGATGTCGCGGGCGACGCTGAGGACTGCCGGCTGGTCACCGCAGGTGATACGTCGGGCGTTGATTTCGACTGGAATCTCGTCGCCGTCGGCGGTTACGTGAACACTCTCGAAGACGAGTGTCTCGTTTGCCTCGATTGTCTGGATGCGCTCGTCGACCAGTCTGGCCTGGTCTGGTGGGGTGATGTCGGCCGGTCCCATCGAGAGCAGTTCGGCGCGCGTATAGCCCAGTCGCTCCGCGGCCGCGCGGTTGACATCGAGGAAGTTGCCGTCGGTATCGACGAGCATGACCGCGTCGTTGACGCCGTCGATGATGGCCCGGGTCTCGTCTTCGCTGGCCGTCCACGCTCCGGGTTGCTCTTGGGGCGTCTGCTCGCGGGCAGTGACGAACACTCGTTCGTTCGTGTCGGTCACAGCCTGCATCGAACAGCGGAGAGTCACGGCTGGCCGGTCTGGACGCTCGACGCGCCAGTCGAAGGTCACTCGTTTCTCGCGTGCGCGCTCGAGGAGCGTCTCGGCGGGTACCGCCGGCGTCCAGTCCGACGGCGACAGCGAGTGCGGGTCTCTCCCCTCGAGAGTCTCCCGTGACCGGCCACAGAGGCTCGCACACCGGTCGTTTGCGGCCACTATGGTCCCCTCGGCGTCGAGCAGGACCGCCGCATCAGGGCACGCCTCGAACATCCCCTCAGTATCGAGGCTCGTGTTCATATTTCGCCCTGACGTGTTCGTCAATATATTAATCCGAATTGCATTCTCTTTTCCCGGGAAAACCCCTGTCCTGTCGGTCTCCGGTCACTCGACGAGCGGGCTACTGGCCCGGTAGGCAATCTGCATCGGGAGCCCCTTCGCGTCGGTCGGGGGGTCCGGTGGAAGGGTGTACCGTTCCTCGGGACTGGCGCGGGCCGCGTAGGCGAGTACCGTCGCGTCGAGGACGTCGTCGATTGCGACCTCGGCGTCGCCGGCGGCCTCGGCGGCAGACTGGACCACAGCGGGGGCGTCGGCGTCGAACGTCGCCAGCGTTCGCATCCGCTCGGCGTAGCCGCCGGCCTTGCGTTTGGAGTGTTGAAGCGGTTCCCCGGCGAGTGCGCGAAAGCAGACCTCGGGGTGAGATTCGACGAACGCCTCGCGCGCTTCCGGGACGTTCCTGAGCAGGTCGTCGACCTCGGCGATGCTCTCGCTGATGTTGAACGTCTGCTTCGAGAGACTGCGCCCGGACTTTCGCTCGTTGACGCGCTTTGCGGCTTTGTAACTGTGCCGGCGGGTCGCCTCTCTGACCGGCGGCGTAAAGACTGAACGACTGCGCGGGCCCAGGACACGCCGGGCGAGCGTGTCACACTCGCGTCCCTCCTCGCCTTCCTCGATGAGTCCGATGGGAATATCGACAAACACGCTGTCGGCGACCTCCTCGTAGCGGTGCCAGAGTTCGCCGATTTCGTCGTAGACGCCAGCGTGGGCAAAGCCCGTCCGCTCGAAGGCGACTGCGAACCACGACCCGGAACTCCAGTCGACGCCCAACGACAGCGACTCGGCCATACCTATCGCTGTGGCCCTGCCGACAAAAACCTCGCGCCGGTGACGGACGCCACTGCTCTCGAACTGGCGGCGAGACCCGGGCTATCGGCGGTGACAGCCCCGCTCATTCGTCGCCGACGAAGACCGTCTTGAGCCGCGAGCCACACGTCGGACAACACAGCGTCTGCCAGCTATCGCTGTCGAGGTCGCCGTAGGTCTCGGTCCGCGTCGCTGCTGCCCGCGAAACGTCTTCCCTGCAGGTCTCACAGTGTAAGTCGTCGCTCATCAGCGGGCGTACGGGGTCAAGCAGCTAAAACCCACCCCGCGCTTTTCCCGGCTGGATTCGTACGGTCGGTCATGCAGGGTGTCGTTCCGGCCGCCGGCGAGGGCACCAGACTCCGCCCGCTCACCGACGACCGACCGAAGGGACTGGTCGAGGTTGCTGGGAAGCCACTGCTGACCCACGTCTTCGAGACGCTCGCGGACCTCGGCGTCGAGTCCATCGTGGTCGTCGTCGGCTATCGCGGCGACGCAATCCGTGAGTACTATGATAGTTCCTTCGAAGGCATTCCGCTTAACTACGCGACACAGGACGAACGGCTCGGCCTCGCACACGCGGTGTTGCAGGCAGAACCGCACGTCGAAGGTGAGTTTCTGTTGCTGAACGGCGACAACGTCTTCGATGCAGACCTCTCGCCGGTCGTCGAGCGCCACCGGGCGACCGACGCCGACGCGACGACGCTCGTCGAGCGCGTGCCCCGGGAGCGGGCACGAGCGGGTGGCGTCTTCGACGTCGCTGACGGTGAAGTCGTCGGGCTGGTCGAGAAACCCGACGAGCCACCGTCGCGGCTGATTCCACGCGGCGTCTACGCGTTCTCCCCGGCGATTCTTCCGGCCTGTCGGCTCGTGACGCCCGGGCACACCGGCGAGTACGAACTCAGCGACGCTGTCGACCTCCTGATTCAGGCTGGCAGACGCGTCGAAACAGTCGAGTTCGACGGGTGGTGCCGGAACGTCAACACGCCGGCCGACCGCGAACAGGTCGCGGCTCACTTCGAGTCGTCGTAGCTCCGCTCAGGCCGTCGGAAGCAGTGCTTCTGGTGGCCCGCCGGGCAGTTCGTCGCGGCCGTGGTCGGCCTCGAAATCGAGGTCCGGGCCGGCCGCGATGATGCGCGATGGGGTCACGTCGGGGTGGGTCGTGTAGTAGTGTTCCTTGATGTGGTCCATCTCGACCGTCTCGGCGACCCCTGGTGTCTGATAGAGGTCCTGCAGGTACGGCCAGAGGTTGTCGTACTCGTGGATGTGCCGTTTGTTGCACATGAAGTGTGTGTGGTACACCTGGTCGAAGCGGACCAGCGTCGTGAACATGCAGATGTCTGCCTCCGTCAGGCGGTCACCGGCCAGGTACCGCTGGTCGCTTAGCACCTCGTCCCAGTGGTCCAGCGCGTCGAACAGGTCGTCGACGGCGCTGTCGTAGGCCGCCTGGCTCTTGGCGAAGCCGGCCCGGTAGACGCCGTTGTTGATTGGGTCGTAGATTTCTTCGATGATGCGGTCGACCTCGTCCTGGTAGCCCTCCGGGTAGAGGTCGACGTCGTGGTCTGCGACCCGGTCGAACTCGGTGTCGAGCATCCGCAGAATTTCTTTGGACTCGTTGTTGACGATGGTCTCCTCCTGTTTGTCCCAGAGGACGGGCACGGTCACGCGCCCGGTCATCTCCGGGTCGGCTTCGGTGTAGACTTCACGGAGGTAGTCGCTGCCGTTGACCGTGTCGGGGGTACAGCCCTCCTTGTCGGGGGTGAACTGCCAGCCGTCGTCGCCGCGGAACGGGTCGACGACGTCGATGGAGATGGCGTCTTCGAGTCCTTTCAGTGCCCGAACCAGCAGCGTCCGGTGGGCCCACGGACAGGCGTAGGAGACGTAGAGGTGATAGCGGCCGGCTTCTGGCTGGAACCGGGCGTCGGGGTCGTCTTCGACGGCGTCGCGAAACGAGGTTTCCTGGCGGTCGAACTCGCCGTCCTCGTTTGTGGATTCGTACGCGTCTGTTCGCCACTCGCCGTCGACGAGCATATTCATACCAATGACTAGGGCTGCGAGCCGAATAAAGACAGCGTGTGATTACACGAGTGTTACCGCCCGACGCGAGTACGACGGCGTTGGGTCGTCGCCCACCTCGACACTTATCAGTGAAGGCGCGACCACCTCCGTCCGATGACGCCCCAATCGGACCGTGGCCTCTCCTCGGTCGTCGGAACGGTCACGCTCGTCGCGCTCGTCGTCGTACTGGCGACGGGCGTCCTCGCGGGTGGGATGGCGATGGCGTCGCTCGACGACCCGCCGCCTGTTGCGACCATCGAGGCCGAGGCAACGACAGCAGCGTGTGCTGGCTGCGGGCCCGACGACCAGGTCCTTCGGTTGCGCCATCGGAACGGCGACTCACTGTCGATGGCCGAGGTAGCACTCGTTGTCTCCGCGCCGGGCCACGACGTAACTCGGCTGGTCGACCTGCCGCTGTCGACGAACTGCCTCCGGGACGGCCACGTCGAGGGACCGGACCTCTTCGACGGCCGGTGTGGCCGCGTCGGTGGCCCCCTGACGTCGGTCGGCTCGGACGCTGATGGCGTCTGGCGGGCCGGTGAGACCGTCCACTTTCGGCTCCAGAAGCGCGCAGTCCACCTTACGCCCGGCGACGAGGTGACCGTCAGCGTCGTCCACACGCCCTCGGACAGCGTCGTCGAGGAGCGTGCCGTGGCGGTTCAGTCTCGCGGCTGAAGAACCGACTGGACGGCCATCGGACGCAAATTCCGCCGTCCGACAGCATCAGGACTCTGCGGACTGGAGCCGAACATCGCCGTTCGTCGTCGCTGCGGTCAGCGTCGGGTCTGTGCCGTCACGTATCCGTCCCTCCATGCGGCCGCGTCGAGAGACGGACGCAGTGTGTGGCACGTCTTCGACGCTGACCCGTCCGTTCGACGTCGAGAGTTCGAACGCACACGAGATGTCCGGCCCGATTCGGATGGTGACGCCGCCGTTCGAGGACTCGCAGGTCACGTCGCCGTCCATCGCCAGCAGTTCGACGTCGACGGTCCCGTTGGAGGTGCGCGCACTGGCTACCCCGGTGGCGCCGCGAATCCGAACGTTCCCGTTCGAGCTGTCACAGTCGACGGAGCCGTCCACGTCAGTCGCCCAGACGTTGCCGTTGCTCGTCGACGCGCTCACGTCTCCGGTCACTCCGGTGACGGTGACGTTGCCGTTCGACGTTTCAACGCGGTCGACGGTGACGCCCGTCGGCACGTCGATGGATACGTCGACGCTCCGCTGGTCGAAGTTCGACCCGGGGCCAAAGGAGACGTCGACGACGACCCGCTCTCCCGTCGTCACGTCGACGCTGAGTTCCTCCAGCGCAGACTCGGAGCTGGCCCGTTTTTCGCCGGCGACGGTGAGCTGGTCGTCGTCGGTGTTTCGAACGCTCACGTTCCCGTTACGGTTACTGACGGTCAGCGTCGTCTCGGCGCGTACGTCGTAGGTGTTCTCGAACGATTCGGAGGCTGTCGTCTCGAAGACGGCACCGAAACAGCCGGCCAGCCCGGCGGTTGTGACTGTTCCGACGCCAGCGAGGAGGGTTCGGCGGCGCATAGTGACGTCTGCTCGCGCTCGTGTCAAATTTGTATCGACATCGTGGGCGAGCAGTCGCCGTGGTTCAAAGGCTTTATCTACGCTGTCGGCTTCGTCTCCTCCAAGACCATGTCCGATAAGCCGGCCTCTATGTACCGGGACATCGACAAACCCCCGTACACGCGACGCGAGTACATCACGGGTATTCCCGGTTCGAAGATTGCACAGCACAAGATGGGCGACAGGCACAAAGAGCCCGAGGAGTACGACGTCCAGATTTCGCTGGTCGTCGAGGAGACGGTCCAGCTCCGCCACGGCTCGCTGGAAGCCTCCCGCCTCTCGGCGAACCGCTATCTCATCCAGGAACTGGGCGAGAACAACTACTCGATGATTCTCCGGAAGTTCCCCCACCAGGTCCTCCGTGAGAACAAGCAGGCGACGGGTGCCGGGGCAGACCGTGTTTCCGACGGGATGCGTGCGGCGTTCGGGAAAATCGTCGGGACGGCCGCCCGCATCAACGCCGGTGAGCGGCTCTTTACCGCCTACTGTGACGTCGACCAGGCCGACGTCGTCAAGGAAGCCTACCGCCGCGCGTACAACAAGATTACGCCGCCGTGCCGTATCGTCGTCGAACGCGGCGAAGAGCAGCTCATCGCCTGAGACGGCCGATTCGACGCTGCCGACCCCATCCTGGCACCCTCGCGGTGCCACACAACTTCGAACGCGACGAGCCGCTGGGCTGTCACTGACTGTCCCGTCGACCCCGAGGGCCGAGTTCCCGGCGCGACGAGCACCAGCGCGATCGCGCTTCTGAGTGGGCATACACTCAAGTAATTCCCCCTCGTTGGTTGTCTACATGTCAGAGAAGACCACCCACGAATCCGGAGAACCTCGCACACGGCGAGGCATCGCATCGTACTTGCGTCGGGTCGCCAGCCGACTCGGCCGTGGCGACCCCGTGCCGGTTGACGAGGAACAGACGGTGACGGTTACCCCACCTGCCGAATCCGACTTCGAGGCCAACCTCCAGCAGGAGGGCGACCAGGTCACGCTCGAACTCGAAATGTCGTGGGAAGCGGACGACGAATCCATCGAGACTGACGTGATTGCGAGCAAGGCCACCTTCGAGCTCTACGCGGACAAGGCCGACCAGTGGCGGTGGCGACTCGTCCACGACAACGGGAACATCATCGCCGACAGCAGCGAGGGCTACGCCTCCAAACAGAAGGCCCAGCAGGGCCTCGACAGTGTCAAGGCCAACGCACCCGGCGCCTACGTCGTCGATACGTCCAAAGACGACGGCGTTATCGACGAAGGTGGGAGCAAGGCAACGTTCGAACTCTTTGCCGACAACGCCGCGAAGTGGCGATGGCGACTCGTCCACGACAACAGCGAGATAATCGCAGACAGCGGCCAGGGATACGCCTCGAAACAGAAGGCAAAACAGGGGCTTCGGAGCGTCCAGAAGAACGCCCGCGGCGCGCCCGTCGAAGCACAGTCCTGAGAGTCTCCGGTCGAGAGTGTCGTTCTGGAGAAGAACCGACCAGATTTATTCCGCTCGTCCCCCTGTGGTCTGTATGCTCCGGCTGGCGGTTGCGACGAACAAGCAAACCTACGAGCGGATGCAGGACCCACTCGCCGAGCGTGGCATCGCCGCCGAGTACGTCCAGACGGCAGAGCGGACGATACCGCTCGATGCGGATTTCGGCGCGTTCGACGCTGGCTTCGTATTCCCGCCGCGACTCGCCGAGGGCGGCGTCGTCTCAGAACTGCTCGGCGTCCCCTGGGTCAACGGCCGCGAGGCAATCCTGCGCTCCCGGCACAAAGGCGAGGCCCTGGCGCGTCTCTCGCGGGCGGGACTGCCCACACCGGAGACAGTCGTGGTCTCTGACCCCGTCGACGAGTCGGACCTCGCCGAGGCCTTCGAGCGGTTCGACCCACCGGTCGTCGTCAAGCCAAACGCCGTCACGCGCGGGGTCGGCGTGGCGAAGGCGGCGGACCTCGATTCCTTCCTGGGCATCTGTGATTATCTCGACTTGGTCCACGACTACAAGGCGACCGGCGACAACTCCTTTCTCGTCCAGGAGTACCTCCCCGACGCGCGGGATTTCCGGGCGATGTGTCTCGACGGCGAGTACGTCGGTGCCGTCGAGCGTCGCCTGCCCGAGGACGCGCTCGATGCCGGGCAGTGGAAGCACAACGTCCACCGTGGGGCCGAGGCAACCGGTATCGAACTGTCCGCGGACCACCGGGCCCTCGTCGAACGGGCGGCCGCGGCGATGGACATCTCATTTCTGGGCATCGACTTGCTCGTGACCGACGACCGGGTGGTGGTCAACGAGACGAACGCGCGGCCGACAATCGACACGGCGACAAAATACGAAGACGGCTTTTATGACGACCTCGCGGGGTTGATTCGGCAGACCGTGGCCGACGGATAGTCCGACGTTCCGTGTGCCAATCGATGCCGGCGCTCAGAGGTCGATGCTGGTCGAGTCGTCGACCCGGTCGAAGGTCACTTCCAGGATGCCGTTGTTGTAGGTGGCACTGGCAGAGCGTTCGTCGACGCGACTGGGGAGGTCGATACGCTCCTGGTAGGTACGTTCTGGCCCTTCGGCGTCGACGTGGAGCGTGGTCCCGTCGCACTTGAGATTGATGTCGTCTTTGGTGACCCCAGGGAGGTCCGCGACGACCCGAATGCTGTCCTCGGTCTCGTGGCAGTCGAAGTGGACATCGCCGGTCTGGTGGCCGACGTCCCCACCGCCACTGTTGTGTTCGAGGTGGAACTCCGCGTTCGTGCCCATCATCTCGTTCATCATCCGCTCTATCTCCTCGAAGAACTCGTCGAAGGGGTCGTCGCGGTCGTCGCGTCTCATAAGGCCAGGTAAGGCAATCACACTCAAAAGCTTTCGGCTCGGGCCACCGGCCGAGCTGGCGCTGTCCGGCCGGGCTCGTCTGGGGCCAGTGGGTTCCCGCGACAACATCGCGGACTACTAATAGCTGGTCACCACACTCCTACGCAATGAGTTACAAGACCCTCGACGACCTCGCAGACGGTCAGCGAGTCCTGATGCGAGTGGACTTGAACTCCCCAGTCGAGGAGGGGCGCGTTCAGGACAACCGCCGCTTTACGCGCCACGCCAGGACCGTCCGTGACCTCGTTGCGTCCGGCCACAGCGTGGCGCTGCTCGCCCATCAGGGTCGCCCGGGTCGAGACACCTTCGTCCCGCTCGAACAACACGCCGAAATCCTCGCCGAATACGTCGACCAGCACATCGAGTACGTCCCCGACACCTACGGCGAGGACGCGCTCGACGCCATCGCGGACCTCGAGGCAGGCGACGTGCTCATGCTCGAGAACGTCCGGATGACCGACGACGAACTCCCCGAGAAAGACCCCGAGGTGCACGCCGAGAGCGACCTCGTCCAGACGCTCGCTCCCGAGTTCGACGCCTACATCGGCGACGGCTACTCCGTCTCTCACCGAAGTCACGCCTCTATCGTCGGCTTCCCGCTCGTGATGGACGCCTACGCCGGCCGTGTGATGGTCTCGGAATACGAGGCCAACTCCTCGATTGCCAACCGGGACTTCGACGGCGAGGTGACGATGGTCGCCGGCGGGAAGAAAGCGACCGACGTCATCGAGGTGATGACCGCACTGGAGGACAAGGTCGACAACTTCCTTCTGGGCGGTATCGCGGGGGAACTGTTCTTGCGTGCGGTGGGCTACGACGTGGGCCGTGACATCGGCGATATGGACCTCTACGACGAGCAGTTCGAGCAGAACTTAGAGAAAATCCAGCACATGATAGAGGCCCACCCGAGCGAACTCGTCTACCCGACCGACCTGGCCTACGAGAACGACGATGGCGAGCGTGTCGAGGTCACCGTCTCCGACGTCAAGAACAAGGATCACGACTATCTGGACGTCGGCGCGGACACCACCTCCCGCTATGCCGATATCGCCGCCAACTCCGCGGCCGTCTTCGTCAAGGGCGCACTCGGCGTCTTCGAGGACGACCGCTTTTCGCACGGCACGACGAACATCCTCGAAGCGATTGCTGCCGGCGACTGCTTCTCGGTGGTCGGGGGCGGTGACACCTCCCGCGCCATCGAGATGTACGGGATGCGCGAGGAGGACTTCTCGCACGTCTCTATCGCCGGCGGGGCGTACATCCGCGCGCTGACGGGGAAACCGCTCCCCGGCGTCGAGGTACTGAAACGCGCGAACGAAGTCGAACTCACCCGGTGACCTGCTGGGTTGGCCCCACGTTGTGGGCACCCCAGCGCGGCCGGCCCGAAACCGCTCGCTCTCTCGGCGCACTCTCGGCGATTGATACGTTCAAGAGCGTGTAGCTCGTTTTGGCCCACATGAACGAAGAGACCGTGCGGACGGTGTTGGCCGAGCACGTCGACTCGCCGATCGAGGTCGGGAGCTACCGTGGCATCGACGGCCTCTGGGTGAAGATACGGCTCGACCCGCGCATCGAGAACACGATGCGTCCGACCTCGCTGTCGATTTCGGGGCCGATGGTCGACGAGATGAAAGTCCGCTTCGTCGCGACGACTGCCGACAACGACGCCGTCATGGATGCACTCACCGGCATCGAGGTGCTGACGCCGGCCGACGGGGAAGTCTCGGCAGAAAACCACGAACTCTCCGAAGCCGACGAACTGTGGCCTCACATCTACTACGAGAACCTCCCACTCTCGGAAGCTGCCAACTGCCTCGGGATTATCGAGGACGAATCGTTACCGACGTACGAAAAACGCGAGGGGTTCGACCTGTGACACCCAGCGGGCTGTTCTGACGCGCGCTCAGTCGTCGGCCGTCGCTTCGGGTGCGACGCGACTCGGCGCCAGCCCTTCCTCGAGGCCCATCGCCTCGTTCGTCCTCTCGATACTCGCTTGCTGGTCGGCCTCGCCCAGCACGGCGCGGATGGCGTCGACGTTTTCGGGCACCACGTCCGATTCCTGGTGAATCGCCTGGAACAGGTAGAGGTCCGAGCCTTCCATCGAGACGGATTCGCCCCAGATGCAGTTCTCCCAGATGTCCGCCCGCGGGCGGCCGGCGTCCTGTGCGAGTTCCTTGATAGCGCCGGCCCCGTCGAGACCGAGCCATTCGGGGATGACGAAGGTTCGCGACTGGGATTCGAGCAGGTCCCGAACGTCGGCTGCGTCGGGCTCGGATTCGAGCGTGATGTTGATGCTGTGCATGTGCATCAGCGTCGCGGGCACCTTCAGCCCGAGCGTGTCGATGTCGAGGTCCGGGAAGATGGTGTTGACGTCCGGGCCGTGGTGGGAGGGCAGCGAGACGGGGTTTGGCAGGATGTCGTTGATGGGGCCGCGGCCGGACTGGGCGGGGTCGCCGCCACGGCGGACCAGCGTCGCGCGGACCTTCTCGATGCCGTACTCCTCTTCGAGGGGTGCGACGAGTCGCGAGAGGCCGGTCGTGTTACAGGAGACGACGCGGACGAGGTCCTCGCCCTCCACGGTGTCGAAGTTCGAGCGGGCGTTGAAACTCGCGTCGACGATGTCGCCGTCTTCTCCACCCTGGAGCAGCGCCGGGGTGTCGTACTCGGCGTACATCTCGGCGTTGTCGGCGCCGATGCCGGACGGACAGGCGTCGACGACAATGTCGCTCTGTTCGACGAGTTCCTCGACGTCGCCGGCGACGTCGATGCCAGCCTCGGCAAAGCGGGGCTTGCGCTCCGGGATTGCTGCATAGAGGTCGAATCCTTTGTCGACGGCGCCCTGTGCCTCGAAGTTCGGTCGGGTCTTGGCGACGCCGACGACGTCCATGTCCGGTTGCTCGCGGACAGCGTCGGCCACGCGCTTTCCGATGGTACCGTACCCGTTGATACCTACCTGAATCATTGGCCGGAGGTTCGCCGCTTTTCTGTATAGGCGTTGTGATTGTCGCCATTGGCATTGCGAGCGCGTTCCAAACGGTCAAACCGCGCCCGGTCGAAGGGGGCCCATGAAAGTCGGCATCGTCTCCGATACGCACGACAATCTCGACATCGTACAGCAAGCCGTCGACCACTTCGAAGAGACCGTAGACGTGGTCGTCCACTGTGGCGACATCGTCGCGCCCTTCGCGGCCCGTCCCTTCGACACCGACGAGTTCGACTTCTACGCGGTGCGCGGGAACAACGACGGCGAGTGGGGGCTCAAAGACCTCATCGACGACTTCGGGATGTACCTCGGCGAGATGGGCGAACTCGTCCTCGACGAGACCCGTATCGCCGTCTACCACGGCACCAGCGAGGGCATCGTCGGCGCGCTCCTGGAGTCGGGCAGCTACGACTACGTCCTCCGGGGCCACACCCACGAGCAGGTCGAGGAGGACTACGACGGAACAATACACATCAACCCCGGCGGTATCCCGACCGAACCCAGCGGCGGTGAGCCGCCGGCCGCGGTCGTGCTGGACACCGAAACCGGCGATGTGACCTTTACACCGCTGGAGTGAACCAGGTAAACTCGACGTAGCCGGCGGATACCAAAGTCTGTTGGCACCGAGGGGGATTCGTTTGAGTACTCTCGCCGTCCTCCGGTGAGTTTCTCGTGCAGTCGTCCTCGCAAGTGCGTCGCTGTGGCGTGAGGGCAGAAACTCCTATACCCTTACCGCCCAACCTCGCGGACATGAACAACTCCCTTCGCAAGCCCGCCGAAACCGCAGTCGAGCAGTGCATGGGACTGCGCGCCAACGAGTCCTGCTGTATCGTCACCGACGACAAGCGGAAGGCAATCGCCGAGGCGCTGTACGCGGTCGCCCGCGAGACGACCGACGACGTCGCGATGATTCGGTATCCGCCGGGCGACCAGCACGGCGAGGAGCCGCCCGCGCCCGTCGCCGCCGCGATGGCCGGCGCCGATGTCGTCCTCGCGCCGACGACGAAGAGTCTGAGTCACACCCAGGCGCGCACGGACGCGAACGAAGCGGGTGCGCGCGTGGCGACGCTCCCCGGCATCACCGACGGCGTCTTCTTGATGGGGATGGACGCCGACTACGAGCGCATCCGCGAGGAGTGTGGCAACGTCTTGGCGCAAGTCCAGGATGCCGACGAGATTCGGGTCACCTCCCCGCAGGGGACCGATATCACCTTCGCTCCCGGCGACCGCGAGTGGAAGGAAGACACCGGTATCGTCCACGAATCCGGGTTGATGACCAACCTCCCTGCCGGCGAGGTCTTTGTCAGCCCCGAAACCGCCGACGGCACCGTCGTCGTCGACGGGACGATGATGCCCCACGGCCAGCTCGAAGACGGCCACGTCGTCGAGTTCACCGTCGAGGACGGCCAGGTCGTCGACATCGCCGACGAGGGGCTCCGGGGGGAGGTCGAAGCCGCCGCCGAGGAGGTCGGCGACGACGCGTACAACCTCGCGGAACTGGGTATTGGGACCAACGTCGCCGTCTCGGACCTCGTTGGGTCGGTTCTGCTCGACGAGAAAGCGGGTGGCACGGTCCACATCGCTATCGGCGACGACCACGGCATCGGCGGGGACGTCCACGCACCGATTCACTCGGACGGAATTCTGACGGAACCGACCGTGTATGCTGACGGTGAGGAAGTGGAACTTCCTCAGGAGTAATCGAACAGTACAGTTGTGTGGTGGTACCACGACCCTCGGAAGGGTTATCCGTGCACCGGCTGTACACTTGTTTGTAATGGCGAAAGGTAACGTTGATTTCTTCAACGACACAGGCGGTTACGGTTTCATTTCGACGGACGATGCTGACGACGACGTGTTCTTCCACATGGAAGATGTCGGCGGCCCGGACCTCGAAGAGGGAACAGACATCGAATTCGACATCGAACAGGCCCCCAAGGGTCCCCGCGCGACGAACGTCGTCCGCAACTAATCTCGCATTGGCCGTCGCTTCGGCGACACTGACTGCGATTTCGGTTTTCTTTATTTCGACTGGCCAGTCACTTCTCGGTCGCGTGAGGCGCCAGCAACCCCGTGCGGCCCGGAGCCCACGCCTTTTATAGCAGACTGGCGTAGAGACTGGATATGAACGATACCGTCGAGCAGGTCCCGCTGGAGTGTCCGGCCTGCTCACCGGACCTCGAAACGGTCCACGAAGTACTGAGCCCTGGCGGGCAGGCGACCGTCCGCTGTACCGAGTGCAGTCACGTCCACAAGACGACACTGCCCGAAGAACAGACCCGGCAGATAGACGTCGTCGTCTCCCAGGACGACGAGTCATTCTCGGCGACAGCCGACGTGCCGACCGACGAGACGCTCGCGACCGGCGAGGAGTTCCTGCTGGAGACCGACGAGGCGATTATGACCGTTCGAATCACGAGCCTCGAAGTCGGGGACGGCCGTACCGACGAGGCCGCTGCCGAGGACGTCGACACCATCTGGACGCGCGCGGTGGGCAACGTCAGCGTCAGCGTGACCGCCCACCCGAAGGGTGGCGAACACGACGAGACACACAGTTTCGATCTGCAGGTCCCCGGCGACTACGAATTCGTCGTCGGAGAGACCGAGGAACTGGCCGACGAGGAGTTCACCATCGAGGGAATCCTCGTGCGCGACGACGCGGTGGGCTACGACCACGAGAAACTCGACTTCGACGGTGACACTGTCGTCGCCAAGGACATCAAACGACTGTACGCGCGCGATGAGTCGACCAGCGCGTGGTCGGCCTGGTAGCGACGGGACCCGACACATCATGACCGACTGGACCGACCGACGGGCCGCGATGGTCGATGCGCTCGCGACGCGAGACGACCTGCGCGAGCGGACACTCGACGCGATGCGTGCAGTGCCGCGCCACGAGTTCGTTCCCGAGGGCAAGCGACAGGCGGCCTACGAGGACACGCCGCTCCCGATTGGCGAGGGCCAGACCATCAGCGCACCCCACATGGTCGCTATCATGGCCGACCTGCTGGAACTGGAGCCCGGCGATACGGTTCTGGAAATCGGCACCGGCTGTGGGTATCATGCCGCCGTGACGGCCGAAATCGTCGGTGCCGAGAACGTCTACAGCGTGGAGTATCACGACCGACTGGCTACCAAGGCCCGAGCGACACTCGAGAGCGTCGGCTACGGCGCCGTCTCCGTGCGTGCGGGCGACGGGAAAGAGGGATGGCCGGACAACGCGCCGTACGACCGCGCGTATCTGACCTGTGCGGCGTCGACGTTCCCGCAGGCACTCGTCGACCAGGTTCGCCCCGATGGCATCCTTCTCGGGCCGATCGGCGACCAGCGCCAGGTTCTCGTCCGGGCGTGGCGGCGTGCCGACGGGTCGCTCGACCGGGCGGAACATGGCCGCGTGCGCTTCGTTCCCCTGCAGTAGGTGACCGACACGTTGTCCTGTAGTGGGGCGGTTTCGGGCGGACAATTCATTACCGTCCGCGCCAACACTGGACCATGGACGCCGCGGTGCTGCGTGACGATATGGTCGACAGCCTCACCCACGAGAGCAAGGGCTGTCTGCACAGCGACACCCTCTCGGTGGCAATGCGGACAGTGCCGCGCCACGAGTTTGTCGACGACGACCGCAACGCGTACGCGGACCGCGCATTCGAACACATGGGCACGCGCGTGCTGGCCCCCAGCACCGTCGCCCGACTGCTTGAGGCACTCGATACCGACGAGGACCACTCCGTGCTCGTCGTCGGGGCGGGCATCGGCTACACCGCGGCCGTGCTCGCGGAAATCGCCGGCCAGCGTGACGTGCAGGCCATCGACATCACGCGTCGGCTCGTCTACGAGGCTCGAGAGAACCTCGCACAGGCCGGCTACGATGGCGTGCTTGTCGACTGTCGGGACGGTGCGGACGGTCTTCCCGAGTACGCCCCCTACGACCGGATTCTGGTCGAGGCAGCGGCTGTCCGTCCCCCGCGGGCGCTGCTCGACCAGTTGTCACCGGACGGGCGACTGGTGATGCCGCTGGGTGCCCACCAGCAGGCCATCGCCGTGGTCGACCGCGACGGGGCCGCCGAGCGTCTGGGGTCGTGTGCCTTCGACCCGATGTTAGTCGAGGGCGAGCAGGCAGACACTATCGAGCGAAATCGGACCCGGCGCGAGGACCGCGAGTTCGCCGAGCGCGACGCGCGACGCCGGAAGGGGTGGGAACTCGACTGGATAGACTGGGACAGCGAACCGCGGATGCGATAGTCGCCGCCGACTGCCGCCTGTCACTCTTTGAGCACCAGCAGTTCCGTATTCTCGCGGCGGTCGGCGTAGTCGCCACTCGGCGGTTTCACGTCGAAGGTGACCGTTCCCTCGACCTGATTCGGGCCGAGCCGTGGGTCGAGTGACACTGTCGCGGTGCCGTCGGCCCGCGTTTTGGCAGTCTCGACGTCGGCGAGGTCGGCCGAGTCGCCCTTTGCGATGACTGTCGCGTTCGAGACGGGGTCGCCGTTGGCGTCGACGACGGTGACGGTGACGTTGTCAACGTCCGGGGAGACGACTTCCGGCTCCGGCCGGACATCGAGTTCGCTGACGCCGAGGCTTCCGAGCCCGGAAATCATGGTCATCATCACGCTGAGGCTGGCCACGCCGACGACCAGCGCGATGACGAGTCGAATCGGCAATCCTTCGATGGCACGGGTGTCGTGCCGGAGGCTTCTGTCGGACACGCGCGAGGGTGGCCCCGCCTTCGGTGATAAACACTCGGACGAGCGTTTTTCAGGGCGGACGGAGCCACCTCTATGGCTGAGACCGAAAGCGACGAATAGCGGCGCTGAATTCCCACGGACAATGCAACTGCGCGAGCGAGCCAGACCGCTCGCACTCATCGCGACCGGTGGCTTTCTCGGGGCTGTGCTCCGCTATGCCGTCGCCGTAGCGTTCCCGACGGCGTTCCCGTGGGGGACGCTGCTCGCGAACGTCGCTGGCACCTTCCTCCTGGGCGTTCTCCTCTACGAGGCGCACATCGCAGACCGGCTCAGTGTCGAGACGCGTCTCGTCGCGGGCACCGGCTTCTGTTCGTCGTTTACAACCTACAGCACGTTCGCGCTCGAGACGACGCAACTGTCGCCACCGATGGCCGCGCTCAACGTGGGTGCAAACTACGCGCTCGGATTCCTCGCCGTGATACTTGGACAACTTGTCGCGAGGTGGCTGTCGTGATGGAGTTTGTTCTCGTCGGCACCGGTGGCGTTCTGGGTGCCGTCGCGCGGCACCTCGTCGGCGAGCGCGTCGACGCCAACACGAGAGATACGCTCACGGTCAACGTCCTCGGGAGCGTATTGCTCGGCGCGCTCGTCGCCGCACCGGTCGCGGAGTCGCTCCTGTTGCTGGCCGGCGTTGGATTCTGCGGAGCCTTCACGACCTTCTCGTCGTTTGCTTTCGAGACGGTTCGACTGGCCGAGACCGGCGAGCCAAAGCGCGCACTGGCAAACGCTGTCGTCAATCTGGTCGGGACAATCCTTGCAGTTTTTGCAGGTTTCGCGGCCGCCGGTCTGGTGCTGTGACCTCACTCGGGCGCGGGATTGTAGTGTGTCCGTCTCGACGCTCCGGTATGGACCCGGAGACGCTCCGTGCTGACATTCCTGCACTCGACGACTGTACGTACCTCAACACCGGCGCGAGCGGCCCGAGCCCGACCCGCGTCGTCGATGCTATCACCGACTTCCAGCACCGCCACAAGTTCGACGCACCCTGTGGCGACGACGGGATGTACGACGTGGCAGCAGCGGAACGCCAGCGCGCCCGCGAGGCCGTCGCCGGCTTCGTCGGTGCACGCCCCGAAGAAATCGCGCTCACCCGAAATACTGTCGAGGGAATTAACCACGTCGCGACCAGCATCGAGTGGGAGCCGGGCGACGTGGTCGTCCGGACCGACCTCGAACATCCGGCCGGCGAACTCCCGTGGGAGCGGATGGCCGACCGCCACGGCATCGAGGTGCGCGAACTCGAGACCGAGCAGGGTCGCCTCTCGCTCGAATCGCTGAAGACGGCAGTCGCGGACGCGCGTCTGCTCTGTCTGAGTTCGCTGTCGTGGAACTACGGGACGCGTCTGCCAATCGGCGAGGTGGTCGACATCGCACACGACGCGAACACGCTCGTGCTCGTCGACGCCGTGCAGTCACCGGGCCAGGTCCCGATGGACGTTCACGAGTGGGGCGCGGATTTCGTGGCCGCCTCGGGCCACAAGTGGCTCCTCGGCGCGTGGGGTGCAGGCTTTCTGTACATCGACAGCGCCGTCCTCGAGGACCTCGAACCGCAGCGGATCGGGTACTTCTCCATCGACCGCCACGCCGACGGCGAGGGGTACACGTACGCGCCGGACGCCAGCCGGTTCGAACTCGGGACGACGGCGATTGGCCCGTACGTCGGGCTGGCGGAAAGTGTCGCGCTGTTCGAGGAACTCGGTCTCGATGCCGTTCAGTCGCGTATTGAACGGTTGACCGACCGGCTGAAAGACGGACTCGGTGACCAGCTCTTGAGTCCGCGTGACTACGAGTCGGGGCTGGTCTCCTTTTCGGTCGACGAGCCCGATGAAACGGCCGCGCGGCTGGTAACCGAGGGGATTCAGATTCGCTCGATTCCCGAGCCACACGCCTGTCGGGCGTCGGTTCACGCGTTCAACACCGCCGAGGATATTGACCAACTGCTCGACGCGCTCTGAACGGCCCCGTTCGCTTCCTATTCGTCGCCGACGGGTTTGCGCCGGAGCTCGTCGATGCGGTCCCGCAACTGGCCCAGTTCAGACTCTAGCTGTTCCCGGCGGTCGATGAGTTCGCTGAGTTCGTCGGTGTTGACCGAGTGGTCCTGGTTGAGTGCGGCCTCCAGTGCGTCGTTTGTCGCCTGGACGAGGTAGCTGGCCGACTGGAGGACTTCCTGTGGGGAGCCCCGCGATTCGTGGAGGGCCATCTTGCCGGAGTGGGCGGTGTAAGCGATGAGTGGCGTCTCCTCTTCGGCGTGGTAGCTGGTGGTCACGTCCATGCCCGTCATCGGATTCTTTCGGTCGTTTGCGACCTCCATGCGCACGATTCCGAACGGCTCTGCGAGCGTCGGATAGGTGTCTGCGAGGTCTCGGAGCCGGTCGGCAGCACCGACGCCCAGTTGTGATTCCACGTCGCCAAAGAAGTGCTTCGAGTTCGTCAGCGCGAGCGCGACGGCGAAAAAGACGTTGCGGCTGTTGTCGGCAAACTCCCGAATGCGCGTCCGGACTGCCTCGTGGTCGCCTTCGAGGGACAACCGCTCCAGTTCGTCGAGGAGCGCCCGCGTCCCCTGTTCGCGCTGCAGGAACTCCTCGACGATAGCCCCCGGCATCTCCTGACCGTCCACGTCGTCCATACGGTCTGTTCTCGTTCGGGGACTAAACCGTTTACCGGTCGTGGCTGTTGCGGTTCTGTGTTACACGCCTGAGAGCAGACGCTCTGCGTTTGCGAAAGTTGGAGGGGGAACGTCGCTCCGGGATTTGAACGACGCCGGCTTCACTCGCTGGCGCTCGCTCGTCGTCTCGTTCAAATCCCGCATCTGGTCGTCACAATAGAGCAATCGCTCGGCGATGAAACACCTCGCGGAAAGTTAGAGACGCCCGAGGCGGGATTTGAACCCGCGTCACAACCGTGACAGGGTTGTATGATGGGCCACTACACCACCCGGGCCTTCGCATTACACCGTATCGCGCTTCTGGTATTAAGACTTTCCAAAGCAAGGCGCCGTGGGAGTGCGACCCAAGTTATATATTCCCGCTACGACAACGGCGTGGTACGAACACATAGATACCCTCGCGTCGGGCCCGTACCTGCGGTCAAACGGCGTCGCCCGGGCGGGGGTTCGATAGCCTTGCTCGTCTGCGTTTGATAAGTGTTATATGGCTTCCGGATATAGGGCGCTGTAGTATCTTCGAACAGCCTTCTCTGCCGGCCAAGCCACACCCATGGTAGATGTAAGCCAACACGAACTCGTGCCCGACCATACGGTCCTTGAGGACGACGCACTCGAGGACGTACTCGAGGAGTATAACATCAGAAAAACAGACCTGCCGAAAATCAAACGCGCAGACCCTGCGTTGCCCGACGATGCATCGATCGGCGACGTGGTGAAAATCGAACGCGACTCACGCACTACAGACGTCGCAAGAGTGTACCGACTGGTGGTGGAATAATGGATATCGACGACAAACGAGACATCTCACGGGAATACTTTTCGCGCGAACGGCTCGCTGAACATCACTTCCGGTCGTTCAACTCCTTCCTCGGCCGAGGAATGCAACGAGTGGTCGACGAGAAAGAGACCATCGAGACGGACATCGGCGACAAGGAAGGCGAGGAACCGGTCTTCGTCGAACTTGGCGACGTACGCGTCGTCACGCCCCGCGTCCGCGAGGCCGACGGGAGCGAGGAACTCCTCTATCCGCAGGAGGCGCGCCTGCGCAACATCACTTACTCCGCGCCAGTCTTCATGGAGATGGCCATCGTCAAAGGTGGCCACGACGAGGAAGAGCGCGTCGTCGACCAGACCGAGACCAAAATCGGCCGGATGCCGATTATGGTCGGCTCCGAGAAGTGTAACATTGCGGGCTTTTCCGACGAGGAACTCATCGACATCGGCGAGGACCCTGCCGACCCCGGCGGATACTTCATCGTCAACGGCTCTGAGCGGGTCCTGATGACCAGCGAGGACCTCGCACCGAACAAGATTCTCGCCGAGACCGACACGAAGTACGGCGACACCATTGAAGTCGCCAAGACCTTCTCCCAGCGCCGTGGCTACCGGGCCCTGGTGCTCGTCGAGCGGACCCGCGACGGGCTGCTCGAAGTCTCCTTCCCGTCTGTCTCGGGCAGCGTGAACTTCGTCACGCTCGTCCGCGCGCTCGGACTGGAGTCCGACGAGGAGATCGTCCACCGCGTGAGCGACGACCCGGAGATTGTCAAGTTCATGCTGGAGAATCTGGAGGCCGCAGACGTCCAGACTACCGAGGGCGCAATCGAGACCCTGGGCGAACGCGTCGCCAGCGGACAGGGCAAAAACTACCAGCTCAAACGCGCAAACTACGTCATCGACCGGTACCTGCTGCCACACCTCCACGAGGAGGGTGTCGAAGACGAGGACGTGCGCATCAACAAGGCCTACTACCTCTGCCGGATGGCCGAGGCCTGCTTCGAACTGGCCCTCGACCGGCGTGAGGCAGACGACAAGGACCACTACGCCAACAAGCGCCTGAAAGTCTCCGGCGACCTGATGAAGGACCTGTTCCGGACGGCGCTGAACAAGCTGGCACGCGACGTGAAATACCAGCTCGAACGCGCCAACATGCGGAATCGGCAACTGTCGGTGTCGACTGTCGTCCGGTCGGACGTGCTGACCGAGCGACTCGAACACCCGATTGCGACGGGCAACTGGGTCGGTGGCCGCTCTGGCGTCAGCCAGCTCGTCGACCGGACCGACTACATGGGCGTTCTCTCTCACCTCCGCCGTCTCCGCTCGCCGCTTTCCCGCTCGCAGCCACACTTCGAAGCGCGTGACCTGCACGCGACCCAGTGGGGTCGTATCTGTCCCTCCGAGACGCCCGAGGGGCCGAACTGTGGTCTGGTGAAGAACTTCGCACAGGCGATGGAGCTCTCCCAGAACATCGAGGACGAACAGGGACTCAAACAGGAACTCGCACAGATGGGGGTCGAGGGCATCCCCGGCATCGAGAGTGTCGAACAGCCCGCAGACGATTAATATGAGCAAACAACAGGGACGAGAAGCCAAAGTCTACGTCAACGGCAGTCTGGTTGGAACACACCCCAACCCGGAAAAGCTCGCACACCAGATTCGACAGGCCCGCCGCCGGGGCGACGTTTCGGAGATGGTCAACGTCTCCGTCGACGAGCGGACCCAGGAAGTCATCGTCAACGCCGACGCCGGACGGGCACGCCGCCCACTGCTGGTCGTCGAGGACGGCGAACCGCTCATCTCCGACGAGGAGGTCGAAGCGCTCCAGAACGGCGACATCGAATTCGAAGACCTCGTCGACCGCGGCTTCGTCGAGTTCATCGACGCTGAAGAGGAGGGTGACATCTTCGTGGCCGTCGACGAGGAGGAGCTGACCGACAACCACACACACCTCGAAATCGACCCGCAGCTGATGTTCGGTATCGGTGCGGGGATGATTCCGTACCCCGAACACAACGCCAGCCCGCGGATTACGATGGGCTCGGGGATGATAAAGCAGTCACTCGGACTGCCATCGGCGAACTACCGGATTCGACCGGACACCCGCCAGCACCTGCTGCACTACCCGCAACTGTCGATGGTCAAGACCCAGACCACCGAACAGATCGGCTACGACGACCGCCCGGCGGCACAGAACTTCGTCGTCGCGGTCATGTCCTACGAGGGATTCAACATCGAGGACGCACTCGTGATGAACAAAGGGTCCGTCGAGCGTGCACTCGCTCGCTCCCATTTCTTCCGGACCTACGAGGGTGAGGAACGACGCTACCCCGGCGGTCAGGAGGACCGCTTCGAGATTCCCGACGAGGAAGTCCGGGGCGCACGCGGTGAGGACGCCTACACCCACCTCGACGAGGACGGACTGGTCAACCCCGAGACGCAGGTCGACGAGAACGCCGTCCTGCTCGGGAAGACGAGCCCGCCCCGATTTTTGGAAGAACCGGACGACATGGGCGGGCTCTCCCCCCAGAAACGCCGTGAGACGAGCGTCACGATGCGCTCGGGCGAATCCGGCGTCGTCGACACGGTGACGCTGATGGAGGGCGAGGACGGCTCGAAACTCTCCAAAGTGTCTGTGCGTGACGAACGGATTCCGGAACTCGGCGACAAGTTCGCATCGCGGCACGGCCAGAAGGGTGTCGTCGGCCACATCGCACCCCAGCAGGACATGCCCTTCACCGAGGACGGCGTCGTGCCGGACCTCATCCTGAATCCTCACGCTCTGCCATCCCGGATGACGGTCGGACACATTCTGGAGATGATCGGCGGGAAAGTCGGGTCGCTGGAAGGCCGGCGTGTCGACGGGACGCCCTTCACCGGTGAGGACGAGGAGGAACTCCGTGGCTCCCTGGAGGACCACGGCTTCATGTCCAGCGGGAAGGAGGTCATGTACTCGGGCATCACTGGTGAGAAAATCGAGGCCGAAATCTTCGTCGGCACGATTTTCTACCAGAAGCTCTACCACATGGTCTCGAACAAGATTCACGCTCGCTCGCGTGGCCCCGTGCAGGTGCTGACACGCCAGCCCACGGAGGGGCGCGCCCGCGAGGGTGGGCTCCGTATCGGGGAGATGGAACGGGACGTGTTCATCGGACACGGCGCGGCCATGACCCTGAAGGAGCGACTCCTCGACGAGTCGGACCGCGAGTGGATTTACGTCTGTGCCAACTGTGGCATGGCGGCCGTCGAGAACGTCGACCAACGGCGCGTGTACTGTCCGAACTGTGACGAGGAGACTGACGTCCACGAAATCGAGATGTCCTACGCGTTCAAGCTCCTGCTCGACGAGATGAAAGCCCTCGGAATCGCTCCGCGCATCGAACTGGAGGACGCAGTATAAATGAGCCAACACGCACCAAAAGAAATCCAGAGCCTGAGTTTCGGGCTGATGGACCCCGAGGAGTACCGCAACATGAGCGCCACGAAGGTCATCACAGCCGACACCTACGACGACGACGGCTTCCCCATCGACATGGGGCTGATGGACCCGCGCCTGGGCGTCATCGACCCCGGGCTGGAGTGCAAAACGTGTGGCAAACACTCCGGGTCGTGTAACGGCCACTTCGGACACATCGAACTGGCCGCGCCGGTCATCCACGTCGGCTTCAACAAGCTCATTCGCCGCCTCTTGCGCGGGACCTGCCGGGAGTGTTCGCGACTGACACCCGTCGACGGCAGCAAGTACGCCGACCTCGAAGAGTCGAGTGCCGCCGCCGACGACCAACTTGATGAGTTCCGCCGGAACCTCCGCGAGGCACGCGACCTCAGCAACGACCTCAGCGACGAACTCAAATCCGCGATGCGGACCTGTCGGCGCTCCTCGACGGACACGAACGAGGACCTCTGTCCGTACTGTGGCGCGGTCCAGTACGACGTCAAACACGAGAAACCGACGACCTACTACGAGGTCCAGCAGGTCCTCTCCTCGGATTACCCGGAGCGCATCGCCAGCGCCATGGAACCCGACGACGAGGACGACGAGCGCATCACGCCCCAGGACCTCGCTGACGAGACGGGTATCGACCCCGGCCGCGTGCAGGAAATCCTCTCCGGGTCGTTCCGTCCGCGCGAGGACGACCGGAAGGCAATCGAGGACGCACTCGATGCAGACCTCACCGAAGAGGACATGAACAAGCTGATGCCCTCGGACATCCGCGACTGGTTCGAGGACATCCCGGACGAGGACCTCGAAGCCATCGGCGTCAGCCCCGAGAAGTCCCGTCCCGAGTGGATGATTCTGACCGTGCTCCCGGTGCCGCCGGTGACCGCACGGCCCTCGATTACGCTGGACAACGGCCAGCGCAGCGAGGACGACCTGACTCACAAACTGGTCGACATCATCCGCATCAACCAGCGCTTCATGGAGAACCGGGAGGCGGGTGCCCCACAGCTGATTATCGAGGACCTCTGGGAACTGCTCCAGTACCACGTCACCACGTTCATGGACAACGAGATTTCGGGGACACCACCGGCCCGACACCGCTCGGGTCGCCCACTGAAGACCCTCTCCCAGCGCCTGAAAGGCAAGGAGGGGCGCTTCCGTGGTTCCCTGTCCGGCAAGCGTGTGAACTTCTCGGCTCGGACAGTCATCAGTCCGGACCCGACACTCTCGCTAAACGAGGTCGGTGTCCCCGACCGGGTCGCAAAGGAGATGACCCAGACGATGAACGTCAACGAGATGAATCTGGACGAAGCGCGCCGTTACGTCCAGAACGGGCCGGAAGGCCATCCGGGCGCAAACTACGTCCGCCGACCGGACGGCCGCCGACTGAAGGTCACCGAGAAAAACTGCGAGGAACTCTCGGAGAAGGTCGAACCGGGCTGGGAAGTCTCCCGGCACCTCATCGACGGCGACATCATCATCTTCAACCGGCAGCCATCGCTGCACCGGATGTCGATTATGGCTCACGAAGTAGTCGTGATGCCGTACAAGACGTTCCGTCTGAACACCGTCGTCTGCCCGCCCTATAACGCAGACTTCGACGGTGACGAGATGAACATGCACGCCCTCCAGAACGAGGAGGCCCGTGCGGAGGCCCGCGTCCTCATGCGCGTGCAAGAACAGATGCTCTCGCCGCGCTTCGGTGAGAACATCATCGGCGCGATTCAGGACCACATCACCGCGACGTATCTCCTGACAAACCAGAATCCGGAGTTCAACGAGACACAGGCACTCGACCTGCTGCGGACGACCCGCATCGACGAACTGCCGGAACCGGACCGGACCGACGACAGCGGCACCGAGTACTGGACCGGCCGGACTATCTTCTCGGAGCTGCTCCCCGACGGGCTGGACCTCGAGTTTACCTCCTCGGCGGGCGACACCGTCGTCATCGAGGACGGCCAGCACACGGCCGGGACCATCGACGAGGACGGGGTCGGCGCCTTCGGTGGCGAAGTCGTCGACACCATCACGAAAGAGTACTCACGGACCCGGGCGCGTATCTTCATCAACGAGGTGTCCAGCCTCGCCATCCGGACCATCATGCACTTTGGGTTCTCCATCAGTATCGACGACGAGTCGATTCCGCCGGAGGCCCAACAACAGGTCGACGAGGCCATCGACAGCGCCTACGACCGTGTCCAGGAACTCATCGAGACCTACGACCGTGGCGAACTCGAATCGCTGCCGGGTCGGACCGTCGACGAGACCCTGGAGATGAAGATTATGCAGGCACTCGGCAAGGCCCGTGACAGCGCGGGTGACATCGCCGAGGACCACTTCGCCGACGACAACCCGGCCGTCGTGATGGCCGAGTCCGGCGCGCGTGGGTCGATGCTGAACCTCACGCAGATGGCCGGCTGTGTCGGTCAGCAGGCAGTCCGTGGCGAGCGAATCAACCGCGGCTACGAGGACCGCACACTCAGCCACTTCGCGCCAAACGACCTCTCTGCGGAGGCCCACGGCTTCGTGGAACACTCCTACCGTGAGGGGCTGGACCCCAAGGAGTTCTTCTTCCACGCGATGGGTGGCCGCGAGGGGCTGGTGGACACGGCAGTCCGGACCTCCAAGTCCGGCTACCTCCAGCGCCGGCTCATCAACGCACTCTCCGAACTGGAAACGCAGTACGACGGCACCGTCCGGGACACCTCGGACACCGTCGTCCAGTTCGAGTTCGGCGAGGACGGCACCTCTCCGGTGGAGGTGTCCAGTTCGGTGGACGAACCGGCTGTCGACGTCGATGGTATCGCAGACCGAGTCCTCGACGAGGAGTTCGACAGCGACCAGGCGAAAGAACAGTTCCTCGGCGACAAGGCCACGCCGACCAACCTGTCGGAGCACGCCGACGACTGGTGGATGGCCCAGAGTGACGACTAAACCATGACAGACTACGACGTATCCACCGACATCGAAGTCCTCGTGGAAGATACGGACCTTCCGCGACGACTCAAAGACGAGGTGTACAGCACACTCGAAGACCGCGACGCGACCCTCGAAGAGGTCGAGGACATCGTCCAGGGCGTCGAGGCCGAGTATCTCGACACCCGTGTCGACCCGCTGGACCCGGTCGGGACCGTCTCGGCTCAGTCTATCGGCGAACCCGGAACGCAGATGACGATGAACACGTTCCACTACGCCGGTGTCGCAGAAATCGACGTGACACAGGGGCTGCCCCGACTCATCGAACTCGTCGACGCCCGGAAGGAACCGGACACGCCGATGATGACGGTACATCTCGAAGACGAGTTCGCCGAGAACCGCGAGCGCGCACACGAAGTCGTCTGGAACATCGAGGCGACGAAGATTCTCCAGCTCGGTGACGTCTCGACGAACGTCGCGGACATGCAGGTCCGTGTCTCGCTCAACGAGGACACCCTCCTGGAGCGGTGGCCGACCGTCGACGACCCCATCGAAATCGCCGAGGAGATCGCCGATACCATCGAGTCGAAACTCGGCGTCGAGACCCGACGGCAGGAACTGATTATCGCGTTCGGCCCCGAGGAGCCGTCCTACCGTGACCTCCTTCAACTGGTCGAGGACCTCTCGGACATCGTCTTCAAAGGTATCGAAGACATCTCCCGTGTCGTCATCCGGAAAGAGGAGACCGACGAGGGCGAGGAGTTCGTCCTCTACACGGAGGGCTCTGACTTCGGGACCGTGCTGGGCATCGAAGGCGTCGACGCCTCACGGACTAGCTGTAACAACATCCACGAGATTTACCGAAACCTCGGCGTCGAGGCGGCCCGCGAGGCCATCATCGAGGAGACGATGAATACGCTCGAAGAGCAGGGGCTCGACGACGTGAACATCCGTCACCTGATGCTGGTCGCGGACATCATGACCAACGAGGGGACAATCGAGTCCATCGGCCGCCACGGCATCTCGGGGTCGAAAGACTCCGTGCTCGCACGGGCAGCCTTCGAAGTGACGGTCAACCACCTCCTCGATGCGGCCATCCACGGCGAAGTCGACGCACTCGACGGCGTCACGGAGAACGTCATCGTCGGCAAGCCGATCAAACTCGGCACCGGTGACGTGAACCTCCGGATGAGTGCTCGCAGCTCCGAAAGCGCCGACTGAGATGACGGTTCGGCTCTCGGACGAGGCGTTGCAGTTGGTCTCTCTGTTCGAGGAGACGACCGACGCGACTGTCCGGGACTGTGTCATCGACGAGGAGTTCGACCGCATCATCTTCCTCGTCAAGCCCGGCGAGATGGGCCAGGCAATCGGGTCCGGCGGCGAGTACGTCGCTGCCGTCGAAGCGGAAATCGGCAAGCCAATCAAACTCGTCGAGGACGCAGACACTGCCGCGGATTTCGTCGCCAACGCCCTGGCGCCGGCGGCCGTCTACAACGTCACCATCAGCGAGAACGACGACCGTATGGCCTACGTCGAGGTGGCACAGGAGGACCGCGGCGTCGCAATCGGCGCCGACGGCCGGAACATCGAGGCCGCACGGACTCTCGCACAGCGCCACTACGACATCGACGGTATCGAGTTGACCTGATAGAGCCCCGAGTGGCGCCGCCCGACGACGGCATCGTTTTCGGTCGATTCTCCGAGAGGGCGGTTCGTGTGTCTGTGGGTGTGTCACCCGTTCCCTCCTGGGATTACAAAAGAGGAGTCTTAAGTACCTTCGTCGGGTATCCGCGTGTACTATGGCGAACGGCAAATACGCCGCGCGGAAGCTCAAGAAGGACCGCCAGTCTCACCGGTGGTCCGACTCCCAGTACGCGCGCCGCGAGCGGGGGCTTCGCGAGAAGTCGGACCCACTCGAGGGCGCGCCCCAGGGGCGTGGCATCGTTCTGGAGAAGGTCGGTATCGAAGCGAAACAGCCCAACTCGGCGATTCGGAAATGCGTCCGGGTCCAGCTCATCAAGAACGGCAAACAGGTGACCGCGTTCTGTCCCGGTGACGGCGCTATCTCCTTTATCGACGAACACGACGAAGTCACTATCGCCGGTATCGGTGGGGCGAAGGGTCGTGCGATGGGTGACCTTTCGGGTGTCAACTACAAGGTCGAGAAGGTCAACGGTGTCTCGATGATCGAACTCGTTCGAGGCAACGCGGAGAAACCGGTTCGATAATCATGAGTGCAGACCAACCAGAGCCGGACGCACCCGGCAACGAGGGCGAGGACGCCAACGCACAGCTTTTCGGTACGTGGTCGGTCGACGACATCGAGTTTCGCGACCCCTCCACGGAGCGGTACATCACTGTCACGCCCATCGCACACACGATGGGACGCCACGCCGACAAGCAGTTCAAGAAGTCGGAAATCAGCATCGTCGAGCGGCTCATCAACCGACTGATGCAGACCGACGAGAACACTGGTAAAAAGCAGATGGCGACCCAGATTACCCGGGACGCCTTCGAGCAGATTCACAACCAGACCGACGAGAACCCGATTCAGATTCTCGTCCGCGCTGTCGAGAACAGCGCACCGCGTGAGGAGACCGTCCGCCTGAAGTACGGTGGTATCTCCGTCCCGAAGGCAGTCGACGTCTCCCCGCAGCGCCGTGTCGACCAGGCGCTGAAGTTCCTCGGTGAGGGTGTCCTGAACGACTCGTTCAAGACCGAAGCCGACGCCTCCGAGGCGCTCGCCCGCCAGCTCATCGGCGCAGCCAACAACGACGTTGGTGCCTACGCCGTCAACCAGAAAGAGGAGAAAGAGCGCGTCGCGGCCGCCGCGCGGTAACGTCTCTGTTCGGTTTTCGCTGCTTTTCTCGCCGACGACTGGAGAGCACCTGCTCTAACGACGCTATTTCGACAGCTGTCGGTCCGTAAACCAACACAGTCTTTGCGGTTGACGAGACAGCCACTGGTATGTCACAGGAGCATGAATCAGTCGAACTCGTTCCGGACGCGACGGTCTCACACGTCGCACTTGCGGTGTTGCTGGCCGCGCTGACGGCCGTACTGGCACAGGTTTCTATCCCGCTGGGAAGTGTTCCCTTCTCCTTCCAGCCGTTCCCGGTCTTTTTCGCTGGGCTCTTGCTGGGGCCGCTCTGGGGTGGCTTTGCGGTCCTGCTGTACATCGTCGTCGGCCTCGCCGGCGCGCCGGTGTTCTCGTCGGGCGGTGCGGGCGTGGGATACTTCCTCGGCCCGACTGGCGGATTCCTCGTGGGATTTCTGCTGGCGGCGGTGCTCATCGGCGCGCTGGTCCACCGCTCGGTCGACCCCAAATCGTTCTCCGAGATATCGTCCGTCATCGCAGGCGCGGCGCTGGTGCTCTCGCTGGTTCCCATCTACGGCGTCGGCGTGCCGTGGTTGGCGGACGTAAACGGTATCTCGGTGATGGCCGCAGCCAGCGCGATGTCACTGTTTGCGGTCGGTGACGTGCTGAAGGTCCTGTTGACCGTCGGCATCGTCGCCGGCGGCAACGAGACGCTGGCCCAACTGCAGTGAGTCGACTGCGAACCCGGCATCGATGATAGAGACGCGGAATCTGGTCCACCGATACGATGGCGAGGCGGCCGTCGACGGCATCTCGCTGACGATAGCCGACGGCGAGTGGGTCGTCCTCTCGGGCGCAAACGGCAGCGGGAAGACGACGCTGGGGCGTCACTTCAACGCCTTGCTCGAACCCGACGAGGGGGAGGTGCTGGTCGACGGCGAGCCCGCGGCGGCGAATCCGGTCGCCACGCGGACGGCCGTCGGGATGGTGTTCCAGACGCCACGCGACCAGTTTGTCGCCGCGACCGTCGGCGCCGACGTGGCCTTTGGCCCCGAGAATCTCGGGCTGGACCGGGACGAAATCGACCGCCGAGTCACCGAGTCCCTTGCGGCGGTCAACATGGCTGGTCGGGAAGACGACCGACTGGATTCGCTGTCGGGCGGCGAGCAGGCACGCGTCGCCATCGCTGGCGCACTGGCGATGGAACCGACACATCTCGTCCTCGATGAACCCTTCGCTGGGCTCGACTGGCCGGCGCGGCAGTCGGTCCTCGACCATCTCGCGGACCTTCACGCCGACGGGACCGGAATCGTCCTCGTCACACACGACGTTCGGGACGTCCTCTCCCGGGCGGACCGCGTCGTCGGGCTCCGTGACGGGTCCGTTGTCGTCGACGCCGACCCCGAATCGGCCCGCGAACGGCTCGCAGACATCGACGTTCGCGTCCCGGAATGTTGACCTACACGCCGGGCGAGACGCTCGTCCATCGGCTCGACCCGCGGGCGAAGATTGCCTTCCAGATTGGCTTTGCAATCGCTGCTCTCGCCGCGTCGTCGGCCCTGCAACTGCTGGCAGTGTTTGCGGTTGCTGTGGGGTGTCTGTCTGCCGCGCGACTCTCCCCGGTGCGAGCGCTGCGTGCCTACCGACTCGTGGTGGTGTTTCTGGCACTGGGGCCGATACTCGGCGGTCTCACGGTCGGCGCGCCCTGGTTTCGTGTCGACGGCGCGGTCACCGCACTCTGGAGTGTCGCTCGTATCGTGCCGGTGTTGCTGGTCAGTGCGGCGTTCGTTCACGCGACGCCGGTCAGGGACACGCGAGCGGCCATCCAGCACACCGTTCCGGGGCGGTTCGGCCAGTTGCTCGGCGTCGGCGTTGCCCTGACCTTTCGGTTCGTTCCGGTGGTCCGCGCAGACGTGGGCCACATCCGGGAGGCGATTGCCGCCCGCGGTGGACAGCGGCGGTCGTGGCGCGACCGGGCGACGCGTCTCGCGACGCTGTCGCTGGTTCGAGCCGTCGGACGGGCAGACAGTCTCTCCGTCGCGCTCCGTGCACGGTGTTTCGCGTACAATCCGACGCTTCCGGCACTGCAGTTTTCGCGGGCCGACGCTCTCGTGGTCGGGGCGGCACTCGCGCTTGCCGCGTCGGCGCTGCTCTAGTCGGCCGCCGGCCCTTCGCCGCCCGCGTAGGCGCGCGTGACATCAACGAGGGCTTTCCGATACTCGCTCTCGTCGGGGTCGGCCGCGAGCGTTCGGAACTGATGTTTGAACTGTGAGAGGCGAACCTCGGGGGCGTCGACGGCGGCCGCGTGCGCGAGGTCGTAGAGCCGGTGGTCGTCGCCGACGAGGTTGTGGCGCTCGACGAGTGCGAGCGCGAACGCGGCGTTGACTGCGGTTATCTCGGGGTCTGCAGCGGGTGTCATGCGCTGCCACGTTCCCGGGTCCACTGGTCGGTCGGCGACAGCAGCGGCGAGACTCGCCTCCAGAAAGTCGACCAGTTTGTCCGCCGGAGCCAACTCGAGCCACACGTCGTCGGCGTAGATGTCCTTCATGTGATTTGCAATCTGATAGCAGTGGGAGAGCTTCCGCTGTTCGACGCTGCGGCCAGCGAGCGCGAGGTAGATTGCCTCCTTTGTCGACTGGGTGTGTGAGGGGTGGCTCCGCTCGTGGTGGTGCATGTGAGCGAACTCGTGGAGCGCGAGTTCGCGGGCCATCGCGGACGTCGCTGCCTGCTGGGAAATCGTCAGGCGATGGCCGTCGTCGGTGTGACTGACACGTGTCCGTTCGTCGGGGTCCGTACGGATTTCGACTTCGACGGGACGGTTCAGGTCGTACTCGGTTGCAAAGATGTCGCGGGCGCTGAGAAACGGGGCTGCTGGCCCGCCGGTCTGTACGCGCACATCCATGTGTGTAGTTCACATGGGCTGCAGCGCAATTACTCTGACGCCGATTTACAGCGAGGTCGCCCGCTCTTTACCGGGGTTCGAAGCCGATGACCAGGCCACAGCCGCGACACTGGTGGACGTCGACGGTCTCCGCGCTCATCTCGAAACTCTCGATGTTGACCTGTGGAACCTCCGTGACGGTCTGAATCTCGTCGTGGCTGAGCTGCTCGTCACAGTCCTCACAGAAAAACGGGTCTTCGTCCATACTGGTCCTTCGCAAACGGCGAGTAAAACGGTGTCGCCGTCACGGCAGCATCACGCTGTTCTGGACCGTGTACGGTCCGGTCGCTTCTTTACTGGGTGCGGTATCTGAGCTCGTCTGGGTGTACAGACGGGAAGTATGGGCCGGCGACACAGTCCGGTCGGGAAACAGCATGCTTTTGACCCTCCTGCCGGTAGGCAGGTGTAATAATGGGCCGACGAAAGAAAATCGTAGAGGAATGTGAGACACTGATGGACAACCCGGAGCACATCCGGAACATTGCCATCGCTGCTCACGTCGACCACGGGAAGACGACACTGACAGACAACCTGCTCGCTGGGGCAGGGATGATTTCGGACGACACCGCCGGCGAACAGCTGGCGATGGACACCGAAGAAGACGAGCAAGAGCGTGGGATTACCATCGACGCGGCAAACGTCTCGATGACCCACGAGTACGAGGACACGAACCACCTCATCAACCTCATCGACACGCCGGGCCACGTCGACTTCGGTGGCGACGTGACCCGTGCGATGCGTGCCGTCGACGGTGCGCTCGTGGTTGTCGACGCCGTCGAGGGCGCGATGCCACAGACCGAAACCGTCCTCCGGCAGGCACTCCGCGAGGGTGTCAAGCCGACCCTCTTTATCAACAAGGTCGACCGCCTTATCTCCGAACTGCAGGAAGGTCCCGAGGAGATGCAGGAGCGTCTCGTCTCCGTCATCCGCGACGTCAACGACCTCATCCGCGGGATGACCGAGGAGATGGACGACATCAACGAAGACTGGACGGTCTCCGTCGAGGACGGCACCGTCGGCTTTGGCTCTGCTCTCTACAAGTGGGGTGTCTCCATGCCGTCGATGCAGCGCACCGGGATGGACTTTGCAGATATCATGGAACTCGAGCGCAACGACAACCGCCAGGAGCTCCACGAGCGCACGCCCCTGTCGAACGTCGTGCTCGACATGGTCTGTGAGCACTTCCCGAACCCCATCGACGCCCAGCCCCGTCGTATCCCGCGCATCTGGCGTGGTGACTCCGAATCCGAGATTGCCGACACGATGCGGATGGTCAACGAGGACGGCGAAGTCGTCCTGATGGTCACCGACATCGGTATCGACCCCCACGCCGGCGAGATTGCTGCCGGTCGTGTCTTCTCCGGAACCCTCGAGAAGGGCCAGGAACTGTACGTCTCCGGGACTGCGGGCAAGAACCGCATCCAGAGCGTCGGTATCTACATGGGTGGCGAGCGCGAGGAAGTCGACCGCGTTCCCGCCGGGAACATCGCTGCAGTCACCGGCCTCAACGACGCCATCGCCGGTTCGACGGTCTCCAGCGTCGAGATGACGCCCTTCGAGTCCATCGAGCACATCTCGGAGCCGGTCATCACGAAATCCGTCGAGGCAAAGAACATGGACGACCTGCCAAAGCTCATCGAGACGCTCCAGCAGGTCGCCAAGGAAGACCCGACCATCCAGATCGAGATCAACGAGGACACCGGCGAGCACCTCATCTCCGGGCAGGGTGAGCTTCACCTCGAAGTCATCACCCAGCGTATCGAGCGCAACCAGGGCATCCCGGTGACGACCGGTGAGCCGATCGTCGTCTTCCGCGAGGCCCCACAGGAGTCCAGCCGCGAAGTCGAGGGTATCTCGCCGAACCGTCACAACCGCTTCTACATCACCGTCGAGCCCCTCGACGAGGAGCTCATCGACACGCTGAAGAAAGGCGAGGCGACGATGGACATGCCGGAGCTCGAACGCCGTGAGGCCCTGCAAGATGCCGGCCTCGACAAGGACACCTCCCAGGAAGTCGAGCACATCTTCGGCTCGAACATCATCGTCGACGACACGAAGGGTATCCAGCACCTCAACGAGACGATGGAACTGGTCCTCGAAGGGTTCGAGGAAGCGCTCTCGGACGGCCCGCTCGCCGCAGAGCCGGTCACCGGGTCGCTCATCCGCCTGCACGACGCCCGGCTCCACGAGGACGCCATCCACCGCGGTCCGGCACAGGTCATCCCCGCAGTCCGTGAGTCGCTGCACAACGCGCTCATCGACGCGGAGATTCGCCTGCTCGAACCGATTCAGGAAGTCCGCATCGACGTGCCCAACGAGCACATGGGCGCCGCATCCGGCGAAATCCAGGGCCGTCGTGGCCGCGTCGACGACATGTACCAGGAAGGCGACCTGATGGTCGTCGAGGGCGTCGCGCCCGTCGACGAGATGATTGGCTTCTCCAGTGACATCCGCTCGGCCACCGAGGGTCGTGCCTCCTGGAACACCGAAAACTCCGGCTTCCAGGTCATGGCCGACAACCTCCAGCGCGAGACCATCATGGACATTCGCGAGCGGAAGGGCATGAAGCTCGAACTGCCGGAAGTCATCGACTACATCTGAAGACTACTTTTTTCGGCAGCGGGTGTCGCACCGCGCCTTCGGCGCGGGCGCACCGCTTGCCGAAAAAAACATAGTGAAAAAAGGCTGCTCGCGCTCGGTCGAGCGCTCACGGGCGCTCCACGCCCGTTCGCATTTCCGAGGCGCTCACGTTGTTCGCGCCTCGCACCGCTCGCAGGTGCTATCGTAGTCATCTACCGCACCGCAACCGCACAGCAACGGCAGCCCTGCCCTTCCCCGAGTCGGCCGATTAAACGGCCTCTCGGCCCAACTGCACACACTCCCCGACCGAAACGTACAGAACCATCCCACCAGATGCCCGAGTATGCCGACTGTCGACGAACTCCGCAACGAGATTCGCGAGGCTGTGGACCGCCACGAGCGCATCGAGTCGACGGCCTTTACCAAGGAAGCACTCGCCGCCATCTGTGCGGCAGTCGAGTACGACATCGACACGAACCGCCTCCCCTCGAAATCCCAGATGCGGGCCGGCATCCTCTGGAAGCTCGGCGAGATAGGCGCAGACGACGCCGAACTGGCCGACACTCCCTTCCGGAAAGCCCAGTTGCAGACTATCGTCGCGGAACTCCGCGACGAGTAACCGGGCCCAGTCCGCAAGAATCCGTTCGCTTACCTGCCGCCGCGTCCAACCACCGGCATGTCCCTCAAATTCCAGATTGCCGACATCCTCGTCGGGGGTCTGCTGGCCGGCATCGGCACGTTCGTCCTCGGTGAGGTGGTCGCACCGTATCTTGCGATTGCGCTTGGGACGTTCTTCGCGGCGATGTTCTACTTTTCGCGCAACCCCTGGGGAAGCCCGAACGGCGACGAGTACAACGACGCGATCGACGATTTTTACGACCGGTATCTCCCGTAGTTGCTCGTCACTTCGCATCGCAAACGGCGGGATTCTTATAGCCGGCCCCCCGAGAGGCTGGCAATGAGCCTCCGTACTCGATTCGGCAGAGGTGGTAGCCGATGAGCGACTCGACGGGGGAGGTCCGGGCGTACACCGTCCGGCTAGAGCTGGTCGACCGCCCCGGGGAACTGCTCCGGGCGCTCGACCCCATCGCCAGCAACGGCGGGAACCTCCTCTCGATTTTCCACGAACGGGGGAACGTCACACCGCGTGGCCACATCCCCGTCGAAGTCGACCTGGAGGCGACACCGGAGCGGTTCGACGACATCGTCGACGCGCTCCGTGACGAGGGCATGAACGTCATCCAGGCCGGTGCCGAGCGCTACGGGGCGGAACTGACAATCGTCCTCATCGGCCATCTCGTCGATACGGACCTGTCGGACACTCTGGACCGCGTCGAAGAGTCCTCGGGTGCATCCGTCCGGGACCTCTCGCTGTCGGCTCCCGAAAGCAGCGAGGGCGAGTCGAGCGCCCGCGTCCGACTGGCCGCCCAGCGTGGCGAGACCGACGCCGCACTCGACATCGTCCGCGAGGTCGCCGAGGAGAAGGGACTGCAGGTTATCGAGCCGCTGACGGCGGGTGATGCGCCGTGAGACTCGCCGTGATGGGTGCCGGCGCAGTCGGCACCTCGGTCGTCGAGCTTACAGGCGAGTATGGTCACACGGTCACCGCATTCGCAGATTCCAGCAGCGCCGTCGTCGATGCAGAGGGCATCGACGCGGCGGCGGCCGTCGAACGCAAAGAGAACGAGGGCATCGTCGGCGATGCAGACCCGGAGGATGCACTTGCGGCGGAGTACGACGTGCTCGTCGAGGCGACGCCGACGACGCTCGGTGACGCTCAACCGGGCTTTGGCCACGTCGAACGCGCTCTCGAACGGGACCGTCACGTCGTGCTGGCGAACAAGGGACCGGTCGCGGAACGGTACGGCGACGTGCGCGCGCTCGAACGCGAGAGCGAGGGCACGGTCCTGTTCGAAGCGACGGTCGGTGGCGCGATGCCGGTCTGTTCGACTATCGACGACTTCGGGCCGGACCACATCACGGCCGCACGCGGCGTCCTCAACGGGACGGCGAATTTCATCCTCTCGCGGATGGCCGCGGAGGGACTCGGCTACGAACACGTCCTCGCGGAAGCCCAGGACCTCGGCGTCGCCGAGGCCGACCCCACCTTCGACGTGGAGGGGACCGACGCGGCACTGAAGTTCGTCATCATCGCGAACGTCCTCGCGGGCGACGAGCGGGAGTACACACTCGAGGATGCCACCGTCGAGGGAATCAAGGACGTGCCCGCGAGCGCGCTGGACCTTGCCCACGAAGACGGCCGCACCATCCGACTCATCGGCGAGGTCAGCGACGGTGAGGTCCGCGTCGGACCGCGTCTCGTGCCAGAGCACGGCGCGCTCGCGGTGACGGGGACCCGGAACATCGTCCAGATAGAGACGACCCACGCCGGCCGACTGAACGTCTCCGGACGCGGCGCGGGCGGGCCCGAAACCGCGACGGCGATACTGGCCGACGTCGACCGCCTCGCGGACTGACCGACAGCACTGTCGTGTGACGCAGTAGCAAATCACGGGACAGCGGCCGCCTCGCGGGCGCGGACTTTCGAAATGGTTTTATGAACCACCGCGTAAAGACTGCCACATAGCGCCTCTGCGCGTGAGATAACATGAGTGAGGACAAACCGCACCAGAACTTGGCCGTCATCGGCCACGTCGACCACGGGAAGAGTACGCTCGTCGGACGACTTCTGTACGAGACAGGTAACGTACCGGAGCACGTCATCGAGCAGCACAAAGAAGAAGCAGAAGAGAAGGGCAAGGGCGGCTTCGAGTTCGCCTACGTGATGGACAACCTCGCCGAAGAGCGAGAGCGTGGTGTCACCATCGACATCGCCCACCAGGAGTTCGACACCGACGAGTACTACTTCACTATCGTCGACTGTCCGGGCCACCGCGACTTCGTCAAGAACATGATTACCGGCGCGAGCCAGGCCGACAACGCCGTGCTCGTCGTCGCAGCTGACGACGGTGTCCAGCCACAGACCCAGGAACACGTCTTCCTGGCCCGTACGCTGGGCATCGACGAGATGATCATCGCGGTCAACAAGATGGACCTCGTCGACTACGAGGAAGGTCGCTACGAGGAGACCAAAAACGAAGTCGGCGACCTGCTCAACCAGGTCCGCTTCGACACCGACTCCGTCAAGTACATCCCGGTTTCCGCGTTCGAAGGCGACAACGTCGCCGAAGAGAGCGAGAACACCGGCTGGTACGACGGCGAAATCCTGCTCGAGGCACTCAACAACCTGCCCGAGGCAGAGCCGCCGACGGACGCACCGCTGCGCCTCCCGATTCAGGACGTCTACACGATTTCGGGTATCGGGACCGTCCCGGTCGGACGTGTCGAGACGGGTATCCTGAACACCGGCGACAACGTCAGCTTCCAGCCGTCGGACGTCGGTGGCGAGGTCAAGACCATCGAGATGCACCACGAAGAGGTGCCCGAGGCCCAGCCCGGTGACAACGTCGGATTCAACGTCCGTGGCATCGGCAAGGACGACATCCGCCGCGGTGACGTCTGTGGCCCGGCCGACGACCCGCCGAGCGTCGCCGAGACGTTCCAGGCACAGGTCGTCGTCATGCAGCACCCGAGTGTCATCACGGCTGGCTACACGCCGGTCTTCCACGCACACACCGCACAGGTTGCGTGTACCGTCGAGTCCATCGACAAGAAGATCGACCCGTCCTCGGGCGAGGTCGCCGAGGAGAACCCGGACTTCATCCAGTCCGGCGACGCTGCGGTCGTCACCGTGCGCCCGCAGAAACCGCTCAGCCTCGAGCCGTCCAGTGAGATTCCAGAACTGGGCTCCTTCGCCATCCGCGACATGGGTCAGACCATCGCAGCTGGCAAGGTGCTCTCGGTCAACGAGCGATAACCGATGCAACAGGCACGCGTCCGGCTGGCAGGTACCAGCCCCGACGACCTGGACAACATCTGCGACGACGTGCGTGACATCGCGGACAAGACCGGTGTCAAGCTGTCGGGGCCGGTCATGCTGCCGACCAAAACGCTCGAAGTCCCAACCCGCAAGTCCCCCGACGGTGAGGGGACTGCGACGTGGGAGCACTGGGAGATGCGCGTCCACAAGCGCCTCATCGACATCGACGCCGACGAACGGGCGCTGCGCCAGCTGATGCGCATTCAGGTGCCCAACGACGTCAGCATCGAAATCGTCCTCGAAGATTAGGGCGACTCGCGTTCACGCTCGGTCATCGTACCGCGCGCAGGGGCACTCGCCCCACTTTGCGGGCTCGTAGATCAGTGGCAGATCGCTTCCTTCGCAAGGAAGAGGCCCCGGGTTCAAATCCCGGCGAGTCCACTCCTTCACTTCGTTCAGTCGTTCCCTCACCGACCTTCGCAAACCCTTCGGGTTTGCTCAGTCCCGGCGAGTCCACTCCTTCACTTCGTTCAGTCGTTCCCTCACCGACCTTCGCAAACCCTTCGGGTTTGCTCAGTCCCGGCGAGTCCGTTTTGAACCGATTGTTTCATCGAGCGTGACGAAACCCCGGCGAGTCAACCGCTAACGACTCTCGTTGTCTGCCGACCATCATCCTGCCAGCAAAGGGGTGTTCAGGATGGCGTCAGCCCTATTTTCGATCGCGCGTATCACGCCGGGCGGCCTGTTCGGCGGTGTCTCTATCCATCCGCTCGCGCTTGTCGTGTTCACCTCGAACGAGCATATACAGCACGAGTGGGCTTGCAAGGCCGACGACCAGGACGAACACGAGGACGAACGATTCCATTACCCGAGGAAGATATCCACAATATCGCTTGTCCCACTCGTCGTGTCCCGGTACAGTTCAGAGTAGCCACAGTTCAGGCATGAGACGACTTTGAACGAGTTGGTCTGGATATCGAACATTTTCGACAGGCCACCGCCGGTCGTCGAGATCTCGCCAACATCCGTCTCCGTGTGACCGCACTTCGGACAGCCGCTGTCAGTGTCGGGAACCATAGGATTGCTTGCGGTGATATCCTATTAAATATCAGGGTAGGTACAGTATGCGCTTAAGTCTGCCAGTTGAACAGACTTACTGAACGGTCGATACAATCCGCACGGAGGCGTAAATCCTGGATACACGCACTGTATCGAGCAGTTGCTCGAAGGGGGATGGGCCACCGCCCACTAGGCGTGCCAATCGCACATCCAGCAAACTCCACACAAGGCACTTTCCGGTGGGCGGGGGAGGGACAACCATGGTCCAGCGATGGCAGTCTGTTGTCCTCCTCGCAGTCGGCTTGGTGCTTCTCGGGACCGGGATTGGTGCCACACTCGTTGACCCAGCCAGTGACGATTATCAGGTCGCCATCGAGGAAGAGCGCTCTGTCTACGAGTTCGGATCTTTTTCACCCACCGAACAGGAGACGCTACTGACAGTTTTCAATCGAACACAGTGCAATGGCACGACGACAGTTCCACGGGCGCAACTCCCGCCAGCGTTCAGGAGCGTCCAGCAGGTAGTAGGTGACAAACCGGGGACTCCGAAACCGGTCACAGCAACGACGACTGGGTATGGGCTGTTGGAACAGGCTGAGTTTGTTCTCAACTACGACGGTACACTACAGAGTATCACAACGACACCACAGCCTGACACACGCAACGAGACGGTGACCATCAGGAATATATCGACGACCGTCTCTCCAGGGGTGCAATATCTGCTCGCCTCTGAAGAGCTCTCAGACAGCGCCAGAGAGGTCGTCACGACCGCACTCGCCTCTCACCAACAAGAGGTAACCGTCTCTGGGGAGGCCCCGGCCGAATTCCAACCTCCAGGGGACACCCCGGCGAGACTCGGCCACGGAGAGTATCTGGTTGTTCGCAACGAGACACTCTATCGACTGACAATTTCGGGAGGTGGTAGCTTCGGGGCAGCGTTGGCCGCGGTGTACCTCCGCGTCCTGTCGTTTGCACTCTGGTCGTTTGGCTTCGTGTTGACAGCTGTTGGAATTACTGGGCTTGCTCGCTCCGACCGCCAGCAGGCAGTCGCGCTGACCGGGCTGACTGGCCTCGCTGGCCCATACCTTGTTGGACTCTATTACGACGCGTTCTGGTTGCCGCTGGGATTTGCACTGCTCGCTGGACTGGCTGTCTATGCAGGCGCTCACGCTGGCCGAGACTGGGTCGTCGCGCTTGCTGCGGTGATTGTCTTTGTCGTCGCAGCCTTCGGGACGTTCTCTCCCAATGCAGCGTTGCTCCGGATGGGGGCGGTCCCACTCGTTGCGCTCGTCGTCTATGCAGGCGTGAGTCGACTGGGACTGGGCTGACGGTCAAGTCCAGACTTGGACCGCTCTCTCCCGGGACCGACTCCTGCAAACTGAGATTCAGTACGACTGGCACTCACCACGGCATGTAGGCTCGACGCAGCGGCTCTGGATGCGGGACATGTCTTATGTACTTGCACTGTAACGTTCACGTAACGAGTATGCAGCCATGAGTACTATCGAGGATACGATACGGGTGCTCCACGTCGACGACGACTCGGCTATTACCGACGTAGCCGCGACGTTTCTCGAACGCGAGGACGACCGAATCTCGGTCCGGACTGCGACCAGTGCAGACGGCGGCCACGAAGTCCTGTCAGATTGTCACATCGACTGTATCGTCTCCGACTACGACATGCCGGGCGAGAACGGCATCGAGTTTCTCGAAGCCGTCCGCGAGGAGTACCCTGACCTCCCGTTTATCCTCTACACTGGCAAGGGGTCAGAAGAGGTCGCCAGCGACGCCATCTCGTCGGGCGTCACCGACTATCTGCAGAAAGGGTCCGGGACCGACCAGTACACGGTGCTGGCAAATCGCATCACCAACGCCGTCGAGGCGTACCGCACGCAGCGCGAACGCCGCCGGCAGCTCAACGCCATCGAAAGCGCCCAGGAGGGAATCAGTATCCTCGATGACGACGGCGAGTTCGTCTTCGTCAACGAGGCGTACGCGACACTCTATGGCTACGACCCCGAGGAGATGGTCGGCACCCACTGGGAGACACTCTACCGGGAGGAGGACATCCCGCGCATCTACGACGACATCCTGCCGACCGTCGAGGAATCGGGGTACTGGCACGGGACGACGACCGGCCTCCGTGCTGACGGGAGCACGTTCGTCGAAGACCACGTGCTCACCCAGACCGACCACGGTGAACTGGTCTGTACCGTCAGAGACGTCTCCGAGCAAAAAGCCCTCGAACGGGAGCACAGGCAGACCAGAACACTGCTTTCGACGCTGTTCGAGACGCTCCCCGTCGGCGTGCTCGCAGAGGATAGTTCGCGCAACGTCCTGTCAGTAAACGAGCGGCTGTTCGACCTCTTCGAGTTCTCGGGGACGCCCGAGGACCTCGTCGGGACGGACTGTGAGCGTCTGGCCGCGGAGGCCAGCGAACTGTTTGCCGACTCGGACGACTTTGTCGCGCGTATCAACGACATCGTGGCGAGTCGCTCCCGTGTCCACGACGAAGAGCTGGTCCTCCAGGATGGCCGAACGTTCATCCGGAGTTACGAACCGATCGAACTCCCCGGCGGGAAGGGACACCTGTGGGTCTATCAGGACGTCACGAACCGAACGGACCGGGAACGGAGACTCCAGCAGACCACGTCCCGGCTGGAGGCGCTCTTCGAACAGTCGCCGGACATGATAAACGTCCACGATATGGACGGCAACATCATCGACCCGAACCCCGAGTTCGTCGACAAGACCGGCTACGACGAGGCTGAGTTGACCGAGATGAAAGTCTGGGACATCGACCAGTCGCTCGACCCCGAGACGGCACGCACCTACTGGGCGGAGATGGACCAGGGGGACCGCGAGCGCCTGGAGGGCGTCTATCAGCGCCGCGACGGAACGACGTTCCCCGCTGAGGTCCACATTCGTCGGCTGGCCCTCGATGGCGAAGACCGATTTATCGTCATCAGCAGAGACGTGACCGAGCGAACGGAGCGAGAACAGAAACTCCGGGCAATCCAGCGCCGGACACAGCAGTTGATGGAGACGAAAACGGCCACCGAGACGGCCGAAATCGGTGTCGAAACCGCACACGACGTACTCGGCGCACAGTTGAGCGGCGTGCATCTGCTCGACGGGGACGACAGCGTTCTCGAACCCGCCGCCTTTGTCGATACGGTCCGTGACTCTCTCGAGAGTGCCCCGGCGTACGACCGCGACGCGACCGACGACCCACCGTCGGTGGTCGTCTGGGAGACCTTCGAGTCGGGGGAGGTCCAGTATCTCGACGACATCGGGACCACACAGCAACTGGCGACGGCCACGCCCGCCAGGTGTGCTATCGTCCACCCGCTGGACGACCACGGTGTCTTCATCGTCTCGGCCACAGAGCCAGAGGCCTTCGACAGCACCGACAAGGCGCTGGTCGAAATTCTCGCGTCGTCGCTGACCGTCTCACTCGACCGAGTCGAACGCGAGAAACTCCTGCGCCAGCGCGAGCAACGCCTCGAGGCGAAAAACGAGCGACTCGAGGAGTTTGCCACTATCGTCTCCCACGACCTGCGAAATCCCTTGAACGTCGCCGAAGGGCATCTGGAACTGGCCAGCGAGGAGTGTACCAGCGACCACCTCGACGCGATAGAGCGGGCCCACGAGCGGATGAACGAGCTGATTGTCGACCTCCTCGCGCTCGCCCAGGAGGGTGAGTCTGCGACTGAGGTGACGACTCTCGCTCTCACGGAGTTTGTCGAGCAGTGCTGGCAGACTATCGACACGAGAAATGCGACGCTCGTCGCCGACGGTGAGTGTCAGATTCGGGCAGACGAGAGTCAGCTCTCCCAGCTGGTCGAGAACCTGGTTCGCAACGCCGTCGAACACGGCGGGGAGGACGTAACAATCACCGTCGGCGACCTGCCCGACGGCTTCTACATCGAGGACGACGGCGTCGGCATCCCGGCAGACGACCGCGGGGACGTCTTCGACACCAGATACTCCACCTCGGACGAGGGGACCGGACTCGGGTTGAACATCGTCAGACAGGTCGCCGAGACACACGACTGGGAGATTCGAGTCACCGAAAGTGCGGACGGAGGCGCACGGTTCGAGATTACTGGCGTCGAGTTCGCTGATACGTGACCCCGTTTTCGCGAAAGCTTGCCTTCGAGGGCGACGAGTCTGGTGGAATCGGTTGCCACCGGCTCTTGGTAATTCCACCCACACTTACAATACTGGCCAGCCTAACACACGGCTGTGACACGCGAGGCCGCACGCACGGGATTCGAGCAGTTCGTCGAGGACGCCATCGAGGTGACCGCCCAGCAGTTCAGCGTCCCGCGGGCGCTCCGCCAGGGTGTCCGTGGGCCTGGAGGGAAAGTCGTCGACCAGTTGTTACAGGACTCGGAGACGCTGTGGCGACGGGTCGTCCAGCCGGAACTGGACGATTACCGCGACCAGATTCTCACGCAGTTCGACATCGTGTTGGACTACGCCGAGAGCGACGCTGAAATCGAGGCCTACCGTGATGACCTGCTGGCGGTCGATTCCTACGCGACGGCGTTGCGCGAGGACATTGGGGCCGAGCAACGGGCAACGATGCACGACAGACTCCTCGCCCGACAGCAGGGGCTCGGAGACGCCGTGACACCGGTCGTCGACGCGGAGGAAACGGACTTCTGGGACGCGGCAGCGACGGTGTTCGACCGCGAGCAGGCGACGGCCCTCGTCGAAGACCACTTTGCGTTCACGACGCCGCTTCGCGACCACCGAGACGCCTTTCGGATGCAGACGCAGTTCGACCCGGGCGACATCCTCGGTGGACTCGGTTCCCTGCTCGGCGGTGGATTGCCGACGGTCGAAGTGGAGTACACCGACGAGGCTCTGCGGTCGATGCGCCGGGCCGAAAAGACGGTCATCGCGGAGACAAAGCGGGAACTCGACAGGCGATTCTAGCGACTACCCACCATCAGGTGGAAAATTGGTTTAGACGCCCCAGATGACGGCGATGCCCAGCGTCGTGACGACGGCAAACACCAACTGGAGTGGTCCACCGACACGGAGGTAGTCGGTAAAGCGGTAGCCGCCGGGCCCGTAGACGAAGAGATTGGTCTGGTACCCGACCGGCGTCATAAAGGCAGTCGAGGCGGCGAAGGTGACCGCGAGGACGAAGGAAATCCGGGGTGCCGAAAGCTGGACGGCGGTCTCGTAGGCGACCGGAATCATCAAGACGACACTGGCGTTGTTGCTGATGACGTTCGTCAGGAGCGCGGTGACGACGTAGACGAGCGCGAGGACGCCCAGCGGGGGCAACAGGGTGGCCGACCCGACGACGAGGTCGGCAAGCAACGTCGCACCGCCGGTCTCTTCGAGTGCGATACCGAGCGGGATGACGCCCGCGAGGAGGAAGATAACGTCCCACTGGACGGCGTTGTAGATTTCGGTGGGCTTGAGACAGCCCGTGACGACCATCCCGAGCGCGCCCGCGAGGGCGGCGGCGGCGATGTGAATCGGGGTCGCCGCTGCCGCGAGGACGACAGCCGCGACGATACCGATGGCGACGGCGGTCTTCGACTCCCGGAAATCGGGCCGTTCGACCTCCTGTGCGACGATGAAATCCGGGCTCGCGTTGAGTCGGTCGATGCTGTCGGCTGGGCCCTGGACGAGCAGTGTGTCCCCGACGCGGAGTCTGACGGCCTCCATCCGACGGTGAATGACCTCGTCACCCCGCCGGATTGCGAGTACCGCCGCGTCGTAGCGTTGCCGGAAGTTCGTGCTCGCGAGCGATTCGCGCACGAGCGCCGACCCGGGGGCGACGATGACCTCGACGAGGTTGCTGGACTCCTGGGGTGCCTCAAGTTCCTCGTCGGTAATCTCGGCTCCGGGAACGGGGTCCAGTCCGTCCACGTCGAGTAACTCGACCAGCGTGTCCCGGTCCGTTCGAAGCGAGAACACGTCGCCTGCCTGGACCGTCTTCGAGCCAAAGGGTTCCATGAACGTCTGGTCACCGCGAATCAACTGCAACAGGTCGACATCGAAATCGGACTCTTCCAGTGCCGAAGCGACGGTCTGGCCGACCAGCGGAGAGTCTTCCCGGACGACCACCTCGGTGAGATACTCGCTCATGTCGAACTCGTCGGTGAGGTCTGCTCTGGGCTTGATTCGGGCCGGCGTGAGCCAGCGGCCGACTGTCAGCAGATACGCCGCGCCGACGACAGTGAGAGCGACGCCGAGTTGCGTGAACTCGAACATCGAAAATCCCTGCCCGGTGCCTTCGAGGGTCGCAAAGAGGTCGCTGGCGAGGATATTCGTCGAGGTGCCGATGAGCGTCAGCGTGCCGCCGAACATCGAGGCATAGGAGAGTGCGAGCAGGAGTTTCGACGGGGAGTTTCTCGCCCGATGGGCGAGGTCCGTGACCATCGGGAGGAGGATAGCGACGGCGGCGGTGTTGTTGATGAACCCGGACAGCGGGCTGACGATGCCGATGGTCGCGCCCAGTTGCCGGAGTTCGCTATCACCTGTCAGTCGAGAAACCAGATGGCCGAGCCGCTGGATGATGCCAGTTCGCTGGACGCCCGCCGAGAGGATGAACATCGCCAGGACGGTGATGGTCGCGGTGCTGGCAAAGCCCGAGAGGCCGCTATCGAGTGCGACCGAGAGGTCGGCCCCGGCCGGGCGGAGCACGTACAGCGGCTCGGCCAGCACGCCCCCGTCGGCGAGCGCTTCCGTGACCGGATCGGCGAGCAACAGGACGACGAGAATCCCGATTGCAGTCACGTCGACCGGGACCGGCTCGGTGGCGAAAAAGACCAGCGCCGCGAGGATGAGCACGAAGACGAAGGCCATCGCCGGCGTGACTGCGGGTGACACGTCTCGACGCACTCGGGGGTGGACAAAAAGGTCGGCGATGACGACGCTCCGCCCGGTTTAGCGCTCGTCGTCGCGCAACTCCATTCGGCCGACGATGTCGTAGGCGTCCTGTCCCTTGCGGATGCCATCCAGGATGGCGAAGGCGTCGGACGGTGAGAGGAAGTGCCGTGTCACCGCGCGGCCGAGCGGCGTCGGCTCCAGTCCGTCGATGAACTCGTACTCGAGCAGTTTGCCCAGGGCGTGTTTCGTGGGGACGTCGCCGACCATCGACTCGTTGAGCCGCTTCGCACCGGAACGGGCGACGGTGATATTCGCCAGCGTCTCCGCGACGGCGCTTTCCTCGTCGTAGCGGGTCGTCACCGACTCCATCTCCCCTTTCAGGAGTTTGAACGCGACTTCGTCCTCGGTCATCTCCTGGGAGTTGTGGTAGACGCCGTCCGGTTCGACCAGCACGTAGACGGTCCCCTTGTCGTGGTAGTCGGGGCGACCCGCACGCCCGAGCATCTGGTGGAACTCCTGGACGCTGAGCCACTCGATACCCATCGCCAGCGAGTCGAAGACGACTTGCGAGGCGGGGAAGTCGACACCGGCGGCGAGTGCGGCTGTCGTCACCACGGCGGCCAGTTCCTGGTCTGCGAACTGCCCCTCGACGCGCTTGCGCCGCTTGTGGTCTAAGCCGGCGTGGTACGGTGCCGAGGAGTACTCCAGTTTGCGCGAAATCTCGTGACAGCGCCGCCGTGAGTTGGTGAAGATGATGGTCTGGCCGCGATACCCCTTGCTCGATTTCGTGTCGAACGCGCGCCTGACGAGTTTATTCTCGATTTGTAGCTTCTCGCGACTTTCCGCGAAGGTGACGTGGCGTTCGATGGGGACCGGCCGCTCCTCGAACTCGATGAGCGTCGCCTCGAGTGCGGCGGCGAGTCGCTCGGGATTGCCGACCGTCGCCGAGAGGTAAATCCACTGCGTGTCGCCCGTGCTCAACTGCCGGCAGTAGTATTTCAGCCGGGTAATCAACCCGTCTAGGCGGTGACCGCGTTCGTCTTCGCCGAGGGTGTGGACCTCGTCGATGACGACCGTCCCGATGTCGCCGAGGTCGCGGCCGACCCGGAGCGCGTGGTCGATACCTTCGTAGGTACCAACAATGATGTCGGCACCGGGGTCGAAGCGGTTGCCGTCGTCGTTGATGCGACTCGCTCCGACGCGAAGCGTTACGTCGGCGATGTCGCCGTAGCGTTCCTCGAACTCCTCGTATTTCTGGTTTGCCAGCGCGACGAGCGGGACCAGAAAGAGGAGCTTCCCCTTGCCGTTGAGCGCCCGGTCGAGACCGGCCATCTCGCCGACGAGGGTCTTTCCCGTCGCTGTTGCGCTCACGACGAGCTGGTCCTGGCCGTCGGTCGCGCCGTTGGCGACGGCGAGACTCTGGACCGGGAGGAGCGTCTCGAACCGCGACTCCAGTTTCGACTGGATGCCGGGGTGGAGACTGAGGTCGCTCGTCGGCACGGGGTCGACGTCCTCGACGGTCGCACTTATCTCGTCGAATTTCGTCAGGTCGGGGTCCAGTTCCCCTTTCAGGAGGTTTTCGATGCGGTCTAGGTCCTGTACTTCGAGGAGCAACTCTTCGAGGCGAGCGCGGGCGTCGCCGGTAATCGAGCCGTGGTAGGCGAGTTCCTTGTCGAGTCGCTCGCGAGCGCAGTCCGGACAGATTTCCTCCTGGTCTGCGCTGATTGCCGTCTCGGCGGTGATTGGCGAGTAGCGCCCGTCTCTGGCGCAGAACCGGCAGGTGCGGACGACTTTCGCATCGAGTTGGTAGGCGTCGAGCATCGCGCGCAGTCGGTTCCGGCCGTGGACGGAGGTCTGCTCGGAGATGCGGATACGCCCGGCACGGCGGGCGAGTTCGACGAACTCGTCGGGGCTGCGCAGTTCCTCGCTGGTGCCGTCGATGACCCGGAGTCGGGCCGGTCGGGGACCGGCGTCTATCTGCTTGAGTTCGAGGCGGCCGTGGAACATCCGCTCTCCGTCGCGCTGGACGACCACGCGGTAGTCCTCGCCGTCTTCGTGGAGAAAGAGCGTGTCCACGCGAGCGACCTGCTGTGACACAGTCAGTGATACGCGGTGGGCGGTACTTCAGTTGCTCGGAGCGGCCTCGTCAGTCCTCGACCAGTTGGATTTCGTCCTCACCAGTGGGGACGGCACAGATGAACGCCCCCTCTTCGTCGCCTTCGTTGCGGTACCAGTGGACGACACCGGCGGGGATGTGGATGGCGTCGCCGGCGCTGACGGTGTATTCCTCGTCGTCGACACCAACGACGTACTCCCCACTGAGGACGTACTGTTCGTGTTCGATGTCGTTCGTGTGTCTGGGCACGTCGCCGCCGGCAGCCAGCGAAAAGCGCCGGAGTGCGACGTTCGGTGCGCCGTGGCTCTCGTTGACGAGGATACCCTTCGCGAGACCATCGGCGGCACTGACGGGTTTGTACTCGATGTCGTCGTGGCGGCGAACGAGTCCTGTTTCGGACTGGTCGGAGTCGGAGTCAGCCATCGCTTGTCGTTGCGTGGCAAGCGAGTAAGAACTGTCGGCGAAACTCGGGGCTCATCTCCGGCGAACCACGCTTTAAGAGTCCGCCAGCCGTAGTCTCGGGTATGCGACGATTCCGTATCGGTTCGGCGTTCGGAATCCCAATCAAACTGGACCTGACCTTTCTCCTCGTCTTGCCACTGTTTGCCGTCGTCATCGCGATACAGGTCGAAACCTGGACGGACATGCTCAACCAGTTCTGGGCGGCCGACATCGACCCCCAACCGCTCGTGGCGTCGCCGGTCTCGTGGGCTCTCGGACTGACCGCCGCGCTCGGCCTCTTTGCGGGTATCGTCCTCCACGAACTGGGCCACTCGCTGGTGGCGATGCGCTACGGCGTCGCTATCGACTCGATTACGCTCTGGCTCTTTGGCGGTATCGCGCAACTCGAAGAGTTTCCCGAGGAGTGGCAACAGGAACTGTACGTCGCCATCGCCGGCCCCGTCGTCAGCGTCGCGCTGGGCGGCATCTCGTATGGCACCTTTCTTCTCGTCCCGCCATCCGAGACGCTGGCTCTGGAGGCGACGCGATTCCTCCTCGGCTACCTGGCCGTGATGAACGTCGCGCTGGCGGTGTTCAACATGCTCCCCGGATTCCCGATGGACGGTGGACGCGTCCTGCGGGCCCTTCTCGTCCGCACTCGCCCGTACGCACAGGCGACGAAAATCGCCGCAGAGGTCGGGAAGGGATTCGCTATCCTCCTCGGACTCGCTGGCGTCTTCGTCGTGTTCAACCCCTTCCTGATTGCGCTTGCCTTCTTTATCTACATCGGTGCCTCTACCGAGGCCCAGCAGACCATCGTGCGTGCGGCTTTCGAGGGTGTTGTCGTCGCCGACATCATGACGCCGGCCGACCGCGTCCAGACAGTCGAAGAGGAGACGTCCGTCGCCGCGCTCACCGAGCGAATGCTCGCGGACCGCCACACCGGCTACCCGGTCGAACGAGACGGTGAGATTGTCGGTATCGTCACGCTGGAGGACGCGCGTGCGGTCCGGGAGGTCGAACAGGACGCCTACACCGTCGGTGACGTGATGTCGACCGAGATTCACACGACCGCTCCGAACGCGGACGTCATGGAAGCGCTCACCGAGATGCAGGAAAACAGCATCGGCCGACTCGTCGTCGCTGACGAGGAGTTTGCGGGGCTGTTGACCCGCTCTGACGTCATGACGGCCCTCTCGATTATCAAAACGAGCGGCCGGTTCGACAGTCCCGCCTCCGAGTCGGGCGAGACCGGCGACTGGCAGTCCCGGCCTGAGTGAACCTGTCTCAGCGACCGTCTGCCGGGGCCACTGGCGCGGGCGGTTCTGGACGGTTGTCGGATTCGACGCCGAGTTCACGCCACAGTCGCTCTTTCGACAGCCGGCCGAAATCGGCCTTCCGATGGCAGGACAGACACAGCGAGACGACGTTGTCCAGGCGGTGCGCGTCGGTCTTCTCACACCCCTCGCTCTCGGCGAACACCCGCACCGGCACGATGTGGTGGACGTCAGGATTCCGACCGATGTCGACTTTCGTCGCCCCACAGATTACGCATTCGTGGCCGTCTCGTTCGAGCGCCTCCCGACGGACACGATTCCAACCTGGGCCGTAGTTGCCCGTGTCGCCGCCCTTCCAGTTGGGGTGGCCGTCGCCGGTGAACGCTTTGGAGAGCCAGTCGCTGAGACACTCTCGGTCGCAGACAGTCACTTCGCCGGTCACGTCACTTGGATACCGACGCACTATCTCGTTACAGGCTGCACATTCGAGTTTCAGTTTCCCTCCTTTCCACTGTGGATTATTGTTCCCTTCTAGAGGCGGTCGTTCACGCCACTGTTTTGACTCAACGCAGTCTGAACAGTACAGTCCTTCTTTTTCTGATGGATAATACTCGAACGAGGCGCCACACAACTCACAATCTGTCTTCTCTTTTCCACCACGGTAGTTTGGATTGTTTGATCCTTCGTATGTCACAGCGGCGTCTCGACACTCGTCTGAACAGTACTTCTGCTCGTACTCACTGTGAAATTGTTCTCCGCAGTTTGTACACTCGCGGTTTGGCAATCGTTCACCGTGGATAGAACTGTGATGTACTCCCAATCCTCGTCTGCTATCGAACTGTGACCCACACGTTGGACATCGATAGTCTGTCATTGTTCCCAACTCTCTCTGACTGATACTAGAATGTCGGCCTGCCGGGGTGAAAGTAAAACTGTGGAGATTCGTCTCTCGTCTCGAATTATGTTAGGAATATAATAGGTCCAGGCGCGGGAATTGAACCCGCCTCTTGGGCGCCACAGGCCCAAAGGATACCACTACCCCAGCCCGGACACGCTGAGACGCACCTGAATGTAGGACTGTGGCACCTGAAATACGTTACGACTCTTATGGGCGCCGTCACAGTCTCACACACCCTTTCGAGGGGCTTTTGCCGTTGAACGTCCTACGACTGTGTACGCGTGGCCATCACGGACAAAATCTACATCAAGAACCACCAGCAACTCGTCTCCCAGATCGAGACCTCGTTCCCGAAGAGTGCCTTCTCCGGGGCGACGCTGGACATCCTCTTTCAGGGTGAGGGGCTGGCCAAACTCGACGACGCCACACAGGACCGCGTCCTCGACTTCGCAGAGGACTTTCTGGACTGTGACTGCCAGGCCAACCCTCACTGTGGCTGTGCCGAGGAGAAGTTCGTCCGCTACCTGCTGGAACTGCGCGAGCAGGGACTCGGCCCCGATGCTATCGTCGACGTGATGGGCGACGATTACATGCTCTATGCGTATCCGGGCGACGTACTCTCCTTTCTCGACAACAGCGTCCGGACGCTCGAAGCAGTCGAGACGCTCGCGGACGTTGAGGGTCACCACGACGCGGCAAAACAGGCCCAGCGGCTCCGCGGGAATCTGGTCCGATAAAACGGCTGGACCCCGGAACAGCCGCGGTCAGAAGTTCGATTCGTCGAAGCTACTGCCGATACGGTAGGACGGTTCGCCCTCCTCTTCTTCGCCGTCAAGGTCCTCGAGCTGGACGACATCCTCTTGGTCGGCCTCGTCGAGTTCCTGCCGGAGCTTCGTCACGTAGCGTTTGTGCTCTTCGAGTTGCTCACGGAGGTGCTCGGCTTCCAGTTCCAGCCGCTCGTGTTCGCGGACGAAACTCTTTGGCACCTCGACTTTCGGTGGGAAAGTTTCGGCGGTGCCGCTGGCGGAGCCGCTGGATTCGCTGACCTCGTGTTCTGGGACGACTTCGACCTGGCCGTCGTGGGCAACGAGCATGTCCACGTAGTCCCGGAAGACGGCAGACAGCGAGATGTCACGCTCCTCCGCGATGTCCCGGAGTGTCTCGAATTTCTCCTGGCTGACCCGGAAGGAGATTGTTTTATTTTTGTTGCCCATGCTAGCGTGCAGTCGTCGCTCCGTCCACTTAACGGTTTGTCAGACGATTACACGAAACGAACAAGCGCGGAAAAAACTGGGCGGCGGCGGGGCTGTCAATTGCGGGGACGGCCCAGCGGTCAGTCTGCGCTGGCTTCGGCCTGTTCGCCTTCGAGGCTCTCGAGGGCGTCTTCGACCATCCGCTTGTAGTTCTCGACGGGGAGGTCGTACTGCTCGTGGGCCATTTCGACGTACTCGTCGGCGGTGTCGTCCCCTTCGAACGCCTGAATCCGCTCGATGGTCCGCTCTGCAGTTTCGACGACCCAGCGGTCGCGCTCGCTGTCGCCGACTTCATTGATGGATTCGGGACGGACCGAGACGTTCACTTCGCCCTCGTCGGTCTCGTAGGTCCGGGGTTTGCCAACGACGGCGACGTACGCCGGTGGTTCGAGTTCCCGAAGCATCGAGGCGGCGTCGGGCTGGTACTGGCCGGCGTAGGTGAAGAAGGTGTCACCGTTCGGGTCGACTACTCTTCCCTGCCAGTACTCCGAATCTTCGCCGACATCCTCGGTCTCGGTGAGGGTGCCGACGACGAAGATGCGGTTGGCCCGCTGTCCGGTCGGCAGGAGGACGTAGACGGGCGCGCGCTCGTCGTCGCTCTCTTTGAAGGTGTACGTTGCGTCGTTGAACTCGCGTGCGAAGACGCGGCGGGCGACTTCGCGGGTGGGTGTACTCGCCATCTAGATCGACCTCGCTTTGATGAGGGCGGCTTCAGGGTCGACTGCGTCGGTCAGCTGTTCGGTCTCGTTCGCGAGGACGTACCGGCCGAGCGTCGGTCCGGTCACGCGGTAGTATCGGCCGAGCGTCTTCTCGCGCATCTCGTCGGCGACGACGGATGTATCGAGTGCGTCCATCGCCATCTCCTTTGCCTCTTCGAGGGGGATGCCGGTGAGGTTCTCCGTGGCTTCCTGGTCGAAGATGACCTCGTGGACGCTGTCGCCGTCGTCCAGCACGCCCTTGATGCGGAGGTCGAATTCGCCTTCGACTTCGCCGTGTTCGCTACAGCGGCCGTTCTGGAGGACGCGCGTACAGTCCTCTTCGGGGCAGCGCTTGATGAGGCCCGAGCCAGACTGGATGTCGACGAGTGCGCCTTCGACTTCGACGCTGTCGTCGCCGACTTCGATGTCCTCGTCGAGTGCCTCGATGGTCGTCGTCCGGTTGAGCTTCACCGAGAAGCGCCCCTCGTACTCGTCGGTGACGACGTTTCGCAGGCTGTAGACTGTCCCTTCTTCGAGTTCTGGGAGGTCGGATTTGGACCACTTGGTGAACTTGACGGTCCCCGTCTCGTCGCCGAGCAGCCCCACCTGTGCGACGGCGTCGCTGGTGGCGTCCCAGAGTTCGACGACCTTCGCGGTGATGTCTATCCACTCTTCGGCGGTGTCGATGTCTTGAATCTCCTTTTCGTCGTTGCCCCCGCCACCCATCAGGTCGTCGCGGTCCATGCCCGCGTCGTCGAGGTAGGTGTTGGTGACGCTGCGCCGGGCCTCGTTGACGGGTACCTGGTACTCGTCGACGAGTGTCCCGAGTCGCTCTTCGACTTCCTCGACGGTGAGGTCGAGCCGGTCTGAAAACTGGTCGTGTATCTCCTCTGCGTGGGTACGCAAATCTGTCTCAGTCATTGGTGTTCACTGTCTCCGCGTGGTTTTCGGTGGGAGACATACGCTGTTTGGTTCCCCCCGATATAAAAAGTTCCGTAGGCGGGGTGAAAGTGGTGCAGTCGGGCGGTGACCGACCGACGTGGACGGGGCCGCTCAGGCCAGAACCCTCCCGCCGACGGGATTTTGTGCTCGCCGGCCGAACTGCCCGCAATGACCGACCGGGACCGGCTGACCCGCTTTCTTCAGACGACCCTCCGGAACGCGGGACGACAGTACGAGGAGGCCCGGCGTACGTTCGACAGCGCACGCGAGAGCGCGCTCGCGGACCTCCCGACCGACGATGCAGGCAGGGCCAAAATCGTCTGTCGTCGCTACGCCGAGCGCCGGGCGGCCCGACTCGACGCCGACGCTCGACCGGCCTGCTTCGAGAGCGACCACCCCGACTGTCAGGGCTGCGTTGAGGACATTCAGGCTGGCTGTATCGAAACCTGGGAGTAGTTCGTTCGTGTCGGTACTGTGCCGGCCGAAAAAGTGCGCTGGCCGGGACTGAGCAAACACGAAGTGTTTGCGAGGGTCGGGCGGCGGACGACCGAAGGGAGTGCGCCGGCCGGGAATTGAACTGGGCGAGACGTTCCGGGCGTGCGGCGCTTCGCGCCGTTCCGGGGCTGCGACTCGCTTGCTCAATTCCCGGCTTGCGGTTTCACTGTTCACAATCGTTCGCAGATAAAATGCGCCGGCCGGGAATTGAACCCGGGCTATGAGCTTGGGAAGCTCATGTCCTACCACTAGACCACCGGCGCTCGTTCACTGCGTTCACTCGCGCCGAGCCTCACCTCGCTTCGCTCGGTGAGACACCGGCGCCTGTTGTCCATTCTGCCGTGAGTTCACTTCAACGTAGCGCTTCCACGAATCAAACGCGTGTCCACTCCGCTCTGTGGAACGTACCATCTTTTATTGTGGACTCCTAACCGCTGTCCATGTCTGGCGTAGCGCAGGCCGAAGACCCGCTTGACCTTTCGCTCTCGCAGGCCGAACTGGAGGCGTATCGCGACCACATCACGGCGTTTATCGAGGAGTCGACAGACGCCGCTGGCGTCGATGAGGCGATTATCGCGCTCTCCGGTGGCATCGACAGCACACTCACCGCTCACCTGGCTGTCGAGGCACTGGGTGCAGACGCCGTCTACGGGCTGGTCCTGCCCAGCGAGGTCAACCGCGACCAGAACATGAGCGACGCCGAGCGCGTCGCCAGCGAACTACTGGGCATCGAGTACGATGTCGTCGAAATCGGTCCGCTGGTCGATACCGTCCTGGAGAGTACGCCCGCGTCGATGCACGCCGACGACGAGACGCGTGCCCGGACTGCCGTGGGAAACCTCCGTGCGCGCCTTCGAGCGGTCCTCAGCTACTTTGCGGCCAACGGTCGGAACGCGCTCGTACTGGGTACCGGAAATCGGAGCGAGGCGCTCGTGGGCTACTTTACGAAGTACGGTGACGGGGCTGTCGACTGTCTGCCGATTGCGCCGCTGTACAAACAGCAGGTCCGTCAGCTGGCTCGCCACATCGGCGTCCCGGAGGATTTGGCCGAAAAGACCGCGAGCGCGGAGCTGTGGGAAGACCAGACCGACGAACAGGAGATGGGCGTCGACTACGACACGCTCGATTCGATTCTCGCACTCCACGTTGACGGGCCCCTCTCCCCGACAGCGACGGCACACCACATCGGCGTCGAGGTCGACCTCGTCGAGCGGGTGGTCGAACTCTCCGAGCGGAGCGCACACAAACGCGAGTTCCCGCCAGGGCCGGGACCGCTGTACTAGTTGTTCAGCCCTCGGTCGTCACGACGATGCGGACGAAATCACCCTGCTGTGGGGTCTGGTCGCTCGCCCCCGAGAGTTCGTACCGGTCGGGGTCGACCGACTCGCCGTCGACGGTGACTGTGACGTTCGTGCCGGCGTCGCTGTCACGGTAGGTCGTCCCGTCGAAGGTGACGCTGTCTTCGCTCACGTCGATGCCCAGCGTCGCCATCGCGTATTCGAGCGTGACACCGGGCGCGTGTTTGTGCCAGACGCGGCCGTCGCCGCCCTCGAAGTGGAAGGCTGCATACTCCTGGGGACGCTGGAATTGACGCTGGCTGAAGTCCAGTTCCTGCCCGTCGATGGTGACGTTGATGAGTCCGTGGTCGTGGGCACTCTCGGTTGGCTGGCCGGGCAGCTGTGCCACGCTGATATCGTTGACAGCGCCGCTCCCACCGCTGTCACCGTGAACGAAGATGACGTATCCGACGATGGCGATGGCGACCGCGAGGACGATTCCGAGGACGACCGGCCCGGTCGGAAAGCCGTCGCTGTCGGTCGTTTCGAGTTCCTCCTCGATACGGCGTCTGTCTATCGACCCGAGTTCCCCCTCGTGTTCGGCCCGGAGATGTTCGAGATGCGCATGGTCGCCCTCGAACGAGTCCCCACAGTAGTCACACTCCGGCATCGTCAACCGGGAGGCGCCTGAGACATTCAGCCGTTTCGGTCCGTCGGGTCGAACGACTCGGCGAGGGTTGCGAACGCGTCGGCCTCGCGTCGTTCCTGTGTGTCGCTGTCTGCTCGGTCGCGGATGCGACTCTTGAGCGTCCGGATGGCCGCCGGGTCGTTGGCGGCAATCTCCGCTGCGACTGTAGTGGGGTCTCCCACGATGCGACTGACCAGTCCCATCTCGAGTGCCTCCTCGGCGTCGACGGTCCGGCCGGAAAGCGAGAGATCCAGTGCGTTGCCCTCGCCGACGATTGCGGGGAGACGGGCCGTTCCGCCCCAGGCACCGAACAGCCCCAGTGCGACGCCGGTTTCCGCGAGCGTCGCGGCGGGCGTGGCCACGCGCACGTCACAGGCGAGTGCGAGTTCGACCCCGCCGCCGCGTGCTGGGCCGTCGATGCCGGCGACGACCGCGCCGTCGTAGTCCGCAATAGCTGTTGCCACCTTCTGGCCCCGCTCGGCGAAGGCAGCGGCCTCGTCTCCATCGAGGTCGGACACGACATCGAGGTCGGCACCGGCACAGAACGCGTCGCCGGTCCCGTGGAGGTAGACGACCGGTTCGGTGGCGGTCTCGAACGCCTCGGCCAGGTCGTCGAGACCGTCACGCGTGAGTGCGTTGCGTCGGTCGGGCCGGTCCAGCGTCACGATGCGGTAGTCGTCCTCGACTGTACTCCGTATCATGGGCCGTAGTTCCTCGTCGTTTCCAAAGGTCTTTGCCTTCCCCGCCGCTAGAATAGGCTGATGGAGGAAGCCGCGGCGGTCCGCCGAGCCGCCCTGGACGCAGTCGGTGATGTCGAACCTGAACCGCTCCGGGAGCGCATCGAGACACAGCTCGGCGAGGGCTCAATGGCGCCTGGTGCGTTGACGATACTCACGGTTCGTGCACTCGATGCGGCCAGTGCAGACGGACACGATGGGACGTTGCTCGAACCGGTCGCAGAACGTGCAGCAGGTGTCCAGCTCATCTACGACGGACTGCGACTGACACGACAACTTGCAGACGACGAGCCGTGGCTCTCTGGGAACAAAGACGACGGCGACCTCGCGGTCCTGGCCGCCGACGTACTCGTCGCCAGGGGATTTTACCTGCTTGCACGAACGGAGGCGGCCGACGCTGCCGTCAGTACGGTCCGTGCGTTCGGGCGCGACCAGACTGTCAGCCGGGAGACTGGCGACCCCGCACTCGCGCGAAACCTGGAGGCCAACGTCCTCGAACTGGCGGTCGTCGCCGGTGCGACGCTGGCAGACAGTGGCGTCTCGCCGCGTCTCCGTGAGTTCGCGTCAGATATGGCAAACGGGAGTCCATTCCCCGATGCCGAGTCGTTTTTTCCCGAGACGGTTACCGACACAATCGGTCGACTCGGAACAGATGCGACCGGCGGCGCAGGTGTGACAACCTCCGCCGACCAGTGACGTGAATCGAAACGCCTAAAGACAGTACGACGCAACAGACTCATGCGTGCCTGGGTAGCTTAGCGGTAAAGCGCGTCCTTGGTAAGGACGAGACCCCGGATTCAAATTCCGGCCTAGGCTTTTGCCGACGTCACTTCTGCGAAGCGCTCCGTCGCCGAGCGACTGCCGACGTCGGCAAACCGGTAGCGGAATTTGAATCGAGAGAAGACGCAGCGCGAGCGAAGCGAGCGACCGTCTTCGCGTGGTTCAAATTCCGGCCTGGGTTTTCCGGGTGCCTGACCCAGAGCGGCGCTTTCACAACACTTTTCGCGCTGTTCGCGTACTGACAGCGTATGCCACAGTACCTCTCCGCTGGTTCACACGGACCTCTCCCAGACGTCTCACAGCATCTCGTCGCCGTCGCGCGTGGGGACGCCGACCCGGAGACAATCGTCCGGAACGGCGCGCTCGTCAACGTCCACACCGGGGAGATTCAGCCCGAGATGGATCTCGTCATCGCCGACGGCCGCATCGCCCGGGTGACCGACACCGGCGTCGTCAGTGGCGGTGAGGGCACCGAGGAAATCGACGCCGACGGGCAGTTTCTCGCGCCGGGCTTTCTGGACACGCACGTCCACTACGAGTCGAGTATGGTCACCGCCACCGGCTTTTGCCGCGGCGTCGTCCCCACCGGGACCACCGGGGCGTTCATGGACCCACACGAAATTGGGAACGTCCTCGGTCTGGACGGGATTCGCCTCCTGCTCGACGAGGCCGCGGACCTGCCGTTGAAGACGTTCTGTACGATTCCCTCGTGTGTCCCGGCCGCACCGGGCTTCGAGGATGCCGGCGCGGTCATCGACAGCGAGGACGTCCGTGACGCGCTGGCGTGGGACGACGTCGTCGCGCTCGGGGAGATGATGAACTACCCCGGCGTCGTCGCCGGCGACGAGGAGGTCCACGAGAAACTCGCGGCGACCTACGAGGCGGGACTGGAGGCGACGGGCCACTTCGCCAGTCGGGAGACGGGCGCGTCCCTTGATGCGTTCGTCGCCGCGGGTATCACCTCCTGTCACGAAGCAGTCCGCAAGGAGGAGGCACTCGCCCGCCTCCGGAAGGGGATGTGGACGATGCTCCGGCAGGGCTCGGCCTGGAAGGACGTTCCCGAGACCATCAGAGCGGTCACGGAGACGAACGTCGACACGCGTCACCTCCTGCTGGTCAGCGACGACACGCACCCGGACACCATCACCGAGAAGGGACACCTCGACCGGGTGCTCCGGGTCGCCATCGCCAACGGGCTGGACCCGGTGACGGCGATACAGGCGGTGACGCTGAACGCCGCGGAGTACTACGGCGTCGACAACGACCTCGGTGCGCTCTCGCCCGGGAAAATCGCCGACGTGGTCTTCCTCGAGGACCTCTCGACGGTCGACGTGGGTCGCGTGATGGTCGACGGCGACCTCGTCGCCGCGGACGGCGAGTGGCTCGATGCAGACACGCTCCCCGACGAGACGGACCACACCGCCGCCGTCCACGACGCCTATCCGGACTGGGCACGCGAGACCGTCGCCATCGACCCGCCGACCAGTGAGGACTTCGCGATTCCGGCGCCCGACGACGCGGCGACGGCCGAGGTGACCGTCATCCGCGCCCACGAAAACGAGGTCGGGACGACCCGCGAGACGGCAACCCTGCCCGTCGAGGACGGTGCCGTCGTGGCCGCTGACGGCATCTCGAAGGCCGCGGTCGTCGAGCGCCACGGCGGAGACGGCTCTATCGGTCGCGGCTTCGTCACCGGCTTTGGCTTCGAGCGGGGCGCGATTGCCTCGACCGTCGCGCACGACAGTCACAACCTGCTCGTCGTCGGAACCGACGACGATGCGATGGTCCGGGCTGCCGAGCGCGTCGTCGAACTTGACGGTGGGATGGTCGCCGTCGACGATGACGTCCTCGCGTCGGTGCCACTACCAGTCGCGGGACTGATGAGCGACCGGCCGCTCTCGGAGGTCTCCGAGCGGGTCAGCGACCTCGAAGACGCCTGGCGGGCGCTGGGCTGTGACCTCGACTCGCCCTTCATGACGATGTCGCTGGTCGCGCTGGCGGTCATCCCCGAACTCCGCCTCACGAACCGTGGCCTGCTCGATACCGTCGATTTCGAGTTCGTCGACCCGGTGCAATCGGGGTAGGGCGACACCGTCTTGGAATGGTGACGCCAGCGCACTCCCCTCGGACCGGGAGGTTTTGCCGCTGGAACTCCGAGAGATGGTATGCGACTGCGTGGCCGCCCAACCCTCCAGACACTCGCCGTCGTCCTCGTCGTCTTTCTCCTCCAGCACGTCGTCGGCCTGCTCTGGACCGTCGAGTACCTCCTCTTTGTCCTCGATGCGACCGTGGCCGCCCGCCCCTGGGCGCTCGTCACGAGTGTGTACGCCCACAGTGGCCTCACGCACCTGGCGGCGAACCTCGTCGCGCTAGTCATCGTCGGCCCCCTGGTCGCTCGCCGAACGACTGCTCTCCGGTATCACGCGTTTTTCGTCGGGACTGGCGCACTCTCCGGGCTGGCAGAGGTGTTTCTCGGCGGGCTGGTCGGGCCGTCACACGCCGTCTGGGGGGCAAGCGGTGCGGTCCTTGCGCTGTTGGGCTATCTGCTCGGCGGGAACGTCGTCTCGACGCGCGTGCTAGACCGCGTCCAGTTGTCGGCCCGTGCCCAGCTCGTCCTGTTCGCTGTCGTCGTGACGACGGTGACTGTCCTCGCAAGTGGCCCGAACACCGCGGTCATCGGCCACGCGACGGGGCTGGCCTGTGGGCTGGTCGCTGGTCGCCTCGGTGTTCTCGACGTGTCCTCGCCGGACGTGCGCTACCGGCCCTGACTGTCGGCGTTTTCCGACCGGAGCTTCGAGAGCCACTCCCGGCCGAGACGGAGGTAGCGTCCGAGAGACGCTATCACGCGGTCGCTCGTCCGGAGCAGCCAGGCGTTTTCCCCGTGTTCGTCGGTGACGTGGTCCGCGAGGACGATACTCACTACCGCCAGCCCGATACCGGCGACGACGTCGACGCCCCAGTGGATGCCGAGAAACATCGTCGACACCATGACCATGACGGCGAGGGGCGCTGAGACGTACAGCCAGCCGGGGTAGACGTCACGGGTGCGATAGGCAAGCAGTGCGACCGTCGTCGAGATAGAACTGTGCAGTGAGGGGAAGACGTTCGTGTTGGAGTTGATTTCGCCGGTCACGAACTGCGAGCGGGGCCACCACTCGTACATCAGCGACTGGACCTCGGGATACAGCAGGTTCCGGGGGCCATAGGAGATAAACAGGACATAGCAGAGGACGCCGATGGTGTAGTTGAACGCGTAGGCGAGCATCAACTTCCGGAACGTGTCCAGCCTGTTGTTCGAGAGGTACGCGAAGAACGGAAACACCATCAGGAACACGTAGCCGTAGACATAGACCATCGAGAAGACAGCGGTTACCTGGTCGGCCGGGACTACGCCGGTGTACTCCTGGACACGGGCGGTCAGTTCCGTCAACACCGGCAGTGTCAGAAAGTCTCCGGTCAGATACGTCTGGATGTGTGCGACGAGGTCCCCCTCGATTGTGTAGATGTAGCCGGTAACCTGCCAGTCGAGCAGCCAGGAGAGGACCTGGCCGTGGTCTCTCACGAAGGAATTGACGATGAAGACGATTGCCAGCAACGCCAGGTACGGGGACACCTCCCGGAGTCGACTCACGAGATGGCGACGCAACCGACCGAGACGACTGATGCCGATGATGGTCACCGCAGAAATCAGGAGGAGGGCGCCGACGACGAGGACGATTTGCTGGAGTAACGCGGGCGGTATCGATACGATCATCTATCTATCATTGCACCTGACTCGTCGTATTTGAATCCTGCTCGCTTGAATAGTTCTCGGGCCTGTTCGGTGTTGAGGGAATTCCCCTCGCCGATAAACGGCACCTGTGGGTCACGGCCCCGCCAGGTGAGGTCTGCGGGGACCCAGTCGGTCCCGGTAAGTGGCGTCACACCGGGGGTCGCGTACCCGTCCATCGTCTCCTCGACGATGTGCTCTTTGTCGAGCAGTCGCATCAACAGCCGTCGGAAGTGCCCGTTACCGAGCGGGACCCGCCGGGTATTGAAGCCGACGTGATAGAACGAGCGCGACTCTGCCGTGTACAACTCGAGGCTGTCGTGGCCGTTGATGCGGGAGACTTCGTCGGGGGCGACGCTCATCGCCGTCGCGTCTGCCTCGTCGGCGGCGACGAGTTCGACCGCTGCGGCGTCCGACGGAACGATACGAACCGAGAGGCGGCTAAACGGGACGCCCCCGTCGAAATACGTTGCCGGGTCCGTCGTGGTGTCCCGGTGGAGGAAGTGGTCGTCGAATCGCGTCAACACGAGCGATTCGCCGCTGGTCGCCGCCTCGAACTGCAAGACGCCGCTGCCCACTGGCTCGCTGTTGTCTGTGATGATCGCTTCGGTCGGGTACGGCGTCATGTCCAGCCCGGCCGCTGAGGCCCGGTCTGTCGTCGCCTCCCAGACGTGTTTCGGGAGTATCGGGACCGTGAGGGCCCGCTCGACGACCGCCGGACTCGTGTCTCCAAACTGGAGTTCGACCGTTCGCGTGTTCTGGTCGTCTGCCGATTCGACAAGCGACGCACGCCCACGGAGCCGCGGCGCTGGCACCTCCGCGTCACCGGTTTCCAGCGTCGTATCGTTCAAAAACCGAAAGGTGAACGCGACGTCGCGAGCGGTCAGTGGCTGGCCGTCGTGCCAGCGCAGTCCGGACCGCAGAGTCACCGTCGCCGTGGTGGTCCCGTCGGTCCGGTCGATGTTCCAGTCCTCCGCTAGCCACGGGTTGACATCGCCGTCGTAGCGGCGCGCAAGCGGGTCGTACAGCAGGTCGGTGAACGTCCCCCGGTAGCGCTGGACCACCGAAAGCGGATTCAGATTTTCCGTCGGCGTGCCGTCCGTCGTCGTGACTCGGAGGCGGTCATTGGCACTGCCGTCGTCGGTAAGGGCGATAAACGCCAGTGGATTCGTCGGTGGGAACGCGTCCCACCCCGTGTAGCGGTCGTCGCGTGCCGTCCAGATTTCGGTGGGGAACGCGATCACGCCGAGGGGCTGTTCGCGTGCAACCTTGCGCTGGACGGCGTCGACAGCGAGTTCCCGGTCGCTGCCAGTCGTTGCACGCTGGGTGTCCAACTGCTCGTCGACCGTGAGATTGGTGTAGTCGAAGGGGTTTTGCCAGCCTGACTCGCTTGTGAACACCGACTGCAACATCGGCCGCATCATGTCCGGGCCGTTTCGCACCGGGAACTCGTCGACGTAGATGTCGTAGTTGTTGTTCATCAGCACGTCCTTCCGAAGCTCCGTCCGAGCCTCGAGCTCGAACCGGGCGTTGATGCCGATGGCTTGCATCCTGTTGACGAGTTGTCGCGCAATCTGTGTGGCAATCGCGTCCGAGTCTGCGGGGACGGCCTTGACAGTGAGGGACAACTGCCCAGGGCCGCCACCGTTCAGGAAGTTCTGGAACGCACCCACACACCCACTCGACAGCGCCGCACCGATACCTGCGGCAGTCCCCAGAACCGCACGGCGGCTTACGTTCCGCTCTCCGTCGGCACGCTTACCGCTCATCTCTGTTATGTCGTACAATAGTTAGTTCATATATAAGACTACTGATTAGTATTGAGATGCCATCACGGCTCCGCGTTCTCTGTATCTCGATTCGATGCGAGCGTGGGTCCTGAACGGAAAGTATCGAGCCCCCATCATATCTCCAGTGTCGACTCGAGTGCCAGTGGCACGTCGCCGACGGTGTACCCGGAGATGGTTCCGTCGGGTCGCATGCGGTAGACGACTGCGGGTTCGTGTCCGGCGGCCGGCCGCTCGGCGGCGACGGGGTTCCACTCGTCGTCACGGAACGACGAACAGTCGACGAAGACGACGGCGTCGGCGTGGGCACTGAGTTGGTCGTTTGTCTTCCCGCCGACCGTCTCGCGGAGGGCGGCTGCGGGTGTCCCTGCCCGCCTGCGTGCTGGCGGCTCCGGTCGTGTCACCTCGACGAGAGTATTCGGCTCGTCGACGCGAAAGTCAAGCGCGTGGCCCGAGTCGAGAGCCACCTCGGGGGTGTAGTCGTAGCCCGCGTCAGTCAGGAGTTTGGCGGCGTTGAACTCGGCCATCGTCGCGCGCATCCGCACGAGATCGACCGCCTCGCTCGTGCCGAGTTTCGACGCCATCGTGTACCGGTGGTCGTCGAGGTCCGTCGCCGACAGCAACTGCTCGTAGAAGGCAAGCCCCTCCGCACGGGTCGCATCGGGAAACCCTGACGCGTGGTCCCGGAAGAAGGCTCGCGTCGTCTCCCGGCCGTCCTTCGAGAACAACACTGGGAGAAAGTACCACGATACGTATGCGTACTCGGCCAGCCACGGGTCCGAGACCTGAAGCTCGGTCAACAGCTCCCGTTGAGCCCACCGCGCGATGGGGTAGGGGACTTCGGAGAACGTGTACTTGTCCGTCCGCCAGAGTGCCTCCGGTGTCTCCGTGTTGCCCAGCCAGAATGCGTTCTCGCCCCACGCGAACAGGGCGAGGTCGCCGTTGTCCATGCGGAGCTGGCACGCCTCGTACCCTGGCGGCGGGTCGTGCGCCGGCGCGCGCTGTTTGGCGCCGAAGCGGCTGTTCAACGGTGCATAGAGGTCCCGCTCGACCTGCTCGCTGGTCCACTGGCGCGTATCGCGGCGAAATCGTGTCGGCCCTGCCACTGGGCATACTAGGTCGGTGGCGACATATATACTGTCGGACGCCAGACGACTCTCCTGTCGTATACCCTTATTAACCGTTACATTGATATGTATCAGTTTGCAAGTATGTGTGTGGTTCACAATGTCGATGGGCGCATATGACGAAGCCGAGCACGAACGCCGGGAACGAAAGAACAGCGAAGTCGACGCGAGTTTCGACGACGAACGCGACGAGTACGAGGGTAGCGTCGAGTACGAGGGCGGTGACTCGGCCGAAGAGCTCCTCGACCAGTTCAAGGAAATCCAGTCGAACTAGTTCTCACTCCGCACTCCAAGCAGGACGATAGCCAGGCCCGTCACTGCCGTGACCGCGAGGACGTGACCGACGACGGCGGCGAGCAACACTGGCTGGTCAAGCAGGAACGGCACGAACGCGAACTGGAGCAGCCCAAACCCGAGTGCTTCGAGGTCAGCACGCCGCAGCGACCGCTTCGTCTCCGCGTCGAAGCGAAACCGTGCCGACCGCCACAGCGCCGTAATCGACGCCCACCACCCCGTTCCGATGCGATAGCAGACGTCCCACAGTATCAACAGCATCAGGTAGACCACCAGAATCGGCGGGTCCGCCCCGAACAGCCGCGTCACGAGCGGTTCGGTCGCTGTCCGTGGGTCCCAGACGAACAGGTGCGTGACGAGCGCGATGTACGCAAGCACCGCGAGGACGACCTCGACGTTCGAGGAAAAGAGCAGCCGTCGGTAGGCGTCGGGGACGTCCTCGCCGCGGGTCACGCGAGCGATACGCAGCATCTCGGCGCTGCCGACCGTCGCGATGGCGACTGCAATCGTGCCCGCGATGGCGGCCGTCCAGAGCTGATAGTACCACGCCAAGAGTAAAATCGCCACCTCGAACCCGACAAACTGGATGGCGAGTGCCACCGCCGGGCTGATGTGGATGCCGGGGAGCGCGCCGATGATACTCTCGTAGACCCACGTCTCGCCGTATTTTGGCGGTGCCGGGCCGGATTCTGGCTCGGCCGGGTGTTCCTCGTCTGTGTGTGACTGCTGGTCGTGCTCGCGGCTGGCCATCAGGCCTGGCCTCCCGTTTGCTCGACGGCTGTTGTGACCGGTTCACGCTCGCCCCGCTTGACCGCGAGGGCGTGCTCGACGGCCGCCACGAACGGCGTCAACTCGAAGTCGAGGTGGTCACGGATGCTGTCGTCTCGCACGACGACGGCGTTCCGGAGGCCGTCGATGAGCGGGCGTGCTACCTCGGGATCGACGTCGGTGACGAGTCCGACCCAGTACGAGGAGAGTCGCGGGGTCAACACCGGAACCGGGATGATAGTCGGTGGCCGGCGCCCCATCGCCCGTGCCGTCTCCTGGATAATCTCACCGTATGTCAGCACGTCCGGGCCGCCGATTTCGTAGGTTTCTCCGGCCGTTTCCGGGTGGTCGAGGAGGCCGACCAGATAGCCGATGACGTCGCCGATAGCGACCGGTTGACACTCGTTTTGGACCCAGCGTGGCGTCACCATCACCGGCAGGCGGGAGGCGAGTTGCTTGACCATCGCGAAACTGGCGCTGCCGTGGCCGATGATGATGGCCGCCCGCAGCGTCGTCAGGTCGTAGTCGCCCTCGCCGAGGACGGTTTCGACCTCACGCCGCGATTTGAGATGGCGCGAGAGCTCTTCGCCTTCCTCGCCGAGGCCGCCGAGATAGACGACCCGGTCGACGCCGGCGGCGCTCGCAGCATCAGCGAAATTCGTCGCCGCGTTCCGGTCCCGTTCCTCGAAGTCCTCGCCGGCTTTCATCGAGTGGACGAGGTAGTACGCCGCGTCCGCACCGTCGAGCGCGGCGTCGAAACTGCCCGGCTCAAGCAGGTCGCCTTCGAACACGGTAACCTCGTCGCTGGCGTCGTAGCCCGTTTCGTCACGGACGAGCACGCGCACGTCGTGGCCGGCCGCACGCAGTGCCGGCACGAGTCGACCGCCGACGAACCCGGTCGCACCCGTCACAAGTACATCCATGTCTGAGCAGAGGGACTCCGGCGTCTTAATTCGGTGGCCCGTTCGGACCCCGGAAAGCGTTTGCCCGTCCGGGTCCCAGTGGGGGGTATGGCACGCCAGCCCTGCGATGGGTGTGGGAAACAGGTCTCGATAGCCGGCGGTATCGCGAACCTCTGGACGCTGGAGAAAGACACCACCGGCGGCATCGAGCTGGAACTGGCCGACGGTACCGAACATTTCCTCTGTTTCGAGTGCATCGAGCGACTGCCCGACGACCACGACGTGACCGCCGACGACGTGGCCGCGCTCTCCGAATGAGTGGGTTTCATCCGATAGCTTAAGACGGGTCGCGCCACTCCCTTCCGGTGTGGATACCGCGCGCATCTTCGAGGAGTTTCCCGCCCCCAGCTACCGCGGTGCCCAGGAACAGGCACTCAGTGACATCGCTGCCGCCTTCGACGACGGCAACGACGTGGTGCTGGTCCGCGCGCCCACCGGCAGCGGGAAGTCCCTGCTCGCCCGCGCCATCGCCGGCTGTGCTCGCCGCGCCGGCAGCGGCGACCCCACGGCACCCGCTCGCGCGTACTACACCACACCGCAGGTCTCACAACTGGACGACGTCGAGAGCGATTCACTGCTCGCCGACCTCTCTATCATCCGCGGGAAGAACAACTACTCGTGTATCCTGCCCGGCGAGACGGACACGCCGGTCAACCAGGCCCCCTGCGTCCGCGAACGGGAGTTCGACTGCGAGGTCAAACACCGCTGTCCGTACTTCTCCGACCGGACTATCGCCGCAAACCAGTCCATCGCGGCGATGACACTCGCCTATTTCATGCAGACTGCCGGCTCCGATGTGTTTGGCACCCGCGACGTGGTCGTCATCGACGAGGCCCACGGGCTGGGCAACTGGGCGGAGATGTACGCGACGATAGAACTCTCCCCCGAGACCGTTCCGTTCTGGAGTGAGGCAAACGACCCCGACATCGAGGACCTAGACGACGCCGTCCAGTACGCAGACTACCTCCAGACGCTAAGCACGCGCCGCCTCGAACAACTCCGGGGCAACGCCGAACTCACACCCGAGGAGGCAAGCGAGCGCGACCGGATAAACGAACTCCGGTCGGACCTGAAGTGGTTCGCCGAGGAGTATCGTGACCCCGAGAGCGCGACGACGTGGGTCGTCGACCAGCCCGACGGCGAGGGCACCCGGGTCACTATCAAGCCGATGAGTCCCGAGCGCTACCTCAACCACACCGTCTGGGACCGTGGCGAGAAGTTCGCGCTGCTGTCGGCGACTATTCTCAACAAGGAGGCGTTCTGTGCGAACGTCGGCCTCGCGCCCGAAAACGTCGCCCTGGTGGAGGTTCCCCACACCTTTCCCGTGGAGAACCGGCCGCTGTACGACGTGACTCGGGGGAAGATGACCTACGAACACCGCGAGGAGACGCTCCCGAAGATTGCGCGCACGCTCGTTCGCATCATGCAACACCACCCCGACGAGAAGGGACTGGTCCACTGTCACTCCTATGCGATTCAGGACCAGTTGCAGTCCTTGCTGGCGGATTTCGGTGTCGGCTCGCGGGTCCGGTCCCACGAGTCGGCGGACCGCGACGGGCAACTCGCCGCGTGGAAGCGCGCCGACGACCCCGACGTCTTTCTCTCGGTGAAAATGGAGGAAGCGCTGGACCTGGAAGGCGACCTCTGCCGGTGGCAACTGCTCTGTAAGGCGCCGTATCCCAACACCCGCGACTCGCGGGTCGCACACCGACTGGAGGAGGGACAGTGGGCCTGGTACTACCGGACGGCACTCCGGACGGTCATCCAGGCCTGCGGGCGAGTCGTGCGCGCCCCCGACGACTACGGGGCGACGTATCTCGCCGACTCCTCGCTGCTCGACCTCTTCGAGCGAGCGCGAACGGACATGCCGGAGTGGTTCCGCGAACAGGTCGACCGGATGTCGCCGCCGGACTTGCCCGACTTTGCGCCGAGCGAGGCGCTGGGCGGTGTGTCTGATGCGCGAGCGCGCAGTCACTCGCGGTCACGGACGCGCTCGCAGTCGGCGACCGACGACGGTGAGCACCCGCTTTCTGACGTGTGGGACTGACGGCGGGAGGCTCGCGGCTTAGAACAGTGCCGAGATGCCGTAGATGACCGACGAGCCGACCATCAGGAGGACGAAGACGATGGCGATTATCTGCTGTTTGTTCATATCTAGATGTACATATCCGGCCAATTAGGCGTTTCGTGCAACGGCGCTCACTCGACGCGCGCGTCGACGACGACGTGGACGACACCCTCGCTGTACCCCTTGACCTCCCGCACGTCCAGTATCTCGACGGACCGGCCGACAGCCGACGCGGCCTCTTCTAGCCGCCCGACTGGACGGTCCGGGACCAGCGATTCGGGGGTCGCCTCGTGCATGTGTAACGTGCCGCCCGGGGCGAGTACTGACAGTGCTTCGGATAGATACTCGTACGACTGGCCGGACCCCGTCTGGCTGTCGTCGGCGCACGGCTCCGACGCGTCGTAGTAGCCCATCACAATCCGGTCGAAGGGCTCGCCGTCGTAGGAGTCGAGCACGTCGCGGTTGTCCGCTCGGTACGGCTCTATCCGGTCGGAAACGCCGTTTCGCATCGCGTTTTCCAGCAGGTACTGGAAGGAATCAGGGTTTCGCTCGATGGCGGTGACGTGGGCGCCCGCGCGGGCCATCGGGAGCGTGAAGTAGCCGATGCCGGCGAACATATCGAGGACCCGCTCGCCCGCTCCGACAGCCTCGCCCATCCGCGCCCGTTCGGCCTTGTTGCCCGGCGAGAACATCACCTCGGCGAGGTCCATCGCGTACTCGGTCCCGTGCTCGCGGTGGACCGTTTCAGTATCGCCCTCGCCGGCCACGACGGTCACGTCGGGCTTGCGGTGCTGGCCGTCGATACCTCCGCGGGCGAGGACGGTGTCGGCCTGGCCGTGCATCGCCAGCAGCGCCTCGCCGACCGCTTCGGGGTCGTGTGCGTCGCCCATCTCGGCTGTGATGACGCTGCCGAGGACGGCCCACGACGACGGTGCGGCCGCTATCTGGTCGTCGGTCCACCCGTCTTCCCGGAGGTGGTCGGCCAGCGTCCGCAGGCGTGGCTCGCCCTCCTCGCGGATGACTTCCAGAATCTGTGTCTCGGTCGGCGTCTCGGTGACGGGAATCGCCACCGTCTCGCCGCTGGCCTCGAACACCGAGCGGTCGTCGTCGTAGACGCCCTCCGCGCGGAGCGACCCGATAGCCGCCTGTGTGCGACTCTTCTCGACGACGGCAGCGAGAAATTCGTCACTCATTGTCGGGGAGCACGAACACGCCGGCCGGACTCTTCAACACTGGAACCTCGTCGGCGTCGGGGTCCATGTAGTCCGGCCGGGCGATGGTCTTTGCCTCGTAGGTCTCCGGGTCTAACACCTGGACTGCACGCTCGTCTTCGATGGCAACGAGTGTCGTCTCTTGGGCGTCCTCGCGCCAGCCCAGTCGGTCGGCGTCGGGTGCCTGTCCGTCTTCGAAAGAAGCCTCGTAGCGCTCGCCGGTCGTCAGACGCGTCCCTTTGAGGTTCCCCTGGACGCTGGTCACCAACACCGGCCCGTCGTCGTCGGGGGCGATGACTTCGCCGGGACGGTACGCGGGCAGTCGTGCGGCGTAGGCCATCCGGTAGAGGCGCTGGCCGTCGTCGTCTTCGCTGACGAGTCGGCGCGCCTCGTCGACGGTCCCGCCGAGTTCTCTGACGATGCGGTCGGCGATGGCCCGGCCAATCTGGCTGGTCGAGACCTTCACGTCGACGCCGTCGTTGACCTCGTTGATTTCGCTGATGAAGGCGTTGCGGTCGCCTTTCCCCTCCCGGTCGTCGATGTACGCTTCGGCGATGTCGACAGCGCGGTCGGTCTCGTCTTCGGTCGGTGTGCGCTCGCGGGCGCGGACCTGGACGGTGGCGGCGTAGGACCCGCCGGCAATCTGACCACAGCGCGTGCACGTCTGGCGGCCGATTTTCACCGGCACGGTGACTTCCTCGGCAACGGGAGTCCCACGGAGGACACCCGAGAACTGGCAGTGCATTCGGATGGTCGTCTCGTCGACCTGTTCCGGCGCGACCTGCCAGGAGATGCTGTCGGCGGCGACGTGGACCGAGAGCGCTTCGGTCACCTCCTCGACGGCGATGTCGGTGTAGTCCTCAGCGCCCACGTCGACCCAGCGGTTGCCACGGTGGACCGCCCCACAGCGGGCACAGACGTTGACCTCGACGCGGTCGGGCGCCTCAACGAGGTCGTACTCGTCGAGATAGCAGGCGTCACAGAGCGCGGCGTCCGGCCCCTCCGCGTCGAGCGATACGTCCCGCTCGATTGTCTCCCCACAGCGCGGACAGAACTCTCCGGAACGACTCATTGGCCCCGGCTAGGCCGCTGTGGCGTTTAAGTCGTCCGTTCGCCAGTCGGCGGGGTCGCCGTCGCCCCGACAGCGGACTGTCCTGTTCGGTCACATCCACCGCTGTCGCACAGCGGATAGACTGGGGACGCTGTGGTCGCCCTTCTCGTATCAATCCTTGCCGGCTCTGTGAACGGTTGGACTCCTGTCCGGCTGTTTCACTTTCACTCTCCTGTTAACGGGGGTTTATGTGACAGGGGGCGCAAGCGGCGTGTATGTCCACAGGTGAAGACCTCGAAGAACTCCCCGGCGTCGGGCCGGCGACAGCAGAGAAGCTCAAGGAAAACGGATTCGACAACTACCAGGGTATCGCCGTCGCCAGCCCCGGCGAACTCTCGAACACCGCCGACATCGGGGAATCGAGCGCCGCCGACATCATCAACGCCGCGCGTGAGGCCGCCGACATCGGTGGCTTCGAATCCGGCTCGGCGGTACTGGAACGACGCGAGCAGATTGGGAAACTGACGTGGGGCGTCGACGAAGTCGACGAACTGCTCGGTGGCGGCGTCGAAACGCAGTCTATCACCGAAGTCTACGGCGAGTTCGGGGCCGGCAAGTCTCAGGTCACCCACCAGCTCGCGGTCAACGTCCAGCTCCCGGCCGAACACGGCGGCCTCGAAGGCAGTTGTATCTTCATCGACAGCGAGGACACCTTCCGTCCGGAGCGTATCGACGACATGCTCCGCGGTCTGCCGGACGACGCCATCGAGGCGGCGATGGTCACCCACGACGTCGTCGAGGAAGCCGCCGACGCCGACGCTGGCAACGAGGACCTCCTCGAAGACCTGCTGGAAGCGTTCCTCGACAAGATTCACGTCGCGAAGGCCTTCAACTCCAACCACCAGATTCTCCTCGCGGAGAAAGCCCAGGAAATCGCAAGCGAGAGCCAGGACGGGGAGTTCCCCGTCCGACTGCTCTGTGTCGACTCGCTGACCGCACACTTCCGTGCGGAGTACGTCGGCCGTGGCGAACTCGCCGACCGACAGCAGAAACTCAACAAGCACCTCCACGACCTGATGCGCGTCGGCGACCTGAACAACACCGCCGTCGTCGTCACGAACCAGGTCGCTGCCAACCCCGACTCCTTCTTTGGCGACCCGACCCAGCCAATCGGGGGGAACATCCTCGGGCACACCTCCACGTTCCGTATCTACCTCCGCAAGTCCAAGGCCGACAAACGTATCGTCCGTCTCGTGGACGCGCCGAACCTCGCCGACGGTGAGGCCGTCATGCGCGTGCAGGGCGACGGGCTGATGGCAGAGTAACGGCCGGTTCGACCGTCTCCTGACATTTGTCTGACGGGGGACGGTGAAAGTACTTCTTACGGGAACGGACCACACGACGGCGAGCTGATTCGAACTGAAACGGGCGGGTCAGGAATCGTCGCCGGTGGCGATCCACAGGTCGGGAATCGCGATACGTCCGTCGACGGCGAGGGTCCCGTACTGCTGGCGGACCCACCAGACGAAGACAGCGATACCGGCCAGCAGGCCGACGAGCATGACGACGCCGCCTTCGGGACCGAAACTGCCGCCAGTGAGAAGCGTCGGGCCGTCGGGCTCGACGGCGAGCAGGGCGCTGTCGGTGCGGAGGCCGCTGACCGGAAGTCCAAACAGCGAGCCGACGGCGAAGTTCCAGCCGATGTGTGCGCCGATAGGGAAGGCAAGTCGGTCTGTCGCGGCGTAGGCGACACCGAAAAAGAGCCCGGCGATAGTGATGTTCACCAGGCTGAGTGCCGTCCCGCCGGGGTTGGCTGCATGGAGGAGGCCAAACAGGGCCGCCGTAATCGCAATCGCGCCCGCGACGGCGCGGCGGTCGGTCGAACTGACCTGCCGAATCCCCTCCGCGATGTTGACGAGCAGGTACCCCCTGACGATGACCTCTTCGAGCGTCGCGAAGGCGGCAAAGAACAGAAAGCCCGAGAGGACGCCGGTAGCGGTCGACCCTGCAGCAAACGAGAAGTCCGGGTTTTCGACGGCGTAGGTGGAGCCGACAGAGGCCAGGCCGGAACCGACGAGCAGCGCGACGGCGACGGCCACCATCACCACGCCGACGCCGAGCCCCACAAGCAGGTCACGCCCCCACTGTCGGTCCAGCGACAGTCCCATATCGCGGAGTCGCCGGCGGTCGATAAACCAGGCGAGTGCGACCAGCCCGACGATAATCAGCGAGAAGGTAGCCACCTGCGAGAGGACACTGGGGAGTCCGAGGATGCTGTTTGCGATGTCGACGAGGGAGACGGCGAGCGTGACCACAAGCAAGAGGAGTCCGCCCGTGGCCACCACCCGGAACAGCGCGCGCAGGCGCAACTCGTCGGAATTCCAGAAGAGTCCCTTGACAGAGCCGACGATTCCACTCATGCACACCGACATCCGTGCGTCGAGCATAAATCCGCCCGGGTTCGGCCGGACGAGCGACCGGTAACACCGCTGTTACCGAGTGACGACCACGTAACGGAAACCCCTATCAGCGCTGCCGGGTAAAGGCGCACCATGACGAAGCGACACGTGTCGTTGCCACCCGCTGCCGAGGAGGGGGTACAGGCGTTTATCGAGGAGGTCGACACCCGTCTGGCTAGCGACGAGGACACCTGCAAGGTCGTCAAGGAGACGCTCGTGGACCTGATGGGCGACCGCGATGCCTACGAGCGCTGGCAGTCCGGCGGCGACGTGACTCCCGCTGAACGGGTCCGTCTGCAGGGATACGACCCCTGTAACGCGACGCTTGAAAGCGAGTACTACGCCGAAGTCGAGACGATGGACGAGGACTTCCAGCAGTCGAAGTACCTCCAGTGGCTCTGGCGGCAGTTCGACGCCACCCCGATGGCCGACAACATCGCCTTTGCGCTCCGATTCCGTCGGATGCTCGCCGACCACCTCTTCGAGGAGTGCGGTGACGACTGTCGCTTTTTCAAGGGCATTACCTTCACCTACGGCCACAACATCACCGTCGGCGACAACGTCGTCGTCCACGACGACGTCCACCTCGACGACCGGGGGAAACTGACCGTCGGCGACCGCGTGTCGATTTCCGACAACGTTGCAATCTACACGCACGACCACGACACCGTCGACCAGACTGCGATAACCAACTACCACACTATCATCGAGGACGACGCGCGTATCACCTACGACTCGATGGTTCGCGCCGGAGTGAAGGTCGGTCGGAACGCGATTTTGGCTGCCAAGTCCGCCACCTCGAGAGACATTCCGGCCCACCACATCGCGGCCGGTTCTCCCGCACAGAGTGTCGGCATCAAAGACGGCTGGGAGTCGGTTGCCGACCCGGTCGAGGAGGACAACGTCGACCGGCGCGAGGAGCGGCGTCTCCCCACCGAGGTCCCCGACGACCTGAACGTCTTCGACGAGTTCCAGCGCGATTTGACCCCACCAGACGCCTGACCCGCCTGGACGGCCAGCCCCCGGACGGCACCCTATCGGGCGGCGTCGTCGGCCGTATCGAGTATCGCTTCGTCGACGACTCCCTTCCGGGGGAGTTCGAGCACGATACGCGTTCCCTCGTCGCGCCGCTCGAAGTCGATAGCGCCGTCGGACTGTTCGACAATCCAGCTAACGAGCCAGAGCGAGACACTGCTTCCGTGTTCGAGTGAAGTCTCTTTGTCCCGTCTGAGCGGCACGAGTTCACCCTCCGGGATTCCCGGTCCGTTGTCTTCGACGACGAGTCGAATCGTCTCGTTTTGTTCGAGCGTGATACCGACCCACGGGTCGTCGGCGTCGTTGTGCTCGGCGGCGTTCTCGACGAGTTCGGTGACGGCCCGCCGCAGTTCGCCGCTGGCGTATGCCACACACTCCTCGGGCGTGTCGACGTCGACTGTCGTGTCGGGGAACCGCCCCTGGACATCGGCAGCGACGTCCCGTACCAGCCCAGCGATGTCCTGTTGTGACGGCGTCTCGCTTCGCTCGATGAGGTCGGCAATCTCCCGGGCCGTCTCGCTGGTCTCGGCGATGGACTTGGCTTTCTCGGCAATCTTTCCGAACCCATCGTCTTCGGCGCCAAAGTCGGCGGCGAGCCGTTCTGCGTGCCCCATGACGACGTTGAGGTCGTTGCGGATGTTGTGTCTGAGAACGCGGGTGAGAATCTGTCGCAGGAGGTCGAGTTCCTGGCGCTGGCGTTCGAGTTCCCGCTTGCGCCGAATCCGCTCGGTGACTTCCGAGTTGACCGAGATGAACCCCTCGATGTCCCCGTCGTCGAGTATCGGTGCAATCGTCTGTTCGACGACGTACTGTTCGCCGTTCTTGCGCTCGTTTATGACCTCGCCGTCCCACACCTCGCCGTTGAGTATCGTCCCCCACAGTTCGGCGTAAAACTCCTTGTCGTGTTCGCCCGACTTGAGGAGTCTGGGCGTGTTCCCAATCGCTTCCGAGGCGCTGTACCCCGTCGTCTTCTCGAACGCGCTGTTGACGAACTGAATCGTGCCGTCCGTATCGGTAATCGTAATCGAGTGCCCCGAGTGTTCGACCGCCTGTTTGAACCCGCGGAGTTCCCGCTCACGCGCTTCGAGCGTCGACACCTGGGCCTGGAGTCGCTGTGCCTGGTTGCGCCGGACGAGCAGCGTGTCGAGGCGCCGAACGAGCAACGCCTGGCTGACGGGTGCCTCGATGACGTCGTCGAGCAAGACCGGCGTATCGCCGTCGTCGAGTGCCCCCAGCGAAACCTGTGACCGACCCGTATCGCGTCGGAGCAACACGACCGGACAGAACACGGGCGATTCCCGCTCGACGACCGCCCGAAGCTCCTCGATGTGGTCGGCGAAGAGTTGGTCCTCGACGAGGTAGAGGTCGGCATCGGTGACAGACTGGCTGGTGTCGACGACGTAGCGGTCCGCAAGCATCGTCCGGAGCGCCGACCGGTTGCCCTCGTTTTCGACGAGCAGTTGCACTGTCGACCTGTCCTCGTCGGACTGCGTGGTCGCTCCCGGGCCGACAGCGCCGTCCTCAGCCATCGGTCTGGTCTCGCTGCCCCTGGTTTATCTGTGGTGTCCCCTGCAGGATACCGGAGGCGTGGGTCAGTGGCTCACCGATGTGGATGCCGTCGTCGAGGTCGAACTCCCGGAGCGCGTTCTCGAAGCCACCGGCCCGCTTTTTCAACACGCCGATGACCTTTTCGAGGGTCCCCTCTGTCTCGATGTAACTCAAAAAGAGGATGTTGTCGGCGATGTAGCTGAGATTCGAACTCGTCGCGGTCGTCATGCCCGTAATCTGGGGTATCTCGTCGGTTATCAGCACCGTCACGTCACGGTTTTTGAGGTGTCGGGAGAGTGCGTGTATCTTCTCGACGAGCGTCGAGTCGGACCCCTGAATCGACATCTTGTACCCGTCGATACCGTCGATGAGGACGATTTCCGAGCCGGTCTCGTCGATTTCACGCTGGACCCGCTGTGCGAACTCCTCGGCCGACTGTGCGAGCGGTTCGACCGCATTGAGCGAGATGGTCCCCTCCTCGCGCAGGTCCGAGAGTGGGATCCCCATCGACTCCGACCGGTGTGTGAACGTATCCGTCCCCTCCTCGAACAGGTAGGCAAGCGAGTCGATTCCCTGCGTTGCGGCTTCTGCGAGAAACTGTGTCGCTGTCGTCGTCTTTCCGACCCCAGTTGGGCCGCTGATGAACGTCACTGTCCCCCGTTCGAGGCCGCCGCCGAGCAAATCGTCGAGGTTGTCGAGTCCCGACCGTATGTGGCGCGTTTCCCAGGAACTGTCGAGTTGTTCGGGAACCAGCGAGGGGAACACCTCGACGCCGTCGTTTCTGATTGCGAGTCCGTGACTGCCGTCGTGCTGGCCGAAGCCACGGTGTTTTGCGACCCTGAGCCGTCGGCCCCGGTCCGTGTGGGACAGCCGGACGACGCCGTCGCTCAACGAGCGCATCTCGGTCTGGTATTCGGTGTCCTTCGACAGCGTCGCGGTCCCGATGACGGTCGTGTTCCGCTCCTTGAGAAACCGCATAAACGAGAGGATTCGCTTCCGAAACTGGTGTTCGTTCGTCTCGATATAGCGCAGTTGCGTGATTGGGTCGAGCACGACTCGGTCGGGGTTGATGTCCCTGATTGCGTCGTGAATCTCCTCTGTGTACCGGTCGCGCTCGACTGCGCCCGGTTCGACTAAGTCGTAGTTTCGGTCTTCGGTGAAAAACTCGGAGTTCGGTCCCAGGTCCAGAAACTGCACGGTATCGAGGTTGATACCGACTCTCGCCCCGTTCATCAGAATCTCGTCCCGTGACTCCTCGCCGTGAATACACAGCACCGTCTCGTCGTTCTCGATGCCGGCTTCGAGAAAGTGCATCCCGAGCAGCGTCTTGCCCGTCCCGGGGTCACCACAGACCAGATACATCCTGCCAGAAACGAACCCGCCGCGTAACACCTCGTCGAGCCCGCTGATACCGCTGGTGACTCGCGCGGCTGTAACCTCCATGCCGAACTCTCGGGTATGGATTCATATAAGTCTCTGGTACATCGCTTTCGTCGGCACCGGCGGCGAGACGGACGCTCGGTGGGGAATGTGTTCGACTTTCCGGGACACTGGGAATCCGGGAAAGCGTTTATACGCCTTGGTCAAAGGCTTTGATAGAGGTGACCAAACGTGGCACTTATCGAGTGGGACGACGACCGATATAGCACGAACATCGACCGGTTCGACGAACAGCACCAGAACCTCTTCGAGCTGTTGAACGACCTCCACCAGGCGATGGAAGAGGGCCACGCAGAAGAAGAACTGGGCGATATCCTCCGGGAACTCGAGCGGTACACGGAATATCACTTCGGCGACGAAGAGGAGTTCATGGAGGACTGTGGCTACTCGCAGGACTGTGCCGACTGTTTCCACAATCACCAGGAGATGCACGAGAACTTCGCCTCCAAGGTGACCGAACTCAGGCAAAAGCACGAGGACGGCGAGTACATCACGATGGAAGTGCTGGAGTTTGCCCGGGACTGGCTCGACTCCCACATCGCCGGTGGCGACCAGGACCAAAACTACAGCGAGTACTTCCAAAACGAAGTCGACAGCTACGAGTTCGACTGAGAACTGTCGCCCACACTTGTCATTTTAGTTAGGCAGTGGGGATAAAGAGCGGTCGCTTGCTATCACGACCCCGAAAGCAGAGAAACTGATAACTTCGCATAGCAACCAGGACTGGACATGAGCACATACGCCGATGTATTTGGACAGGGCGGATTGAATTCGGAGGTCGACGAGACGGACCTCGTCGACCAGATTGGGCTGGACGACGAGGAGATACGCTGGCGCAAGGACTTCGTCGGGTTCGACGACGGGGACGTGGCCCGTCTGACGGCGCTTGCGGACACCTTCGAGGAGTACGAAGACGACATCGCCGACAAGTTCTACGAGAACCTCACAGCCTACGAGGAGACGACCGAGGTCATCGACCGCTCTCCGAAGGGCGTCGACCAGCTCAAACAGACACAGCGGGCCTACTGGCGGACGCTCGCGGGCGGGGAGTACGGCCAGGAGTATTTCACCAATCGTGCCCGTATCGGCAAACTCCACGAGTTGCTGGACATGCCGACCAGCCAGTACATCGGCCAGTACGGCGTCTACTTCGAACTTCTCTTTGAGGTGATGGCCGAGCGGATGCGAGACCAGATGGCCGACACCCTCGCGTCGGCCGGCGTCGACGAGGAGACCGTCTCCGCGGTCCACGACCAACTCGAAGACGGAATGGACGAGACGCTGTCCGCGCTCAAGTTGATGAACCTGGACATGCAGGTGGCGATGGACACCTACATCGAGAGCCGCGAGCAGGAACTCGAAGACGAAATCGAGCGCCGGCGGGAGATGGCCGAAGAGACAAACGATGCCGCCAAGGACCTCCAGGAGTTTGCCAACGACGTCTCGAAAAGCTCCCAGCGTATCAGCGACCTCACCGAGACCGAGGCCGGGAACATCGACGAAATCAGGGCCGAGATGTCGAATCTCAGCGCGACAATCGAGGAGATCGCCTCGACGGCCGACCGCGTCGAGCAGACGAGCGAACAGGCCGTCGAAGCGGCCGAGCAAGGGCAGGCGTCGGCGTCGTCGGCAATCGACGTGATGGAGGACATCGAGTCGTCCGCAGAGGAAATCGGGACCAGCGTCGAGCGCCTCCAGAACCGGACCGAAGAAATCGACGAGGTCGTCGACGTGATAAACGGCATCGCCGACGAGACGAACATGCTGGCACTGAACGCCTCCATCGAGGCCGCTCGAGCGGGCGAGGCGGGCTCTGGCTTTGCCGTCGTCGCCGACGAGGTGAAATCGCTGGCCGAGGAGTCACAGGGGCAAGCCGACCAGATAGAGCGGATGATTGCGGAAATCCAGGAGGAAATCACCCAGACCGTCGAGAACGTCGAGACGACGGCCGAGAACATCGACACCGGCATCGAGCGCGTCGAGGACGCGATGACACAACTCGACGAAATCGTCGATGTCGTCCAGGACGCCGCCATCGGTATCAAGGAAGTCGCGGAGGCGACAGACGACCAGGCGGGGACCGCCGAAGAGATTGCGACGATGATAGACGACGCGACCGACCGCATCAACGAAATCAACGAAGAGATAGACGAGGTGGCGACTGCAAACGAACAACAGACCGCGAAAGTGTTCAAAGTCACCTCGGACCTGCGCCAACTCAGCGAGGAACACTGAGCCGGACCCGCGGGCCGAACATCCAAGTAGTGTGACTACCTAGCACAAAACATGGAAGCCTGGGCCTGGCTCGCCGCGTACCTCATCGGCTTTGCGCTGTTGCAGCTGGTGCTGTATCGGTACTTCCAGCGTGGCGAGTCCACGCACGACGCCGAGTCCCGTGACCCCGGATACAAGCGACTGGAGGGGTCCGCCGCGGCTGACATCGACGCTTCCACCGAGCGCGACGACGCTGTCGTCTGCCAGCAGTGTGGCGCGCTCAACGACCGCGACGGGATGTTCAGCTACTGCCGGGAGTGTGCCGAACCGCTCCGCTGACCGAGTCCTTTTGGGCCTCGCCCGCCGACGCTCCGTCGATGCGGGCTATTGCCATCAACGTCGGTGCGAACACGAACGAACCGGGATTTCGGGGCCCGGTCTGGCCCGACGGCCGCTTCGAGTACATTCCGATTCCCGAATCCGAACCCGCCGTCGACCCGCCGACCTACGGCGACCTCGCGCCCACCCTGGAGACGTCGATTCCCGACGAACTGCTGGACCGGCCGGTGCATCTCGACCCGGAGTTTCCCGAGTATCCCCGCTGTGAGCGGTACACCTACGGCGACGACCACTGTATCAAGGCTGGCCCGCTTTCCGAACTCGACGCCGGCGACTACGTCCTCTTCTATGCGACACTCTCGGTGCGCGCCCCGGCAGACTGGCTACCCCCGGAGTGGGGGGCCTTCTGTATCGGCCACTTCCGGCTGGCCGAGGACGCGATGACCGGCGAGGAGTACGCGACCCTCGGCGCGGACGGACAGGCGCCGTTTACGAACAACGCACACGTCCGGCGCGACCCACCCGCAGGGGCACAGACCGACGCTCGTGTTCTCTTGCGTGGCGACCCCGACGAGTCGATGCTGTACGACCGTGTAATCCCGCTCTCGCAGCCGTCCGGGGGGACCGACGCGAACGCCCTCGTGACGGAACTCTCGGCGGATTCGGGCAAGGGGCCGTGGTGGCGACGCCCGCTCCGCTTTGACACTGCTTCGACTCCGAAACTCCGTGCCGTCTGTGACTCGTTTGCAAGTGGCCTGGAAAGTTATCAACACTGAGAACAAAGAGCAAACATCTATATCTCGATGCGGCGTTTGCCTTCGTATGCGACTTTCGAGTGGCGTCCCTGGATTCGACGAACTCGTCGAGGGGGGGCTCATTAACGACCGACTCTACGTGGTGAGCGGGCCGCCGGGCAGTGGGAAGACGACGTTCTGTTCTCAGTTTATCACCCAGGGTGCAAAAGAGGGTGCCGACTGTCTGTACGTGACGATGCACGAGACCAAAGAGGAACTGATACAGGACATGTCCGGCTACGAATTTGGCTTCGACCGGGCTGTCCAGTCCGAGAACGTCCAGTTTCTCAACCTGGTCACCGAGGCGGGGAAACGGACGATTACGCAGTTTGGCACCGACGGCGGACTCACGAACCGCCTGGTCGCCTTTATCGAGTCCAACGACATCGACCGGGTGGTCGTCGACTCCACGATGCTCCTCCAGCACTTTTTCTCCGATATGAGCGACGAGATTACGGGCTTTCTCTCCGCGCTGAAACAGACCAAGGCGACCACGCTGCTCATCTCGGAGATGACAGACCCCACGTCGTACTCGGACGAACACTACCTCGCACACGGCGTCATCTTCTTCCATAACTTCCTCGACTCCTCCGGGATGACCCGGGGCATACAGGTCATCAAGATGCGCGGGACCGCAATCGACTGTGACATCAGGGAGATTAGCTTCTCCGACCAGGGGCTGCGCGTCCACCCCGACCGGAAGGTCCAGGGATAACATGAGCAAGTACGAGCGTGCGTACGGGACGGACTGGGGCACCATCGACAAAGACGAGGCTATCGACCGTGCGTACGCGCTCGGCGTCGCGGCGTCGCTCGGGGAGTACCACCCGGATGAACTCGACCGCGTTCGCGAGGAGATGGACACCTCCTACAACAAGAGCGTCGTTGACCTCGCGTTCGACGAGGGGAGAAACGAGGCCCGCGAACTCGATGCCGACGCCGGCGAGGACGCGGCCGACCCCGTCTGGTCGGAACTCGTCGAAGGCGAGACGATAACTGTCGACGAAGACGACGTTCCGACCGGCGGCCGCGACGGACTTCCCAACGCCATCGACAAGATGAAAGCCCTCGACCGGCCCGAACCGGGCAAAAACGAGGCTATCGACCGCCCGGACTTTCTGGAGAAAGACTGACCCGACTACTCCATCGACGAGACCAGCACCGGCCGATTTGCGTCCAGCAACACCGATTGCGTGACACTGCCAAACAGTACTTTGCCGGTCGGACTCCGCTTGCGCCCACTCATCGCGATTGCGTCGGCGTCGATGTCCTCGGCGGCGGCCAGAATCTCCTCGCTGGCGGAGCCGTGGACCCGTCGTTTCTCGGTCTCGATTCCCGCCTCCGCTAGCAGGTCGAGCACTGTGCCGACGGTCTTTGGGTAGTCGGTCTCGTCGAACAACTCCTCGCTGCTGACACGGCCGCCACCGTCGCCGACGCTGTACGGTTCTTGGACGTTGAGAACTACGACCTTGATGTCGTCCGGTTCTCGCGGGAGGTCAGCGACGTTCTGGGCTGCCTGTTTGGCGCGTTGCTCGTTTTCGTCGACCGGCAACAGTACGCGATACATACACCCAGGTCGGGAGTCACCAGACGTTAGTGATAGGGGCGTTCCCAGATTGCTGTGTTCGAGACAGTCTTTTTTAGGACGCTGTCCACAACGTCGGAATTCCGGCAGTCAATCGCCGGCTTCCTATCGGTCAGCCGAACAGTCTCCCGAGTAGGCCACGCTTTGTCGCCGGTTCCGTGAGCACCACCGAACAGTCCAGTTCGTCGATGACGTCGAGATAGAGCGCGTCGCGGGCCAGTCGCGACAGCAGGCCGCGTTCGGAGGCGCCCAGAAGCACAAGCGTGTGTTCTTTGGCCTCCTGTTCGATTGCCTGTTCGACCTGCCCGCTGTCGTCGACGAGTCGGATGGCGCTGTCGAGACCGTGGTCGGCCGCCCAGTTGGCGAGGAACTCCTCGCCCTGGTCGCGCTGTTCTGGCCCGTCGACGACGTGTAGGAGACTGACTTCGGCCCCTTTGACGTCACGGAGCGCTCGCGCGACGTCGGCGCTCATGTCGTCGGACTGGTCGCCGACGACCGGGAGCAAGATGCGTGAGGTGTCCAGCCCCCGGTCTTTGAGCACCAAGAAGTCACAGGGGAGCTGTCGCGTGAGGTCGTCGAGGGGACGGTCCGCGCGTGCGGCCCGCCAGACGCCGTCTTCGCCCCACTCCATGACCACGAGGTCGGCGCCCTTGCGCTTGGAGACGGTGAATATCTCTTCGAACGACCGGTGTGAGAGCACCGTCGAGGTGTCACACTTGACGCCGTATTCGCTGGCGACGTCCGTCATGTCGTCCATCAGCTCTTCGGATTCCCCGATGATGCGTCGACTCTGTTTGACGCCGTAGCCCTGCGAGGCCTGCCGGGGCATCTGGACGATGTGGACGACGTCGACGACGGCGTCGTCCCTGTCGCTGGCAAGCGTACAGGCAAACTCCACCAGCCGGGACTCGGTCCGCGGGTTCGTAATCGGGACGACGATGCGGAAGGGGCCGTCCTCGGACTCTGTCACCGTCTCTGCGGTGTCGATGAGGGGGACATAGGAGCGCCCGGCGCGACTCCCGAGGACCCACTCCCGCTTCGAGAGGCGCCGGTTTGCACCCTCGAACCGGGCGGATTCCAGCCGCTCTTCTGTCGTCTGGAAGTAGTTGACCACCGTCACCAGGATGACGCCGCCGGCGGTGTTGCCGACCAGCACCGGGATGACGAACTCGGTCATCCCGACGAAAAGCGAGAGGTCCCCGAGCAAGACGAGATACACCATCTCGGTGTACGAGACGACGACGTGGAACAGGCCGCCGAGAGGAATCGACAGGAAGGCCAGGTACACGACGACGAGTCGCGAAATCGTGTCCCTGGCGGCGAAACTGACCCAGACGACGCCTGCGACGATGAGCCCGGCGAAGGCGGCTTTGACAAAGAGCACTGTCGAGGCAGTCTCGATGCCTTTCGATGCGATGTCGGCTGCGACCGTCGCGCCGTCGGCCGACAGGACGCCACCCCACGCGAGGGCCATGGCACCGAAGGTTCCGCCTGCGAAGTTCCCGGCCAGCACGACGGTCCAGTTGCGAAGCAGCGCCGGAATCGACGCGATGCGTTCGAGGGTCAACGCGACCGGTGGCAGTGTGTTCTCCGTGTACAGCTGGTACCCACCGATGATGATGTAGATAAATCCCAGCGGGTACAACATCGCAGAGAGAACGGGGTGGCCGTCCGTCGACGCCGTCATCGAGATGTACAGCAGGAACGTAATCGTAATCGCAAAGCCAGCGGCGAGGCCGCTGAAGAACAGTTCCCGGCTCCCGGACGTGATTTCCTCGTCGGCAGCAGCGACGATGCGCTGGAAGACCTCGTCTGAGGAAAACCGGTCACGAACGACCCGCCCGGCCGCGGGCGCACCGCTTCTGGACCGTTCGACGGCCTCCCGGACGCTCTCATCCGGGTCTGGTTCTTGCTCGGGGTCTGCCATTCATCGGACCGAGACACCCGAACGACTAAATCTCTATGCATCTGCCGCCGGTGTCGTTGGCGTCTGCCACCGACGGCTCGCCGTGCACAGGAGAGGCGCTGGCGATTCGCTGAACTGCCAGAGGCAAGGACCGCGTCGAAAAAGATGTCTCAGATTGTGCCGGGAGTGCTGGCGGAGTCTGTGTTACAGCGAGACGACGTCGTGACCGTTCTCGCCGGGCGCAGTCGCGTCGCGGTCGCTGTAGCCCTTCCGACCGATGGCCTCCTCGCCGAGTGCGCTGTACACTGCCAGTCGAGCGTCTTCCTCGGTTTCGAAGTCCTCGTTTGGCAGACACGAGAGGACCTCCTCCAGCGTGGCCGCCCCGTTTGGCAGTTCCAGTTCTTTGTGGCCGTGTTCCTCGACGAACTCCGCCGTCGTGGTCGGGAACGTGTGTGTCGCAAACGAGTCGTCGACGCTACTTACGAGCCTCATATCTCTCCGTCGAGTCGTCCCGGCATATAAACTTCACCATCTATCATTGCATATCTGGTTTAGGTGTTCTAGTGTGTCTAGTGTCCGAACAGGGACACGCCACGGCTGGACGCCAGCGAGCAGAAACACCGATACCTGCGGGGGACCGACACTCAGGTATGATAGTCGCGGATCTCCACGTCCACACGACCCACTCGGACGGGACGCTTACGCTGGAGACGCTCCCCGAGGCGGCACGCGAGGCCGGTGTCGACGTCGTCGCCGTCACCGACCACGACCGGCTTCACCCGGACCTGCAGACGCCGGTGGCCGTCGTCGGCGACGTCACCGTCGTTCACGGTATCGAACTGCGGGTCGACTCGCCGGCCGGGCACGTCGACCTCCTGGGATACGGCGCGCGCCGGACGGACCCGCTCGTCGCCGAACTCGACCGACTTCAGGAAAACCGCGTCGAGCGGGCCCGTCGCATCGTCGACTGCGTCGAGGACCGACTCGGGGTGTCCCTCGACGTCGCGCTCGAACCGGGCGTCGGCCGGCCCCATATTGCCCAGGCTATCGCGGACAGCGAGGCCGACTACGGATACGACGACGCCTTTGCCGAGCTCATCGGTGACGACTGTCCCTGCTATGTCGCCCGTGAGATTCCCGACTTCGAGACGGGCCGGGACTTGCTCGCCGACGCCTGTGGCCTCGTGGGCCTTGCCCATCCGCTCCGGTACGACGACCCGGTCGCGGCACTCGACCTCACCGCGTCGCTGGACGCCGTCGAGCGCTGGTACCCCTACGGCCGGGACGTCGACACCAGACCGGTCGAGCAGGCAATCGAGCGCCACGGCCTCGTCCCGACGGGTGGCAGCGACGCCCACGGGGAGACGCTGGGCGCTGCCGGACTGGACGCCGACGCCTACCAGCACTTTCGCTCACACACGCGGTTGTGACTCGCCGCAGCCGCAGGGTTCAATGCCGTCCCGACCCAAGAGGGGAGTATGCAGTGTCACTACTGCGACCGCGAAGCCGATATTGCCGTCGAGAAGGACGGAATCAAAGTCGGCGTCTGCAAGACGCACTTCCAGGAGCAGATGGAAGACCTCGCCGACTCCGAGTGGGTAGACAACATCGAAGACCAGCTCGACATCGACCACCGAGAGTGACACACTCGCTGCTCGTGTTCGTGTTCTGATGTCGTTCGCGACTGTCTTTTCGCGACTGACCGGACCCGTAGTGTAAACGGAGCGCCGGCAGTCTCAGTCGTCGGCGGGACTGGCGCCGGTCCGTTCGGTCGTACTCGTCTGGCCGATGACGCGTTCGTTGGCGGCCACCCAGCGCAACAACAGGAACGCGAAGACGTACTTCGCGAAGATGTCGAGCCCGGAGTAGCCCCACGACGTGAGTGCGACATCGAGGACGGCAAATCCTTCAGACCCGAGCGCCCACAAAATCGGGTAGCCGAGCCACAGCACGACGGTCAACACCTTGAGCGTCCCGAATATCTCGCTCGTGCCGGCGGCCGCTGCGTCCGCGGGCCACTCGACCAGCAGGACGTACAGCACTGCGACGAAGAAGGCACAGCTGATACCGTAGAAGACCCACCGCAGCAGGTACGAGCCGGTCGTCAGCGCGGCGGCCAGGCCGGTGATACACATCCCGACGTCCATCGTAATCGCGGTGGCGAGTTTCGCCCGGTTGGTCCCCGCGAGCAGTCCCAGCGCGGCCAGAATCATCGGCGTCGAGAACGTCCACGTGAGGTAGCGACCCCACGGCGAGAAGATTTCGCCCTCGCCGGCGAGTGCGTGCCCTGCGGGCATCTCGAGGAAGCCGACGGTCAGCCCGGAGGTGAGCCCGACGTAACTCGATATTGAGACCAGCGGCACCAGTAGCGTGGCGACCCAGATGAGCTGTGCTCGGGGGTCCTCGATGGACCGCCCCATGTAGACGAAAAGCAGTATCGCCAGTCCCGCGAGTGCGATGTTCGCCCACAGTGACGTCGCCAACAGCGTGTCGTCGTGGATAAACTCGAACGCTTCGTTCTGTGTCATCTGCAAGAGGAGTTCTGGCTGTACGACTGTCCCGCCGGTGAGGAGTGTCTCTATCATTGTTGGTGACTGAGGGTGCTGTCTGTGCGGTGTCTTCCGTGCCGAGTTGCGATGGCCCGAGGGGCTCCCGTCAGCTGTCGGGGTCGTTTCGACACGATACCGAGAGGTTCGGCACGGACTGATAAAAGGGGGATAGGCAAAATTATTGGTCTACCAACCAGTCGGCGTGCCGTGGCGCTGGTCGCGGTCACCGAGCGCCCGCGGTCGCTACGGCAGCAGCTCCAGAAGCGACTGTTCTGAGGGTGCCCGGCAAAAAATACGGTCGCGGCGGAGAGACGACGAAACTCGACGTGTGCCTATTCGTCTTCGTGGAGTTCGTGACTGTCCACGATGAGGACCGGCAGGTGGGTCCGTCGCAGGACCTTCTCGGCGACGCTGCCGAGGATGACCCGCGAGAGGCCCGACCGGCCGTGACTTCCCATGACGACGAGGTCGATGTGCTCGTCTTCGACGAACTTCCGGATGGCCCGTGCGGGCTCGCCGACCCGGATGTGTTCCTCGAACTCGACGCCGGCTTCTTCGGCTGCGTTGGCGACGTAGTGGGTCGCCTCTTCTGCGTCGTCTTTGACCTCGGGCATCTCGTCGAGATGGCCCTGTCGGATGCGGTCGACCTGCTCGGTACCCAGCCCGTAGCTGGTCGCGTCGACGTCGACGACGTACAGTGCGTGAATCGTGGCACCGTACTTTTCGGCGATGTCGACAGCGTTGTCGACTGCTACTTCCGAGGTCACGCTACCGTCTGTCGGAACGAGGATGTTGTCGTACATGGATTAGTCGTCCGCAGGGGTCTCTTCGCCCCCGTCGGTTGCAACGACGTCTTCTGCGGTCTGTTGCTGTCCCATCGGCTTGGGACTGTGACACTGCCGGACGACCTTCTTCGTGTGTTCGTCTGGTTCGGGCGTCATCAGCGAGACGGCGATGGTGATAATGAAGACCAGCGGCGTGCCGACGAGTGCGGCACCGATTGCTGGCACCCATTCGCCGAAGACGTCGCTGAAGTGGAAGATAAGGTCGTTGACCACTGCAGCGGTCCAGAGCAGGAGGCCGACGGTCATGCCGGCGAGTGCGCCCTGGCGGTTGGTGTTCTCCCACCAGAGTCCGAGGAAGAACATCGGGAACAGCACGATGGCTGCGAGTGAGAACGCCAGTGCGACCAGCTCACCGACGAGCGCCGGCGGATCCAGCGCGGTGAGCGTCACGATTGCACCGATACCGACGATGGTCGCACGTCCGAGGAGGACCTGCTGGCGCTGGGTTGCGTCGGGGTTGATGAGTTCCGAGTAGATGTCGTGTGCGACTGCGGAGGAGGCCGTGATGAACAGGCCTGCCGTGGTCGCGATTGCGGCGGCCATCGCACCGGCTGCGACGAAGCCGACGAACCACTGCGGAAGTTCTGCGAACTGCGCCGCGAGCACGACGATGACGTCACCTTCCGCACCGGTCATGCCGCCTGCCTCGGCGCCAGCGAAGGCACTGACACCCTCCGTGGCCTCGAAGAGGTCGACACCGAAGACAGCCATCGCGGGTGCGGCCCAGTACAGGAGCAGGATGAAGAACAGCCCGGAAACGGTCGACCAGCGGGCCGTCCGTTCGTTTTCGACCGTGTAGAACCGCACGAGCACGTGCGGGAGTCCACAGGTCCCGAAGATGAGCGAGAACGCGGTTCCCGCCCAGAGCCACGGACCGCTGTTTGCGAACGGTTCTGAGAACTGCGCGTCGACTTCGCTGATGAGTGCACCGTACTCGATCTGTGGCAGGACGGTGGAGTAGCCCTGCGTGAAGCCGACTGCGTAGACGCCCGCGAGGAACGCCACGATGAGGATGACGTACTGAACGGCCATCCCCTTGGTCGCGCCGAGCATCCCCGAAATCGCGAGGTACCCGACGGTAATGGTCATCATCACGATGACCATCGGAACGAAGTCGAGGCCGAACACGTACTGGCCGACCAGACCCATCCCGGAGGCCTGCCCGACGGAGTAGACGTATGCGATAAGCAGCGTCGTGAACGCTGCGATTGCGCGCGCCGTCGAGGAGTTGTACCGGTCACCGACGAAGTCGGGTGCCGTGTACTTCCCGAAGCGGCGCATCTGTGCGGCCAGGAAGATGAGCAGGACGAAGTAGCCGGTCGTCCAGCCGATAACGAAGGCCAGGCCGTAAAAGCCCGCGAGGGCAATCAGTCCGGCCAGTCCGAGATAGGACGCGGCGGACATCCAGTTGGCACCGATTGCCATCCCGTTCTCGATGCTCCCGATACCACGGCCGGCGACCCACATGCCCTCGGTGTCGGCGACCTTGAAGAAGTAGCCGATGGCGAGGAACGAGGCCATCATCAGGAAGACGATGGCCGCACCGATTGGCTTGAACGAAATGTTGAGCGCTCCCGCCTGCAGTGGCACTGCCTCTATCATTCGTCGACACCTCCGTCGGTCGCAGCGGTGGCCTCACCGCTGCTCTGGACGGACTCGGTCTCCGTGGGGTCGATACCGTACTTCTCGTCGAGCTGGTCGCGCTTGCGGGCGTAGATAGCCGCAAGAATCAGCGACCCGGTCGGCGCGCCGAAGGCGATGAGGAAGTAGTGTGCCGGGAAGCCGATAACCGGCAGCGTACTCGTCATCGTCTCGGGTGCGGCCACCGTCGCGAGGAACGGCGCCCAGGTGATGACGACCCAGGCGATAAAGCTCGTCCAGACCACCTTCAGGTGGTCGCGCATGAACGGCGTACTTGGACTTAGTATGTTTATCTCTGTCTCGAGGTAGTCGACGGACCGCTCCTGGGCCGCCACACCTCCATCGGTTCGAACGTCCTCAGTCGAGCCATCAGCAGGCTCGGTCGTATCGTTGTCTGTCATTGTTGTTGGTGGGGTCAGTCGTCTTGGGCTTTCTTCGCGATTTCCTCGACGACTTCGGGGTTTCGCAGCGTGGACGTGTTGCCGAGTTCCTCGCCGTTGGCGATGTCCTCGAGCAGGCGGCGCATGATTTTGCCCGAGCGCGTCTTGGGCAGTTCGGGACTGAACACGACTGCCTCTGGCCGTGCGATCGGGCCGATGCTGTCCTCGACAGCCTCGATAATCTCCTGGCGGAGTTCCTCGTCACCCTCGTAACCGTCCTCGGTGATGACGTAGGTGTAGACTGCTTCGCCTTTCATCTCGTGGTCGCCGCCGACGACTGCCGCTTCCGCGACGCCGGGGACGCCGACGATTGCCGACTCGATTTCCATCGTTCCCAGACGGTGTCCGGAGACGTTGAGAACGTCGTCGACACGGCCCAGCACGGTGATGAAGCCGTCGTCGTCGATTTTCGCACCGTCTTCCGGGAAGTAGACCCACTGGTCTTTCTCCGGAATCGAGTACTCGTCCCAGTACTCGTCGATGAACCGCTCGTCGTTCTTGTACAGCGTCCGCAGCATACCGGGCCACGGCTTGTTGACGATGAGATAGCCCGCGCGGCCGGCCTCGACCGGAGAGCCACGCTCGTCGACGATGTCAGCACTGATGCCCGGCAGCGGCGGCCCCGCGGAGCCGGGTTTCATGTTCTCGATGGCGGGGATGGTGGTTACCATCATTCCGCCGGTCTCGGTCTGCCACCAGGTGTCGACGATGGGGCAGCTCTCCTGGCCGATGTGTTTGTAGTACCACTTCCACGCACGCGGGTTGATTGGTTCACCGACCGTTCCCAGCAGGCGCAGGCTGGATAGGTCGTGTTTGTTGGGGTACTGCTCGCCCCACTTCATGAACGCCCGAATCGCCGTCGGTGCGGTGTACAGCTGGTTGACGTTGTGGTCGTCGACGATTTCCCACATCCGGTCTTTGTCCGGGTAGTCCGGCGTCCCCTCGTACATGACCGAAGTCGTCCCGAGCGCGAGCGGCCCGTAGACGATGTAGGAGTGGCCGGTAATCCAGCCGATGTCTGCCGAGCAGAAGTAGGTGTCATCCGGTTTGATGTCCAGAACCGCGTGGGACGTCCAGGCAGCGTAGGCCAGGTAGCCCGCGGTGGTGTGCTTGACACCCTTTGGCTTGCCCGTGGTGCCGGAGGTGTACATCAGGAACAGCATGTCCTCGGCGTCGCGGCTGACGGGTTCGACCGTTGCGCCTTCCTGTTCGGCAAGCAGGTCGTGGTAGTCGTGCTGGCTCGGGCCCAGGTCGTGGTCGAAGTCGTCTTCGAGTCGGTCGACGACAATCGAGGTCACGTCCTGGTCGACCGACTCCAGCCCTTCCTCGGCCTTGTCGAGGTGGTGGAGCGGGTCACCGCGGCGGTAGTAACCGTCACAGGTGACGAGGTGCTCCGAGTCGGCGGCGTTCATCCGAGTCGCGAGTGCGTCCGCGGAAAAGCCCGCGAAGACGACTGCGTGTGGTGCGCCGATGCGGGCACACGCGAGCATCGCAATCGGGAGCTCGGGAATCATCGGCATGTACATCGTCACCACGTCGTCCTCCTGGACTCCCTGGTCCCGGAGCACAGCCGCGAACTCGTTTACCTCCTCGTGGAGTTGTTCGTACGTGTACGTGCGCTCTTCGCCGAGTTCGCCGACCCACTCGATTGCGGCTTCGTCGCCGCGCTCGTCGAGGTGTCGGTCGAGACAGTTCTCCGATGCGTTCAGCGACCCACCGGTGAACCACTTGTAGAACGGTGCTTCGCTCTCGTCGAGCACGGTATCGTAGTCCGACTGCCAGTCGAGGAGGTCGGCCGCTCGCTCCCACGCTTCCGGCCAGTTCTCCTCGAACTCCTCGTAAATCCCTTCGTCTGTTACGTTTGCCTGTTCGACAAACGATTCCGGCGGCTCGAACTCCTCCTGTTCTTCGAGCCGTGCCTCAAGTTCGACCTCAAGTTCGTCGTCGTCTGACATTGCAAACTGTCATCCATCAACCTCCATATTAAGGAACACCGCTAATTATCCCAATTCAACATTGTTACACATCCGAAATTGGAAAATTATGCACTCTACACGTTGCAAAGTATTGTCGTTAACGTAGGGTTTTATATATCCCTGAGTGACCGATGCGTTGCCCGCCAGTCGGCTAGCGATGGTCCCAGTGTATCGGGGTTGGGTGGTGGTACTTCGGTCCGTCCCGTCCCTAGGCATCTAGTGCCAACACATCCCATGGGCCACGGCGGCATGGCCCGCGGGAACGGTTACTCGTCGTCGAAGGCGACGCCGAGAAGTTTCTGCTGGGCGCGTCGCAGGTGGTTGTGCAGCGTCGGCGAGGAGATGTCCATCGACTCGGCGAGTTCCTCGGCCGTCGAGCCGCGTGGCCACTCGAAGTAGCCGGCGTGGTAGGCCGCCCGCAGCACCGATTGCTGTTTCTCGGTGAGCTTCTCGTCTATCGATTCCCGGAAGCCAGCGGGCGTCTGGTCGGTCGGCGTGACCTCCTGTTTGCTCCGCAGTTCCACGGTGGGGTACTGTCGGTTCAGCTCGTCGACCAGCGGGCGGACGCCGACGTTTGGCGCAAACTCCGTGACGATAGTCGCCGTGCCATTTTCGACGCTGAGTTCGGTGACGGTCCCGCCCCGCTCGGTCAGTGCGAGGGCGGGAGAGTCGCTCTCGATGACCATCTCGAGGAGGGCACCGTCTTCGAAGCTCCGAATGAGGCGTGCGTCCCCGACGCTGTCTGTCTCTGAGACCCAGTTTAACACCGTCTCCGGGGCAGTCCCGTCGACGGTGACAAAACACAACAGTGAGTGGGCGTCGGCCGCCACGACGCCGGTCAGTTCGATGTCACAGTCGAGTGTCTGCGCGAGGTCAACGAGGACCGCACCGCGGTCGGTGTACTGCAGCGTGAGCCTGACGACGGTATCGCCCAACAGGAGCTGTCGGCGCTCGGTCGCCGTAATCGTCAGCCCGATGCGCCGGCCGAGGTCTGCAAGCGCCGTCCGTTCGGGGTCGTCGAACGCCCCCTGGCTGTCCGCGCGGACGACCAGCGCACCGTAGGTCGTCTCCCCGTGGACCAGCGGCACGGCCGCGAGCAACCCTCGTTCGGCGGCGCCCGGCTGTGGCCTGTCGGGCGCGACGAGGACGCGGTTACTCTGGAGTGCCTGTCTGATGAGCGTCGTATCGCCCGCGTCATCGAACCGGTCGGGGTCCTCGCCCGCGTGCGTGCGCACGTCGATTCGCTCCCGGTGTCGTTCGCGTTCGGTCACCCAGGCCGCGTCGTACGTCTCGTCGGCGACGATGGTCTGACAGACGGCGTCCTCGATTTCGCCTCTGGACCCCGCGGCAGACAGCGCTTCTCCGACCTCGTCCAGCGTCTTCACGAGCGCCCGAAGCCGCGCGGACTTTCCGGCACCGTGTTGGCCGTCCTCGAGTCGCTCGAAGGCCGCCGTAATCTCGTCTCGCGGTGGCTCCTCCAGTGGCGGGAGCAGCCCGTCGACGCCCTCCCAGCCGCCGATTGTGGTGATGATTCGCGGGTCGACGCCCTTGCTGACCAGCAACTGCTGGGCGAAAAAGCGTCTGAGAACCGAGGGCGTCACCGACGCGAGTGTCGGGCGTCCGGCCCACTCCGCGGCCCGCTCGCCGACTTCCCCGACGAGCATCTGTACCCGCCGTGTCGACACGTCGATGACCGACTGGTCCGTCTCGATGTTGTTGCTCCGGACGTACTGCCAGAAATCGTGGGCGACCCGCGGCGGCAGATACGCCTCCCGTGTCCCGCCGTCGCTCTCGTGGACCGTCACGAAGTACTGTGTTCGACCCTCCCCGCCGAGACTCTGAACGTCCGCGGGCTTGAGACGGGGGATTTCGGCCGCTCTGAGACCGACCTCGCCACAGAGGCGCACGAGTAGCTCCTCGCGATAGGTCTCTGTCGACTGACGCAACTGCTCGTACTCTCGCTCTGTCAGTCGTATCTCCTCAGCGGCCTCTGCCATACTTCGACTTACAGGAAATATGCGAAACTGTTGTAAAGGTCTTTCGACGCCACGAGAACTCGTTTACTTCAACCAGCCTGATTAATCAGGATGATTATTCTCCACGCTGAATTCGCCCTGAGAGAAATATGCGAAATGGGTAGGGACTCAGTCGCTGCGAACCGCCGATTCGATTTCGCCGACGACCTCCGGATTCCTGAGTGCGCTCAAATCGCCCAGTTCTTCGCCGTTGGCGATGTCTTCGAGCAGGCGCCGCATGATTTTGCCCGACTGGGTCTTCGGGAGGTCCGGCGAGAACACGACCGACTCCGGGCGTGCAATCGGACCGATGGCGTCCTCGACGGCGTCGATGACCGCCTGGCGCAACGCGTCGGTGTCGCCGGCGTCGTCTTCCGTACTGACGTAGGCGTGGATGGCCTTCCCCTGGATGTCGTGGGTGCCGGTGACGACGGCCGCCTCGGCGATGCCGTCGACGCTGACGATTGCTGATTCGATTTCCATCGTCCCGAACCGGTGGCCCGAGACGTTGATGACGTCGTCGACCCGTCCCAGAATGGTGATATAATCGTCTTCGTCGGCGAGTGCACCGTCCTCTGTGGGGTAGGACCACTCGGTGTCCTCGAGCTGTGGTGCCCCGTCCCCTGCGTCGGCGGCCCACGCCCGTCCCTCGCAGAGTTCGCGTGGCATCCCCGGCCACTGCTGGTCGATTATCAGGTAGCCACCGTCTCCGGGTGGCACCTCGTTGCCCTTGCCGTCGACGATGCGGGCGCTGATACCCGGCAACGGCGGCCCCGCAGAGCCGGGTTTCATGTCTGTTACTGCCGGCAGCGTCGTGATGAGTACGCCACCGGTCTCGGTCTGCCACCAGGTGTCGACGATGGGGCAGTTCTCGTTGCCGATGTGTTTGTAGTACCACTTCCACGCGCGCGGGTTGATTGGCTCACCGACGGTCCCGAGCAGCCGAAGCGAGGAGAGGTCGTGCTGTTGTGGATACTCCTCGCCCCACTTCATGAACGCTCGAATCGCCGTCGGCGCGGTGTAGAAGACGTCGACTGCCTGCCGTTCGATAATCTCCCACAGGCGGTTCTTCTCCGGGTGGTCCGGTGCCCCCTCGTAGAGTACCGTCGTCGTTCCGAGTGCGAGCGGTCCGTAGACGATATAGGAGTGGCCGGTAATCCAGCCGATGTCCGCGCTACACCAGTAGGTGTCCTCTGGCTTGATGTCGAGTACCGCGTGGGACGTCCACGCGACATAGGAGAGATAGCCTCCAGTCGTGTGAGTGACACCCTTCGGCGTGCCGGTCGTCCCGGAGGTGTAGATGCGAAAGAGGTCGTCGGTGGCGTCGCGCTCGACGGGTGTGACCCGCTCGCTCTCGTGGGCGTCGAGGAGACTGCCGTAGTCGTATTCGTCCTCGCCGAGGGTACACTCGTAGCCGTCCAGTCGGTCGACGACCACCGAGGTCACGTCCGGGTCGACGGACGCACTGGCGGTGTCTGCCTTGTTTTTCAGCGTCACGGCGTCGCCACGCCGGTAGTAACCGTCACAGGTGACCAGATACTCCGAGTCGGCCGAGTCCATCCGCATCGCCAGGGCGTCCGCCGAAAAGCCAGCAAAGACCACGGAGTGTGGCGCGCCGATGCGGGCACACGCGAGCATCGCAATCGGCAACTCGGGAATCATCGGCATGTACAAGGTGACGATGTCTCCCTCGCCGACGCCGATCGACCGGAGCGCGGCCGCGAACTCGTTTACCTCACGGTAGAGTTCGAGATACGTGTAGCTGCGCCGTTCGCCCAGTTGGCCCTCCCAGACGAGCGCGCGCTGGTTTTTCTGTTCGGGGAGGTGTCGGTCGACGCAGTTCGTACAGGCGTTGAGTGACCCGCCAGTAAACCACCGGGACGTGTCACCCTCGTCGTCGAGTACCCTTTCGTAGTCTTCGTCCCAGTCGAGGAGTTCCGCTGCGCGGTCCCACGCCTCGGGCCAGTTTTTCTCGAACTCCTCGTAGACCGACTCGTCGGTAACGTTTGCCTGTTCGATGAACGACTCGGGAGGTGAGAGCCGTTCGTCCGCGGGCTGGTGTGTCTCCAGACCCGCGTCGTTCCCATCGACCATTTCTCGTGTGACTAGTCTACGCGTGTATGCGCGGATAAACTTTCTCACCTTTTTCACCCCACAACTGCCTTCGGCGGGATTGCTGTCGCATCGTCGCTACGCCCGGCCTGGCGTGGCCGTCACAGACGAATACGCTCAGCCGACACGCTATTTGTGCTGGCTGTGACACACTCCCGTATGGAACACACCAGTGTCGACGACATCGATTCGTGGATGAGTCCTGCAACTGCCAAGCGCTCGATTTCACACGCGCTCGGTGCCGAGCATCTCGCGCTCAACCACTACGAACTCGCACCCGGCGAGACATTCGGCTTTGGCTACCACCGCCACGCAGACCAGGAGGAACTGTTCTACGTTCTCGACGGGACGGCGACGTTCGAAACCGAAGACGGCGATGTCGAGGTCGCTGCGGGCGAGGCGATTCGCTTTGCACCCGGCGAGTGGCAACTGGGCCGCAACGAGAGCGACGACCCCGTGGTTGCGCTGGCACTCGGCACGCCCGCGGAGACCGGCGACACCGAAATCGTCCGCGAGTGCCCCGACTGCGGCGAGCGCCAGCCGATTCGGGTCGAACCTACCGAGGATCGGGACGCACTGCTGGGCATCTGTGAAGCGTGTGGGACAGAGGTCGTCAGACACTCCTGACGGACAGACGCTGAACATCCGTTCGTCTCGTTCGAGAACCGACCTACCTGTTCGTTTGGGACGGGACCGACAACTGGGACGACAGAAATCACCGGGGTTTAGAGTCACGAGTGGTAGCGGCGGGTATGAACCAGGCACTGTGGCGCGGCGCCGTCGCGGGTACACTCGTCGCCGTCGCAGGGGCACTAGCGTGGGTGACTGGCTTTCCGTTCATCTTTCCGAGTCTCGGCCCCACCGCCTATCTGCTCGCGGTGCGCCCGACTGCACCGTCGTGTCGGCCGCGAAGCGTCGTCGGTGGTCACGCCATCGGTGTCGCTAGCGGTCTCGTCGCGTTCTCGCTGCTCGCTCCCGACGTAGCGGTGACTGCCGAACTACCGCCGCTGTCCAGTGACGGACTCCGACTCGCCGCGAGTGGCGTTCTCGCGACGGGACTGACTGCCGGAGGAATGCTCGCAACCGGGCTCCGTCACGCACCCGCCTGCGCAACGACGCTCATCGTTTCGTTGGGACTCCTATCGACACTTCCACAGGCTGCAGGGATACTCCTTGCAGTCGTGGTGCTAGTCGGTGTCCATGTCGCGAGTCGCGTGCTCGGCCGTTCGCTGTCGACGATATCGAGTTCTACTGGGTAGGTCAGTCGTCGGCAGCGCTTGCCGCGCCGGTCCGACTGTCGTGTGCGCGCTCGCGGACGAAGTCGGTGAAGTTGTCGAAAAGGGCCTTGGCTTCACAGGCAGCGGCGTAGTTCTCCGCGTTGATGCCGTCGAGTACCTGCTGGATTCGCTCGTCCGGGAGGTCCTTGCCGGAGGCGACGTCTTCGGCCGTTGCGGTGTCGTATTCGGGGTGGAACTGCACCGCGAAGACGCTGTCCTTGCGGAAGCCGTGGATGCCGTACTCGTTTCTGGCGAACACCTCGGCACCTGGTGGGGCCTCGGCCACCCGGTCGGAGTGGGTCGTAAAGACGGTGAAATCCTCGTCGACCCCGTCGAGTAGCGTGTTCTCGCCGTCGTGTTCGACCGTCCGATAGCCGATTTCGTACTCGCCCATGTCCTCGACGCTGCCCCCGAGAACGTCCGCGAGGAGCTGGTGGCCATAACAGACGCCGAGCATCGGCATTCCCATGTCGATTGCATCGCCCACGTAGGATTTGAGCTCTCCAATCCAGGGTTCGTCCCAGTAGACGGAGGCTCGCGACCCGGTGACGACACACGCGTCGAACTGGAACGTCTCGGGGAGTTCACCCGCCGGACAGTGAAACTCCACGAGGTCTGCGTCCAGTTCGCGCCGGAAGTTCCGGCGGGTGTCCGCGCCGTCGTGGGCCGCGTTCAACAGAGCGATGCGCAATCGAGTCATCGCCTTCCAGTAGCGGTTCAGGCCCTAAAAGGATGCATATCGGCGGCCAGCGTTGCCTCGGTCTGGGACGTCTCGCCCCGACTCAACCGAGCCATTCCAGCACTGTCGCCGACCAGGTGTAGCCGGTCCCGGCCGCGAGAAAGAGTACGATATCACCGGCCTCGACGCGTCCCCGCGCCAGCCCTTCGTCCAGTGCGAAAATCTGGTCGACGCTTTGCATGTGCCCGTACTCGTCGAGATAGTACCCATCCGAGTCGGGGTTGACGCCCAACTCTTCCAGGAGCGTCCGGTGGAACGACCGCTTCATGTGCGTGACGGCGACGAAGTCGACGTCGTCCCGTTCGCACCCCGATTTTTCCAGTGCGTCCTCGGCCACCGAGAGATAGTTCGGGAGCGAGACGGGTGCGATGCGCTCTTTCATCCCCTCGGGGTCGGGCACGTCGAGCGTATGGTGGTTCTGATCGACGGTGTCCTCGGTCGGTGGGTTCTTCGACCCGCCGGCGGGCACGACGACGTCTTCCGAGAAGGAACCGTCAGTGATGGCGCTGCTCCTGTGGACCCGGGCGCGTGTCCGCTCTGCCCCGGGGTCGGCTTCCAGTACGTACGCCGCCGCGCCGCTGCCGAAGTTGAACATAAACGAGGAATCTTCGTTCTCGTAGTCGAGCAGGTCCTCCTCGCGGGAGGCGGTCACCACGAGCGCCGTCTCGACGCTGTCGGCGAGCAACTGGCTGCGAACCTGCCGCATCGCGATGGGACAGCCAGCACACAGCGTGTAACTCTCGGTCGCGTAGGCGTTCTCTGCACCGATTCGCTCGGCGACGTTCGCGGCGGCCGACCAGACGATGTAGTCTTTGTACTCGCTGCCGTGATAGAGCACGAGGTCCAGTTCGTCGGGGTCGACACCAGCATCCGCAAGTGCCTCTTTGCCTGCCGCGATGGACATATCCGTTACGTGGTCGCTGTCTGGCGGGCAAATGCGCTTCTCGCGCATCCCCATCTTCTCGACGATTACCTCTTCCGGAATCCCACTCTGCTCGGCTATCTCCTCGCCTGTTATCACCTCGTCGGGTGTGTACCGACCGTACCCTGTGAGGCCTACGTTGGTCATTACCACACCTTCTCTCCTGTAGCCGAATTAAGTTTCCTATTTTCCCGAATGACTTCACGAATGGAAACTCTATCAGCGATAGTAGAACCGATATACGAGTATACTACCTGAAATATAACGTATGGAATATCGGAAGTCGGCCTGATAATCACTCCTGTGTGTCACCGCCGTATTCGTCTTCGAGCGCCTGGCGGTCGATTTTCGAGGGCCCACTCGTCGGCATCTCGTCGACGAAGGCGAGGTGTTTCGGAACCTTGAACGCCGCAATCTTGCCGTCGAGGTAGTCCTGTAACTCCTCGACGGTCAGGCTCTCGTCGCCCTCGACGACGGCTTTCCCGACTTCGCCCCACGTCCCGTCGGGGACGGGGACGACGATTACTTCTTCCACTTTCGGGTGGCCGGCGACGACGTCCTCGACTTCCGGCGGGAAGACGTTCTCGCCACCGGAGACAAAGAGGTTCTTCTTGCGACCCTCGATGTAGTAGTAGCCGTCCTCGTCGACGCGAGCGAGGTCGCCGGTCGACACCCAGCCATCTCCGAATACTTCGTCTGTTTCCTCCTCGTTTCGCCAGTAGCGGTCCCCCGAATGCGGCGATGCGAGTTCGAGTTCGCCGACCTCCCCTTGCGGGAGTTCGGTCTCGTCCTCGTCGACGATGCGAGCGTCGACGTACAGCCCGGGCATCCCGATGGAGGCGGTCTTCTCTCGCTCGAAGTTGTCGGGCATCGCGAAGTTGTTGGGGCCACACTCGGTCAGACCGTAACCCTGTGAGAGGCCGATGCCGCGATTGCTCCAGGCCTCGATGATAGCGTCACGGCACGGCCCGCCCCCGCTCTTTGCAAAGCGCAGGCTGGAGAGGTCGGTGTCCGCCCACTGTTCGTCTTCGACCATGAACCGGAGGACGGCCGGCACGGCGACCAGCACCGAACACCGGTACTCCTCGATGAGGTCGAGCACCTGCCGGGGGTCGAAGTCCCGGGAGATGAGGACCGTCCCGCCCATGTGGAAGAAGGGAATGGTGAGCACGTTCCACCCGCCGGTGTGAAACATCGGGAACACCATCGGCGTCACGTCGTCGGGCCGGAGCCCCCACGAGATGATGGTGTTGAAGGCGTTCCACATGATGCCGCCGTGGGTCTGGACGACCTCTTTGGGCAGTCCCGTCGACCCGCCGGTGTGCAAGAACAGATGTGGGTCCGAGAGTGCAAGCTCGGGGCGCTCGACGGGTGTTCCGTCGGCGGGACGGATGTCGTCGAGTCCCTTCCACTCCTCGCCCTCCGGTCCGTTCTGTTCCCAGGTGTCTCCGCTATCCTCGGACGGGAGCCCGACGACCGGCGGGACGGCAAAGGTCCGGTCGGACCGCTGGAGGGCATCGTTGACATCACCCTCGAAGGGCTTCTCGACGAACAACATCGCCGGCTCGACGTCGTTGAGCATCTCCGTAATCTCGCGGGGTGCCAGCCGGTAGGAGAGGGGTGCGAGAATCGCGCCGACTTTCGCCGTCGCGAAGTAGAGGTCGACCAGTTCCGGCCGATTTCGGGAGACGACGGCGATACGGTCGCCCTTCTCGACGCCGTGGTTGCGCAGTAGTCGCGCCATCCGATTCGCCCGCTCGTCGAGTTCCGCGTAGGTGAACTCCTCGCCGGTGTCGGCGTCGACGAGCCCGATACGGTCGGGTGAGAGTTGCGCGCGCCGTTCGCTCAGTGCTCCGACCCAGCCGTACAGTCGCTCGCCGTGATTGTGTACTGTCATGATTGTGACTGTCTCCTCCACTCGGGCCGTCGGCGACTGTTGGCCCCTCCCGCGTCAGAGCGGGCCGTGAGCGTCCCGTCGATATCGACCGACGGTGCCGACGCGAGTGTGGGTGTGAGTGTGACACAACCCGGTACAAATCCCCCGATAAAAATAGTTCAGATTTGAGTCGGGCCGAATACCGCGCCGGGTGACACCGCTGGGCGTTTCTCCGGAATGAATGGGGGCGCCGTCAGGACTGTTCGGTGTGTTCGTCGATATGTGCGAGCAGTCGCTCCGTGACCGCCCGCGAGTGCTCGACGAAACAGAGGTGTCGCCCCTCGACTGCCTCGCCGGTCCCTTTCGGTAACGTCTCTGCCAGGCGCTGGGCCGCCGCCGGGTCGACGACCGGGTCCGCACGGCCCCAGCAGACCAGCGTCGGCAGTGTCACCTCGTACAGCGGACCGGCTTCGAACGTCTCCATCGCTGCCGTCTGGGCGGAGACTGCAGCAGGCGTCGCGTCCTCGCTTTGGCGCCATTCGACAATCCGGTCGACGAGGTCCGGACGAGCGTCGCGAAACGACGGTGAGAACGCACCCGAGAGCGACGCCCGGAGCGACTCCCTGTCGCGTTCTTCGGGGAACAGCGACCCCAGCGCACCGGTATCGATGTCGTCCCCGTCGGCGGCGGTACACAGCAGCGTCAGCGTCCGCGCGCGGTCGTACTCGCGGGCGTAGCGGAGCGCGACCATCCCGCCAAGGCCCGCACCGACGACGTGTGTGCGGTCGATGCCAGCGTCTCGTAGCACCGCCTCGAAATCCGCCGCGAGCGTGTCCACGTCGTACGGCCCCGGCAGGGCGTCCGACTGGCCGGTGCCGCGGAGGTCCCACACCAGCGACTCCCGCGGGCCGGCGACGGCCCGATGTTGCCATCCCCACAGCCACGCGCCGTAGCCCGCGTCTGCGACGAACGCCACCGTCTCGCCGTCCCCCGCAGTGTCGTAGTGCACTCCGACCCCGTTGCGTGTCACCGTCGGCATACCACCGCCTTCGTGGCCCCGCGGTGACTGTCCTTCGTTTCTCCTCGCGCTCGACTCGATACTCACAGAGGACCTCTGCTCTCGGGGGCAAGCATTTGTACGGTGACCCCCTCGTGGTACTCGCATCGCTATGAGACCATGCCAGAACTGTCAGGCGGACATCGACGAGTATCTCTTGGATAAACAACTCGACCCCCTGCGTGAGCTCACAGCCGACGACTTCAACGTCTGTGCGGACTGTGCGACCGTCGTTACAGATGCCTGCGTGGAGTGCGGCGATGCGGTGTATGTCCCCCGAAGCGAGTCGACCGCCCCCGACTACTGTCCAGCGTGTCGGTCCGACCTCATCGACCAGACCGGGCACGACCCCGGCTGGAACGCCACAACCGTCTCGTTCTGACCGGTTCCGTTCCCGTCTTTCTATTTTTGGTGCAGTCATTGCAGTATGAAGCAGGCCGAGTGCGCCAGCGGCTGCCCTCCAGCCAGTTCACGAAAATTAATCAGTGTCGACGAAGGAGTCCGTCGTACATGGGGTTACTTGGACTCATCCGCGACACAGGCGGTGGAACTGACAGTACCCTACGCGAGTGCCGAAATTGCGGCCTGAAGGTCGATTCTGACGACGACGTGTGTCCTGCGTGTGCGTCGACTGAGATTGCCAGTTACACGCTCTAGTAGAGCGGACCGCGACACACTGGCCACTGGAAAACTCACAGCCACGTCGAAACTTCTCCCGGCCATAGAACGACGACCACCACCGACACCGAGGCCTGATTCGCTGTCACCGTCACTTCGTGGCGCCGCACTCCCCGTGTTTTGTTGCTCACGCGTTTGCTTTTCAAAAGATAGTGATGATTAAATCAATATATAATGGATTTTCCGATACAAAATATTACTATTTCGAACCTCTTATCCGTCTAAGGGTACAATTGTGTATTGCAATGGAAGGTAAGAAAATGACTCCCGAAAGTGGCCCAGCACGACTGAAAGACAACCCGCGACCCGAAGACCTCAACGCAGCGACCAGCCCGGCCGCACGCCTGCTCCGATGGCTGCGCGCCTGATTGTAGGTTCTTTTATTTTGCGTCGGTAATGTGGAGGAACTCCTAGCCGCTGGCGTGGAGACTCCGATAGTGGACGTTTCGACTGTCACAGTGTGAGAGGCGGAGACTTCTGTGTAGTTGAGACAGACCATCTTTTTCCCATTCGGATGAGCGCAGAACGCTCACTGCTCACGGCAAAAACATGGGTGAAAAAGTCGGACGCTCGCTTCGCTTGCGTCCGTGACCCCTAGGCGCTGCTGACCTGCGCGAGAATATCGGGGACGGCCTCGAGTGCGTCGTCGAGACTGTCGCCGTCGGGACCGCCACCCTGTGCGAAGTCCGGTGGGCCACCGCCGCCGCCACCGACGCGCTGGGCGAGCTGGCCGACCACGTCACCGGCGTCGATACCGACACCGTCGGGGACGGCGACGACGAACTGTGCGCCGTCGGCTCCCGAGCCAATCACGGCGACTTTGCCCTCGTCGACGAGCGCGTTCGCCGTCGCGCGGAGTTCGTCCATGTCGCCGTCGAGGCGCTGGACGACGGCCGTCGTCCCGGCAACTTCGACTGCCTCGCCGTCGCCGCCACCGCTCGCGCGGACTTCCGCGAGTTCCTCTTTGAGCTCCTCGATTTGCTTGCCGCGTGCCTTCCACTCGTCGAAAAAGCGCTGTGCGGTCTCGGGCACTTCCTCGGGGGTCACATCGAGGACGTCGGCGGCTTCATCGAGTGCGCGCTCGGTGCGCTGGGTGGCCGCGACTGCCGCGTCGCCGGCCGCGTAGGTCAGGCGGATGACGCCGTCCTGGATACGCTCGGTATTCAGCAGTTTGATAGCGCCGATGTCGCCGGTCCGCGAGACGTGGGTTCCGCCACAGGCCTGAGTGTCCTCGCCGACCGTGATGAGCCGAATCTGCTCGCCCTCGGGAATCCCACCCTGGTAGATGTCGAAGCCGTACTCGCTTTCGGCGTCGTTTCGGTCGGGCCAGGCCTGGCTGACCTGGACGTTGTTCATCACGATTTCGTTGGCGAGTTGCTCGATTTCCTCGAGTTGGTCGCGTGTAATCGACTCGTAGTGTTTGATGTCCAGGCGCGCGCTGTCGGTGTGTTTCTGGGCGCCGGCCTGGCGGACGTGCTCACCCAGCACCTGCCGGGCGGCGTGGCCGACGATGTGTGTCGCGGTGTGGTGGCGCATCAGACGCCGGCGCCGGGTCCCGTCGACCTGTCCGCGGACGAACTCGCCTTTGCCGGGGTCGGTGTCCGTGTGGTGGAGGATGACTCCGTCGACGCGCTGTGTGTCGGTCACGTCGACGGTCACGTCGTCGGTCGCGAGCGTCCCGTGGTCTGCGGGCTGGCCACCGCCTTCGGGGTAGAACATCGTCTGGTCGAGAACCACGTCGTAGCCGTCCTCGCGCTCGAAGACGTCGAGCACCATCGCCTCGAACTCCATGCGCTCCTGGTCGTCGTAGTACAGCCGGTCGGTCTCGGGCAAGTCGGCCAGACGTTCCGTGTCGAGGTCCGTCGTCTCGGCCTCCTCGTCGTCGGCATCGTCGCTGTGACGCTGTGCCACAAGCGAGTAGAAGTCGTCGGGGACGTCGACCGTTGCACCCTGTTGCTCGGCGATTTCGGCCACCATGTCGGGCTGGATGCCGTGCGAGTCGTACAGTTCGAGCAGTTCCGCGGTCGGAATCGGCTCGCCCTCGCGGGCGTACTCCTCGGCCAGTTGCTCGACCTTTCGCGACCCGCGGTCCAGCGTCTCGCGGTACTTCTCGACTTCCGTCCGGACGACGTCACGGACCGTCTCGCGGTTCTCGTAGCCGAGGCGGTCGGCCTGCATGTCGACGAGTTCGTCGAGCGGCGCGTCGACACCGACGTTGTCACAGAGCCGCTTGGTCCGGCGAAGAACCATCCGCGCGAGATAGCCCGTTCCGACGTTCGAGGGGACGATGCCGTCGCCGAACATGTACGCCAGCGTCCGGCAGTGGTCGGCAATCGCGTAGATTGTCTCCAGTGGCTCAAGCAGTTCGCGGAGTTCGTCGACGTCGACGCCGAGCTGGTCGGCGATGTCGCCGCGTGCGGCTTCTACGTCGTCGACGTCGTCGATGTCGAGATTTCCGGAGAGGCGGGCGGCGTCGTGGACGATAGCGGCTTCCTCGTCGGTGTGGGAGACGCCGGCGTTGTCCTTGAGGAACGCTATCATCTCTGGGTAGACGGCCTCGTAGACGGTCGGGGTGCCCTGGCTCATCCAGGTCCACCGTTCGAGTCCGTACCCGGTGTCGACGACGTAGGTGTCCATCCGGGAGTAGCGGTTCCCGTCTTTCATCTCGAACTCGCCCTCTTCGTCCTGTTCGAGCGACATGAACACGAGCGTCGCCAGTTCGGCGCCCTTGTAGATGACCTCGAAGGCCGGTCCGGCGTTGCCGCCGCCGACCCAGGGGTCCTCGATGTACGTTACCTCGTCGAGGTCAGCGCCGAGTTCCGCGAGCAGTTCGTCACAGTACTGGACCGTCTCGTCTTTCCAGTAGACTTCGCCCTCGTAGGCGTACTCGCCGTCGGCGTCCTCGCGGGCGTTGAAGGCGTGGTGAGCCATCATCTCGAAGGCCATCGTGTGGCGGCCGGTCTTGCCCACGTTGTCGATGTCCTGCATCCGGATGCAGGGCTGGCTGATCGTGAGTGGGTTCGCCGGCGGCGGCGTCGTGCCCGAGGTGACGAGTGGCTGGAAGTCGTAAATCGACGCCTGGGTCAGCAACACGTCGTCGCGCCAGCGGTTGGCCGCGACGGGGTAGGGGTCGATGCGGGTGTGGTCCCGCTCCTCGAAGTAGGAGAGAAACGCCTCGCGCATCTCTTCGAGGCTGTAAGATTCTGCGAAGCCGGGGTCGTCGATGAACTCGTACTCCGCACAGGGCGGTTCACCACACGTCGACCGGGACTCGTCGCGCGTCCAGAAGTTGGCTCCACACTCCGTACAGTCCAGTCTGTGGAAGCCGTTGTCCGCGAAGTAGTCCAGTTGGTATTCCTCCTCCAAATCGCTCATCCGTTGCTCTAGGGTGGCCTATCAGACCCTAAAACAGTTCCGAACGGGTGGTCGCTCGTCGAACAGTGTCCCCGCCCCAGGCGACCGCTGGCCGGTGCGTTCCGTCACTCGTCGAGTGCCAGCGACGCCAGCAACGCTTCCAGTTGAATCCGCTCGTTTGCGCCCGCAGTGATGCGGTAGTCGGCTTCCCCGATGCGGTCGAGCAGTTGTACGGCCGCCTCGTCGCCGAGGTCGAACTCCCAGACCGAGCGGTGGAGCTGGTCGATGATGTCGCCGCCGGCGATACCCTCCTCGGTGATGAGCTGGTCCAGCCGCGAGCGCGCGGCCGTGAAATCGCCCGAGAGCGCGAGTGTCACCATCTCGTTGATTTCCTCCGGACGGGCCGTGGAGGTAATCTCGAAGACCGCTTGCTCGTCGACGGTGCCGCCCGTGACTGCCGCGGCCTGCAACCCGTTGATGGCTTTGCGCATATCGCCGTCTGCGGCGTAGACCAGCGCGTCGACGCCGTCGTCGGTGACGGTGATACCTTCTGCCTCGGCAATCTTTCGGACCTGCGATTCGACTGCCTCGTCGCCCAGCGGCGAGAACCGGAAGACGGCACACCGCGACTGGATGGGGTCGATAATCTGACTGGAGTAGTTACACGAGAGGATAAACCGGACGTTGTTCGAGAACTGCTCCATCGTCCGGCGAAGCGCTGACTGAGCGTCAGATGTGAGTGCGTCGGCCTCGTCGAGGAATATAATCCGGTAGTCGACGCCGCCAAACGAAGTCCGTGCGAACGACTTTATCCTGTCTCGGACCACGTCGATACCCCGCTCGTCGGAGGCGTTGAGTTCGAGGAAGTGCTCTTCCCAGTCCTCGCCGTAGAGGCCGCGGGCGATAGCCACGGCAGAGGTGGTCTTGCCGATACCGGCTGGTCCCGCGAACAGGCAGTGTGACAGCTCGTTTCGCTCGACGTAACTCTCCAGGCGCTCCGTAATCGTCTCCTGTCCGACAACCTCGTCGAGTGTCTGCGGGCGGTACTTCTCCAGCCAGATTTCCTCGCGGCCGGTCCCCGTCTGTTCGGCCTCGCTCATGCCAGAACGGAGTGGCGGGGCCGGCATAAACCCCGCGAGTGGCCGCCGGCGACGCCACGTTCCGACACGCTCAAACACTGCCAGCACCGACAACGGGTATGGTCACGGTCGAACTCGTCGGCGAGGGGAGTCGAAACGTCTCCGTCGACGGGGACACCACCTACGGGGAGTTGCTCGCGCCCTTCGACGTGAGTCCCCACGAGGTCACGCTGACCGTCGACGGCAGTCCCGTCCCGGAGGACGCACCCGTCGACGAATCTGTCGACCGCGTGCGCGTGGTCAGACTCATCAAGGGCGGATAGGCTCGCCGACTCTTTTCGACAGCACTCACTCTTCGGTGTCGTCGTCGGCGACTGTATGGGCGTATTCCTCGAACAGCTCCTGTCGGTCTGCGAGAATTTCCTCGACGCTCTCCCCGTCGGTGACTTGCTGGAGGTCTTCGAGTAGCGCCTGCCTGAACTCTAGCTCGATGTCCGTGCTGTCGTCGAAAATTCGCTCTGCGACGGCGCCGGCCTGTTTGCCCTCCAGCACCCACTCGTGGCTGTCGGCCAGCGTGGCGCACGCGCCACAGACGACGTGGCCACAGGCGGCCGGTTCGTCCTCGTCGGTGTGGTCACACGCCGCCGGGTCCGCACAGACCAGCGCCGCGTGTGCCGGGTTCTCCGGCCAGCCGAGCCAGTCGTCACAGTCGGGGCAGTACCACTCGAAGACCGAGAGTCGGTCGTCGCCCTGTCGCTCGACGTTCTCCGCCGGGATGTCGCCGGGGTCGTATCGGGGCTCGTCGACGTGATGGCGTTCTACCACGGATTGGACTGCTGTTCGTGTCCCCACACATCAAGTGTTGGGACGGCACCGCAACTCTAGTTTGTCGTCGTAATCTCGACCACGTCGCGGTGGTCCAGTTCCGTGTCCGCGCCGACCTGGCGTTCCGTACGCACGTCGTGGGCGTGGAGAAAGCCGTCGCCGATGTCCGAATGCAGGAAGTACGCGAAGTCCTCGGCGGTCGACCCGTTGGGCAGGACAAAACAGTCCTGAAGGAAGGTGCCGTCGTCTTGGGGTTTGCGCGCGCCGGGGAAGACGGCGATAGCGTCGAGTTCCTCGAAGAGCGCAGTTTCGAGTGCCTGCTGGACGCCGGTGCCGCCGTAGGCCCCGACGAAGTCCCGAATCTGTTCCAGTCCCGCCCGTTTCTCGTCGGGCAGGTCCGCGGTCACCTCGAAGTCCTCGTCGCCGGGCCGGTACTCGAGGACGCCCTGTTCGTCGCCGTTCTTGAGCGCTTTCTCGGCGTGGGCGGAGACGGGGACGAAGGTCAGGTGGTCGTAGTCGGGGTCGGTCGTAATCTCGTTCCAGTTGTCCTGGGCGGCCTCGGTGTCCATCTTGTTGGCCGCGACGAGCATCGGCTTCGTCCGGATGCGAATCTCGCGGGCCAGTCGCTCGCGGTCCGCGTCGTCCCAGGTGTCGGGGTCCAGTTCCAGGTCCAGCGCGAGGATGACCCGTTTGATGCCTTCTTCGCTGATACCGAAAGCCGACATCTGCTCGGCCAGGTCCGCCTCGACGTCCCGGTCTTCGCCCTGGTAGCCCGAGCGGTAGCGCTCGATGCCCTTCTCTAAGATGTCGAGGTACCACATGTCCAGTTCCTCCTCCAGGAAGTCGATATCCTCGCGGGGGTCGTGGTCGTCGGTCGGTTCCCCCTCCAGGTCCGTCTCGCCGGTGAAGTCGACGACGTGAATCAGCACGTCGGCCTCGTTGAGGTCAGTCAGGAACTGGTTGCCGAGGCCCTTCCCTTCGTGTGCGCCGGGGACGAGTCCGGCGACGTCGACGAGTTTCGTCGGGACAAAGCGGGTTCCATCGGCACAGTAGCCGTGGTTCGGCGTGCAGGTGTGGTCGAACTCCGGTGCGGCACAGTCGACCCGGACGTAGGCCTCCCCCATCGAGGGGTCGATAGTCGTGAACGGGTAGGCCCCTTCGGGCACGTCGTTCATCGTCGCGGCGTTGAAGAAGGTGGACTTGCCGACAGAGGGCTTGCCGACGAGTCCAATCTTGTAGGTCATTGCACAGAGCCAGGCCAGTCGGCGGCTAAAACGTTGTCAAACGGGTCGAGAGCGTGTGTGAATGGCAAACGCACTCCGCTGGTGGTGGGGAAATCACGATATGGCTTTCAGTCTGGCGTCCGTACTCGATTCCGTGTTTCACTCTCGACCCAGTGTCGATGTCCCGAGCAAGTTCGACGATGGACCGGTCGAGTCGTGACCGACAGCGTCCGCGTCCGCGCGGCAACCGTCTCGGAACTGCCCGACGTGTTGAACGTGGTCGACGGCGCAGTGCTGGCCGTCGATACCGGCCGCCTGCGGAGTGCCATCGACCGCGGTGACGTACTGGTTGCAGTTGCTGGCACGGCCGAAACGGACCGCATCCTCGGCGCACTCGTTCTCGACGGCGAGGAAATCACGGCCGTCGCGGTCAGAAAACGCCGGCAGGGTCAGGGTATCGGGACGATGCTCGTCGAGGCGGCCGCCGACCGCCGCGAGCGACTCGTCGCCGAGTTCGATTCGCGCGTGCGGCCGTTCTGGGAGTCGCTCGGTTTCGACATCACACAGGCAGTCGAAATCGACCGGTTCCGCGGCGTCAGATAGGTGGCTCTGCCACCCTCAGATGAGCGGTTCGACGAGTTCTCTGCCGGCAGCCAGCAGTTCGTCGGTCCGTTCGACGCTCCCGGCTTCCGCGTAGATGCGCATCTTTGGTTCCGTCCCGGACGGGCGAACGAGCAGCCACGTCCCGTCCTCCAGCGCGATTTTGAAGCCGTCGACGGTGTTGACGTCCGTGACGGGCACGCCCGCGACGCTGTCGGGGAGCGCCGATTCGAGGTCGTCGAGAACGGCCTGTTTCCGGTCGTCGGGACAGTCGACGCTGACCCGGTCCTGATTGATGTCGCCGTGGGTGGCGAGGATGCGGTCCGCGCGCTCGTCGAGTGACTCTTCGACTTCCGCGGCGGCGGTGAGCAAGGCGAGCAACACGCCGTCTTTGTTCCGGAGGTGTGCGCTCACGCCGAAGCCGCCGCTCTCCTCGCCGCCACAGATGGCGTCGTGGTCGCCCATCGCCTCGGCGACCCACTTGAAGCCGACCGCGGTCTCGTGGACGGTGTGGCCGTGCTCTGTGGCGACGCGGTCGACGAGGCTGCTCGTCGAGACGGTCCGGACAACGTCGCCGGCCTCGCGGTCGAGCAGGTAATCGTAGAGGACAGCGAGGTAGACGTTCGGGTCGAGAAAGCCACGGTCGGGCGTGACCACGCCGAGTCGGTCGGCGTCGCCGTCGTTGACAAAGCCGAGTTCGGCATTGCCGCTGGTGACTCGCTCGATGACTTCTTCGGCACGTTCGGGGACGGGTTCGGGCGGGGTGCCGCCGAAGGTCGGGTCGCGGTCACAGCGCAGTCGCGTGACGGTGGCACCGCCACGTTTGAGGAGTGCGTCGGTCACGCCGCGGCCGCTCCCGTGCATCGCGTCGTAGACCACGCTGAGGCCGTCGAGGTCCGTCGTCACGAACTCGACGGCGTGGTCGCTGAAGCCGGTCACGAGGTCCTGCTCGGCGATGGTTCCGTGGTCGGATTCGTCGACCGGATTCGGCTCTGCGAGGCGGGCTTCGAGGGTGTCGGTCACGTCGGGAAGCGCGGGCGAACCGTCTTCGGGGACGAACTTGACGCCGTTGTACTCCGGTGGGTTGTGGGAGGCCGTAATCATCAGCCCCCCGGCGTAGTCGCCGCTCTTGACAGTCCACGCCAGGACCGGTGTCGGACAGTCACGCTCGGCGATAGTCACGTCCCGGCCGCCGGCAGCGAGGACCCGCGCCAGTTCCTCGGCGAAGCCCCGCGAGTGGTCGCGAGCGTCGTAGCCGACGGCGACCGGGCCGTCGAGGCCTTCGTCGGCCAGATACGTCGCGACGGCCTGGCCGACCATCCGGACCCGCGGTGTGGTAAACTCGTCTAACGTCGCGCGCCAGCCATCGGTACCAAACGAGATTGCGCCTGCGCCGTCCTCAGCCATGCCTCTGTCTGTGTCGCGTGTGTACTAAAAGACCCACCGTCGTCGTACTCGGTCGTCACACTCGATTGTCGCGCTGGTTGTTGCTCACGGAAGGGGAGCCAGGGGTCCGCGGAGGCTAGACGGTCACACTCGCCTGGCGCGCTGTCTCGCTACCTCGGCGATTCCGGCGTTCGCCGAGCAACTCGGGCACGCGTATATATCGCCGTGTTCGTCGGCGAAGACGCGAGCGAACCGTTCTGAGACGTGCGCGCCGCAGTGATTACACTCTGACATCGTATTTACCGGCGACCGTATGCCGGCATCAATAGAGAGGGGCGGAACGGGGAATACCATTGTCCCAAATATATTGGGTACGTTCAACTGTCGTTGTACTCGACGAGTGACTCCTTCGCAGCGCGGCTCTGTTGCTTGATTTCGTACTCTCTGGACATCGCGGCCGACCGCGAGTCGAATGTCTCGACGTGGACCAGTTCGACGGGCGTGCGCCCGCGGGTGTACTTCGCCCCCTCGCCGCTGTCGTGCTCGGCCACGCGGCGCTCGACGTCAGTGGTGTATCCCGTATAGAGTGTGTCGTCGGCACACCGGAGAACGTAGACGTAGTGGTCGGTCATCTACTGGTCGTCCTCGGTCCGTGCGGCGTCGACACGGCGAGCGATGAGGCCGGCCTGTGCGCCGGCAGTAAAGCCCGCGTCGACGTTGACAACGGAGAGTGCGGTACAGGACTGGAGCATCCCCGAGAGTGCGGCCTCGCCCTCACCACCGTGCCCGTAGCCAGTCGAGACGGGCAATCCGATGACGGGCACGTCGACGAGGCCGGCCGTGACCGTCGGCAGTGCGCCTTCGCGACCAGCCGCCACGACGAGCACGTCGTGGGCGCGCAACTCGTCGAGCCGGTCGGTCAGACGCGTCAGCGCGGCCACGCCCACGTCGTCGATGCGGTCGACAGTCGCGCCCATCTCCCGGGTGACGACCGCCGCCTCGCCTGCCGGGACGGCATCGGAGGTGCCCGCGGTGACGATACAGACACTCGCAGCGAGGTCGGGTGACTCGAAGTCGGCGCCGTGGGCGACGAGAACCCGCGGCCGGTCGTGCAGTCGGATGCTCGCCGCGGGAAACTCCTCGTCGAGTCGGCGGCGAATCGCACGCGCCTGGTCGTCGGTGACCCGGGTCGCGATAGCGCGGCCGGTCGTTTCGACGCTGGTCGCGACGAGCGTTGCCACTTCGTCGGGCGTTTTCCCGTCCGAGAGGACCGCTTCGGGGACGCCGCTGCGTGTCTCGCGTGCGGCGTCGTACCGGCCGGCCTCGCTTGTCGCGTAGCCGCTGAGTTTCGCTTCTGCGGCCTCGGGGCTGAGCTCGCCCGCAGCGACCGCATCGAGGATGTCGCGCATATCCCGTTCTAACGTGGCGGCCACTCTTAGGTGTCGGTCCCGATTGACGGGCTCAAACCCCCGTCAGTACCGGTATGAGCGGCCTGGAACGGGAAAGCTTATAAAGGCCCATCTGGAAACCAAGCGGTGTATGGCAGACCTAATTGTCAAAGCAGCTGTCAAGGAAGAGCTCGATGATATGAACGTCGCTTCGGACTTCTACGACGCACTCGACGAGGAAGTCGGGGAACTGCTCGAAGACGCCGCACGACGCGCAGACGAGAACGACCGCAAGACCGTCCAGCCGCGCGACCTGTAAGGCTGGCTTCTGCTCGCGTCCCCGCTGTCTCTCCGCGTGAGAGACGGTTTCGGGAGCACCTCTCTTAGTTTTCCACCCGACAGACACAGCGCTGTAACCGCTTACCAGTCCTCGATACGGACGCGTTCGGCCGTTCCGACGTGAACCTCGTCTGCGACGTCGACGAAGAGGCCATGTTCGACGACACCCGGGAGTGTTGAGAGTGTGGCCGCTCGCTCGGCGGGGTCTGTGATAGCGCCGAACTCACAGTCGAGGACGAGATTCCCGTTGTCGGTCACGACGGGACCGTCCTTGCACTCGGCCCGCCGGAGGGTTGGGTCGCCGCCATGCGCGCGAACCGCGTCGGCGACCGTCTGACGCGCGTCGGGGAGAATTTCGACTGGAACCGGCACGTTGAGTTCGTCGGCGACTTTTCCGGCATCGACCACGACGAGAAAGCGGTCGGCGGCAGTGTCGACGATTTTCTCGCGGGCGTGTGCTGCGCCGCCGCCCTTGATGAGGTGGCCGTCTGCGACCTGGTCGGCCCCGTCGATAGCGATGTCGGGGGTCGATTCGTCCAGCGTGGTGAGTGGAATGCCACTCTCGCGGGCGAGTTCGCGGGACTGAAAGGAGGTCGGTATCCCTTCGATGCCGAGTCCGGCGTCGACTGCCTCGCCCAGCGCCCGGATGGCGCAGGCGGCCGTCGACCCGGTACCCAGGCCGACGACCATCCCGTCGTCGACGGCCTCGGCCGCACTTTCGCCGGCCCGTCGCTTCGCGTCCGCTGAACCACCGCGTTTCATATCTCATCTCACCGCGCCCGGGCGCAAAAGTCGTCCGATGGCCGGTGTCTTCTTTGCGCCTGAGCGACCACTGTGCGTATGTCGACGACAATCGAGACGCCAGCGAGCGACCAGGAGTGTGCCTACTGTGGCTGTGCAATCTTCGACCACGACCCCGTCTGTGTCCGGGACTGTACCGACGACTGCGGGTCGCCGACGTACTACTGCAATCACGGTTGCCTCGCGGCACACATCGACGAGGCCGGCCTGGCGACGGGCACGACCTGCGAGTGGTCGCCGTAAGCGACCGCCTCCTTTTTGAGGTGGCCGCCCGCCGACTCTGGTATGTTCGGAACGAGCGGTATCCGCGGGCCGGTCGGCGACGAGGTGACGGCAGACCTGGCACTCGCTGTCGGCCGGGCGCTCGGTATCGACACCGACCGGGTCGTCGTCGGGCGCGACCCGCGGGAGAGTGGCCGACTGCTGACCGACGCACTCACCGCCGGACTCCGCGAGTCGGGGACCGATGTCCTCGACTTGGGGCTGGCGGCGACGCCGACCGTCGGCCGGGCCGTCGCGTGGGAGGACGCCGACGCCGGCGTCTCTGTCACCGCCTCGCACAACCCGCCACAGGACAACGGCATCAAACTCTGGCAGCCCAGCGGACAGGCCTTCGACGGGGAACTGCGCGAGCGAATCAGCGAGCGCGTCCGCGAGGGCGACGCGGCGCTTGTCGGGTGGGACCAACTGGGCGACCGGACGGCTGTCGACGTCACGGACCGCCACCGCGAGCAGTTGGTCGAACACGTCGACCTCGGCCGCCCGCTCACGGTGGTCGTGGACGTGGGCAACGGCGCCGGCGGCGTGACTGTCGATGCACTCGACGCGCTGGGCTGTGACGTAGAGACGCTGAACGCCCAGCCCGACGGCTCTTTTCCGGGGCGGCCAAGCGAACCGACAGCCGAGAACTGCCAGTCGCTGGCGACGCTGGTCACCGAGAGCGACGCGGACCTCGGTATCGCTCACGACGGCGACGCCGACCGGATGCGCGCGGTGACCGCCGACGGCGACTTTCTCTCTGGTGACGTCCTACTCGCGCTGTTTGGCCGGGCGGCGGCGAGTGCGGGCGAGCGCGTCGCCGTACCCGTCGATACGAGTCTCGCCGTCGCGGACTATCTGGCCGAGGCAGACATCGCGACGACACGAACGCCCGTCGGCGACGTGTACGTCGCGGCGGCGGCCAGCGAGTCGGACGTGGCCTTTGGCGGCGAACCCAGCGGGGCGTGGATATGGCCCGAGGAGACGCTGTGTCCGGACGGCCCGCTGGCGGCGTGCAAGATAGCGGCGCTGGCCGCCGAGCGACCGCTGGCCGACCGTGCTGGCGACATCGAGACCTATCCGATTCGGCGAACGAGTGTCGAAGTCGCGGAGAAAAGGGCGGTGATGGACCGAATCCGTGAAACCGTCACCGAGCGCTACGACGACGTGTCGACGCTCGACGGCGTTCGCATCGACCGCGGTGACGGCTGGCTGTTACTGCGAGCGAGCGGCACCCAGCCGCTGGTCCGAATCACGGCGGAGGCACGCGACTCAGCACGCGCTGACGAACTCTTCGCGGAGGCGACAGAGATACTCGAAGCCGCTCGGTGAGCGGGCGGCCGACAGCACTGACGGTCGGAGGAATCGGCTATCCGCGCCTGGTCGACCGCGCCTGGCGGACGTCTGCGCCGTCCCGAATCTTGTCCTCACACTGTGGACACACTCGCGGTTTGTCTATCCCGTTTGGTGTGAATACGCGCGCATAATCAGCCGTTACGAATGCACCGCAGTTCTGGCATTCCGGCATACACGCAAAGCATTGGAATCTTCCATCTTAATGATTGGTGCTCTGGCAGTCTTCCGTCACTGTGGATTCGCCAGATCCATGGCTGTGAATGTCACACACGAACAGCCAATTCTGCCTAGAACGTTGCCGTGAGGGCCCCGTCCTCGTCGAGTTCCAGAACGCCGTCGAACAGTTCACGGAAGTCGTCGACGACGGGCTCCTCGTGGACTTCGGCGGCGAGGTGGAACAGACCGACGGCGTCGTGTTCGGCGAGCAGCGCCTGGATGTCATGGATGGCGTTACGGGCTGACTCTTCGTCGGCGTAGTAAATCATCTCGGTGACGGAGTCGACGCTGACCCGTCGTTTCCCGTCAGATTCCGTGAGGAACTGCTCGACCTGTTCGACGATGCCGTCCAGGTCGTCCGGTGCGGAGACGTAGCGGACGTTGTCTCGCTTCCGGCGGCTGTACCCCCGTTCGACCGAGAGCGTATCGAGAATCGTCGCTCGCTCCTCGTCGACCTCGTAGTGTTCGAGTTTCTGTTTGACCTCTCTGGCGGTCGTTCTGGTGGAAACGACCAGCAGGTTGTCGGTATCCGTTTTCAGGAAGTCGGTGTCGACGCGGTCGGTTTCGGCCGTGCTCGGGTGGACGAGCAGGATACTGGTCCCGCCGGGGACGGCGTCCGGCGTGTTTTCGATCGCCAGCGAATACTCCATATGACCGGGGAAAGCGGTCGGATTGTCTTAAGGATAGGGGGTCGCTGAGCGAGTCGGCTACACCACTCGGTCGGCAAGCCCCGCGGCGAGAAGTTTCGCCGCCAACTCCTCACCGTCGACGACGGTCACGTCGAGTTCCTCGGCACGCGTCCGGGCGCCGCCAGTGAGGGTACCCGTGGTTACCAGTGTCGCCCGGTCGGCTCCCTGGCTGCTGTCCCGGGTCGTCGCACACTGCCGGACGACCGTCGGACCGACTGGCTCCCCGTCGGGCCGGTGGACGGTCCACAACAGCAGTCGCTCGTCTTCGCCATCCCGCTCCCGCATGGCGAGGATGTCGTACACCGTCTCTGTCGCCGCGGAGAAGACGGTCGTCGACCAGCCATCCTCCGCCCAGAGCGTTGCGACCAGTTCGGTCAGTGTCTCCTCGTCTCTGTCCGCGAGTCCCTCTCGGATAGTCGCTGGCGTGGCGTCTGTCGCCGGCTGGGTCGGCTCCTCGTCGCCGGCTGTCGGTTCGACGTACGACGTGCGGTTTACGACCGGCTCGGGGGTGCGTTCTGGCGCTGTCCGTTCGCTCGCTGTTGGGTCTTCGACGGTGTCCTCACTTTCCGGGGCGTCGCCGTGGCGACGGATGGCCGGCGTGGCGTTGTCAGCCTCGCTCACCTGGTCTGACGGCTGGCTCGCCGCCGCCCCTGTGTCGGCGGGCTCTCCGGTATCGACCGCTCGGATGGCTGGCTTGCGCTGGTCCGGCCCGTCCAGGTGGTCTGCGACGGCTGCGACCGAGAGCGTCGTCTCGTCGGGGTCTATCGATGGGACAGTCCCGCCGTGCTGGCGTTTCTCGAGTGCGTCCAGGTGGGCCTCGATGTCACCGGTCCGTTCTGGCGCGAGTTCGTCGGCGATTTCTCGCGCCCGCTCGAAGTGGTCTCTGGCCTGTTCGTAGGCCTGTTTTGCCGCCGGCCGTCGGTCGTTTCTCGCGATTCTGTCGCCCGCAGCGACCCACTTTTCGCCCGCCTCGATGCGTGCCTCGATTGCGTTGGTGGTGGCCTCGCTGGCCCGTTCTCTGGCACGTTCGCGCTCGATGAGAAATCCGCGCTCTCGCTCGCCCCAGTCGAGCGTGACGGCCTCCCGGTAACAGGCCAGTGCTGTCTCCCATTCGGTGGCGGCCTCGTCGGGGTCTTCGGCCTCCAGGGCGGCCGTCCGGGCGGCCTCCGCGTCGGCCGTCGGCGCGACCCGTAGCACTTCCTGCTCTTTGATTAGGCCCTTCAGCCGCGACTGCAACGTCTCGTCTGCGGGCTCGGTCCCTGCCGTTTCGAGCGCGCGCTCGTACTCTGTGGCTCCCTGTCGGTACTCCGCTGCAGCCCGCTCGAAGTCGTGGTCTGTCTTCCAGGCCTCCTGTGCGGCGGCGTGGTGGCGTGCGCCCTTCGCCGCGGCAATCTCCCGTTTCAGCCGCTGGTAGCTATCGAGCAGGTCGCTGAGTCGCGATTCGAGCATCTCGGCTGCACCCTCACCGACCGACGAAATCCGCTCGCGCGCGACCGAGACGTGTTGCGGGACGTCCGCAAGCGAGTTTCGTGCGTCGACGAACTTGCCCGCAGCGAGCAGTTCACGCCCCGTCTCGACGCTGTTGCTGGCCTCGTCGACGAGTCGGCTGGCGTTGGCCCAGGTCTGTGCCGTGCCGTCGACGAACGCGACCACCTCGGAGACGTCCCCCCGGCAGGCGAACCGATACTGGTCGCCGTCCACGGTTTCGAGAGTCAGCACGCTCTTGAGAAAGCCACTGCTCTCGGTCCGCGCTTCGACGATTTCGTCGTACGCGACGGCCTCGACGTGGTCGCCGCTGCTGTGTCCGATAAGAAAGAGCGCGCGGCAGTCGGTGACGATGGCGAGTGCCTGGTAGTCGCCGTCGGGGCGCTGTGTCCGCTCGTCGTCGTCCTCGGTGATTCGCACTCCCGCTTTCTTGTTCCGAAGGGCGTACTGTGGCTGTTCTGCCTCGCTCAGATGCGCCGCTGGCGGCTCCCCGGCGAGATACTGCGTCCCGAACACGCCACCCGACGTGCTGGTCACCAGTTCGTCGGTCCTGCCGTCCTCGTCTCTCAGATTTCGTATTCGGTCCATGGCCCCTCGTTGGCTTGCAATCTGTTCGCTCCCAGCAGCCCTAAATACTTCGGCCATTCCGGCCGAGTATTTATATCCGAACCCGCGGGCACCACGGCGTGATGGGTCTGAGACCACATCTGGTCGGTGAGTGCCGTGGCTGAGCGCGCGCTGCTCGCTCGCGAACGGTCCGACGGGAGCTACGCGGCCGCAACCTCACGCTGGGGTGGCACCGACCGAACGCTGGCCGCCGTCTGCTCTGGCACACCCCCGACCGCCGTCCCCGACCACTCCTGGGAACCGCGGGGAAACTGGCCTGACTTTCTGTCGGTCGGCGCCTCGCTGGACCCACTCACGACCGAACTTCTCTATCGCGTCACCGACGACGAAACCACACCCTTCCTGTCGCTGTGGTTCGGGTTGCCGCTCGCGTCGGCGAGTGTCAATCCGGCCGTCGGCGCGCTCGTCGCCGTCGATTCGTTGCCCGACGCTCGCGGGCTCCGTCGCTGGTTTCGCCGGGTGAAAGGCAGTCTCGCCGATGCGGTGAGTGCGGGAACTGTCCCCGCAGCCACCGCCCCACTGGTCCTCGTGGCTGCCGTCACCGGTCTCACCGGTCGTGAACGCTATCTGGTGGCTCCTGACGCGGCCGAGCCTTTATATACGAACGCGGGACCAGACGGCCCGTGACCTGATAGTTGCCGCGGCGTGTTTCGCGGGAGTGTGGCACGCCACGCCGCGACCCCACTACCAACTGTGTCACCTGCTTGCCCCCTCCTTACTTCCCGCAGTAGTGGTGTTTTAGTGTCCAGACGGTCTACGCCGGGGCGTGACAGACGGTCCCCAGACGGTCAAGCGACCAGATCCGGCACAGGCCAAAGCGCTGGTCACCGACGGTATCGAGAGCGACGCCGTCGTGACCCTGTTTGGTCGCTGTACCGTCGATTACGACGGCCGGGCGGCCAGCACGCTCGGGCCCGGTGACAGGCTGGTCGTCCTCAAACCCGACGGGACGACGCTGGTCCACACCGACGAGGGACAGCAGCCGGTCAACTGGCAACCGCCCGGCTGTACCCACGAGGTCCGCGTCGACGACGACCAACTCGTCCTTCGGAGCGAGCGCTCCACGCCAGCAGAGTTGCTCGTCGTCCGCTTTGACTCACTCGACCACGCGGGCGCCTTCGCCGGAACAGACCCCAGTGACCTCGACCTCGTGGGAACAGAGGCAGACCTCAAAGACCGAATTCTCGAAGACCCGACGCTCGTCGAGTCCGGATTCGAACCTCGTGCGACCGAGCGCGAGACGCCCGCCGGTGCTGTCGACATCTACGGCGAGGATGCTGACGGCAAAGCTGTCGTCGTCGAACTCAAGCGTCGGCGGGTCGGACCCGACGCAGTCGGGCAACTCACCCGCTACGTCGACGCCCTGGAGCGGGACCTCCACGCCGAGACGGACGTGCGCGGTATCCTCGTCGCGCCGTCGGTGACCGACCGCGCCCGACGGTTGCTGGCCGAGCGTGGATTGGAGTTTGTCTCGCTCGAACCGGCCGCAGAGTCCACTCGCTGAGGCGACCCCGTTATTTTCCGGTGGCCGATTCTAGCTGTGCCGCGAGCGCTGCCACCGCGTCGCCTGCCGCGTCCAGTTCCTCGGCTGTCAGTCGGGTAAACGGCACTTCGAACACCACTCGGTCGGCCTGGACCGTGAACGTTCCCGGCGTCTCGACGGCCAACAGTGCGTCTTTGACCGTTTCAGTCAGGAGCACGGAGATGTTCCCCTCCGCGCCGGTGAAGACGAACCGCTCGTCGAGGTCGTCGACCCCGGTCGTCACTCCAGTCCTGTCCGCGAGTTCGCGGTCGACGATACGGACTGTGAACGAAGCGTCGACACCCTCGACGGCCGCGCGGACCTGGATGTGTTCGGGTGCCAGCAGACTGTCTACGTCCGTCGCTACTGTGACGGACTGTCCGCGGATTATCCGCTGGAGGTCGGCGGTGTGCCCGCTCGGCCCGGGGTCGAACGATGACGCGGCGACCATCGCCCTCCAGTGGCGACGCTCACTGAGACCGATCGCGACCAGTCCGGCTACCCAGCAGACACCGGCACCACCGACAGCAATCACTGTCGGAACGACGTCGACTACTACGAGGGCGACGGTGACACCAGCGACGAGAACCGTCCAGATGGCCTGCAATGTCTTCGGTCTCGTGTACCGCCGCCGGTCTGTCATTGTCGATGTCGTCGCCGCCGGGGACAAAAAGTCCCCCTACTCGTCTATCGACCGCTTGAGCTCGGCGAGTGTGTTCAGTGCCTCCAGTGGCGTCATCGTCGCCACGTCGGCGTCGGCGAGCGTTTCCCGAACGTCCGCTGGGGGTGCCGTCGTCGCTTCGTGTCCGTGGTCGGTGATACGCTCAGCGACCGACTTGTCGTCGTCGTGGCCGTCCGTCCGGGCTTCGTCGGCGATCGACCGGGCCTCCGCTTCGTCGAGCAGTTCACGCGCCCGACCGACGACACTCCCGGGAACGCCAGCGGTCGAGGCAACCTCGACACCGTAGGATGCCGCTGCCGCCCCGCGTTCGACGGCGTGGTCGAACACGACCGTGCCGTCCTCGTGGTGTGTCCGGAAGTGGAGGTTGAAGACGCCGGTGAGGGCGTCGGCGACGGTCGTCAGGTCGTGGTGGTGTGTCGCAAACAGCGTCAGTGCCCCGACCTCGTCGTGGATGTGTTCAGTGACTGCCTGGGCGATAGCGAGCCCGTCGGCGGTGCTGGTCCCTCGTCCCACCTCGTCGAGCAAGACCAGCGAGTGCTCGGTCGCGTGGTCTAGGATGTCCGCGAGTTCGGTCATCTCGACCATGAACGTCGAGCGGCCGCCGGCGATGTCGTCGCTCGCGCCGACACGGGTGAACACCCGGTCGAGTAGTTCGAGTCGCGCTTCGCTCGCGGGCACGAAACTACCGGCCTGGGCGAGAATCGCAATCAGTGCCACCTGGCGCATGTAGGTCGACTTCCCGCTCATGTTGGGGCCGGTGATGACCGCAAAGCGCTCTGTGGCGTCGAGGTGGGCGTCGTTGGGGACGAACGACTCCTCGGTCCGTTCGACGACGGGGTGGCGACCGTCCTGGACGTGGAATCCGTCGACATCGGGACCATCCTCGCTTTCGGGGTCGGCAACGACCGGACGGGTGTACCCGTACTCGGCGGCCACCGTGGCAAACGAGACCAGCACGTCCAGGTCCGCGAGTGCGTCTGCGAGGGCCTGTACGCGCTCGGATTCTTCACCGACTGTCGCACGGACATCGGTGAAGATGTCGTATTCGAGTTCGTCGGCCCGGCGCTCGGCGCTGAGGATCTCGTCTTCGCGCTCCTTGAGCGCCGGCGTGTAGTACCGTTCGGCGTTTTTGAGCGTCTGCCGGCGCTCGTAGTCGTCGGGCACGCTGTCGAGGTTGGCGTCGGTGACCTCGATGTAGTAGCCGTGGACGGAGTTGTGCCCGACTTTCAGCGATTCGATACCGGTGCGCTCGCGTTCGCTGGCCTCCAGGTCGTCTATCCACGCTTTTCCGTCGCGCTCGGTCTCCCGAAGGTCGGAAAGCCGCTCGTCGTAGGACGGCTGGACGATGTCACCCTCGGTAATCTCGCGGGCAGGGTCGGATTTGATGGCCTCACCGATGAGCGAGCGAACGTCCGCGAGCGGGTCGAGCCGGTCGGCAAGCGACTGGAGTTTCTCGCAGTCGGCGTCGATCAGTTCGTCCCGGAGGTCGGGGACCACGTCGAGCGTCTCCTTTAGCGACCGGAGGTCGCGGGCGTTCGCCCGGCCACGCGCGATGCGGGAGATAAGTCGCTCGATGTCGTAGACGTCTCGCAGTCGCTCGTGGAGCCGTTCACGAGTCTGGACTGCGCCGCGGAGTTCGCCGACAGCGTCGTGACGGGCGGCGATGCGGTCGCCTTCGACGAGCGGGCGGCGCAGCCAGTCGGTCAACTGTCGCCGGCCCAGTGCCGAGGCCGTCTCGTCGACGATGTCGACAAGCGTGACGCCCTCGCGGCCGTGGACGGCCCGGCGCTCGAACAGTTCGAGGCTCTCGAGTGCGACTGCGTCCAGTAGCATGTACTCGCGAGGGTCGTACCGCGTGAGGTGGTTCAGATACTCGAGCCGTTCGTTCTCGCCGCTCCGTGCGTACTCGGCGTACGCGAGCAGGGCACCGCAGGCCCGCACCTCGTCGTCTGTTGCCAGCAGCCGTTCGGGCGCGCCGAAGTACTCGGCGAGCGTCTCACGTGCCTGCTGTGGTCCGAAGACGCCCTCCTCGAACGGGCTGACGACACAGGAGTCAGGCAAGATGGCGGCGTCGGCGTCGGGGCCGACGATTGCCTCGGCGGGGTCGAACCGGCTCAGTTCGTCGGCGACGGTCGAGGGGTCGCGGTCGCTGGTCGCGTAGAAATCACCGGTCGATACGTCCAGGACGGCGAGTGCGTGCTCGTCTCCACTGGCGACGGCCGCGACGTAGTTGTTGTCGGCACTATCGAGCAGTTCGTCCTCGGTGAGCGTCCCTGGCGTGACGATGCGGGTGACTGCGCGGTCGACGACGCCAGTGGTCTCTGCCGGGTCTTGGACCTGGTCGGCGACGGCGACGCGATAACCGGCATCGAGCAGTCGCTCGATGTAGGATTCGGCGTTGTCGATGGGAATACCGGCCATCGCGTACTGGCCGGTCGAATCTTCGCGCTTGGTGAGCGTAATCTCACAGAGGCGCGCGACCTGCTCGGCGGCGTCACAGAACGCTTCGTAGAAGTCGCCGACCTGGAAGAGTACGAGCGCCTCGTCGTACTGGTCACAGAGCTCGAAGTACTGGGCCATCATGGGCGTGAGGTCCTCGCGCCGCTCGGCCATCTTCGTGGGTGGACCCAGTGCCGCGTCCATGGATACCCGGCAGAGTGCCGAGGGGAAATAGCTTTCAGTTGTGGGTCACTCGAGGTCCGCGCCGGCAAACCGGAGATAGCCGATAGCGACGGGGACGACGACCCACGCGGCGAGCAACAGGAAGACAAACCAGTCCTGCACGAAGAAGGCCTGGCCGCTGATGTCGGCCACCTGGGAAGACCCGCCGGCTGACTCCGCGAGCCGTGGCCGGACGAGCCTGTTGAACAGGCGACTGTACGCCTGTGACGGGGAGATGAACCGTAGCAGGTCAATAATTTCCGGGTCGAGTGTCGTATCGAATCCCAGGTCGGCGATGAAGTTGATCGCCTGCATCAGGCCGCCCCAGAGACCGGTCGCAAACAGGATGACGACGCCGACAGTGGGTGCCATCGCCCGCGTGCGCGTGGTTGACACCGACGAGATTCCGACGGCGAGACCGACGAACGCGAGTCCGAGGAGACCGGTCAGTCCCATCGTCAGCAGGAAGGAGCCGGCGGGGAACCCGTCGTACAGCAGGAGACTCGGTATCAACGCTACGACGAAGGCGACGACGACTGCCCCGAGCACGACGGCTGCACGGCCGAGGAACTTCCCGAGAACGACGTCACGCCGGGAGGGGGGAAGGCTGAGCAGGATGTTCATCTGCCCCGATTCGCGCTCGCCGGCGATGGCGAGATACGACGCGATGACTGCGGTAAGCGGGACGAAAATGCTTGCGACGGGAGTAATAATCGTGACGACGAATTCGCCGGGGATGTTGTTGTCCAGCAGTCCCGGAACGACGGTGAGCAACAGAATCAGCGCCAGGAAGACGCCGACGACGCCCCACAGCATATACGAACGCCGGGAGTTCTCGAAGTCGTACTTGGCGACGGTGAGCGCACGGTTCATGGTGACACCTCCGGCTGTTCTCCCTGGTTTGTGTAGGTGGCAAACAGCTCTTCCAGCGAGGCTTCGCTGGTCTCGATGTCCTCGATGCGCGCGCCGGCCTCACGGACGCGGTCGATGACGGTAATCTTGGCACTGGGGTCGGTAATCGACGCCTGGATTGCCGTGCTCTGAGTGGTGATATTCGAGACGCCGGGGACATCGGAGAAGTCGACGGAGGGGACGGTGTCGACAGTGAGCGTGAGCGTCGACCCGGAGCCGACCTCTTCGCGAAGGCCGTCGATGGTGTCGACGGCGACCAGTTGTCCGTCCGCGAGGATGCCCACGCGGTCACAGACGGCCTGGACCTGTTCGAGGATGTGACTCGAGAAGAAAACCGTCGCGCCACGCTCGGCGTGTTCTTCGACGATTTCCCGCATCTCGCGTGCGCCGTTGGGGTCGAGCCCGTTGGTCGGTTCGTCGAGGATGAGCAACTCGGGGTCGCCGGCGATGGCCATCCCGAGTGCCAGTCGCTGGCGCATTCCCTGAGAGTAATCGCCGGCTTTCCGGTCGGCGTCGTCAGGGTCGAGTCCTACCCGGTCGATGATGGCGTCGGGGTCGTCGCTGGCCCCTTTCAGTTCGATGGCCATCTCGATGTGGCTGCGGCCACTCAGACGTGGGTAGAGGTCGTATCCCTCGGGGAGGACGCCGATTTGCTGGCGTATCGTCGTCGTCTCTGCCTGGGCGTCGTGGCCCAGTACCTGTGCACTGCCGCTGGTCGGCCGGATAAAATCGAGCAACATGTTGATAGTCGTCGACTTCCCGGCGCCGTTCGGACCGAGAAAGCCGAAGACTTCGCCGTCCTCGACCGTGAGGTCGAGGCCGTCGACGGCATAGAGCGTCCGACCGAATTGTTTCGTGAGGTCTTCTGTCTCGATAGCTGTCATTTCGGGGACCTTGCACCAGGTTCGTGAGACTCCCCGAAAGATAACAGTACTGGTGGCAGTGTCGGCTCGCGGTTCACCGAAACGTACCGGGGGTGACCGACGCTACGCGCTCACGTCGACTGTGTGGTCGGACTGGAGCCACGCCGTCTCTTCGTTTCGGTCGTAGATGACCAACTGGCCGTCTTCCGTCTCGATGGCTGCGTACGCCGCTTTCTCGTCCGTGTCGGTCTCAGATTTCATCGGTTTCTCGGGCCGTGTCAGCCCGTTAGTGGAACGTAGGGCCTGTAAAGTGAATAAATGTTTCGAGAGTGTGCGTATATTGTGGGAAACCGCATTGTTTTGGTGCGGCTAGAATACAAACTCGTCTACTTCGTGCCAATCGCTGTCGGTATTTAATCCGGCCTCACGTACTCCTGCAGCCGCGAGGCAGGTGACATTACCTCTTTGTATGAGCCACTGATAGCACCCGGTATGACTCGAACTGAGGCTCCCGTGACGCCGCCGGTCGTGCTGACAATCGCTGGCAGCGACTCCGGTGGCGGTGCTGGCATCCAGGCAGACCTCAAGACCATCGAGGCCGGCGGTGCCTTCGGCACGAGCGCCATCACGAGCGTCACCGCACAGAACACGACCGGCGTCGAGAGCACGCATGTCCTTCCGACCGACGAGATAGCTGCCCAGTGTGGGGCCGTCCGCTCGGACTTCGACGTGGCCGCCATCAAGACCGGCATGCTTGCGACCAGTGACGTCATCGACATCGCCACTGACGCCGTTCGGAACAGCGACGCGCCCGCCGTCGTGGACCCGGTGATGGTCGCCTCCTCGGGTGACCGCCTGCTCGAACCGGCGGCCGAGGCCGCCTACGAGGACCTGATTGCCGAATCGACGCTGGTGACGCCAAACGCAGACGAGGCCGAGGTGCTGACTGACATCGAGGTGACCGACAGCGCCCGCGCACAGCAGGCCGCCGAGCAACTTGTCGAGATGGGTGCCGACGCCGCGCTCGTCAAGGGCGGGCACGTCCCTGGCGACGATATCGTCGACGTCCTCGCCACCGGAGACAGCATCGAGACGGTGCGTCACACGCGCGTCGATACCGAGGCCACTCACGGCTCGGGCTGTACGCTCTCCGCGGCGATTGCGACCCGGCTGGCTCACGGCGACGACCTCACGGTGGCTGTCCGGACTGGCATCGACCTCCTCGCGCGCGCGGTCCGATACAATCTCGACGTGGGCGAGGGCCCCGGCGCAGTCCATCACATGGTTGCCGCCCGTGACCAGGCAGAACGGGACCCGACCGCCGAGCGCGTCGCGGAGGTCGTCCGGCAGTTTGTCCGCCGTGACGTGTCCCGACTCGTTCCCGAGGTGGGCCTGAACGTCGTCGGCGCGACGCCCTACGCGGAGGTTCCCACCGAGTGTGCGGCTGTCGAGGGGCGTATCACGCGCACGCTCGACGGCGTGGCGGCAAACCGGGGCGTGCGCTTTGGCGCGTCGACGAACGTCGCCCGATTCCTGCTCGCCGCCCGCGAGTTCGACTCGGACCTCCGGTTTGCGGTCAACTGTCGCGTCGACGACGAAATCGAGGCAGCACTCGACGCTCTCGATGGCACGGTCGCCGAGTACGACCCGGCAAACCGTCCGCCAGAAGCCGAGGGGCAGACCGTCGAGTGGGCCGCGACACAGGCGTTCGAGGCGAGCGACACGACGCCAGTCGCTATCGCCGGGCGTGCCGGCGTGGGGTGGGAACCGACCGTCGTCGTGCTGGCGCCCGACTCCGCGACGCTCGCCGACCGGACGATAGGGTTACTCGATGCGGTGACCGACGAGGAGTAGCGCCGCGAGCGCAACGAGTGTCCCGACGACGCCGAAGCCGGGACCGCTCTCACCGCTGTCTGTCGACTCGCCGGCTCCGTCCGTGGCGATCGGCGCCTCCTCGACGGTCACCGTGACCGAACTCGCTCCAGCGGTGAAGGTCGTCGTCCCCGATTCGGTGAGGCGCGCGGTCGCTGTTACCGTGGTCACCTCACCGCCGTCGAGAGCGACGCGGCGGTCGGCGAATGGGGTCCCGTCCTGTTCGAGCGTGATGGTCCCATCCGCCGGGACGTCGCCGTCGTTGCGAACGTCGACGCGCACACTGACGTTCTCACCGACCGTGGCTGTCGTTTTGTTCGTGGAGACGGCGCGTACAGTCGCAGTTCCCGGCTCGACGACCCGGACGGTGAGCGTCTCGGGCCCGACCGAGAGCTGGTACTCCCCGGGCGCGGTGAACGTCCGCTCGACGGTCTCGGTCGCACTCGCACCACCGCGAAGCGTCCCCTGGAGCGTCGCAATCGCTTCCCCGTCGAGCGTCACGGGCTGGCTGTACGACCCCTCGACGCCGCCCACGTTGGTGACGTTGATGTCGGCGACGAGTGTCTCCGTTGTGACCAGCGGTTCGGCACCGAGCGTCCGGTTTCGGTAGGGGCCACGGACCCGGAGACCGTCGCTTCCGGCCGGCGACAGCGCGTAGGTGAACCGCGCCGGGAGCGGCGCGAACGCTGTTTCGTGGGTGTCCTGTGACCACACGGACGGCTTCTCCGTGGTTTCGGTGTACTGGCGTGCCGACCGCTGGGGACCGGCTCCCCCCACTGCGTTCACAGCGTCGAGCAGGTCGGACTGACTGACCGCAGTCGACTGTTGGTTGAATCGCCGGAAGACATCCTCAAACTGCCCGCTTCGGTCCGTTGCCAGTCGAAGTTGCCGATCCAGCTCGCCCGTGACGAGCGCACCAGTGTAGTAGTTGGCCCCGGTTCCGGTCCACGTCGAGACGTCCGAAAGGACGACATCCGAGAACTGTCGGTAGGTGCCCCGCGAGAGGTACGCCCGAAAGTCGTCGAACTCGATGCGGCCCTGTTCGAGCGTCATCAGTCCGGCGTAGTACTCGGCGCTGGCTTCGGTGACCCATCTGGTCTCGGTCGTCGTCTCGAAGTCCTGTCTGGTGTGGACGTACTCGTGAACCCAGACGTTGTTCGGCTCGTCGACCGGCTCGTCGGCCACGGCGTAGAAGGTGCGGTCGCCGCTCTGGAGCCCCCGCACGCTCCAGGGTATCGTCTCCGGCGCGGCGAACATCAGCACCTGTCGGTCGCGGTCTCCCATGCGGAGCCTCCCCGAGGCGTCGGTGACGGTCCCGAAGACAGCCCCTCGCCCTGGCGAGAGTGTCGCCGCCTCGGGCACGACCAATCGAAACTGCTGGTCGTGTGCCGACCGCGTGTACTCCGCGTACGGACCGAGGTAGACCATCGACTGGCCGACGACGCCATCGCCGGCGGTGGTGTTGGTTCGCACAACGGCCGGCTCGCTGTCCCGATACCGCAGCGAGAAATTCGGCCCCCGTTCGGCTTCGATGAGCGCCCAGTCGCCGGTGTCGACGAACAGGTACTCGCCGTCGGACCCGATAGGGCCGCTCACGCTTTCCCTGGTCTCGTTGACCGCCGTCGTGTACGTCAGCGTCGGTGTCGTTGTCGACTGGTCGTCGCGCTTCCAGACGTATCCGTCGTCGGTTTTCTCGAACCCGTTTTTGCGTGGGTTCGTCGCGTCGGCCGGGAGCCGAGTGCTGATTTCGCCGACGTTGTCCGGAATCGTGAACTGCCACTGGATGTCGACCCGCCCTGGCTGGCCGGGCGTCAGCCGATACTCCTGTTCGACGGTGATTGTGTTGGTCTGGGCTGGCGTGGTTCCGACCGCACCGCCGGTGTCGGCCGCTGTGGCGTCAGTTGTCGCGTTTCGTACTCGTTCGCTGTCGTCGGCCATCGATGCGTTCCCCGTTGTGTCGCCGGCCTCGGCTGTCGCCCCGGCGACACCGACAACCAGAAGCGAAAGTGCAACGAGGAAAAGCACCGCCAGCTGACCCGTCCCTCGACCCATTGGCACAGTTTGTCGGTGCTGTAGGAAAAGGCTTCAGGCCGCCGGGTGGGTGGTGTGCGGTACGCTCTCGACGCGGTACAGCGGTCACTTGCCGGGGGAATTTCACACGGGAACAGTGTGATAGCCGGATTACTGGTCAATTCATTCCGTGGGGCTGCGAAGTACTGATTTAGTTGTTGTTTTACTCAACTAACGCTTTGGCGTGGATGTCTAATCTATCATCTTATAGCGGAAAAGCCACTCCGGGTGTACTATACCGGAACGTATAATAGTCGCCTGGAAATTTAATTGAACAATGGCTCAATCGACGGCGCGTCTGGAGCGATACCTCGAAGACGAACTCGGGGAGTGTCGAAGCGAGGATGTCGACAGGCGACTGGACGAACTCGGGGCGATGGAGGCGGCGCTCGGTTCGGACCGGGTCGAGGCGGAACTGGACGTCCTGTCGGCGCTAGCAAACGAGACGCGGTTGACGCTCGTCCGCGCACTCGTGGCTGCGGGGGATGAACTGTGCGTCTGTGAACTCGACGCACTCGTCGACGTAAGCGAGAGCGCAATCAGCCACGCGCTCTCGACACTGACCGAGGCCGGGCTGGTCTCGGGGCGCAAGGACGGCCGCTGGAAGAAGTATCGCGCGACCAACCGTGCCATCGCGCTGGTGACCGTTCTCGATGGAGGCATCGACGATGAGTAACGTCGCCCACGAGCACGGTCCGGAGTGTGAGTGTGAGAGCTGTGGTGACCCGCGGTCGATGGACTTTCTCGACAAGTACCTCACCGTCTGGATTTTCGGCGCGATGGCCGTCGGCGTCGGACTCGGCTTCGTCGCACCGTCGGTGACGACGCCGATTCAGGACCTCCACCTCGTCGAAATCGGGCTGATTCTGATGATGTACCCGCCGCTGGCGAAGGCCGACTACTCGCAACTCCCGACGGTGTTCAGCAACTGGCGCGTGCTCGGACTGAGCCTGATACAGAACTGGCTCATCGGACCGACGCTGATGTTCGGGCTGGCAGTCGTCTTCTTCAGCGGGCTCGTCCCCGGCTTGCCGGCCAGGCCGGAGTATTTCCTCGGGCTCATCTTTATCGGGATGGCCCGCTGTATCGCGATGGTGCTGGTCTGGAACGAACTCGCGGAGGGGTCGACGGAGTACGTCACCGGACTGGTCGCGTTCAACAGCCTCTTTCAGATTATCACCTACGGCGTGTACGTCTGGTTTTTCGCGCTCTTTCTCCCGCCGCTGCTGGGCATGGAGTCGCTCGTCGCCGGCATCACCACCTTCGACATCACGCCGATGCAGGTGGTCGAGGCCATCGTCATCTTCCTCGGGATTCCCTTTGCTGGCGGCTTTCTGACCCGCTACGCCGGCACTCGCGTCAAAAGCGAAACCTGGTACGACGAGCAGTTCGTCCCGAAAATCGACCCGCTGACGCTCGTCGCGCTTCTCTTTACCGTTATCGTGATGTTCGCGACGCAGGGTGAGAACATCGTCGCCGCGCCCGCGGACGTGTTGCTCATCGCCATCCCGCTGACCATCTACTTCGTCGTGATGTTCTTCGTCAGCTTCGGGATGGGGAAAGGCATCGGTGCCGACTACTCGACGACAACGGCGATCGGCTTCACCGCCGCCTCGAACAACTTCGAACTGGCAATCGCCGTCGCCGTCGCGGTCTTCGGTGTCGGCTCCGGCGTCGCCTTTGCGACCGTCGTCGGCCCGCTCATCGAAGTGCCGGTCCTGCTGGCGCTGGTCAACGTCGCCCTGTACTTCCAGCGGAAGTTCGACTGGACCGGGGCGACGACCGGCAGTCTCGAGCAGACGGTAGACTCCACGACTGACGACGACTGACGAAATCACAGCCATGACTCACTCCACAGACTCCGACGACCCGATTCGCATCGCCTTCATGTGCGTCCAGAACGCCGGCCGCTCGCAGATGTCGACGGCCTTCGCCGAACGTGAGCGCGACCGCCGCGGCCTCGACGGTCGCGTCGAGATTCTGACCGGTGGGACAGACCCCGCCGACAGCGTCCACGAGGAAGTCGTCGACGTAATGGACGAAGAGGGATTCGACCTCTCGGAGCGCCGGCCACGCGAGATTACACTCGATGACCTCCGGTCGTGTGACTACGTCGCGACGATGGGCTGTTCGACGCTCGACGTCGGCGACGTCGGCGACTCCGTCGACGTGCGCGACTGGGCGCTGCCCGACCCAGACGGGCAGGAGATGGACCGCGTCCGCGAGATTCGCGACGAAATCGAGGGTCGCGTCACGGCGCTGTTCGACGAACTCGCCGAGTCTGACGTGTAGCCCCCCAGCGGTCCACGGCGGACCCACAGCGTTTTAATCGGCGACGCACCCACAGAGGAGTATGACTGCCGAGGGTATCGTCGGGGAGTTTTTCTCGCTCAAAGAGGGGACCGACGCCGACCTGCTTGCGATGCAGTGCGGTGACTTCTACGAGTTCTTCGGGGAAGACGCGGAGACGGTCGCCGACGAACTCGATTTGAAGGTGTCCCAGAAGTCCTCGCACGGGTCGTCGTATCCGATGGCGGGGGTGCCACTCGACGAACTCACGCCGTACGTCTCCGCGCTGGTCGAGCGTGGCTACCGCGTCGCCGTCGCCGACCAGTACGAGACCGACGACGGCCACGCCCGCGAGATTACCCGCGTCGTCTCACCAGGAACCCTGCTGGAGACGACTGACGCCGAGGCACAGTACCTCGCGGCCGTCGTCCGCGACAGCGAGACGACCTACGGCATCGCCTTCGCCGACGTGACGACGGGACAGTTTCACGTCACGGAACTGTCGGGGGAGGACGCCCGCGACCGATTGCTGTCGGAACTCTACCGGTTCGCACCCGTCGAGATTCTGCCCGGCCCCGACGTACGCGGTGACGACGCCCTGCTGAACCGCCTGCGCGACCGGACCGACGCATTGCTGACGCTGCACACCACCGAAGCCTTCGCTCCCGGTCGCGCCCGACACCGCGTGCGCGAGCAGTTCGGCCGCGAGACGCTCGAGAGCGTGGGCGTCGCCGAACAGGAGGCCGCGGTTCGCGCGGCCGGTGGAATTCTCTCCTACGTCGAGGAGACCGGCGCGGGCGTGCTGGCGTCGATGACGCGATTGCAGGCCCACGGCGGCGGCAACCACGTCGAACTCGACGCGACGACACAGCGAAACCTCGAACTGACCGAGACGATGCAGGGCGACCGCTCGGGGTCGCTCGTCGACACTATCGACCGCACCGTCACCAGCGCGGGGTCGCGCCTGCTGACCGAGTGGCTCCAGCGGCCGCTGCAGGCACGTGGCGAGTTAGAGCGTCGTCAGTCTGCCGTCGCCGCGCTCACCGAGGCGGCGATGGCCCGCGAGCAGTTGCGCGAGTTGCTCGACGGCGCCTACGACCTCGAACGACTCGCCGCCCGCGCCACGTCGGGGAGTGCCGACGCACGCGACTTGCGGGCCGCCCAGTCGACGCTCGCGCTCCTCCCGGAACTGGCCGAACTGGTCGACGAGACCGCGCGCTTTGCCGACAGCGCGCTGGCCGACATCGTCTCCCGGCCGGACCACGACGCCGTCGCCGACCTCGCTGAAGAACTGGACGTCGCACTCGTCGAGGACCCGCCGGGGACAATCACGCAGGGCGACATCATCAGTCGGGGATACGACGACGAACTCGACGACCTCATCGAGCGTCACGAAGCGGCCCTGGAGTGGCTGGACACACTCCCCGAACGCGAAAAGGAGCGGACCGGCATCACTCACCTCTCTGTGGACCGCAACAAGACCGACGGCTACTACATCCAGGTCGGTAAGAGCGAGACCGACGCCGTCCCCGAGGAATACGAGCAAATCAAGACGCTGAAAAACTCTGAACGGTACACGATTCCGGAACTGGACGAGCGCGAACGGGAGGTGTTGCGCCTCGAAGAGCAGCGCCACGACCTCGAACGGGAACTGTTCGAGCGCGTGCGCGAGCGGGTGGCCGCGGACGCAGAACTGCTCCAGGACGTCGGCCGTGCGCTCGCCCGCACGGACGCGCTGGCGAGTCTCGCGTCGCACGCGGTCCGCAACGACTGGACCCGTCCGGAACTCACAGATGGGCAGGCCCTCGACATTGAGGCCGGCCGCCACCCCGTCGTCGAACAGACCACCGACTTCGTGCCAAACGACCTCCGGATGGGCGACGAGCGGCAGTTCTGTATCGTCACCGGCCCCAACATGAGCGGGAAATCGACCTACATGCGCCAGGCGGCACTCATTACACTGCTGGCACAGGTGGGTAGCTTCGTGCCCGCGCGCTCGGCTCGCATCGGGCTGGTCGATGGCATCTACACCCGCGTCGGCGCGCTGGACGAACTCGCCCAGGGCCGTTCGACGTTCATGGTCGAGATGCAGGAACTCTCGAATATCCTCCACTCTGCCACCGACGAGTCGCTGGTCATCCTCGACGAAGTCGGCCGTGGCACCGCGACCTACGACGGTATCTCGATTGCCTGGGCGGCCACCGAGTACCTGCACAACACCGTCCGCGCGAAGACGCTCTTTGCGACTCACTACCACGAACTCACGACGCTCGCGGACCACCTCGAACGGGTCCACAACCTCCACGTCGCTGTCGACGGCGAACCCGACAACGCGGCGTCAGACGGTGACGTGACCTTCCTCCGGACGGTCAGGGACGGGCCGACCGACCGCTCCTACGGCATCCACGTCGCCGACCTCGCCGGCGTCCCCGAACCCGTCGTCGACCGCTCACGGGATGTGCTCGACCGGCTCCGTGAAGAGAAGGCAATCGAGGCGAAAGGCGGCGATAGCGAGCCAGTCCAGGCAGTCTTCGACCTCTCTGCCGGAAAATTCCAGACCGACGAAACCGACGCCGAGAGCGCGGCCGCCGACGGCGGTGCCGAAAGCGACCCCGTCACAGCGCAGTTCGGCGAGGATGCCGAGGAGGTACTGGCGGCCGTCGCGGAACTCGAGGTCGACGAGACACCACCCGTCGAACTGATGGCGAAAGTCCAGGAGTGGCAAGAGCGGCTGACGGATTGATATTGACTGCTATCTGTCAATTGCGGAGTGGCTGCACGCGGACGGTCGTCCCGGAGCAGGCAAGCAGTCGTGTGAATTGACGACGGACCCACATACGTTAAACCGACTCCCAGCGATACCTGCTGGTATGACCCGCGCTGGCGGGACCTGTTCGCACTCGATACCCGTCGACGGCGACACCTACAGAGCGAGTGACTTCCCGGCCGAGAGTCTCGACGATGGCGTGTGGCACTGTCCGCACGACGCCGATGGGGAGGAAAAGTGTATTTTCCACCGGCCAAGCGAGCAGACAGACGACGCCACAGTCGTCGAGGCGTTCGCCGCTGCCGTCGATGACACTGACGGGGACGGCCCGCTCGCTCGGCGACGCCGACGGGAGTTTGTCGGTGCACAGTTCGGGACCTTCGAGTGGCCGGACCGCCTGGAGGGTGTCCTCGACGGGGTCGACGGGCCGCTCTATCTCAGCCACGCCGACTTCGCCGGCACTGTTTCCTTCGCGGACGCGACCATCGAACACGACCTGCGATTCAACGGCGCGACCTTCGAGGACGGGGCGGACTTCTCGGGAGTGGTCGTCCGTGCAGACGTCAGGTTTGGCGGGGTGACGTTTCGCGACGACGTAACCTTCGACCGCTCCACCTTCGAGATGGAGGTCCGGGCTGGCGGAATCTCCTTCGAGGGCGAGGCCGACTTCTACCGGGCGACGTTCCTGGCGGACCTGAACCTCAAGTACGCGACTTTCGAGGGGCCGGCGACGTTCTGGAAGGCGACTATCGCGGCAGTGGTCCGGTTCAACGGTGCCACGTTTTGCACCCTCGACGACGACTGGCACGCACTGCAGGAACTCGACCTCACGAACGCAAACTTCACCGACGCGACGCTGCGAGACGTGAATCTGGAAGCAAGCGAACTGGGCAAGGCGAAACTGTTCGGCACGGACCTGCGCGGGACACGACTCCACGGCACGGTGCTCACGGACGCACGCATCGACGACCGGACCCAGTTTCTGGGGGTGCCGGACGCGTCGCCGTTCTCGGTCCGCTCGCTGTTTCGCTTCTGGGACACACGCCGGTGCGTCTACGACCCGCGGTACGGCGGCCAGCCCGTCGGTGACGGTGAGGCGGACATGCGAACGCGGGCAAAGAGCACCTACCGAACCATCGAGACCGTCGCGCGGTCGGCCTCTCGGCCCGAACTCCAGTCCGTCTGTTTCGTCAACCGGCAGGACATTCATCGCCGGACACACCGCGACAACCTCTTTGGACCACTGCCCGGGACCGACACCAGCGACGGTCCCCAGCGAGCCAACATCGCCGGCCTGGGCACACGATTCGTCTACCGGTCGCTGAAACTGTTCCAGTGGCTCCGCTCGGAACTGTCGCGCTGGACGCTCCTGTACGGCGAGAGTCCCTGGCGTGTCATCGCGACCGGAGTGACTATCGTTCTCGCGTTCGCGCTGCTGTATCCACTCGGTGGACTGCAACCGATTCGTGGTGCCCCGGTCACGTACGGCGCTATCCTCGACCAGCCGAGTCTGCTTCTCGACAGTATCTATTTTAGCACGCTGACGTTTACGACCCTCGGGATGGGCGACTTCCAGCCCGTCGGTGTCGCCCGGTTGCTCATGACTCTCCAGACCTCTATCGGGGCCATCCTGATAGCACTGCTCGTGTTCGTGTTCGGCCGTCGGGCAGTCCGCTGAGGGCGGCCGGCCGAGCGCACACTCGCGTCCGGGACCACCCGGACATATGGGGCTGCTCCTCGTATCCGATTGCAATGGCAGACATCCGGGAACTCGACCCCCAGACAGTCGAACGTATCGCGGCCGGCGAAGTGGTCGAGCGCCCGTCCAGCGTCGTCAAGGAACTCGTCGAGAACAGCCTCGACGCCGGAGCCAACCGCGTCGAGGTCGCCGTCCAGTCGGGTGGTATCGACGGCATCCGCGTCACCGACGACGGCGCCGGCATGACCGATGAGGAGGTCCGGCAGGCCGTCGAGAAACACACCACCAGCAAGATTACCGACATCGCCGACCTCGAAGGCGGTGTCGGCACGCTCGGGTTCCGCGGCGAGGCGCTGCACGCAATCGGCGCAGTCTCGCGGCTCACCATCACGACGCGCCCGCGAGAGGACCGAGTCGACGGGAGCGTCGACAGCGGGACTGAACTCGTCGTCGAGGGCGGTGAGGTGACGAGCGTCGCGTCCGCTGGCTGTCCGACGGGAACCACGATAGAGATTCGGGACCTCTTCTACAACGTGCCCGCTCGGCGGAAGTATCTCAAACAGGCCTCGACGGAGTTTGCACACGTCAACACCGTCGTCACCAGTTACGCCCTCGCCAACCCCGACGTGGCTGTCTCGCTGTCCCACGACGGCCGGGAGACCTTCGCGACCACTGGCCGCGGTGACCGCAGAGAGACGGTCATGGCGGTGTACGGCCGCGAAGTCGCACAGTCGATGCTTCCGGTCGACGACGCTTCGATGCCTGACGGTCCACTCGATGGCGTCTCGGGGCTGGTCAGTCACCCCGAGACGAACCGTGCCTCCCGGGAGTACCTCTCGACCTTTGTCAACGGTCGGTACGTCACCGCTTCGACGGTCCGTAACGCCGTCGTGGAGGGGTACGGCGCACAGCTGGCGTCGGACCGGTTTCCCTTCGCCGTCCTCGACCTCGCCGTCGACCCCGCCGACGTGGACGTAAACGTCCACCCCCGGAAACTCGAAGTCCGCTTTGCCGACGACGAACAGGTCCGCGAGCAGGTCACTACGGCCGTCGAGCAGACGCTCCTCGAAGAGGGGCTGATTCGTTCGTCGGCACCGCGTGGCCGCTCCGCGCCCGAGCAGACCGAGATTCGCCCCGGCGACGGTACCGATACCAGTGGGGACTCGACAGCCGGCGAGGCCGATTCTGAACCGACCGACGACGCCACGCCGGAGACCGAATCCGAGCAGACCGAGACGAGGCCGGACACGACGATGTCACCGACACACACCGAGTCACCGGCGTCGCCGCTGTCGGCCAGCGCGCGGGAGTCGATCGAATCCACAGACTCGACGGATTCGCACCAGGACCCGGACCGCGAGTCGACCGACGAGACAGAGGACGGGGGCGTGGCAGACACGACAGGTGCGAGCGAGACGGAGACATCCGGGCGCGGACACCCGGGAGACGACTCAGACCGGAAGTTCGCCGCCAGTCACGACCAGCAGCGACTCGACGGCGACAGCCTCGCGGACCGCCGTGACTTCGACACGCTGCCGGCCATGCGCGTGCTGGGGCAGTTCCACGACACCTACGTCGTTGCCGAGACGGACGACGGGCTCGTACTCGTCGACCAGCACGCAGCGGACGAACGAATCAACTACGAGCGGCTCCGGGCGGACTTCGACGGCGAGACGACGACGCAGGCACTCGCCACTCCGGTCGAACTGGAACTGACGGCAAAGGAGATGGCGGTGTTCGAGCGCCACGGCGACGCCCTCGCGCGGCTGGGATTCCGGGCCGACCGCGTCGACGAGCACACTGTCGCGGTGTCGACAGTGCCCTCGCTGGTCGCGGACGTCGCTAGCCCCGACCTGCTCCGGGACCTGCTTGGCGACCTCGTCACCGGCGAAGCGGCCGCGGCCGAGACAGTCGACGCCGCAGCCGACGAACTGCTCGCCGACCTGGCGTGCTATCCCTCGATTACCGGCAACACGTCGCTCACCGAGGGGTCTGTGGTGGACCTCCTCGAGGCGCTTGACGACTGTACGAACCCATACGCGTGCCCGCACGGTCGCCCGGTCGTCGTCGAACTGGACACCGACGAACTGGAAGCGCGCTTCGAGCGCGATTACCCCGGTCACGGCGGGTAGGCGGTGCTGTCGCGTTCGCTCCTGTCGGATCGGGCTAGGGAACTAAGCCGCTCGGTTGTGATTGCCCTCGTATGCCAGAGTTCGTGACGTTCGGGGAGACGCCGTTGCGCCTCTCACCGCCGGGGAAAGAGCGCCTCGAAACGGCCGATACGGCGACAATCGACGCGGACGGGACCGAGAGCAACGCCGCCGTCACGGCGCAACTGCTCGGTGTCGACAGCACCTGGGTCTCGAAACTGCCCGACTCCCCGCTGGGCCGACGCATCGTCGCCGAACTGGAGAGTCACGGTATCGAAACCGAAATCGCGTGGGCAGACAGCACCGACACCCGGCAAGGGCTCGTCTTTCACGAGTCTGGTCATCCACCCCGGGAGGCGCTGCGCTGGCACGACCGGAACGGGTCGGCGACGGCGACGGCCACACCCGGCGACTTGCCGATGGACCGCATCCAGTCCGCTGACGTCGTTTTCACTGGGCTGAGCACGCCCGGCCTCTCCCGGGACGCCGCGGAGACGACCAAGGCGATGCTCCGTGCGGCCCACGGGAGCGGTGCGACGACTGCCATCGACGTCGACTACCAGCCTGGGTTCGCAGACCCTGACTTCCTCAAAGACGTCCTGCTGGAACTGTTCGAGCACCTGGAGGTGCTCATCGCCAACGAATCGAAGATTCGGACGGTGCTCGACCGCTCCGGAAAGCCCCGTGAACTGGCAAACACCATCGCCGCGGACTATGACCTCGAGACAGTCGTCATCACGCGCAGCCAGCACGGTGCGGTCGCGCTCCAGGACACTCCGGGGACGAACGTAATTCACGAGCGCGAAACCGTCGAGAGTGCCGCACTGGACGACTCCGGCCAGCACGGCGCGTTCTCCGGTGGCTTCCTCGGGCGCCTCGCCGAGGACGACGACCTCTCTGCGGCGCTGAGCTACGGTGTCGCCGCTGCGACACTCGCCCGGACCGTTCCGGGGCCGCTTTTGACGGCCGACCGGAGCGAGGTCGAACGCGTCGTCGACGACGTCATCGAGAAATCGGGGTGAGGCGCCGCGCCGACGGCGAGTCTGGTCGCCGCCTTGCGTCGGTTCGGTACTAAGCCGTCGTTAGAGATATAAGACCCACTGCCGACAATCCAGATATGTCACGCTTCTCTGCTGGAGTCATCACGACGTTGCTGGTCGTTTCGGTGCTCGCCCCGGGCGCTATCGGCGGGGCGGCCGCACAGGACGATACTGTCACGGTGACACTCGCAGTCGTCGACTCGGACGGTGACCCGGTCGGCGACACCGACGTGTCGGTGACCTGGGACGGTGGCGCGGGGGGTCCAATAAATGTGACCACCGCCGGAAACGGGAAGGCGTTCGTCGATGTTCCCCGCGATGCTGACCTCGAAATCGACGTCCACGATGATAGGTACGTCCGAAACAAACCGTATCTCGAACTCGGCGCCAAGGAGGAGGAAGTCCGGGTTCCGGTTTCTCTGAGCGGCCAGGCGACGGTGACCGTTCAAAACGACAACGGCCCAATCTCCGATGCGACCGTTCGTCTCTTTGACGGTGCGAGTCGTGTCGACAGTGTCAGTACCGGAGCAGATGGAAACGCGACGACCCGTCGGCTCGAACGGGGGCAGTACCAGCTCCGTGTCGTCAAACCCGGCTTTTACGCGAACGAGTCGTCGCTGACTCTGACTGAGGAGAGCCAGAAGCAAGTCACGCTCGAACGCGGAACGGTGTCGGTCGACTTCCGTGTCGTCGACGACCACTTCGAGGAGGACCGCCCTATCGAGAATGCGACGGTACAGGTGTCCCAGCTGGGATTCTCCTCGCGAACGTTCGAGGGCGGCCAAACGTCGACCAGCGCACCGGTCAATCGTGAGTACACCGTCGAGGTTTCGAAGCCTGCGTACGATAGTCTGACTCAGCAGTTTGTCGTTGAGGAGGAGCCAGCGTCCGTCGAACTCGTCGTCTCCCGGAGCGACCAGCTCAACGTCGAGCCGGACAACGACCGGGTCGTCGTCGGCGAATCGACGAGCATCACGGTCACAGACGAGTACGGCGAACCCGTCTCGGACGCGGCAGTCGAGGTGGGCGGCCAGAGTGTGTCCGAAACTGACGAGGAGGGTCGGACCGAGTTCACTATCGACTCCGCCGGCAGCGTGACCGTCTCCGTCTCCGATGCCGGGCTGTCGTCGTCGGTTACCATCGAGGGCGTCGAGACCAACTCCGAGCTGACGCCCGGGCAGACGGCGACCGGTGACGAGCAGACCGGTGACTCGGAGGACGACTCGGCCGGAGATAGCGGACCTGGCTTCGGCGTGGCAGTCACCGTCGCGGCACTGGTCGGTGCGCTGGTGCTCGCGCGGCGCTAGCGCGGTTCGGGAAACTTAACCACGCTGCGCCGCTGGTACCGTCTATGACTGTTCTCGCCTCGGTCCACGACGACCACGGCGCAACCTACACGGACCGTGCGGGTCGGCGAGCCGTCGCCCACTACGGCAGACCAGAGCGTGTCCACCGCGCCGTCAGAAACGTCGTCGGCCTCATCGAACACACGTACGGCGTCCTCACCGTCACCGGCGCCGACCGCATCGATTTCGTCGACAACGCCGTCTCGAATCCTATCCCGTCTGCGGACGGCAAGGGAGTCTACGCACTGTTGCTCGACCCCCAGGGACGCATCGAGACGGACATGTACGTCTACAACGCGGGCGAGCGACTGCTCGTTTTCACCCCGCCCGGCGAGGCCGCACCGCTGGCCGAGGAGTGGCGCGAGAAGACGTTCATCCAGGACGTTACGATTACCGTCGCCACCGACGACTTCGGGGTCTTTGGCATCCACGGCCCGAAAGCGACCGAGAAGATAGCCAGCGTCTTCTCCGAACAGACGCCCGACCAGCCCCTCTCTTTTGTCCGCGGTCGCATGGGCGACCACGGCGTGACCGTCGTCCGAACCGACGGCCTCACCGGCGAGGAGGGGTACGAGGTGGTCTGTACTGCCGACGCGGCCGCGGGCATCTTCGATACGCTCGAAAACCACGGGATGAACGCCGCGCCCTTCGGTCACCAGACCTGGGACTCGCTTACGCTCGAAGCCGGCACGCCGCTGTTCGAGACGGAACTCGACGGCGAGGTCCCGAACACGCTGGGGCTGCGCAACGCCGTCGACTTCGAGAAGGGCTGTTTCGTGGGCCAGGAGGTCGTCTCTCGCGTCGAAAACCGCGGGCAACCGAGTAATCGCCTGATCGGGCTCACCGTCGAGACTGTCCCGGACACCGGGGCAGCAGTCTTCGCCGGCGACGAGGCCGTCGGCGAGGTCACACGCGCCGCCGAGAGTCCGACGCGCGAGGAACCCATCGCGCTCGCCCGCGTCGCGTTCGATACCGCGGGCGAGCTGACGGTCCGTGTCGACGGCACCGAAGTCGAGGCCCATCGCGTCGAGTTGCCATTTGTCGAGGGGTCGGACCAGTCGGCGCGCCTGCCGCAGTACTGAGAGACCTCTCGCTATTTCTGTACTGACGTTTATCAGCCGAGACGCGACCAGACAGCGTGTGCGCTGAGCATCGCCCGGCGACGGCTCGCGGCTGTGCGACACACCGTCGTCGGTTCCGTCTGTGTCGCCTGTTCGTCACAACTCCGCCAGCGACAGCTCACTACCGCGAGAACAGCGCGCGCAACTGCTCGCGCGAGAACAGCGTCGTCGGTCGGTCCATGTGAACGCCGATTTCCCCCTCGAAGAGCGTCATGCCGGCGCGCTGGAGAACTGTGGGTGCCGAGTAGCCCGCGCGGACGAGTTTCCCCAGTCGGATGTCCGTCCGGAGGTCCGCGCGCCACGCCCGCTCGTAGTCTCCCAGCGTGCCCGGGTCGTCGGAGTCGATTTCGCGGGCGGCGTGGTCGGCAGCAGTCATGCCATAGCGGATGCCACCGCCGGTGAAGGGTTTGGTCTGGGCAGCGGCGTCGCCGATGAGGAACGACCGGCGGCCGGTGACGCGCCGTGGCGGGCCAATCGGAATGAGGCCCGAACAGCGGCGGTGCACGTCGGCGCCGTAGTCGTCGACGAGTGCGTCGAACCGCTCGCGGACATCCGCGCTGTCTGCGGCCATTCCGAGGCCGTACTCGACGCCGGCGTCACCGCGCGGAATGCGCCACGCGAAGAATCGCGGGACGGTGAGGTGGACGTCGACGAAATCCTGGTAGTCCGGCGTCTCGTCGAACCCGAGCACGCCGTGGAGTAGTTCGTCGGGTTCGGGCAGTCCCAGCTCTCTTCGCACACGGGATTTCGGCCCGTCACAGCCAGCGACCATCTTCGCGCGGTGGCTCTCGACTCCCTCTGGGCCGCGAACCTCGACGGCGACGTGGTCGCGGTGCTCGGTGACGCCGACGACAGTATGGTGTTCGCGCAGGTCCGCGCCCGCTTCGCGCGCGGCGTCGGCGAGTACCTTGTCGAGGCCGACGCGGTCGATGACGTTCGAGACGGGGTCGTCCTTGTAGAACTCGTAGGCACGCGAGTCGGCACCGCCGAGATGAAAGCGCGCGCCGTAGACTTCGTTTTGCAGGAGCTTCTCGCGCGCGCCCGCCGGCGTAAACTCCCAGATGTCGGTACTGACGTGTCCGGAGCAGGCAAGCGGTGTCCCCACCTCACCCTGCTCAAAGACAAGCACGTCGTACCCGGACGCGGCCGCGCGGCGGGCGAACCGTGACCCCGCCGGTCCAGCCCCCACGACGACGAAATCGTGCATGCCCGGACGTGCCGGACTGAAAGATAAATCACTCACGATTGGTCGTGAACGACCCATATTGGGTGTCGATGGGGTTGAAACGGTGTGGTCCCCGGTCACATTGGACTCGAAAGGGGGTAAATGCCGAGAGAAAAAAGGAATCTTCAAAAGCAAGCCGCATGGAGACTCACACAATGATGGCTAGCATAGGCGCGTCTTTCTCGTTAGAGGGAATCGCATTCGCGCTGTTCGCCATGGTAACAGTGGGGAGCAGTGTCGGTGTCGTCCTCGTTCGCGACATCTGGCACGCAGCGCTGTTACTCGGCGTCGCGCTACTGAGTGTCGCAGTCCACTACGTGATGGTACAGGCTGAGTTCATCGCGGCAATGCAAATCCTGGTGTACGTCGGCGGCGTCCTCATCCTCATCACCTTCGCGGTCATGTTGACACGCGAGGACGACACGCTGGAGGTGCCAGTATGACAACCAAACCCCGTCCAATAAGTCTGGGCCGGAGTGCGCTCCCCGGGCTTATCGCGTTCGGGCTGTTTACCGTCATGGCGACGGTCTTCATCAGCGCCGAGTTCGATGTCGCGGAAGGATTCCCGGCCGGCGAGAGTATCGTGGCCGGCATCGGAAACTCGCTTCTGGGTATCACCGACGGCAGTCTGGTCGTCGAGAGTTTCCTGGTCGCGTTCATCCTCATCGCTATCGCGCTGGACGCGGCACTCGACGGCGCCATCCTGCTGGCCGAACGTGACGGAGGTGACGAGTAGATGGCTGTTTCACCCCAGTTCTATCTGCTGCTCTCGGCCATCGTGTTCTGTACGGGGCTGTTCGGTATCCTCGTGCGCCGCAACGCGCTGATGTTCCTGATGTCCGTCGAGTTGATGCTCAACGCCGCGAACATCAACTTCGTCGCCTTCTCGCACTACTATGGCAACCTCACGGGACAGGTGTTCAGCCTGTTTGTCATCGCACTCGCCGCCGCCGAGGTCGCCATCGGTATCGGCATCATCCTGGTGTTGTATCGTAACTTCGATGACATCGACGTGACCAAAGCAACGACAATGAGGTGGTAACTATGGCACTTGCATTCGACATCTCTCCGGCCATCGCGGCGCTTCCGTTTGCCGCGTTCCTGATCGCACTGGCGTTCGGCAACTACATGCCAAAGGGCGGCGCCCTCGCGGGCATCGCGGCGACCGGTGGCTCGCTGCTGCTGTCGCTGTGGGTAGCACTGACCCTCTTTGGCGGTGCCGACCCCTATCACACACAACTGTACGAGTTCGTCCTCGGCGCTGACGGCGTCGGTATCATTGACCTTACCTTTGGATTGCTTATCGACCCGCTCTCGGCGCTGATGCTGGTCATCGTCTCGCTCATCTCGTTCCTGGTCCATATCTTTTCGCTGGGATACATGAACGACGAGGGCGAGACCGGTCTGCCCCGGTATTACGCCGGTCTCGGGCTGTTCACCTTCTCGATGCTCTCCTTTGTCTACTCGGACAACCTCCTGATGGCGTTCATGTTCTTCGAGCTTGTGGGGTTGTGTTCGTACCTGCTCATCGGCTTCTGGTTCCGTCAGGACGGCCCGCCGAGTGCCGCAAAGAAGGCGTTCCTGGTCACCCGCTTCGGTGACTACTTCTTCCTCATCGGCGTCGTCGCCGTGCTGGCGACGTTCGGAACGGCACAGTTCGCCGGTGAGAACTCCTTCGTCGTGATGGCCGAGCACGCACTCGACCCCGGTCACACGGCCGAAATCACCACCTACCTCGGGCTCGGTGCCCAGGAGTGGTTCACCGTTGTCGGCCTGCTCGTCCTGGGAGGTGTCATCGGGAAGTCCGCACAGTTCCCGCTGCACACCTGGCTGCCCGACGCGATGGAAGGTCCGACGCCTGTCTCCGCTCTCATCCACGCAGCGACGATGGTCGCGGCCGGTGTCTACCTGGTCGCACGCATGTACGGGTTCTACGCACTCTCGCCGACCGCACTCGGCGTCATCGCGCTGGTCGGTGGCTTCACCGCACTCTTCGCGGCGACGATGGGTGTCGTCAAGCAGGAACTCAAGCAGGTGCTCGCGTACTCGACGATTTCCCAGTACGGCTATATGATGCTCGCGCTGGGTGGTGGTGGCTACGTGGCTGCGGTCTTCCACCTGACGACCCACGCCGTGTTCAAGGCCCTCCTCTTCCTCGGTGCCGGGTCGGTCATCATCGCCATGCACCACAACGAGAACATGTGGGACATGGGTGGCCTGAAAGACAAGATGCGCGTCACCTACCTGACCTTCCTTTCGGGCTCGCTCGCTTTGGCTGGTATCGTTCCGTTCGCGGGCTTCTGGTCGAAAGACGAGGTGCTCTACGAGACGCTCCTGCACGCGCTTGGCACCGACAGCACCGTCGGCACGCTCTTGCTCGCCGGCTACGCGATGGGGCTGCTCGCAGTCTTCTTCACCGGCTTCTACACCTTCCGGATGGTCTTCCTGACCTTCCACGGCGACGCGCGGTCTGACACGGCACGCGACCCCGAACCGGTCCGCTGGAACGTCAAACTCCCACTGGCCGTGCTCGGTGTCGGCGCAGCGACGGTCGGGCTCATCAACATGGCGCCGGTCGAGAAAGTCACCGGGATTCACCTGACCTTCCTCCACGACTGGCTCGACGGCAGTCTGAGTTCGCTGAACGCACACCATTACGTCGAGATTCTGGAGGCGGACTTCGGCGCAGGCTACCACGCGGCGGACCTCTCGCCGATTGGGCCGGGCGCCGTCTCGCTCGGACTCGCACTCGCCGGTGTCGGGACCGCCTACTTCCTCTACGGCGGTGCCGCGCCCGAACAGCACACGAAGAAACTCGGCTCTATCCGCACGCTACTCATGAACAACTACTACCAGGACGAGTATCAGGTCTGGCTGGCCAAGGGCGTCACCGTGCCGGTGGCGAAGGCGGCCGATACGTTCGACCAGGGTATCATCGACGGTGTCGTCAACGGCATCGGAAGCGTCTCGCTGTTCTCCGGTGAGCGCTTCCGGAAGATTCAGACGGGCGTCGTCAGCAACTACGCCGCGCTCCTGACGCTGGGGCTGACGCTCCTGCTTTTGGTCTTTGGCATCGCAGGGGGGTGGTTCTGAATGTACATCGAAGCACTCCTCGTTGCGACACTGGCCGCGGCCGGTATCGTCTTCCTGGCCCCGAACCGCATCGCCGGGAAACTGGCGACCGCTCTGTCGGTTGTCCCGCTCGTCGGCAGCCTCATCATGTGGTTTACCTTCGACGGCAGCGGCAACGCACTGCTTGCAGGCAGTACGATTGCCTTCGAGACGACGGCGACGTGGCTCCAGCTCGGTCCCTACCAACTGCAGTGGCACGTCGGCGTCGACGGTGTGAGCCTCCCGCTGCTCGCGCTGACTACCATCCTCACGACGCTCGCGCTCATCTCGTCGTGGACGCCCATCGACGAGCGTGAGTCGCAGTTCTACGGCCTCATGCTGTTCATGGAGGCCGCGCTCATCGGCGTGTTCACCGCGCTGGATTTCTTCCTCTGGTTTGTCTTCTGGGAGGGCGTGCTCATCCCGATGTACTTCCTCATCGGAGTCTGGGGCGGCCCGCGCCGGAAGTACGCCTCTATCAAGTTCCTCGTGTACACGAACGTCGCCTCGCTCGTGATGTTCATCGGTCTCTTTGGCCTCATCTTCGGGCTGGGCGACAACCTGACGACGCTCGGCCTGCCCGAAATCGCACAGTCGGTCCGCGGTGGTGAACTCGGCTCCTTTGCAGGGCTCGAACCAGAGGCGCTGAAACTCGCCGCGTTCACTGCCATGTTCGCCGGCTTCGCGGTGAAGGTGCCCGTCGTCCCGTTCCACACGTGGCTACCGGACGCACACGTCGAGGCCCCGACGCCGGTGTCGGTCATCCTGGCGGGCGTCCTGCTGAAGATGGGGACCTACGCACTGCTCCGATTCAACTTCACGATGCTCGCCGACGTGGCCCGCGATTACGCGGAAATCATCGCGGCACTCGGCGTGCTCTCGGTCATCTACGGGGCGATGCTCGCACTCGCACAGCGCGACCTCAAGCGCATCGTCGCGTACTCCTCGATTTCCTCGATGGGATACGTCATCCTCGGACTCGTTGCGTTCACGCCACACGGCTTTGGCGGGGCGACCTTCCAGATGATCTCCCACGGCCTCATCTCGGGGCTGATGTTCATGACCGTCGGCGTCTTCTACAACTCGACGCACACGCGGATGGTCGGCGACATGTCCGGGATGGCAGACCGGATGCCGTGGACGGCGGGCATCTTCGTCGCCGCCGCGTTCGGTTACATGGGCCTGCCACTGATGAGCGGCTTCGCCGCGGAGGTGCTGGTCTTCATCGGTGCCTTCCAGTCGACGACCATCGCTGGTGCCCCGTTCTACACGGCAGCGGCGATGTTCGGCATCGTCGTCGTCGCCGGCTACCTGCTGTGGGCCATGCAGCGCACGCTGTTTGGCGCGTTCGAACTGGAGACTGACTACGAAATCGGCCGCGCGCCGGCACACGATGTGGCGCCGCTGGTCGTCTTGCTCCTGCTCGTCATCCTGCTCGGTGTCGCCCCAGACATCGCCTATGAGATGATACAGGATGCGATTAATCCCCTTCTCGGAGGTGGTGCCTGATGGCAGCAATCGCACTCCCTGACACGGCCGCAATCGCACCGATGGCGCTGTTCGCGGTGACCGCACTGGTGTTGTTCCTCTACGACACCGTCGACCCCGACAGCATGAACTCCGAAGCGCTCGCCGGCATCTCCGTCGCTGGCTCGCTTTCGGTCCTTGGCGTCACTGGCTGGTATCTGGTCGCCGGCACCGGGCAACCGCCCGAAGGCGCTATCAAGCTCTTCGGTGACACCCTCGTCGTCGACGGGATGGCGCTGTTCTTTACGGCGCTTATCGCCAGCGTCGTCACGCTGGTGGTCGTCGCCAGCTACGACTACCTGAAAGGCCGCGAGAAGCAAGCGGAGTTCTACTCGCTGGTGATGCTGGCCGCAACCGGGATGGCCATGATGTCCGCGGCCAACTCCCTGGCGACGGCCTTCATCAGCCTCGAACTCGCCTCGCTGCCCTCCTACGCGCTCGTCGCGTACCTCAAACACAACAAGGGCAGCGTCGAAGCCGGGCTGAAGTACTTCCTCATCGGCGCACTCTCCTCGGCCATCTTCGCCTACGGCATCTCGCTGGTGTACGTCTCGACGGGCGCACTCCAGTTCGACGCCGTCGCGAGCGCGCTCGCGGACCCGACCGCACCGGGCGTGCTCGGCCTCGGCGTCATGATGCTCATCGGTGGACTGGCCTACAAGACCGCCAGCGTCCCGTTCCACTTCTGGGCACCCGAAGCCTACGAGGGCGCCCCGGCACCCATCTCCGGGTTCCTCTCTTCGGCCTCGAAGGCCGCCGGCTTCGTGCTCGCGTTCCGCGTGTTCACGGTCGCGCTTGGCGGCCCGGTCGGTGAACTCGCAATTCTGGATACGGTCGACTGGGTCGTCGCCTTCCAGATTCTGGCCGTCGTCACGATGACCGTCGGGAACTTCGCGGCGGTCAAACAGGAGAAGGTCAAGCGGATGCTCGCTTACTCCTCGATTGGCCACGCCGGCTACGTGCTCATCGCACTCGCTGCACTCACCGAAGGTGCCAACCACCAGCTCGTGCTCGGTTCCGGGATGGCCCACCTGCTCGTCTACGGCTTCATGAACACCGGTGCGTTCATGTTCATCGCCCTGACCGAACACTGGGGCATCGGCCGCGAGTTCGAGGACTTCAACGGCCTCGCCAAACAGGCGCCGTTCGCCTGTGCCGCGATGTCCATCTTCCTGTTCTCGCTTGCCGGACTCCCGCTCGGCGGTGGCTTCCTCTCGAAGTTTTACCTGCTGATGGCCTCCATCAACGGCGGCGTCGCGCTGCTGGCCATCGCACTCGTCGTCAACAGCGCCCTCTCGCTGTACTACTACACGCGCGTCGTCCGCGCGATGTGGATCGAAGAGCCAAACGGCGACGTCGAAATCGAGAGCTACCCGACGGGGCTGTACGCCGCAATCGCTATCGCGGCCGTCGCCACCGTCCTCCTGCTGCCCGGCTTCGGCCCGGTCATCGAGACCGCGCAGATGGCCGCCGGGATGCTCGTATAACACGCACCCACTTTTTGCAGCGGCGGGTGTCGCACGCGCGACTTCGTCGCGCGGCGCACCCTTCTCGCAAAAACTTGGGGAAAAAGGCTGCTCGCGCTCGGTAGACCGCTCGCAGGTGCTACCGTAGTTCCTTCCGCAACCGCACAGCACTGCTACCGGCAGGCCTGCCTTTCCCCGAATCGCGCGGCCCTGCGGGCACGCGCTCTCGGCCACGCCGGCCCCAGACCGCTCGCCTAACTGCGACGTAAGCTACCTTTATGCAAACCGCTCGCAAACACTGTTGCCGTGCAGATTTCGCTGTCGGTGAGTGTGTTGCTCCCCGTGGTGGCTATCGTTCTCGTAGCCGGGGTCGTCAACGGCATCCTCTACGTTTCGCCGATCTGGATGGGGAAAGCACAGTTCTACGCTGTCGCAGCAATCCTCGTTACGACAGTCGCCTGGCCGGCGCTCGAACTGCGCTGGCGGTTCCCAGACGTCACTGTCCGCTCGCCGGTCTATCGGTGCCGGGGCGACGACACGGCTGACGCGACAGAGAGCCAGGTCGACGACCCGGGAGACACAGAGTCGTAAGCGGCCACGTCCGGGGGCGACGGCCTTCGACGCCCGGTTAGTAAGCCCCAAGTGCTGTCCTGCGGAGGTGGAGATATGAAGGCGACAGCGAAAGCGCACCCGATTCAGGGACTGGTGAAGTACCACGGGATGCGCGACGAGGAACTCAGACTCCCGTATCACGACTCTATCAGCCTCTGTACCGCGCCGAGTCACACGAAGACGACCGCCGCGTTCGACGAGTCGCTGGCCGAAGACCAGTACGCCATCGACGGCGAACCAGTCGAGGGCCGCGGCGCAGAACGCATCCGCGCGGTCGTCGATCACGTCCGCGAACTGGCCGGCATCGACCACCGTGTGCGCTTCGAGTCGGAGAACACCTTCCCGACGAACATCGGCTTTGGCTCGTCGTCGTCTGGCTTTGCCGCTGCGGCGATGGCGCTGGTCGAGGCCGCGGGACTGGACATGACCCGCCCGGAGATCTCGACTGTCGCTCGCCGTGGCTCCTCATCGGCCGCGCGCGCAGTCACGGGCGCGTTCTCGCATCTGCGGACGGGACTCAACGACGAGGACTGTCGCTCCGAGCGGATTCCCGTCCCCGACGACCTCGAATCGGACCTCCGAATCGTCGCGGGGATGGTCCCATCCTACAAGGAGACCGAGGCCGCACACAAGGAGGCCGCCGACAGCCACATGTTCGAGTCGCGGATGGCCCACATGCACGGCCAGATTGCCGAGATGCGCGAGGGGCTCCGCGAGGGGAACTTCGAGGCGGTGTTCGAACTCGCAGAGCACGACTCGCTGTCACTTGCGGCCACGACGATGACCGGCCCCGCTGGCTGGGTCTACTGGCAACCCCGGACGATAGAGATTTTCAACGCCGTCCGCGAGCTCCGCGAGGAGGGTGTCCCGGTGTACTTCTCCGTCGACACCGGCGCGAGCGTCTACGTCAACACGACCGAGGCACACGTCGACCGCGTCGAGGACGTCGTCGCCGACTGCGGCGTCGACACGCGCGTCTGGGAACTCGGCGGACCGGCCGAGATTCTCGACGAGAGCGACGCCCTGTTCTGAGGCCGCTCCCTGTTCGCCCGTCGGAGGCCTTTACTCTGTCCCAGCCCAACGCCTGGTATGCACGTCGCCGTTCTCGGTGCTGGCTACGCCGGTATCAGTCTGACACGAAAACTCGAAAAGACACTCCCACCCGAAGACCAGATTACGCTCGTCGACGAACGGTCGACCCACCTCGTTCAGCACCTGATTCACCGCGTTGTCAGTCACCCGTCCCTGGCCGAGGACCTCCAGTTGCCTATCGAGGACTTGCTCGACCGTGCCGAGTTCCGGCAGGCGGAAGTCACCGGGTTCGACCCCGACACGGCGACTATCGACCTCGCTGACGGGACACTCTCGGCGGAGTATCTCGCCGTCACCCTCGGCGCAGAGACTGCCTTCTACGAGATGTCCGGCGTCCGCACACACGCGACGCCGCTGAAACGTATTGAAGACGCAGAGCAGATTCGCGACGACTTCGCGGACATCCAGGAACACGGCGGCAGCGTCGTCGTCGGCGGTGCCGGCCTCTCGGGTATCCAGATTGCGGGCGAACTCGCGTCGATGGCCGAGCACGAATCCGACGTCGAGGTCCATCTCGTCGAGCGCCTCGACACCGTGGCGCCGAACTTCCCCGAGCGGTTCCAGCGGGCCGTCGACGAGGAACTGCGAAACCGGGGCGTGACCGTCCACACCGGCCGCACAGTCGAGGCGGCCGACGACGACACCATCTCGTTTGCCGACGGTGGGGACCTGGCGTACGACCAGTTCATCTGGACGGGGGGTATCGCGGGACAGGACGTCGCCGGCGGCGACCGACCGCAGGTGCGTGCCGACCTCAGACTCGGCGACCGGGCGTTCGTCGCGGGCGATACCGCACGCGTCGTCGACGCCGACGGCCAGCCAGCACCCGCGAGCGCACAGACGGCTGTCCGGCAGGCAGACGTGGCGGCAAAGAACATCGGAAAGCTCCTCGCCCACGAGCGCAGCGGGGCGGGATTCGAGCCACGCCTGGACCGCTACCGGTACACGGAACTGGGGTGGCTGGTCAGCGTCGGTGACGGCGCCGTCGCACAGGTCGGCGGACAGATTGTTCGCGGGCGGGCGGCCAAAGCCCTGAAGACCACAGTCGGGGCTGGCTATCTCACGTCGATTGGCGCAGTCCAGAATGCAAGCGAGTACGTCTGGGAGAAAGTCGGCGTCGCCGAGGCAGACTGACGCCGTCGGTGACTACTCGGCTTCTTCGAGCGCGAGGTCGGGCGTCGTCCAGATCACGAACTCGCCGTCGTCGCGGTCGATGACGCCGTTGATGTAGTCTTCCTGCATGGGCGGGGTGTTGACCTGGTCGTCGCTGATCGGCGAGACCTGGTGGACGTCGTCGACGACCCAGCCGATGTGCCCCTGGTCTTCGAAGGCCTCGGCGTCGAAGACGACGATGAGGTCGCCCGCCTCCTTGTTCGGCTTGTCGATGGTCACCTTCGGATTGAGGATGGTCGTAATCTGCCCGCGGAGGTCGACCACGCCTTCGACGAACTCCGGCGTGTTGGGCACCCGCGTGATGTTGGTGTGCTTGACAATCTCCTCGATGTACTGGATGTCAAGACAGTACTGCTCGTCGTCGAGCGTGAACTCGAGGACGCGGGTGTCCGGTTCTCTGGTTTCTTCGGTTTCGCCAGCGAGACCCGCAGGCCCTGCCGCGTCTTCGCTTTCGGCTTCGGCCTCGGTGTCGTCCTCGGACTCCGCATCGCTTTCCTCCGGGGTCGCGACCTGTTCGGCCTGCTCCATGGTCTGTTCCATGGCCGCTTCCATCTGTTCGGTGCTTGGCAACTCCGCGTGCGTGCCGCTAACGTTCTCGGCTGTCTCGTCGATACTCTCGCCAGCCGCCTCGTCGGCCGCCGACTCGGCGTCCTGTTCCGGTTCGTCGCGTTCTGGCTCGTCGTCGCTTTCAGCCCCGTCGGTCTCTGGCTCCGTGGTGGTCGCTGCGGCGCCACCGTCTGTCGATGTGGCGGCCGCCGCGTCGTCGGTCGCTGTCGTCTCCTCCGACGTCGCCGTGTCGGCCGCTGGCTGTGTCTCCGCTGGTTCGTCGTCCTGGCCGGCGTCGGCCGTCTGTTCGTCGTCGGTTTCGGGCGAGTCGTCCTCGCCGTCGCGCTGTCCCTCGCGCATCCGTCGGATGCGCCGTGCTCGTTCCATGCGTTCGTTTTCACTCATGCTGTCACCTCGGCGTAGCCGAACTGCCTGTCGAGTTCCGTCGCAACGTCCAGGAAGACCTCCTCCATGTCGACGCGCTCCTCGTAGCCGAAAATCGAGGACCCGGCCGAGAACGCCCGCTGGAGTGCGACGCGTTTGCGGACCTCCCAGACGGGAAAGTCCGCGAACACTTCTTCTAACCACTGGAGCATCGTCCGGTCCTCGCTCGTGTTCTCGATGCGGTTTGCCACCACACCCACCGTGTTGACCTCGATACCGACCTGGCTCTCCAGGGCGGCAATCTGGTCGATGAGCAACTCGATTGCCCGCTCGGAGGTGGCCTCGGTCAGGGCGGGTACCAGGACGTTTCGCGTCGCGAAGATGCCGGTGTCGGTCAGTTTCCCGTAGAACGGCGGGGAATCGACGATGATGTAGTCGTAGTCGTGGTCGATCTCCGACAGCACCACGTCGAGTGCGTCGAGCGCGTGCCCTTCGGTGATGCCCGCCGACTCGACGTTGATTGCGAGCGATTCCAGTGCCTCGAGTCCGCCCGAGAGGTTCGGGTCGGATTTGATGCGTGCGATGAGGTCGGCAATCGTCAGTTCGTGCTCGGCCTGCAGGAGGTCGATGCTCGCCGGCAGGACGTCCATCTCATCGTGTTCGACGATGAGGTCGTTGACGACGTCCCGGCGCGTGTGGTCGGTCAGTGCATCGAACAGTGTCGGTGGCGCAGCGTCGTACGCCTCCACGAGCCCGAGTCCTTCGGTGGCGTTGCCCTGTGGGTCCAGGTCGACAAAGAGGACGTCCCGCCCGCGCTCGTTGAGCGCGCCAGCGACGTTGATTGCGACCGTAGTCTTGCCAGTCCCGCCCTTGGCGTTCGTCACACAGATTCGCGCACCAGTATCGTCGCCTCTCATCACCTGTTGGGAGGTCGGGTTCCCGACGTAATAAAAATACGTTCCTCATTATCACTCGGAAGAAAGCCGCGGCGACCGGCCGCAAGCGATTCCTGGTACCTCTTATACTCTCCCACAACGTCCCACCGTGTCCGCTTTAGGCCTGCAACCGCGGAACCGAAAGCGACGAAATTCCGGCGCAGACCCGTCAGACGGGCGTCTGACTGTGTGTAACCTTTAACTCGTTGGGGGGCGAAGGTTTCTGTATCATGAGTATCAACCCGCGCGATTACGACCTGGAGGAACTGCGGAAGATGGCCAGGAAGCGCGGGGGGCAGACCAACGGTGGTGGCGACTCCGAGGCCGACATCGGTCTCGGGTCGATGGGCTCGGGCGAGGAGGAACCGACCGGCCCCACCGGTGGCTCCTTCCGCGAAGGGCTGTACCGCGAACTCCTTCCCCTGGAGGCCGGGAGCGGCGAGACGACCAAACCGTACCTGAAGGAACTCCCCGAACACTACGCCGGAGAGAACCTCATCTTCGAGTGGCTCGAATTCCTCCTGCTCCACGCCGGCTATCAGGGTGCCACCGAAGCTTTGGACTACTACGAGTCGGTCGGCTGGATTACCGAGGCCGTCGAGGCAGACCTCGGCGATTACCTGCTCGGTATCGACGACCAGAGCGCAAACGACGGCAACGACCTCGACGTCGACGACCACATGCTGAGTCTCGTCTACGTTGCGAAACTGGCATCGATGGCCTGACCGGTCGTATAGCCTCCGTTACCTTTTTCGATTCTTATATACCGGGCGCGCTGTAACAGGCCGTGTATGAGTACCGATGTGGACGCCGAGACCGAAGAGGTGTCGGGCAGCAGCGGAAGCGACGGTGACGGGGCCGTACCCGTCGGGGTCAAACTCGGGAGCACACGGACTGTCATCGCATACCCCACCGAAGACGGGGGGCTACAGACTATCCGGACGCTGACCTGTCTGGCGAGCTACGAGGATGCGCTGACCGGCGAGGAGAAGTACCTCTACGGTGAGGAGGCCGCCCGGGAGTATCCCGACCGCGTGCAGTTTATGCTGCGCTCGGGACTGCCGGAGGACGAGGACCGTGCGGAACTGACCGAGCAGTTTTTCAGCACCGTCATCGAGTCCCACGACATCCCCGAGGATAGCGCGGTCGTCTACGCGATTCCGACTATCGACAACCCTGCCGGACTTGAGAACCTCCAGAACGTCATCGAGAACAGTCCCATCGGGACTGCGCTCATGGAGAGTTACCCCGAATCACTCTGTGGGTCTATCCCCGCCTTTGGCGACGACCTCGAAGCCATCGAGCAGATTTTCATCGCCGTCAACATGGGGTCGACGAACCTGGAAGCGTCTGCCTACCGGCGTGGCGAACAGATCTCTCCGTTCACGACCGGTGCGGTCACCGGCAACGAAGTCGACCGCGTCATCGCCAACTACGTCGAAGAAGAGACCCAGGGGCGGGTCAACATCGACATCACGACCGCCAGAGAGTACAAGGAAGAACACGCCGACTTCGAGGAGTTCGAACCCTTCACCGACATCATCCAACAGCCCGGCGGTGGCTCCCACGAGTTCACCATCGAGCGGTCGGTGATGGACGCGTGCAACGAGTACCTCGACGACGTTGTCGAGGAGTTTGCCAACACCTTCCTCTCGCAGTTGGCCAACGACCACATGAAAGTCTACCAGCTCGCACTCGACCGCCCGGTCGTGCTGACCGGTGGCATGGCCTGTATCCCGGGCGTCGTCGAGGAGTTCGAAGAACGCGTCGGCGAGGCACTCGGCCGCGACATCGAGGCCGTCGCCGCCGACCGGCCCGACCTCTCGGCGACCATCGGCGCACAGCGTATCGCTGCGCGACTCGCCCAGAACGACTAATCGTCGCCGTCGACCCAGCAGTCAAACCAGCGGATAACCCGCTGCCCCACATCGTCTGTGCCCTCGATGCCGTCCCCGAGGCGACGCGACGCCGTTTCGGTGCCCGTTCGCCGCTCGGTTCCGTGCGGGTCGCGTCTGAGTTCGTCTGGCAACGATATTCTAAACCGGGGCATACCCCAGAGTGTCTGTCAGCGCAACCGTAAAACCCCGTCAGACAACCGTCTGCTGCCCGCTGTGGTGTCTTCGACTGTCTGGGAACGGCCCGAGTGGTTAACAACGTGGACCTCGAACCACCACGTATGACCAACTGCCCTCGGTGTGGGACGCGGATGAGCCACAACGACGAGACGACGAAACTGACAGAGTACGTCTGTTCGAACTGCCACAACACCGAAATCGTCTGGAAACCGGCCTATCGGGTCACCGCGTAACCCGATTTTCCCGCCCCAGATAGCCGGCTCTCCCAGGGGGCGGAAACCATAATGATTAATAATCCCCTCGTCGTAGGAAGAAACGCAATGACTCAGTGTACCCGATGTGGCTCGCGGATGAACTACAACGACGAAACAACAAAGCTGACAGAATACGCCTGTCCGAACTGCCACAGCACGGAAATCATCCAGAAAGAATCGTTCCGCGTCACCGCGTGAAGATGAACCGACACAACGACGAACTCGGCCACATCGTATCGTCCGCACTGGTACACTCCGTATAGACGACTCTCGGCCCCGTTTTCTGACGTCCACTCACCGGCGAGCGGTGCCACCGGCGTAAGTCGTGTCGAGGAAAACCGAGACGGTTAGTCTGAGGCCTGTGCGCCCGAGCTGTTGATGCGGTAGTAGCCGGTAAAGCGGACGACATCGCTGTCGGGCGTGACTGCGTCGCTCACGGATTCACCGGCGACGAGCCGACGGACCGCTGTTTGCTCGTCTTCGGGGAGTTCGTCGTAGTCGCTGACCGTTGCCGTCTGCGGAACGTCGTCCAGTTTCTGTGCCGTGAGGTCTCGTACCATGTTTGAGGACTTCTATCACACTGTCAGTACTGGACGTACTTCAATCTACTGGGGCTATTTTTGCCGAGGAAAAGCCTCTCGCCGCCGATTAGATGGGTATAAAATAACAAACGTTCATATCGTAGACGAGCGCGAAACTCGGAACGGGCGAGACCCGGCTCCCAAATTGATTACCCTGTTCGGGACCAACGCGGGGTATGGTCGACGAGCGAAACGTCCTGGGAACCGAACTGGCGACCTGCAGCGAGGACCCGACGACGGGCTACCTGCGGGATGGCTGTTGTCACCACCTCTCCGGGGATGCCGGTCGGCACGAACTCTGTGCGGTGATGACCGACGAGTTTCTGGAGTACAGCAAGTCGCGGGGCAACGACCTGGTCACGCCGCGGCCGGAACTTGACTTTCCCGGCCTCTCGGCGGGCGACCGCTGGTGTCTCTGCATCGACCGCTGGCTCGAAGCGAAAGCCGCCGACGTCGCACCGCCGGTCGTGCTGGAGGCGACTGCCGAGCAAGTCCTCGACAGAGTCGAACTATCCGAACTCGAAGCGCTCGCTCACGAGAGCTAATCGCGGTCGCTTTTCACGCTGGCGTTCGTTACTCCACTCGATGTATCTCGCCGAGGAAGCGTGGCCGGACCTCCGGACGTACTTCGAGGAAGAGTCACTCGCAATCGTTCCGCTGGGGTCGACCGAACAGCACGGCCCGCACCTGCCGGAAGGGACCGACCACATGATTGCACAGGCGCTCGCCCGCGAGGCCGCAGCGCGGACCGGCTATCTCTGTACGCCGACCATCAACGTCGGCGTCAGCCCACACCACCGACAGTTCTACGGGACGATGTGGGTCGACGCGCCGGTCTTCCGGGACTACGTCGAGAGTTTCTCCGAGAACCTCGCGTACCACGGCATCGACCGCATCGTCTACGTCAACGCCCACGGCGGGAACGTCGAACACCTCCGGGAAGTCGGCCGACGCCTCCACGAGGCCGAGACGGCCTACGCCGTCGAGTGGATGTGGGACGAGTCGATACCCGACCTAGTCGACGACCTCTTCGAGACCAACGGCCCCCACGGCGGCCCCAAGGAGACGGCGATGATTCAACACATCGCGGGCGAGCTGGTCCACGAGGACCGACTGGCCGAGGCTCGTGACGGCGGCCTCACCGAGTTCGATGCCGACGCGATGCGCGTCCACGGCGCCCGAACGTTCTACGACGCCATCGACAACACCGAAAACGGCGTGCTCGGCGATCAGACCGACGCGACCGCCGAGAAAGGCGCACAACTGTTCGAAGCCGCGAGCGACCAGCTCGTCTCGCTGTGTGACTGGTTGGCCGACCGCGACCGCGCGGAACTGCTGCCCGAAGACCACGTCTGAATTTCCTGGGCTCTGCTCTGTCTCCTGCCGAGCGACCTGCTTAGTGTTGTTTTTGGACGTTCGTTTACTTCGGCTACGTACAGTCGTGATTATTCGTTATATATCTGGATAGTTAGTGATACTGACGCCAATAATCGAAGGTTTTTCAATCGTGCCCAGTGATGACGTGGTATGCGACTACATCGCAGGGACATCCACCAGGATGTCCGCGAACTGGGGGAGATGGTCGGCGACGTCATCTCCGAGCAGACAAGCGAGGGCGCCTTCGAGACTGTCGAACGACTGCGGACGACGGCAATCGACTACCGGGACGGGAACACCGACAGTCGGGAGCCACTGGAGACGGCACTGACCGCCGCCGACGACGACGAGATGCTCGTCGTCGCACGCGCGTTTACCACCTTCTTCGAACTCATCAATCTCGCCGAGGAGCGCGAGCGAGTCCGCGCGCTCAGAGAGCAGTCACAGGCGACACTGCCCGACGACGGCCTCGAGGAAGCCGCTATCGAACTCGCCGACGCCGACAGCGAGACCGCCCAGCAGATACTCGACGACGTGCTCATCCAGCCGACGTTCACCGCGCATCCGACCGAGGCACGGCGCAAGACGGTCAAATCGAAGCTCCGGTCGGTCGCCGACCACCTCCAGACGCTAGACCAGCAACTCCTGACCGACAAGGAGGCCGAGCAGGTGAAACGGGACCTCCGCGCCGAGGTGACGAGTCTCTGGCAGACCGCACAGTTGCGCGAGCGCCAGCCCGAACCGACCGACGAGGCGCTGAACGTCCAGTGGTATCTCGAAAACGTTCTGTTCGACGTCACCGGCGAAGTGTACGACGAACTCGAAGACGCGCTCAGCGAGGAGTTCGACGACATCGACGTGCCGAAACTCTTCGAGTTTCGCTCGTGGGCCGGCAGCGACCGCGACGGCAACCCCTACGTGACTCCCGACGTGACTGCGCAGACGCTGGAGCGCCAGCGCCGGGTCGTCCTCGAGAACTACCGCGAGCAGATTCGGAACCTCCTGGGAATCCTCAGCCAGGACGGCGGTCGAATCACGCTCGGTGACCGCGTCGCGGCGTCACTCGAGGCCGACCGCGAACGACTGCCGAACGCGGCCGAGACCGCAGCACAGCGAAACCACGACGAACCGTACCGACAGAAACTGCACCTGATTCGCGAGCGCCTCGACCGCGTCGGTGACCTCCGGCCGGGCGGATACGAGAGTGTCGAGGAACTGCGAACGGACCTCGAAGCCATCGCGGCGGACCTGCGAGCCAACGACGCCGAGCGCATCGCCGAGTCACACGTCGACCCGCTCGTCCGCCAGGTCGACACCTTCGGATTCAACCTCGCCAGCCTGGACCTGCGGGACCACCAGGAAAACCACACCGCGACGGTCGACGAACTCCTGGCCCGACAGCAACTCGATTACGCCGGGATGGACGAGGACGAACGGGTGGCCGTGCTCACCGAAGCCATCCTGGACGGTGATGGATTCGTCGACCTCACCGACACCGACGGCCTCTCTGAGACGGCCGCACGGGTCGTCGAGCGCTTTCGATCGCTCGCCGACTGGCAGGCCGAGTACGGCGTCGACGCAATCGACACGTACTGCATCAGCATGTGCGAGGAGCCGAGTCACGTCCTCGAAGTTCTCTTTCTGGCCTCGGAAGTCGGCGTCGTCGACCTGCCCGGCCACGCCGGGTTGGACATCGTCCCCCTGCTCGAGACGGAGTACGCGCTCTCGGGTGCCCGGCGCATCATGGGAACGCTGTTCGAGAACGAGGCGTACGCACAGGTCCTGGCGGCCCGTGACAACGTCCAGGAGATAATGCTTGGCTACTCCGACTCGAACAAGGAAAACGGCTATCTTGCCGCACAGTGGTCGCTGTACCGCAACCAGAAGCGCCTGGCGACTATCACCGACGACTACGACGTCGAACTCCGACTGTTCCACGGGCGCGGCGGCTCGATTTCCCGCGGCGGCGGCCCGATGAACGACGCGTTGCTCGCCCTGCCGACCGAGACGATTACCGGCGAGGTGAAGTTCACCGAACAGGGCGAAGCCATCTCGGAGAAGTACGCAAACGCCACCATCGCCGAGCGGGAACTCGAACAGATGCTCAATGCGCAGATGCGCGCCCGCTCGAACGCGCTCGAGCAGTCACCCGAGGCCGTCGACCAGCAGTGGCTCGACGCGATGGAAGTGGCCGCCGACGCCGCCAGAACGGCCTACCGTGACCTGCTCGACACGGAGGGGTTCGTCTCCTATTTCGAGCAGGCCACGCCCATCACCGTCATCGAAGACCTCAATCTGGGGTCGCGGCCGGCCTCCCGAACCGGCGAGCGGACCGTCGGGGACCTCCGGACGATTCCGTGGGTGTTCTCCTGGACGCAGGCACGGTGTGTCGTCCCCGGGTGGTACTCGCTGGCGTCGGGCCTCGACGCGTACCTCGACGACGGCGGTGATGTGGCGACACTTCAGGAGATGTACGAGCAGTGGCCCTTCTTCCGGACGATGCTCGACAACGCCGCGCTCGCGCTCGCGCGGACGGACATGGAGATTGCCGGCGAGTACGCCTCGCTCGCCGACGCGGACCTCCAGGAGCGTGTTTTCGCTCCTATCCAGGCCGAGTACGAGCGTGCGACCGAACTGGTCTGTGCGATAACCGGACGCGAGACGCTCCTTGAGGGTGGCTGGCTGGAGGAGAGTCTCCAGCGGCGCAATCCGTACGTCGACCCGCTGAACTACCTGCAGGTGCGACTGCTCGGGATGGACGACCGGACCGACATCGAGGAGCGGATTCTCCGTCTCACGGTCAAGGGCATCGCCGCCGGGATGAAAAACACCGGATGAGCGGTTAGGCGGCCGCTGCAAGCGCCTCGACGTCGAAGGTGACGCCGGTCAGGTCTTCGGAGACAGTCCAGAGTCGCTGTGCGGTCGCTTCGTCTTGGGAGGCCGCGTTTGACTCCTGGCGTTCGGGCGGGCCGCGCATGTTCATGAGCCCGCCGGGGCCATAATAGCCGCCACCGACCACGTCGGGTGCCGTCGCGGCGTACAGCAAGGGGAGTGTGCCCTGCTCGGCCGGCTGGGCGAAGACGGCGTTTGTGGCTTTCATCATCGCGTACTTGACTTTCGACCCGCTTTCTTCCGGCCCACGGTACTGGAGGTTGGTGTCGGCGTAGCCGGGGTGGCAGGCGACGCTTTTGGTGTCGGTCACGTCGGCGTCGTCGAGGCGGCGCTGGAGTTCGTAGGCAAAGAGGAGGTTCCCGAGTTTGCTCTGTCCGTAGGCTTCCCACTTGCCGTACGATTTCTCGCGGTGCAGGTCGTCGAAGTCGATGTCGCCGGCAGTGTGTGCGCCACTGGAGTGGCTGACAACGCGTGTCTCGCCGTCCGTCTCGACGAGTACGTCGAGGAGGTGTGCTGTCAGCGCAAAGTGGCCGAGGTGGTTCACGCCGAGTTGCATCTCGAAGCCGTCCTCGGTCTCGCGGCGGGGAATCGCCATCACGCCGGCGTTGTTACAGAGAGCGTGTAACTCGTCGTAGTCCTCGCGGACGCCGTCGGCAAACGACGCCACGGAGTCCAGTGAGGCGAGGTCACACTGCCTGACGTTGAGTGTCGCGCCCGTCCGCTCGGTGATTTCTTCCCGTATCTCGCGGGCCGCTCGCTCGCCACGGTCGAGGCTCCGACAGGCCATCACGACCGTCGCCCCCTTTTGTGCGAAGGCCTTCGTCGCTTCGTACCCCAGCCCGCTGTTTGCACCCGTTATCACGACCGTTTTTCCCGACCAGTCCGGCATCTGCTCTGCTGTCCACGAATCTGTCATCACACACTATACAAGTGACTGCCAGACAAGTCTCTTGCCTCACTGATTGGGGTCGGAGCCGTCCGAGCTGGCACAGTCCCCCACCACTCTCAGGGTTCGAACCGCCACTCGCGCTCCTCTCGGTCGGTGTCGCGGTAGTGGACGACCAGCGC